>JAQUAI010000021.1 GCA_028687335.1 Gallionella sp.
GCGCGAATTCCATCATGGCTCGGACGGCTTGCCGTCCAACAGGAAGCCGGATATACGGAAGCAGTTGCACCAAAAACCATCAACGCGAATTGCTTGCAAAACGGGAGGTGTCCATATACGCAATAACGCTCGCCTGAGTTTTTCGAAGGGCAACGGGCATTGCGCCGGATGTGGAAATTAATACATCCGATGCAATGCGTTTCACTCATTGCACCCGCGCGGGTTTGCTTGGAGGGATATTTTATGAGAGAACCGAACCATCGCTAGGAAATTGGCCGGAAAGCAGTTCTTGATCGCTAAGCGTGCGACCTTGCCAAATTTTAACTTGCGACGCTCCGGCTCCAACAGCCATTTCATGAAACGCACGAACTTCAACTTGGGTGAATCCACCCGCCGGTTCCCCCATAAGGTGCATGACGACCTTGGGGGCAGGGGCAAGAAAGGAATTGATTTTCATGCGCCGCAAAAATGTTTTTAGGGTTTGCTCTCCCACAGTGAAATCAGACACCATGGATCTCGGATGAGAAAATGGATTAACGATTTGTACGGAATGTGCGGATTGGTGTAGGCGAGCCTCTTTGCCAACACCGATAACGCGTGGTTTGGGAGTATTGGAAATTGCTATTTCAGGAACCTCGGAAAGTGACTCGCCAGTTTTCGGATTTCGTACGGTCAGCCGATCTGGCGAAACCTGAACGTAAATTATTTGTGTGAAATAGTTAAGCATAGTGGTGTCTTTATAAGCTGGCTCATCACCTGATTTTAGCAAGACGGGCTGCGAGTCGGCGGTTAAGCTACGTTTTTTGCGTCTCGGTCAACGACGCCACCGCGCTACGGCTCACGATACTATCCTAGATGGCTTCAATCAGTTCGATCTGCTCGTTAATGCGGGCATTGCGCCGGATACAGGCTGCGGTCTGAGCGGCAGGTGATTATTTACAGCATTTTTATGTCCGCGCTGGAATAATCCCGCCGCATGAAACCTGCACAAGTCGTATCTGACTCCCTTGCCATCGCATCACGCCAGCCGCGCAGTCTGATCGCGCGCATGGCGTGGGCTATCGCGGCGTGTGGTGTGGTCACACTGCTGATGTGGCCGCTGCGGGATGTGCTCGATCCGGCCAATGTCGCCATGCTTTTCTTGCTGGCGGTCGCCATCGTCGCCTTGCGTGCGGGCAAACAAGCAGCGATCACCGCCGCGTTACTCAGCACCAGTCTGCTCGACTTCTTCTTCATCCATCCGCGTTTGTCTTTCACGGTCGGCGACGTTCAATACGTGGTCACGCTGGCCGTCATGCTGGTGGTCGCGCTCATCGTCGCTAATCTGACCATCAGTCTGCAAAAGCAAACCGCTGCCGCTGTCGAACGTGAGCGGCAGTCGCAGGCCTTGTATCAACTCGCCAGTCGCCTAGCAGGCACCACTTCGCTAGCGCAGGTGGCAGAGGCGACGCGCGATTTCCTGCAACGTTCGCAAGCCTGTCGGGGCATGTTGTTGATGCGGCATGACGATGTGTTGCATCCGGCGGAAGATGCACACCACTTGGATTCCGAGTTGCAATCGGCCGCCGCAGCTACCGCGCTATCGCAAGCGCAGACACGACACATGCGCGAAGCGGAACACCATTGGTTGTTCTTGCCTTTGTCCGGCTCCACCTATGTTCGCGGCGTGCTGGCCATCGATCTGGGTGTCGTGCTGCCTTCGGAGGTGGATGTGCAACAGCCCTTGTACGAAGCCATCGCATCACTGGTCGCCATCTCGGTCGAGCGGCTGCACTTCGTCGAAGTGGCGCAACGCAGCCAGTTGCAGATGACCGATGAACGTCTGCGCAGCACCATCCTGTCTGCGCTGTCGCACGACATCCGCACACCGCTCACCGTGCTCTACGGCATGAGCGACGCGCTCGCGCAACAAGCCCTGCCAAGCGATGTGCGCGACACAGTGCAAGCCATGCGCGAGCAGACCTTGCGCTTGAATAGCATGGTCTCCAATCTGCTCGACATGGCGAAACTACGCGCCGGTGATTTGCGCTTGAACGCGGAGTGGCAGCCGCTGGAAGAAGTGGTTGGTGCCAGCATCAAACTTTTGGGCACTGCGTTGGCGCGGCATCCGGTGCAAGTGGCGTTGCCGCGAGACCTGCCCTTGCTCAAGTTCGATGCCATCTTGATGGAGCGTGTGTTGTGTAACTTGCTGGAGAACGCAGTCAAATACGCGCCGTCCGGTTCTGCCATCCGTATCAGCGCCAGCGTCGCTGCGGATCAAGCTGCCATCTCGGTATGCAACAGCGGTTCGCATTTTCCATCGGGCAAATTGGACAAGATGTTCGAGCTGTTCGAACGCGGCGATGCCGAGTCGAACATCCCCGGCATCGGCCTCGGTCTCGCTATCTGTCGCAGCATCGTGAACGCACACGGCGGCACGATACGCGCCAGCAGTGATGCAGACTCTGCATGTGTCACCTTCACCTTGCCGTTGGGCGTGCCGCCCGTGATCGAGGCGGAGAACGAACATGAGTGACACGACCATACTACTCGTCGAAGACGAAGTGCAGATACGCCGTTTGGTGCGCACTGCGTTGGAGGATGAAGGCCATCACGTGTTGGAATGTGGCACGCTGAAAGAAGGCATGGCACATCTGCACGCCGATACCATCCAGTTGCTCATCCTCGATCTGGGTTTGCCTGACGGTGATGGCATCGCCTTCATCCGCGAGTTGCGCACGCAATTCCCACTGTCGGTGTTGGTGCTGTCCGCACGTTCGGCGGAAGGCGAAAAGATACGCGCGCTGGATGCCGGCGCGGACGACTACCTGACCAAACCTTTCTCCACGGGTGAGTTGTTGGCGCGGGTGCGTGCGCAGTTGCGCCGTCTGCCGCAAGAAGGCGCGCCAGCCGAGACCCATTTCCATTTCGGTGACATCGAGGTCGATCTGGCGCAACGCAACGTCACGCGTAATGGCGAGCTGGTGCGCCTCACCCCCATCGAATACCGCTTGTTATGCGCCATGTTGGCCGCACCGGGCAAGGTGCTGACCTATCGCCATCTGTTGCGTGCGGTGTGGGGAAACGCCTTTGTCGAGAGCAACCATTACCTGCGCATCTATGTGAGCCACCTGCGCCAGAAGTTGGAAGACGATCCCGCACAACCCAGATTTTTTGTGACCGAGACCGGCGTGGGTTACCGGCTCGATATTTGAAAGAGAGAGGATATTGATGGAACAGAACAACAAGACCGCCACCAGTGCGTTGGCACTCGCCGCCCTCGGCGTGGTGTATGGCGACATCGGCACCAGCCCGCTGTACGCATTCAAAGAAGCTTTTGCCGGAGGCCATCTCGCCCCCACTGAGCCGAACGTGTTGGCCACGTTGTCTGCTTTGTTCTGGGCGATGATGCTCATCATCTCGATCAAATACGTGTGGGTGATGCTCAAGTTCGACAACAACGGCGAAGGTGGAGTGCTGGCCTTGACTGCATTGGCGAACCGCTCGGCAGGGAGCGCCTCACGTTGGAAATTGCTCATCGCCACAGGGGGCATCTTCGCGGCCTCGTTGTTCTATGGTGATGCACTCATCACACCCGCTATCTCGGTGCTCTCTGCGGTGGAGGGATTGAGCGTTGCCGCACCCGCGCTGGAAAGTCTCATCTTGCCGATCACCATCGGCGTCATCACCGGTCTGTTCCTCATCCAACGTCGCGGCACGGGCAGCATGGGTAAGTTGTTCGGCCCCGTCACCTTGGTATGGTTCGCGGCACTGGCTGTGCTGGGCATCATCAGCATCGCTGAGACACCGTCCGTGTTGCGCGCATTGAGTCCGATGTACGCCATCTCCTTTGCCATCGAACATCCGGCTGGCATGTTCCTGCTGTTGTCGGCGGTGTTCCTCGCACTCACTGGTGGTGAAGCGTTGTATGCCGACATGGGGCACTTCGGTGCCAAGCCAGTGCGCTTGGCGTGGTACGGGCTGGTATGTCCGGCACTGCTCATCAATTATTTCGGCCAAGGTGCGCTGGTGATGCGCTCGGCAGAGGCGGTACAGAATCCGTTCTACATGATGTCGCCCGATTGGTTCATGTTGCCACTGGTCGCGCTGGCCACTGCCGCCACGGTGATCGCTTCGCAGGCCACCATCTCCGGTGCTTACTCCATCACCTTGCAGGCGATGCGCATGGGTTACCTGCCGCGTCTGTTCATCCAGCACACTTCCGATTCACAACGCGGCCAGATATACATCCCCGCTGTGAACTGGATGATGCTGGTCGGTGTGATCATTCTGGTGCTTGAGTTCGGTTCGTCGGGTGCGTTGGCGGCGGCTTACGGCATCGCCGTCTCTGGCACCATGATCATCACCACCCTGCTCACCGTGTTCGTCACGTTGATGATGCCGGGGCGCGCACGTTTGCCTTTGCTCATCGCATTGGCACTGTTCGCCCTGTTGGAGATGCTGTTCTTCGGCTCCAACCTCACCAAGGTGTTCAGTGGTGGTTGGATGCCGTTGGCACTTGGATTTGTGTTGTTCGTGTTGCTCGCTACGTGGAAGAAAGGTAGTTCCCTAGTCGCCAAGCAGCGACAAAAAATGGACATCCCGATGGAGGTGTTCGTTTCCAGTACCCACCTCGACGTGCCACGCGTCAGCGGTACCGCCATCTATCTGACCGCAGATCCGAAGTTCGTCCCGAGCGCACTGTTCCACAACCTCAAGCACTTCAAAGTGCTGCACGAGCAGACCTTGTTCGTACATGTGGTGACCGAAGATGTGCCTCACATCGCTAAGCAAGATCGTCTTGAAGTCAGAAAACTTGCACCGGGGATGTATGAGGTCGCCCTGTATTTCGGCTTCCGCCAAGAGATCGACATTCCTTTTGAATTGAAAGGATTAGCAAAACGTGGAGTGAATTACGAAGCGATGAGCGCCACTTACTTCATCGCCCGCTCCAACGTGGTCGATGGCCCAGGCGGTCTGCCGTCGTGGCGCTCTGCGCTGTTCTCATGGATGACGCGCCAATCAGAAGGTGCAGCCAGCTTCTTCAACCTGCCGCCCAATCAAGTGGTCGAGCTTGGCACCAAGGTCGTGTTGTAGTTTTTTGGATTTGTTATAAATTCTTCAAATACAAATTCAATTGACCTCTCCGTTCGTGCTGAGTAGCGCGGTTTTATGCGCGTATCGAAGCATGAGCGGTGTGGCAACTGCGGTTTATAGGATAATTTGGCATGCCGAGTTCGGTGGAAGTTCAAGCCATAAATTGCCATACTTTGGACAGCAATCAACAGGAGAAGAGTCATGTCCATGAACGTAACCTTGCCACCTGAACTGGAAGATCGAGTCCGTCAGCGCGTTGAATCGGGCAAGTATGGTTCTGCAAGCGAAGTGATCCGTGAAGCGCTGAACTTGTTCGAAGCCTATGAAGATGTCAGAACAGCAAAGCTCGACAACCTGCGCCAAGATATAGCCAAGGGATTGAGCGATGCCCAAAATGGTCGTACCAAAGAAATCGATTTCGCCAGCCTGAAACAGCAAGGCCGCCAAATACTCAAAGACCGCAAGGCCGCCTGATGCCTCGCGTCAGCTTTCTTCGCATGCCAGACCTGATTTTTTACTTGCCCGATGACGATGGATTGCTAGTTGTTTTCGTGTTGCACCATGCAAGGGATATTGATTCGGAATATTTCTCCTAGACGGAATCGGAGAGGTTTGTACGTGACTGAACAAGTATTTTGAACCCGGCCACAATGGCCCCCATCACAACCGAGTTGTCGATAACGAAATTCATTTACGACCTGCACTAATCAAAGCCTTTACATCAACCCCGCTCACCGGATCGGCCTGCATAAAAGATTTCATCTTCTCGATACTCACTGACTTATCACGCGGCAGCTTGGCACTCGGAACAAGATCGGCGATGGCATCGCCCCGATTCGTGATTGTAAAACTCTTGCCCAATTGCACTTGGCGCAACAGTTCCGGCAGCTTGATTTTGGCTTGATAAGAACTGACAGAGGTTTTCATTGCACACCCAGCATGAGAATAACTATGTAGACCAGTTTATAGACCAGATTGGTAGGGGGCTCAAGAAAATATATATAGGCCAAATTTCTGCTTGGTGCGTAGAAGCGGGTAGGCTAGGATTGGGGGGCGCTTGAAACTGGTCGAACAGATGCTGATCCAGTTGATGCTATGTATTAACTTACGAAGGAAAGATAACTGCTCATGCCGAACAACATTGAGAATCTGATTGTCCATAAACTAGTTAAGGATCAGCATGGGGCAGCAACCATTGAGTTGGCAGATGCAGCTATTAACATTACGCCTTCCGCACAAAGGCTAATCGATCACTTACATAAGCAATATGCTGATCGCCCCGGTAAAGGCTACGGAAAATTCGAAGAGGATGAGGATAATTTCCCTATGCCTCGATATGTTAGTGAATATTTCATAGATCACTCCACTGACTATTACTCATTTTCTCAAGACTTGATGCGCCACTTGATGCATCGTGCAGGGAAAGAACAACTGGCTACGGGTGGATATGTTCTTATTGCACATGTAAATAATGGAGTCTCCGATTTTTTGCTGGTGGCAATTGTGACTGAGGTGGTTGGTACAGCTATCACCGAAGGTCTTGAAATTGTCGATAGCGTCCATTTGGATATGAGCAACTTGCGCGTGGCAGGTAGAGTGGATTTGACTGCTTGGCAAGCGGGTGCGGAAAGGTATGTTAGCTTCCTGAAGGGGCGCGGAGAGGTTGCTAATTACTTTAAGCAGTTCCTTGGATGTAACGATGTTTTGGTGGCATTGCAGGAGACACAAAAGCTAGTGCGCGGCCTTGAATCCTTTGCGACAGAACAGCACTTGGAGTCAGTGGCACGAGATCAGCTTTTTGAACAAGCATTCAACTATCTTGACGAGTTGGGGCGAAATGGAAATCCAGTCAGTCTGGATGCCTTCGCTAATCGAGTATGGCCAGATTCCCCAGATGATTTGAGAGCGGTCTTAGCATTTGACGAGTTACAACTTTCTGATGGGTTCGTTCCAGACCGTCGAGCGATTAAAGGGTTGGTTAAGTTTAAGGGCGCTTCGGCACATTGGAAGCTTGAGTTCGATCGGCGCGGATTGCGGAACGGAGATGTTAGGTACGATCAAGATAGCAACAAACTTGTTCTATCGAATATCCCTGAAGCCTTGCGCAAGGAATTACTTGAAGAATTAAACGATGAGCACGATCAAGTTTGATCAGTTGGTTGCACTTTACCGTGCAATCAACTTCAAATCAGATGCCCGCCAAGGGACGCTGACTATTGCCAATGATGAGCAGCGCGATTTCCTTGTTGAAATTCTTGCCAAGAGTGATGAGTATGGCCTGAAGGTTCTTCAGGGGGATACGGATGCTTTTCATGCGGGACAAGTTGTTGAGCTCGAAATAGCTGACCCAAGGATTGCCCTAGGAATTTTCGCTACTGATCTAAACGATCTATTGGATGCACCTAAGGCAAGGATTCGCGAACCGGCCAGATACTTCGTCGCCTCGGAAAAGTTTAGCAAATCCGACCAAAATATTCCTGCGGCCATTGTGAGTTACCGAAGCCTTATCAAACTTATCTCCTTGCTAAAGGAGGCCGCAGCTTATCTTGATGAAGAGGCTGGCGAGTTAGTGTTTATTCATGAAGGAAAGTTTGAATTATCCATTCAATATTTCGCATCTGACGTATTAAAAACAGACTCGGACAGTCTGTCTCGATTGCTTGAATCTTTTGAAGTTGATACTCATAGGGATCAGAAGCTTGCAATCCTGGCGAAGTCAGTACAGACGCTCTGTAAGTCTGCGAAACCAAGAGAGCGCTTTGGGGTGCTTTTGGAGCAATTTTCTGATTTGTTAAAAAGCTTTTCTGATGGGTATAGGTTATTCGTTGCAGATTTTTCGTACGACAAAATCGTCAACCAACTCGAAGTGGCAAAACTTGAAGAAATCGGGAAGATACATAAGACCTTCTCAGATATTCAGAATCAAATTCTAGGAATTCCTGTCGCAACGATTGTAGTGGCCACTCAAATGAAAACCGCAAGCACTATTGGCTATGAGTTTTGGATTAATACTGCTGTGCTCGTGGGATGTTGGGTTTTTGTAATATTAAGCGCCTTTGTACTGCGTAACCAATTGCATACCTTAACTGCTATTGGCGATGAAATTGCTCGCAAAAAGAAGCAAATGATGAGTGACTATAAATCTATCGAGGACATGATTACTAAGAGCTTTCCATTTCTTGAGGCTCGTTTGGAAGCTCAACGGTTAGCTTTTTATGCGGTGGGTTTAATTTTGTTTGTGGGCTTCATTCTCGCCCATGTGATTTATTTTTGGCTGACTGATCCATTTAGGGAGTGGATGTTGAGCCTGTTTGCGGGCTAAGTAATATCAAAGGTAACCCAAGTGCCAAAGCTGAATTGTCTCAGCTTAAACTATCAACCTTCTTGCCTTGCCCGGCTTCCTTTCTGCTGCCCCTGTGATCTCGAATTGTTTACAGCTCCCAGCGAAAAATATAGATACTGGTGACGAATTGTTTAAATTGAAAGAAAAAATGGCGCCATCATTTTGGTGCTTATTTTTCCTAAAAATACTGCGCACTATTGCACTGCGATTCCAGAATAAATTGGAAATTTATGATTGATAAAATTTTTACTAAAGATTGCTGGTTTCGCCCACGTTTGCAATGCTTGATGCCAGAAAAAAAGGAAGTGTCTGAGCTGCTTACTAAACAAATAGCCGTTCGGATTGTGATCGGTTTAATTACAGGGGCGTGGATAGCTTCACTTCCCGGTTACCTAGCTGTCATATACATGCAGCAAAACGGTTTTTTTTCCTATGATTTTCTTATTGACGCTGTTTATGCGCAGAGTATTTTTATTGTTGCTGCAAGCCTGCTATTTTTAGGTTTGTCCATGGTTTTATATGGGGCGGTAATCTGGCTAATGATAGGCCTTGCAGAACGACGAGATTCAAAAAGGGTGACGAAAGATAGTCGAATATTATTTTGGTTTTTTGTGATATTTTCTGCCGTGAGCCACGCAGTCATCATCGATTTTGCATTTCGGACAGATGAGCCGCTTGCTGTACTTCCCCCCTTAGTGCTATGCCTTCTAGTAGCGATTTTTATTAGCTCATATGTCGGTCGGGATATGAAATCATCACTCGGTGACTGGTTCAGGCCTGCACTATTGCTTGTGTTTACTGTAGCCGTGCCAATTATCCAGCCGCACGTTACAGCAGGATTCGTTGCGACTGGGCTGAGCATGTTCAAGGTTGGTGGAGGTGTGCACGCCACTATCAGAAGTAAGACGGATAGTCCTGCAATAGTCACCGAAGGAAGGTTGTTGCTGTTGGGGCCTGCTACCGCATATGTCCGAAAGTCCGACGGAAGATTAGTAATTGTCCCAGTTAACGACAATACGGTAGTGGAAGTAAGTGGGACACCCAAAATGGGCGCAGGTTCGCAATAGATGTGCCACCCACGAGCATGAAATGCACTGGCGGCGACTTTCGTAATTACGACAAATCAGTAACGCTTAGACAAGCACTCCAAGTCCGTGCTTTTCAATCACGCTCAATAAACGAAGTGCCATCCCGCTGGGGCGTTTCTGCCCAGCTTCCCACTTTTGAACCGTGGACTCACTGGTGTTCAAATAGCGCGCAAATACCGGTTGGCTAACGTGAGCATTTTCACGAATACGCTTGATGTCTTGGGCGTTAAATTCAGGAATGGAAACCAAGCAGAGTGCGTCGTATTCACGCAGCGTTGTTTCGGTGATTGCACCCGTACAGTGTAATCCCTGTGCAGCACTATGAATGGCTGCGAATGCGTCACTCTTGGGTTTTGCGGTAGTCGTTTTCATGTCCGATATTGGTTCGGAATAAATTTAACCACCCCGAATCATTTCAACAACAGCTGTTCTTGCTTGTTGCAGCGCAGTTTTGTTGAGTATGCCAACCGTGTTGACGGGTAGTGATTCGTGGCAGGTGAATAATTTTCCGGGGCGGAGATAGCTTGTTCGCTGTAATCCACCTTCGGAGAATTCGCTTTCTGCCAAGGTGATTGCAAGGGGATCGGCGTAGGGGTTGCTGGTGATTTGGCAGGCGATCCAATCACCCCGTCCTGCGTCTGCCAGCAATAAAGCCGGACGCAGTTTTTTCCGGCTGAGGTCTGAAAATGGAAATGGCAGAACGACTACTTGCCCGGCTGCAAATGTGCCCACGCTGCATCCTCCTCGGGGTTGAGCCAGTCTTGCTTCAGTGCGGCTTCGGCCATTAAGGCGGGTTCTTGTGTGGTGTCAGGTTCAAGCCATGTTAGTAGTGCGCGTCCGGGCTTGATGGCTTGAGTAGGTTCAAGGCTGTGCAAATGCCCTGATTTATCAATCGTCACTTCTATGGTCGTTAGCATGTTGCGATCTCCTGAAGTTGCTGTTGCGCAGTCTAACAAAATTCGCACTGTAAGTAATATGGGGGCGCGCGCTGTTGATTCGATCAGATTATTTTTGATTTCAGAGGCGCAGACAAAGCCCCCCTCTAGCTCCCCCTTATGCATCCGCTACGCGGATTGCCTGCTTACCCCACTTCAGGGGGGCAGAGTTGCTCCTCTGAAATGTGGTTGGCTTCGCAATAGATGAGTCACGCGCTCAACTCGGCCCCCTGCGTTGTTGATTTGTCGGTCTGTCCTGTTTTGTCTGCTTTACTACAAAACTCCTCCCAATAAATCCCATTTAAATCAAACGGCTGTTGGTTGGCATAGTTTGTGCGGATACGGGAGTGTCAATTCTCGTGAGCTACTGCCATGCAAGCCAAGGAAATCGCCGAGTTACTTAACGAACCGGCCTGCACACATAACAAGAAGGAGAAATCCGGTTGCGCGCGCCCTAAGCCGGGCGCGACGGCGGGCGGCTGTTCTTTCGATGGTGCGCAGATCGCTTTGTTGCCTATCGCCGATGTGGCGCACATCGTGCACGGGCCTATCGCCTGCGCGGGCAGTTCGTGGGACAACCGTGGCACGCGCTCTTCCGGCCCGACGCTGTATCGCATCGGCATGACCACCGACCTCACCGAACAAGACGTCATCATGGGGCGCGGCGAGAAGCGGCTGTTCCATGCCATCAAACAAGCGGTGGATAGTTATTCACCCAAAGCCGTGTTCATCTACAACACCTGCGTACCTGCGCTCACCGGCGACGACATCAGTGCCGTGTGTAAGAGTGCCGCCGAGAAGACGGGCGTGCCTGTGATCCCGGTGGACTGCGCGGGTTTCTACGGCACTAAGAATCTGGGCAACCGCATCGCAGGCGAGGCGATGTTCAAGTATGTGGTGGGTACGTCAGAGCCGCTGCCTGTACCCGAGAGTGCGCAACGTCCCGGCATCACTGTGCATGACGTGAACCTCATCGGCGAATACAACATCGCGGGCGAATTTTGGAACGTGGCGCCGCTGTTCGACGAACTCGGATTGCGCATCCTGTGCACTTTGTCTGGCGACGCACGCTTCCACGATGTGCAGACCATGCACCGCGCCGAAGCCAATATGGTGGTGTGTGCCAAGGCGTTACTCAACGTCGCGCGCAAACTGCAAACTGATTACAAGACCCCGTTCTTCGAGGGCAGCTTCTACGGCGTGACCGACACCTCGATGGCGTTCCGCGAATTCGCCAAGCTGCTCAACGATCCCTCACTCACCGAACGTACCGAAGCGCTCATCGCGCGCGAAGAGGCCAAGATCAATGCGGCACTCGATCCGTGGCGCGAGAAGCTACGCGGCAAACGTGTGTTGCTCTACACCGGCGGTGTGAAGTCGTGGTCCATCGTCTCTGCGCTGCAAGACTTAGGCATGGATGTAGTCGCCACCGGCACCAGCAAATCCACTGAGGAAGACAAGGCGCGCATCCGCGAGATCATGGGTGACAAGACCAAGATGATCACCGATGGCAGCCCCAAGGCGCTACTCGGTGTGGTGAAGGAATATCAGGCCGACATCCTCATCGCGGGTGGTCGCAACATGTACACCGCGCTCAAGGCGCGCATCCCTTTCCTCGACATCAACCAAGAACGTGAATTCGGTTACGAGGGTTACAGCGGCATGATCGAACTCGCGCGCCAATTGGCTCTGACGATACAGAGCCCAGTGTGGGCGAGCGTGCGCAAGCCCGCGCCGTGGGCGAAGTCGAATGTGCCGGGCGTGGAGTTGGGGGCGTGATGATGAGAATGAATTTTCAAGACTCGGCTCTACACGCACCGTCATTCCCGCGAAAGCGGGAATCCAGTCAATCAAACGATTTCCCGCGCAGCGGGACGGAGATAGTTTTGTCCGCTTCGCGGGTTGTTAGTTTTTGCTGGATTCCCGCTTTCGCGGGAATGACGGCTGGGGGAGCGTGACATGGCCGAGATCCTGAAACGCAACAAAGCGCTCGCGGTGAATCCGCTCAAGGCCAGCCAGCCGGTCGGCGCGTCGCTCGCCTTCCTTGGTATCAACAAAGCTATCCCCATGATGCATGGATCACAGGGCTGCACGGCATTCGGTAAGGTGTATTTCGTGCGCCATTTCCGCGAACCCATTCCTTTGCAGACCACGGCGATGGATCAGGTGTCCACCGTGATGAATGCGGATGAGAACGTGATCGAGGGGCTGCGTGCGGTGTGCGAGAAGAGCAAACCTGCGCTCATCGGTTTGCCGACCACGGGGCTGTCCGAAACACAGGGCACCGACATCAAACGTCTGGTCAAAAACTTTTACACAAAACATCCCGAGTTCGCGCACATCCCGGTAGTGCCGGTGAACACACCCGATTTCACAGGCTGCCTTGAAAGCGGTTACGCGTTAGCGGTGAAGGCGACACTGGAAGTGATGCTGCCGCACAAGAGCACCGAGGTCGGCAAGCGCAAAAAACAAGTGAACGTTTTAGCTGGATCATTCCTCACCCCTGGCGATGTCGAACACATCAAAGAGCTCATCGAAGCATTTGGTTTGCGTCCGCTGGTATTGCCGGACATCGGCGATTCACTCGACGGCCATCTCACCGAGATGGAAAGTTCACCGCTCACCGTGGGCGGCACACCCGTGACCGACATCGCCAGCATGGGCGAATCCATCGCCACGCTGGTGTTGGGTAATTCCTTGAATGAGGCCGCAGATTTCCTCAAGGAGCAGACATCGGTGCCGGACTTCCGCTTCGACAGTCTGATGGGATTGGATGCGGTGGATGCTTTTGTTGCGGCACTGGCCGAGATCAGCGGCAAACCCGTGCCGGAGAAGATCGAACGTCAGCGCGCGCAGTTGCAGGACGCGATGGTGGATTCACATTTCATGCTGGGCTTTGCGCGCGTCGCTATCGCTGCCGATCCTGATCTGCTCTACGGTTACGCACGTCTGGTCACCGAGATGGGCTGCGAAGTGGTGGCTGCGGTTGCCCCCGCGCGCGCCAACATCCTTAACGAAGTGGCTGCGGCGCAGGTCGGCATCGGTGATCTGGAAGACCTCGAAATAGCGGCCAGAAAAAACGGCGCACAGCTCGTCATCAGTAATTCGCATGCGGTGGAGACGGCGCGCCGTTTGGGTGTGCCGTTAATGCGTGCAGGTTTCCCGCAATACGACCTCATCGGCGGTTACCAGCGTCTGTGGGTGGGCTATCGCGGCACGCGCCAAGCATTCTTTGATCTGGCGAACATGTTGGTGGAGCACGGACACCACGAGCCCGAGCCTTATGTTTCGATCTATGCACAGCGGACAGGAGAAGCTCATGCGGCATCTGCGGCTGGTCAAACCCATTGAGGAAGAAGAGATGAAGGTCAAGATCGCTTTTGCCAGCAGTGACCGTCGTACGGTGAATCAACACTTCGGCGCGGCGGAGGCGTTCGCCATCTACGAACTGGGCGAGAGTGAATCGCGCTTGGTCGCGGTGGCGGAATTCATCGAGACCGCGATGGATGGACACGAAGGAAAGTTGGCTGCGAAGGTCGAGTTGTTGGGTGACTGTGCGGCGGTGTATTGCAATGCGGTGGGCGCATCGGCCATCCAACAATTGTTGGCGAAGAGCATCCAGCCGATGCGTGTGGATGAGGGGACGCTCATCGACGAGCTGTTGATCGGTCTGCAAAAGAATCTGGTCAACGATCCGCCAGTGTGGTTGGCAAAACATATCAAGAAGCAGTCCGGTACAGGCAAGTTCGCCGAAGACGAGGAGTGGCAGGAATGATTTCCGCACCCGTTCGTGTTGTCTCCAGCGCGGATGGCATCGCGATGGTTGAGCCGACCGAGAAGTCTGGTTGTGGCGGTTGCGCTTCCAGCAGTAGTTGCGGCGTATCGGGGCTGGGCAAATATTTTGCGCACAACCGCAAGACCATTGCGGTGCAGTGCGATGCCAATGTGCGAGCAGGTGACGAGTTGCAGTTGCAGTTGAGCGAGGGCGATTTGCTCAAGGCCGGAATGCTGGCTTATGTGCTGCCTTGTGTGCTGGCTTTGTTTGCGGCGGCGCTTGCCGCGCGCTGGGGCGATGCGGCAGCAGTGCTAGGAGCCGCCGCCGGACTAACGGCAGGGTTTGTGTTGGGACGATTTACCGGATGGGCACCGCAAGTGGTTGCTCAACGAAATAACTGAGTTTTCTAAAGGAGATACACCATGAGTCAGACAGTAGCGCAGGACCCGTTGTACAGCACAGACTTCATTCAGGAAATGGTCAAGCAGATGCGCGCCATCGATAGCTACGGCACTTATGACGGCTGGCCGGTTGATCGAATTTTGGCACCGTATGTGATGACCAAGGAGCAGCGCCGCGAGATTCCCGTGATTGGCGATCCTGATGAGATTTTGTTGGCTCGCATCAAAGCGTTCTACAACGCTATCTCCTCCTTGATCGAAAAGGAATGTGGCTTGATGGCGATCCCGATGATCAACATCACCCATGAAGGTTTCGGTCGCGTGGTGGTTACTGTGGGCAAGCTAGTGGTGGTGGATAAAACCCTGCGCGATGTGCATCGCTACAGCTACGAAAGCCTGTCGAAGATGAAAGACGAGGCGGACAAGTTGTTGTCGGTTGCGCTTTCTACCGTCAGCAAATACCCAGAAGTGGCGGGGATGTAAAAGGAAAAACCTAACCCCCTCCAACTTCCCCTTAAGTTGGGTAAGCAGGCATTCCGCAAAGCGGAAGCTCGCACAAGGCTGGGTGGGGTTAAGTTTAGTTTTCTCCTAAAAGGAATTGAAGAAATGACTGAAGACGAACTGAAAGCACTCGATAAGGAAGTGAAGAAGCTCAAACGCATCGCCACCGAGTGGGCAGGGCAGATGCACGATCTGGTCGAGGACAAACTACCCGCCGGATACAAAGAAATACCGAGCATCGCGCAATCGACGTATGACGCTTGTCAGGCTTGGGCCGAAGCGAATGCGAAGCTGATCGCGGCGCAAAAAGCTGCACAGGAATAAAGTCGGAAAGTATCACCGTAGGAGCGCAATTTATTGCGCGATTTCAACTAATCGCTCGATAAATCGAGCTCCTACAGCGGGATTTTTCTGGAAATTATTGGGAATAAACAGAGGAAAGAACATGGCAAACATCACCGGAACCACCCGAGGCGGCACGCCTTACGAACCCACTTTTGTCACCGAGCTTAACGCGGCGAACTGTATCGGTTGCGGTCGCTGCTTTAAGGTCTGCCCACGCAGCGTGTTCGAGTTGCTGGAGCGTGATGAGGATGACGAGAATTACGACGAAGACGAGGACAATATGATGGTCATGACCATCGTCAATGCGATGGATTGCATTGGCTGCGGTTCGTGTGCGCGCGTGTGTCCGAAGCAGTGTCACACTCATCAACCAATGCCAACGGGAGCGTAATCATGGCCAAGCCTGTGAGACATGTATTTGTTTGTTCGCAAAATCGTCCTGCCGGACATCCGCGCGGATCATGCGGCCAGAAGGGGTGTGCCGAGATCGTGGACGAGTTCATGAAGCAATGGCAGCAGCGCCAGTGTTTCGCCGAAGTGCAGGTGACACCTAGCGGCTGTATCGGCCCGTGCGGCGTGGGCCCCAACGTGCTGGTTTATCCTGAGGGTGTGATGTACAGCAATATCACCAAAGCCGATGTGAGCGAGATATTCGACGAACATCTGCTGGGCGGTAAAGTGGTTGAGCGGCTGAAAGCACCGGCGGAAATCTGGTGACAGTGACTCCCGATCTTCCGGCGGAGTGGCGAGCGCAGGTCGAGCGCACTGTGCAGGCTTTGCGACAAGAAGCGGCAAAGTACACGGCGGCAGGCGCAGCACCAGTGATTGAGCTGGATGGCGTGCGCTTTACCAGTGTTACCGATCCGTTTAGTCAGCAGCTGGGGTACGAGGGCGTGTGGCTCAATGCGCGCGGCGATCTTTGCGGTACGTTAACGATCAACAGCGACGGCAGCTTCTATGCCGAGTACGATCTGTTTTGCCCGCACCCGAGCGACGCGCGCTGGTTCGTCGAAATGGTCACGGCATGGGGCGATGCGGCAAGCTTGCGTTGCGAAGCACAAATGATTCCAAGTCTTGAGGAGTGAACGATGAGCAGATTCCAGATGGGCGACATGGTGTTCGCCGCGCAAGACCTCTACAACGAATCGCTGGAAGAGACCGGCGAGAGCAGCATCCCCGGTGTGGAGCCTGATGCTTTGCTGGCTGCGGCGGGCACGCGCGGCGTGATCGTTAACGTCGGTCATGCCAAGGAAATGCCGGATGAAGAGATTTATCTGGTGCGTTTCGAGATCGACGCGGAAGGCACATTGGCCGAGCCTATCGGTTGCCTGAGCGACGAGCTGACCGGGCTGAGTTAAAAGTGAGCGATGCCCGTGTCGCTACCGTGCTGGCCTATCACGCACGCAGCAAACACGCGCTAGATCGTTATGCCGCAGGCCCCGGCACGCTGGATTGGGATGCACAACCCAAAGCATTCCGCGATTGGAGCGGTGCCGCACAGCTCGCATTGCCGCGCGAAATAACGACAGCGAAAATAACGTGGAGCGAGCTTGCAGCTGCGCGCACAGCTTTGCCCTTCAACACGCAAAACATCGGTTCTTTGTTGCGCTTATGTGTTGGCCTGACGGCATGGAAAGAATATGCCGGATCGCGCTGGTCGCTGCGCGCGCATCCTTCTTCCGGCAATCTGCATCCCACCGAGACCTGGCTCATCAGCGCCGGGGGCACGGACATCGGGGATGGCCTGTACCACTATCAAAATCTCGATCACGCATTGGAACGCCGCGCATGGGCAAGCGACACGCGCAGCGCAGGCGTGTGGCTGGGCTTCAGCTCTATCCATTGGCGCGAGGCGTGGAAATACGGCGAACGCGCCTTCCGTTATTGCCAGCTTGATATGGGGCATGTGCTGGCCGCAGTGAGCTATGCGGCGGCATTGCACGGCTGGCAACCGCGCTTGTTGGCGACGGATTCGGCACTGCTTGCGCATAGTCTGGGTACAGATCGCGCGGATGATTTTGCGGGAGTGGAAAGTGAAGAGGCCGAGGTCATCGTGGCGCTGCACGAAACAGACAATACTTTTCCAATGGACTGGAAAAGCTGGGCAGGCAAGCCCAACCTGCTGGATGCAAAACCGCTGTACCAATGGCCAGTGATCGAGGAGGTGGCGGTGGCGACACGCGGCATGCTGCCTGCGACGGATGTGCCTTGTTTGAATGCAGATAATTCATTGGGCTTAAACCCCTCCCAACCTCCCCAACCCCCCCATGCCCCCCTTATCAGGGGGGAGCAAGTCAGGGGAGGAGCCGACTCAGCTCTCCCCCTGATAAGGGGGAGTTGGAGGGGGTTAGTTTCTAGTGAATTCTTTGGTCTCAATGGGACAGCAACGAATCCCAAAAACGATGACATCCATGCCGCGCAAGTCATCCTAAAACGGCGCAGCGCCCAAGCCTTCGACGGGCAATCTGTGATGTCCCAGGCGGTGTTCAAACGCATCCTCGCTGGTCTCTTGCCCGGAGGTTCGCCAGTTTGGAACATGTGGACATGCGCGCCACGCGTGCATCCGGTGCTGCTAGTGCATCGCGTCGAAGGTGTCGCACCCGGTGTGTATGCGCTGCCGCGCAGCGAGTCGGCGCATAGCTTGTTACGCACCGCATTCCGCGAGACGTTCGCGTGGGAGCGTATGGATACCGAGCTTCCCTTGTATCAACTGATCGCGGCACGCGCAGGCAAGACCGCGCGCACGCTCTCCTGTCATCAGGACATCGCCACACAAGGTGCTATCACCTTCATGATGGTGGCGGAATTCGCCGCCCCCATCGCTGCTGATACATCCGCCTACCGCCACTTGCATTGGGAGGCGGGCATGCTGGGGCACATCATCACGCTCGAAGCCGAAGCCGCCGGATGGCGCGGCACTGGCATCGGCTGCTTCTTCGACGATGCGGTGCATGAAGTGCTCGGCCTCAAAGACGATACATTCCAAGTGATCTACCACTACGCGGTGGGTATGGCACTGGACGATCCACGTATCTCAACTTTGCCTGCTTACCCCACTTAGGGCGCGGGCTTAACTCTCCCCCTGATAAGGGGGAGTTGGAGGGGGTTTGGTTTTAATGGATGAGGAACTTACATGAACGATAGTGAATTGAAATGTTGGTTGCTCCAAGCCGGATTCGACGTAACCGAACCGCTACAGATCGAAAGCACAATCACCAATGCCACCACGCCGTTGATGCATGCGGCACGCTTGGGGAATCTCGACGTGCTTACGGCATTGTTAGCGCGCGGTGCAAATCCGGGCAGGATGAATGCCGACAGCAATGGCGCGTTGTGGTTCACCTGTTTTGCCGACAGCGCAGCATGTGCTTCCGCGCTCATCCAAGCCGGTGCGCCGCTGGATACGCAGAATATAAATGGCGCAACTGCGCTGATCTACTGCGCCTCGGCTGGCAAAACACCGCTGGTGCGTCTGTTATTGGATGCGGGAGCAGATGCCGGATTGATGACGCTGGATGATTTCACCGCGCTGGAATTGGCGGCGAACATCCATTGCATGCGCATGCTCAAAGAAGCGCGCGGGGCGGCGCATGTCTGAGCCATTTTCTTTTGAGGTAGGCAGCACGCAGCATCGCGTGCTGGGCAAGCAGATACGTTTGAAACTGGCCGACGATCTGGTATTGCGACTCACGCCAGCGGAAGCCTCTAGTCTCTCTTTTGCATTAGTCGCGGTGCGCGACGGCATCAGCCCAGAGCGTGAGATATACATGAGCCCGATTGGCAGTGATGGCGCATTCGTTGGCACGGTACACGATGCAGGTATGCGCATCGCTATTCCACAGGGAACGTTTGATTTGAATTGGACTCAAGCGGGAAGGTTGGCAGAAAAGCTGGCGGCGGCCATTTGATTCAGTAGAATCGCGCTCCCTTGAGCTGCGGCAATGGCAGCTCGCAAATTTAACCGGAATCAAAATGATTAAAACGATGATAAGAATGTTTTTCAAAACACTGCGTTTGGTGTTGACTCCCTTCATGCTGCTATGGGCGACGTTGGCGATGCCAAAAGGCGTGGTGCGTGAAGCAGAAGCGCAACGGCAGGTTGATCTGGAATGCAGCCAACTGGCGCTGTATCAATTCAAGACATGTCCTTTTTGCATCAAAGTGCGCCACGAGATGGGACGTTTGTCTTTGCCGATAGCACTGCGCGACGCGCAATATGACCCACAACATCGCGCCGAACTGGAGCAGGGCGGCGGCAAAATTCAAACGCCTTGTTTGCGTATTACCGATGCGCAGGGCCAAGTGCAGTGGCTGTACGAGTCCAGCGAAATTATCCGGTATTTACAACAGCGGTTTAGCTGAACGCTTCTGCTGTTTTTTGGAGGATTTTGGCAGCCAAAAAACTTCCACGAAACGTCTAGAAACACGGAATTATTGTTATTTCTTCAACTTTGCCTTTGTGCTAGGCAGTAGGTCAGCCAATGTGCTGCCATCAAGCATATCTAGGAACGCTTTTTGTGCGTTAAAGAATATCTTCTTTAAGCGGCAATTCGGCATCAGCGGGCAACAATCACTTAGCGCGTCTTCTTTCATGCAGTAAAGGAGCGCAAGGTTGCTTTCCATCAAGCGCACGACATCGCCGACCACGATTTCTGAGGGATTTCGTGCCAGTCGTATTCCCCCGTTCCTACCGCGTTCGCTGACTACCACTCCCGCAGCGACGAGTTGCATGACGACCTTCATCAAGTGGGTCTTGACGATATCGAAGGCATCAGAGACTTCAGCGATGGTGGCTGGCTCGTTCTTCTGCCCCAGATAGATCAGGGTGCGCAGTGCGATATCGGTGGAAAGATTGAGTTGCATAGTGGTTCACCTGTCTTCAGGTACATCAATGTTATGGCCGTCATTCTGCCGCATATTCAGCTTGATTCATAATACATTCAAAATAGTTGCATCTTTACAAAAAAGAGAATACATTGCTTTTCAATGAATCTATTAGTGATCTGGGTAGAGCGACATGATCGAACCAGCCAGCCTTGGTAATTTCTTCACCATCTTCTTCACTTCAGCGATGGTGATCATGTTGGGTGCGTTGTATGCACTGTTATTCGCCTTTTCGCGTCTCAAGGGTGATAAGCGCCTGATGCCATTGGCCTATCTTTCCTACGCAGGGCTGCTGATCTCCACACTCTTTCTGGCCGATGCAGCCAACCTGCTGAAACATCCTTTTTGGACGGTCATCGTTGCATTCATGTTGGTGGGGTATTTGCTCGCACCGCATGCGATCTGGCATTTGTGCGTAGGCACACATGCCGCAGAGCATGTTGAGGTGGAGCCGATTAAGAATTATTAACGTTAAGTAAGGGAGAAAACCATGGCGACAAGTCAGTGGTGGGCATCTGAATCATTTTGGCGCAAGACGGCCATCTGGGTCACCGGCGGGTCATTCATCGCGTTGATCTTATTGACGATGGACACGATTCCACAAATTTCCACGGGATCAAAACGTGTTCCGGCGTATTCGGTCATCAACTATCGCATCTCATACAAATTCGACGAGACGCGTCACGTTCAAGTGCCAGTCATCGGTGCGAAAGAGCCTTTGTTCGGGAAAGAGCTGAACGAAGAGGAAGCCGAAGCGTTGGTCAAGCTGGGTAAGTTGACCACACAGTCCAAGAACTGCATGAACTGCCATACCTTGTTGGGCAACGGTGCTTACTACGCCCCTGATCTGACCAAGTCATGGCTGGATCAGTATTGGGGTACCAAAGAGGTGCGCGAAGTTCAGATGCTCGAATTCATCAAAGATCCCTCGGACAAAGTTCATAACAGCATGGGGCGGCGCATGCCCAAGCTTGAGATAACCGATGAAGAGGCGCGCGGCGTGGTGGCTTTCCTGAAATGGATGTCCAGCATCGACACCAACGGCTTCCCCTATAACTTCAAATCCATCGAACAGGAGAATTAATCATGGCGACGCTAGGAATGTTGGATAGTGCCAACCTGAACGGTGGGCAGAAGCTGGCGGTGAAATATTTCACCGTGGCGATCGTGTTGTTTGGTGCGCAGATACTGTTTGGTCTGTTATCGGGCTTGCAATATCTGTATCCAGATTTTTTGTATGGTGTGTTGGATTTCAGCGTCAACCGTATGGTGCATATCAATGCGCTGGTGGTGTGGTTGCTGTATGGATTCTTAGGCTCGGTATATTGGCTGCTAGAAGAAGAGTCGCAACATGAGGTGGTCGGACTCAAACTCGGCAATCTGATCTACTGGGTGCTCACAGCGGCGGTAACTGTCGTGGTGCTGGTGTATCTGTTCGTGCAGATCGGCCCCGGCAAGGAATCTTCCATCTGGCTTATCAACGAAGGCCGCGAATACATCGAGGCGCCGCGTTGGGCAGACATCGGCATCGTGGTGAGTGTGTTGGTGGTGTTCTTCAACGTTGCTGCCACCTTCTCCAAAGGACGCTATACGGGTATCGCTGGGGTATTGGTGTTGGATATGTTGGCTTTGTTCGGTATCTATCTGGCCGGTATGTTCTACACCACAAACATCTCCATCGATCAATACTGGTGGTGGTGGGTGATCCATCTGTGGGTCGAAGCGACATGGGAAGTAATGGTCGCCTGCATCATGGCTTATGGTCTGATGAAGGTGTTGGGCGTGAGCCGCAAGATCGTGGAGACTTGGTTGTATATCGAAGTCGCCTTGATGTTTGGTTCTGGCATCTTGGGACTAGGACACCACTACTTCTGGATCGGCACGCCTGAATATTGGTTCAGCATCGGTGGCTTCTTCTCTGCTCTTGAGCCTATCCCATTGGTCGCGATGGTGGTGCATGCGGTGTTCGATGCGGGCGCACGCCATGCCAAGAACAACAATCATCCTGCCATGGCTTGGTTGATCGCGCATGCCTTCGGTAACTTCTTCGGCGCAGGTGTGTGGGGCTTCATGCACACCTTACCGCAGATCAACCTATACACCCACGGCACACAATGGTCGGCATCGCACGGGCACCTCGCATTCTTCGGGGCCTACGCCACCATCATCATCGCCATGTTCTACCTTGGTATCCAACGTTGGCGCGGCGGCACTTGGATGTCAGGCGATCTGCCTGGCAATGGCTGGAAATGGAAGTGGGCGTTGGGTTTGCTCAATCTCGGCATGGTCGGTATGACGGTCGCTATGTTGGTCTCCGGTTATGTGCAGTCACAGATAGAACGTGCCATTGAAGGCTCGACTTGGATGGGATATTTCGCGGCTCAGATACATCCTTGGTTCGTCCAAGGAATGTGGTGGCGTGAAGTGTTCGGCGTGATGTTCCTAGTAGGTTTCGTCTTGCTGGTGTGGGACTTGCTGACCATCGGCAAGGGTGAGAGCCGCAAGATGATCGAAGTGTCCAACGCTGCCTAGGTTTTAGTCTCTGCTAGTAATCCGCCTGCATTACGTGGGCGGATTTTTTATTGTTCGCTCGGATTCACATATGCTAAAAAACTTTACCGCCGCCCCTCATCGCGTCATGTTCTTCGGTGGTGCTTTGCAAGCCATCGCCGTCATGTTGTGGTGGACTTTTGAATTAGCGACGCGCTACGGCATCGTCGGCCAGCCTGTCAGTTGGACTATTGCACCCAGTGCCGCCCATCTTTACTTGATGATTTACAGTCTGTTGCCGTTCTTCATGTACGGTTTTTTGATGACTACTTTTCCGCGCTGGATGGCGGGAAAAGAGATTCCCGCGAAGCTTTACGTGACGGCATTCGGATTGATGTTTATGGGAGCGGTACTGTTCTATGTGGGCATGATATTCAGCGTGGCGATGGTGATTGCAGCAGTCGTATCTGCCTTGGCCGGATGGGGTGTCGCGCTGTATGCCTTGGTGCTCGTGTTGTTGGATACCCGTCCCGGCGACAAACGACATCCCATCGTATTGTCCATCGCACTTGCGATGGGGTGGTGCGGTCTGGCCAGTTTTCTGGGCTGGCTGCTCACCGATGAATATGCCTTCCTGAACCTCTCGGTCCAGAGCGGTCTGTGGTTCTTCCTCCTGCCGCTGTTCGCCAGCGTCGCGCATCGCATGATTCCTTTCTTCACCAGCAACGCCTTGTCGCAACCGGATGTGCCGCGTCCCTTCTGGCCGTGGTGGACGATCTTGGCCGCCAGCGTTGCGCATGGCGCGTTGTCATTCGCAGGAGCAACGAGTTGGCTGTGGTTGTGTGATGCGACGTTAGCAGCATCCGCTTTGTATTTGAGCTACCTGTGGGGCTTGCGTCGTAGCTTGAGCAATCCATTGCTGGCTGTTCTGCATGTGGGATTTGTGTGGATGGGTATCGCCATGTTGTTGTTCGCCGTGCAGAGTTTTGTGTTGTTTTACAGCCACGGCGCAACATCAATCTGGGGCTTCGCTCCCTTGCATGCGCTCACCATCGGCTGCTACGCCACCTTAATGATTGGCATGGGCACGCGCGTCACCTTGGGGCATTCCGGCCTGCCATTCAACATCGACACCCCCATCAAGATGATGTTTATTGGCATGCAACTGGTTGCACTCATGCGCGTGTTGGCGGATGTACTGCCGCTGCAAAATGGTTACGTCTGGTATGTCGTATCAGCAATTGTTTGGTTGGCCTGCTTCTCACCGTGGGTGTGGCGCTATCTACCTGCTTTTTGGAGACCTCGTGCCGACGGACAGCCGGGATGAGTGCCACTTAAATACCGTTTCGTAATTGTGGTTGTGTTACTTCCTTGGCTCAACTAAGATAGTATTCAATTACTTACTTGTGTGACTTCAAATGTCTCGGCAAAACATCAAATTTCTGGCGATAGGTCTTGGATCGTTCGCAATCTTTACGTGGGTCGTATTGACCCAAGGGCCGCTAGCGCCAGTCAAAGTCACCGTCGAAAAAATCCAAATCGGCAAGCTGAGTAATGAGGTGTTCGGCATTGGCACGGTGAAGGCTAGACGCAGTTACAACCTAGCACCCACCATGACAAGCCGGGTAAAAAGCGTGTTGGTCGATCAGGGGGAAGTGATTCTTGCGGGGCAGGTGCTGGCTGAAATGGATCCCGTCGATCTGGATGACAAATTGGCGGGTAGCCAGCGCGTGGTAGAGAAAACGGCGAGTGCGATTCAAGCGGCAGTAGCGCAAGTGAGCGAAGCGCAAAGTCGTCTCAAAACCCTTTCTGTAACAGCCACTCGTTATCAACAGTTGCGTGCGGATGGCTTTGCCAGTCAAGAGATGTTCGATGCGAAGTTACACGAAAAAAATGCTGCCGCTTCTGCGTTGGATACGGCTTCGGCGAATCTCGCTATCGCACGCGATGAGCATGCCAGAGCACAAGCTGATGCGCGCGGCATCGGCAAGGCGCGTGCGCAGACACGTTTGTTCAGCCCTATCAATGGTGTCGTTGCAGTCAGGTTGGCGGAGGCGGGTAGCACGGTGGTTGGCGGGCAGGTCGTTATCCAGGTGGTCGATCCGAATAGTCTGTGGGTGGAAACGCGCATCCCGCAACAACAAGCTGGATTGGTGCGTGTCGGACAAGTAGCCGAGGTCGTGCTGCGATCACAGGCGCACACCCCAGTCGCAGGCAAGGTGGCTCGTATCGATATGGTGAGCGACGCGATAACTGAAGAACGCATCGTCAATGTCTCACTTTCAAATGCAAATGCCAGCATCGGTGAATATGCGGAAGTCACGCTCAAGTTGCCCGACTTGAATGACGCGCGCAGCATCTCTAGCGCTGCCGTAAAACGTGTGGATAAGGTCATTGGCGTGTGGGTCTTGCAGAAGGGCGAGGTCGTGTTCAAGCCCGTCAAGATAGGCTTCTCTACGATGGATGGGCGGACTCAGATATTGGATGGTCTGGAAGAGGGGGATGAGGTGATCGTGTATAGCCAACAAGCTATGCGCGAGGGTCTCAAAGTAAAAGCCGTATCAGCGCTGGTGAAAGGCTAAGTCGTGATCAACTTAGCGAGTCGGGACATTTTGCATGGATGGGGAAAATTCGTATTCACCGGCATCGGCTTGGGCTTGTTGATCGGCGTGACGCTGACCATGGCGGGAGTGTATCGCGGCATGGTCGATGATGCGCGCGTGCTGATCGAGAACGCGGGGGCTGATCTTTGGGTGGTGCAGCAGGGCACCTTGGGTCCATATGCCGAACCTTCAAGCGTGCATGATGATGTGGCTAAAGACTTGCTGGGTATTCCGGGCATACGAGAAGCAGGAAATGTCACTTATCTGACCATGCAGATCCGTCATAACAGCAAAGACATCCGCGTGATGGTGGTGGGGTTCGAAACGGGTAAGCCGGGTGAGCCAGCCTATCTTGTAGCGGGTCGCCCGATCACCCGATCGCACTATGAAGCGTTGGCAGACATCAAGACCGGACTTGTCGTGGGTGACACCGTCACCATCCGTCGTCACGCATACACCGTTGTAGGGTTGACGCGCCGCATGGTTTCCTCCGGTGGCGATCCGATGATCTTCATTCCACTGAAAGACGCACAGGAAGTGCAATTCCTTAAAGATAACGATTCGCTCGTCAATGAACGTGCGCGCACCGCTGCGAACCCCGCCTTCAATCGCCCAGGTGTTCCGGGATTGTTGGAGGCGATACAAGCCAGCCAGACATCCAGCCGCTTCGTGAATGCCGTGTTGGTGCGTACTGTGCAGGGAAGTGAAGAGGCGGTAGCCGAGCAGATCGTGCGTTGGAAACATCTGCAAGCCTATTCCAAGGATCAGATGGACGAGATATTGGTGGCCCGATTGATCGCCACTTCGTCCAAGCAGATATTCATGTTCCTTGTCATTCTTGCCATCGTCAGCGCGGCCATCGTTGCCTTCATTATTTTCACGATGACCATGAACAAGGTACGCGAGATCGCTGTACTCAAACTGATCGGAGCGACCAACAGCACCATCAGCGGCATGATCCTGCAACAGGCTTTGGGTCTTGGCTTGATCGGTTTCTTGGTGGGTAAGTTATCGGCGACGTTTTGGGCTCCGTTGTTTCCCAAGTACGTACTGCTACTGTCGGGCGATGCCATCTTGGGTTTCTTTCTTGTGATGCTCATGTGTGCACTGGCCAGTGTCTTCGCGATTCGTGCCGCACTACGCATTGATCCTGCCACAGCGATTGGAGGTTGAGATGAGCGAACCAGCCATCCACATCGAGAATTTGAAGAAGCGCTACGGCGAAGGTGATACCGCCGTTGATGCGCTCAAAGGTGTGGACATGACCATCTGGCCGGGTGAAGTGGTGGGGCTGGTTGGCCCCAGCGGCTCGGGCAAGAGCACCTTGCTCAAATGTTTGGGCGCCGTGATTGAACCCACCGCAGGACGCATGACGTTGGGTGGCCAAACAATCTTCGACGAACAGTGGAAGATCGAAGACTTGCGTACTCTGCGCCGAGATCGCATCGGTTTCATCTTTCAAGCGCCCTACCTCATTCCGTTCTTGGACGTGACCGACAACGTGGCTCTGCTACCGATGTTGGCAGGAGTCTCGAATGCAGATTCCCGTAACCGCGCTCAAGAATTGTTAGCGGTACTTGATGTCGGTCACCGTTCCAAGGCGGCTGTATCCCAGCTATCGGGAGGCGAACAGCAACGTGTCTCCATCGCACGGGCATTGGCGAATCATCCGCCCGTCATCCTTGCCGATGAGCCGACCGCGCCGCTGGACAGTGAACGTGCGCTCAACGTAGTGCGCATCCTGAATCAGATGGCGGAGCAATACCAAACTGCCATCATCGTCGTCACCCATGACGAAAAGATCATCCCCACGTTCAAGCGCATCTATCACATTCGTGATGGACGTACGTATGAGGAAGCGGGCGAAGGTCGACACGTTTAACGATTTACTCGAAGGAGGGCAGTTATGAATCAAGAAATAGTAAAAAAACGCATGAGCTCGGAGGAGCGCCAAGGGGAGATCATTCGCGTGGCGGTAGAGTTAGCGGCCGACAAGGGGGTGGACAGTGTGACGACACAAGATATGGCCGATGCCATGAATCTCACCCAAGGCGCGATCTTTCGTCACTTCGCGACCAAAGATGATATCTGGTTCGCGGTCATCGTTTGGGTGCGCGAACGCCTGATGAAGGTTTTGGACAAGGCAGCTGCAGATGCCACTGATCCATTGAATGCGATCGAGCGCATGTTCTTCGCACACATCACATTCATCAGTAAACATCCCGCCATTCCTCGATTGCTGTTCTCCGAGTTATTGCATAAGAAGAACGGCAAGTTGCGTCAACTAATCGAAGGGATCATCTCTGGATACGAGGCCAAGATCGCAGGGTTGCTTGATGCTGCCAAAGCGCAATCCTTGGTGCCCAATGATTTGGATACTCAAAGTGCGGCAGTTCTCTACATAGGCATGATTCAAGGCTTGGTCATGCAGTCATCAATATTTGGAGGAAAACACGCCCTTCAGCAACAAGCAGCAAAAACATTTCCAATCTTTTTATATGGTGTCAAAACCCGCAGTTGATTATTAACCCACACAAGGAGTCATTATGAAGAAGCAAACAATCCTAGCGCTCGCCCTCGCAACCATTGGGCTGTCGGCCTTCCATGCGCAAGCCGCAGAACCCTTGGAGCTGCAAAAAGTAATGAAAGATCTTGGCAAGAATATGCAAGTCATCACGGATGGCATCTCGCGTGAAGATTGGACGTTGGTTGCCAAGACTGCGCCACTGATCGCTGCTCATCCCCAGCCCCCTGTTTCTGAAAAGATGCGCATCATGAAATTCATGGGGTCAGAGATGTCAAAGTTCAAATCATTCGATGGCGAGACGCATGAGGCGGCCCATAGTCTTGAGCATGCGGCACACGAAAAAGACGGGCACAAAGTCATCGCGGCTTTTCAGCAGGTACAAACAACTTGTTTGAATTGCCATCAGACGTTCCGTGGCAAATTCGTGGAACACTTTTACGGCACTGCAAGCAAGTAAAAAGGCTATTAGCGCACCATCACATAAGGAGAAGTTTGAATGAAGAATTGCAAATTGAGCTGGATGTTAGTCGCCGTGCTGTCAGTGATCGTAGCTGCGTTGGGATACAAATTCACGGTGGGTAATGTGCAGCCCTCTGATGATGGGCGCCAAGCAGTCATGTTGAGTAAAGATGAACGTAATGCCTTGTTGCTGGAAATGCGCGTTTGGCTGCAAAGTTCGCAAGGGATATTGGCGGCCGCTTCGGTGAAAGACTTCGATGCGGTCATCAAATCGGCAAAAGCCTCCGGTATGGAAGCTGAGGTAGACACGCCGGGTTCATTATTCAGAAAGATCCCAGTCGAGATGAAGGCTCTAGGTTTTGATACACGTAGCAAGTTCGATGAGATCGCTGTGGAAGCCGCAAAATCCAAAGATAGCAATCTTGTGGTGAGCAAATTGAGTGTCGCGATGAATAACTGCATCGCGTGTCACGAGATGTATCGCTTCGTAGAAGAAACTAAATAATCCAAGGTGAAACACATGACTACACTTAAGCAACCCCGAAGCTGACTGATAAGCACTACTCTCTGTAGTAGCGATGATATTTGGTTTGATGATCAAAGAGGGCGGGGTTTTGGGGAATGAGGCGGCAGTTATTGGATTTGGTAGGGTCGCGCTCCGTTGCGCTGCGGCAATACTGCTTCGAAAATTTAACAGGAACTAAAATGATTAAAACGGATGTGCGAAGACATGTGCTGGGGCTGTACGAGTCCAGCGAAATTATCCGGTATTTACAACAGCGGTTTAGCTGAACGCTTTTGCTGCTCTTGGATGATTTTGGATAGATTGCTTTCTATCCAATCAGCTAATGACTGAACCTGCACACTGACTTCCACGCCCAAGGAAGTCAGAGAATATTCCACATGCGGCGGCACGACGGGGTGCGAGACTCGGTCGATAAAACCGTCCTGCTCCAGTTGCTGTAGCGTCTGCGCCAGCATCTTCTCGCTGACCCCGCCGACCTTGCGGCGCAAATCGCTAAAGCGGTGCGTGCCTTCGCTCAGGGCGACCAGCACCAGCACACCCCAGCGGCTGGTCACATGCTTGAGCACCTCGCGCGACGGGCACTGAGTCGAAAATAAATCGCCGCGCCGTATGCGCTGCACTAATGTCTTGGTATCGTTTGTCGGCATGGTACTTACCTTTTTGTGCGTACTTACTTAAAGTTAGTATAGCGGATATGCTTCCTCACACCTATCCACTCACCACAAAAAGAAAGGAAGCATCATGATCGTTATTACTGGGGCAAGCGGCCAATTGGGGCAACTGGTTATCAAGGCATTACTGAAAAAAATTCCTGCTTCCGGCATCGTTGCCGCAGTACGAAATCCTGAAAAAGCACGGGACATCGAAGCCTTGGGTGTGCAGTTGCGCCAAGCCGATTACAACCAGCCGCAAAGCTGGGACGCAGCATTGCAAGGCGCGAAAAAAGTATTGCTGATTTCATCCAATGAAATCGGACAACGAGTATCGCAACATCAAACCGTCATTGATGCCGCGCGCCGCGCCGGAGTGCAACTGCTGGCCTATACCAGCTTATTGCACGCAGATACCTCGCCACTGGGGCTGGCTGCCGAACACCAAGCAACCGAAGCAGCATTGCACGCCTCGGGGCTTCCTATTGTGCTGTTGCGCCACGGTTGGTACAGCGAAAACTACATCGCAGGTATTCCTGCTGCATTGGCGCATGGCGCGGTATTTGGTTGCGCGGGTGATGGGCGTATCTCATCGGCGACGCGTGCCGACTATGCCGAAGCGGATGCCGCCGTGCTAACTGCGGATAATCAGGCGGGGAAAGTTTACGAACTGGCTGGCGATACGGCATACACACTGACCGAACTCGCAGCAGAAATATCGCGTCAATCAGACAAACAGATCGGCTACGTCAACTTACCTGAAGCCGAATACAAAAACGTTCTCATCAAAGTTGGCTTGCCCGAACCTTTCGCCGCATTACTGGCCGACTCCGATACCGGCGTGGCTCAAGGTGCGCTGTTCGACGACAGCCAACAGTTGAGCCAATTAATAGGCAGACCGACAACCCCCGTGTCCGCCTCGGTGAGTGCGATGCTATAAATTCGGAATGACTTACTCCATTTATAGCGTTGTGGGCTGCCGAGTTAGGGTGATAGCAACGAGTACGTTCATTGCTTCCCCTGGAGTCGAATGTACCGAAGCTCTTCTGGTATGTGCGGTAGCTTGAAGAGCAACTCGTCACTGCCCATCCGTAATTGAGCGTTATCTAGGCGAACATGTCCAAGATTTCCCAAATTGGACTTGAATACAAAGTAATTATGGGTCGGGTCGGTCGTCTCGAAACTAAACTCGCGGTACTTCCGAAGTGCTCCTATGTATGAAATCGTGATCTTCTGTATTGGGGGAGCTGCAATTCTCGACTGCTTGTAGTCTTTGAAGCCTTCGTTGGCGACAAAGCGACGGTCATTTGAGTAAAGGGCAACATGTGTTTGGCGCGATGCCTTATCTGCATTTTCACCTTCGAAAGCGACTCTAACTCCAAGAAAGGCACCTTTCTCAGAGCGCACGAAAGCGATGTCTGGTTCGGTGGTCGATGCCGTTGATCTCATTGCTATGGATGAGCCTTCGATGTTCCATCGGCCTTCGTCAATTTCGTCAACGCTTCCAACCATGAAAACGAACCTATAAGTGCCATCGACATTCAGACGAATTCCGGAGCCAACTTCTCTGATACCCCAAAGATAATAGTCGCCAACAATGTTTTCTCGGAGTGTTTGCATTACCTCGTCAGCACCAGCGGCAGAGGTTGTAAAGAAGAGGAACAAGCATGAACAACAGAGGATATAAAACTTCGTAATTATGGAGTTAAGTGACATTTCGTGGAGGTTTTTGGATATTTTTTCTGGCCAAATACTCTGCGACTAGCACCTGTTTTTGCTGTTGAGTAAATCCTCGATGTCGATGTACTAACTCCTTGAGTCTGCTGTTC
>JAQUAI010000007.1 GCA_028687335.1 Gallionella sp.
TGAAAAAGCACTTGCAGAAGCGGTAAGAAAGCTGAATCATCGTCCCCGCAAATGCCTCAACTATCGGACTCCTCATGATGTCTTCCTAGAAGCTTGCCGTGGTGCGGTTGCAATGTGAATTCACCAATACTGACCCTGAGTTCAAGACGAGGCTTTACGAAACGTTTCTCCAGGAGAGCGATACTACGAACACATTCGGTCAGTTTTTTACTCCACGCAAAGTGGTCGGTGCCGTCCATGATATGGCTGAAATTAGCTCGATGTCCGCAGGTAAGTCAATTTGCGATCCCGCAGCAGGTGTAGGTGGTTTCGTGCTTGAGCCGATGGCACGCAATCTGGAAGCGCAATGGACGATGAAGACAAACGCCATGACACCGAAACATACATGGCACTCCTTTGAGTTGATCCCTAAAACCGCCATTCTTGCCAAGGCCAACGCTTTAGTTCATTGCGGCGATTTGCTTGCTGAGCAACCAGGTCGAATAAAGGCATTTGCGAACTGGCTAAACAACGTATTCGTCTGCGTCGAAAAAACGGCACTCGGCACCCTCGACCAAATGGACAAAGAAAAATTCGATGTCATTATCACCAATCCACCGTTTGTCGTATCTGGTTCCGCCGACTTCCGAAAACTCATTACCAAAAACGCTGCACGCAAGGCTTACTTTTCTAGGAAGTACAGCGGTGTCGAGGGACTTTTTATGCAGTACATCGTGCAGGCGCTGAAAAAGAGTGGCGATGCTTGGGTTCTGCTCCCGGAGTCTTTCCTTCTCAGAACCCCGGACGAACTTTTGCGCAAATGGATACTCCAAAATTGCATCGTTGATTTGGTTGCGTTGTTGCCGGAAAGAACCTTCTTCAACACACCGAAGCGTGTCGTGATTCTGCATATGAAGAAACGTGACAAACCTCTTGCGCCAACCAAGTTGGATGAATCCTTGACGAAGGAAAAGATTCTAGCTTTTGTGGTTAATGAAATTGGTGAAACGCGGGATGCCAAGCGATTCCACATTGATGAAAACGACCTGCCAGATTTAGTGAAGGCGTATGCAATCCATAAGGCAGGGCTTCCAGTTCCATACAAACGAGCATCGCTGATAGGTGCATCAGCGTTTGGTGCATCGTCGTTTAACATTCGTCATGCTTGGAAAAAGGCAGATGCAAGAGAACTCGGCTTGCTAAGCTCAGAAGACGATCCTGTAGCCGAGAAAGCAGCCTTTGACACGCAGATGGTCAGACTCAAGGAAATGGCATCTGAGTTCATGGACGGGCATAGACTCACCGCCCCTCCTCCTGATGCATGCGATAGAAGAGCTATTACATTGGGCGATCAGACGCTATTCAGCCTGCGGATTGGGAGGCGCGTTCTGAAGAAAGAAGTTTTCCAGAAAAGGACTGGCATTCCTCTATTCAGCGCCAATGTCAGAAAGCCATTCGGTTATGTAGCACAAGCCAATGCCGGAGAATTGAAATTTGGCGGGGCACTCTGGAGTCTTGATAGCGATTTCGACTGTCGCGGCGTTCCTCCCGGAGAACTGTATTCAATCACCGACCATTGTGGGGAGGTGTGTCTTCTTGTTGATGACATCGATCCTCATTATCTGGCTCGACAAATACGACAGGCCGGGATTGGAATGGGATATAACCGGGATTTTCGACCATCGCTTGGCGTGATTAAAGATTTGGAAATCAATCTGCCAATTGATAAGAATGGAAAATTCGATTTGGCGTTGATGCAAGCATGGACTGAATTTCACGAGGAACTGCTTAGAAGAAAGCAAGCGATTGGAAAACTCCTGATTGCTTGAGCTTTGCAAACGAGCATTCCCAAAAAAGGGAGACAATTTAGCGTTGTCGCTTACTTTTGATCGGGGCTCTTCCAACCGGGAGTAGATGCCTTCTTTGCAATCTCTGACCTCAGCTTATGAAATATCCGAGCTAAACAACGATACAAGACAATTATTAAAGAAAGGAGCAAGTCGTGAGTTCCAAGTCCATTATCACGCACATCACTCCAGTTGGTGGGAACATCTTCGCTGACTTGGGGTTTGAGCCAGAAGAGGCCACAAGGCTGCTTGCTGAAACTGACCAAATCATCTCAGAAAAGCTGGCCATCAAGGAATCTCTGATGGCCGAGCTGGCAGTTTGGATCGACGCGAATAAGCTGAAGCAAGCAGAAGCTGCGGAAATTATTGGAGTCACACGTCCGCGACGTTTCCGACGTAATCAACAAGAAGGCCATTAAATTCACCATCGACGCATTGGTGGACATGCTGGCGAGAATAGGCAAGCACATTCAGTTGTCTGTTCAGTAATCTCCCCTCCGCGCATCGTCAGATGCTGGGGTTTTTACTTTCTGAAATTAGCTCGATGCCCGTCAATATCCTGAATCTACCGGTGTTGATTGCCTTGCCCTTCGGCAGCATTGGTTCCGCAGCCTTTTGAAGGCGCTTGATATCCCCAGCTGTAAGTTGGCCGTCATCAGCCTCGTAGCTAGGAAGCACCTCTTTTGCAAAACGGGAGATGGCGAGATGCACCACCATCGTTTCACTTACATCCATTTCAGCGGCCAATGCCTTTAGGGTCTCTCTTGTTACCCCATAAGGAGAGTCTTTTGACTTGAATTTCAGAAGCAGCTTACTCATGGTTGCCCCTTTGTTTTGGTATGCATTCATTTTGACGGGTAGCAACGTACCCAAAAGCTAAAGCCCCTTTCGGGGCTTGGGGTAGGCTGAAGCGCCAAATACAGTAGTGGTCGCTCCAGCAATGCGACGCACTCTATATGATTTGTTAGCAAATTTCTACTGCCATCCGGATTTTCCGGGGCAGCCCTTGCCGGCCCTGAATACGACAACACAAGAGATGCAGATTTGTCTCAAGAGGGGGGGAGAATGCGTGACACAGTCACCGTAATTCTGTCTTGAAACACTTGGAGCAAGTCCATCGAACAGCAGTCATCGTCTGTCCATCCATTTGCCAGTCATGCTCACAGTTGGCCCGCTTGGCCAGCGAAGTAGTCTTCCCGGATGGCGTTAAAAATTCGGTATCGGTTTGATTCGCAGTCTTGGCGTTTTCAACTCCTTCCTCTTCAGCGCTCATGACCAGCTCCTAAATTAGGTAGTAATTGAGTCATTACAGTATATGACAAGGCGGATGCAGCAGAACACTTATCCCGTCTATCGTTACGACTGCCACGACTACAATGGAATGCGAACCCAAAAAAATCACGGATTATCCGAAGCGACCGCCGCCCAACTCGCATTCAGCGATGAGGCCAATCCTAAGCAAGTCCCAATAGATTATTTTGACCAGCAACTGTAACTTGGGATTGATCGCTGCAATATGGCGGCCTCAACCATTTGCCGAAAGTGCTCCCCTACAGCGCTATGCTTAAATCCGCGCCTTGTTCTTGACGATGTAAACACGCGGGCGACTTCCGGCCTTGGCCGCAACTGGGAGCGCATCTTCTCCCAGTACCACTCCACCCATGCCCTCGCTTGGCCAGGCGACTTGGCGGCATCCACAAAGTTCAACGCCTCCATATCAGGGACAATCTCTCGCACCCGCTCAAGTGTCAGATCAGCTAAAGCACCTTCACTCAATCCGAGCTGCCTCCCTGCGGCGAACATCACCTTGTCCCGAATCAAACAAGCACGCTCCACCTTGTCCAGTGTGTCGGCAATCTGGTGATCCATGCTCGTCAGCAGATTTTCGTACACCTCTTCCAAAACGGGCGGTGCCTTCCGATCGGCAAGATGTGCATAAATATCGCGACCAGATAACTTTCTCGCTGAAGTATTGCTGAATCTCCCATATTTGGCCTCGACAACATCAGCAATTGCGTTAGCCTCATCTCGACTGATCGGAGCATATCCGCCACGAGCCTCGCGCCGAATCACATCCTCATACCAGAATGGGCGGCACGTGCCGTCACCCTTCAAATCAGCATAGCGCAGCTTGTTCTCGCGTATCAGGCTGCCGAAATTAGTGGGCCAGTCATCCAGCAGCACGGCAAGCCAGCGGAACAACTCACGCCTCATCTGCAACGAGGCCATTTCCAACCCCATTTTCGGCCAGCCGCCCAAATCAATGCCATGCATCCTGTTTGACCCAGTCAGACGTTCCCTCGTCTTGGGCGACATCAATCCCGCAATCAGCGTGCGAAGCCCGTCAAAGAAAACCAGCGAATGCATAGACGGGTTGCCCGCCCAGGCCGCATAGCCTTGCCGCAACATCGCATCCAGCTGCGCTTGAAACATTACCAGGGCTTCATCCGGCCGGCCTGTCTGCGGGCTTTTCCGCAAATCGAAGCCGCATTTCCAGCAATGCACATTCAAGTTAGCTTGAGGGTAATGCTGCCGACCCAGCATATCGGCGCGATGGGGAGCTAACGGCGACTGGCACTCGGGGCAGGCATCCCGCAAATAGCACTCATGCTTTGCACAGACCGTCGATAGCGCCAAGCGCCAGCCTCTCCTGAAGTAGGGCTCCGCATCTTCAGCCAGACAATGCGGACAGAACATCAAGCCAGGACGCTTGCGGGTGCGGTGGAATATCCCCAAGGGGATAAGCCAGCGGGTCAGTCCATTGGGATTGTGCCGCTCGAACAACCACCCCTCGTATGTACGCAGAGTTGTGCCCTCAAACTGCTCAGCAGTAGCCCCGGTAACCTGGACAAGGATCTCGCCGATCTCAGGCGGAGCCGAGCGGTCAATATCCCGATTCCAGATCGCGCTGTTCTGCCCGAACAGGATGGCGCACATGGTCTGCACCTTATACCCATGCGCGTGCGACAGGCGCACGATCCAAGAACTCAGCAATTCGTCCGTCTGCGGCTTCAGGTGAACCGGCCACAGCGTCCCGCTCAACCCGAAAACCACCTCAGAGCGGATCTGCATTCGGCGTTTCCTTACGAGCCACGTATGGGCACTCGGTGATCACCTCCATGGTGATGCGCTCTTCCCCTGTCTTGATGGCATGCTTGGCTGCACTGCGCAGTATCTTGGCCACCTCGCCAATGACACCTTCGCTCAGACCATACAACTTGCCGGGCAATTCGCCTTTGTAAATCATTGACGGCTGCCTGAGCGGCATCACGAATTCAAAATTGCGCAGCAGCTTCTTGAAGTCATCCCCTTCTTTCCATCGCGGGAGCGGCCTCAGCGGAAATCTGCTCTTGAACTGGGGTTCGCTATCAATCGCGTACTCGGCCTCCGGAGTGCCTGCCGCAACGATGCTGATCTTCAACTCGTTGCTCAGGTATTTAAGCATGTTGAGGAAGAAGCGCTGCTTGGTCACACTGCCGGCGAGCAGTGCGTTCAGCTCATCAATCATCAGAATCTTGGTCTGAATCTGCGGCAGGATGTCCATCAGCTGCATCAGCTTCCGGTCGGGCGCATCGTTCCGTTTGACGCTCACCCCGAGCAGCATCAGCATTTTGTCCAGAAAAATGTTCTCGGTCGGGCCCGGAGGTGCCTGCACATAGATCACCGGCGCATAGACAGTATCGAACCCCCTCCGATCCTCGGCAGGATGACGCGCCAAGAATTCTTTCAGTATCTCGGTTTTCCCATTGTCGGATCGCCCAACGATCAGCATGTTCGGCATCCGGTTGGTCTTGGGGTGGCTGAGCAGATCTTCCATCTCGGCCAATATCTCCGAGGCTCGCCCGTAGGGGATGAACACTGGCTTGTCGATGTGCTCCAGCCTTTCCGCGTTCGAAGCATCAAGGAGCGCGGTTGCGCGGTCAGATAGTTTTCTGGCTGTGCTGTTCATCAAGACTCCCGAATCCCTTCAAAGGGCGTAAATTCGTCCAGCTCATCATCTGGCTCTGGCTGGGGCGCAGGTTTCTTTGGCTTTCCCACCCCCGTGTTCTGGAGCGAGACCTTTGAGGACGCGTCCCACTGTTTGCGCCGTTGCTGTTTGACCCTGGCTGATTTCGTCTTGGCCGACTCGCTCGCCACAATATCCCGCATCTGGTCGATGGTCTTAAAGATCAGTTCCTCGTTGGTCGCCGACATGGACTCCTCGCGCAACTGCTTCTTGGCATCCTTAAGCTCCCAATAGCTGATCGGCGGACGAGACAAGTCGCGGTAGGGCACCTCGATGTATTTGTCCGACTCTGGCTCGAACATCCAGATTTTGCTGAGATCACGCGGGTCATACCGGCAGATGAATTCCTTCTTGCGTTTCCTCGCGTTCGGATCTGGCGCATGCACGAACCGGCGCAGCGCATCCGTCCAGTAGGAAATGCCCATGAGTTGTATCCCGTATTCCTGAACAGTGCGCATGATGAAGGGCATGAAGTCTATTTTCAGGCGCTCTTCGTCTTGGACGCGCATTGGTATGCCCGTTCCTCTGATCGTTTCTGTGCCGAATATGCCGCGTTCCCATTGAACAATCGGAGGTATCCCATCATTTCCGGCATGAGGCTTCTGGTGGTAGATACCGAGGATGAAAAGGTTGAACCACTTCTCCAGCGCGCCAAGCGTCATCACCGCGCGTCCCTCGGAGTCGTACTCCTGCTTCTCCTGCACATTGGAGAACGTTGTTCCCGGCAACTCGTTATGCACTTCATGCATGTATGTGCGAAACGCGCGCTCCACATCGCCGCCATATTGCGGACGCCCCTTGGGGCGATGCTCGATAATGATTCCGTACTGCTTGGCAGCCTGACCCAGAAGCGTCCCGCGAAACTCTTTCGCATTGTCCGTATGCACCTTATGCATCACTCCCCAACAGGGCCATGAAAGATGATCCAGCCCGAGACGGGCAAGATAGATGTCCTTGCCCAGAATGGCCCTCGACATGCACAGACCTGTTGCCAAGCCGCCCGGATTGTCGAGCGAAAGATAGAACCCGACGCACATCTTGCTGTAAACGTCTGTGGCGATGGTCAGATAAGGGCGATTGATGGCCTTGCGGTGTTCATCGTCAACGACGATGACATCCATGGGAGTGTGATCGATCTGCACAACCGCAAGAGGAAAATCCGCCCCCGGAAAAGAACCACGGATAGGCTGAAAGCGCTCATCGGCAGCTTTGGAACCCCTGCGCCTGCGCAAGCGGTATTCCTCACTGATCGCAAATATGCGGTTGCGTACCGTTGTTGGGTCAGGAGGTGGCAGACCGCTCTGGATGCACAGCTTTCTGACCTCATACGCCGTTTTGGCAGGTGTCCGAACTTGCTTGGTCAGGAAGAAATTTTCAATGGTTGTACCGATCACTTTTTCGACATCCTCGTCCAAGCGTTTTATCCCGCTGTCCTTCCTGGGTTTTCGCATTAGAGACGAAACAAGTCCGGTTGACTCGTAATCTTCAAGCCAGCGATAAACGGTGGCAATATGTTTTTCCACTGAATCGGCAACCTTCTGGACATCGGCGCGCGTTCTTTTGGTTCCCATATGTACCAGAGGCTCGATTGCTTTATAGATCTTGACGGCACGTTTCCATTTTGAGGGCTCGACAGCCCCCATGTCCGGCACCGAGACCATTGGCGATTCCATGTCTGGTACCAGGTCGGCGGCTTCAACTTTTTTGCTCACACCAATCTCATTCTTGATCAGCACCTGAGTAACGCTAGTCATATCCACCACACAGTAACGGAGACCGTCATATCGGACAGTCATGCCGGGAATGATGCGTAAAGTCGAGAGTTTGCTCATAGGTCAGTCCATATCCGAGTCTTCATGGTCAATGGCTGGTGCAAATCGCACTTTACCCAACGGCGAGCGATCATGCACCAGAGCGTCCACATGGCTTCTCCACGCAGCGTCTTGGATGAATAGCAGGCTTCGAGTAACGTATGGGGATCAGTTTCCTCCATCTCTTTCAGAAAAAGAATCAGCTTCTGGTAGTGATGGACCTGGAACGGAGCGAAACGGTATGACCAGAGGAACTGGACGTTCTTGAGGTATTCCGTGCGGATCTCCCGCTCCGTCAGGATGCGGAACTCATAACCGTTGGCCTTGGCGTAGGCGCGGGCAGCGCGGAACTTAGGCTTTAGCTGGTCTAGCTGCTGGATCAAGTCTTCGCGATACTTCACTTCACATAGCAACGGTTTGCGAGTCTGCGGAGGATGTCCGCGACGCTTGACCGTACTGTAGGACACCAGCAGGTCGGGGGTATAGGTGCGCGCTTTGCCTTGGGAGTCGGTGTACTCGATCTTGACTGGCTGGCTTTGATACCATTCGACATCATGATCCCAATGCACCAGCAACAGAAGATCGCGCTCGAGAGAGGACTCTAACTCTTGCCCATTTACGGATCCGGTAAGGCTCCTGACGTTGATCGGGATGCGCCGGACTCCGGTTGGGGTGCGCTCAATTTTTAGCCATGCGGTCACGAGTCGCATTTTATACTCCCTGAAAAAGGGTATAGTCGCAAAAATCGTTCCCTTTTACAGGCGGCAGCAACCCCCGCCCCGGTGAAATTTCTATCGCCATGCATGGTGTTTTATTTTTGGACGAACTACCGGAATTTGATCGCAGCGTACTGGAAGTGCTGCGCGAGCCGCTGGAAAGCGGGCGCATTACCATTTCACGCGCCGCGCGACGCGCCGATTTCAAAGCGCAGTTTCAGCTGGTCGCAGCAATGAACCCCTGTCCTTGCGGCTATCTCGGCCACTACAACGGCAAATGCCGCTGCACGCCCGACCAAGTCACACGCTATCGCGGCAAGATTTCCGGCCCTTTGTTAGATCGCATCGACATCCAGATCGAAGTACCCGCCGTGTCGCAGGAAGATTTACTCAGACAATCCGACGGCGAAAGCAGTGCCACGATACAAGCCCGTGTCGAGGCGGCGCGGCAACGCCAACTCGCTCGGCAGGACAAACCCAACGCGCAACTTTCCGTCACCGAGATTGATACTTTTTGCGCGCCGGATGCGCAAGGCGAGGCACTATTGCGGCAAGCCATCACCCGCCTCGATTTATCCGCCCGCGCCTATCACCGCATCCTCAAAGTGGCGCGCACCATTGCCGACTTAGCCGGACACGAAAACATCCAGACATCACACATCGCCGAAGCAGTACAGTATCGGCGTATGGATAAGAGTTAAGGAAAGACTGCTGTTGTATGCATGCTTGGTTGCCCCCTCTCTAGCCCGCCCCCTGCATAGCCGAGTATTTACCTCGCTGAATTAATTCAATCATCGAAAGGCCAACATGTTCGAACAAAAACTAATCACCAGCATGAGAAATTTTAATCAACTCATCCATGTGCTTTTAGCACTGGCATTGGGTATCGCCTGTGTGATGGTGATTTGGGATTTTGGGCTTAAAGCGGCTGAAGCATGGCAGGCAGGCAGGCAATGCAGCGAATGGCTTTTTCCATGCACTTGGCTCCCTCTTCATTTTATGGACGCTTTCCACACTGATCTCTGCCGAAATGACCTATCTGCAAACTGGCCAGATCTATGTGCGCGTATTTGTTGAAGTGGCGATGATCTCGGTGATTCGTGAAATGATCGTTCAACCCGTACAAGTCATCAGCGCGGGACAAACCGAGGGCGATTTCAATCCTGTTCACTACGGGCTGTTATTGGCGGCGTTACTAGTGATCGGTGTCGTCTACAAGTTGGTGAGCGACCCGAAACACAATGAAATGGCGGTAACGCCGGAAGAAAAAAACTAAGCCTAGAAAGCGAGAAAACCTCGCTTGATCTGGTAAGACGCGCGGACTTTGTCTTGGTAACACACGACGAAATTCCAACATAAAATCCGCGCAGTGAAACACCCGCGCAACCCAGTGTCATCCTGAATTAGCGCGTCTCGTTTTTGCTGCTCAAACTAACCAATAAAACACCGGCCAGCACCAGTAGTGATCCGCTAATTTGCAGTAACGAAATGCTTTCGCCCAAAAAAACATATCCCATGTAAATGGTGCTTACCGGGCCGACTGTGCCAATCAGCGAAGCACTACCCGAACCGATACGGCGAATAGCAAAAGACAGCAAAAAGACCGGTAACACGGTGGAAAAAATCGCCATTGCAATCGACAGTTCATACACGCGCGGCGGCAAATCGAGCGCGCTCAGTGGGCGTGCCACCGCGAACTGCAACACGCAGGCAGCACTTGCCACCAGCGAGGCATAAGCCGTGAAACGCAATGCGCCGATACGCGCAATCGCATGCCCCGCACCAACCAGATAGATGGAATACGACAGCGTGCTGGCAAATACAAGCGCGACACCCATCATCACGGCATCACTTTTATTTATTCCCACGTCATGTAAAAACACAAGACCGATACCGGCATAACTCAATGCCATCGCTGCAATAATTTTTGTAGTGATGCGCCGCTTGAACACAACTGCTGCCAAGATCACTGTCATGGTTGGATAGAGGAACAGTATTAATCGCTCCAGCCCCGCAGAGATGTACTGCAAACCGAGAAAGTCCAGATAGCTGGCAAGGTAGTAGCCCACCAAACCCAAGCCCAATACCAGTAAACGGTCATGCGCATTCAACGGCTCGGCGTGGCGATGGCGTACCCAGAGTGCCACTCCGATAAAAAACGGGGCCGAGAATGCCATGCGCAAAGCCAGCAGCGTCACCGCATCCACACGATCAAAATAGGCCAGTTTTACCAGGATCGCTTTAGCCGAAAAGCCGACCGCCGCGAGCAGCGCAAAAATAACGCCGAGAAATACATCCGGTTGGGCGAAGGTAGTACGAGTTTGATTTGCCATGATGCTAAGACCCCGAGTGATGGACTAGCGGGTCTTAAACCAAAGCAACGCGGAAGACCCGCAGTTGCCCGATAAAAATACGACGTTAAAACAGGCGCGCGCTGCGGCAGTGGACTAGCGGTACTAGCCACAGTCGCTTGGCGATGTGAGATTGAACAGTGATGAATTGGATTTGCATGGGTAGGGAATATACGGGAGCCGCCTAGGCTACGTCAAACAGCCGCTGCGCCGCACTTCATGCAACCGCCTTTCATGGTGACAAGGCGGCAAGCAGGAAAGCATTTACCGGATATTTTGGAGCTCGGCACGAGCGCCGAGAAAACGCGGGGTTAGCCGCCGAACAACCGTCCGAAGAAGCCTCTTTTCTTGGCCACGAAAGCGTCGTGCTGGCTCAGATTAGCTTTGACCGCACCAACATAATCGGCATCGTCGCGCTTGATGTGGTTAAACAGCCAAGTGACCAGCAGGTGGTTGAGTTCTTCGGCTACATCTTCACCCATCGCAAAGCGGGTACGAAAATCGCCAACACGTTTGGTAAATAGCTCGTGTACTTTTTTGTGAGCCTTGAAGAAAGGATAGTTAGAATCTTCCTGCATGCTTTCTTCAAAAGCAAAATGCGACAAGGTGTAGTCGATCAATTCGTCGATCACCTTGCTTACGTCTTCACGGGAGTGTCCGCTGGTGCGCGCATCATGCAACAAGTTGATGTAATCCACGATACGGCGATGTTGTTTGTCAATCACGTCGATACCGGTATCCAACTCGGTCGACCAAGTCATTCTTGCCATTACTGCCTCCTGAGTAAACGGTGGGTATTGAATGCCCACTCTAATTTGGATTGCCATGCTATCCGGCAATATCTGCTTTTCGTTTGACCTAGGTCAAATTGCAAATATCTGTGTCAGTATAACGAGGATTTGCCATACCGAGCTAACAGGCTGAATATCAAACTGTTTTGACAATTCGAGGGGAGCAGGGGGGGCGGAAGCCAGAGCGCAACGATGGTTGGAAAAAATGGGCGCGAATAACGTGCCCACTGCGCCAAAGTTGCGACTTTATCCGAACAGTCTTGAGAACAAGCTCTTCTTTATCTCCACTGTATCTGTCCGTCGCTGCAGGTGTTCTTTCACCGTCTCAACGTAATCGGCATCGTCGCGTTTGATGTGGTTAAACAGCCAGGTAACCAGCAAGCTGTTCAAACCCTTGGTTACGTCTTCCCCGTTGTTGTAGCGGGTCTGGAAATCGGCCACACGCTTGGCGAATAGCTCATGTACTTTTTGATGTGATTTGAGGAAGGGATAGCCAGCTTCTTCCTGCAAGCTCTCCTCAAAACCGAAATGAGAGATGGTGTAATCCACCAACTCATCGATCAAGCTACCGATTTCCTCGCGCGAATAATTGTTGGCGCGGGCATCGTCCAATTGATTGATGTATTCCACGATGCGTCGATGCTGCTGATCAATCACGTCAATGCCAACATTGAGCTGATCCGTCCAAATGAACTTAGCCATTGATTCCCCATAAATTTCCGCGATTTGCGTATCTTCGTCCGGTACGGCAACGATCTAAAGCCATGCTGATAGTATTGGCAAATCTTGGACGTATCAAGCGGCAATTGACTGCATGCTAAAATCCACGCTCCTTTATAGAGTCAAGCACCATGAGCCAAAAGCCCCATTCCATCGCGCAACTCCTGCAAAAACGCATCCTAATCCTCGACGGTGCCATGGGCACCATGATCCAACGTTACAAGCTGGGTGAGGCCGATTATCGCGGTGCGCGTTTTGCCGATTGGCCGCGCGACCTCAAGGGCAACAACGACTTGCTGGTCATCACCAAGCCCGAAGTCATCAAAGCCATCCATTGCGAATATCTGGAGGCGGGCGCGGACATCATCGAGACCAACACCTTTGGCGCCAACGCGACCACGCTCAAAGCCTACGGCATGTCTGAGCTCAACTACGAGTTGAACGTGGCCGGTGCGCGCGTCGCGCGTGAGGCTTGCGACCAGTACGCCACGGCCGATAAACCGCGCTTCGTGGCAGGCGTGCTCGGTCCCACCGACAAGACCGCGACCATCTCACCCGATGTGAACGATCCCTCCGCGCGCAACATCAGCTTCGACCAACTGGTGGCGGATTATTCTGATGCCACGCGCGGCCTGATGGATGGCGGTTCCGACCTCATCCTCATCGAGACCATCTTCGACACCCTGAACGCCAAAGCCGCCATCTTTGCGGTGAAGTCGGTGTTCGCCGAGCGTGGCACTGAGTTGCCCATCATGATCTCAGGCACCATCACCGATGCTTCGGGGCGCACGCTTACCGGGCAAGTCACCGAGGCTTTCTACAATTCCTTGGCGCACGCCAACCCTATCTCCATCGGCCTCAACTGCGCCCTCGGTGCGGAAGAACTGCGCCAGTACGTGCAAGAGATGTCGCGCGTCGCCAACTGCTACGTGAGCGCACACCCCAACGCGGGTCTGCCCAATCCATTGGCGGAGACAGGTTACGACGACACGCCGGAGAACATGTCCGGCCACATCAAAGAGTGGGCGAGCAGCGGCTTCCTCAACATCATCGGCGGGTGCTGCGGCACGTCGCCTGCATTCATCAAGGCCATCGCTGAAGTCGTCAAAGACATCCCGCCGCGCAAGATTCCGAGCAATCCGGTCGAGTGTCGTTTGTCCGGACTGGAGCCGTTCAACATCGGCGAAGGCTCCTTGTTCGTTAACGTGGGCGAACGTGCCAACGTCACTGGCTCGGCCAAGTTCAAACGCCTCGTGCTGGAAGGCAAATACGACGAAGCGCTGGAAGTCGCCAAGCAACAAGTGGAAACGGGTGCGCAAGTCATCGACGTGAACATGGACGAAGCCATGTTGGATGGCGAAGCCGCGATGGTGAAGTTCCTCAACCTCATCGCCTCCGAACCCGATATCTCCAAAGTGCCGCTGATGATCGACTCCTCCAAGTGGAGCATCATCGAAGCGGGTTTGAAGTGTGTGCAGGGCAAGTCCATCGTCAACTCTATCTCGCTGAAAGAGGGCGAAGAGAATTTCATCAAGTACGCCACGCTGGTGCGCAAATACGGCGCGGCAGCGGTGGTCATGGCGTTCGACGAAGCGGGTCAGGCCGACACCTACCAGCGCAAGATCGACATCTGCAAACGCAGCTACGACATCCTCGTTAACAAGGTCGGCTTCCCGCCCGAAGACATCATCTTCGACCCCAACATCTTCGCTATCGCGACTGGTATCGAAGAGCACAACAACTACGCAGTGGACTTCATCGAGGCGACTGCGTGGATTCGCAAGAACCTGCCCTATGCCAAGGTGAGCGGCGGCGTGTCCAACGTGTCGTTCTCCTTCCGAGGCAATGAGCCGGTGCGCGAAGCCATCCACACCGTGTTCCTGTACCACGCCATCAAGGCCGGCATGAACATGGGCATCGTCAATGCGGGTCAGCTCGGCGTGTACGAAGAGTTGCCGAAGGACTTGCGCAACGCGGTGGAAGACGTGGTGCTCAACCGTCATCCTGATGCGGGCGAGAAATTGGTCGCGCTGGCAGAGAACTTCAAAGGCGGCGGCAAAGAACAAGTCGAAGATCTGGAGTGGCGCAAAGGCACAGTGCAAGAACGCCTCACCCACGCACTGGTGCGCGGCATCACCACGTATATCGTGGAAGACACCGAAGAAGCACGCCTACAAGCCAAGTTCCCGGTCGAAGTCATCGAAGGCCCGTTGATGACCGGCATGAACGTGGTCGGCGACCTGTTTGGCGCGGGCAAGATGTTCCTGCCGCAAGTGGTGAAATCGGCGCGCGTGATGAAACAGGCCGTGGCGCATCTCATCCCCTACATCGAAGCCGAGAAACTACGCTCGGGCGACACCAGCACCAAGGGCAAGATCGTGATGGCGACCGTGAAGGGCGACGTGCACGACATCGGCAAGAACATCGTCACCGTGGTGTTGCAGTGCAACAACTTCGAAGTGGTGAACATGGGCGTAATGGTGCCGTGTCAGCAGATATTGGATACCGCGCGCGAACATAAGGCCGACATCATCGGTCTGTCCGGCCTGATCACCCCCTCGCTGGAAGAGATGGCGCACGTGGCGAAAGAGATGGAGCGCCAAGGCTTCAAGATCCCGCTACTCATTGGCGGCGCGACCACCTCGCGCATCCACACCGCCGTCAAGATCGAGCCGAACTATCCGAGCGGTTCCGTGGTGTACGTCACCGATGCCTCGCGCGCCGTGGGCGTGTGCAGCAACTTATTGAGCGACACCCTGCACGACGATTACGTGGCCGAGATCAAAGCCGACTACCAAGCCGCGCGTGAGCAACACGAAGGCAAGAAGGGCAAAGCGAGTTATGTCTCGTTAGCAGATGCGCGCGAGCATGGTGTGAAGACGAATTGGGGAAAGTCAAAAGCAAACCCTCCCCAACCCTCCCTTGTCAGGGAGGGAGCGGCAGTCACCTCCCCTGACAAGGGGAGGCTGGGAGGGGTTGGGGTTTACGTCCCGCCCAAGCCCAAACTCATGGGAGTCCACAAACTCGAAAACTACCCACTCGACATCTTGGTGGACTTCATCGACTGGACACCGTTCTTCCAAGCATGGGAACTGGCCGGACGTTATCCGAAGATACTGGATGACAAAGTGGTAGGAGTGGAAGCACGCAAACTGTTCGCCGATGCCCAAGCCATGTTGAAGCAGATCGTCAAAGAGAAATGGCTCACTGCCAATGCCGTGTTCGGTTTGTTCCCCGCCAACACCGTGACTGTTGATGGGAAACCGGGCGACGACATCGAGATCTACACCGACGACAAGCGCAAGAACGTGGCGATGACGTGGCACAACCTGCGCCAGCAGACCAAGAAACCAGCCGACATCCCCAATTACTGCTTGGCCGATTACATCGCGCCGAAAGACAGCAAGGTGAAGGACTACATCGGCGGCTTCGCCGTCACCACCGGCATCGGTATCGACGCGCGCGTGGCAGAGTTCGAGAAGCAGAACGACGACTACAGCGCCATCATGCTGAAAGCCTTGGCGGATAGATTGGCCGAAGCCTTCGCTGAACATCTACACCTGCGCGTGCGTCGCGAGTTCTGGGGCTACGCAGCAGATGAGGCATTGAGCAACGACGACATCATCGCCGAAAAATATCGCGGCATCCGTCCTGCGCCCGGCTATCCCGCTTGCCCCGAGCACAGCGAGAAAGCACCCTTGTTCGATCTACTGCAAGCACCACAGAACGCAGGCATCACCCTCACCGACAGCTTCGCCATGCTGCCCACCGCAGCCGTCAGCGGCTTCTACTTCTCCCACCCGCAAGCGCAGTACTTCGCTACCGGCAAGGTGGATAAGGAGCAGGTCGCGGATTACGCGAAGCGCAAGGGATGGACGCTGGAACAGGCGGAGCGTTGGTTGGCGCCGGTGTTGAGTTATTGAGGTAGTAGAATAGTGCTCATTCGATTTGCAAGGAGTCGTCATGTTACAGATGATAGAAGTTGAAATTGATGCGCAGGGTGGCATACACCCCATGCAAATCTTGCCATCAAGCAATTTGCGTGACTTCAGGGGAGCATTGAAAGATGCGCGATGAGTGGGACGATAAGGAGTAAAACTTGCCGACCATACGCGAAATTCCAGGGCCATATCGGCTGTTCTTCTTCAGCTTCGATTGCGGCGAACCCAAGCATGTCCATGTTCAGCGCGAACGTAAGGTATGCAAGTTCTGGATGGAGCCAGTCACCTTAGCCAGCAATCATGGATTTTCACCAGTGGAACTCAACGCGGTTCGGCAACTTCTCGAAACCAATCGCAGCAAAATAATGGAGGCTTGGAATGAACACTGTGGCGTTAATCGTTGAACCCAAAATTTCCGACTTGCGAGTCACTGAATCCGAAATTACCGCCTATCTGATGGACGGTCGAACAGTGAGCGTTCCATTGGCATGGTCGTGGCGCTTGTCCGATGCCACACCCGCCCAGCGCAACCACTGGGAGATCATCGGCGACGGTATCGGCATCCATTGGTCTGAAGTTGATGAAGATATCAGCATCGAAGGAATGTTATACGGCGCTCCTGCGCCAAGACCGCTGACACTGGTGTAACAGTGTCGATGCAATTGTCAGTCAAGGCTAACATCACCCTCACCGACAGCTTCGCCATGTTGCCCACCGCAGCGGTCAGCGGCTTCTACTTCTCGCACCCGCAAGCGCAATACTTTGCTACCGGTAAGGTGGATAAGGAACAGGTAGCGGATTATGCGAAGCGCAAGGGATGGACGGTGGAAGAGGCGGAGCGGTGGTTGGCGCCGGTGTTGAGTTATTAGTCGTTCATTGCGGAACAATCATTGGAGGAGCTCATGAGAATTATCGCCATCATTTTCTTTGCTTTCTGTTTTTGCACAAGTGCACAAGCTGAGGTCGGCTTTGGGAAGAAATTCCAAGTTAAAAATGATGCGCTTGATTTTGAAACAAGAGAGTTGCTCATAGATGGTAAGTTTGTTGGATATGTTTACGGCGATGTCTCTCCAATCAAATTTTCAAACAACTACTACGTTTATGCATCATGTCCTACCGATAGAGTCACTGGAAAGCCTGATGGTTACTGCACCAAGTGGATGATTTATGACATCAGAAAAAAAGCCGCCACTTCCATATCAATGACAGGGTTGGGATTCTTCTCGGAACCATCTTTCCATTGGCCATATGTTGCATATGTCAAAGTGCCCAAAGAGATTTCCCAAGAAAACTTTCAGAGCGGCTTGGTGAAGGTGTCGTGTGTAGTTGTCGAGTGGCCTAAAAAAAGCGTGGTGGCCCAAAAGGAAGTTGCGGTAAATGTAGGACACTTTGAAACAGATGCTCCAGGCTCCTTTTTCCCTCCCAAATTTGCGCAAGTCAAAGAGAATTTAAATGTAAGTTTTGAAGAATACACAGGCAAAGAAGAAGGAAATGTCATTGCGACGGTGACGGTTCCTAGAACAAATTAAGACGATTTCATAAATGGAGAAAAGCAACATGACCACCCTCATCAAAACCGACACCAAACTGGGCGAAGGCGCGGAAGCGCAAGCGGGACAAACCGTAACTGTGCATTACACCGGCTGGCTCTTCGACGAGAGCGCACCGGACAATAAGGGCGCGAAGTTCGACAGTTCACTCGACCGTAACGACCCATTCGATTTCCCACTCGGCGCGGGGCATGTGATCGAAGGTTGGGATGTGGGTGTGCAGGGCATGAAGGTGGGCGGGCAACGTACGCTCATCATCCCCGCAGAGATGGGTTATGGCGCGCAAGGTGCGGGCGATGATATTCCACCGAATGCGACGCTGCTCTTTGAGGTGAAGCTGTTGAATGTGATTCGCACCGAGATCACCGACACCAAGCTGGGCGAGGGTGCTGAAGCCCAGGCTGGACAATGTGTGACGGTGCATTACACCGGCTGGCTATTCGACAAAAACGCAGCAGACAACAAGGGTACGAAGTTCGACAGCTCGCGCGACCGCGATGAGCCGTTTGAATTTCCGCTCGGTATGGGGCGAGTCATCCAAGGTTGGGATGTAGGCGTACAGGGTATGAAAATCGGCGGACAGCGCACGCTGGTGATTCCACCGGAGATGGGCTATGGCCGTCGCGGGGCGGGCGGTGTGATTCCTCCAAATGCAACTTTGGTGTTTGATGTTGAGCTGCTTGGCATCGAATAACGCACACGGAAAGGTTGCTCGTATGTTTTTTCTAAAACGCTTTTCCGCATTACCGCTGGTAGCACTGTTATGCATCGGTATTTTTTCCACCACCGCGTGTTCGAAACAAGACATGCCGCCAATGCCGAGCAGCAGTGTGACTGCGCTGCTCAAAACCGACATCAAGGTGGGCGAGGGTGCCCAAGCGATGGCAGGGCAAAGTGTCTCGGTGCATTACACCGGCTGGCTGTATGACGAAACAGCCAAAGACCATCACGGTGCAAAGTTCGACAGTTCGCGTGACCGTGGCAGGCCGTTCGACTTTCCGCTTGGCGGCGGGCGCGTCATTCGCGGTTGGGATGAAGGCGTGGCAGGCATGAAAGTGGGCGGACAACGCACACTGGTGATCCCGCCGGAAATGGGTTACGGCGCACAAGGGGCGGGCGGCGTGATTCCTCCGAATGCAACATTGGTGTTCGATGTGGAATTGCTCGATGTAAATTAAGCCGCTTCCCAAAGCGGGTTTACTGCCCGAACTGGCGTAAAATTTCATCACGAGAAAATTACGACAGGGAGCGGCAAATGTTCCAGATTCGAGTTCACGGGCGCGGCGGTCAGGGTGTGGTTACCGCGACTGAGATGTTGTCGGTCGCAGCATTTGAAGAAGGCCGCCACGCGCAGGCTTTTCCCAGTTTTGGTTCGGAGCGCACGGGTGCGCCGGTAGTGGCGTTCTGCCGCATCGACGATAAAGAGATACGTCTGCGCGAACCGATCATGGAGCCAGATGCGCTCATCATTCAAGACCCCACGTTACTGCATCAGGTCAATGTCTTCGCCGGACTGAAACAAGACGGCTACGTGTTGCTCAATACCAGCCACAGCTTTGAAACGCTGGGTTTGGGCGACATGCTCTCGACTCACAAATCAGAACGCTTTTGCACTTTGCCCGCCACCGAGTTGGGGCTAAAGCATATCGGTCGCCCGATTCCCAACGTGCCGCTGATCGCCGGTTTTGCAGCGCTCTCGGATATGTTCAAACTCAGTTCGGTCATCATGGCGATCAATGAAAAGTTTTCCGGCAAAGTGGCCGAAGGAAATATCGCGGCGGCAACCGAAGCATATGAGCTAGTGAAAGAACAGATGGAGGGACGCACCCATGCTTAAGCAGATAGAAGGTAGCAAGGCCGTCGCGGAAGCCATTGCGTTGTGCCGCCCGGAGGTGATTTGCGCTTATCCAATTTCGCCACAGACGCACATCGTCGAAGGGCTGGGCGAGATGGTGAAATCGGGCACATTAACCCCGTGTGAATTCATCAATGTGGAGAGCGAGTTCGCCGCGATGTCGGTGGCCATTGGTGCATCCGCAGCGGGAGCGCGCGCTTACACCGCCACTGCCTCGCAGGGGCTGCTGTTCATGGTGGAGGCGGTCTACAACGCCGCTGGATTAGGTTTGCCTATCGTGATGACCGTGGCGAACCGAGCCATCGGCGCACCGATCAACATCTGGAACGACCATTCTGATTCCCTTTCGCAACGCGATTCCGGCTGGATGCAATTGTTCGCCGAGACCAATCAGGAAGCGGTCGATCTGCACATCCAAGCGTTTCGCCTAGCTGAAGAATTGTCTATGCCCATCATGGTGTGTATGGACGGATTCATCCTCACGCACGCCTTCGAGCGGGTGGATATCCCATCGCAAGAACAGGTGGATGCCTATCTGCCCCCATTCGAACCACGTCAGGTGCTCGACCCAGCAGAGCCCATGTCTATCGGTGCCATGGTCGGTCCTGAAGCGTTCATGGAAGTGAAGTACCTAGCGCACGCCAAGCAGATGCAGGCGATCGAATTGATCCCGAAATTGGCCGATGAGTTCAAGCAGATATTCGGTCGCGACAGCGGCGGACTGATTCGCACTTACCAGATCGAAGACGCGGAGACGGTGGTCATCGCGATGGGGTCGATACTTGGCACCATCAAGGACGTGGTGGATGAGATGCGCGCTGAAGGACATAAGATCGGCGTACTCGGCATCATCAGTTTCCGCCCGTTCCCGCTGGAGCAGGTGCGAGCTGCACTGATCAAGAGCAAGCGATTCATCGTGCTGGAAAAGAGTCTCGCGGTCGGCATGGGGGGCATCGTCGCCACCAATGTACGTATGGCGGTGACGGGCTCCGGACTACGTGGTTTTACCGCCATCGCGGGTCTGGGTGGACGTGCCATCCCCAAGTCGTCGCTACACAAATTGTTCCGTCAGGCTGAGCAAGAAGAATTGGAACCAGTGACGTTCGTCGATCTGGATTGGGCTGCCGTCAACAAACAACTGGAGCGTGAGAAACAGACTAGACGCTCCGGTCCTATCGCCGAGAACATGCTGCACGATAAAGGTATCGTCGGCGTGTCTGCGAAATTCGGTTGAGGAGAAACGATATGTCATTCCAACCCGTCAAGTTCTACCAAACCGGCACGCTCACTGTCGGCAACCGTCTGCTCGCGCAAGATGAGCGCAGCGTTCAGGCCAATCAGATGCGTAGCAACTCCATCAATTCTGGTCACCGCGCCTGCCAAGGTTGCGGCGAAGCACTCGGTGCACGTTATGCCATCGATGCTGCGATGGCAGAGAGCAACGGTCAGCTGATCGCAGCGAATGCCACCGGCTGTCTCGAAGTCTTTTCAACACCGTATCCTGAATCCTCATGGCAATTGCCGTGGATACATTCGCTGTTCGGCAATGCACCCGCAGTCGCCACCGGTATCGCGGCGGCGATGAAGGTGAAAGGACGCAATGATGTGCGCGTCGTGGCGCAGGGCGGCGATGGCGGTACGACCGATATCGGTTTCGGCTGTCTATCCGGCATGTTCGAGCGCAATGATGATGTGCTCTACATCTGCTACGACAATCAAGGGTACATGAACACTGGGGTGCAACGCTCGTCAGCCACACCTCCTGCCGCACGTACCGCGACCACCATGCCGGTGGGGCCCGAGCCGGGAAATGTGTTCGGTCAGGGTAAGAACGTGCCCGAGATCGCCATGGCGCACAACATCCCCTACGTGGCGACGGCGACCGTGGCCGATCTACGCGACCTCGAATACAAAGTGCGTAAAGCGATGCAGATGCGCGGCGCGCGTTACATCCAGATCTTCGTGCCGTGTCCGCTAGGTTGGGGCGCTGCTTCTCACGACACCATCCGCTTGGCGCGATTGGCCAAAGAGACGGGGATGTTCCCCGTGTTCGAGGCCGAGCATGGCGAAGTGACGAGTGTGCTCAAGATACGCAACAAGGTGGCGGTCGAGGAATATCTGAAACCGCAAAAACGCTTTGCCCATCTGTTCGGCAAACATGCCCATCCCGAGACCGTGGCGCGCTTGCAGGCGATCGCTGATCGCAACATCCGCAAGTACAACCTGCTACCAGAGGGGGAAAACTAAAATGCAAAAACCATTTGCCATCACCCTCAAACCCGGCACATCGCTGACCAATCATACGGGTACTTGGCGCACCGCCAGACCGGTCTATCTGGATCGACTACCACCCTGCAACAACGCATGCCCGGCGGGCGAGAACATCCAAGGCTGGTTGTTCCATGCCGAGTCCGGTGAGTATGAAAAGGCGTGGCGCGTATTGGTAGAGAACAATCCGCTGCCTGCCGTGATGGGGCGTGTGTGTTACCACCCTTGCGAAGGCGCTTGCAATCGCGGTCAACTCGATTCATCCGTCGGTATCAATTCGGTCGAACGTTTCTTGGGTGACGAAGCCATCAAGCGTGGGTGGAAGTTCGCTGCACCCGCTGCGTCTACTGGCAAAAAAGTGCTGGTGGTCGGCGCGGGTCCATCTGGTCTATCTGCTGCCTATCACTTGGCGCGCTTGGGGCATAAGGTGGAGATACAGGAAGCGGGCCCGCTTGCGGGCGGCATGATGCGCTTCGGCATCCCCAAGTATCGTTTGCCACGCGAGGTGCTCGATGCGGAAGTGCAACGCATCCTCGATCTGGGTGTGACACTCAAGTTCGGCACCAAAGTCGCCAACATCGAACAGAGCATGAAGGACGGCGGATTCGATGCAGCTTTCCTCGCGGTCGGCGCGCACATCGGCAAACGTACTTTCATCCCAGCGGGCGATGCCACCAAGATCGTAGATGCGGTGTCGGTGTTGCGCTCGATGGAAGGTGAAGACAAGCCGATGTTGGGGCGTCGTGTGGTGGTGTACGGTGGCGGTAACACGGCCATCGACGTGGCGCGTACGGCAAAACGTCTGGGGGCGACCGAGGCCATCATCGTCTACCGTCGTACGCGCGACAAGATGCCTGCGCACGACTTCGAAGTGGAGGAAGCGCTGCAAGAAGGGGTGATGGTCAAATGGCTCTCCACCATCAAGCAAGCGGGCGAGGGCAACATCACCATCGAAAAGATGGCGCTGGATGAGAAGGGCTATCCCCAACCCACAGGAGAGTTCGAGACCTTGGAAGCGGACTCGGTCGTACTGGCCTTGGGCCAAGACGTGGACCTTTCCTTGCTGGAAGGCGTGTCTGGCTTGGAGATCAAAGATGGCACGGTGCAGGTGTCGCCCAATATGATGACCGGACATCCCGGCATCTTCGCGGGTGGCGACATGGTGCCCTCCGAGCGCACTGTCACCGTGGCGGTCGGTCATGGTAAGAAAGCGGCACGCAACATCGACGCATGGTTGCGCGGCGCAACGCAAGAAGTGCCGCCAAAACATGAACTGGCTGAGTTCGACAAACTGAATACTTGGTACTACTCGGATGCGGACAAGACCGTGCGGCCGATGTTGGACATCATCCGCCGCCAGACCAGCTTCGACGAAGTGCAAGGTGGGCTGAACGAGAGCACTGCATTGTTCGAGGCGAGACGCTGTCTTTCCTGCGGCAATTGCTTCGAATGTGACAACTGCTATGGCGTGTGCCCAGATAACGCGGTGATCAAGCTGGGGCCAGGCAAGCGCTTCGAGTTCAAATACGACTACTGCAAAGGCTGCGGAATATGCGTTGCAGAATGTCCGTGTGGAGCGATCAAGATGGTGGACGAGGATATTTGATGGGGCTGATTTCCAACCCGCTGTTGCTCACGGTGCTGATGCTCGCCGTATCCAATTTGTTTATGACTTTTGCGTGGTACGGCCACCTGAAAAATCTGGCTAGTTCGCCTTGGTATGTTGCCGCGTTAATCAGCTGGGGTATCGCGTTATTTGAGTACCTGATTCAGGTCCCAGCCAACCGTATCGGCTACACCGAACTGAATCTCGGCCAGCTGAAAATTCTGCAAGAAGTCATCACGCTGACCATCTTCGTGCCGTTCGCGGTGTTGTATATGAACCAGCCGCTCAAGCTCGATTACTTGTGGGCGGGGCTGTGTCTGATGGGCGCGGTGTATTTCATCTTCCGCGCCTAGCCGCAAGCTACTGCGCCGCACTCCGGTATTGCACCAGCACATAAGGACTGACCACGACCGCCCATACATCGGCATCGGCTTCGTACCATGCCAGCGCCTGCTGGTCGGTGACTCGTGCCACGAATCCCGCCGCCATCCATTCGGCTACTTGCGCTTTGTTGTCTTCGGAAATCTGAAACGCCACCTCGACTAAGTCGAGTGTGTCGCTCACATAGATCGCCGCACCACTGGCAAAAAACCGTTGCAGCTCTTTCCATGCGATGAGTGAAGTTTCCAGATTTACTTTGGCGCGATAAATCTCGCGCTGATTCTCCGTCGTCATCTTTCTTCCTTATTGATTCGCAGCCTCACGGCTGTCTAATTCATTCCATATCGCTTTGGCTACAGCCGCCCAAGCCGGTTGCATCTTGGCTAACTCGGAAAACTGATTGAGGTAGTTCGGCCCCAGTTCTTCGGCATTCGCCTTGTGCAACAGTACGACTAAACCATATAACTCGACCTTGGTGCGCGAGTTCATATCCCCTTTTGCGGCAGCCTCTCGCAACGTGTCAATGTTCTGCAACAAATCGTGTGCAAAACGACGTATCTGAGACTGATCCGCACAATCCAACCCCAACACCAGACAATGTCGCTCCACCTCCAACGCCAGCTCTTCAATGTCGTGACGCAAAAAACCTTTGGTGAACATTAGGTGACCGAACCTTTCAGATAGTTGTTTTTCACGCGTATATAGTGCTCGGCGGAGTATCGCAGATATTGAACTTCCTCTTCTGTCAGCGCGCGCACGGCTTTGGCCGGACGGCCCATGTAGAGCATCCCACTCTCTAGTGTTTTCCCCGGCGAGACCAAACTGCCCGCACCGATCATCACGCGATCAGGAATTACTACATCGTCCATGATGATCGAGCCCATGCCGATGAGACAGTCGTTGCCGATGGTGCAACCGTGCAAGATCACCGCATGCCCCACCGTCACATAGTCGCCAATGATGAGCGGTGAGCCATCTGGCTTGTCCGCCGTCTTATGCGATACATGGCCCATGGTCAGGTCTTGCACGTTACTGCCGCGCCCGATCACGATGCGGTTCACGTCGCCACGCAACACCGTGTTGCACCAGACAGAAGCATCGGCGGCGATTGTCACGTCGCCGATCACCTGACAGGAGGGATGCAAAAAGACACGCTCACCCACTACGGGGGCGGTATCGAGATAGACACTCAATGGCATAGATTTTCGGAATGAAGTTGCAAAACGAGAGCGAGGATAGCAGATTGCGCACCGTTTTTTCATCCGCGCTTGCCGTGCATAGCACAGCCAAACCGTGCTCTACGGCTCCTGATTTTCCAGCCCCAGTTCCTGAATTTTTCGTGTCAGCGTATTGCGCCCGATACCCAGCAGGGTAGCTGCTTCAATACGACGACCGCCGGTGTGGCTCAGCGCTTGCAGAATCAGAGTGCGCTCAAACTGGGCGGTGAGTGTTTCCATAATGCGTTCGTCACCGCGCTGCAATGCAGTGGCGGCTTGCTGCGCCAACAATGCACTCCAGTCGCCGCTGCTCGCCGCCACTGCCGCTTCGCCGCGCCATTCTGGTGGCAAGTCGGCGATCTCGACCATTTGCGACGGAGTCATTACGGTAATCCAATGGCACAAATTTTCCAGCTGACGCACGTTGCCGGGAAATTCCTGCGTAGCTAAAAAACGCAGTGCGTCTTCGCTTAATTGCTTTTGCTCTACCGCCAACTCGCGCGCGCTTTTTTGCAAAAAGTATTTTGCCAGCAGTGGAATGTCTTCACGGCGTTCACGCAACGGCGGCAAGCGCAAACGAATGACATTGAGGCGGTGGAACAAGTCTTCGCGGAACAAGCCTTGCTTCACGCGCTCATCCAGGTTTTGGTGCGTCGCGGTAATGATGCGGACATTCGCTTTGATCGGCTGATGACCACCAACACGGTAAAAGTTGCCGTCCGATAAAACGCGCAATAAACGGGTTTGCAAATCAGCTGGCATATCGCCGATTTCGTCCAGAAACAGCGTGCCACCTTCGGCCTGTTCGAAACGTCCGCGCCGCGTTGCTGCCGCGCCAGTGAACGCGCCGCGCTCGTGGCCAAATAATTCCGACTCGAGTAAGTCCTTCGGTATGGCGGCGGTGTTGATGGCGATAAAAGGTTTGTCGGCGCGCGGGCTATGGCGATGCAGGGCATTGGCTACCAACTCCTTACCAGTACCCGATTCACCGTTGATAAGCACCGTTGCATGCGATTGCGACAGACGACCAATGGCGCGGAAAACTTCCTGCATTGATGGAGCTTGTCCGAGAATGTCGGCAACCACTTCAACCGATTCGGCCTCGCCTGATTTTCGTTTGCTTTGTTCAATCGCGCGCCGGATCAATTCGACCGCGTGATTAATATCGAACGGCTTGGGCAGGTATTCAAAGGCCCCGCCCTGAAATGCCGAGACCGCACTTTCCAGATCGGAATACGCCGTCATGATGATGACGGGAATATGCGGATGGCGCTGGTGCAGCACTTGCAAAAAGTCCAAGCCGGAACTGCCCGGCATGCGGATATCGCTGACAACCACCTGCGGCAATTCGTGAGTCAATGCATGCAACGCATCATCTGCCGTGGCGAAGCTTTTGAAGTCGATTTCTTCACGCGTGAGGGACTTTTCCAGCACCCAGCGAATAGAACGGTCATCGTCAATGATCCACACTGCTTTCATTTGTTCACCTTAAGGTAGGGGCAGCAACACAGTAAAACACGTGCGCCCGGGTTCGCTGTCGAATTCGATACTGCCATGATGCTGGCTGACAAAGTCTTGCGCCAAAGTGAGTCCCAAACCGTGTCCATCGGCACGCCCCGACACCAGCGGATAGAAAATTTTGTCCTGCAATTCCTGCGGGATGCCGGGCCCATTGTCGATGATTTGCACCATCACCGCGAGCTTGTGGCGACGTTTGATAATGGTGACTTGGCGGGCAATGCGGGTACGCAAAATGATGATCCCGTTGCCGTGCATCGCCTGCGCCGCATTGCGCACGATATTGAGCATCACCTGAATCAGTTGTTCTTTGTCGCCGACCAGTGCGGGCAAACTAATATCGTAATCGCGCTGTATTTTCAGCCCGTCGGAAAGTTCGGCCAACACTACGCTACGCACGCGTTCAAGCACTTCGTGGATATTCAATGCACTGTAATGGGACGCGTTCTGCGGTGTGAGTAAGCGCTCCATCAGCGAGCGCAGACGATCAGCTTCCTGCACGATAACTTGGGTGTATTCACGCAATGCCGGTTTATCCAACTCTTGTTCCAGCAACTGCGCCGCACCGCGTATGCCACCAAGCGGATTTTTAATTTCGTGTGCGAGATTGCGTAACAGCAAACGATTTGCCTGCGTCTGGTCGAGCATCTGTTCTTCGCGTGCCAGCTTCAGCGGCCTATCCATGGGATGAAACTCCAGCAGCAAGTGGCGGCGCGCATATTGCACCGGTGTCACCGCACAACGCAGGTGCAAACGGCCATGCATGGAAGTCCCCAGCGTCAAGTCGTGTTCAATGTAGCTGGCGTTGTTGCGCACCGCTTGCTGCATGGCGTTGGCGAGTTGTTCGGTATCGGTGAAGATATGCTGGATCGGGTGTCCGAGCAGGTTTTTTTCACTGACATCGAACAGCGTTTCCGCTGCCGTATTCAGATAGCACACGCGCAACTCGTCATCCAACAGGATGACGGCAGTGGCGAGATGTTCGAGAGAATGGAGTGGGGAGTCTGGCATAGCTTCTACTTAAGCAGAAAACATGCCATAAGAAATTTATTTCAACTTTGACAGTTCGGACTTCAGCGCATCGATATTGGCCTGATGCAAACTTACCTCTTCGTTGGCTGCTTTCATCTTTTCGTCGAACTTAGCCGTGTTGCGATGCGTCTTGCCATCCTTACCACGGAATACTTCGGGATTGGATTCCGCTTCTTTTTGATTCTGCTGCGCTTCTTCCAGCAATTTTTGTTCGGCGCTCAACTCATCCTGCAAAATTCTGCGGCGCGTATCGTCACGTCCGCGCTGAGTTTCCCCGTCCACTTTGGGAAAGCCTTCCGGTGTGGGTGTCGCTCGCGCACGTGCGGGAGGAACCATCGTGGGCAGCGGTTCCAGCACAATTTTTTTACCGCCTTTGATCGGCGTGCTGGAATAAGTAACGTGGCCATCAGCATCAACCGCTTTATAAATCTCGGCTTGTGCCAGCGTCGGCGCGGCAAACAACAGGGCAGTCAGAATGCGAATCTTCATGGTCATCTTCCTCGGTTAAGCGTCGCCAGTATAGGCCATGCATCGGACACAGACAAACCCCATGGGTTCACTGCTTCCAACAAAAACGGGGCACATGGCCCCGTTTTGCTTGCTACATCGATATTGCTATTCCGGCATCTATTTTGAATTAGATGCTGTAGTACATATCGAATTCGACCGGGTGAGTGGTCATACGGATCTTGTTCACTTCTTCCATCTTCAATGCGATGAATGCATCAATGAAGTCGCTAGAGAACACACCGCCGCGTGTCAGGAACTCGCGGTCTTTGTCCAAAGCAGCCAAGGCTTCGTCCAAGGATGCGCACACGGTTGGGATCTTTGCATCTTCTTCCGGTGGCAGATCGTACAGGTTCTTGTCAGCTGGATCGCCAGGGTGAATCTTGTTTTGGATACCATCCAAACCAGCCATCATCAATGCCGAGAAGCACAAGTACGGGTTCGCTGTCGGATCTGGGAAACGGGTCTCGATACGACGAGCCTTGTCGCTGGCAACGTGCGGAATACGGATGGAGGCGGAACGGTTCTTAGCAGAGTAAGCCAGCTTGACCGGTGCTTCGTAGTGAGGAACCAAACGCTTGTAAGAGTTGGTACCAGGGTTACAAATCGCGTTCAGCGCCTTGGCGTGTTTGATGATACCGCCAATGTAGAACAACGCAGTTTCGGACAAACCGGCATAGCCGTTACCCGCGAAGGTGTTTTTGCCATCTTTCCAGATAGATTGGTGCACGTGCATACCGGAACCGTTGTCGCCAACGATAGGCTTAGGCATGAAAGTCGCAGTCTTACCGTACTGGTGAGCAACGTTGTGTACGACATACTTCAGTGCTTGGGTTTGGTCGGCACGACGTACCAAGGTATTGAACTTGGTACCGATTTCGCATTGGCCAGCAGTCGCCACTTCGTGGTGATGCACTTCAACTTCGATACCGATGTCTTCCAAGGCCAAACACATTGCGGCGCGGATGTCGTTCAAGCTATCTACCGGAGGAACTGGGAAGTAGCCACCCTTAACGGTAGGACGGTGACCAGTATTACCGCCGTCGAATTTCTCGCCGGAAGCCCATGCGGCCTCTTCGGAATTGATCTTCAGTGTGCAACCGGACATATCGACGCTCCAGTTAACGGAGTCGAAAATGAAGAATTCTGGCTCTGGACCGAAGAAAGCTGTGTCGCCGATACCGGAAGATTTCAGATACGCTTCAGCGCGCTTAGCGATGGAACGTGGATCACGGTCGTAACCCTTGCCGTCGGTAGGCTCTACCACGTCGCAAGTAATCACCAGTGTGTTCTCGTCCATGAACGGATCGAGGTAGGCGGTAGCAGGATCCGGCATCAGCAACATGTCGGAAGCTTGAATGCCTTTCCAACCCGCGATGGAGGAACCATCAAAAGCGTGGCCTTCTTCAAACTTATCCATACCCACGTACTTGGCTGGCACACCAACGTGCTGCTCTTTACCGCGTGTATCGGTGAAACGGAAATCCACGAACTTAACGTCGTGGTCTTTGATCATTTTCAGTACATCATTAGCCGACATCGACATAGCTCTACTCTCCCAAAAGACAATTGAACAAAACCAACAGCGAAACAGAAACCTTCGAAACGCGTGGCACCCTATCAGCAGAAAGCGTGCCAACCATATTCATACAGCGAACGCGCATTGTGCCACAAGGCAAGCACAGCGCACAGCCAATCAATGCACTATTGCGGTGCATCAAACGAGCGCCGCCGCACCATTACCGTGCGTAGGTGCGATGCACCTGTATCGCATGGAAAACCATATCACTCTGACATAGCTCGTTACATTGCATTTGCAACGCCTCGGCCTCAGCCTCGCCTACATTGTGCGCAGATAAAAACAGCTCGGCATCCACCTTACCTTCCAGATAATGAAAAATGATCCGCGCTTCGCTCGGCAGCGAATTATCGAGCTTGGTTTGCAGTCGCCCCAACAAAGCATCGCGCGTCGGCAAGTAAGATGGTTTGATCGTACAGTCATCTTCCGGGTCAACGTGCACCATCACATCCAACACATGATGGTTATTGAGCACCGCCTGACGTGCTGTTTCGGCAATGTAATGCCCCTCTGACACGCTGATGCGGGGATCAACCAGCACATGCGCATCTACCAAAGCATTGTCAGCCATCTTGCGGGTACGCAACTCATGCAGACCTGCCACACCAGGAACACCGCGCAAAGTTTGACGTATTGCCGCGACTTCTTTTTCGTCCAAGCCGGTATCAATCAGCTCGGCCAAGGCTTCCAATGCCAACTTGCCGCCCATGTGCGCAATCATCACGCCAACCACCGCTGCCGCCACCAAATCGAGGAAGGTATACCCCAGCAAGTTACCAATAACGCCGACAATCACCACCAGCGATGAGGCTGCGTCAGAACGGGCGTGCCACGCGTTGGCCACCAGCATCTGCGAGCGTACTTTTTTCGCGATGGCCAGCATGTAACGAAACATTCCTTCTTTGGCCATTAAAGCGACTACCGCCACCGCCAAAGCCAGCGGGTTCACCGCCTGCACGGCTTCGGGGTGTTGCAGGCGCAGTGCCGCCGCAACCAACAAGCCGACACCCAACACAGCCAGAAAAGCGCCCAAAATCAGGGTCGCCGCCGTTTCCACGCGCGCATGTCCATAAGGATGATTCGCATCGGCATGACGGTTTCCATGTCGGTTGGCGTACAACACCAGCACATCCGACATCAAATCGGAAAAGGAATGCAGCCCGTCCGCCATCAAAGCTTGCGAGTGTGAAATAAATCCGCCGATCACCTGAAAGAACGTGAGCAGCAAATTGATAACGATGCTAACCCAAGTACTTTTCTGGGCGGCGGCGAAGCGCTCGGGATGAGCGGGCTCAAAGGCATCCATAGAGAAATTCAGAGTTGGAGTAATATAATTTTTACAGCGATTGCGCTAGTATGCACCACCTAGCCGAAACAATTCCACTATGGTTTTCGTGCTTTTAACCGACGAGCCATTCGTTTAATTCAAACATTACAACAGGATCACAATCATGGGAAAAATTACCGCCATTCTTGAGTCTGCGCAACAACGCGCGAACGAGATCGGGGCTCCGTACACCGGCTTGCTTACCCCCAACGAAGCCTATGAATTATTACAGTCTGCGCCGGGCGCAAAATTGGTTGATGTTCGCACCCGCGCAGAAATGGACTGGGTCGGCAAAGTTCCCGGTGCGGTCGAGATCGAGTGGGTTACTTATCCCGGCATGCAACGCAATCCACACTTCATGGCACAACTCGAACAATCGGTAGATAAAGAGTCGCTGGTACTGTTTTTGTGCCGCACGGCACAACGCTCTCACGCTGCCGCAGCACTTGCTATCGGCGCTGGCTACATCAGTTGTTACAACATCCTAGAAGGGTTTGAAGGCGACAAAAATGCCAACGGCCAACGCCGCACCACTAACGGCTGGTGTGCTGCCAATTTGCCGTGGCAGCAGGGTTAAGCTGGGCATTTCACTGAATTAGTCGCGGTAGTCCACCATCATCGGTGCGTGGTCGCTGAAACGTTGTTCTTTGTATATGCCGGTATGGATGGCTTTAGCGGCGATGGCGGGGGTGGCGACTTGGTAGTCCAAACGCCAACCTACGTCCTTCGCCCAGGCTTGGCCGCGGTTAGACCACCATGTGTAGGCTTCGAGTTCGGGGTGCAGTTTACGGAACACGTCGATGAAGCCGACATCGTTGAACAACTGGGTGAGCCATGCTCGCTCTTCGGGCAGGAAGCCGGAGTTCTTCTTGTTGCCTTTCCAATTTTTCAGATCCTTCTCGGTGTGGGCGATGTTCCAATCTCCGCACACGATGATGTCTCTGCCGCTGGCAAACAGATTTCTCATGTGCGGCATGAAAGCTTCGAGGAATTTGAACTTCACGGCTTGGCGTTCTTCGCCGCTGGAACCGGAAGGCAGATACAACGACACGACGCTGAGATTGCCGAACTGCGCTTCGATGTAACGCCCTTCAAAGTCGAACTCGGGGATACCTAATCCGACGATGACGTTGTCCGGTTTGCGCTTGGAATAGATACCCACGCCGCTATAACCCTTCTTCTCGGCATAGTGAAAGTAGCCGTGGTAGCCCAGCGGGGCGAGCATGTCGGGTGTCATGTCCGGCGCTTGGGCTTTGAGTTCCTGCACGCACAGGATGTCGGCATCTTGCTTGCCGAACCATTCGAGGAAACCTTTGTTGTAGGCGGAGCGGATGCCGTTGAAATTGAGGGTGATGATGCGCATGAATTTTCTCGCTGATTAGGTGTGCGCATTATAATGGCGGCACTGTTCTAACTCTCTGCAAAGCTATCCATGCACGCTTACCGTCAAGATTTCATCCGCTTCGCTGTCGCACAGAATGTGTTGCGCTTCGGCGAATTCCAAACCAAGGCAGGGCGTCTGTCGCCTTACTTCTTCAACTCTGGCCTGTTCCAAGACGGTGCTGCATTGCGTGAGTTGTGCCAGTTCTACGCGCAGGCTATCCAAGCCTCGGGCATCAAGTTCGATATGTTGTTCGGCCCCGCCTACAAGGGCATCCCCTTGGTAGCGGGTACTTCCATCTCGCTGGCGGAGCAGGGGTGTAACGTGCCGTATTGCTTCAACCGCAAAGAGGCGAAAGACCACGGCGAAGGCGGTACGACGGTGGGTGCGAAACTGCAAGGTGATGTGCTCATCATCGACGATGTGATCTCGGCGGGCACCTCGGTGCGCGAGTCCATCGAGCTGATCCGCGCAGCGGGTGCGACACCGTGCGGTGTGGTGATCGCGCTGGATCGTATGGAACGCGGCCAGGGTGAATTATCGGCAGTGCAGGAGGTTCGGCGCGATTATGATATTCCGGTCATTTCCATTGCTTCACTCAATGATCTGCTCGGCTATTTGCAGGGAACTCCAGACATGGTGCAGAATCTGACAGCAACGCAAACCTATCGTGACCGCTACGGAGTAAAAAATGACTAAATCCACTTTGCTGCTCGCACTCATTGCCAGTCTCGGCTTGACGTTACCCGCCAGTGCCAAAATGTACAAATGGGTGGATGAAAAAGGCACCACACATTACGGCGAAACCATTCCGCCGGAATACGCCAATCGTGACCGTACCGAATTGAACAAAGCTGGGCGCGTGGTTAAAAAAGAAGAGGTGTTATCTTCCGAGGAACGCCGAGCAAAAGAACAAGCCGACTCCCAGAAAAAAACCGACGAGGCTAACGCACTTGAGCAGAAGCGCCGTGACAAAGCACTGGTAAATACGTTCAGCAATACCGATGAAATCGAACTTGCCCGCAGCCGCAGTTTGCAGCAAGTTGATGCCCGACTCAGCAGCATCAATGCTCAACTGAAGTTGGCCGCAGATAATCTGGCCGGATTAAAACAAGAAGCCGCCGCACGCACCGCCGCAGGCAAAAAAGTACCCACATCCTTGCAGGACGACTTGACTGAATCGGAAGCTCGTCAGAAAAAATTGCAGCAAGATTTAACTAAAGTCACCGCCGAAAAAGCTGAGGTAAATGGCCGCTATGACGCGGACAAGGCGCGTTATAAAGCGCTGACTGGAAAGTAAATTACAGCACTCGGAAATTGTCGGTTGCCGCGTCATACCCCAGCAACTCACCGTGCTCCAAATCAAAGTACCAACCGTGTAGCGCAAGGGTTCCTTGCGCTACACGCTCTTTGATCCAATCAAACGACATCAGGTTTTCCAGTGACGACAAGATGGCTTGTTGTTCACAAGCGCGCTGACGCTGTTCTTCGGTAATCAACGGCTGTTTTTGATCGACTTTGGATAACGCCTCTTCCGCCAGCCGCATCCAGCTATTAATAAAAGAGTCCCCTTCAGTACGCTTACCTTGCATCAGTGCGCCGATACCGCCGCAATGCGCATGTCCCAACACGATGATGTGCTCGACCCCCAGCGTGCGCACGCCATAATCCAGCGCCGCGCTGGTACCGTGCCGCCCGCTACTCAAGCTTTCATCGGGCGGCACCAAATTGGCAACGTTACGGATAACAAACAAATCTCCCGGTTCACAATTCAGCACTAATGCGGGATCAACGCGGGAGTCACAACAAGCTACCACGAGAATTTTTGGGGTTTGCCCTTCCTGCACCAGTTGTCGGTACAGTGCATCGTCATCGGCAAAATGCTGCTCGCGAAAACGATGAAAACCGTTAATCAGGTCTTCTGGGCTGGTCATGCGCCGATCAGTCTCTGCTGCGCTTCACGATATTTGTCGGCGGTTCTTTGCAACACATCCGCCGGAATACGCGGTGCTGGAGCCTGCTTGTTCCAGCCGGAAGTTTCCAGCCAATCACGCACAAATTGTTTGTCGAAGCTGGGCGGATTGCAGCCCACTTTATATTCGTCGGCAGGCCAAAAACGCGAAGAGTCTGGTGTAAGCGCCTCGTCGATCAAATACAGCTTACCCGTTGCATCCGTGCCAAATTCAAACTTGGTGTCGGCAATGATAATGCCTTTGGTGGCAGCATATTCTGCGGCTTGTGTATATAAAGCCAGCGTGGCATTTTTCACCTGCTCAGCCATCTCCGCACCCAACAGTTTTTTGGCTTCTTCAAACGAAATATTCTCGTCGTGATCGCCGACAGCGGCTTTAGTCGAAGGCGTAAATAGCGGTTGCGGCAGCTTCTGCGCTTCCTGCAATCCAGCAGGCAATTCAATACCGCATACCGCACCCGTCTTTTTGTAATCCTTCCACCCCGAGCCCACCAGATAGCCACGCACGATGGCCTCGATTGGCAATGGTTTGAGTTTCTTGGTGACGAAGGCGCGACCACGTACTTGTGCTTTTTCCGCATCGGTCTTCACGACGGATTCTGGGTCGATACCGGACAGGTGGTTGGGAATGACTCCGCCCAGTTTCTTGAACCAGAAATTGGATACCGCAGTCAGTACTTCACCTTTGCCGGGAATAGGATCATCCAAGATCACATCAAAAGCAGAGAGGCGATCGGTCTGCACGATGAGGAGATGCTCGGCATCCACTTCGTACAGATCGCGCACTTTGCCGCGATGCAGGAACTTCAGGCTGGTCAGGTTGGATTCGTGTAGGGCGGACATGGGTGACCTCGATTACAAAGCTGGCAAAGTGGTTGCGGCGATCTGTTCCGCTTGTTTCTGACGATAGGCGACGAGCTTGTCTGCCAGCGTCTTGTCGTTCAACGCCAGCATGGAGACGGCGAACAATCCTGCGTTCGCAGCGCCCGCTTCACCGATGGCGAAGGTAGCGACAGGAATGCCTTTTGGCATCTGCACGATGGAGAGCAAGGAATCCATGCCCTTCAGATATTTAGAGGGGATAGGTACACCCAAAACCGGCAATGTGGTCTTGCCTGCGATGACACCCGCCAAGTGCGCAGCACCACCGGCACCCGCGATGAAACATTGCACGCCTTGGCTGTGCATGTCTTTGATGTAGTCGAACAACAGGTCGGGAGAGCGGTGGGCAGAGATGACGCGCGCATCAAATGCCACGCCGAAGTCTTTCAACTGTTGACCGGCTTGCTGCATGATCTCCCAGTCGTTGCTGCTGCCCATGACGATGGAAACTAGTGGTTTACTCATAACACTTCCCTAATATCGTAGATGTAACAACGCCCCCCGTTGCCGGGGGGCGTTGAGTCAAACATTACGCGCCTTTGTGATAGCCAACAACGCGATCCACTTCATTCTTGGAGCCCAAGATGACTGGCACACGTTGATGCAGACCTTGTGGTTGCAATTCCATGATGCGCTCACGACCTGTAGAGCTCACGCCACCTGCTTGTTCAACGATGAACGACATTGGATTGGCTTCGTACAACAAACGCAGCTTGCCTGCTTTACCCGCTTCTTTGGTATCAAACGGATACATGAAGATACCGCCACGAGTCAGGATGCGGTGTACTTCAGCAACCATAGAAGCAACCCAACGCATGTTGAAGTTCTTCTCACGACCGCCGTCTTTACCCTTCATGCACTCGTCGATGTACTTCTGAACTGGTGCTTCCCAGTAGCGTTGGTTCGACATGTTGATGGCGAACTCTTGTGTGTCCACAGGGATCTGCATGTTCGGGTGAGTCAGGAAGAAGTCGCCTACGTCACGATCCAAGGTGAAGCCGTTCACGCCGTGGCCAGTTGTCAAAACCATCATAGTGTTGGGGCCGTACAGTGCGTAACCCGAGCAAACTTGTTTTGTGCCTGGCTGCAAGAAATCGGCAGCTTTAGGATCTGTCACGCCTTCAGGGCAACGCAAGATCGAGAAAATGGTACCAACAGAGATGTTCACGTCGATGTTAGAAGAACCATCCAATGGGTCGAAAGTGATCAGGTATTTGCCGCGTGGGTATTGCTTAGGGATCTCGTACACATCATCCATCTCTTCTGAAGCCATACCGGCCAAGTGACCGCTCCACTCGTTGGCTTTGATGAACACTTCGTTAGTGATGATGTCGAGTTTCTTTTGTGTCTCGCCTTGTACGTTCTCGCTGCCAGCAGAACCCAGCACGCCGATCAACGCACCTTTGTTCACGTCATGCGCGATCTGCTTGCAAGCAGAAACGACATCACTGATGAGTCCGGTAAAGTCGCCAGTTGCACCTGGAATCTGGCGTTGTTCTTCGATGATGAATTGAATCAGACTTTTGCTCATGCTGCTTTCTCCTCGTTGGTTTTTTAAATTTTGAACCCTGATTTTACTGCTTTTCCCGCCTACGCTCTATGGCTATTTGGTCGGCAAAACCTAAGCTACATTCCTTTTACTTCGTCAAAGTTATGAAAAGCTCGGGTAGCTTTTCAGGTAATTGCGCCACATTGTCCACGATGGTGTATTGGTTGCCGAAAATGTTCGACACATATTCGTCGGCTTTGGAATCTAGATTGATACAGTAGGTATAGATGCCTTCCCGATCCAATTCTTTCACTGCCTGCCTAGCATCCTGTATCAACAACTGCGGGTCGTGTACGTCGATATCCGCCGGCTCGCCGTCGGTCAAGATCAGCAGCAGCTTCTTGTCCGCTTGTTGCGTTTTCAGATAGTGGCCTGCATGACGCATCGCTGCGCCCATACGAGTGGAGTAACCCGCCTTCATCTCGGCCAGACGCGACTTCACTTCGTCGCCCCATTGTTCCTTGAATCCCTTGAGGTGGTAGTAACGCACGTCATGCCGAGTATTCGAATGGAAACCTCCGATAGCGAACGAATCCCCGACTTGCTGCACCGACCAAGCCAGTAACGCTACCGCCTCCTGACTGAGTTCGAGAATGGTCTGGTTGCTGCCAGCCGCTTTTTCGCTAAGCGATTGAGATAGGTCAAGTAGCAAGGTGACGGCGAAACTACGGCCATCAGTGCGATGCGACATGTTGATACGCGGATCGGGTGAAGCGCCGCCTTTGTAGTCGATCAAAGAGCGGATGGCCACGTCCAAGTCGAGCTCTGAGCCTTCCTCCTGATAACGGATGCGCACCTTGTCCTGCGGCTTGAGCATCTCCAACATCGCTTTCAGGCGTTTGGTCAACTTGGCATGTTTGGCTAATAGGTTGTCGATCACAGCCGGATTGCCACGCGGATGCAGCACCTCATAGACACTTACCCAGTCTGGGCGATAGTTTTGTGCGTTGTAATCCCACTCGTCGTAGTGACGGGGCGGCAGTCCGCTCAACTCTTGTTCCGGGTTGCGGCGCTTGTCGAGATGTTCGAACATCTCGTCTTCGTCGCTCTCTTCGATATATATCCACAGATGCCGGTTATCGTCGCGGAAGTCCACTTCGGTATTGTCAAAATACATCTTGGCCGTCAGGTCACGTTGACCACGTGTCCGCGCGATGAACGTCAGCGCGACGGATGACATCGCCGCACTGGTCGACTCACCAGTCGCCATCAGTTCATGGAATCGTTTTACGGCTTCCCTGACATGCTCGTTCTGGTAGGTGTAGTTTGGATCGAGGATGGCACGCGACACCATAGCCAATCTGAGCCTGAATACCGAGATACCTTGTTCTTCAAGCTGAAGGTCTTCTTCTTTGGGGATCGGATGTAGCGCCAGGAACAGTTTGCGCAAGCCCGGATATTTCTGACAGGCCAGATAATCCACGCGGGAGTCCTCGAATATTTCAACGCTGGCGCGTTGAAAAGGGCTCCAGTTATCCACGATCATCTGTTGTGACCAACGACGATGTGCCGACATATGCGCAAGTGCTGCGCGATAACGATCAATGCCTGACACGCCGTCGATGTCGTCATAGACATCGGGCAGACGGATGCCATCATCGGTGTAGTAGGGCATCGGCTTGCGCAGATCGTCAAAAGCGACCGAATACGGAATGAGATAGTCGCTATCGTTCCATAACGCGCGGATATAGGTATCCAGCTTGCGCTCGTTATCTACGAGCAATGTGCCATGCCGCTCGCGTTGCATCACCGCGATGGCATCTGCGGATTCCAAGCGGAAATATTCTTCCTGCCGCTCTGGGTGATGGTTGTAATACTTGATTCCGTATTCGACCCAGTTTTGAAATCCCTGTAGCGATAGAACGCTCAGCAACTTGGGCGCCTGCTTGAGCAGTTCGGGAAAGCCGGGGCTGGCAAAGGTCGTATGGTGTCCATGGATCGAACCCGAGGTACGATCCATCATGTCGCGGATCACCTCGATATACCGCTTGAACATCTTGTCGTTGTTCAGACGACGTGCGACAGCACCGCTGGTTTGCAAAAACGGCACGATCGCTTTGAAGTTGGTATGCGTGGACATGTACTCGGAGAACTCTCGCAGCTTGATCAGCGCATGCTCCCCGACGATGCTGGCCACGCCTGGCGCTTCTTCCAGATAGATCAGCAACGGTTCCGCGCCTCGTCCCATCTTGCCGATGATGCGCGCATTGTCGATGTAGGTCTCCAAGCCCGCTTTTGACAGTAGCGTCTTGGCTTCCTTCATACACTCGTCAAAGACAGCATTCACTTGAGAGAATCGGCAGCCGAGTTTCTCCCAGTACATTGCTGTCTCTTCGGTTCTTTCCGTCACGACATCAGTCATCGCTCAAGCCTTTGCTTTTGCACTCGATCGCTCAGGCGAATGATGCATCGATCGCGTGATCGAGCGTATCGCGGATATCTGCGTCGTCGGTGATCGGGCGCACCATCGCCATACGACATGCGGCTTTAGCATCGACACCGTTCTTGATCAGCGTTGCTGCGTAGACCAGCAATCGTGTGGAGATACCTTCATCTAATCCGTGACCTTTCAGGTTACGGGCTGCCTGGCCGATCTGCACCAACTTGCCGCAGATTGCCACGTCCAGACCGGTTTCCTTGGACAGGATATCTGCTTCTAATTCCGCACTCGGATAGTCGAACTCGAAGCCGGTGAAACGTTGCTTGGTCGATTGCTTCAAATCTTTCATCAGGCTCTGGTAGCCGGGGTTATACGAGATGACCAATTGGAAATCGGGATGCGCTTCGATCAGCTCGCCCTTCTTATCCAATGGCAAAGTGCGACGGTGGTCGGTCAGCGGGTGGATGACTACGGTGGTGTCCTGACGCGCTTCGACGATCTCGTCGAGATAACAAATCGCACCGATGCGTGCTGCTGTGGTGAGTGGCCCATCCAACCAACGCGTACCGTTAGCATCCAGCAGATAGCGCCCTACGAGGTCGCTTGCAGTCATGTCTTCGTTACACGCCACGGTGATGAGCGGCTTGTTCAGCTTCCACGCCATGTATTCGACGAAGCGCGATTTGCCACAGCCTGTCGGGCCTTTCACCATCACGGGCAGACGCGCTGCGTAAGCCGCTTCATACAGCATCACTTCATCGCCTTGCGCTTGATAGAACGGTTCTTTAGCGACGGTGTATTGGTTCTTGTTTGTCATTTTTTGACTCCTGTCCCGAGTGTGACCTCACACGCAAAACGGTATTAAATCTTGGAAAAAAACGCCCCCATCGTGTGGGGGCGCATTTTTTGTTGCTTCGATACAGCCGAACAACGCTTACTTGTGTACGCCCAACTTTTCGCGCCAGCCCGCGAACAGCTTGTCGCTGTCTTTCGGGAAGGACTCGAATGCACGTGCGAACTCTTTGTGTGTCTTCGCGTATTCGATCGGATCAGCACCAGTCTTCCAGCACTCGTAAGACTGACCGAGGGAGATACCACCAGCTGCTGGGCTGTCGATATGACCGAAAGCGCCGCCGCCGCAGGTGTTGATCACGTTGCCGTGGCCCAGATTCTGGAAGAAGCCTGGCAGACGCAGTGCGTTCATACCGCCGGAGATGATCGGAGTTGTTGCCTTCATGCCGTACCACTTCTGGTAGAAGTAAGGTCCTTGGCACTCATCGCGCTCCAGCATGTATGCCAGTACGGTTTCTTTACCGTGACCTTCCATCTTGCCGTAGCCCATGGTGCCGGTATGCATACCGGACGCGCCCATCAAACGCACCATCTTCATGTAGCACAATGGATCCATACCCATTGGAGACTTGTAGGAAGTCACTGCACCGTGGCCTGCGCGGTGGAAGTGCAAGAAGGTGTCTGGGAACTCACGGCGAGCAGTGGTCACACCTGCTGGACCAGTCACGAATCCGTCAACGAGGAAGGCTACGTGGCTAGCAGAGTTGTATTTAGCGAACGTATTGAGAACGAAGTCGCCGCGATGAATCATTTCTTTGTAGTAATCGGCAGTGATGTTGGCCGAGAACAACTTAGCTTGACCAGTTGCTTGTTGAGCACGATCCATGGCTTCTGCCACTTTCGGCATAACCACTTCCATCGGGCAGAACGGTTGGTTAGCTTGTGGCTCGTCATTCTTGATGAAATCGCCACCCAACCAGAAGTCGTAGCACGCCTTGGCAAATGGCTCAGGACGCAGACCCAACTTAGGCTTGATGATGGTGCCAGCGATGTAACCGCCGTCAGTTTCAGAGCGACCCAACACCTTCCACAGGTTGGTGATATTTGCGGACGGGCCGTCGAAGTGCTTCATCATGCACTCAGGAACCAAGAAGTCCAGCATGCGCAAACCTTGATGGTCGCCCATGCCTTGGTTGTTACCCAGAATCAGAGACCACATGTGAGAAATGTTGAAAGTGCCATCGGTCAGGTTTGGATCGAACAGGTCGACTGGATAAGCGACCTTGAACAAGCCGCCGCCCTTGACTGCATCATCACCAAAAGCTGTTTCGTCAACTTCATACACCAGCGCGTCCACACCACGAGTGAAATCATCGGTGGTGGATACTTCAACGTTCGTACCGGTAGAAGATTCAGCTGCAACGTGAGCAGCTACTTCCAAGAAACCGTGGCCTTTGGCCGGAATAAGCTTGTACGCAACCAGCAAGTGCTTGCCGCCAGCGATCAAATCCGCTTCTTTCAGATTCAGATTTGCATAACGATTTGATTGATCCATTGTTTTCTCCTCTTGTCGTTTAAATGTTCTTGCTACGGTTTGAACTGTACGGACTTGCTACTATAAATAACAGTCAAATGTTTTTATCAGAACCATAAGCACGGCTTATAGTTTAGAATTTCACCATGCTGCATCTTACGCTACGACAACTGCAAGTCTTTGAGAAGGTGGCAACCCACCTAAGTCACTCGCGCGCCGCCAAAGAACTATACCTCTCGCAACCGGCAGTGTCCATGCAGATCAAGCAATTGGAAGAAAACCTTGGTCTCCCCCTATTCGAGCAAATGGGGAAAAAAATATTCCTGACTGAGGCAGGGCGCGAAGTCTTGCACTACAGCCGCACCATTCTGCAACAACTGCTGGAAATGGAAACTGTGTTCGACGAAATGAAAGGGCTGGGGCAGGGCAAGTTAACCCTATCTGTCGTCAACACCGCCAACAGTTTCACACCGCCACTGCTGGCTCGCTTCTGTCGCGAGCACCCCAACATCAACGTCATCCTGCAAGTGGCCAACCGCGATGCCGTACTCAAACAACTAGCCGACAACAACACCGACCTCGCCATCATGGGCCAACCACCGGAAGGCCACGACCTGATTGCCGAATCGTTCATGTCCAACCCGCTGGTCGTCATTGCCCCACCCGACCACCCATTGGCTAAACTCGATCAAATCAAACTGACGCAACTCGCCCAAGAAACCTTCCTCTCGCGTGAACAAGGCTCCGGTACCCGCGTCGCAATGGAACGCATCTTCACCCGCCACCACATCCATCCCAAATTAGGCATGGAAGTGGAAACCAACGAAGCCATCAAACAAGCCGTTCAGGCCGGACTGGGATTGGGAATTTTGTCGCAACACAGTATCGAACTCGAACTGGAAACTGGGCGACTAGTCGTACTGAATGTAGATCACTTCCCACTGATGAGGCACTGGTACGTGGCGCATAGAAGCAATAAACGGCTGTCTGGAGCAGCGCTGGCATTTAAACACTTCTTATTGCAAGAAACCACAACCAAATAACCCCGAAACTCGACCATTGGTTTTCTCAGGTTGCCGCTGATACTTGGCAACCCCCGATTGTCGGACATCAATTTACTTTATCCGCACGCCTCAACTAGAGTCACGCTAACTAAAAGCAGGAGTTGCAATGCCCACCCAACAAAAACAAGCTGGCCTGACTCTAATAGAGCTTCTAATCGTTATTGCGATTGGTGCTATTTTGGCCTCGTTAGCAGCACCAGCCTTTAGCGACTTCATTAACAGCACAAGACAGTCAACTATCTCCATGGAAATTTTTGGTGACTTAAACCGTGCCCGTAGCGAAGCTATTAAGCGCAATACGCGCGTGCTAATGTGTGCCAATAATGCGGCCAACACAGACTGTATAACGACAAGTTCTACAAACTGGCAGAACGGCTGGCGCATTTGCTACGACTTAAATCGTGATGGTAGCTGTGATGCTGGAACAGCAGATGACCCTAATCCAATTGTCACGCATCAGCCATTAAAAAACTCTCTCACTCTCTTGGGCTCTGCCGCTTTTGTTCGCTTTAATCCCAACGGAACTGTTAGCGCAGCATCAACATTAACATTGAACGGCACATGGGCTGGTGCGCAAGCCAAGGTAACCAATATCGCCACAACTGGTTATATTTCCAAGCCTTAAGGAATCAATATGCGAAATAAATTTATCTGCTCCTCTTTCGCAATCCGCCTCCAGCTAGGGTTTTCCATGTTAGAGGTACTAATCACCCTAGTGATTATCGCCACAGCTTTGCTTGGAACGGCCGGATTACAAGCGTATGCGCTGAAATCTGGGCAAAGTAGTCAACTGCGAAATCAAGCCATATTTCTAGCTTCAGATATTGCTGAACGAATGGAGGCAAACAAAGCTGGAGCAGTAGCGGGTAACTACACCCTTGCCGCGACCAGCTCCGTTTCTGTAGCCCCAGCAGTAGATTGTTCTAACACATCCTGTGATCCATCCGAGCTAGCTGCTTGGGATGTATTTCAGTGGGAAAGTAATTTTGCAACCCTCCTACCGCAAGTTAGTTCGTGGGAAATATCCTCCCCCGCCTGTACTGGAGTCGCCCCCTTGCCGTCATTATGCAATTACACAATTTTTGTAGCTTGGTCGGATCGACGTATCGACACTACATATGCCGCCTTTAATGCTGCATCTTCGGTCGGAATTAATGCCACAGGCACAAGTGAGCTCTTTTCTTACACAACGACCAGATCAATAGCCAATTGAGATTACAAATGAATACCTTCTCATCTAACAAGATACTTTCGTCACCCCAGTTGAGCTCAGGCTTTAGCTTGGTGGAAATGATGCTCTCTATCACCATCGGCCTGATGATTATTGCAGCTCTTTCCGGCGTGCTGATCAGCAATGCAAATAGCAGCAAAACCAATGATCGCACAGCAGAACTACAAAGCAACGGACGATTCGCCCTTAGCCACCTTCAAGCGGAATTGCGCCTTGCTGGTTACCGTGGCTACACTCCGCGAGCACCAGAATCTACCGCTTGGACTACACCCACAATTAACAATGAATGTGGGACTGCAGGCGCTTTTGTTAAAAACATACGGCAATCAGTGTGGGGAGCCGACAACAACCCCTTTGCAACCAGCTGCATTTCTACTGGCTACAATGACACGAGTAATAGTGACGTATTGGTTATACGACATGTTGCCGAGCAGCCAACATTAGCAGCAAGTGCTGTCAGCACGGCTCCGAATATGGTTTTCTTACGCACCTCATACAATAATGCCGCCGTCATGAAAGGCGACTCTTTGCCCACAGAAGTAATTGGTACCGACAATTTTGAGCTAAAAAACTTCGTTTATTACATCGGCAGCGATGATGCCAACGCTAATAATCCGGCTCTACGCAGAGTTGCACTAACCTCCATCTGCACTGGAGGAGTTACCCCTCCATGCATGATCGACGAAATGGTTGTCAGCGGCATTGAACAACTACAAGTGCAGTATGGTGTAGCCAATGGTGCCAACATCCAATACTTTGATGCAGGTGCTATTACAGGAGGACACAGCGCAACAGCCGCTACCGACTGGGACAAGGTAACTGCCGTGCGTATTTGGTTGTTAGCGCGCAATTCACGGGTAGAGAACGGGTACACCAACAACAATACCTACACAATGGGCGACATCGTATACACCCCACCCGCTGGCACAGAAAGTATCCGTCGCCAACTTTTCACCACCGTTATACAACTTCGTAATTTCCGCAACTAGGGATGAACGACATGACACCTAATCAAATACCCGAGATAACAAAAAGCGATGCCTTTAATTTGGTCTATCGGCAAAGAGGGTCGACTCTAATTGTAAGTTTAATAATTCTAATTGTTTTGATGCTATTAGGTGTCTCAGCAATGGTTACTTCCGATACCCAATACAAGCTCGCTGGTAACTTACAGTTTGAAAAAATTGCTATGGATAACGCTGAAATTTCAGTCAATGCCGCAGAGCAGTGGCTTGAACAAAATAAAACTTCTGGCCCATCGGCTTCATCTGGAGTGGCTGTAATTACTACAGGCTTTGATCCATTTGCGCTAACTTGGAATAATAGTGACTCTATTGCGTTACCTGACGTAAATGGTAATACCGATGAAACCAAGCGCTATACCATCCGTTATGTTTCCAACTATGCATCGCCTTTAGCTGGCGCAAGCATGGATTGTTCCGACCCCACTAATGAAAGAAATTTTGACTGTGTAAACACATATGTAGTAACTGCGCGCGGGTTAAGTCTGCGTGGTGCTACTAAGTTTATTCAAACTTACTACGCAGTGCCGTTTCAATAGGAGACTATGACCATGAACACATTCAGCCTGAAGAAATTACCCACTGCGCAAATAGCCTCCGCGCTTACCATACTTGCTATCGGTGGAGCCGTTATTAAACTAGCATTAGCCGTTACTGCATTCACACCGCAGAATCAACCTACAGGCTATATTGCACGCGAAGTTCTCACGAACAACACCCTGACTAGCGGTAACGAAACCGTGTTCCGCGCCCAATACAACAAAGAGTTTTGGACTGGCAACTTATACGCCTACCCAGTAAATGCCAATGGTGATGTCAGTGAAACAGCTGAACGCTGGGGCGGAGGAGCTGCAGCACAAATTAATGGTCAAAATTTCAGCACTGGGCGGTTTATTGGCACAATGAAGGATGATGGAACAAAAGTCCCGTTCCTTGCAGCAAGCCTTTCTACAGCTCAAACAGGCACACTATCCACCTCGGTGAATGGAACGGCTTACACAGCAACACAAATTGTTGACTATTTACGAGGTAGCCACAGTTTAGAAGGTGCCACTACTTTACGCGCCCGAAAAATCAAAGATGGCGGTGCCACAGTATCAACTGTTCTGGGCGACATCATTCATAGCAAGCCGGTATATCTTTCAGACGCAGTCAACCCAACTATTTTTGTTGGTGCCAACGACGGGATGTTGCATGCCATCAACGCTGGGAACGGCACAGAGCGCTGGGCTTATGTCCCCTCAATGCTAATTCCTAAAATGAAAGCATTGGCCGCCAACCCCTACACTCATGATTACTACGTGGATGGCCAAATAGCACTTGGCACAATCACTGTTTCTAGCACGAATACCCGCATTTTAGTTGGTGGCCTAGGCGCTGGAGGTAAGGGACTTTATGCTTTAAACATTGAGGGCAGCGGGGGACTCACTGCAGACAGTAACCAAGCTGTAGCAAATAAAGTTTTGTGGGAAATCAAACCCGGCGCGGTAAATTATGCAACGCCACAGGTATATCCAGCCACCGCAGATGCTACCGCTTACGATAATCTTGGCTACACTTATGGCACGCCAAAAATTCGGACAATCAACTACAACGGCACCCCTCTGAAAGTTGTTATCGTCGGTAATGGCTATAACAATGGCGGTAATTACCAAGCATATCTTTATATCATCGAGGCAGAAACAGGCAAACTAGTAAAAGCAATTTTGGCAGACACCGCCGCCACAACTGATGGCACAGCAAGCAGCCCTAATGGCTTATTTGAAGCACTCCCACTCGACACAAACATAGATACCTACACAGACCGTGTATTTGCAGGTGACCTGCAAGGAACCATGTGGAAATTCGATTTATCTAGCCCGAATCCTGCGGCTTGGAGCGCAAGCGTACTGCACACAACAAGCCCGGCACAACCCATTACCGCCTCGCCTGATGCCATTGCACATCCGTCTGGCAACGGCTACATCGTTAACTTTGCTACAGGTTCAGCATTTACTGGAACTCATCCAGCTGATGCGGGTACTGGCGCTACAGGTGATTTGGCAGACACCTCCATTTTTTCAGTGTACGGAATTTGGGATAGCGCACCCGCATCTAATCTAACCCTGACACATCCAATACTAACAGAACGTGAATACACCTCACCTAATGGGATTATTACTCGCGTTCGTAGAGTAACTTCAGCACCACCAAACTGGGCTCCTAATGGGGACAAAGGTTGGCAGGTTGCATTGCCAATTGGTGGTGAGAGAGTTATTGGAGAAGGTAGTTTTATCTCTAGTGGACGCTATTACTTTAGCTCTTACAATCCCACCATTAGTTACTTAGTACCAAGCACTACAACCTATGTATGGGGTGAAAACTGGTCAATGGCCTTGGATGCGACAACCGGGGGCAGTACCGACGTATTCATGGAACTGAGCGGTGATGGTGTCATCGACAATATTGATCGTATTGGATACATTGCCAGCGACACCGAAGTAACGACAGGGACGAGCAATGTAGGAGATCCTATCCTGACACCTAGTGTGGATGGTATTCCTGTTGGGCAGTGGCAATCACGCGGCGTACAAGGGCAGCCAACCTTAGTGAAACTCACGTCACTATTTACCACGTTATTCAATACCAATCCTGATGTTACCGTCCCATCAGCCGCGCCGACAGGAAGCGGGGTTGCTGGCGGTCACTTTGACGTAGATATTTACTATGGCGGAACATCTACTGGCTCGGCAGCAACTGCCACGATCACCGTTGGCAGTACGGGTAACTCTTTACCATCGACTCTTGGGGGAATTGAAATTGACGGGGTTGTAATTGTCCCAGCTTTAACGGTAACTGATATTCCCAATGGTTCAGCAACCAGCACCAATGCCACCACCATCAAAAACAAAGTAAGCAGCCTCAACGGCTACACCGCCTCCAAAAGTGGCAGCACAATTACAATCACCGCCCCCATCGGGGCCAGCTATAACGGAAAAACACTTACTGTTATTCCCGGCACATCGTCTGGCACACCTGGAAGTGCGGGTATTAGACCAACTGGGTTGATTACTTTCTCAGGTACAAAAACCGACAAAAACACAAAGGCCGAGATCACCAAAACGCTTTCTAGTAATAGTGCCAGCATAGTTGTTGGCAGCTATAAATTTACCAGCGTGATCACAATTGGTAAGAAAAAAACCCCTGCTGAAGCGGCCGCCAGCGTTGTATCCGCTATTGGCACAAGTGGAAATGTTCAAGCGTTCATTGGAGGGGATTCTGTAACGCCTATTTGCGCGGCACAAACAGTTGAAGTGGTTTGTTTAGTCGATACCAACACATACAACAATGGCACGGCGGTATCTGCTGGCACTTTTACCAATGCGAGTGGTGTTAGTCTTTCAACCACAGCAACCGCAGGAGGCACTTCCCCTACCCCTCCAACTGGCTGGACTGATCTAGCACCAGCTCTTTCCACCACCAGTTTCAGTGGTGGTGCAGATGGCGGCACCACAGGTGATGCCTGTACAGACAAGTGCAAATACGATCAACATGAACACCAGTATGACGACCTATATGATGTCACGGGGGTAAATATGCTGGATGCCAGCCAAGTTTTATTTAACCTATCAAAAGCGATACCTTCAACTTCCCAGAAGTTCAAGGTCATCATGCACAATCAATATTTAAACCCAGCCGTGAAAATTCACATCGGCAATCCTAGCTACGCCCATAACATTGACTTTGGTTACGTTAGCATCAAAAACTTCACCACCTCGGCCACACTCGATGTTGCGACTCTGCCAACCTACAACAGAGACTCAGCATCCACAGGGAATGGCTTAACAACTGGGCCTAAATATATCGGCAGTCTTGCTTTCAACATGCCGGTTGATGCTTTGACCGCGAAAAACTGGTGGGGCAATGGTGATGTACGCGCGGGGCTAATTCCAACCAAACCTCAGTGTATTTGGGATGCTGCAAGTGTCAACGATGGCAATATGTACCGCCCTGTCGAGGCTCCAGCCAACGACGCGGGGCTTGGTTATCCTGCAGACGGACCTGGCGTTGCAGGTTGGTCAGGTAGCACAACCCCTTCAACAGCTCAAGGTGTTCGCCATGGCGGAGCTCTCACCATTCAAATTATTCGTGATACCACCCCCAATAGTGCACTTGAGCTTAACGATCACTTGTTACGCCCTGAGTATGGTTGGCGCGTTAAGTCAGCGTATTTCCAACAATATGTGCTAGCCGAATACAACACTTACTGGCACCATCCAAATGCTAAATGTTTCGACACGTCTGGCTGGTCTAAAACTCCTGGTGCCGATAATGGAGGCAGTAAGATGGCCTGCGGCCCAACCAGTAAAGATAAAACACCTTGTGTGGGTACTGACCCCAAGCTTGGTGATTTAAGCGGAACCGGTGGAACGGTGACGAGCGTAGACTCGACAAACCCAAATAAGGTCATTACTACTTATGCCGACGGATCTAAAGTTGTCGTTGAAACAATCCACAATCCCGACGGCTCGGTTACCACAGTAACCACGCGCATACCAGCTGGAGTCAATGGCATCGTGTCCTCCATACGTAACGCAGATGGTTCGGTTACAACCACAATTACGTTAACGGACGGTAGCTCGGCCTCTGGCACTGCTAGTTCGGGAAGCTCTACCACCCTAGGATCGGGTATCACATCAGACAATAAAACTGATGCGAATCTAGACGGTAGCGGAAGCAAAGGCTCCTTGATAGATCAATCTAGTATTGGATACAAGCGTATTTCTTGGAAAGAATTGCATAGGGATGATTGATGCAAAATTTCAAAGAACTTTGATTTGATGGAGGCAAAATGAAACGCAATTTGCAAACTGGATTTAGTTTGATAGAACTGATGGTTGCCGTCGCTATTGTTGGCATACTTGCCGCCATTGCTATGCCCAGTTATCAGTCTTATGTTATTAGAGGTTCTCGTGCAGCAGCCCAAACTGAGCTTTTAAAATTGGCAAGCATGCAGGAAAAGATTTATCTCAATTCCAGCGCCTATTCTTGTACGGTAACGGCTGATTACAACGGTCGCAGTGACGGTGGTTTAGGTATTGCAGACCGAAACAGTGACGACACTAAATATCAGTTTTTTTTAGATACTTGTGCTACCAACTCTTATACCTTATCAGCCAAGCCCGTCGATACTAAAGGCCAAGCTGGCGATGGTTGTCTTACACTGCAAGAAAATGGGCAACGACGTTGGTTTAGTGCCGATGACTGTACGGGCACAACAACTAATTGGTAATATCAAGACATTCGGTAGTTTGCTCGATATTCGCCATCTGATTTTCTAAACCCAGTTGTAGGCTCCCCAGTACAATACACGCGTACCTCTCGCTCTTTTTTGATATGTACGCATACACAAAGACAAAGCGGCCCGAAGGCCGCTTTGTCTTTGTAACAAATTACTCAGTGCTTACTTCACAATCGCGTTCAGTTCGCCTTTGATGTAGCGCATTGCCATTGCATCCAGCGCGATCGGTTTGATCTTGCCAGCTTGGCCTGCGGAACCGAAGGCTTCGTAACGTGCCTTGCAGATTGCCTTCATTGCCTTGGTGGTTTCGGCTAGGAACTTACGTGGATCGAAGTCCTTGGGGTTGTTCGCCAGATAACGACGGGTTGCGCCGGTGGAAGCCATACGCAGGTCGGTGTCGATATTCACTTTGCGTACGCCGTGCTTGATGCCTTCAACGATTTCTTCTACTGGCACGCCGTAGGTTTGTGGCATTGCACCACCAAATTGGTTGATGATTTCCAGCCATTCTTGCGGCACGGAAGATGAGCCGTGCATGACCAAGTGGGTGTTGGGGATGCGCGCATGAATTTCTTTGATGCGGCTAATCGCCAAGGTATCGCCTGTGGGTGGCTTGGTGAATTTGTACGCGCCGTGGCTGGTGCCGATAGCGATGGCCAAAGCATCAACTTGGGTTGCTTTAACGAATTCAGCTGCTTCGTTAGGATCGGTCAGCAGTTGGTCGTGGCTCAGCACACCTTCAGCACCGTGGCCGTCTTCTTTTTCACCGTGGCCGGATTCCAAAGAACCCAAGCAGCCCAGTTCGCCTTCAACCGATACGCCGACTGCATGGGACATTTCGACTACGCTACGGGTGACATTGACGTTGTATTCAAAGCTGGAAGGGGTCTTGCCGTCGGTCATCAGCGAGCCGTCCATCATTACGCTGGAGAAACCGGATTTGATGGCGTTGATACATACAGCAGGCGATGCGCCGTGGTCTTGGTGCATGACGACGGGGATGTGTGGATACATTTCAACTGCGGCTTCGATCAGGTGACGCAAGAACGGTTCGCCAGCGTATTTACGCGCGCCTGCGGAACCCTGCATGATGACCGGGCTGTTGGTTTCGTCAGCCGCTTCCATGATGGCTTTGACTTGTTCCAGATTATTCACGTTGAATGCAGGCAAGCCATAGCTGTTTTCTGCGGCGTGATCGAGTAGTTGACGTAAGGATACGAGTGCCATTATTTCCTCCTGAGTTGTTTAATTACGATTCGGTGTTGCAGTTTGTTGATCCGTCCAAGTGAAGTTTGAAGTTAAACCCCAACCCCTCCCAACCTCCCCTTGTCAGGGGAGGAGCCGACGCTGCCCTCCCCCTGATAAGGGGGAGTTGGAGGGGGTTGATTTGTCTGTGCTTCTGAGTTCAAACATAACCTGGGCGGATCAATAGTTTCAATTACGCGGGGTTCAGCCACTTACTGTTTGCGGTGATCGCCCACGCGCACGATCTTCATGGTGTTGGTGTGTCCGGCCTTGCCGACTGCTTCGCCTACGGTCATCACCAGTAAATCACCGTCTTGCACCAATCCTTTTTCCTTCAAAGCCTGTTCTGCAAAGATCAGTTCTGTCGATTGGTCTTTGGCAGTGGAGTGGAACACGATAGGATGCACGCCGCTGAACAATGTGACCTTGGTCAAAGTTTCTTGCACAGGGGTCAACGCAAAAATCGGCACGCCTGCGCTCATACGAGACATCCACAACGGTGTCGAGCCTGATTGCGTCAAGGCAACGATAGCTTTTACCTTGAAGTGAGATGCCGCGAATAAAGCTGACATCGCAATAGACTGATCCACGCGAGTAAATTTCTGCGTAACCGTGCGACGATCCACCATGTGGTGCTCATCTTCACGCTCAGCATTCAGACAGATACGTGCCATCGCCTCGATGGTTTCGACTGGGTAGTCACCCACGGCAGTTTCCGCCGAGAGCATGACTGCATCGGTACCATCCAGAACGGCGTTGGCCACGTCGGACACTTCCGCTCTGGTTGGGATAGGCGCAGTGATCATCGACTCCATCATTTGAGTCGCGGTGATGACGAGCTTGTTATGCGCGCGCGCCATCTTGATCATTTTTTTCTGCAAGCCAGGTACGGCTGCATCGCCGACTTCAACACTCAAGTCGCCGCGCGCTACCATGATGGCATCGGAGGCATCAATGATTTCAGCCAGTACTGGAATCGCTTCTGCGCGTTCAATCTTGGCCAACACCAAGCTTCTACCACCAGCAGCGTGCATCAACTCGCGTGCCATTTTCATGTCATCGGCACAACGCGGGAAGGAGACCGCCAGATAGTCAGCTTTAATCAGCGCGGCTGTCTTGATGTCTTCCTTGTCTTTGTCGGTCAGTGCGGGTGCTGTCAGTCCGCCGCCTTTGCGGTTAATACCCTTGTTGTTGGATAACACACCGCCGCGCACTACTACGCAATGAACCTCACTCCCTTTTACGCCGGTGACGTGGAATTCCAGCATGCCGTCGTTGAGTAACAAAACGGTGCCCACATCAACGTCGTTTGGCAGTTCCTTGTAGTCCAATCCGACACGCTCTTGGTTACCCAGTCCGTCTAACGCGGCATCGAGGATAAAGGCATCGCCCTTGTTCAAAACGATTTTGTCGTTTTCGAACTTGCGCACGCGGATCTTCGGTCCTTGCAGGTCGGCCAGAATACCCACGGTGCGCCCAACAGCTGCTGCTGCTGCTCGCACTGTGTCGGCACGTTTCATGTGGTCTTGGGCACTGCCATGAGAGAAGTTCATCCGCACCAGATCAACTCCGGCGCGGATCATATTCTCCAGCACTTTTTGGTCGCTGGAAGCAGGGCCCAGCGTTGCAACTATTTTCGTTCTACGCAGCATGTGATTCCTAGTTGATTACGATTTTGCGCGTTCTTCCAGAATTGCCACCGCTGGCAATGTTTTGCCTTCGAGGAACTCTAGGAACGCGCCGCCTGCGGTGGAGATGTAAGACACCTTGTCAAAGATGTCGTACTTTTGGATCGCCGCAATAGTGTCACCGCCACCAGCCAAGGTGAATGCCTTGGTTTCTGCGATGGCTTTGGCGATGGTTTTAGTGCCTTCGCCGAATTGGTCAAACTCGAACACGCCGACTGGGCCGTTCCAAACCACGGTGCCTGCCTTCATGATGATGTCAGCCAGCTCTTGTGCGGACTTTGGACCGATGTCGAAGATCATGTCGTCGTCGGCCACTTCATCTGCATTCTTCAACACAGCCGGTTCGTTGGCATCAAATTTCTTGCCACACACCACATCCACCGCGATGGGGATAATAGCACCGCGTTGTTTCATTTTTTCGATGAGCGCCTGCGCGGTCGGAACCAAGTCGTCTTCGCACAACGATTTGCCGACGTTGTTGCCAACTGCCTTGAGGAAAGTGTTAGCAATACCGCCACCAACTACCAGTTGCTCGCACTTCTCGGACAACGATTCCAGCACGGTCAGCTTGGTCGATACTTTAGAACCACCAACAATAGCCACCATTGGACGTGCCGGGCTCAACAACGCTTTGGTCAGCGCTTCCAATTCTTCAGTCAACAAGATACCTGCGGCGGCAACGGGTGCGAACTTCGCTACGCCGTGTGTCGATGCTTCAGCACGGTGAGCCGTACCGAATGCGTCCATCACGAACACGTCGCACAGTGCGGCGTATTTCTTGGCCAGTTCGTCGGTGCTCTTCTTCTCGCCTTTGTTGAAGCGGCAGTTTTCCAGCAATACCAGCTCGCCATCAGCCACGTTAAAGCCACCATCGATCCAATCCTTGATCAGACGGACTGGCTTGCCCAGCTTGTTGGCAATGGTATCGGCAACTGGCTTGAGGGAGTTTTCTTCGGAATAAACGCCTTCTTCCGGACGCCCCAAGTGGGAGGTCACCATCACTTTTGCGCCAGCATTCAATGCTGCGTTGATGGTTGCCATGGAAGCGGTGATGCGCGCATCGGAAGTGACTTTGCCGTCTTTGACGGGCACATTCAGATCAGAACGGATGAGGACGCGCTTGCCCTTCAAATCCAGATCGGTCATTTTGATAACAGACATGATATTTCCTTTGAACAAACTTGAAGAAAAAGGGCTGGCAGTGCCAGCCCTGATTGAGGCGAATTACTTAGCGACGTGACGAACCAAACGCATCAAGTTGCAGGTATAGCCATACTCATTGTCATACCAAGCGACCACTTTGACGAAGGTCGGATCCAGCGCGATGCCTGCTTCCGCATCGAACACGGAAGGTTGTGGACAACCACGGAAGTCAGTGGAAACCACTTTCTCATCGGTATAACCCAGCACGCCTTTCAATGGACCGCTTTCAGATGCAGCCTTCATCGCCTTACAGATTTCGTCGTATGTTGCTGGCTTGTTCAATTCAACAGTCAGGTCAACCACTGAAACGTCAGAAGTCGGTACGCGGAATGCCATACCTGTCAGCTTTTTGTTCAGTTCTGGAATCACCACGCCAACAGCCTTAGCTGCGCCAGTGGAAGAAGGGATGATGTTTTCCAAGATACCGCGACCACCGCGCCAATCTTTGTTGGATGGGCCGTCAACCGTCTTTTGTGTCGCTGTCGCAGCGTGCACAGTCGTCATCAGGCCACGCTTGATGCCGAACACGTCGTTCAACACTTTAGCGACTGGTGCCAAACCGTTGGTTGTGCAAGAAGCTGCAGAAACGATGTTCTCGCCCTTGTAATTCTCGTGGTTCACACCATAGACGAACATCGGTGATGTGTCTTTGCAAGGAGCGGACATCACCACTTTTTTAGCGCCTGCCTTGATGTGAGCTTCGCAAGTCTCTTGCGTCAAGAAGAAGCCAGTACATTCGATGACGATGTCTGCACCTGCTTCGTTCCACTTCAGATTCGCTGGATCGCGCTCCGCTGTCAGGCGAATTGTCTTGCCGTTCACAACCAGATTGCTACCGTCCACCTTTACGTCGCCATTGAAGCGACCATGTACGGAGTCGTACTTCAGCATGTATGCCAAGTAATCTGGCTCGAGCAAGTCGTTGATTGCAACAACTTCGATCTCAGGAAAATCCTTGGTTGCAGCGCGGAACACCATGCGACCGATACGGCCAAAACCATTGATACCAACTTTGATTGCCATGTTTTCTCTCCCGTTCTAGTTTATAAATCTGATGTCTTAACGTCGGTTTATCCCAACACTTTATTTACAGCGGCACCACATTGAGCGTTGTCCGAGGACATGCGCCACAATGTGACTGAGTCAATCAGTGTTAGCCGATTACCTTCTTTACTGTTGCAACCACGTTGTCAACGGTGAAGCCGAAGTGCTTGAACAACTCCGGTGCCGGAGCGGATTCGCCGAAGCAATCCATACCTACCACCGCGCCGTCCAGACCAACATATTTGTACCAACCGCCAGTTACGCCAGCTTCGACTGCAACGCGCTTCACACCCTTAGTCAAGACGCTGTCTTTGTAAGCTTGGTCTTGCGCATCGAACACGTTAGTGCAAGGCATGGAAACCACGCGTACATTCACGCCTTCGGCAGCCAATGTTGCCTGCGCTTTCATCGCCAAGTCCACTTCGGAACCGGTAGCGATGATGATGGCTTGAGCCTTGCCACCAGCCGCTTCGGACAAGACATAACCACCCTTACGGATATTGGCGATTTGTGCTTCATCGCGTTTTTGGAATTGCAGATTTTGACGGCTGAAGATCAGGCTGGACGGGCCATCCTTACGCTCGACCGCAGCAACCCACGACACAGCGGATTCAACGGTGTCGCAAGGACGCCATGTTTCCATGTTCGGGATATAACGCAGCGTTGCGGTTTGCTCAACAGGTTGGTGAGTCGGGCCATCTTCGCCCAAGCCGATAGAGTCATGGGTGAATACGTAGATCACACGCTGTTTCATCAGAGCAGACATGCGCAAAGCGTTGCGTGCGTACTCGGAGAACATCAGGAAGGTGCCGCCGAATGGTAACAAGCCACCGTGCAACGCCATACCATTCATGATGTGGGACATACCAAATTCACGTACGCCGTAGCTGATGTAGTTACCGGTGGACTTACCGGAAACGTGCTTGGCACCCGACCAGTTGGTCAGATTAGAACCGGTCAAGTCAGCAGAACCACCCAAGAACTCTGGCAACGCAGGCTGCAAGGCATTGATCGCATTTTGCGATGCTTTACGAGTCGCGATAGTTTCGCCCTTGGTGTTGGTGTCAGCGATCACTTTGGCTGCATGAGCTGCCCAATTACCAGCCAGCTCACCCTTCATGCGACGCTCGAATTCAGCAGCTTCTGCTGGGAATGCGGCACGGTAAGCCGCAAATTTGTCGTTCCAAGCTTTTTCAGCAGCAGCACCCTTGGCTTTTGCATCCCAAGCTTCGTAGACGTGCGCAGGAATTTCAAACGGTGGGTAGTTCCAGCCAATGTGCGCGCGGGTTGCGGCAACTTCTGCATCGCCCAAGGCTGCGCCGTGAACGTCGTGGCTATCTTGTTTGTTAGGAGAGCCTGCACCGATGATGGTCTTGCAGCAAATCAATGTAGGCTTGTCGCTCACTGCCTTGGCAGCTTGCACGGCAGCTTCGATAGCGGCGGTGTCGTGGCCTTGTACGTCGGCAATCACGTGCCAGCCGTAAGCTTCGAAACGCTTCGCAGTGTCGTCGGTGAACCAGCCTGGTGTGTGACCGTCGATAGAGATCTGATTGTCATCCCAGAATGCGATCAACTTGCCCAAACCCCATGTACCTGCCAATGCGCAAGCTTCGTGGGAGATGCCTTCCATCATGCAACCGTCACCCATGAACACATAGGTGTGGTGGTTAACAATCTCGTGACCTGGCTTGTTGAATTCAGCGGCCAACAATTTTTCTGCCATCGCGAAACCCACTGCGTTGGTGATACCTTGACCCAATGGGCCAGTCGTTGTCTCAACACCAACGGTGTAACCATACTCAGGGTGGCCCGGTGTTTTGGAGTGCATTTGACGGAAGCGCTTCAGCTCGTCCATCGGCAGGTCATAACCTGTCAGGTGCAGCAATGCATAAATCAGCATGGAGCCATGGCCGTTCGACTGGACGAAACGGTCGCGGTCAGCCCACTTTGGATTCGCTGGATTGTGGCGCATATGACCGCGCCATACCACGTCAGCAATCTCAGCCATACCCATCGGCGCGCCCGGGTGACCGGAGTTCGCTTTTTGCACGGCATCCACTGCCAGCATGCGGATCGCGCCGGTAATGTCATTGAACTTGGGGGGGTTAACGTTACGTGTCGCAGCCATTTGCTATTGCCTCCTGAGACCCTTGCGGGATGGGTTATGTGAATTCGTTTTGGCCGTCAATTATGCCGCACACCCCGATTAAGGGCAACCAGCCTATATCCGACCATATTCTGGGTACATTGAGAATGCGCATCCTACGGCTGAGTTTTATTGATCCGGCCAGATGATATTTGAACCAGAAACGCTTACACAGAAACCCCTCCCAGCCTCCCCTTATCAGGGAAGGAGCGGACTCAGCTCTTCCCCTGATAAGGGGGAGTTGGACGGGATTAATTCTCGTACTTCAAACTTCACTTAGTCGAATCAATAGACACAACCGCGCCTTAATTACTGCCCATCTTCATCGGCAGACTTCTTGTTAAATTTGATACCCAGCTGTTTAAGCTTTCGATAGAGGTGTGTGCGTTCCAGTCCGACTTTTTCGGCAACACGACTGACGTTGCCAGCTTCCTTGCGCAAATGATAGTCAAAGTACAGTGCATCGAAGTGCTCACGCGCCTCACGCAAAGGCAGCTCTAGCGGCAAAGAAAAGTTCTGCTCCACCCCATGAATTTCCAGTGTGATCTCTTGCGCCACCACGGTGGGTGCTGCCACCGGCGGCTTGGGCGCACCTTCTTTAATGGCCTTAGCGACGGTTGTCAGTAGCTTTTGCAAAGCGATAGGCTTTTCCAAAAAGTCGACAGCACCAATGCGCGTCGCCTCAACTGCCGTTTCGATGGTGCCGTGACCCGACATCATCACCACCGGCATGGTAAGCAAATCCTGCTCGACCCACTCTTTGAGTAAAGCCACACCGTCGGTGTCGGGCATCCAAATGTCCAACAACACCAAGTCGGGCTCCTGCTCCAATCGATATTGACGTGCTTGCTCAGCATTTTCGGCAGCATGTACCTGATAGCCTTCGTCATACAAAATTTCAGCCAACAGTTCGCGTATGCCGATTTCGTCATCGACGATCAATATTTGATTTTTGCTCATTTCACTGTTTCTCCGTTCAGTGGCAACAGAATGTCGATGCGCGCACCGCCACTCTCCACGTTGCCGATGGCGATACGTCCGCCGTGTTCTTCAACGATCTTTTTCACGATCGCTAATCCCAATCCCGTCCCTTTGGTCTTGGTAGTCATATAAGGCTCAAAGGCGCGCGCCAACACTGTCTCGGTAAAGCCACTGCCGTTATCTTCCACACGCAGCAGAATCTCGCGGGCTTGATTTTCGGTGCGCAGCAAAATCGTGGGGTGCTCGCCTCCTTGCAAAGCATCCTGCGCGTTTTGCAACAAGTTATGGATAACTTGGCGCAAGCGAGTTGCGTCGCCGCTAATATCGCTCAGCGTGGCTTCCAGTTGCAGATTGATCGGAATCGAGTTGGCCTCGTATAAGCCCATCACTTCGCGGATCAAGCGATGCAAATCGAGATGGCTCAATTTAGCGGCGGGGCCGCGTGCATAGTTGGCAAAATCACCCACCATGTTTTTCATCGCGCCAACTTGGCTAACGATAGTTTGCGTGGCGCGTTGCAACAACTGAGCGTCTTCGGCACTCAGTTTGTCCGCAAGCTTGTGCTGTAAGCGCTCGGCTGAAAGCTGAATTGGGGTCAGCGGATTTTTAATTTCGTGTGCGAGTCGCCTAGCCACCTCTCCCCATGCCGCCTGACGCTCGGCCTGTAATAGATGACTGATGTCGTCGAACACCACGACGAAACCCGCCTCACCACCCAGCGGTAACCGCGTGCCGCGCATCAACAATATCTGCGTACCATTGCGACTGAGACGCTCGATCTGCCGCTGCCATTCGCCGCCCACACCTTCGGCAAAAGCCTCGATTACGGTATGACAAAAGGAGTGCAACAAACCATGTCGCTCGGCAATTTGCTCCAGCGACGTACGCTGCAACTCGTGCAACGGCGCACCCAGAATTTGCTCCGCACTGGTATTAGCCGAGCGCAGGCGAAACTGGTCATCTAATGCCAGCACGCCGGAAGAAAGATGTGTCAAAACGCTTTCCAGATAACCTTTGGCACTTTCAACTTCGCGCTGTTGTTGCTCGCTAGAGAGCTTGGCCTCATGCAATTGCTTGGTCATCTGGTTAAATAGACCAGTCAGCGCGCCCAGCTCATCATTGCTTTGAATCGGACGCTGTCCGGTAAAGTCACCTTGCGCCACGGCTCGCGTTCCTTCGGCCAACGCCTCCAGCGACCCACCGAGTTTTTCACTGATGAAAAATGCAGCGGAAACGGCGGTAAGCAACACCACCAGCAACGATAATGTCAGCGTGATGGCATAGAGTCGCTTCAAGCCCAGACGCGATAAAGTCAGCTCTTGGTAGTCGCGATAAACCGATTGCACCGTCTCCGCATCCGCCTCAATTTGCTTTGGTACCGGCTGGGTAAATTGCAATATGTATTGTCCGGCCACATGGGTGTTGGATGTGACCGCCAGCAATACGCGCAAAGTCAGCCCCTTTTGAGGCAAGGTATCGATCACCGCATACTCACCTTTTTCGCGCACCAGACGCAGCAATTCTGCATCCGGCATGTCCGGCATCAGCGCGTTACTCCCCGATGAAAATGCGATCACATTACCTTTGCCGGTAAACAGCGCAGCTTCCTGTGCCACTTTTTCATCTACCAACTGATCGAGCGTGCGCTGAAATTGTTGCGGCTGCTTCTCTGCCAATAACAATCCCATGAATTCGGTTTTTTTGGTCAGCTCTTTCAGGCTGTTATCCAGTCCGCTGCGACCCAAATTCAAACCGCCTTCCAATGCTTTTTCGACGCGCACATCGAACCACGACTCGATGCTCTTACCCAAAAACTGCACCGATACGGCGTACACCAATATCCCCGGCAACACCGCAATCAGCGTAAAAAATGTCACTAGCCGCAAAGTAAGCTTGGCACCGAATACTTTATTGCGCAGCTTGATCCGCAACCGCCAAAGCTGATAACCGACCAGCGCGCACAAACCCAGCGCCAATACGCCCGTCAACCCCAACAGCGAGTAGTAGTTCAATGAAAAAACTTTGGTGTTAACACTGGCGCTGGATAACAAATAGAGCAGACCGCCGCCCAGCATGACGCTGAACAGAATCAGATTGCGCATCTTGCTCATTCGGTCGCGCCCTCATTGGCGGCAAGATCGCCGGGCGCAAGTACCAGCCGGTACCAGCCAGAATCCAAGTCCCAATCTTTGCCGGTTAGCGCGTTGACTTGAAATAGTGTGGGCAACTGTTTGGTATCCAACCGCAGGCGCACCGCAGCCACATAACTGCCTTGCTTGCTCAGCAAGTCGGAAGGGATCAGCGTCGAACTTTGCCGCCCGAGTACTTGTAGCGCGTCATTCAGACTGGCGAAATTTTGAAACAGCGCACCGCGTGAAAGCCGGTATTGCCGCGTCAATACATTGTAGGAAAGCTTGTTGCTTTGCTCGCTACGGAATATTTCTTCATCGAGCCAATACCAGCGCGAACGCGTAACGGCAAATTCGCTTACAAAATACAGCGGGATGCCATGCGTTAATGCCTGCTGAACATCAACATTCAATGTAATACGGCTGCGCAAAGCAAGCTGGTAGCCGTCGTCACGCAAACGCATTTCGGTTTTTTCAACCGAGATGCCTTCGGCATGAGCCAACCCCATGCCCAGCCATGCCAGCAGAATTAGGCTAAGAAGCTTTATGTAATAGGGCATAGAAAAATCCATCATGCTGCTCGTTCGGTAGCAGCTGGCCTATGCCACCTTCACTCAGCGGCAAACGTTGCGCATCCGGTTGTTGCTGTAAAAAGTCCGCGATCACTTGCTCGTTCTCCTGCTGAAACACCGAGCAAGTGGCATACAACAGTTTTCCGCCGCATGCCAAAAGCGGCCATAGCGCACGCAAAATTTCCCGCTGCTGCACTCCGAAAGACGCAATATCAGTCGGGCGACGTAACCACTTGATGTCGGGATGTCTTCGCACCACCCCCGAGGCAGAGCAAGGCACATCGGCCAAAATCCGGTCAAAACTTTTACCATCCCACCACATGACCGGCATGGAGGCATCACCGACACGAAGTTGCGCTTCCAACTTCAAGCGCTGCAAGTTTTGCTCAACACGCTGTAAACGCTTGTCGTCTTTGTCCAAAGCCAGCATGGCAATCTGTGCGACTTCCAAAATATGCGCCGTTTTTCCGCCCGGCGCGGCGCAGGCATCGAGTACGCGCATGCCATCCCGCACATCCAACAATCGTGCCGCCAGCTGCGCACCAGCATCCTGCACCGATACCAATCCGTCAAAGAACCCAGGCAATTTGTCCACCGTTACCGGCTTGTCGAGCAGCAACGCGGTGGGGCCAATTTGCTGTGCGCCCAATCCAGCATCTACCAGCCGAGCCAGATACTCACCAGTTGAAATACAACGTTGGTTGACACGTAAGGTCATCGGCGGATGGCCGTTTCCCGCAAGCAGCACCGCTTCGGCTTGATCACCATGCTGTGCACGCAAACTTTCCACCCACCAGCGCGGGTGGCTATATTTTCCCTCGACATCTTGTGTTGCCTGCGCCAACAGCTCGTCACGCCCGCGCAAAAAGTTGCGCAAAATCGCGTTCACCAGCCCGCCAACACGGGGATTTAATATTTGTGCGGCAAGTACAGCGTGATTCACGATAGCGTGTTCCGCCGCCTTGCTATATTGCAGCTGATACAGTGCGACCAACAGTAAGTATCGCACTCGCTCATCTGCCAATGGTTTGTGCAACAGTGCGCGCAAGACGGTTTGTAACGGACCGAGAAAACGTAATGTGCCGTAACTTAAATCTTGCAACATGGCACGCTGTTGCGGTGTCCAGTCGGACTTTCCGCGCAGGGACTCATCCAACACTTGGTTGAGATTACGCCCGTCCGCCAACACGCGCTGGATAATTTGGGCTGCGGCAACTTGTGTGTACTGCATCAGCAGAGCCGATCGCCGATGTTGATCGGAACAGCTTGAAGAAACTGGGCCGCAGGCTGTGCCTTGCCGCCTGGGCGCTGCAACATGGTAAGCAGCAGCGCATTTTGCCCGCATGCTACGGTGATGCCGCGCTTGTCTAACGCAAGTACTGTACCCGGTTCGCCTGTGCCGTCAGCCAACTCGGCTTGCCAGAGTTTGATAGTCAACTCACCCAATCGGGTATGGCAAACGGGAAAAGGGTTGAAGGCGCGGATTGTGCGTTGCAATTGTTGGGCACTTAGCCCCCAGTCCATTTGCGCCTCGGGTTTGAGTAGCTTAGCTGCATAACAGGCCAGTTCGCCGTCTTGCCGTTGTGTAGCAAGCTTGCCCTGCGGGAGTAACTCCAACGCCTCGACTATGCTCGCTGCACCGATGACCGCCAGCTTGTCGTGCAGGCTTTGTGCAGTTTCATTAGCCGCGATAGGACACACTCGGCGCAACAGCATGTCACCCGTGTCCAGCCCCTCGTCCATTTGCATAATAGTAATGCCAGTTTCCGTATCACCAGCTTGAATAGCACGTTGAATAGGGGCGGCACCACGCCAGCGGGGAAGCAACGAGGCGTGAATATTAAGGCAGCCATAGCGAGGTATTTGCAACACGGCCTGAGGTAAAATTAAACCATAAGCAGCCACCACCATAACATCCGCGCTCAATGCGGCAAGCTCCTGCTGAACCGATTCGGCTTTTAGCGAGCTGGGCTGCAACACCGGTATGTCATGTTGCAGCGCGAGCTGCTTAACAGGACTGGCAATCAGTTGCATACCACGTCCTGCGGGACGATCTGGCTGCGTGAGTACAGCAACAATCTGATGTTTCCCAAGCAGTGCCGCCAGCGCGCTGGCGGCGAATTCTGGGGTTCCTGCGAAAATAATACGCATTCGTGCCTACATCCTTTCACGTTGCTGCTTTTTTAATTTGTTACGGATGCGGGTCTGTTTGAGTTGTGACAAATATTCAACAAATACTTTTCCGTGTAAATGATCGACTTCGTGCTGAATACATACCGCCAGAAAACCCTCAGCCTCTAGGGTAAAAGTTTCACCCTGTTCATTCAGGGCGCGCACGGAGATTTTTTCCGCCCGCTTTACGGTTTCGTAAATCCCTGGCACCGACAAGCAACCTTCTTCGCTTTCTTCTTCACCATCTCTGGTTAGAATTTCCGGATTGATGAGTACAAGCAATTGATCGTGCGCATCAGAAACATCTGCCACAATAATTTGCTCATGCACGTCCACTTGCGTCGCTGCCAGCCCAACACCGGGTGCGGCGTACATGGTTTCAGCCATGTCGCGTATCAGTTTGCGCGTCTGTTCCGTGACTGTCTCGACTTTTTTTGCAACCTTGTGCAACCGCACGTCTGGATACTGCAGAATTTTCAGGATGGCCATGCACGCCCCATAAATGCTTGCTAATTTAGATGACTAGATGCAGAATTTGCCGCGCCGCATTAGCTTTGCGTGCCTTTTTATTGACTCTGCCGGAGTTTTCCATGCGCAAGATTATATCGCTGATTTGCTTCCTATTGCCCGCGCTGGCCTTTGCCGCCGCTCCCGACTTGCGCTCAGACGCGCCGGATCGCCACATCGTAGTGAAGGGGGATACGCTATGGGACATCTCCGGCAAGTTTTTCAAAGACCCTTGGAAATGGCCTCAAATTTGGGGCATGAACAAAGACACGATCAAAGATCCGCACTGGATTTACCCCGGCGATGTCATCGTATTGGATCGCGCTACGGGCACGCTACGCGTTAATCAGTCCGGTGGCGTAGTCAAGCTTTCACCACAAATACACGAAGGCGATAGCTCCCACGATGCCATTCCCAGCATTCCAGCCGATGCTATTGCTCCGTTCTTGCGCAAGCCGCTTGTTGTTGCAGAGAATGAGCTAAAAAATGCGCCCACTATTGTTGGTACTCGCGAAGGTCGCGTGCTGTTGGGTAAGGACGATGTAGGTTTCGCCAAGGGAATTTCCGAAAGCCAAAATAACAACTGGCATATTTATCGCGCCGGTAAAACATTTATTGATCCCGACAGCGAAGAGGTATTGGGCTTCGAGGCAATTTATCTGGGCAATGCCGAGGCAACTGCATTTGGTGAAGTCTCGACCTTTAATGTCACCAAGTCGGTACAGGAAATTTACAAGGGTGACCACCTCGTCGCTCCGACAGGTGAAATCAGCGGTGCATATCTACCACGCGCCCCGTTGGGCAATATCTCCGCAAGCGTCATCTCAATTTATGACGGTGTGAGCAACGGTGGACAAAACTCGGTTATCACCTTGAGCAAAGGCCAGCGTGATGGCGTTGAAGTCGGCCATGTACTGGCACTTTATCGTAAAGGTGAAGTCGTCAAGGACAGTAAACTCACCTTGCCAGATCAACGCTACGGTTTGGTATTTGTGTTCCGCGTGTTCGACAAAGTCTCCTACGGCCTTGTTATGCAAACCCGCCTGCCCGTACAACTGCTGGATCGTGCGCTGAATCCATAAACAGTGAGTACCGACGCTACGCTTAAGGCTTGGCTGACGCTCAGCCTGACGCGGGGCTTGGGCGGCGAGGGTGCTCGTCGGTTGTTGAAAGAATTTGGCTCACCTGAGGCCGTACTCACGGCCTCCATCACCGCCCTTAAGTCCATTGTCAAAACCGGGGTCGCCAGCGCAATCGTCAATAATGTCGCACAAGAGACACTTGCCGCCACACTAACTTGGCTTGAGTCGGCGGAAAATCATGTTGTTACACTTGCCGACAGTGACTATCCGCAGTCCCTGCTGAATATCTCCGACCCGCCTTTACTGTTGTACGTAAAGGGGCGACTCGATTTGCTCAACCATCCGGCATTCGCAGTGGTTGGCAGTCGAAATGCCACACCACAAGGTGTCAACAATGCCGAGGCGTTTGCCAAAGCATTAAGCGATGTGGGCTTGTGCGTAATCAGCGGCATGGCTCACGGCATTGATGCGGCAGCGCATCGTGGGGCGTTGAAAGGGCAGGGCAGCAGTATTGCCGTGGTTGGTACCGGACTGGACAAAGTTTATCCGGCGGCCAACCGCGAACTGGCTCATGCGTTAGCGGCTAATGGTGCCATCATTTCAGAGTTTCCGATTGGCACGCCACCGCTGGCCGCTAATTTCCCGCGCCGTAATCGCATTATCAGTGGCATGAGTAATGGCACACTTGTGGTTGAGGCCTCGCTACAAAGCGGTTCACTTATTACGGCACGTATGGCGCTGGAGCAAGGGCGCGATGTTTTTGCCATTCCAGGCTCGATTCATTCACCGCAAAGCAAAGGTTGCCACTCATTGATTAAACAGGGAGCCAAGCTGGTTGAAGCCGCCAGCGACATTCTCGATGAATTGGGCGGTACCGTCATATCATGCCGCCCAAACGCGGCATCTATCACCGACGAGCCGCCATTGCTGGCTCATTTGGGCTATGACTCGGTTGATGTTGACACCCTGATTTCGCGTAGCGGCTTGACGATGGCAGAGCTATCCGCCATGCTGTTGACGCTTGAGCTTGAAGGACGCATCTGTGCGCTACCCGGCGGTTTGTACCAACGAATCCACTAAATTGACTAGCGCAAATCATGTTTGAAATATTAATGTACCTATTTGAAAGTTATTTCGACGCGGAAAGTTATCCGCCGCCGGAGAAGTTATCGCGCAAGCTTTTTGCTGCGGGCTTTGAGGAAGAGGAAATCAGCGACGCACTAACTTGGTTGTCTGCGTTACAGCAACAGTCCGCCTCCAACTATCCGGCCGAGTTGCAACATACTGGCATTCGTTGCTTCGCCGAATTGGAAGAGTTGCGCATCAGTGCCGAAGCGAGGCAGTTCCTAATTTTCGCCGAACAACAGGGAATGGTTTCCGCTGTCGAGCGCGAGATGGTGATCGACCGCGCCGTGGCGCTGCAACAAGAGAATCTTGGTTTGGACAAACTAAAACTGATTATGCTGATGGTGTTGTGGAATCGTCATGCCAACCTTGATCCGCTTTTGATTGAAGAACTACTCACCCCCATTCACTCCCAGCAATTACACTGAAAAGCATGGCAAAGAATCTGCTTATCGTTGAGTCTCCGGCCAAAGCCAAGACGCTCAAAAAATACCTCGGTAAAGACTTCGAGGTGCTCGCATCTTATGGCCATGTGCGCGATCTCGTGCCTAAAAATGGCGCGGTAGATACCGAAAATAACTACGCGATGAATTACGAAACTATCGCGCGCAACGCCAAACATGTCGATGCAATTGCCAAAGCCGCCGCAGATGCCGACAATATTCTGCTGGCACCTGACCCGGATAGAGAAGGGGAGGCGATTGCTTGGCATATTTCTGAGTTATTGAAAGGTAAGCGCGCACTTAAGGGCAAGGTCATGAAGCGCGTGGTGTTCTACGAGATCACCCAGTCTGCTGTTCAAGAAGCGGTCGCTCACCCTCGTGAAATCGCAATGCCGCTGGTCAACGCACAGCAAGCTCGTCGGGCTTTGGATTATCTGGTTGGCTTTAATCTTTCACCGCTGCTGTGGCGAAAAATTCGCCCCGGCTTATCTGCTGGTCGCGTGCAAAGCCCCGCGCTGCGCCTCATTGTCGAGCGCGAGCTGGAAATTGAAGCATTTAAAAGCCAAGAATACTGGTCAGTTCATCTAGATAGCCAGAAAAACAATATTTCCTTTACCGCCAAACTGTTCCAGTTTCAGGGAAAGAAACTGGAACAGCTGAGCATTGGCAGTCAGGCTGAGTACGATGCCATTATCGGCAAGCTGAATGATGCTAAGTTGCCACCAAAAGTTGTCCGTGTTGAAAAGAAAGCCAAGCAACGTTACGCAGCTGCGCCATTCACCACATCAACGTTGCAACAGGAAGCCGTACGCAAGTTGGGTATGACATCGGATCGCACCATGCGCACAGCACAGTCGCTGTATGAAGGTGTGGATATTGGCGGTCAAACCGTAGGCTTGATTTCTTACATGCGTACCGACTCGGTATCGTTGGCAAACGAAGCTGTCGCGGAAATACGCGGCTATATCCGCGATAATTTTTCCTCAGACTACCTGCCCGGTAAGCAACCCGTCTACAAAAGCAAAACTAAAAACGCACAGGAGTCGCATGAGGCCATTCGACCCACATCGATTTTGCGTACACCCGACAGTATTCGCGCCCATCTGACTGCCGATCAAGCACGGCTGTATGAAATGATTTGGAAGCGCACACTTGCATGCCAAATGGCCCCAGCGCGTTATGACACCGTTAGCCTAGATATTCGGCTGGGCGGCGACGATACTTTATTCCGCGCCTCCGGCCAGACCTTGGTATTCCCCGGTTTCATCGGCGTTTACATGGAAGACGTGGATGATGCAGAAGAAGAGGATGGCGGAAAGTTACCTCCGTTGGTCGAGGGTGATGTCTTGCCCATCGACAAGCTTTATGGCGAGCAACACTTCACACAACCACCACCCCGCTTTTCCGAAGCCAGCTTGGTTAAGTCGCTGGAAGAGTACGGTATTGGTCGCCCATCTACCTATGCAACGATCATCTCTACATTGCAAGCTCGTGAGTACGCTATTCTCGATAAGAAACGGTTTATGCCGACCGACGTGGGTCGGGTAGTCATCAAATTTCTTACCGAACACTTCACCCGCTATGTTGATTACAGCTTCACCGCCCATCTTGAAGATGAGCTGGATGAGGTTTCCGAAGGTAAGCGTGACTGGATCCCCGTTCTTGACTCATTTTGGACGGGATTCAATAAGCTTATCGTTGATAAGAAAGATGTTGATCGTCCGGGCACAGAAGTGCTTGAAGAAGCCTGTCCTAAATGCGGCCAACCTCTGTCTAAGCGCCTAGGAAAGCGCGGTAGCTTCATCGGTTGCACCGCTTATCCCGAGTGTGACTACACCCGCAGCTTGGGTGGGGAAGAAGATGCTGGCGAAGCCCGCAAAGAACTTGGAGAACACCCAGACACCAAGCAAGCCGTGCTTCTACTGCGCGGCCCATACGGCCCTTATGTGCAACTCGGCGAGGTTGTCGAGGGTGAAAAAACAAAACCCAAGCGTGTTTCTTGGCCAAAAGAGCTACCCCTGGAACAAGCCGATCTTGTTGCTGCATTAAAACTTCTTTCTCTACCTCGCGACCTTGGTCTGCATCCAGAGACAAACAAGAAAGTCATCGTCAATATTGGGCGCTTTGGCCCTTATATTGGACATGACGGTAAATTTAAATCTATTCCACGTAGCGACAGCATCTTTGATATCGCGTTAGACCGCGCCGTGGAGCTACTAGCGCAAGCTAAAACCGGTGGCAATACGGTATTACGCACGTTAGGCGAACATCCAGAGGATAAGGCCCCTGTTGAGATATGTAGCGGACGCTACGGCCCCTATGCCCGTCATGGCAAAGTGAATGCCACCTTACCCAAGGACGTAACACCAGAGGCAATAACACTGGAAGAAGCTCTGGAATTAATTACCGCAAAAGCAGCGAAAGGGCCAACTGGAAAAACAACCAAGAAGCCTACAACGAAAAAAGTGGCTACTAAAACTAAGGCTGTCTCAAAAACTGCCCAGAAGAAAACCACAACTACTAAAACTCCAAGTAAGGCATCAACCAAAACAGCGAAAACCGCAACCAAAAAAGCAGTAAAGGCTAAGGCCTAACTATTTTTGTAACCTATGCCTTACCCTTGCCTAGCCCTAAGCGATCGCTTATAGCGCGTTATAGCGGCCACTGCTCTACAAGCCAATTAGCATGCGGTGTTTAGCGTGCCCTACAAATAAAAAGGCCCTTACTGGCCTTTTTATTTAAGCTCAATTTGACTAGACCCCCGGTAATGGTAATCCCCCCATTTTTAGCGCGAGCTAAAAGTAGAGGTTAAATTGCCAAGGCCAACTTCTGTTTTGGCGTAATACCACCCAAGGCCATATTCGGGCGTTCGTGATTGTAAGTCCACATCCAGTCCGTCGCATAATCCTGCACCTCGCTAATCGATTCGAACAGGTAATGGCTTAACCAGTCATATCGTACGGTGCGGTTATATCGTTCGATATAAGCATTCTGCTGCGGCTTGCCTGGCTGAATGTGTTCAAGCCGAATACCTTGTCGTGTGGCCCAATTAGATAGCGTGCTGCCGATGTATTCTGGGCCGTTATCACTCCGAATCACCACTGGCTTGCCGCGCCACTCGATGACCTGATCTAGCGCCCGCACGACCCGTTCGGCGGGTAGTGATAGGTCAATGTCGATGGCCAAGGCTTCTCGATTGAAATCATCGATCACATTGAACAAGCGGTAGCTTCGCCCGTCGGATAACTGGTCATGCATGAAGTCCATAGACCAGCATTGGTTAATGGCTTCTGGCACCGTCAACGGTTCCGGCTTCTCACGAACGATTCGTTTCTTTGGCTTGATGCGTAGATTCAACTCCAGTTCGCGGTAAATCCGATACACCCGTTTGTGATTCCATCGGTGCCCCTTCACGTTGCGCAGATACAGAAAGCACAATCCGAATCCCCAGTTGCGCTGATTGTGAGTCAGACGAATCAGGTGATCGGCGATTTCAACATTCTCTGCTGACTGTTTCGCTTGGTAGCGGTAGCAGGTCTGGCTGATGCCGAATGCCAAGCAGACCAACCGGATGCTGGTGCCTTGCTGTGCTACGAACTGTTGCGCCATCTCGCGTCGGCAAGATGGCTTCACCACTTTTTTTGGAGCGCCTCCTGGACGATTTCGGCCTTGAGGCGCTCTTCGGCATACATCTTCTTGAGCCGCCGGTTCTCGTCTTCGAGTTCCTTGAGGCGCGCCATCAGGGATGCGTCCATGCCGCCAAATTTACTGCGCCATTTATAAAACGTGGCGGAGCTGATGCCGTGTTCTCGACAGAGTTCGGGAACAGGGCTGCCAGCCTCTGCTTGCTTGAGTACACCGATGATCTGGCTATCTGAAAAGCGTGATGTCTTCATGTAAAACTCCCTCCATTGCTTAGTGAGAAAATTCTACTTCTATCTCATGCTAATTTCAGGGGGGATTACCTCCTACACGTCCAAGTTTTTTACGCCCAAAGCATTCTTTTCAATAAATGCTCGACGCGGTTCAACCACATCCCCCATTAGGGTGGTAAATATTTCATCGGCGGAGATTGCATCTTCAATACGCACGCGCAACAAAATACGATTCTTCACATCCATTGTGGTTTCCCATAGTTGCTCTGGATTCATTTCACCCAAACCCTTGTAACGCTGAATGGCGACGCCTTTTTTTGCTTCTTCCAGTAACCACTCAATAGCTTGTTTAAAACTACTTACCCCTCGCTTCTGCTCTCCTCGAGCAATGTATGCCGTTGGGCTGATGAGTCCACTCAAAGCTTCTGCCGTTTGACGAATTTGGGTGTAGTCGCCCCCTTGGAGAAAGTCTCTATCCAAATAACTTAGAGAATAATTACCATGGAATAGCTTTTCCAATCGCAACCTACGCTCTCCGATTTCATCATTCTCGACTTTAACTTTAATGCTGCCACCACAAGCCGCTTCAAGCAGTTGTGCGCTTTTTTGAGCCTGCTCATCATCGTCTAACGATAGCGCAGGAAGTACTAGTAGGGCATGCGTTGCTTCTGGTGCTGTAAAACGGGAAAGACGATCAATCACGGCTTCCGCCAGGAAGTATTCTTTGGCAATTTTTTCAAGTGCCTCTGTTTGAATTGGTGCAGCGTCCAATGCGGGATAAAGCACCGCATTATTCAGTGCCGTCTTGAGCATATACCCCTTCATCTCATGATCATCTTTGAGATACCGCTCATCCTTGCCTTGCTTGATCTTGTACAGCGGTGGTTGTGCAATGTATATATGACCGCGCTCAACCAACTCTGGCATTTGGCGATAAAAGAATGTCAGTAATAATGTTCGGATATGCGAACCATCCACATCCGCATCGGTCATGATAATGATGCGGTGATAACGCAGCTTATCCGCGTTATATTCGTCCTTACCAATACCAGTACCAAGAACTGTAATCAATGTGGCAATTTCTTGAGAACTTATTAATTTCTCAAAACGTGCTTTTTCCACATTTAGAATTTTCCCTTTTAGTGGCAAAATCGCTTGGAATTTACGATCTCTACCTTGCTTCGCCGATCCTCCTGCAGAGTCACCCTCAACCAGATAAAGTTCTGATAGTGCAGGATCTTTCTCCTGACAATCTGCCAGCTTTCCAGGCAAACCCATGCCATCCAACACACCTTTTCGGCGTGTTAATTCACGTGCTTTACGAGCTGCTTCACGTGCACGAGCCGCATCAATAATCTTGCCGCAAATAATCTTTGCGTCGGTCGGATTTTCCAGCAGGTAGTCAGCCAATTTTTGGGCTACAACTTCTTGCACTGCCGGCTGTACTTCGCTGGATACAAGTTTGTCTTTTGTTTGTGAAGAAAATTTTGGATCTGGTACTTTTACAGATAACACGCAGGTTAATCCTTCCCGCATATCGTCACCAGCCGTATCAACCTTGGCTTTTTTTGCTAATTCGTTATCTTCAATATATTTATTGATTACGCGGGTCATTGCCATACGCAGACCCGTCATATGAGTTCCGCCATCGCGCTGGGGAATATTATTTGTAAAGCATTGAACAACTTCGGAATAGCTATCATTCCATTGCATTGCAACATCAACCGTAATATTGTCTTTTTCGCCACTTGCTTGAAAACATTTAGGATGAAGTACCGTTTTACTTTTATTCATGTACTCGACAAAACCGCGCACACCACCGGAATAAGCAAAATTTTCACTTTTGCCAGTTCTCTCATCAACAAGTTCAATTTTTACACCGTTATTTAAAAAAGATAGCTCGCGCAACCGCTTAGCCAAAATATCGTAGTGAAACTCAACCAAACCGAAAATTTCTTTATCCGCCAAGAAATGAACTTCAGTTCCACGCTTTTTAGATTCACCTAACTCTTGCAGTGGAGAAACCTCGATGCTATTTTGAATTTCGATTCGACGATTTTTAACTGCACCACGAATAAATTCTAAGCCAAATTTTTGGCCGTCACGATAAGTTGTTAACTTCAACCATTCCGATAAGCCGTTAACGCAACTAACCCCAACCCCATGCAACCCACCTGATACTTTGTAACTATTTTGATTAAACTTTCCTCCAGCATGTAATACGGTCATTACAATTTCAGCTGCTGAGCGTTTAGGTTCAAATTTATCATCAAACTTAATACCAACTGGAATTCCGCGACCATTATCAGCAACCGAAATTGAATTATCAGCATGAATAATGACCTTAATATCATCACAATGCCCAGCTAAAGATTCATCAATTGCATTATCCACCACCTCAAACACCATATGGTGCAAGCCAGTACCGTCTGAAGTATCCCCGATATACATCCCAGGACGTTTTCTAACAGCTTCTAACCCTTCGAGTTGTTGAATACTTGATTCGTCGTAATTCTCAGTCATTTTTATACTTTCAGTTTCACGTGAAACAATTAAATGCGCATTGGCATGACTACGTAACGGAATTCTTGATCCGATGGATTGGTCATCAAAATACTACTATTAGGATCACCAAATGACAGCGTCGCCTGCGTGCCATTCATATTATTTAATCCATCCATAAGATAATTTACATTAAAACCAATATCTAATGGCTCACCGTGATAGTTGGTTTCGATTTCTTCCTGAGCCTCTTCTTGTTCACTATTACTACTGATAATACTGAGATTTTTTTCAGTAAGAACAAAACGAACACCTCGGAATTTTTCGTTTGATAATACAGCTGCTCTTTGTAAAGCTTGAGAAATCTGTACGCGCTCAAGTTCTAGGTGGTTGCTATATTTAGGTATGACGCGCTCATAATCTGGGAATTTCCCATCAATTACTTTAGTAATTAAGGTAATTCCAGAAAATGTAGCTTTGACCTGTTGAGAAGTAAATTCCAATTCGATTAACTCATCACTATCCGCTAAGAGTTTTGATAATTCACTTACGGCTTTTCTCGGCAGAATGATCTCTTGTTTTTCGTAATCACCTTCAATCGTACATGCATTGAAAGCAAGACGATGTCCATCTGTTGCTACAACTTTTAGTTTATTTTGTTCCAGAATTATCAATAAACCGTTTAGATAGTAGCGAACATCTTGCTGAGCCATTGCATATTGAACGGTGAATAGAACTTGTTTCAATTGCTTTTGATAAAGACTGATTTTACGGGCTCCTTCCAATTGTGGATTGAGCTTAGGAAAATCTTGAGATGGCAATGTTTGCAAATTAAATCGACTCTTATTGGCTTTGATTAAAGCTTTATTGTCTTTAGTTTCGATTGATATTTTGCTTTGATCGGGAAGTATTCTGAGTATTTCTTGAAATTTTTTCCCACCAACAGTAAGCGATGTGCTTTGCCCCTTAGCTGTTTCGCTTTGGATTGTTGTTGTAATTTGAATTTCGAGATCGGTAGCCGTAAAACGAATTATCCCATCTTGGTTTTCAATTAGAACATTCGACAATATTGGTAAAGTTTGCTTTCGTTCGACTATACCAATTACAACTTGTAGGGGTTTGAGCAGAGTTTCTTTGTCTATATCTTTAATAAACATCTTTATATCCTTAACAATAGCTAATAAAGCACCTATGAAACGTCTAACAACTCAAATAATCATTTTTATACAGATAGTTATATCTAATTAAAGGTTATGGATAAGTTGGGTATTAAATAAAGAAGAGTTGTGGATAATTTTAAAAAATTACACCAACCGTTTTATATCCCCAGATAATCCACAGCAATATGGGCTAGTTATCCCCGCAAAGTCTGAATTAGTATTTTGTAATCCATATCAATTTTGCTATCACTTTTCCTTAATTCTGCCACCATCTTACAGCCATGAATCACGGTAGTGTGATCTTTTCCCCCAAAGGACAAACCAATTTCAGGGAGACTCATACTCGTTAATTCTCTAGCTAATGCCATCGCCATTTGACGAGGACGACTCAGATTTCGAGTTCTCTTTTTTGAGAGCATTTCAACTAGTTTTATCCGATAAAAATCAGCAACTGTCTTTTGAATGTTTTCTATCGAAATTTGCCGACTTTGTGCAACCAATAAATCTTTTAATGCTTCGCGTGCTGTATCAACAGTAATTGTGCAGCGGTGAAACTTTGCGTAAGCCTCAACACGTTTTAGTGCACCTTCAAGTTCACGTATGTTGGAATTCACATGTTTTGCGATAAAAAAAGCGACATTTTCATCAAGCGTATAACCAGCGAGATGAGCTTTTTTAATCAAAATAGCTACTCGCATTTCAAGCTCGGGAGGCTCTATAGCAACCGTTAATCCCCAACCAAAGCGTGAAACAAGACGAGTTTCCAAACCAGTGATATCTTTTGGGAACGTATCGCTAGTTAAAATTACTTGTTTGTGTGCATCAACTAGTGTGTTAAATGCATAGAAAAACTCTTCTTGAGTTTTGGTTTTACCGGCAAAAAACTGAATATCGTCAATTACTAACAAATCAAGAGAATGGTAATACTGCTTAAACTCTTCGAATTTATTAGATTGGTAAGCACGTACTACATCTGAAACATAACGCTCAGAATGCATATAGCAAATTTTAGATTGGGAATTAACCTTTTTGATCTGGTTTGCAATCGCTTGAGCTAGGTGAGTTTTACCTAGACCAACACCACCATAGATGAAAAGTGGGTTGTAAGACGACCCTGATAATTCAGCAACTTGTGTTGCAGCAGCAAAAGCTAATTGGTTTGCTTTTCCTGTTACAAAGTTTTCAAACGTCAACGAGTTATTTAATTTGCCATAACCACGAACTGCTGAGTTTATGGGAATTTCTGGTTTGTTAACCGCAGGGACTTCTCTGACATTAAGTTTTGGTACTGGATTAGTTGCAGAAATTGTCTCTGGAACATCAGTTTCTACTACCCGAAAATCAAAAGAAGGGGTGTTAGAAAGAGCTCGGGTAGCTTGTTTTTGTATTTCTGGAAAAAATCGATCTTGAACCACTTTTAGTGTAAAGCTATTGGGAGCAGACAAAATGAAGATCCCATTTTCAGCTTTTAGCCCCAAGGGTTTAATCCATGAATTATATTGTTGTGGAGGTAAGCTCTTTTTGAATTCGAGCAGACAGTCGTCCCAGAAAGGAATTTCTTGCATAATTTATGGGATAAGGTAGAACTCAAAATAGGGATATTGGGAGACATTCTACAGCGACCAACCAAACTTATCCACAGGCAAAAAGCTTAAATTAGCTTGACAGAATCAAGCTAAGGCTTTGTAATGCCGCGTTTTACGATTTACTAAGGAAAATAACATGAAACGCACATACCAACCTTCCGTTACCCGCAGGAAACGCACGCATGGCTTTTTGGTTCGCATGAAGACACGCGGTGGTCGAGCCGTAATCAATGCACGCCGCGCTAAAGGCCGTGCTCGACTTGCTGTCTAACGAAAAAGAGTCTTTTTCATCAGCGCAACGTTTATTGCGCGAAAATGGTTTTGATCGGGTTATGAACGCTCGGAAAATATCGGATAAACACTTCTTGGTATTTTTCGTCAAAAACAACCAGACTGAGGCTAGGCTGGGCATTGTTGTAGCAAAAAGAGTATTGGCACTTGCAACGGCACGAAATCGAGCGAAAAGAAAGATACGCGAAACTTTTCGTCGACACTCAATCCGAAAAATGGGGCTTGATATTGTTGTTATGATTAAGCCCGCTTTTGCCAATTTGAAGGCAGAATGCGAGCCTCAAGATCTGTCGCGCTTACTGACTCAATTGGAGCAACGATGGGCAGAATAATAATTGCTCTGATACGTGGCTACCAGTATCTGTTGAGCCCGTTAAAACCGCCAACATGCAGGTTTGTTCCAACATGCTCTCATTACGCTTGCGATGCAATTCAGCGTCATGGAATGCTTAAGGGCGGGTGGCTCAGTTTAAAAAGAGTGCTACGGTGTCATCCTTGGAATGCCGGCGGCTACGACCCGGCTCCTTAAACTATCGGGTTATCTCATGGAACTACAGCGGCTTTTTCTGTTTTTGATTTTTTCTTTCTCGCTTGTGCTGGTATGGGATGGATGGCAGCGATACCAACATCCTGAAAATTATGTTCAAGTCGAACCTGTAAGCCAAAACACTCCGGCAGCAAAGCCCGCACAACTTGCAGACCGTGCGGCACTTACACCGCAGGTATCGGTCAAGCAAGAGGGAAAGATACTTCATGTAAAGACCGATTTACTGGACGCTGAAATTAGCTCGGTGGGCGGAGATATCGTTCGCTTGTCCCTGTTGAAACATCCCGATGTAGAAGATAAAAACAAACCGCTCGTTTTGTTTGAACGTGGCGAGGGAACGCATAATTACACGGCACAAAGCGGTCTTCTCGGGCAAGGCTTGCCCAATCACAACACTTTGTTTGTGGCTGAGCAGGAAAAGTATCAACTGGCTGATAATCAGGACAAAGTTCAAGTACGTCTAGTTGCCGAAGGCTCGTCGCCTTTACGCGTGATAAAACTTATTACTTTTCATAAAGATAGCTATCTGATTGACATCGATTATGAGCTTGAAAATACAAGCGCACAGCCGATAAGCACAAGCGCATATTTCCAATTGGTCAGGGATGGCAATAGCCCTAAAGGAAGCTCCGCAATGCTGCCTACCTATACGGGCGCGGCGGTGTATACGGATAAAGAAAAATTCCAAAAAGTCGACTTTAGTACCATTGAAAAAGGTAAGACCGAATATCCAAAAAGGGCTGAAGATGGCTGGATAGCAATGCTTCAGCACTATTTTGTTTCTGCTTGGTTACCAAAAGACAAAACAGACCGCGAATACTTTACCCGTCAGCTGGATGGCGGTTTATATGCTGCGGGTGTTGTTTTGGCAGAGCAGTCTATTGCTGCTGGAGGAAAGGCGGTAGTTGGAACGGTTTTATATGCTGGTCCTGCTAGCTCGACGCTAGATGATGTGGCTCCAGGGCTGGGACTGACAGTGGATTATGGTTGGTTAACTGTAATTGCGACCCCCTTGTTTTGGGCAATGTCATTATTCAATGACTTGGTGCACAACTGGGGTATTGCCATCATCCTGCTGACTATCTTGATCAAGCTGGTGTTTTTCCCTTTGTCTGCCGCAAGCTATCGCTCCATGGCGAAAATGCGTGTGGTTGCGCCAAAACTGGAAAAAATCAAGCAGCAATATGGTGATGATCGCGAGCAGTTAAATCGTGCCATGATGGAACTCTACAAGACCGAGAAAATTAATCCTTTGGGTGGCTGCCTGCCGGTTTTGATTCAAATCCCAGTATTCATTGCGCTATATTGGGCGATCTTATCAAGCGTTGAAATGCGTTATGCGCCATTCTTTGGTTGGATAACTGACCTTTCCTCTGCCGACCCTTACTACATTTTGCCGCTAATTATGGGTATTAGTATGATCGTGCAAATGAGGCTTAACCCGACCCCGCCGGATCCGTTACAAGCCAAAATCATGCAAATTATGCCGATTGCCTTTAGCGTAATTTTCTTCTTTTTCCCTGCTGGCTTGGTGTTGTATTCCATCGTGAACAACCTGCTTTCAATTGCTCAGCAGTGGTATATCACGCACGCTACCGATGTCGAAGCTAAGGCTGCCGCAACAAGCAAGCGCTGACACTATTGCTGCAATCGCCTCGGCGCAAGGTCGAGGCGGGGTTGGCATCATTCGCATCTCTGGATGCGGTCTAGAAAAAATTATTGAAACTGTCGTGGGGCGTACGCTTGTGCCGCGCCACGCAACCCTATGCGAGTTTTCGGGCGCACAGGGTTCCTTGATTGACACTGGCATCGCTATTTTCTTTCCGTCCCCCCATTCTTATACGGGTGAGGATGTGTTGGAGTTGCAGGGGCATGGTGGTTCAGCTGTTATGCAGTTGGTGTTGAACCGTTGTTTGGATTTGGGTGCACGGCTCGCGCGTCCGGGCGAATTCACGGAGCGAGCTTTTCTTAATGGCAAGATGGACTTGGCCCAGGCGGAAAGCGTTGCAGACCTAATTGAGGCCAACACCGCTCAGGCCGCTGCCAGCGCGGCAAGATCCTTGCGGGGAGAGTTTTCAGATGCGATACAGGCGCTTATTGATCGGTTGATTTATTTGCGGATGCTGGTCGAAGCGATGCTTGATTTTCCAGAAGAGCAGATCGACCGAACAGATATTGAGCTGCGCAACCGACTACTCACGGAATTGGAGAATAGTTTACAGGCCACGCTAGATCGTGCGAAGCAGGGGAGTTTACTGCGCGAGGGTGCGCATATCGCTATTGTGGGGCAGCCTAACGTTGGCAAGTCGAGTTTGTTGAATAAGCTCTCGGGGGAAGATATTGCTTTGGTTAGTGATATTCCCGGAACGACCCGAGATGTTATTCGTCAGGCGATACAAATAAACGGAATTCCCTTACACATCATGGATACTGCCGGGGTGCGAGAAACCAGCGATGCGGTGGAAAACATGGGAATTGAGCGGGCCAAGGCAACTGCGCACGCGGCAGACCTTGTACTGCTGATGGTGGATGTAACTCAAGGTGATCCGGCCAAAAATCTAGCGCTGTTGGTAGGAGTTCCCCGCTCGGCACGAACTATCGTCGTATTGAATAAAATAGATGCTGGTCAAGTAACACCATTTGATACTCAGGGCATCCCCTTGGTTTGTATGTCAGTTAAAACGGGGCAGGGGTTGGATCAATTGCGCGGTGAAATACTAAAAGCAATTGGCTGGCAGGAAACAGAAAGTGGCGCATTCATGGCAAGAGAGCGCCATTTGCGCGCACTGTATCAAGCCCAAAGCCATCTTTTTGCTGCTGCGGGCGTCGTTGCGCAAGACGAATTATTTGCCGAGGAATTACGGCAAACCCAAGATGCACTATCCGAAATTTTAGGTGAGTTTACCCCTGATGACTTATTGGGTGAGGTGTTCAGTCGCTTTTGCATTGGGAAATAACAAGATCACAAGCTTGGCGAGTTGATTGTTTCACGTGAAACAACGAGTTTGGGATTATCAAAGCCCTGTTGTATGATGCGCGTCCTTCTTTGGCGGCAACAACATGAGTTATACGGGCGAATTTGATGTAATCGTTATTGGTGGTGGGCATGCGGGGGCCGAGGCAGCGCTGGCCAGCGCGCGAACGGGCTCTTCTACTTTGTTGATTACACACAATATTGAAACGCTTGGGCAAATGTCGTGTAATCCCTCAATTGGCGGTATCGGTAAGGGGCATTTAGTCAAAGAGGTGGATGCGCTGAGTGGCGCTATGGCTGCGGCAACGGATGAGGCAGGAATTCAATTTCGTATTTTGAACGCCAGCAAAGGTCCCGCCGTGCGAGCCACGCGGGCGCAAGCGGATAGAGTGTTGTATCGGCAGGCAATTCGGACCCGCTTGGAAAATCAGGCCAACTTGAGCCTGTTTCAACAGTCAGTAGAAGGTGTGCTGCTGGAAAATGGGCGTGCGTGCGGTGTTACGACCAAGCTCGGCTTGCGTTTTCGGGCGAAAAGCGTGGTGCTGACCGCTGGAACATTTTTGTCCGGGCTAATTCATGTTGGACAATCCAACTATCCCGCTGGACGGGCGGGGGATCCCGCATCAATTGGGTTGGCAGAAAATCTGCGCGATTTAGGGCTGCCCATCGGACGGCTAAAAACAGGTACGCCGCCGCGCATTGATGGTAGAACAATCGACTTTTCGGTGATGCAAGAGCAGCCAGGAGATACGCCAGTTCCAGTATTTTCTTTTTTGGGAAATGCGGCGCAACATCCCAAGCAATTGCCGTGTTGGATTACGGAAACCAACGTTAGAACGCATGACATTATTCGTGCCGGATTAGATCGCTCGCCCTTGTTTACGGGGGTTATTGAGGGTGTTGGCCCCCGTTATTGCCCTTCAATCGAAGATAAAATTACCCGCTTTGCCGACAAACAGTCTCATCAAATATTTCTTGAGCCGGAAGGCTTAACTACGCACGAAATTTACCCGAACGGCATATCGACCAGTTTGCCCTATGATGTTCAGCTTGATCTGGTTCGTTCGATTCGAGGTATGGAAAATGCGCATATCCTGCGACCCGGATATGCAATTGAATACGACTATTTTGATCCGCGCGGGCTGAAGCGGTCACTTGAAACCAAGGCAATCTCAGGGTTGTTTTTTGCCGGTCAGATCAATGGTACAACTGGGTATGAAGAGGCCGCTGCACAAGGTTTGCTGGCGGGTGCAAATGCGGCACTATTCGCGCAAGAAAAGGAATCTTGGTGTCCGGCGCGAGATGAAGCTTACCTTGGAGTTATGGTGGATGACTTAACCACGCGCGGTGTGACTGAGCCATATCGAATGTTCACCAGCCGTGCGGAATATCGACTTCAGTTACGTGAAGATAATGCTGATTTGAGGTTGACAGAAATCGGGCGAAAGCTGGGCTTGGTGGATGATATTCGCTGGGTGGCGTTCGATAAGAAGCGCGAGGCGATTGCCAAAGAGCAGGAGCGGTTGCGCAGTATTTGGGTTAATCCGATGTTGCTCCCCCCCGAAAAGGCGACTGCACTATTAGGTAAGCCCATAGAGCGAGAGTATTCTCTATACGAATTATTGCGGCGCCCCGATGTGAGCTATGCTGTACTCATGCAACTGCCCGGTGCAGGCGAATCGCAGGATGCCGAGGTGAGTGAGCAGGTTGAAACACAAGCTAAATATGCCGGATATATTGAAAGACAGCGCGAAGAAATTGTGCGAGGTTTGGGACAGGAGTCGTTAAAACTCCCGCTGGACTTTGATTATCGTGAAGTACGTGGCTTGTCGATAGAAGCGCAGCAAAGACTGAATCAACACAAGCCGGAAACGATAGGGCAGGCTGGAAGAATATCTGGGATTACTCCCGCTACGGTGTCGCTGTTGCTAGTCCATTTAAAACGCGGATTTTGCGTGCCGCAACAAGCAGAAAAACAAACATGACCGAACGCGACTTATTTCGTCGGGGAGCGGGAAAGCTAGGCATTGATGTTTCCGAGCAAGAGCAGGAGCAACTATTAGCTTACTTGGCATTGCTGCATAAATGGAACAAGGTTTATAACCTGACCGCAATTCGTGACCCTCGGGAAATGGTAAGCCATCACTTACTAGATAGCTTGGCTGTTTTGCCGCACCTTTGGCCGGAAAAATGGTTGGATGTGGGCTGTGGTGGTGGCTTGCCGGGAATTGTTCTAGCTGTCATGCGACCGAACTGGGAATTCTCATTGTTGGATAGCAATAGCAAAAAAACCAGCTTTGTGCAGCAGGCTGTGATTGAGTTGGGTTTGGGTAATGTGAGTGTTTACTGTGAGCGTATCGAAAGCTGGCAAACAAAAACTCGCTTTGACGGGATTATTTCCCGAGCGTTTACTGATCTGGGTGAGTTTTTGCGGAGCACTCAGCACTTGCTGGCTGAGCATGGTCGTTGGGCGGCAATGAAAGGGGTGGCCGAGAAGGAATTGGCCAGAGTTCCGGCGGGATGTCGGGTTGAGCGTATCGTTACGTTACAGGTGCCGGATCTAAATGCGGCACGAAGCTTGGTGATTGCGACAAGCAGGGAGAGTGAGGCAGCATGACTAAAATTTTAGCCATAACCAACCAAAAAGGCGGGGTCGGTAAAACTACAACAACGGTAAATCTGGCTGCCAGCTTGGCTGCGATGAAGCAGCGGGTGTTATTGGTTGATCTTGATCCGCAAGGTAATGCCACAATGGGTAGTGGCATTGATAAGCGTGACTTGCAAGCCAGCGTTTATGACGTTTTATTGGGTAGCAAAACGATCGCGCAAGCGCGCGCGCGCTCTGGCCCTGGGGAATATGATTTACTGCCGGCAAACCGTGATTTGGCGGGTGCTGAGATCGAGTTGGTTGATGTGGCGCAACGTGAAACGCGCTTACGTGATGCAATTCAAGCCATTGCGGGCGAGTACGATTACGTTTTGATCGACTGTCCGCCCGCATTGAACTTGCTAACCTTGAATGGCCTGTGTGCGGCCAAGTCGGTGATGATCCCGATGCAATGCGAGTATTACGCATTGGAGGGGCTGAGTGATCTGGTAAATACTATACGCAAAGTGCGTGCAAATCTGAACCCGGAGTTGGAAATAGAAGGTCTATTGCGCACCATGTTTGATCCGCGCAACACCTTGGCGCAACAAGTTTCCGACCAGCTTCAGGAGCACTTTGGCAACAAAGTTTATCGCACCGTCATTCCTCGCAATGTACGTCTGGCAGAGGCGCCGAGTTATGGTGTGCCAGTGTTATGCCATGACAAGGCATCCAAGGGTACGCAAGCCTATTTGGCGCTGGCGGGCGAACTATTGAATAACGCAGCGCAAAGCGCGGCATCGGCATAAGGAATCAACATGGCAACAAAACAACACAAAGGTTTGGGGCGCGGGCTTGATGCGCTGCTATCGGGTAGCAAAAGCGAAAAAGATGACGTATTGCGTGACTTGAATGTCACGTTACTCAAACCTGGGAAATACCAGCCGCGCTCACAAATGGATGAGTCATCTTTGAATGACCTAGCCTCGTCCATCAAAGCGCAGGGCATCATGCAACCAATTCTGGTGCGCCAATTGGTGGATAGTAGCTACGAAATTATTGCGGGTGAACGACGTTGGCGTGCCGCGCAAATCGCCGGACTGACCCACGTACCCGTATTAGTGCGTAGCGTGCCGGACAATGCCGCATTGGCGATGGCGCTGATTGAAAATATTCAGCGTGAAAACCTGAATCCGCTGGAAGAAGCTGTTGGTATTCAGCGCCTGATTGACGAATTCAAAATGACGCACCAAGTAGCGGCGGATGCTGTGGGTCGCTCGCGCAGCGCGGCCAGCAATTTGCTGCGTTTGCTTAAGCTGCCGCAAACTGTTCAGGCGATGTTGATGGAGGGCAAGCTGGATATGGGGCATGCCCGTGCGCTGCTTCCTTTGGAGCCGGCGCAGCAAATTTTGTTAGCCAACAAAATTGTGTTGGATGGCCTGTCTGTGCGGGAGGCCGAGCAATTGGTGCAAGCGCAAGATTCCGCAGAGGCGAGGGCTTTGCGTAAAGCAAAACCTAAAGCCAACAACGACACATTGCGGTTGCAGGAAGAAATTAGTGCAGTGTTGGGAACGAAGGTCGAAATTAAATCCGGCAGCAAAGGTGCCGGTAAACTGGTGATCTCATACGGAGATCATGACCAACTCGACGGGCTACTAAACCGCTTGGGAAAGGCGCAGTAATTGAGCGAAGAGCTGGGGCAAAAACCACTTTCGAGTTTGACACTCCCGGAAAACGCCGCTATCATCGCCGCGCTTACTGGTTTAGAGGCCAAAGAAAAACAACAAGCATGGCGATTAACGGGGTTACAAACCGTCATCGTTTTGGTCGTCGGGGTTATCGTTTACCTAGTCAGAAGCACGCCGCATGAAGCGATAGCGGTCGTAAGTGGTGGAGGGGTGGCAATTCTCAACGGTGCGTTGCTGGCTTGGCGAATGAGTCGGGCAGCAAAGTATCCCGCCTATGACGCAGGTCAACAATTACGGCTTTTGTATTTTTATGCTGCCGAGCGAATCTCGGCGGTGTTCGTGCTGCTAGGTATTTGCATGTTCGTGCTGAAATTAGTGCCGCTTGCATTGCTGAGCGGGTTTGTATTGGGGCAGGCGGTGTTGTTATTGAGCCGTTTGTTTTTGAAGATTAAGACTGAAGATAGCGACTAAAACATGTCTAGCGAAGCTCACACATCTGCAGAGTACATTAAACACCATTTGCAAAATCTGACCTATGGCCAACTGCCGGACGGATCTTGGGGTGTTGCGCATACCGTCGAAGAAGCCAAAGAAATGGGTTTCTGGGCGCTGAATCTGGATACATTCATCATGTCCCTGCTGTTGGGTGGGATCATCATGCTGGTATTCCGCAGCGTTGCAAAAAGCGTGGTTACCGGTACGCCTGGTGGCTTGCAAAACTTCTGCGAGTGGGCGGTCGAGTTTATCGATAGCAGTGTGCGTGGTTCATTTTCATCCAAGAATGATATGGTTGCCCCGCTGGCGCTAACCATCTTCTTCTGGGTCTTCTCGATGAACTTGATGGACTTGTTGCCCATCGACTACATCCCTTTGTTGATGACCTCGCTTGGCGTTCCGTTCTTCAAAGTTGTTCCCTCCACAGATCCTAACGCAACATTCGGCATGGCTATCGGCGTATTCCTGCTGGTGCTCTACTACAGCGTGAAGATGAAAGGCCTTGGCGGCTTTGTCGGCGAACTTACGCTGCAACCGTTTGGCAAGTGGGGTATGCCAGTCAATTTGCTGTTAGAGGGTGTCAATCTGATCGCCAAGCCAATTTCGCTCGCACTGCGTCTGTTCGGTAACATGTACGCTGGTGAAATGATCTTCATTCTGATCGCTCTGATGGGTGGTGCATGGGCGGGCTTCTCGCTTGGCGGCGTTACCTTATATGGATCCCAAGTCCTGTTGTCGTTGGGTTGGGCTATCTTCCACATCCTGATTGTTACCCTGCAAGCGTTCATCTTTATGACGCTGACCGTGGTTTATCTAGATATGGCACATCAGGAACATCACTAAAATTTCGCTTCAACTGTTTCATTAACTTAACTTTAACAACCTAGGAGAAATAGAAAATGGAAATGGCAAACGCACTGCTGTACATCGCTGGCGCACTGATGATGGGTTTGGGCGCACTCGGCGCAGCTGTTGGTATTGGTATTTTGGGTGGTCGTTTCTTGGAAGGCGCTGCGCGTCAACCTGAACTGATCCCAATGTTGCGTACACAGTTCTTCGTTGTTATGGGTCTGGTCGACGCGGTTCCGATGATCGCTGTTGGTATCGCGATGTACGTTCTGTTCGCAGTAGCCTAAGTCCTGCGACAAGCGTAACGCTTAACTAAGAAAGGAAGCTTGCATGAATATCAATGCAACTCTTCTCGCGCAGACCATCATGTTTGCGCTGTTCGTGTGGTTCTGCATGAAGTTCGTCTGGACGCCAATTATTGCGGCGTTGGAAGAACGTAAAAAGCAAATCGCGGACGGCTTGGCTGATGCCGAGCGTGCCAAGCACGATTTGGATTTGGCCTCCAAACGCTCTGCGGAAATTCTGCGCGAAGCCAAGGAAAAAGCCGGTGAAATCGTTGCTAATGGCGACAAACGCGCCAGTGAGATTGTCGAAGAAGCCAAGGTGCAAGCCAAGGTGGAAGGTGATCGCATTATCGCGGGTGCCAAGGCTGAGATTGATCAAGAAGTATTCCGCGCCAAAGAGCAATTGCGTACGCAGGTATCTGCAATCGCACTGGCTGGCGCAGGCAAGATTCTTGGTCGTGAAATCGATGCCAAAGCGCATAACGATTTGCTCGATAAACTCGTTGCGGAAATCTAAACGCCATGTCCCAAGCCATTACCACTGCACGTCCTTATGCCCAAGCGGCATTTGATGAGGCACAGAAGCTGGCGGCACTGAAGTCTTGGTCGGAGATGATTCTGTCTCTAGCCGAGGCAATCGAGCACCCAGAAGTTCGTGCGCTCGCCTCCAGTCCAAAAGTTAGCAAAAAACAACTAGACAGCCTGATGGAAGGCTTTCTGGATGCGACGGCGACTGCCCAGCAACGCAACTTTGTTCGCGTTCTGGTGGATAACCAACGTTTGCTGCTGTTGCCGGAAATCGCCGCGCACTTCGAAGTGATGAAGGCGGAAGCAGAGAAGACTGTTAACGTGGTAGTGGACTCGGCGTTCGAGTTGTCTGCCGCACAACAGGACAAAATCGCTGCATCGCTGAAAGCACGGATGGGCCGCGAGATCAAACTGGTCTGTAAGATCAACAAAGAATTGCTGGGTGGCATCGTGATCCGCGCCGGAGACAAGGTGATCGACGGTTCTGCGCGCACCCGTCTTGGCGAAATGGCAACTGCCCTCGCCTGATAAAAGATTTATCAAGATAAGGAAATCCAGATGAAGCTCAATCCTTCTGAAATTAGCAATTTGATTCGCAGTCGCATCGATAACTTCGAAGCGCTGACCCAAGCACGCACCGAAGGTACAGTGGTCAGCGTGACCGACGGTATCGTTCGTGTGCATGGTCTGTCTGACGTAATGCAGGGCGAGATGTTGGAATTCCCCGGCAACACATTCGGTTTGGCGCTGAACCTGGAGCGTGACTCCGTTGGCGCGGTTATCTTGGGTGAGTACGAACACATCACCGAAGGCGACACCGTTAAATGTACCGGTCGTATTTTGGAAGTGCCAGTAGGCCCAGAATTGCGCGGTCGTGTAGTTAACGCGTTGGGTCAACCCATCGACGGCAAAGGCCCGATCAATGCCAAGATGACCGACAAGATCGAAAAAGTCGCTCCTGGCGTTATCGCACGTAAATCTGTCGACCAGCCAGTGCAAACCGGTTTGAAGTCCATCGACTCCATGGTTCCAGTCGGTCGCGGTCAACGCGAACTGATCATTGGTGACCGTCAGACAGGTAAGACTGCTGTTGCTGTTGATGCCATCATCAACCAAAAGGGTCAGAACATGACCTGTATCTACGTGGCAATCGGTCAAAAAGCATCGACCATCGCTAACGTGGTGCGCAAGCTCGAAGAGCACGGCGCAATGGGTTACACCATCGTGGTTGCTGCAACCGCTTCCGACTCTGCAGCGATGCAATTCTTGGCACCGTATGCTGGTTGCACCATGGGTGAATACTTCCGTGATCGCGGCGAAGATGCATTGATCGTTTACGATGACTTGACCAAGCAAGCTTGGGCGTATCGTCAAATCTCCTTGCTGCTGCGTCGTCCACCCGGTCGTGAAGCCTATCCTGGCGACGTGTTCTACCTGCACTCCCGTTTGCTTGAGCGTGCCGCGCGTGTAAATGCCGACTACGTAGAAGCCTTCACCAAAGGTGAAGTTAAGGGCAAGACAGGTTCTTTGACCGCATTGCCGATCATCGAAACCGCAGCTGGCGACGTGTCCGCATTCGTTCCAACTAACGTAATTTCGATTACCGACGGCCAGATCTTCTTGGAAACCGACCTGTTCAACGCTGGTATCCGTCCTGCGATCAACGCCGGTATCTCGGTGTCTCGCGTGGGTGGCGCAGCTCAGACCAAAGTCATCAAAAAGCTGGGTGGCGGTGTGCGTCTGGCACTGGCTCAATATCGTGAATTGGCTGCGTTCGCGCAATTTGCATCCGATCTGGACGAAGCAACCCGCAAACAGTTGGAGCGTGGTCGTTTGGTAACCGAGCTGATGAAACAGTTGCAATACTCGCCACTGTCCGTATCTAAGATGGCTGCGACTTTGTTCTCTGTGAACAAAGGCTACTTCGATGATGTACCTGTGCCTAAGGTACTTGCATTTGAAGCTGCATTGCACGCACACCTCGGTTCTAAAAACAAAGAGCTGATGGATGCAATCGAAACCAGCAAAGACCTGTCGGCTGACAACGAAAAATTGTTGGCTACAGCGATCGAGGCTTTCAAGGCAACAGCAGTCTACTAAGACGGGGTGAGAGATGGCTGGCAGTAAAGAGATCCGCACCAAGATCAAGAGCGTAGAAAATACGCGCAAGATCACGCGTGCGATGGAAATGGTAGCCGCAGCGAAAATGCGTAAAGCGCAGGAACGCATGCGCGCTGCGCGTCCTTATGCCGAAAAGATTCGCAATGTTGCTGCCCACTTGTCCCGCGCCAACCCGGAATACAAACATCCTTTCCTGGTTAAACGCGAAGGTGTCAAGAATGTCGGCATCATCGTGGTTACATCGGACAAAGGCTTGTGCGGCGGTTTGAACACCAACGTGCTGCGTCTTGCTGTGAACACGATGAAATCGTGGGAAGGCGAGGGCAAAGGTATCGTGGTTTGTCCAATTGGCAACAAGGGATTCGGCTTCATGAATCGCATCGGCGCCAAAGTCAAATCACACCTGACCGGCTTGGGCGACAAACCGCACATCGAAAAGCTGATTGGCGCGGTCAAGGCCATGTTGGATGCTTACGTTGCCGGTGAAATCGACGCGATCTACCTGAGCTACAACCACTTCGTGAACACCATGAAGCAGGAGCCGCGTGTGGAACAACTGCTGCCGCTGTCTGGCGAGCAATTGGGCACAGCCGAAGGAAACTGGGATTACATCTACGAGCCTGATGCGAAAAAAGTCATCGACGAGTTGCTGGTTCGCTACATGGAGTCGCTGGTATATCAAGCGGTGGTAGAGAATATGGCCTCTGAGCAGAGCGCACGTATGGTGGCGATGAAGGCCGCTTCTGATAATGCGAAGAGCGTTATCGGCGAACTCAAGCTGGTTTACAACAAGGCGCGTCAAGCTGCGATCACGAAAGAAATTTCTGAGATCGTGGGTGGTGCGGCAGCAGTTTAAGAATTAATTTAGACGGGGAATCTTAAAATGAGTCAAGGAAAGATTGTTCAGTGTATCGGTGCGGTGGTTGACATCGAATTTCCACGCGATCAAATGCCAAAGGTCTATGAAGCCCTGAAGCTGGTCGATGCAGGCAGCTCCACAGCCGAAGCCGGTTTGACCTTCGAAGTAGAACAGCAACTCGGCGACGGCGTTGTCCGCGCGATTGCAATGGGCTCCTCCGACGGTTTGCGTCGTGGCATGGCAGTGGCCGCAACAGGCAGCCCAATCTCTGTGCCAGTTGGTGAAGGCACACTGGGTCGCATCATGGACGTACTGGGTCGCCCAATCGACGACGCAGGCGAAGTTAAATGCGAAGAGCGCCGCTCTATCCACCAAAAGGCACCGAAGTTCGACGAACTGTCACCTTCAGTTGACCTGCTGGAAACCGGCATCAAGGTGATCGACTTGGTTTGCCCGTTTGCAAAAGGCGGTAAAGTGGGTCTGTTCGGTGGCGCGGGTGTAGGCAAGACCGTGAACATGATGGAACTGATCAACAACATCGCGAAGCAACACGCTGGTCTGTCTGTATTCGCCGGCGTGGGTGAGCGTACCCGTGAAGGTAACGACTTCTACCACGAAATGAAAGACTCCAACGTTCTGGACAAAGTCGCGATGGTGTTCGGTCAAATGAACGAACCACCTGGCAACCGTCTGCGCGTTGCATTGTCCGGCTTGACCATGGCTGAAAAATTCCGTGACGAAGGCCGTGACATCCTGTTCTTCGTGGACAACATCTACCGCTACACATTGGCCGGTACCGAAGTTTCCGCGTTGTTGGGTCGTATGCCTTCCGCTGTGGGTTACCAACCGACACTGGCTGAAGAAATGGGCCGCTTGCAAGAGCGTATCACTTCGACCAAGGTAGGTTCGATCACTTCCATCCAAGCTGTGTACGTTCCAGCGGATGACTTGACCGACCCATCTCCAGCGACTACCTTCTTGCACCTTGACTCCACCGTCGTGTTGTCGCGTGACATCGCTTCTCTGGGTATCTACCCAGCGGTCGATCCACTGGACTCCACCTCTCGCCAACTCGACCCATTGGTCGTAGGCGAAGAACATTACTCCGTTGCTCGTGGCGTACAAATGACACTGCAACGTTACAAAGAATTGCGCGACATCATCGCCATTCTGGGTATGGACGAACTGGCACCAGAAGACAAACTGGCTGTGGCACGCGCACGTAAGATTCAACGCTTCCTGTCGCAACCGTTCCACGTGGCTGAAGTGTTTACCGGCAGCCCAGGCAAGTACGTTACCCTGAAAGAAACCATCAAAGGCTTCAAGGGCATCGTCAACGGTGATTACGACCACCTGCCAGAACAAGCGTTCTACATGGTTGGCGGCATCGAAGAAGCAGTCGAAAAGGCCAAGACGCTGCAATAATCAAATAGGGGTATAGCTATGGCAATGACCGTACATGTAGACGTGGTGAGCGCGGAAGAGCAGATCTTCTCCGGCTTGGCCGAAGTCGTTGTCGTTCCGGGCGAAATGGGCGAATTGGGTATCTACCCGCGCCACACCGCCCTGATGACACGAATCAAGCCGGGTGCAGTACGCATCAAGCGTCCTGACCAAGAGCAAGAAGAACTGATCTACGTCTCCGGCGGCATGCTTGAAGTGCAACCTAACATGGTCACCGTACTGGCCGACACCGCAATTCGCGGAGCCGACCTAGACGAAGCCCGCGCACTAGAAGCCAAGCAAGCGGCGGAAGAAGCGATGAAAAATCGCAGCTCTGACATCGACTATGCCGCTGCGCAAGCTGAGCTGGCCGAAGCAATCGCCCAGCTCCGCGCGATCCAACAGATCCGCAAGCAAACGCACTAACAGCAGTAAAATGCACCAAACAAAAAAGCAGCTTCGGCTGCTTTTTTGTTGTTTGCGGAAAAGCAATTGATCTAAATCCATTAAGACACAACCCAACGCGCTCTTACATGCAGGTATCCTACCATCAGCTATAATTGTGCATCTTTAGAAAGCCGAATATGACCCCGTTGAATATCGTCATTCTTGCTGCCGGTAAAGGCACGCGCATGTATTCCGATAAACCCAAAGTTTTGCATTCGCTGGCGGGTAAGCCGCTGGTGCAGCATGTGCTGGATCGCGCGCGCGCGCTGCAGCCGCATCAGATTTGCGTAATCTACGGGCACGGCGGTGATGCGGTGCCGAGTGCGATGCAGCAATACGGTGCGATTTTTGCGTTGCAAGAGCCGCAGCTTGGTACTGGCCATGCGGTGCAGCAGGCGCTGCCTCATTTATCCGACGAGAGTCGCACATTGGTGCTTTACGGCGATGTTCCATTAACTCAGCCGGATACGCTGCAACATATGCAGCAAGCGGGTGATGGCTTGGTGCTGCTAACGGTCAATCTCGACAATCCCAGCGGATACGGTCGCATTGTGCGTAACGGGCAGGGCAGGGTGGAGTGCATCGTCGAACAAAAAGACGCGAATGCCGAGCAGCTCAAGATCAAGGAAGTGAATACCGGAATTGTGCTCGCACCTACAGCCAAGTTACGCGAGTGGCTGGGCAAGTTGCAGAACAATAATGCACAGGGTGAGTACTACCTTACCGACATTGTGGCGATGGCGGTGCAGCAGGGTGTTTCGGTTCATACCGTACAACCTGCGCAGGTATGGGAAGTGGAAGGCATCAACAGCAAGAGCCAGTTGGCAACGCTGGAGCGCACTTGGCAGCAAGTGCAGGCAATCCAATTATTGAATCAGGGTGTCACGCTGGCCGATCCGGCGCGGATTGATATTCGTGGCAAATTGGTTTGCGGACGCGATGTCGAAATTGATGTGGGCTGTATTTTCGAGGGAGAGGTAACGCTGGGCGAGCGCGTGCGAGTGGGGGCTTACAGCATTTTGCGCAATGCCAGCATCGCCTCGGGAACCGAGATCGCACCTTACACTCACATTGATAGCAGCGAAGTGGGGGCTAACTGCCATATTGGGCCGTATGCGCGTTTGCGTCCTGGCACCCGCCTAGCGGAAGATGTCCACGTCGGTAATTTTGTCGAGATCAAAAACAGTGATATTGCCGCCAAGAGCAAGGCTAACCATCTGAGCTATATCGGTGACAGCACCGTTGGCAGTCGCGTCAACATTGGCGCGGGTACTATCACTTGTAATTACGACGGCGCGAATAAATTCCGCACCATCATCGGCGACGATGCTTTCATCGGTTCCGATACCCAGTTGGTTGCGCCCGTTACGATTGGCAAAGGTGCGACCATTGGTGCGGGCTCAACGATTACCAAAGACACGCCCGACGGCGAATTGACGCTGTCACGTAGCAAGCAAATGACCATCAGCGGATGGAAGCGTCCGGTCAAGGAGAAGAAGTAATGTGTGGAATCGTCGGTGCGGTTGGCAAACGTAATATCGTTTCGATATTGGTCAACGGTCTGTTGCGTTTGGAATATCGCGGTTACGACTCGGCGGGTTTGGTTGTCGTACACGATGGCAAGCTAAACCGTGTGCGCAGTGCGGGGCGGGTGGCCGAGCTGGGTGAGAAGAGTGCCAATACCTATGGTGAGACCGGCATCGCACACACACGTTGGGCCACGCATGGCATTCCGAGTGAGCGCAACGCGCATCCGCATATGAGCCGCGATCTGATCTCGGTAGTGCATAACGGCATTATCGAAAACTACGAAGCGTTACGCACCGAGTTGAGCGCGCAAGGCTATGTGTTCACTTCGGATACTGATACGGAAGTAATCGCTCACCTAATCCATTCGCATTACCAGTCCGGCGGCACGCTACTGGCCGCCACACAAGCGGCGTTGACACGGTTGGTGGGTGCTTACGCTATTGGCGTGGTCGCGGCGAATAATCCGCATCAGCTTATCGCCGCCCGTAAAGGTAGCCCGCTACTGTTGGGCGTGGGTGAAGGTGAGCATTTCGTCGCCTCAGATATGTCAGCGCTGCTGCAAGTCACCAAAAATGTGGTTTATCTGGAAGAGGGCGACGTGGTCGAAGTCAACCTTGCCGACTATCGCATCTTTGATGCAAAAGGGGCTGAGGTCACGCGTCCGGTACACGTCAGTGAGTTGGATAACGACAGCGTGGAGCTGGGCGAGTATCAGCACTACATGCAGAAAGAAATTCACGAGCAGCCGCAGGCACTCGCTAACACGCTGGAAGCCGTGTGCAATAGCCAGTCGCTTGTGCCCGGTATTTTCGGAGCCGATGCCAACGCGATATTCCCGCAAGTGGAAAGCATCCTTATCCTCGCTTGTGGCACCAGCCATCATGCGGGCATGGTGGCGCGCTACTGGCTGGAAGAAATCGCCGGTATTCCGTGTACGGTTGAGATTGCCAGCGAATACCGCTATCGCACCAGCGTGCCCAACCCGAAAACACTGGTGGTCACCATCTCGCAATCGGGCGAAACGGCGGACACGTTGGCCGCGCTTAACCACGCCAAAGATACCGGACACACTTTTACGTTGGCCATTTGCAACGTGCCGGAAAGCGCCATCATCCGCCAATCCAAGCTTCGTCTACTTACGCGCGCCGGCCCCGAAATCGGCGTGGCTTCGACCAAGGCATTCACCACCCAGTTGGCAGCGCTCTTCCTGCTTACATTGGTATTGGCGAAATTGCGTGGCCGCGTGAGCGCCGAGCGCGAACAACAATTTCTGCACGAGTTGCGCCATCTGCCCATTGCGGTGCAAAAAGTGCTGGCGCTGGAGCCGCAAATCGCTGAGCTGTCTAAACACTTTGCCGACAAACACCATGCCTTGTTTCTCGGGCGCGGCTTGCATTACCCCATCGCCTTGGAAGGCGCGCTCAAACTTAAGGAAATCTCCTACATTCACGCCGAAGCTTATCCCGCTGGTGAGTTAAAACATGGCCCGCTGGCTTTGGTGGATGAAGATATGCCCGTGGTTTCGGTCGCGCCTAACGATGCCTTGCTGGAAAAACTCAAATCTAACCTGCAAGAAGTTAAAGCACGCGGCGGCGAGCTGTTTGTGTTCGCCGATGCCGACACCCACATTCGTTCTGAAGAAGGCATCCACATCCTGCAAATGCCTGAACACGCGGGTTTTCTGAGCCCTATTCTGCACACTGTCCCTTTACAACTGCTGGCATATTACGTCGCATTACAAAAGGGAACGGATGTGGATAAACCGAGAAATCTCGCCAAGTCAGTTACAGTGGAATAACTGGCAACAGCAAAGTTTTTTGGTTTGCAGCAAAGGCTCACTTGCATGGCAAGCTAAACCCCGCAATCAATCTGTCCCCGCAACCTTGGAGAGCCAAGAACATGGCGGTCGTCGCCGTATTCAATCAAAAAGGCGGTGTGGGTAAAACAACCACCTGTCTTAATGTCACTGCCGCGCTTAATTTAGCGCAACGCAACCCTATTGCCTTGGATATGGATCCACAGGGCCACCTTACGCTGGCCAGTGGTGCCGCCAAAGTAGTTGGTGACGCGGGCATGGCCTCGTTCTTCAAACACCAAACCCCGCTTATCAAGTTGCTCGGAGACACGCAAGGCGGCTGGCAACTGGTACCAGCCTCGCTCGAATTAGCCAAGATCGATGCCATGTTTGGCAGCGACCCCAAGGCTGCCACATTGCTCAAACAGGGCTTGCGCGAAGACCTCGCGCTCACCGGTGCTCCCATTTTGATCGACTGCTGCCCGATGCTGGGCGTGCTGACATTGAACGCGCTGTTAGCGACAGATCGGGTGTTAATTCCCGTGTCGGCAGACTTTCTCTCCTTGCAGGGGGTACACCGATTGGATAGCGCACTCAACGCGCTGGAAACTCGACTAAAGCGAAAGTTTGAGAGGCGCATCGTTGTCACACGCTTTGATTCGCGCCGCAAACTCTCTTACGAAATCTACGACAGCTTGCGTGCTAGATACGGCAGCTTGCTATGCAACACCCGTATCGGAGAAACCGTTGGTCTTGCCTCCAGTCCCATGCATGGCAAAGACGTATTCCAATTCGCGCCGCACAGCCCCGGTGCCGCCGACTATCGCGCACTTACACAAGAACTGTGGGACAGCGGGTTTTTCAATAACGACTGATCCGGCTCTCCCCCTGATAAGGGGGAGTTGGATGGGGCGGTTGTATGTGTTTCTGAGTTCAAACATCATCTGGCCGGACCAATAAGGATTTCTTCACCAAATCCGTCATTGATGAAACAACTAGCCAATCCACTAAGCCAGCACACTGAAATACGACAGCTTTTTTGTGCTCGATTATTTGGTTGCGGCGGTCAACTCGGCAAGGAAGTCCTGTTGAATTTTTTGCAGTTGTGGCGCTAGGCTAGATGAAACGGCCTGAACTTCTATCATGGTTTTCTGCACAACCGAGGGCATTTTGATAATAACCGCCTGACCTGCTGGCGTTTTGTAGAAAGACAGCATGCCGAGAACTTCATCCTCGGTAAAAGTCTCTTGGTAAAGACGCAAATACATTGGCTCAAGCTTTTCCCAAGACAAGGTTTCATGAACGAGCTTGACCACTTTATTGTGCATATTGGTTAACGCTTGTTGCTGGCCCGGTAGGAGCTTTTTCCCCTGTAGTGCTTGTCGCATAGCATGATTCAATTGTGCGTCCATTTGCACTTGAATGCTTTCTATGAGCTTTTGTGTTTGAGTAATGGTTAGTAATTCTCTCACTGAGCTTTCATTTGCGGGTGCTGCCATGGCCGCAGTAGAGCAAAACAAAAGAACTATCAAAATATGCCTAAGAATATGCACGGCGATCTCCTTTAATTCGGTTGGGTAATAAATCAGTGTTTCTCTTGATGCCCGCCAAATTCATAGCGCAAAGCAGATAGGAGTTTGTTGCCGTAGTCGGCTTCGCCGCGTGAATTAAAACGGTCGAACAGCGCGGCGGTGAGTACGGGTGCGGGCGTGCCAGACTCGATGGCGGCGATGCTGGTCCAGCGTCCTTCACCGGAGTCGGAAACGCGGCCGCTGAATTTGGTGAGATCGGCATCGCTTTGCAGAGCGTGCGCGGTGAGATCGAGCAGCCATGAGCCGACGACGCTGCCGCGCCGCCACAGTTCGGCCACTTCGGCGACGTTGATGTCGTAACGGAATGCTTCCGGTTCGCGTAGCGGGGTGGTTTCCGCATCAATGTGGCGAGCTGCGCCGCCGACATTGGCGTGACGCAGCAGATTAAAGCCTTCGGCATACGCTGCCATCATGCCGTACTCGATACCGTTGTGAACCATTTTGACGAAGTGACCCGCACCCGCCGCGCCGCAATGCAGGTAGCCGTTTTCCGCGCTGGAGGATGGGCCATCGCGTCCTTCGGTGCGCGGTGCGGTTTCAACACCGGGTGCCAGCGCGGCGAAGATGGGTTGCAGGTGTGCCACGGTTTGTTGCTGTCCGCCGATCATCAAACAGTAACCGCGTTCTAGCCCCCAAGTGCCGCCGCTGACACCGACATCGGCGTAGTGAATGGCATGTGCGGAGAGTCGCTGCGCCCGCGCGATATCGTCTTTGTAATAGGAGTTGCCGCCGTCGATGATGATGTCGCCTGCGCTCAGCAAGGGAGTCAGTTCGGCGATGCTGGCATCGACTACCGCAGCGGGCAGCATCAGCCATACGACACGCGGTGTGCTCAATTTACTTAGAAAATCTTGCACGTCGTCAGCGGGTGTCATGCCCTCTTTGGCAAGCATTTGCACGGCTTCGCTGCTGCGGTCATACACCACGCATTGGTGCCCTGCTTTTTGCAGGCGACGCACCATGTTTGCACCCATACGACCCAATCCGATCATTCCGATTTGCATTTTGCTCTCCTTCAGTAAATTAAATTTGTTGCGGCATTGCATCACGGTCAATGTGCCATTCGGCGACCCCTACCCGTGCTGCGGGGAGCGCTTCCCCGCTGAATATTTGCGCCAGCGCATTGCGTTTACCGCTGCCCGAAACTAAAAAAAGACGCTGCCGTGCGGCCATTAGCGTGGTCATGCCCAGCGAAACACGTTGCGGCGGCGGCTTGGGGGCATCGAACACGGGTACAACGGCAGCATCGAATTCGGTAGCGGGATTGGCGGGAAACAGGCTGGCGGTGTGGCCGTCTTCGCCCAAGCCGAGCAAGACCAAATCAAGCGGCGCGTGGAGGGTGAAATGGGCGGCATATTCCGTCGCGGCAATATCCGCGCCCAACTCGGCGGCGATGGGATGAATGTTCGCGGCGGGAATGTCGATGTGCTGCAACAGCGCGGTACGCGCCATAACATCATTGCGTTGCACATCACCCTGCGGCAGACAACGCTCATCCCCGAAAAAAATCTGCGTGCGAGTCCAATCCAAACTTAGGCTGCGCAGTTGTTCATAGCAACGGCGCGGGGTTTCGCCTCCGGCCAGTGCTAGACGAAAAACACCGCGTGCGGCGATGCTTGCGCCAGCTATTTCGGTAATGCGTCGCGCCACCGCTGCGGCAAGCGCATCGGCGTGGTCGTGCAACACGAGGGCGGCGGGCACAGGCATGGCTTAGTAAGCCTGAGGATTGGCACCGTCCTGATCGAGCGAGTGTCGCCAGAACTGGTCGTCACGGTCGAACAAGCGATAGGTTCCGCGCGGGCCCCAGCTTCCTGCTGCATAGGTGTTGATGAACTCGCGCTCCATTGCCCAAACCTTGAGTATCGGGTCTACCACGCGCCATGCCGCTTCAACTTCGTCGATACGCAGGAAGAGCGAGTGATCGCCCATGATGGTATCCAGCAGCAAACCTTCGTAGGCATCGAAATCTTCGTCGCCATCTTTGCGATAAGTTGCATCCAAGCTGATCGTACGGGTGTGTAAATCCAAGCCGGGCACTTTCACTTGCATTTCCATTTTCAGACAATCGTTGGGCTGGATGCCGAGCATGATCCAGTTCGGTTGTGGCGGCCCTTGGCGAGTGCGACGCAGCAAATCTTGCGGCGGGGTTTTGAAGCGGATGCAAATTGCCGAGCTGTTTTCCGCCATGCGTTTGCCGGTGCGCAGATAGAACGGCACACCCGCCCAGCGCCAATTGTCGATAAACAGTTTCATCGCGGCATAGGTTTCGGTGGTGCTGTCACGGGCCACGTTTTTTTCTTCCAGATAGCCGGGTACGGTTTGGCCGTTGACCGTGCCGCTGGCGTACTGGCCGCGAAACGCGTGGGCATGTACCGCGTTTTGTGTGATCGGGCGAATCGCTTTAAGCACTTTTACTTTTTCGTCGCGCAAGTGTTCTGCGGACATGGTCACCGGCGGCTCCATGGCGACCAGTGCCAGCAGCTGCAACAAGTGACTTTGGATCATGTCGCGCAACGCACCGGCTCCTTCGTAATAATCGGCACGTCCTTCCACGCCCAGCGTTTCAGAGTGGGTGATCTGCACATGGTCGATATAGTGATGGTTCCACAGCGGTTCCAGCAGCAAATTGGCGAAGCGGAACACCATCACATTTTGTACCGTGCCCTTGCCCAGATAGTGATCGATGCGGTAAATCTGCGGCTCGTCGAGATGCCGGTACAAGCTGGCCTGCAAAGTTTGCGCGCTTAGCAGATCGTAGCCAAACGGCTTTTCGATGACCACGCGACGCCAGCCATTTTTCTGTTTGAGCAAACCGACATTGCCGAGCTTTTCGACAATATTGGGATAGTCTGCCGGGCGCACGGCCATGTAGTAGACGATGTTAGGCGGGAAGTTGGGATCGTCGTTCAATAGCGTTTGCAGACGCAGGTAAGCGTTGTCGTCACCCGGTGGAACAGCGAAATAGTGCAAACGCGCGCAAAAGCGTGTTAGTGCCGCTTCATCAATTGCAGCACCGTGAATTTCACGCAAAATATCAGTCACGAATTTCAGCCACTCGTCATGTTCGCGCAAGGTGATATCGCAGCCCAAAATGGCCAGATGCTCAGGCAGACGTTGCGACATATCCAGATGAAACAGCGCGGGAATCAATTTCCGGCGGCTCAAATTGCCACCCGCCCCGAAGAAAACCAGCGTGCAGGGATCGATTGCTTTCATGGTGAAATTCTCCGTTTAGTAGCTGAACCAACCCAGCCACAACATGTGCGATAGCACGGCGATGACGAAGATGGACAAGAGGGTGTTGCGGCGTTTTTGCTGTGCTAAGAGTTCGCGCAGCAGGGCATCGGTGTTGTGTGTTTGTGGGGCTTGCAAGCGTTGGTGCAGCAAGCGCGGCAGTTGCGGTAACAAGGCGGCCCAGCCGGGTGCTTCGCTGCGCAATGCTTTTACCATGCCGCGCCAGCCGACTTGCTCACTCATCCAACGTTCCAGCCAAGGCTTCGCGGTTTTCCACAAGTCTAGTTCGGGATCGAGCTGCAATCCCAGCCCCTCAATATTAAGCAGCGTTTTTTGTAGCAACACCAGTTGCGGTTGTACTTCCACACCGAAGCGGCGCGAGGTTTGGAACAGGCGCAACAGCACGCGTCCGAAGGAGACTTCGCGCAGCGGTTTGTCGAAGATAGGTTCGCATACGGCGCGGATTGCGGCTTCCAATTCATCCACGCGGGTGGATGCTGGAACCCAGCCGGATTCAAGATGAATTTCGGCAACGCGTTTGTAGTCGCGGCGGAAAAAAGCGATAAAGTTTTGCGCCAGATAATGTTTGTCGGTATCGGTGAGTGTACCCATGATGCCGAAGTCGAGCGCGACATAGCGGCCGTCTTCCGCCACCAAAATGTTGCCCGGATGCATGTCGGCGTGGAAAAAGCCGTCGCGGAAAACCTGCGTGTAGAAAATTTCCACTCCGTTTGCGGCCAGCTTGGGAATGTCGATACCGGCTTCGCGTAAACCGTCTACCTGACTAATGGGCAGGCCGTACATGCGCTGCATCACCATCACGTTGCTACAGCAATAATCCCAGTAAATTTCCGGTACGAGCAGCAACGAAGAGTCGGCAAAGTTGCGTTTGAGCTGGCTGGCATTGGAGGCTTCACGGGTCAGATCAAGCTCGTCGCGCAGGTGCTTTTCAAATTCACCGACAACTTCGTGCGGCTTGAGGCGGCGACCATCACTCCAAAATCGCTCCATCAAATCGGCGCAGATATTTAGTAGTGAGATGTCGTGTTCGATGATGGGTGCGATTCCTGGACGCAGAATTTTTACTGCGGCATCGCGTCCGTCCGGCAAGGTGGCGAAATGCACTTGCGCTACCGATGCGCTAGCGACAGGCGTTTCGTCAAAATGGCGAAATACCTCATGTGCTGGTTTGCCGTAGCAGGTTTCGATGATTGCCAGGGCTTGCGCGGATGGAAATGGCGGTACACGGTCTTGCAGTCTGGCCAGTTCTTCGGCCAAATCGTTGGGAATCAGATCGCGCCGGGTCGAGAGCATTTGGCCGAATTTGATAAAAATCGGGCCGAGGTTTTCCAGTGCCAGACGCAAGCGCTCTGCACGTGGACGCGAGGTGTCGCGGAAGAACAACAGCACGTTGAGCAGCCCGTGTACCCAGCGTGTGCGTTCGTGGGCAAGCAGGAATTCGTCGAGACCGAAACGCAGCACGACGAAGAGGATCTTCAGCAAACGAAAAAAGCGCATGTTAATTTCCGGCCAGATTACGCACGCGTTGTTCCATGCGGGCGATATCGTCGCGCAGGGTGTCCACCTGTGCGGCGAAGTCGGCAAGGTCGCGCGGCTTGGTCAGTAGAGGATGTTCTTCGGTCCAGTATTCTCCGGCGGCTTGCAGCAGATTCAGCGCGCCCTGATGCAAATGTTCGCGGCTGGTTTGCACCGATTGCACGATGCGCTCGGCGGCGACATCGCCAGTGACTCGGCTCAGGTCTTCTGCCGCATCCCAGCGCAGATTGCGGAACAGGAAAAAAATCTCGGCTAGTAATGCGGCATCGCCTTCGGTTCGGATCTCGCGCTGCGCGGTTTCATCCTGCAAGGCCAGTCGCGGCAGCAATGAGGGCGCGATGATGCAATTCGCATCCGCGCTGGTTTCGCTGTCGGCGTTGGTCAGAAAACCGTCGGGCAACACGGTGAACGCAAAGGAAAACGGCGCGATGTGAAAACGCGCCGTCTTGCCGGAAAAGCGTACCAGCCGAGGGAACGCCCAACTGTTCTGACGCAGCAGATGATTCAGCAGGGTGGCCGTCGGTTGGCGCAGCATGATGTTAATGCAGCGTGGTTTGTTGAATACCGGCCAGCAGCCAGACCGATTTGTTGTCGCGCAGATCTTTCTGCACGTGCCAAATTTCGTCGAAGCTTTCTGCTGTACCTTCGTTCTCGCGCAACTGGCCGCTCATACGCACGCTGGCGATGGCGTAATCGCCCTCGTTCGCAACTTCCAGCAGCTCGGTTTGTACCGACACAACATCAGTTTTTTGCGGTGCATCGCCACGCTCTTGCAGTTGCATCGAGATTTCGGCAAACATTTCCGGCGTGGTGTATTCGCGGATGTCGTTTACATCTTTGCGGTCATTTGCAGCCTGCAAACGGATGAACGAAGTCTTTGCGCTGCGCAGGAAACTTTCCACCGGGAAATCGGCGGGGATATTGCCTGTTGTTGTATGCGCGACAGGTGCGACAGCACCACCGCTCAACGGCGCAGATGAAGGTTGCTGCGTGCCGCCATAAGGCGCTCCCGCACCAGCGTATTGCATGGCGGGCTGCTGTTTTTTGCGCAGCATCGAAACCAAGAACATCACCGCCACTACAGCCAGAATAATCATCAGGATTGTACCCATGCCCTCACCCAAACCGAGGTGGGAGAACAGTGCTGCCAAACCCAAACCAGCGGCGATACCCGCTAATGGGCCCAGCCATTTGTTGCCAGGTTTGGCCGGTGTCCCGGCAGGGGCTGCCGGAGTCGGCGCTGCGCTTGGTGCTTTTTGAGCTTGTTGTGGTGCCATGGAGCGCTGCTTGCCGAAGCTGCTGCCGCCTCCGAGTCGTTTCGCTTCCGCGTTGGCGGCAAGCAAAGTCAGGCTGGTAAACAGGATGGTCAGGAAAATGGCGAAACGTTTCATGTAATCCTCATTGAGTAGATAAAGTACAACGGTTGGCAGTATAACAAAGCGAATCCCGAAAAACCGCCGCAAAGCGAGTGTTTAACGGGTGTATTAGAAAGACGGCGAGCTGGATAGTACGAGCGTTTCCCGCGTGAGAGGATGGGGAAAGCTCAAGTCGCACGCATGCAACATCAAGCGCGTGGCCGTCTCTCCGCCGTACAACACATCACCGACAATCGGGTGGCCGATAGCGGCCAGATGTAGCCGCAACTGGTGCGAGCGACCGGTGACCGGCTCCAGTTCAACGCGGCTTGTTGTTGCGGTGGCTTGTAACTCTGCAAGGCGATAGCGTGTAAGTGAAGGCTTACCTATTTGGTGGTCGACTTTGTGCAAAGGCCGATTCGGCCAATCGGCGATGATCGGCAAATCAATCTCGCCCGAGGCCGGATCAGGCACGCCGGAAACGATGGCGATATAGCGTTTACTCACTAGTCGTTCACGAAACAAACGCGAAAGCTCGCGCTGCATATCGGCACCACGCGCAAACACGATCAAGCCGGACGTTGCCATATCCAAGCGATGCACAATCAAAGCATCGGCAAACACATGTTGCACCCGAGCCGACAAACAGTCTTGTTTGTCTTCCCCCCGACCGGGTACAGCCAGCAGCCCGGCGGGCTTGTTGACTACCAGCAATGCCGCATCGTGATAAACGAGATCGAGACCGTTATCCGGTGGCGGGCAATATGTGTCGGGTAAAAGAGACAACGTGGATTACTTTTTTTCGTCGCCGCTTGCAACAGGCGTGTCGGGTGAGTGTGGTGTTTTGGGCGGACGATTTTTACTGTCATCCGCAAAACGGAAACGCCCGAACAACACACAACCCTTCATGCCGATATCGCACGGCAGGTTGTTGATCTTCTGGCATTTGCCCGCGACCTCGTGTGGACAACCCCAACCGCTCATACCGGCTCCTCTTTATTCTGTTTGTTGGCCAATTTACCCTTCGCCCAACCATATGCATCGGCGTAGGCATGCTTGCCCAAAAAATACATCGCCATAGTTGGCGCCACCACGATCGCAAGCATCACCGCATTCGTCGACACGTCGCCGAACACACTCAGCAATACTTCCAGTACATTCTGCTTGCCTGCAACCCAAGTAACCCACGCCACAAGACAAGGCTGGTACAGCACGACAATGAATGACCAAGCAATCGCACAGGTAGGTAGCAATATCAGGAGTGGCTCACTGTAACGATTGCGATACAGAAAACTAACCGCTCCGGCCATGAAGGCAAAAGCGATCAACAGTGCGATGCTGGAGAAAGCTATTCCCGCGATGACCGCCGAATATGCCAAGCTGACAAATAAAACAGCAGCGTAAGCCAAACCGATACCGCCCCAGATCAAAGTGCGCCAGCCAAATCGATAAGCGAAAACCGCAAAGAGGGTCGCCCAGATTAGTGCAGCAACCGCAAAGGGCTGCCACAGGAAAATCAACCGAGGTAAAGCCGTCTGGATCAGGATCAGGTCCACCAACAACAATGGCAACAGCAGGTACAACAATGCAAGCCGTAGCAGGCCGCCGAATACCCGCTTAACCCTTGGCATCTACACTCAGGCCTTCTTCACGAACTCGGTCTTCAATTGCATCGCGCCAATACCATCGATCTTGCAGTCGATGTCGTGGTCGCCGTCCACCAAGCGGATGTTCTTCACCTTGGTGCCTACCTTCACAACGGAAGACGAACCTTTGATTTTTAGATCCTTGATGACTGTCACAGTGTCGCCATCGGCCAGCACATTGCCGAATGCATCTTTGAACACCTTGGCTTGCTCACCCGCTTCAGCGGTCGCCGTCTTGCTCCACTCCCAGCCGCACTCAGGACAAACGTAGTTGTCGCCGTCTTCGTAGGTGAAAGGGGATTCGCATTTAGGGCACTTTGGTAGATCAGACATAACAACTCCGTAAGTAAGTGTGATTAAAGTTTTGAGGGGTTTCTTTTGTAAGGTGCGATAGCCTGTCCTGAGATTCGAAGGGTGAAATACCCGTATGTTGTTACGTCGTTGCGAATTACTTTTTGATACATAGGGAGGTCATTTCAGTATTAGTGATATTTATTAAATCGCTATCTAAAAATCGAGCATCAAGCGTAACTTTGACATCCTCCCCTGGCTTTAAAAATCCGATGATTCCGTGTTGCTTATTCTTTTCATCTTCAATTATTGACAATCTGTCAAACCCATTGGAAATGGCAATTTTTTGGGCTGCGCAAAACAAGAAGTGTGAGTATGCAGAACCCTGTATTTTATTTGAGAAACTTGTCCGATACAGTCGCTCGGACTCTTGATCGAAGAACAGCCATGCTCCAATGAAAAAGTTTCCCAAATCCTCGCTGTAAAAAGTGAGCCGATTGCTCTTTTTGTTGGGCGCAGTTTGCTTTACAGGCTGCTCATCAAGTTGGGCAAAGCTCTCGCGGAGAAAGGGGAGGAGTGCCGCTCCAGAAAACTGAAGCATTTCTGTGGATTTTTTGTAGTAAAGCTTGAACGCTGGATTGCGAACTAGAGCAATCTGAGACCTCAGCTCTTGTTGACTAAATACTTTGGAAAAATATTCTGCTCGAACATTTTCGAACTCCTTGGATAATAGTATTTCGTGAGTAATACGCCGGAGTTCAGATTCTTTTTCTCGTAACTCAGGATGAAGCATCAGAGTTGCAGCTGCCACTTGATTCGGCAATACCTCATCTTCGATCTTGATTAGAGAAAGATGAAATTCCCTCGCTAACGCAATTGTCGATGCATATGACATTGAGTTAGAAAATAAACAAAATACCGAGATGAAAAGGGTAAGTAAGCGCTTCAATGAATTGCCTCTGGTTGTAATGGTAATGTTATTGCATATCGAATGTGGGCACTAAAGCCTGTTAGGTATTGTGCCCTACCTTCGCTAGTGTCGTGTCAAGCTCAGTTTTGTGTAAGTCGTTGCAGCAATTTTTCGTGTATTCCGCCGAAGCCGCCGTTGCTCATCACCAGAATTTGATCGCCGGGTTTTGCGGCGGTTGCGATGTCTTCAATCAGGCTGTTCAGTTCATCTTTGACGATGGCTTTGCTGCCTAGCGGGGCGAGTGAGGCGGCAGCATCCCAGCCCAGATTCGCGCTGTAACAAAACACTTGATCGGCATTTTTCAAACTGGCAGGCAGGGCATCTTTCATTACGCCGAGTTTCATGGTGTTGGAGCGCGGCTCCAGCACGGCGAGGATGCGAGCCGTGCCAACTTTGCGGCGCAGTCCGGCCACGGTGGTGTCGATGGCGGTGGGGTGATGCGCAAAGTCGTCGTAGACGGTAATGCCGTTGACGGTACCGCGCACTTCCATACGGCGCTTCACGTTTTTAAATTCGGCCAGTGCGGCCAGTCCTTGCGCGACGGGAACACCGGCATGGCGCGCGGCGGCCAATGCGGCGAGCGCGTTCATGCGGTTATGTTCGCCCATCAGGTCCCATTGCAATGTGCCTTGCGCCTTGCCGTTCAAAGACACCTGTTCGTTATCATCAATATGCCAGCCGTCGGTGTTGCCGAACTGCTCGACGGGTGTCCAGCATCCACGTTTGATAACGCGTGCCAACGATTCTTCACGTCCGTTGCTGACCACGAGGCCGTTGCCGGGTACGGTGCGTACTAGGTGATGGAATTGTGTTTCGATGGCGGCGAGGTCGGGGAAGATGTCGGCGTGGTCGAATTCGAGATTGTTCAAAATTGCGGTGCGCGGGTGGTAATGCACAAACTTGGAACGTTTGTCGAAGAAGGCGGTGTCGTATTCGTCCGCCTCAATGACAAAGAACGAGCTGGCTAGTCGGGCCGAGATGCCAAAGTTTTGTGGCACGCCACCGATCAAAAATCCGGGATTCAGTCCGGCGTACTCCAGTATCCACGCCAGCATTGAGGTGGTGGTGGTCTTGCCATGCGTGCCCGCTACGCCGAGTACCCATTTGTCGTGCAGGATGTTTTGCGCCAGCCATTGCGGGCCGGAAATATAGGGCAGGTTACGGTTGAGGATTTCTTCCATCAGCGGGTTGCCGCGCGAGACAACGTTGCCGATGACGAACACGTCCGGCTTGAGTTCGAGTTGTTCGCTGCCGAAGCCCTCGATGAGTTCGATGCCTTGCGCTTCGAGTTGTGTGCTCATCGGAGGATAGACATTGGCATCGCAGCCGGTGACGCGGTAGCCAGCCTGTTTAGCGATGGCGGCGATACCGCCCATAAAAGTGCCGCAGATGCCGAGGATGTGGATGTGTGTCGCGCGCTGGTTCATGTGTTTTTCAGATAGGGGTTACAAATGGCAACGCGCGAAAAACTACTTTCGTTTTTTCAACGCGGCCTCAATGCGATCACACAGGGTCTTCAGTACTTTCAGGCGGGCGAAATTTTTGTCATTCGCTTCGACCAATATCCATGGTGCGGTATTGGTGCTGGTTCGGTCGACCATGTCGCACACGGCGGTTTCGTAGGCATCCCATTTTTTGCGGTTGCGCCAGTCTTCCTCGGTGATCTTGAAGCGTTTGAAACTGACTTTTTCGCGCTCTTTGAAGCGTCGTAACTGTTCGTCTTTGGTGATCGTCAGCCAGAATTTTACCAGCACGATGTTGTTGTCGGACAGTTGTTGCTCGAAGTCGTTGATTTCGCCGTAGGCGCGCATCCAATCCGCTTCCGAGCAAAACTTCTCGACCCGTTCTACCAGCACGCGGCCATACCATGAGCGGTCGAAGATGGTGAACTTGCCGGTGCGCGGCACGTTGCGCCAGAAACGCCACAGATACGGCTGGGCGCGCTCTTCCTCGGTCGGCGCGGCAACCGGCACGATGCGATAGTGGCGGGCATCGAGTGCGCTGGTGATGCGACGTATCGCACCACCCTTGCCCGCCGCGTCGTTGCCTTCGAATAAAGCGACAACAGAAATATTGCGGAAGCGCGCGTCGCGCGTCAGCATGGCCAGTTTTCCTTGATACTTTTCTAGCTCGGTATCAAATTTCTTTTTGGCCACTTTTTGCTTCATGTCGAGCCGGTCAAACACATCGAGGCGGTCAATCGGTGCTTGCAGAGGCGGCGATTTGGAGGTGGTGGGCTGGGGTTTTTCCTGCAAACGTTTGCGCAGCGCTTCAAGCAAAATCTTGCCGGCGGTCAGGCTGCGATAACGCGCATCACTGCCTTCGACCACAATCCACGGGGCTTCGGCGGTGCTGGTGGCACGTAAGGCGAGCTCGGAAACCTTGCGGAACTGGTCGTATATATTGAAGCGATCCCAATCAAACTTGGTTACACGCCAGCGTGTTTTGGGGTCTTTTTCTAGCGTTTTTAAACGTTTTTTCTGAGCGTCTTTGGAGAGGTGAAACCAAAATTTGACGATCAGCGCGCCCTCATTGCAAAGCATCTCCTCGAAGCGATTGATCTCTTCGATGCGCTGGTTAAGCTTGCTGTTTTTGATTTCACCCAACGCACGTTGCACGATGGGAGCGGTGTACCACGAGCCGAAAAATACGCCGACCTTGCCTTTGGGCGGCAGCGAGTGCCAAAAACGCCACATCGGCGGACGCTCGCGCTCTTCGTCAGACTGCTCACCCATCGCGTGGACTTGGATATAACGCGGATCCATCCATTCGTTGAGCAGATTCACCGTCTCACCCTTGCCCGCGCCATCCACGCCACCGACTAGGATGACGACGGGAAATTTGGCTTTCTGCGCCAGATCGAATTGCGCATTGAGCAACGCCTCGCGCAACGCGGGCACCTCGGCATCGTAAGTTGCTTTATCTATCTTGTGACCCAGCTCGGCAGACTCAAACATGATGATCTCCTAAAGAAACTCGGGGGTGATAACCAGACGCAATGTGGTTTGCACAAAGCCATCGCGTTCGCGGCGGCTGAACCACCACAGTGCGCCTTTCTTGATGCTCAATGAGGGCTCGGCAGATTCCAGTAGCAGCGCAGCAACTGCGCCCAGAGTCGGCTGGTGGCTGACAATCAGCACGCTGCCACCTGCATCCGGCCAGCGTGCAGCATCGAGAATATCCTGTGCCGACGCACCGGGCGCGATGCTAGGTGCGAGCGTGAAATGCTCAGTGAGGGCAGCTACGGTTTGGCGGGTGCGGGCGGCGGGACTGACGAGGATGCGTGTATCTGCGGGCAGATTTTGATCAAGAAAGGCGGCAATTTTGGCGGCTTGCCGCCGACCTTTTTCCGTCAACTCACGGGCGAGGTCGGGTGTTCCATCTTCCGCTTCCGCATGTCGCCACAGTAGCAATTCCACGATCTTCTCCCCGCTGTCAGTATGGTTGTCACTGTACGCTTGAGCATCATCACTGACAATGTACTTAGCCCGAACTGCCTTTCCGTTTCAAACCGGTTTGATGCAGGATAGAAGTGGAAATTTCTTCCACCGACATGGCAGTGATGTCGATGCAGGGGATGCATGCCTGACGCATCATGCGCTCAGCCTGTTTAACTTCTAGGCGGCAATTTTCCAGCGTGGCATAGCGGCTGTTGGGTGAGCGTTCGCTGCGAATCTGGTGCAGCCGCTCCGGCTGGATGGTGAGGCCGAACAATTTGTCGTGCAAAGCGTGCAGGGCTTTGGGTAAGTCGCTAGAGGTAAAGTCCTCTGGCACCAGCGGATAGTTCGCGGCAAAGATGCCGAATTGCAAAGCGAGATAGAGCGAGGTCGGTGTTTTGCCGCAACGCGATACGCCAACCAAAATGATCTCGGCACGGTGCAGTTCGCGCGAAATACCGCCGTCGTCGTGATTCAGCGCGTAATTCACCGCGTCGATACGTGCCGTATAGTTGCCACCCGCACCGCGTGAACGCCCCACCTTATGCGAAGAATGAATGTTTAACTCGGTTTCCATCGGCGTGATGAATTTCTCGAACATATCCAGAATAAGCGCATCAGCAGTTTCGATAATGAGGCGCACCGAGGGCTCGATCAAAGTACTGAACACGATAGGACGTTGACCATCGCTGACCGATGTTTCGTTGATGCGCGTCAGCGCGTCACGCGCCTTGTCTTCCGAATCGACAAAGGGCAGGGTGACTTTGCGAAAGTGAATACCGTCGAACTGGCTCAGCAGACTGTTGCCCAGACTTTCCGCCGTAATGCCGGTGCGGTCGGAAACAAAAAAAGCGGTGCGTGTTTTATTCATCACATCCTCGATTCATGCATTCTTGAAAGCGCCTCTCATCCACGAAATTAAGTCAGCACACCCTTTAGATGAAACTCACAATCAGGCGCACCGATTTAATCGGTTCTGTTGGGTTACTAGGCTTAGGAGACTTGTCGCGCAGTATATCGCCCGCAGCGTCGATTTGCGCGCGGGCCGCTGCGCTATACTTTGCACACTAACCATCATTCAATAAGGAGCGAACAATGCATCATTGGAAAAACAAACTGGGCTTGGTACTGGCAACCCTTACAATTTTGCTGGCGGGTTGCGCGCAAGAAGAGCCGGGTATTGATGTTAAAGCCGCTGCCGAACTGCAAAAGAAAGGTGGGCTGTTGTTGGATGTGCGCCAGCCGGATGAATATGTCGAAGGACACGCACCGGATAGCAAGCTGGTACCGTTGGCACGCATCAAATCACGCATGGCGGAACTCACCCCCTACAAAGACAAACCAGTTGCCGTTATTTGCCGTTCCGGTCGTCGCTCGGCACTCGCTGTAAGCGAATTGCGCGAGGCGGGATTCACGCAAGTACAAAACGTCGATGGCGGCATGCTCGCATGGCAAAAAGCCGGACTGCCGCTGGTGCAGGGTGAAGACGGGCAAATAGCAGAGCCAGCAAAATAAACGCTGCTGGTTGATGTATTCTGGGCCAGCGCGCTAACGCTTCGCCATTGGCTTCAGACATACAGGGTGCAATAAGCCTGTCCTGAGCTTGTCGAAGGGCGTACGCATTGTGCATCCTTGCTTGCATGTTTCACAGACTTAAATCGTGCCCTACTAGGAAGGTGAATAATCGCTTCAAATCTTCATTGGTCGCTAAGGTATAGCGAACCTTGTAACTCACTTACGTGCCTGCTTTTTAGCACTGGTAATGATGGTATCCAACTCTGTCAATGTTTCTTCCGAAGAAAAATACACGCCGGTTTTCTTTGTCTCATCCCGCGAAGCCAAGCCGCGTGCAATGAACTCCTGCTGCGTTCGGCGAAATGCCACATTGCGGCGCAACGACTCTTCTTCGAAAGCAGAAATTGTCTCGCCTGGACGCAAAATCTCTTCGGCGGCTTGGCGTAGTTCTGGCTGTACGCGCAGTGCTGGCATGGTGGCGGTTTTCATGGAAGTCCTTTTGTATTACAAATGTACTGCACATCATGCGCAAGTGGATGTGGAAACAAGTGCTAAACCGTGGCTCCGATTGCTTTTTGGTCATTCCCCATGATTTCAAAAAATTCTTCATCCAGCATTTCGCCGAGAGAAACAGGTGTAATCGTATGCATGGGAAAATTTACGTTAGGTGGACGACGAGTACTCAACCTCATAGGTTTTTTGTTTTTGGAAAAGTGAAAATTGCTGCTTACTGCTTGGTTCGCCAACATCACGAATATGGCTCTCTAATCGTGAGGCAACATATTCAGCCAGCTTTACCGGAACAGCATTTCCTATTACCTGCTCGCTATCAGTTTTACTTCCCGGAAATTTGAAGTTCTTGGGGAAGGTTTGAATCAACGCGCGTTCAGATGTAGTCAGGCTGCGAATGCTGTCTGCCGGGGCGGTATCTCCTGCATGCCCCGGATATCCTAATGGCACTGGGCGATTTACACCTCTGATCGTAGGGCTTGGCTCATCAATGCTGAAGACTGCTCGTCGAGCATAAGAGCGTGGGTGGCGGTAGTAGTGCGTGAAGTCAATTTCCCGCCCGAAGTACTCTCTCAAAGTTAACGGTTTTGAAGCCAAGCCGCTTTCTAATGCATCATCCAAAAAACCGTCTTTTTTGTTTAACGCCCCCACAACGAAGAAACGCTTTCTAGTTTGCGGTGCACCGCAGTAAGCCGCGTCCAAAACCTTCATTGTGACCCCATATCCTGCACGTTTAAAAATACTGAGCGCGGCTTTGAAAGCAGCTGAGCTGGCTGATCGCGCAACATTTTCCATCACGAAATATTCTGGTCGGCAGCCAACAACAATATTTGCAAAACTGACTGTAAGGCTGGCTCTCCCCTGAGTCTCATCTCGTTTCCCTGCGCTGGAAAAATCTTGACAAGGCGGCCCACCAATAATGATGTCGGGCATAAATTGCTTTATGCCAACGATAGCTTTTTGCTCGTCAGCAAGGTCAAGCTGAAGGACTGGGTGGTCAAGAAAGTTTGCACGGTACACATCAACAGCGGGTTGCCATTTTTCAATGGCACATACAACATCAAATCCAGCATTTTGGAAGCCCAAACTCATGCCGCCGCCGCCTGCAAATAAGTCAACGACACGTTTCACTTTTCAGACTCCGCATCTTCAAACAAGTCGTTTGAGAAATACAAAATGGCATCAAAGCGCCTTTCGGGACTGAGGTGTTTTTGTCCGCCCCCGAGCACGATATTTTTTACCTCAGCTTTGGTTACGATGGGGCGGGTAAGTCGCTCACAAGCCATTAACGAGCGTGACTTTGTGCCAGAGATGGCAAATTCTTTGTCGTTCTGGTTGTCGTAAGTCATGCCGTCATAGATGGGGGCTTGATGTACTCGCCCGCTTAATGATGACTGGTAGAGAAAGCGTGAAAGCCGCAACACGGCACGAAGTTGTCTTGATATTTTTTGTTGCTGCACCGCGATGCGGGCTGAATCAAGGAAAAGGTGTGTTAGAGCAAAATCACTCCAAACAAATATATCCAAACAGTTATCTGCCAGAACGGGGGTTTTTCCCTTCGTTTTCCAGATTGGCTGCATGAGTAGTGGTTGCTGGAATTTCTTGAACTCATTTAAAAATTTTTCCAGTGCATCAAGAATGCTAGGGGCGAGTTGCAACATTTCAGGCTTGGAATCCCAATTACGCACTGTTGCCATCGCGGGTTCAAAAATTTCACGTACCCGCGCCATCTTCTTTTGGAGAGAACGCACCATAGATAGAGCCATGTATCGAGTCGTCGCAGAACGAATGACTAACTCTGTGCCATATTGATCTTCCGATAATGCTTCAGTGGTGTTGTCCGGTAGTGTTGTGAGTTTTATTTCAATCGGGCGTATCTGATCGTTTCTCGACTTATCGCAGACTACTAAATCAATGGGTGGTAATTCGTCGTGAACATGGTCACGAAAAGGCTCATAACGAGACTCGAACGAAAAATATAGGTCTTCGTTTGGCAGTAAGCTACCAAATAAGTCCGACACATCTAACTCACCTATCGTTGTCCCAAGTTCGTCGCGGTATTGGATGTATACCAGCGGAATCGATTTGGATCGCATGTAACATGCCAATGCAACCGGAAATGCCGAGTTGAATTGATTTTTCCCCCAGTAATAAGGATCAGCAAAGTCGCGGTTGCTGCGCGTTATTCCGAATAGTGATGGTGTTTGCATGTTGTTCATGGCCGTCATTTTGAGTGATCGTTAAAGCTTATACCCCCGATGCACCGCTACTACCCCGCCCGTCATGTTGAAGTATTCAACTTGCTCTAATCCAGCTTCGATCATCATTTGCTTCAACTCTTCCTGTCCCGGATGCATGCGGATGGATTCGGCGAGGTAGCGGTAGCTGTCGGCATCACCGGCGATCATCTGGCCCATTTTGGGGAGTAATTTGAAGGAGTACAGGTCGTACATCTTCTCCAGCGGTTTGGCGACTTTGGAAAATTCCAGCACGATGACGCGGCCACCGGGTTTGAGTACGCGTTTCATTTCGCGCAGGGCGGCATCTTTGTGGGTGACGTTGCGCAGGCCGAAGGCGATGCTGACGCAGTCGAAATAGTTGTCGGGGAAGGGCAGGTGTTCGGCATCGCACTGGGTTGTTGGTGTGGCGATTCCTTCGTCCAGCAGGCGGTCACGTCCCACGCGTAGCATGGCGTTGTTGATGTCGGTGAGTACCACTTGGCCGCTGCTGCCGACTTCTTTCAAAAACAAGCGCGAGAGATCAGCCGAGCCGCCCGCCACGTCGAGTACGCGTTGGCCGGGACGCACGCCGCTGACGCTAATAGCGAAGCGTTTCCAGATACGGTGCAGTCCGCCTGACATCAGGTCGTTCATGATGTCGTACTTGCTGGCGACGGAGGTAAATACGCCCGCAACTTTTTTGGCTTTTTCTGTTTCGTCTACGGTTTCAAATCCGAAATGGGTTTTGCTCATGGTGAGGCTCCTTAAATTCGTTTAACGGGCGAATCGCGTCGTCGCATGCTCGCTCACTCCTCGCCTACCCGTATGGTATGTCTCGTCCTTCGCTGCGCGGCTCCTTGCGCTTCATCCCGTGAAACGAATTTTATTTCACTATTGGGGATCGCGGCTTGCGCCCGCAGCTTCCAGCTTGCTCAGATAATCGTGCCACAAGCCTTGCTGGTATTTGCCTAGCTCATACAAATATTCCCACGAGTACAGGCCGCTGTCGTGGCTGTCGTCAAAGGTGATTTGCAGCGCATATTGGCCGACCGGCTCGATGCCGCTGATGGCGACATTGCGTTTGCCGACTTGCAACACTTCTTGTCCGGGGCCGTGGCCGCGCACTTCGGCAGAAGGCGAGTACACGCGCAGGTATTCGGCGGGCAAGTTGAAGCGATCTTCACCAAAGGCGATTTCAAGCAAATTGGATTGTTGGTGCAGCGTAATTTCTGTCGGAGTCATAGTGAGCGGATCTTTTTCAGTAGTGCGGTGGTTGAGCGTTCGTGCAGGAACGGGATGCTGTGTACTGAGCCGCCGCGCGCTTTGACTTCATTTGCGCCGACGATATTTTCCGGCTGCCAGTCGCCGCCTTTAACCAGCACATCCGGATGGCAGGCGAGAATCAGATTCAGCGGCGTATCTTCTTCAAACAGGATGACCAAGCTCACCGACTCCAGTGCTGCGAGTACGGCCAAGCGGTCGTCTTGCTGGTTGATCGGACGGTCATCGCCTTTGCCCTGACGCTTCACTGAAGCATCGCTATTCACACCGACGATGAGTGATGCGCCGAGTGCGCGAGCTTGGGCAAGATAAGTGACATGGCCGCGATGCAGCACGTCGAAACAGCCGTTGGTGAACACCAGCGGGCGCGGCAGTTCGGCCACGCGCGCAGCAAGGGTGTCGCTGCTGGCGACCTTGCTTTCAAACGCTGGGGTGGCAAACATTAGTCGAGATATTCGAACAGACGAACCACTTTTTGCACGCCGCCGGTGGTACTCGCCACTTCGGTAGCAGCATTGGCTTCAGCACGATTGACGATGCCCATCAGGAACACCGTGCCGTTTTCGGTAACGACTTTTACATGGTCGGCATTGAAGCGCTTGTCCTGCACAAAGCGCAGTTTCACATCCGAGGTAATCAGGCTGTCGCTGCTGCGCGAGGTAAGCGAAGTCGGGCCGGAAACGACCAATTCATTGTTGATGTTGCGCACGTTTTCAATGCTGCCGATCAATTTGCCGATCTCAGCTTTGACGGCGGCACTCGGTACTTCGCCGCTGATCAGTACGTTGCGGTTAAAGCTGGTGACATTGGTATGTACGGTATTGTTTTTGTACTGCTTGCCGATGCGGTCGAAGGCCTTGGTTTCAATCGACTCATCCTCGACATAAGCACCGCTGGTGCGGCGGTCGCCGGTCATCAGCACGCCCGCGCCCACACCCGCCGCGATCACGGGAAAACAGCCTTGCAGCGAGGCGGCCAACATTGCAACAAACAGGACTTGAACCATACGCATCTTCATTCTCCCAACAGTAGGTAATCAATCACATCACACAAACAATGCAGCGAAAGCAGGTGAACTTCCTGAATACGCGCGGTACTTTTTGCATTCACACAAATCAACACATCGGTCGGCTTCAGTGCTGCCGCCATTGCGCCGCCGTCGCGTCCGGTTAAGGCGACCACACGCATCTGGCGCTCGTGCGCGGCGTGGATGGCGGCGATCACATTGGGCGAGTTGCCGCTGGTCGAAATTGCCAAAAGCGTGTCGCGCGGCAGGCCCAGTGCGCGTACTTGCTTGGAAAAAATCTGGTTGAAATCGTAATCGTTGGCGATGGAAGTTAGCACTGAGCTGTCTGTTGTCAGTGCAACTGCCGCCAGACCGGGACGCTCTTTTTCAAAACGGTTAAGCAACTCGGCAGCAAAATGTTGCGCATCGGCAGCCGAGCCGCCATTTCCGCAAACCAAAATTTTGCCGTCGTTGACGACACAGTCGAAAAACAATTGCGCGCCATCGGCAATCGGCTTGGCCAGCGACTCTTTGACCTTGAGTTTTAGCTCGGCACTGTCTTTGAAATGATTGATGATGCGGTTGGAAATATCCATGCTAGTTTGCCTCATGTACAGGGGGCGGATATTAACCGAATCAAGCCTCGAACGCATTCCTCAACCATTCCGGCGGTGTGCCTTGCAAGGCGGACATCAGCACCACATCAAAGCGGCAGCGAGGCAAGGTAGTGAGTGCGGCGAGGTACTGTTGGGCGGTGGCGATCAGACGCTCCTGCTTGCGCCTATCCACGCTGGCGGCGGCACCGCCGAAATGGCTGCGGCTGCGCAAACGCACCTCGACAAATACCAGCGTGTCACCGTCGCGCATAATCAGATCGATTTCACCAAAGCGGCTGCGGTAATTACGCTCAAGCAGTTTCAGACCCTGCGCTTCGAGAAAGCGTGCCGCGAGTTGCTCCGCTTGCACGCCCGACGAGGTCATTGGGCGGGGACGGCGCTGGCGGCTGCGTGTAGTTGAGCAGGGAAGAAAATCGGCGTTGCAGCAACGGGTGCGTCAGCCGGTTGCGCGCGTCCCTGCACAAACACCGCAGGCAGTGCCGAGCGAACGAATTGGCGACCTTCCAACTTGATCGTACCGCTTACGCCATCCAGTGGCAGCGCTTGCGTTGTCTTGTTTTCCAGCAACACGCGAATCAGTCGGTAAGCATCCACACCCAAGGCATACAGTCGCTCTTGATCGTTGCTCAACGCGGGCGTGATGCGCGGATACGTCATCGTTGCGGGATGCTCGGGCTGCAACAGCCAAGGCATATCGACAAAGTGAATACCGCTCAGATCGTAATTCAGCATCGCATCGCTATTACCCGCAAAAATCTGCGACGAAGCGTAAAGCGCGGCGCGGTTGGGCAGGAACGGACGGATGTAACGTGCTGTTACCGCATCAGCAGCCAGAAAAATAGCCGTATCCGGCTGGGCGGCGACATCGGCAAACACCGCAGGGTCATCGTTAAACTCAATCTCACGTACAACTTTATTACCCTGCGCGACCCATTCCTCTTCCACGGCCAGTTGCAAGCGATGCGACAGTTGCGAGCGCGTACTGATGACGATGAGCTGATGTAAACCGTCTTGATTAATCAGTCGCGCAACCTGCTTGGCTTCATTCTCGATGGATAAGCCGAAGAAATACAGTTTGCCCTGCGTACCGCCTGTGTCGTTGCCGTTCAAAACCAGCGTTGGTACGGGCAGATTTTTTTCCGCCGCAAGAGCGGCCACGCCGCTACGGGTAAGCGGCCCCACCACCGCTTGCGCGCCATTGCTGACGGCCAAGCGATACAGCGCCACCGCATCTTTGCTTTCATCAAAACTGCCGTACACGCGCACCGGCAAGTTACCCGGCGTGGCTTCAGTAAGCAGCACACCAGCTGCCGCTTTAAAGCCCTGCTCAACAATCTGAGCGGACGGGCCGAAAGTCTCTGACTTCAGCGGCAACAACAATGCGATATGGGGGGCGGGCTGTTCAGCGGCGGGCGGGGGGGGCAGCGGCACTGGCTCGGTAGCGTGTGCCAAACCGCTCACGTATAGTGCGAGCCAAGCTGAAATCAAGAGGAACGCGCGTTGCATCATACTCATCCGCAAAAATTAGAGGCCGCATTATATGTAGTCGCCACCCCGATAGGAAATCTGCGTGACATAAGTTTGCGCGCGCTCGAAGTATTGGGTGCCGCCGATGTCATCGCCGCCGAAGACACGCGCAACACCGCGCACCTGCTCACCCACCACGGCATTAGCGCCAACCGTCTGCTGGCCGTACACCAGCACAACGAACGCGGCGCAGCAGAAAAAGTCGTCGGCTTATTGCAATCCGGGCAAAGCATCGCCTTCGTGAGCGACGCGGGCACGCCAGCCGTCAGCGACCCCGGCGCACTACTGGTGCAAGCGGTACAAGCTGCCGGAATCAAAGTCATTCCCATCCCCGGCGCAAGCGCGGCCATTGCCGCACTCTCTGCTTCTGGGCTGGCACAAGCGCAATTCACCTTTCACGGCTTTTTGCCCAACAAACCCACCGCCCGCCGCAGCGCACTGGAAGCGCTGCGCGAACGTCCCGAAATTCTCGTGTTCTACGAAGCCCCGCACCGCATCCTCGAATGCGTTGCTGACCTGCACACCGTATTCGGAGACAACAGAGAAATCGTCCTCGCCCGCGAGATCACCAAACTGTTTGAAAGCATCCACCGCTGCCCGCTGGGTGAAGCACTCGCGTGGCTAAACAGCGATCCCAACAACCAGCGCGGCGAATTCGTCGTGCTGGTCTCCGGTGCCGAAGTACGCAACGAGGCGCTCGCCGCAGATGCCGAGCGCACCCTCGGCCTGCTCCTCGCCGAGCTCCCGCTCAAACAAGCTGTGCAACTCGCCGTGCAGATCACCGGCGCGAGCAAAAACGAGCTGTATCAAAGAGCGCTGGAATTGAAAAATACGGTTTGAAGTTTGGGCTGCCACTTATCGGAGGAAGAGTTGGTGAGTAACATCGAATTGTTTAATGAATATTTTTTACAGATTCTCGGAAAACTTGAGGACTGTTTTCCTATACCAACACAGCTGGATTCAAAAGAATTTGTTGGCAGTGTGGAAATCGAACACCTTAAGCCATATTGGCAAGGAGAGGTCGTATTCGACCAAGAGCTTCGTTGGTATATGGGGGGGGAATTACACAAGAAGCTTAGTATGTATGAGTGGAAGAGCGTCGAAGAGGTGATTGCTCAGTTGATTGGTAGGTCGCTAAGCCCAATCGAAATTGAGAGACTACATACGTCAGGCATGAGGCCTCTTACAAGTTCGGAATGTATGGAGCAAACGGCTTGGGAAGAGCGAGCACAGAATAGAAAACTTGCCCAGGATGAAATTGATGAGAGGCGTAAGATTTTTATCGGCACTATTATGTTCTTGGTTGCAGAAGGGTATGTTCGCTTGATTGACGGAGAAGCAGTGCCACCTGATGAATGGCATTTGCCAATAGATTGGAGAATTAAGAATCATCAGTTAAAAAATCACTATGTTTTAACAGCACGTGGATTTACTCAAGTTAGCAAGTACATCAAGGATGGTCGCCTAGGCGAGGGAGAAACTTGGATTCAAAAAGCAAGAAATTACATAGGTGGTAAATCGCTAGATGCATCAGCAACTGTTGTCGCAGATGCATTGATAAGAGCCATTCTCATGCCACATTGAGTGCATCAGGAAGAAAGGGGTTCTCAGATTTTTGTAGAATGCCCCATTGCTTGTCGATGGGTTTGTAACGTGCCATCTTTACTTCCCCAAAAATCACACCGCAATTCGACCTTGATCTTTGGTTTAGTTCACGGCACGACGCAGGTATGAATAGACTTTTTCTACAGCGTCGTTGGGCTTTAACATCGGAGGGAATATGGCTGGAAAATTTGTATCGCGCTGGTTTTATGCGGGACTTGGAAAATACGAAGTCGAAGTTAGCGCCGGATTATTAAAAACCAAAACTGAGGAACGCGCCTCTCAGCGCTATGTCGATTTTGATGGTTATGCTGAACAACTCACGAAAATTTACGAAGAGCTCGATTCAGACGGGTATGACGTTATAAACATCGTCCCTATTAGCATGGGGCAATCTGAGGAAATGAGAAGTAAAGCTGCATATCTTGGCGAGGTGGGTTTCTCTATTACTCGTGGTGCAGTTGTAATTGGCAAAAAACGCGAGGGCTGAAAATGGGAAGTCCGTCAAGCAAATGCAGTAAAAATGACAACGGCGAGTATTTTTGTCCTGCCTGCCAAACACAACTCTATGAAAAGAACTGCCAATCCCACAGCCCTCCTCGTGGCATGCCATCCTGCCTTATTTCATGCACATGCCCAAACTGTGGGCATATCTGTTGCTGCGAAAGAGAGGGGCCGTCTCCTCGTCCCGAACCTCCTCGTTTCAGGTTTTGAAAATCAAGCCTAGCGCTTAAGGTTAGATCGTGATCGCGAAGCGAGCCACGATCTAACCCGTTTGTTGGACGAGCGCAGTAGGGCGCAAGCCCCAACTTTTGCTGGCATGTTTGCGGCGAATATTCGAAAAGAATGTGCGTCCCAGTGTCTGCTAATGCACCGAGTGACTAACGCCCGCTCCAGCCTGCATAGATGACGTGGCGTTTTTTCATGCGGGCGTTTTGTTTTTGCGCGGTGTGCTTACCCTCTGCCTAAAAACTCACACACAACGCGGTTGAATTTCAAACAAGCGTTTGATACGCTTGTTTCCTGAATGCATTTTGATAGCCCGTCAAATGCGGAAATTAACCTATTCGCCGAGAATCCCATGAAACTCAATGTTCCGTTTTCCCTTTTCTTCGTAACGCTGTTGGCGGCCTGTTCGGGTGGTGACGGTAAAAGTGTGCCGCCCGGCCCACCGGGTGCGGGCATGCCGCCGCCCGAGGTGGAGGTGGTAACGGTGGCGGCGGGTGATGCGACTTATACGCAAGATTTGCCGGGACGTTTGCAGGCATATCGCACTGCGCAGGTGCGCGCCCGCGTCGAGGGGGTGGTGGAAAAGCGTCTGTTTGCGGAGGGTGGCGAGGTGAAGGCGGGCGAGCCGTTGTTCCGCATTGATGCGCGCAGTTATCGCGCTATGGCGGAAGCAGCCCGAGCTGAGGCAGGCAGTGCGCGCCAAACGGCAGAGCGTTACAAGTCGCTGCTGGAGATTAAGGCGGTGAGCCAGCAGGAATATGATCTGGCGCTGGCGAAGGCCAAGCAAACCGAAGCCGCGCGCATTAATGCCGAGGAAAGTTTGGAGAATGCCAGCGTACCTGCACCGATCTCCGGCCATATCGGGCGTGCAGCGGTGACAGAGGGTGCGTTGGTAGGTAAGGGTGAGGCGACGCTACTCACGACCATCGAGCAACTCGATCCGATGTATGTCAACTTCACTCAGTCCGGTTCGGATTTGTTGCGTTTGCGCAAAGCGGTGGCGACTGGCGTGATGAAACGCGCCGATGCGGCCAAGGTGGAGCTGGTGCTAGAAGACGGCACGACGTATGCGCAAACTGGCAAGATTTTCTTCACCGATATGGCGGTTGATCCTTCCACTGGCTCGGTATCGTTACGCGCCGAGTTTCCTAATCCCAAGCGCGACTTGTTGCCGGGTATGTTCGTGCGTATCCGCTTCCCCGAGGCCATCGCGGAAAATGTGATTCGCGTGCCGCAACGCGCGGTGCAGGCCGGGCCGCAGGGGCAGTTTGTCACCATCGTCGGGGCGGAAGGCAAGGCCACGCCGTTGCCAGTGAAAACCGGCGGCATGGCCGGTGCGGATTTTGTTATCGCCTCTGGCCTGAAGGGTGGCGAACAAGTCATCGTTAACGGTCTGCAAAAAGCGCGCCCCGGTACCGTGGTGAAAGCGGTGCCGCTGGTCGAAACGATGAAGATGGAAAACAAACTGTCGAGCGGGAAGTAACGCCATGTTCGCCAAATTCTTTATCGACCGTCCAATTTTCGCGTGGGTGATCGCGCTCATCATCCTGCTGGCTGGGGTGTTGGCTTTGCGCGGTTTGCCAGTGTCGCAATATCCTGCCGTTGCGCCACCCGCGCTTTCGGTTTCCATTACTTATCCCGGTGCTTCGGCGCAGGTGATCGAAGAAACGGCTGTTGCCCTGCTTGAGCAGGAGATGAACGGCATCGAAAACTTGCTCTATATGGAGTCGGCTTCCGAGTTGGGCAGCGGCAGCATTACGCTGACATTTCAGGCAGGCACCAATCTCGATCTGGCCTCGGTGGAAACGCAAAACCGCATTAAACGTGCGGAAGCGCGTTTGCCGGAAGAGGTGCGTCGGCTTGGCATCACGGTGGCGAAATCGGCACGTAACTATGTGATGTTTCTCGCGCTGTTTTCGCCGGACAAGTCGCTCAACGATGTCGCGCTCGGTAGCTATGCCGCCGCGAATGTGCTGGACAGCATCAAGCGCGTGCCCGGCGTGGGCGAGGCGATCATGTTTGGCACCGAGTATTCGATGCGCTTGTGGCTCAAGCCGGATCGGCTACAAGCCTACGGCCTGACACCGGGCGATGTGGCGCGGGCGGTGCGCGCGCAAAACACGCAACTGGCGGTGGGCGAATTGGGGCAACTGCCTTCCGCAGCGGGGCAGCAGCTTAACGCGGTGATCGTCACGCGCAGCCGCTTGGCCACGCCGGAAGAATTCGGCAATGTCATCGTGCGCACCAATGCCGACGGCTCAAGCTTGCGCGTAAAAGATGTCGCACGGGTTGAATTGGGCGCACAGGATTATTCGCGTGCGGCACGCATTGACGGTCAGCCCACGGCGGCCATTGCGATTCGCTTGTCGCCCGGCGCAAACGCGCTGGACACGGTGGCGGCGGTTAAAGGCAAGATGACCGAGCTGTCGAAATTTTTCCCGCAAGGTGTTGATTGGGTGGTGCCGTATGACACCTCCAAATTCATCGACATTTCCATCAAAGAAGTGCTGAAGAGTTTGGCCGAAGCGTTGGTGCTGGTAGTGCTGGTGATGTACTTGTTCCTCGGCAATCTGCGCGCGACACTCGTGCCGACTATCGTTATTCCGGTGGCCTTGGTTGGCGCATTGGTTGGCCTGTATCTGTTGGGTTATTCCATCAACGTGCTGACGCTGTTTGCCATGGTGCTAGCCATCGGTCTGGTGGTAGATGATGCCATTGTGGTGGTGGAAAACGTCGAGCGCATTATGGCGACCGAAGGGCTGTCGCCGCGCGAGGCGACGCGCAAAGCGATGGATCAGATCATCGGTGCGATTATCGCTATCACGCTGGTGCTCTCGGCGGTGTTTATCCCGATGGCATTTTTCAGCGGCTCCACCGGCGCGATCTATCGCCAGTTTGCGGTAACGCTGGTGCTGACGATGGGCTTCTCCGCGCTGATGGCAGTGACGCTGACCCCCGCGTTGTGCGCCACCATCTTGCGTCAGGTTGATGCCAAACCGCATGGTCGCTTCGGTTTGTTTTTCGAACGGCTGACGCTGCGTTATCAGGCGGGTGTCGGTGGTGTGGTGCGTAAGAGTGCGCGCTATCTGCTGGTGTATGCCGTCATTCTCGTCGCGATGGGCTGGCTGTTTACTAAACTTCCGGGCAGCTTTTTGCCGGAAGAAGATCAGGGCTACTTCATCAACGTTATCCAGTTGCCCGCCGGTGCCACGCAAGAGCGCACGCTGGAAGTGCTGTCGCAAGTTGAGCAGTATTACCTCAAGCAGCCTGAGGTCGAGCATGTGGTCGGTGTGGCGGGTTTCTCCTTCTTCGGGCGCGGGCAAAATGCGGCGATTGCGTTCGTGCGTCTCAAAGGTTGGGAAGAGCGTCCCGCCGCCGAGAGCAGCGCACCAGCCATGGCGCGCAAGGCCAACATGGCAATGATGCGTGTTAAACAGGCGATGATTTTTGCTATCAATCCGCCGCCCATACCGGAGTTATCAGCTGTCGGCGGCTTCGATTTCCGCTTGCAGGATCGCGGCGGACAAGGGCGCGAAAAATTGCTCGAAGCGCGCAATATGGCGCTCGGCATGGCGATGCAAAATCCAGTGTTGGCTGGGGTGCGTCCCGAAGGTCAGGAAGCCGGGCCGCAACTGTTTCTCGATATTGATCGCCTGAAAGCGGAAACGCTGGGGGTATCCATCGCCGATCTGAACGAGGCGCTGCAATCAATGCTGGGCACGGCGTATATCAACGACTTTGCGCGTCAGGGGCGGGTGCTGCGCGTGCAGATGCAAGCCGAAGCGGAAACGCGCCGCACGCCGGAAGATATTCTCAAAGTGTCGGTGCGCAATAACAAGGGCGGCATGGTGCCCTTATCCGAACTGGTACGCACGCAGTGGATCGTCGGTTCGCCCAAGTTGGATCGCTATAACGGCCTACCCGCGATGAAAATTTCCGGTGCGCCTGCGCCCGGTCACAGCACCGGCGAAGCCATGGCAGCGATGCAGCAGATCGCAGAAAAGCTGCCGCCCGGTTTCGGCTTTGAATGGTCGGCCACCTCGCGCGAAGAAGTGCAGTCTGGCGCGCAGGCACCGCTGCTATTTGCCATCTCGCTCATCGTGGTGTTCCTCTGCCTTGCGGCTTTGTACGAGAGCTGGTCGATTCCGTTCGCCGTGATGCTGGTAGTGCCGCTGGGTATCTTCGGTGCGGTACTGGCGGTGACGCTGCGCGGCTTGCCTAACGATGTGTATTTCAAAGTTGGCCTGATCGCCATCATCGGGCTATCGTCGAAAAACGCGATTCTGATTATCGAATTTGCCCGCAAGTTGCAGGATGACGGCATGGAGCTGATGGATGCCACGCTGGAAGCCTGCCGTCTGCGTTTCCGTCCCATCTTGATGACCTCTATCGCCTTTATCGCGGGCGTGTTGCCGCTGGCGATTTCCACCGGTGCGGGCGCGCAAAGTCGCCATGCCATCGGCACCGGCGTGATGGGCGGCATGATCGCCGCCACTGTGCTGGCAGTGTTTCTCGTGCCGGTATTCTTTGTGGTGATGCGGCGGTTTTTCCCCGGCCATGCACGCGGGCATAAGGAGAATGGTGATGAATAAGCGACTTTTATTGATCGTGCTGGGTGCCGCGCTGGGCGGCTGTTCGATGATGCCCGAGTACGTGCGTCCCGCCGCGCCGGTGGCTGCCGCTTGGCCGCAAGGTGCAAATGCTGAGGGCAAGCGCGACGTGGCCGCAACCGACTGGCAGCACTACTACACTGATGCGCGTTTGCAAGCGTTGATCGCCGCCGCACTGGAGCACAACCGCGATTTGCACATTGCTACTGCGCGCATCGCCGAAGCGCGCGCGCAATACGGTGTGCAGCAGGCTGACCAGTTGCCCAACGTCAACGTCAGTGCGGGACGCAATGCTTCCGCTTCGCCCGCCAGCACCTCGTTCACTGGGCGCGATTTTAAATCCAATCGCTACGATGTCAGCCTTGCGCTGGTGTCGTATGAGCTAGATTTCTGGGGGCGGGTGCGCAATTTGAGCGCAGCCGCCAAAGCGAGTTATCTGGCGAGTGAAGCGGCGCAGCAAGCATTTCGTCTTTCACTGGTGGCCGAGGTGGCGAATGCTTACCTGTCACTGCAAGAGTTGAGTGAACGCGCGCAACTTGCCGCCGCCACGGCGCAAGGCCGTGCTGAAATGCGCGCACTGGTGCAGCGTCGCCGCGACCTTGGCGTGTCGGGTGATCTGGAGTGGCTGCAAGCCGAAGGCGCGTATCAGTCCGCGCTGGCCGAGCGTGCCAATCTGGAGCGCCAACAAGCCGCCGCTGAAAATCTGCTCACGCTGTTGGTCGGCCAGCCGCTGACGGCAATTAAAGATTTGCCCGCCGGACGCACGTTGGCTGCGCAAGACATTAGCGCCGATCTTATTGCCGGGCTGCCCTCCGACGTATTGTTGCAGCGCCCCGACGTGATCGCAGCCGAGCAAAAACTGATCGCGGCGAATGCCAATATCGGGGCAGCACGCGCCGCCTTTCTGCCGCGCATCACACTCACCGGCAGCTTTGGCACGGCTAGCCGCACCTTATCCGGCTTGTTTGGTGCGGGCAGTGACGCGTGGAGTTTTCAGCCCAGCCTGAGCGCGCCGCTGTTTGATGCCGGACACAATGCCGCCAACACCGATCTCGCCGAAGCGCGCAAAGTTATCGCCGTTGCCGAGTATGAAAAGACGCTACAGCAAGCTTTCCGCGAAGTGGCCGACTTGCTCAACGCGCGTGAAAAAATCGCCGAGCAACTGGGTGCGCAGCAAGCTAACGCGCAAGCGCAAAACCAGCGTTTGAAACTGGTTGAGGCGCGATTCAAAGCCGGTGTCGCCAGCCATCTCGAAGTGCTCGACGCGCAACGCGATTCCTTCGCCGCACAACAGGGCGAGTTGCAAGTACGGCGCAGTCTGCTTACGGCAGCAGCACAGCTCTACAAAGCCCTCGCCGGACAAGCCGCGCAGGGCGGGACGGCACAATGAGCGTTGTTGCGAAAAGCGCCAGCGAACAAACCCGCGAACGCCTGCTCGACGCGGCGCGCGAAGTGTTTTCGCAATGCGGGTTTCAAGGTGCCACCGTGCGTGAAATCTGCCGCCGTGCCGATGCCAACGTCGCGGCGGTGAATTACCATTTCGGCGGCAAAGATGCCCTGCTCGCCGAGGCACTTAACTTTGCTCCGCTACGCGCCTTGCAGGAAGATAACGTCACGGCGGATGCTTGTCCGCGCGTCCGCCTGCGTTTATTCATCCACGGCTTTTTGCGCATGTTGCTGGACGAAAAAAACGCCTCTGCTCAGTGCCAGATCATGGCGCGTGAATTGGCCGACCCAACCCCCGCGCTGGACAAAATTGTGCGTGAAGCCATTGCACCGCTGCACACCTACCTTGGCACCGTAGTACGCGAAATTGTCGGCGCGACAGTCAGCGAAGCCGACTGCCGCCGTGGCGTACACAGCATCGTCGGGCAATGCATGTATTACCGGCACTCTCAACCCGTGCTGCAACGTCTGCGCCCCAAACTGAACTACACCCCCAAAGAGATCGAAGCTATCGCGCAACACATCGCCGAATTTTCGCTGGCGGGATTGGCTCAGTTAGCGATCACAAGCCGTTAATCCCGCACGCGCATGGATTACAATTCCGGCTCCTCACTAGAGCCGGGATCACTTCATGCAACAACTCACCCTCACCCGCCCCGACGATTGGCACTTGCACTTGCGCGATGACGCGCTGATGGCTTCGGTGCTGCCCGACACTGCCAGACAGTTCGCCCGCGCCATCGTCATGCCCAATCTGCGTCCACCCGTCACCACCACCGAACAGGCTGTGGCTTACCGTGAGCGCATCTTGAAAGCGTTGCCGCAAGGCATGAAGTTCGAACCGCTGATGACGCTCTACCTCACCGACAACACCAGTGCAGAAGAGATACGCAAAGCCAAAGCGAGTGGCGTGGTGCATGCGGTGAAGCTGTACCCGGCGGGTGCGACCACTAACTCCGATGCGGGCGTGACAGATTTGCGCAAGACCTACGCCGCACTGGAGGAGATGCAACGCTGCGGCATGCCGTTCCTCGTGCACGGCGAAGTGACTAACGCCGACATCGACATCTTCGACCGCGAAGCCGTATTCATCGAACGCGTGATGCAACCGTTGTTGAAAGACCTACCGAACCTGCGCGTGGTGTTCGAACACATCACCACCAAAGATGCCGCGCAATTCGTAACGAGTGCAGGCGACAACATCGCCGCCACCCTCACCCCGCAACACTTACTCTACAACCGCAACGCCATGCTCGTCGGCGGCATCCGCCCCCACTTCTACTGCTTGCCGATATTGAAGCGCGAGACACACCGCGAAGCCTTGGTGAAAGCCGCCACCAGCGGCAACAAAAAATTCTTCCTCGGCACCGACAGCGCCCCACACGCGCAACACACTAAAGAGAACGCCTGCGGCTGCGCCGGCTGCTACAGCGCGCACAACGCCATCGAACTGTATGCCGAAGCTTTCGAGGCAGCGGGTGCGCTGGACAAACTCGAAGCCTTCGCCAGCTTCTATGGTGCTGATTACTACGGATTGCCGCGAAACAAAGCGACCATCACCTTGCGCAAAGAAGAGTGGCAAGTACCTGCGTCGATGGGGTTTGGGGAGCATCAACTCGTGCCGTTGCGGGCAGGGGAGAAGATGACATGGAAGTTGGTTGGGTAACTTCTGCTAGTGCAATATGCGTTGATATTACGCTCTACTAAGAACTGAAAACGATATCTGACTTCGCCATAAACTGTAGAACGACAAGGAAATAAACAGTGCTCAATGACTTAAGAGTCAGTCAATTGGAAATCGACCCCGAGCTTGGAAGAACACCGGCTGAGTTTAGCTTTCTGGGAACATGTGATGACATCATTGGCAAGCTCAGACGTGGTCGGCGCTACGACATTATTCGTGCGTCAGGATTACTTCGTCATTTATTCATAGATGGTGAAGCACTTATAGATGCTGCCAATCGAAGATTTCGGTTGAAACTCACATTTCACAATTCAATGGTCAATTCTGATGAGAATTCCAAAATTGTGAACGACGCAATGGAAATTTTAAAAAAATATGACTCTATTGTATGGATTGCTCCACTTGCAGGTATGCATGATAAAACTCGTCCTCGCCTGTCAAAAGAACAGTTCTTGAAAACCCCTGTTACCTATCATTCGGGAAATCCAACGCTGTCAGTTCGAGACATAATTGAAACAATTGCGCACGTGTACGGAGGTGTTCATAACGGAACCCCTAAGAATGAGCAAAATAAACTTATCATTGCCCTAGATGATTCAATACAAATCGGAGGCGGTGAACCAAGCCTAGCTGCAATTTATGGCATTTGCATAGTCGCTCTGGATGGTCTAACACCACTAATTGAAGCGATTCTAGTAGATGGTAAAAACAATTAGCCCGCGTAGGGCAATGGAATGGACACCTCTCACCTAAACGGCATCGTGATGTGCCAGACTGAAGATTCCAAACCATCAGTCATATAGAGGGAGGTGTGAAATGGATATTACGCGTATCGGCATAG
>JAQUAI010000022.1 GCA_028687335.1 Gallionella sp.
CAAGTCTATGCCGATACGCGTAATATCCATTTCACACCTCCCTCTATATGACTGATGGTTTGGAATCTTCAGTCTGGCACATCACGATGCCGTTTAGGTGAGAGGTGTCCATTCCATTGCCCTACGCTGGCTACGACAAGATCGGCCACCTCGCGCAAGGTTTCATCCCCGCCATGCTGTTCCACGAACTGCTGTTGCGCAGCTCACCGTTGAAGCAAGGCAAGTTGCTGTTCACGCTGGTGATGGCGAGTTGCCTTGCGGTCAGTGCCAGCTACGAACTCACCGAATGGGCGGCGGCAGAGATGATGGGCGAAGGTGCAGATGCCTTCCTCGGCACACAGGGTTATGCGTGGGATACGCAGTCGGATATGTTGATGGCGTTGATTGGGGCGATCGTTGCGCAGGTGGTGTTGGGGAAGGTGCAGGACAGGCAATTAATCATTACTTGAAAAATTTGACATTGCTCAGAGTAATTGACTTACTCATACCGTAAACCCCAAATAGGGCTAGAAACATTCCTAGCAGACCATGAAAGACAACAGAGAGTACAAATTTTTCTGGGTCATCCAACTTTTTGAATGTGCCAAAGTGCCTAGAGAAAAGATGGGCTTCGTCTTGAAGGTAAAACTGATAGGTTGAAACGAGTAGCCATAGGCCAATACAGAAAAGCATAAGTGATAGCAAAAACATTGCTGTGCGAGGAGCTCGGTGACGAATGAAGTAACCAAGCAATCCCAAAGCAAAAGTTGCAATTCCAATCGCCAAAAGTAAGTTGTTCATTAGCTCGTATATTAATCAGGGCATTCCATTGTTTTGCACTTCACCCCACGGCGCAACCTTCAACAACAGCACCATCCCCGGAATCGCCAACAACACACACAGCAAGAAGAACATCGTCCATCCCAGTGATTCCACCAACCATCCCGCTGTCGCATTCATGAAGGTGCGCGGTACGGCGGCGAGGCTGGTGAACAGGGCGAACTGGGTAGCGGTGTAGGCGGGGTGGGTGGTGCGGGCGATGAAGGCGACGAAGGCGGCAGTGCCAACGCCGACACCAAAGGCTTCTAGCCCGATGACCAAACCGAGTTGCGCGAGTTCAGGCGCGCCGATGACGTCGAAGTGTCCTTTAGATGCGAGCCAGGCGAAGCCGAAGATGGACACTACTTGCACCACGCCGAACAGCCACAGCGCGCGGTTGATGCCGATCTTCAACATCCACAAGCCACCCAGCAGACCGCCGATGACAGCAGGCCACAGCCCAGCGTTCTTGGCGATGAGTCCGATCTCAGTCTTGCTGAAGCCCATGTCCATGTAGAACGGTGTGGCCAGCGCGGTGCACAGGCTGTCGCCGAGTTTGTAGAAGAACAGGAAGGCGAGGATGAGTAACGCGCTGTTCCAACCTTGGCGCGAGATGAATTCGTGGAAGGGTTCGACCACCGCCTCGCGTAAGGTCTTGGGCGGTGCGGCGCGGTGCGGCTCGCTCACCATCAGCGTCATCACCATGCCGGGTAGCATGAACAGTGCGGTGATGATGAACACCATGCTCCACGGCAGATGGTCGGACAGGATGAGCGAGAGCGAACCGGGGATGAGGCCCGCGATACGATACGCGTTGACGTGGATGGAGTTGCCGAGGCCGAGTTCGGAGTCAGACAACAACTCGCGGCGATAGGCATCCAGCACGATGTCTTGCGTGGCGCTTAAGAAGGCGAGCAGAGTGCAGAACAAAACAATGGTGCTCATCTCGGTCTGCGGCGAGAAGCCGCCGAGCTTGGCGATGACCAGCAGCAAGCCCACTTGCGACACCAACATCCAACCGCGACGGCGACCCAGTGCAGGCACGGCGTATCTATCTAGCAACGGCGACCAGATGAACTTCCATGTGTAGGGAAACTGGATGAGTGCGAACAGGCCGATGGTCTTGAGGTCGATATGCTCACTGCGTAGCCACGCAGGCACAAGGTTGAACAGCAGATACAGCGGCAGACCGGAAGAGAATCCGATGAAGACGCAGATCAACATGCGCCTTGTGAAGAGTTGCTGCCAGATGGTCATGAGTTGCGGCGGAACCGGTACACCGCCGTGCTGCCCAGCAGATTTGGCAGCAGTGCGATTTCACGACCATTGGTAATGACGCGCTGATCCAAGATGCGCACATCCAAGTCATGGCACAGGTGTTCGAAATCGCGCAGGGTACACAGGTGGACATTGGGCGTGTCGTACCACTGGTAGGGCAGTTCGTCTGACACCGGCATGTTGCCACGCAGCACTTGCAGACGCGCTTTCCAGTAGCCGAAGTTGGGGAAGCTAACGATGCCTTCGCGGCCAACACGCAGCATTTCGCGCACCAATTTTTCGGTGTGGCGCGTGGCTTGCAGCGTTTGCGACAGGATGACAAAGTCGAACGCGCCGGTTTCAAAACCGGATAGCCCGTCTTCCAGATTGCTCTGTATCACGTTCACGCCGCGCGCGATGCAATGCAAGATGTTTGCATCGTCGATCTCGACCCCATAGCCGCGCACGTTGCGCTCGTTTTTAAGATAGCCGAGCAAACTGCCGTCGCCGCAGCCGAGATCAAGCACCGATGCACCCGCAGGAATCCACGCTGCGATGGCAGCAAAATCGGGGCGAGATTGAATCAGAGTCGGGCTCATGCAAACTCCTTCGCCACGTTGTTTAGGTAGTTGCGCATCACGGCGAAGTATTGCTCGTCCTGCATCAGGAATGAGTCGTGGCCGTGGCGTGACTCGATTTCGGCGTAACTGACATTGCAGCGGTTGTGCAGCAGCGCCTTGACGATCTCGCGCGAACGGTCGGGCGAAAAGCGCCAGTCGCTGGAGAACGACACCACCAGAAAGTCGGCGCGAATCGCCGCGAATGCGCGTGCCAAATCATGTTCGGTATGCCGCGCCGGATCAAAATAATCCAGCGCTTTGGTCATCAGTAAGTACGTATTGGCATCGAAGTACGAGGCGAACTTGTCGCCCTGATAACGCAAATAGGATTCGACCTCGAACTCGATGTCGTACCCATATTGGTATTCACCGGAACGCAAGCCGCGACCGAATTTACCCGCCATCGCATCGTCCGACAAATAGGTGATATGCCCCAGCATGCGCGCCAAGCGCAGGCCGCGTGTGGGTACGACACCTTGCCGGTAAAAATCGCCGCCGTGAAAATCAGGATCGGTCAGGATGGCATTGCGCGCTACGTCGTTAAACGCGATGTTTTCGGTGGTCAAACACGGCGCGGTGGCGATGGCCAAGACATGGCGCACGCGCTCGGGATACGCCATCGCCCATTGCATCGCCTGCATGCCGCCGAGGCTGCCGCCCATTACCGCCGCAAACTGGCTTATGCCGAGATGATCGGCCAGCCGCGCTTGCGAATCGACCCAGTCTTCCACTGTCACAATGGGAAAGTTGGAACCATACGGCTGACCACTCGCCGGATCGATAGAAGAAGGCCCGGTCGAGCCGTGACAACCACCGAGATTGTTCAAGCCGATGACAAAAAATTTATCGGTGTCGAGCGGCTTGCCCGGCCCCACCATGTTGTCCCACCAGCCGAGGTTCTTCGGCGCATCGGCGTAATAGCCCGCGACATGGTGATGGCCAGACAGCGCGTGGCAAATCAAAACAGCGTTGGACTTGTCGGCATTCAATGTGCCGTAAGTCTCATAGACCAGCTCGTAGTGCGGCAACACCGCGCCACTGCGAAAAGTTAGCGGTGTATCGAATTGGGCGCGTTGCGCCGTGACGATACCAACAGAATTATTCAATGCATGCTCCAAAAGAAAAACCCGCTCAGCTTAAGTGCCAAAACGGGTCTTCTCGCTTTAGCTGGAATGTTTATCGTGCCCCGCAAGCTGATCTCAAATCGGCACGTAACGAAGTTTCCGTGTTTTGCCTTGGGCTGTCAATCGTGCAAACAATATGGTCAAAGCCTTACGAACATTAAGGACACGTAACGGGATTCCCATACAGCCCCGGCATATCTCGCGCAAAAACGGGCACTGCTTGGAAACAAATTTCGCCTGCATCGGTAACGATCTTCAGCATGCCGTTAGCTAGCCGTATTTCACTGTGGGGTTGCCGCAAGTACTGCGCCAGTAATCCGACCGGCGTACTTTGCTCGCGCTTTTCCCGTGCCGCCGATTCTTGCTCGATTTTTCTGGCTTCGTCGCGCGCCATGTTTTTGGCCGACTCCACGAATTGCTGCGGATTAAACGCGGGGGTTGTTGCCACATCGGATTGTGAAACCGTCTCGCCTATTTGCCGCGCAGGTGTGGTTGATGGCTTGGCCTGCTTCGCAGAATTTTCGAGCGGCGTTGCGCTGACCAGAGGCGGCACCTCGCGCACTGCCGCCACGGAAAAATAGACCTCTATCGGATGTGCAACCGCAGGCAACATTTTTGTCGGCGACGGAATACCGTATAAAAACGCGACATGCAGCATGATCGACAACAAGACGAACGGCGCGAGTCGGTGCGATGTAGCGATGGGTGGATGATGGGCACGCATGAGATTAGCCGGGCAACGATCTGCTCTGGGGCGAGTGTGAAATTATTCGTGCTGCCCAGAAAATGTACCACTCCCGACACTTGCGGCCAGCCAGCTGCCAGAAATTTTGCCGCTGTGCATATCTAGCTTGCCGTTGAATTTGGCTTGTCCGGCGATACCCGAACCGGACATTTGAATGCGACCGTCTCCTGCCGCCTCACCCGTGATGGCAAAGCTAATGCCGTAACTATTAGATTGTCCCGAGCCGGATGCGTGTCCGGCCTTGTCCAAGTGAACATAAAACGTACCGCTGTCACTGCCGCTGTAGGTGCCGTAGTAATCTCCCGCCAGTTCAGGCAACGCTTCGGTGTTACGCAAATTTTGCCTAGCATCATTTCTGACCTGCTCTAACAGCCGATTCATATCAAGTTGAGTTGTAGGAATACTGGTTTCATTTGCGCCCGCAATCACCGATCTCATTAACGGGGGCGTGTGGCTTGTCTTCTCGTCCATCGCTGCGATTTTTACCTGCGGGGCAGGCAAATGATTGTCCGGCGACACTTCGCCCGACTTAATGGCTGGCGGAAATTGCAGCATCACCGTCAATGCGGGCAGCGCATCTTGCGGGGCTGGCATTGTTGTCGGCGCTAAGCGGGAAATAATCGCCGCGTGCAATATCAGAGAAGCCAGTAGCGCCCCTATCAAATAACGCTTAGCAAGCACCGCTTCACGCCACATCAATGCACGTTCCATGAGGTTAATTTCTCCTTGTACGCGGAACATTGTGTTTGCAATCAGGCTGATTGCAGTTTTGCCCCGCCCGGTTTGTTTTGCGTTTCCGTGGCGGACACGTCCAATGGCAACAATTTTTGCAGCGCGAGAATGTAGCTCTGCAATGCGGCACGGCCCGTTTTTGTGAGGGCATAGCAAGTTTGAATGCGCGCGGCACTTTCATCCTTGCGCACATTGATATAGTCGGCGGCAATCAATTTTTTCAGGTGCGAATCCAGATTGCCGTCGGACACATCAAGCTGCCGTTTCAGCTCGGTGAACGTAGCCTCACCCGCTCCCGCCAAAAAAGCGGCGAGCTGGGTGCGTAACGGTTGGTGCAATAGCGGGTCGAGTATTTCCATGGCAGGAGACTACTTCTGTTTCATTTCAATATGCAAATATCCGGCATTACTGCCGTTTTTCTGCGGAATCTGAAGCTCAAGATTTGTCGCGATCAGGCTGCGCGCGGGCTGCCAGTTTTTTCCGTCGAAACTTGCGAATTCACGATACATATAGATGTCGCGCTTGAGCGTGACATGCAATGTGGACTGCCCTGCTTGTTCGAACAAATCGCCATCCACGACAGTGGATACCGGCAGCGGCGTGCCCGCTGGGTAATGCAAAACATAGTTGTCGCCTTCTGGGCGCGGCTGACCAAAACGGATTTGTGCTGCTTGGGCAATTTCAGCACTGCTTGGCGGTAAGCCTGCGCAAGCAGAGAGCGAGGCAAATGTGACAGCGGCAAATAAAATACGAACGAGTTTCATGGATGTCTCCTTATTGATTAACGGGGGGTTTGATGCTGTGCTTCCACAACTAGGCTAGTGCGTATTTGCGGGCCGCTTTGCGGTGTTAGTTCGGCCTTGATCCACGGAATGCTGATCCAGTGCGTTTCGCGTGCCAAGGCCCAACTGTTGCCAGGAAAACGCCAGTCACCGGTGGGCTGGCCGTTGTTCATCATAATTTCGATGGGGGTATTTAATTCCAATGGCAGCACCGACTCGCTACTGGCGCGAAAGACATCACCGGAAACTGCGACCTTGACCGGAATCACGCTGCCAGCGGGCAACAAAACAACTTGTTGCGCGCTAGGCTGCATGCGAAATTCCTCCAGCGATACCAGCGGCGCTTCGGGGGGTACGTCGGCACGGCTCATCCGTTGCGCCAGCAGTGGCGGAATCAGCACACACAACAACCAACCCACAGACTGCATCAATCGCAGCCATACGGAACGTTGTCGCCCCTGATCCAGCATCGCCGCCAACAACGGCAGCCCCAATCCCAACGCGGAAGCTGCAACCCATTGCGAGGTGCCGTAGTTAAGCCTGAAGGCCAACATACCGATACCAATGAGAATCAAAAACGCCCCCGACCACTCCAGCAACTCTTCGGAAAACAAACCATGAACATACAAGCCGAGTCCGATCAGCACGACCCATGCGGCAAAGATCATGTAGCCGCCGCCATAAAAGAAAGTCGCAAAGGTCAGTAGTACGCCGACCGCCATTAACAACCACCAGACTTTGAGAACTTGCCGATGAATGAATGACCAAGCCTCGTCGCGCGCATGTTTGACGTGGCGGGTAAGGTGCCAATCGATCAGACTCACCCCAGAAAGCGTGAGTACCAGCAAAATGAGCCAAGCCACCGCGCGCTGTTCCAACACCGGAAACTGTTCGGCAGTCAGAATCTGATCACTCACCAGAACCAGACCGCCACTACTGCCGCCCCAAAGCACCAGACTATGGCGCTCAACGCGCAAGTTGCGCTGCCCAGCAGATAACATCGCATGGATGGAATCGAGTTGTTGTGTCACGAGTTTTGGCATAGCCACCCTCTCAAAAATATTCGAACTCTGTTTCGCAGAGTATATTGCTCTGTAAAACAGAGTGTCAACCCCGATTGATGCGTTTTACGTTAAGCGCAAGCGGTGGGCTGTGATAGGCTCGGCACATTCGATCTAGATAATCCATCAACTCTCAAACCCCTCCAACTCCCCCTTGTCAGGGGGAGAGCAGGCTCGGCTCCTCCCCTGACAAGGGGAGGTTGGGAGGGGTTAGGTTCTAATGGACTATCTGGATTAAAAACAAAAACCGTTTGCCCACGTGATGATGCACATGCGTTTTCCCTGACTTATTCGTGCCATTCGCGGGCTGTTGATTTTGAGGTATTGCCATGACACTCACTGATCTTCGTTACATCATCGCCCTCGCTGCCGAGCGAAATTTTGGCCGCGCGGCGGAGAAGTGTTTTGTTTCGCAGCCGACGTTGTCGGTCGCCGTCAAAAAGCTGGAGGAAGAGTTGGGTCTTGCCCTGTTCGAGCGTAGCGCGGGCGAGGTGCGTACCACGCCTGTCGGCGAGCAGATCGTTACTCAGGCGCGCATCGCATTGCTCGAAGTGGATCGCATCAAAGACATGGCGCAAGTCGGCAAAGATCCGCTATCGGGCGAATTACGTTTGGGCGTGATTTACACCATCGGCCCGTATCTGCTGCCCAAACTTATTCCGCAACTGCGCGCCAGCGCACCGACACTGCAACTCGTATTGCAGGAAAATTTCACTGACCGACTGCTGGAGTCGCTGCGATTGGGCGAGTTGGATGTGATCGTAATCGCGCTACCGCCAGAAGAAACCGGTTTGGTTGCGCTGCCGCTTTACGACGAGGCTTTTCGTGCCGTGGTTCCCGCCGGACATACTTGGCAACAGCATGAGCGTATTGATCCCGCTTGGCTGTTGAACGAACCGCTGCTGATGCTGGGCGCGGGTAATTGCTTCCGCGACCAAGTGCTCGATTTGTGCGCTCATGCCGCCGCGAAAAATGGCGGTGCGCCACGCATTCTGGAAGGTAGTTCGCTGGAGACGTTGCGCCAGATGGTCGCCAACGGCGTAGGTATCACCGTTATGCCCGCCAGCGCGGCCGACATGCTGACTAGTGATGCGGCTCTGTGCGTGCGCCCCTTCGTCGAACCGGAGCCGACTCGACGCGTTGCGCTGGTATGGCGCAGCAGCTTCCCACGTTCGCGCGTCATTGATGTATTGCGCAAAGCCGTATTGGCCTGTGCGCTCCCCGGAACGCAGGCGGTCAAGTAGCCCGACTCCCCGTCGCCTGCACGAGCGGGCAACCTGCTTTTCCCGGCTTATAGCCAAAACCTATTCCGTCCATATCCAATCTTCATTGGCTGGCCGTCTGCCATTTCCTTAACCTGCACTCCTGTTCTTCAACCACACGAAAGGAAACACATCATGTCTAACCCATCCGCTTCTGCCACCATCAAAAACCTCGAATCCGCTTTCGCGGGTGAGTCGATGGCTCATATCAAATATCGCTACTTCGCCAAGCTGTGCCGCGCGGCAGGTGACGAAGCCACGGCCAAGGTGTTCGAAGACACTGCCGATCAAGAAGTGCAACACGCTTTCGGGCATCTCGATTTGCTCTATCCCGCTAGCGAAATGAACCCGACGCGTTGCCTGCAAATGGCTATCGCTGGGGAAACTTATGAGTTCACCGAGATGTACCCCGCATTCCGCCATGCCGCCGAGGTAGAAGGCCACAGCGATGCGGTGCGCGAAATCGACGAACAGATCACGGAATCGCAGGAGCACGCTGCACGCTTTGCCGAGATGCTGACCAAAGCCGCAAAACGCTTCGCCGCATTGGCGCGCGTGGAAGAGCGCCACGCCAACCAGTATTGCCAACAACTCGCGCAAATTTCTTAACCCGTCATCAACAAGGAGCCTGACATGAAAGTCTATCAATGCATCGTATGCGGTTTTGTTTACAACGAAGCCGCCGGAGACCCAGAACACAACATCGCTCCCGGCACACGCTGGGAAGATGTTCCGGCCGACTGGAGCTGCCCAGACTGCGGCGTGACCAAAGCCGATTTTGAAATGGTAGAAATTTAACGAGTCTCTGATTAGGTTTTAGTAGGTCGGATTTCAACTTGGCCTACCTAAAATCCACAAGAACGAAAGGAATCATCATGCACCCCATCGTCATTCTGGGCAGCGGTCTGGCAGGCATCACACTGCTGCGTGAATTGCGCAAGCTAGACAAGACCACGGCAGTTACCGTCGTCACGGCGGATGATGGGGCGTTTTATTCCAAGCCCAATTTATCCAACGCGCTGATGCTGAACAAAACGGCGGCGCAACTTGCGCTCAGTTCCAGCGCGGATCTCGCCACACAACTGAACGCCACCTTGCTCACGCATACCGAAGTGCGCGCCATTCATACTGAATATTCGCAACTTGAAACCTCCGCAGGCACGCTAATTTACAGCCAACTCGTACTTGCCGTCGGCGCGCATCCGATACGTCTGCCCTTGCAGGGCGATGCGGCGGCGGAAGTGCTGTCGGTCAACAACTTGGCCGACTACGCCCGCTTCCGCCAACACGTTGCAGGCAAGCAGCGTGTCGCAATTCTGGGCGCAGGGCTGATCGGCTGCGAATTCGCCAACGACTGGCAAGCGGCCGGTATCAATAGCACCGTGTTCGATCTCGCCCCGCAAGCCTTGGGGCGATTACTGCCCACGCAAGCTGCGGCCTTTCTGCGCAACAGGCTGGAAGCCGCCGGCATCCAGTTTCATTTGCAAACCAGCCTCACCTCAGTCGATAAAAAAGGCACTGGCTACCTGCTCACCGACAACCACGGAACACAGCACGAAGTCGATCTGTTGCTGTCCGCTGTCGGCCTCAAACCCGCTACCGAACTGGCCGCCGCCGCAGGACTGAAGATCAATCGCGGTATTGTGGTGGACCAACAACTGCGCACCTCCGTCGCCAATATCTACGCGCTGGGTGACTGTGCCGAAGTGCAAGGCTTAGTGCTGCCTTTCGTGCAACCCATCATGCACGCCGCACGCGCACTCGCCGCAACCTTAAGCGGCCACCCAACCGCACTGCGCTACCCCGCCATGCCTGTGGTAGTCAAAACCCCCGCCTGCCCCACCGTCGTGTGCCCGCCACCGCAAGGCGTGAACGGCACATGGGAAGAGCGTATTGAGAGCGACAGCGTCCGTGCCATTTTCAAAGACGAAAACGGCACAGCACATGGCTTCGCACTATTGGGGGAAACAGCAGTGAAAGAAAGGACGTCACTCACCGCGCAGATGCCGGACTGGCTGACTTAAAACTGGAATTTTCAGAGAAAGCGTGTGCGATGGATTTCGCCTAATCTTGTCGCACAACAAGCCAAGTCACCGCATTGCCACAGTGGCGGCAAGCTAAGTTTTCGCCTGTGACTTCGATTTGCGTCCCGGTGCAGCGGGGGGAATAAACCCAGCTAAACGGCACTTCATGCCTTCGATGGGTTTGCCGTTTTCGTAGCGGGTAGAGTAGCAAACCATGATTTCGCGTTTGGCCGCCAGTTCGACGAGTTGCGTACGGGCATTGCTGAGCGTAAGCCCAGTGGCTTTCGCGATTTCAGTGTCGAGTTGCTCGCCATGCTTTTTGAGATATTCCAGAATTGGCTTCAAAATTTTTCCACGAGTAGTTGCTGACGATGGTCGACAGCATATACCCGATGCTGTCGGCGCGCACGATCTGCGTTCAATTCGGATGAGCCATTAGCCGCTATTCCATGCACCCGCAAGGAGTACCCCGCTCGAAACACGGCTAAAAATTACTCAAAGACGGTTCAGCTTGTCGAGTAATTCTCTGATGCGCATCGGATCGTCCGCGCGCAGAATTTTTTGCGTCAGTGCGGCGATGTCGGGCAGGCTGGTGGTGAGTACGCGCTGTTTGACTGTTGGCACTTGCGCCGATGACATGGAAAATTGACGCAAACCGAAGCCGAGCAGTAGGCGGGTATAAATCAGTTCGCCCGCCATTTCACCGCACACCGAGACGGGCACGCCAAGTTTATTTGCCGTGCCGATAACGTGCGACAGTAAATGCAGCACAGCCGGATGCAGCGGGTCGTACAGGTGTGCAACTTCTTCATCGGTACGGTCAATCGCTAGGGTGTACTGGATCAAGTCGTTGGTGCCGATGGAGAGAAAGTCGAGTTTTTTGGTGAACGCATTCAGCGCGAGGGCGGCAGCCGGAATTTCGATCATGCCGCCGATTCTGACCTCGCGGTCATACGGAATGCCTTCCGCGTCCAAGCTTTGCTTGGTGGCATCAATGAATTGCAGCGTCTGATTGATCTCGGCGGCACCGGAAAGCATGGGCACCAAAATTTTGATGTTGCCGTAATGGGTGGCACGCAGCAGTGCGCGCAATTGGGTACGGAACAGCTGCGGCTCGGCCAGACACAAGCGGATGGCGCGCAAGCCCAAGGCGGGATTGCTGGCAACTCGCTCTACCCCTTTGATCTGTTTGTCGGCACCGAGGTCGAAGGTGCGGATGGTGACTGGCTGGCCGTCCATGCCCTTGGCCGCTGCGCGGTAGGCCTCAAATTGCTCCTCTTCCCCCGGTAGTTCGTCGCGATTCAGGAATAAAAATTCGCTACGGAATAAGCCAACGCCGGTTGCGCCGTTCTCTTTTACTTCGACGATGTCTTCCGGTTTTTCGATGTTAGCGTGCAGTTCGATGACGGTGCCGTCCAGCGTGTTGGCACGCGCGGTACGCAGACGCTTAAGTTTTTTGCGCTCCAACTCCCATTCGCTTTGGCGCAGCTTGTACTCAGCCAACACGGTCTTATCGGGATTGACGATGAGAACACCCTGCTCGCCGTCGAGAATGAGCAAGTCGTCTTCGCGGATCAATTCGCGTGCGTGGTGCAGACCGACCACGCAAGGTGTATTCAAACTACGCGCAACAATCGCGGTATGTGATGTTGCGCCGCCGAGGTCGGTGAGGAACGCGGCATACTGCTGCGGCTTGAATTGAATCAGGTCGGCGGGGCTTAGGTCGTGCGCGACCAGAATGGTTTCGACATCATGACGGGCGGGCGGCGGCTGGTGGCCGGGCTGTCCGGTCAAGCGCTTGAGCAAACGCTCCGCCACTTGCGTGACATCGGTCTGACGTTCGCGCAGGTAAGCATCTTCAAACAGGTCAAACTGCGCCACGAGGGTTTCGGTTTGTACTTTCAACGCCCATTCCGCATTGCAACGCTCGCGCTCGATCATTTCGACCGGAGCCACGCTCAACAGCGGATCATCCAAAATCATCTGGTGCAATTCGAGGAAGGCATCAAATTCGGCGGCAGCATGCAGCGGTCGATTGCCGCGCAGTGAAATAAATTCGTCGCGTGTTGCTTTCAGCGCGGTATTAAAACGCGCCACCTCTTCGGCGATAAATTGCTTTGGCAGGTTGTAGTGCGCCACCTCCAATGAGGTATGCGAAACCAGATGGGCATGGCCGATGGCGATGCCGCTGGAAACCGCGATGCCGTGTAACGTAAAACTCATGAGCACTCCGACCAAAATGAAACCCGCAACAACTCACGCTGAGACGCGCGAGGTCTGGGTTTTGAGAAGATGCCGAATATCACTCGCCTTCCCCGAAATAATCGTTGATGAGCGCCTGCAAAGCTTGCATCGCGGCGGCCTCGTCTTCACCGCTGGTTTCGATGCTGATGGTCGCGCCTTTGGCGGCAGCCAACATCATTACGCCCATGATGCTCTTGGCGTTAACGCGGCGGTTGTTGCGCGACAGCATGACTTCGCACTTGAAGCTGGATGCGAGTTGCGTCAATTTGGCTGAAGCGCGAGCGTGTAAACCCAGTTTGTTAATGATAAGTGCGTCTTGTTGCAGCATCTTTAATCTTCCATATAAACGATACACTCGCGCCCGCCTTCAACGGCGATGCGCGCCAATTCAGGCATGGTTTTGTTGGGGTAGCACACCACCCGCAGCAGCATTGGCAGATTCACTCCGGCCACACCAACCACGTGTTCGGCATGACACAACTGCCGCCCGACGTTGCTCGGCGTGGCACCAAACACGTCGGCCAGAATCAACACCCCGCTGCCGCTGTCGAGCTGCTTGATGAGAACTTCGCCTTCGGCAAGTTTTTTCTGCGGATCGTCATCGGCGTACACCGACAACACCTTGAGATTGGGCGGCACTTCACCCAGCACGTGTTTAACGCAATCAACCAGACTCTCGCCCAGGCTGTTATGCGCAACAACCAGAATTCCAACCATCAGATTACTCCCGCCCAATAGGCATAGAACAACGCGATACCCAATGCCACCAGCCAGGCATAACGCACAAACCAGCGTACAACTCCGGCTTTTTGCTCATCGTCGCGCTGCTCTGCGGCCACGATGTCTCCGATGCGACGCATGGCACTGGCACCCACCGCGCGGCGCACTTTGTGTTCGACGACTTCCTGTTCAGAATCACTCATGGAATCACCTCGATGCGAACTTGCTTGTCGGCGAATTCTAGCCGTTTCTGCATAGCAGCTGTGAGTTGGATATTGCCACTGGAATCAACCAGCATCGCCTCCGCCACATTCATCTGTTGCGCCGCCGCACGCCAGTCCTTAGCGCCAGAGATAAACAGCGGTTTCGAAGAGGCATCAGACAATAGACCCGCGCGCGCGCCCTGCGTAATGATCGTCACCGCCTGTACGCCTTGCGTGGGTTGGCCATTGCGCGGATCAATCAAGTGACAATAACGCCCACCATCCAGCTCAAAGTAACGCTGATAATCGCCCGACGTCCCCACTGCCTCGCCATCGTGCAGAGCCAGCATTGCCAGCGCCCCAGATTTGCGCGGATGCTGAATGCCCACGCGCCAAGGACGTTTGCCGTGCTGTCCCAGTGCCATGATGTTGCCACCAATATTGATCAAGGCATTGTTAATGCCGCGCTGTTTTAACAACACGGCGGCACGATCTAGCGCATAGCCTTTGGCATAACCGCCAAGGTCAATTTGCACAGCGGGGTTGCGGCTGCCAACTTCAAACCGCTCCCCTTCTTTGTCTGGGGAGGGTGACGCTGCTTTCTCTCCTCCCCTGACAAGGGGAGGCTGAGAGGAATTTAGACTGAAGACCAAATCGCTCATCTGTGGATTTGCCTTGACCAGCGCCGCGATCTTTTCTTCGTCAGGCAGCACTGGCTTGAATTCATCGGCTTGGAATCCCCATGCTTCGATCAGCCCGCCAATGGCCGGATTAAACACGCCGCCAGATTGCGCCGATAGTTGTGCCGCGTCCTGCAACATGGCAGCCAGCTCGGGTGAAACCCCTTTGCGTTCGCCTTTGGCAAAAGCCGCATTCAGCGCACTCAGCTCGCTCGGCTGCCACGCATGGTAAGTGTCGTGCAAACGCTGAAACTCTTGCATTACGTCTTTTACTGCCTGACGTGACTGGGTCTCTTCCGCACCGTAAATGGTGACATCGACCATCGTGCCGAAGACAAAACCTTGCTCTTGATAAACGGTGGGTTCTTTGCCGCACGCGGCCAGCAGCAAAAGCGCGGCCAACCACATCCAACGCCCCGCTTGCGCCAAGCTCACGATGTCATGCCTTCCAGTTCCAGCGAAGCCGCCAGCATGGCCAAGCGCGCCACTACGCCGTAGGCATAAAAACGATTGGGAGTATCGTCCGGCGCGCAATCAGGATTGGGTAAGGTGCAACACGCCTCAAACGCCAGCGGCTCAAAGCGCATCCCCGGCGCGTTGAGATTTTCATCCACGCCACGGTCAGTGTGAACACGGTAGAAGCCGCCGACCACATAGCGGTCGATCATATAAACCACGGGCTCGGCCACTGCACCATTCAGGTCTTCAAAGGTATAAACACCTTCTTGAATGAGCACATCAGATACTTGCATGCCCTCTTTCACCACCGCCATTTTGTTGCGTTGCTTGCGGTTGAGATCGCGCACTTCACTGGCATCTTTCACCGTCATGATGCCCATGCCATAAGTGCCCGCATCAGCTTTGACGATGACGAACGGATCGTGCTTCACGCCATATTCAGCATACTTTGCACGGATTTGCCCCAGCACCATATCAACCTGTGCGGCGAGACAATCTTCACCTACGCGCTCTTGAAAATTGATTTGATTACACACGGCAAAATACGGATCAATCAACCACGGATCGATACCCAGAATGTTAGCGAACTGTTGCGCCACCTGACGGTAAGCCGCGAAATGCTGGGATTTGCGTCGTACATACCAGCCCGCTTCCAGCGGCGGCAATACGGTTTGCTCCAGATTTTTCAGAATATCCGGCGCACCAGCGGAAAGGTCGTTGTTGAGCAAGATCACGCAAGGATCGAAATCCTGTACACCCAAACGGTTGCCGTTACGCAGCAAAGGTTCCAGCGTCAGCGTGTGACCGTTGGCCAAGTCCAGCGTGGTGGGCGCGGTGATTTCAGGTAACAGCGAACCAACACGCACGCGCATCCCCGCCTGCTTGAGCATCGTTACAAGTTGCGCCACGTTTTGCAGATAGAACTGATTGCGCGTGTGATTTTCGGGAATCAACAAAATACCGCGCGCTTCGGGACAAGCTTTTTCCACCACCGTCTGCATCGCCATCACACACAGCGGCAGAAAATCGGGATTGAGATTATTGAAGCCGCCGGGAAATAAATTGGTATCTACTGGCGCGAGTTTAAAACCGCTGTTGCGTAAATCCACCGAGCTATAAAACGGCGGCGTGTGCTCAAGCCATTGCGTGCGAAACCAGTGCTCGATAGTCGGCTGGGCGGTGAGAATACGCTGCTCTAATTCCAGCAGCGGGCCTTTCAATGCGGTAGTGAGATGAGGAACCATGATGCGCCGTACGGTTGCGATGACTGCATTCTAGCCGATTGCTCGCGCCCAAAACGAAACGCCCGCCAAGGCGGGCGCTGCGTGAGCAACAAAGCGGAACTAGCCGGATTATTTCTTTGCGACAGTGGCTGCCGGTGCGGCGGTACCAATGGCTTGCGTGGCCTTGGTCAACAACAAACGGGTGACCGTAGCAATCTCTTGAGTTGCAGCTGTCTCGTACATTTTTGGATCAGCTTCGACGGTGTACTCGTGATGGTCGTGATTGCCTGTCACTTCGGCCACCTGCGCAACCTGTCCGGCCTGCGACAGCGCGCCGCCAAACGGCACAAAGCCGCCAAATGCGCCCATCAACCCACCCACTTTTGACACTTTATTAACGGTGGTAGCTGCATTCATCACCTGCGCGCCCGCACCAGTTGTTTCTACCATCTTTTTGGTGGAAACCTGATCGGCAATCAGCAGGGGTTTCTTCAGGTAAATTGCCGTGTCACCCTCTTGCGTGAAATCGCGCACTTTGGAACCGAAGAAGCTTTTGCCACCGAACATTTTGGAATCGTTCTCGGAGTGGCTGGCACTGCGGAACACGATGCGCGACTCTTCCAACATGGTCAAAGCGGGTAACACTTCGGCGGTGCCGTTCACCAGCGTAACCGCATCACCCAAAATACCGATGCCGTTCCAGCCGGACACTTCAGCCTGACCGGGAGCAATGGTGAGCAACACTTTCATGCACGGCGCATCAAACTTTTTAGAGAGTGCCAGTTCGGCTTTTGGCATCTCTTTCGCCATATCTTCAAAACTGCTGGATAGCCCGCTGCCAAACCCTTGGCGCGCTTTGTCCGTTTGACGCAACAAGGTATAGACCTTGCCGCCATTCGGCGCGAAGAAATGCGAGATACCGTCTTTGGTTTCCAGCGCGGCGGGCGACGACTGACCCAATTTCAAAACAGCTGCAAATTCCGGCTCGTTTGCCAGCTTATCTGGCCCGATCACTTCGATCCCCGCCGCCGCCATTTCTTTCAGGAAATTTTTGTAGGCAATATCGGTGATCTTTTGCAACTGTGCATCTTCTACCCCTTTCAGGTGCAGATAGACCGACACATTGCGCTGCGCGGTAAAGCCGGTTGAGGCATTACGTTCGCTCACGTTTTTGCTCACTTCGGAACGCAATTGAAATTCAACGCGGAACTGCGGCACCAACACCCGTGTGATGCCTTTCAGCTTTTCCGTTCCCGTCGCATCGACATAATCGGCGAGCTGCTTTTCCGGTGCGGCTTTAGCATCGAAATAGGGATTTTCATCAATCGCCCAAACGGGCGCGGCAAGTGCGGTAATCAAGGTCAAAAAGGCAAGACGGCGCATCTTCAAATCTCCTTAAATTAGGGAAAACGGAGGCATTATTACAAAAAACCCCGCGCAGCGGCGGGGTAAAAGTTCACGATTGCTCATGGAGGGAGACTACAGTCCGAGTCGAACAACACCACCACGAACAGTGGCGCGGAGTGTGTTGCCAAACATGAAGTTTTGCAGATTGCCGCGCGAAGCTCCGGCCAATACGTTACCAACAACCCCCGGTGCCGCATTGGCTGCCACTTGTGCTGGCGCGCCGTTTGCCTGCACTTGTTGCACCGATTGAGTCATCGCCGCCTGAGTTTGTCCAACCGCTTGCGGTGCAGCTTGGGCAATCGTGTTTGCCGCGTATTGAGCAACGCCTGGGTTTTGCGTCAGATAGGTTTGTAATTGTGTCATCGCTGCGCTTTGTGCAGTGGTAAACAAACCGACATAGCTGCTTAAGTTAGGTACTGCGCCTACCAACGGCCCTAAGGCTGTGCCCAACGAACTTCCGGCACCAGAACCCGACCCCGCACCTGCCAATAAATATTGTGATGCATTTTGTGGTGCCGCAAGCAACATACCTAAGTGCACCAGCATAAAACCGCATGCCTGACTGGTCGGGTTGGTAGAACAGCTATTTTGGGTGATGTATTGCTGTAGGCCGCCTAAGCCGGAAAACAAGGGATGGGCATCCAGTGCTGCCCAGTTAATAAAACTCCAATTTGCTTGTAGCGCAGTGATAAATTCTTGCGCTGTCATATTCGTAGTAAACGGCGTAGTGGGTGTACCGCCTGCGGTTACCGGAATGGTAGTAGGTGTCGCTGGCATCGCGGGAACTGAGCAAGGCCCCATTGAGCAGAATACGGCTTGTGTCGTCGGCAAGGTGCCCGCAAGGAACTGTGCATCAGTCACACTTGCCGTCGATGTGCTCAGTGTGGTTGCCGTGCCATTCATTACGTTCAAATGTCCTTGTGCGCCCACAACCACCCCGTTGGCATTCATCAAGAAAACGTGCATATCGGGCACGTTAAAGTTATTCACCAGCACCGTTCCATTGATGCTGGATGCAGGACCGGAAATACGGTTCAGTACATACATGCTGCCCGCAGGCTGAGCGACCGCACCTGCGGCAGGTGTCCCCTGAAACTCGACCATGTCCGTCGGGGCCAAATTAAATCCGCTCCAGTTGATGATATGAGCTGTGGTCGAGCCGTTTGCAACGGCGGGCATCACAACATTGATCTGACCGTTGGCGGAATAATCAACCATGACAATGCCGCCGGTCACTGCTGCAAATCCGGTAGGCAGTGCGTGGGCAGCACTGACCGTGAAAGCAAGCGACAACGACAAAATGGTTTTGGAAAAGTGCTTACGCATCGATTTAATTTTCATATTTGCGACTCCTGTCAAAAGTATTCAGTCCGACTCAAAACCACCACACGGCGGAAAGATGGGTCGAGGTTTGGTTGCGCTGAGTCGTGAGCCCGGTATTGCCCGCAACGGCGATATCCACGTTCACGTTCAAACCGTTTTGCAAACCCATGCGCCAGCCGAGGCCGTAGCCAGTCAGCGTCTTGGAAGGCAATTCGCCAACTTGCGGGTTGTTGCGTCGCATCGAGGCGTTGTCTATAAATGCAACGAAGCGGTGTGCGTCGGCAATGCGCGGAGTGGAAACTTCCAGGCTAATACGTTCGCCGCTGTCGCCAGTCACTTCGCGTTCTTCATAACCACGCACACTACGCGCGCCACCAATGCCGTATTGCTCACCCGCGATCAGCGGTTTATTGCTCGACTGGCCATCCAGTGCAGCGCTGACGATCCAGTCGCTGTCGGTGTGATATTTGGCAGAGGCGTTAAAACGCACGGCATCCCAATTAGCCGATGCGCCCACACGGCTGGCCGCGTAGGTAGCGTTGTCGTTGCGCGCCCCGCCGCTGATGTTGGCCACATAACCAATGCCAGCACCCCACTCCAACGCGGCATCGTTGTGGCTGTATTGGTAGGCAAGTGCCAGCGGACGCTCGTCCACGTCAACACCGAGATTGAAACCGAAGAAGTTGATCGTGTTTTTATAGGTACGATAGTCCAGCCCGATGTCTAACACATGCTTGTTGTAAAAATCCCGCGCCAGATTGCGCTGATAGTGCGCACCGATGGATTGTCCTTGACCGGAAATATCAAAGGCATTCGCCACTAGTCCGTTATTGACACTGGAATGGCTAGCGTTAAAGGTGACGCTGTCACCCCATGCCGCCAGCGGCACTTGGTAATGCAGGCCGAGTTGCTGCACTTGATCGGGTTTTTCCGGCGAAGTAACAAAGCTCAATGCACCAATATGACTTTTATCCCACAAATTGCTGTGGTGAACGATGGCACCGAGCCGGTAGTAACCACTTTGCTGATTACCGGTGGTGTCCAGCGTGATGCCGTAACGCAGCGGATTCAGCTCACGCACAGCCAGCTCCACATCCATAACACCCGGCTCGTTGCCCGGTGCAAAGTTCATCTGAATATTGCGACTGGGATTGTCGTTGGCGAGGAACATCTGGCGCGACAGTGCGCCTTGATCCGGCATTTCGTTATCCACTAACGCTGGCAGCTGTGCGCGGATATTGGCTTCCGAGTAATTGCTGTTGCCAGTGACTTTAATTTTGCCGGGTTTAATTTCGACGATACGCAGATTGACGATGCCATCGGCTCCAATCTCTTGGGGAAAACCAACCGCCACCAATCCGTAACCGGCATCGCTATACGCTTTGAGAATGGCCGATTTGGCAGCCAGCAAATCCTGTTCGTTTTTGTTGCTACCGACATACGGCGCTACCGCGCTGCGCAAGACATCGGCGGAAAGTTTTTGATTGCCTTCAAAAGTGTAGCCGTTAATGGCGAAGGTGGTGGCGCGAGCCTCTTCTTGTTGCTGCTCCTGCACGGTTTCCATCGGCAGGGCTGCCAGTTGCAGTTTTTGTTCGGCGGCTGTCGCCGGATTTTGAGTCAATACACCTGCCGCAAGCAACGCGAGCAGTACACCGGAATAGCGCACTTTCATAACTTTCCTCATAAAAATTGAACAGCCAAGATCAAGCAAAAATTTAGCGGCGGCAATGCTAGCTACTACTTTCAAAAAAATGAATAGACCGAAATGCATATGCATTTTTATTTCGCCACCCTCTACCCATGCATGGTAGGTCTAGCCTGTACAACAGTGCACCCCGCATTCGCGGGGGGCGTTAAACCAGCCCCAAGTTGCGCGCTGTAAGCGCGGCTTCTGCGCGCGATGACACATTCAGCTTGCGATAGATGTCTTTCACGTAGCCGGAAACAGTATGCGGGCTCAAGATTAATAAACGCGCGGTCTCCGGTAGCGTCAGTCCTTTGGCGATGCAACGCAGTACCTCGGTTTCACGGTCGGTCAGTTGTTCGTGATCGGGCTGCGGACCGGGCTTGAAATAGCCCAGCATTTTGCGCGCCACGGCAGGTGACAAAGGGGGCCGACCTTCAACGATGCCCTTGAGCAAGTCGATAATCTGCGGGAGTGGTTGATCTTTTAGCAGATAGCCTTGTGCTCCCGCCCGCAGCGCTGGAAACAAATGTTGGTCATCATCAAAAATACTGGCAACGATGCACAAGGTCTGCGGAGCGCTACGGTTTAACTCGGCAATTAGTTCGGTACCGCTACCATCGGGCAGACCGAGATCAATCAGCGCCAGCTCGGGGGCGGGGTGACTGGCCAACCAAACACGCGCTTCTTTCAGGCTATCGGCGGTGCTGAGCTGTATGCCGGGAAAGGCGGAAGTCAGTGCCTGACTCAGCCAGATTTGCGAGTCGGGAACATCATCAAGAATCAGCGCGGTTTTCATAGGATGGCATCATAGCGAACGCTTGCGCATTTTCATCCCCGTGTTTCGGGGGGAGGTTGCAGAGTGGTACTTCCAGCCTGACACGGCATCCGCCCGTCTCGACCGCTTCCCAGCGCAATATCGCACCCAGCGCTTCGGCACGCGAACGCATACCTGTCATACCGCGATGCTGTTTAACTGACTCCGGCGGGCAGCCCTTGCCATCGTCGCTGATGCTGAGCACGAGTTGCTCTTGCCGCAGTTGTGTATCGACCCAAATACGCTCGGCTTCCGCGTGGCGCAAAATATTGGTGACGGCTTCGCGCAAAATCCGGCTGAGATTCAATGCAGACTCTGCACTCACCGTCATTTCGGCTTCCCCTTCGGGAAAGCCCCACGTCAATACCAGCCCTGCCGCATTCACCCGCTGCTCGGTCTCAACCCGCCAATCTGCGAGCAAATCACCCAGCGGGGTCGATGCCTGAGCCGAACGCGATACGACATCACGCAAATCTTGCAATGCCGAGCGAGCCAAGTCGGCCTCGCGTGGCAAATTAGCGCGCTGTGCGGAAATCGCCAAGCCAAGCAGCTTGGCACCCACATCATCATGCAAGTCGCGGTAAATGCGTTCCCGCTCGCCAGTTGCCGCCTGTGCCAGCTCCAGCGCGCGACGAGTGGCAAAGCTGGCTTCCAGTTCGCGTTGCGCGGCTGCAACGCGCTGCTCCAGTTCCCGATTGAGTTGTTCTGTCTCGTTCAATGCACCAATAAAGCGGTGCGCCAGTTGCCAAGCAACAAACAAAATCAGCACCGGAGCCATAAAGAACAGCAAATGAAATTGTTTGCTCCACATCTCAATCAGCACATCGAGTGGGATCAGGCCGGGTATCGGGTTTTCCATTACCCAGTCATGCAAACCGGCAATCACAAACATGGTAAATACCGTGGCCAGTCCGAACGAATGACGACTGGGACGATGCTTCCAATGCTGCCAAGCTACCGTCATCAAATAGACTGCGGCGGCAAAGGTAAGCGCGTGAGTGGTGGATGCATGAGTGAAAAAATCCGGGTCATAGCTTGTCATCGGCCTGATAAAAATCAGTGCCAGCACGGCTTGCACAACGAACAAAAGCTGCTCCAAACGCGGGCGGACAATACCCAGATGACGGTGCATAAACACCACCAGAAAAACCATCCAGAAATCCAACGTGGCATGGGCAAACCAGAGAAACAACCCTCCCTGCATCGGTGGGTCGCGGACAAACAGGTGGGTATTAAAAGCGGCCCAGCAAAAACTCGACAACGCGAACCAAAGGTACACCGTGTCGTGACGACGCAACAGCCACAAGCCCATGAAAAACAAGCCCACCAAACCCAGCAATGCGGTAAAGCTCAAACTCAGCTCGTTTTGCAAAAACTGCCGCTGCTGATAGGCAGGACGCAGACTGGCATCGGGACCAATCAATACCGGAGGAAACATGCCAAAACCGGGGTAAGTCACCAAATTAATCAGCAATTCATTTTGCCCGCTGCGCCAGAGAGATTGCGGAATATTGAAGTACAGCGGTCGATTCCAGTTACGCGTCAGCGGCTCACTCATCTTGCCGCCATTACCCAACAAAACACCGTTGAAATATACAGCGGCATTCATATTCAAACGAAACAGATAAACACCCTGCAACGACTGCGGCACTTGCTCGGCCTCGACGGATAAACGATACCACCCGCTGGTATCCAGCACCCTGCGCGACCACCAGGTATCAGGCAGCGCTACCGCTTGCCAGCCCGACGCACTGCCAAGTGGAAGTACCTCCCGTGCCGAGACCAAAAATTCCGCCTCGGTGTATTGCCGAACATCGGGCATCTCCGACCGCCCTAGTGAAGTCGCCCCGAACAGCAAGGCAAGACCGAGCACCAGCGCCATAAAAGGCGATAGCAACCAACCGCGTTGAAGCCGAATGGCATGGGCATGAAGTCTGGCAAACATACTGCAAGAATAACGCAAGCCCTGCCATTCTGCCGCCCCGCAATCGCGGGGGCAGCGGAACGGCATCGCCGTAACGGGTGGCGATGGTAGAATGCGCGCCTTCGAAATAAAGGCAACCCCATGTTATCTACCGCAAATATCACCATGCAGTTCGGCGCCAAGCCGCTTTTTGAAAACGTTTCCGTTAAGTTTGGTGACGGCAACCGCTACGGCCTGATCGGCGCGAACGGTTGCGGCAAGTCCACCTTCATGAAGATTTTGGGACGCGACCTTGAGCAAACTTCAGGCGAAGTGATGCTGGATAAAAACGAGCGTCTGGGTAAATTGCGGCAGGATCAGTTCGCCTACGAAGATATGCGCGTACTAGATGTAGTGTTGATGGGCCATGCCGAGATGTGGGCTGCCATGTCAGAACGCGACGCGATCTACGCCAACCCGGACGCTTCGGAAGAAGACTACATGCGCGCCGCCGATCTGGAAGCGGCCTTTGCCGAATACGACGGCTATACCGCCGAAGCACGCGCCGGTGAATTACTGCTTGGTGTAGGCATCACCATCAATCTGCATCAGGGGCCCATGCGTGAAGTCGCGCCGGGCTTTAAGCTGCGCGTGCTGCTAGCGCAGGCCCTGTTCTCCAACCCCGACATCCTGCTGTTGGACGAACCAACCAATAACTTGGACATCAACACCATCCGCTGGTTGGAGGATGTGCTCAATGCGCGCAACTGCACCATGGTTATCATCTCGCATGACCGCCACTTCCTCAACAGCGTGTGTACCCACATGGCCGATCTGGACTACGGCAAGATCACCATCTACCCCGGCAACTACGACGAATACATGATGGCCGCGACGCAAGCACGCGAGCAACAAGCCTCCGACAATGCCAAGGCTAAAGAAAAAGTCGCCGAGCTGCGCGCCTTCGTGGCACGTTTCTCGGCCAACGCGTCGAAAGCCAAGCAAGCTACTTCGCGCGCGCGCCAGATCGACAAAATTAAGATCGAGGATATCAAGCCTTCCAGCCGCCAGTACCCCTTCATTCGCTACGAATACGACGAACGCGAGAAGCTCCACCGTACCGCAGTGGAAGTACAGCAAATGTCCAAAGGCTTTGACCGTGTGCTGTTTTCCAATGTGAATTTCCGCATTGATGCGGGCGAAAAAGTCGCCATCATCGGCCCCAACGGTATTGGTAAAACCACCTTGCTGCGCTGCCTCGCGGGCGACCTTGCGGCTGATACCGGCACAATTAAATGGACTGAAAAAGCCAAGCTCGGCTACTACGCGCAAGATCACGCGCACGAGTTCGCCGAAGACAAAACACTGACCGACTGGATGACCTACTGTCGCGGCCCGAACGACGACGATCAAGTCGTGCGCGCCACATTGGGCCGTCTGCTGTTCTCCGGCGACGAAGTTAAGAAGTTCGTCAAAGTGCTGTCCGGCGGTGAAAAAGGCCGCATGCTGTTCGGCAAGCTGATGTTGCAACGCAACAACGTATTGCTGATGGACGAGCCGACCAACCACATGGACATGGAATCCATTGAATCGCTCAACACCGCGTTGCTGGAATTCAAAGGCACGCTAATGTTCGTCAGCCATGACCGCGAATTTGTTTCGTCGCTCGCCACCCGCATCATCGAGATCAACGAAAAAGGCGTGACTGATTACCACGGCACCTACGAAGAGTATCTGCGTGACCAAGGCATGGGAGTCTAATTTGTGTTGTTTCCCTCTCTCTTGTAGAGGGAGGGTTAGGCGACAAGTCGCTGGTTACTTGCAAGAAAAAAGGGATTGATAGTGAAGTTCAACGCGCATCGCTCAATCATGGAGTGACCTTGAATCAGAGCAGAACCATCGGCGTATTTGACTCTGGCGTGGGCGGCCTGTCCGTGCTGCACCACATCCGCGCCGCGCTGCCCGATGCAAAACTCATTTACGTGGCTGACTCCGGCCACGTACCTTACGGTGACAAATCACCGCCCTACATCGAAGCTCGCTCGCTTATCCTCACCCGCTTTCTCGTCGAACACGGTGCCGAAGCCATCGTCATCGCGTGCAACACCGCAACCGCTGCCGCTGCCGCCGCACTGCGCAGCCGGTACACACTACCCATCATCGGTATGGAGCCCGCCGTCAAACCTGCCGTCGCCGCCACCCGTAGCGGCGTGGTCGGCGTACTTGCCACCATCGGCACTCTCGAAAGTGCGCGCTTTGCCGCTTTGCTGGAAAAATACGCGGGCGAAGTCGAAATCGTCACCCAAGGCTGTCCCGGCTTGGTCGAGGTCGTCGAGCGTGGCGATCTGCACGGTATCGAAGCGCGCCGCCTGATCGAACGTTACACCTTGCCGCTACTAGCGCGCGGAGCTGACACCCTAATTCTCGGCTGTACCCACTATCCCTTTCTCGCTCCACTTATCCGCGAAGTGGTGGGCGAAAGCATCGCCCTGATCGATACCGGCGCTGCCGTTGCGCGCGAACTCAATCGTCGCATTGAGCTTGAACTGCCCTCCCCGCTTTCGGTTTTATCCGCTGCCACCGCAACAGCAAGCGGCGACAACACGCAATTTTTCACCAGCGGCGACAGTGAACAAGCCTCGCGCATCATGTCGGTGCTGTGGAACGAGCGCATCACCGCTCAAGAGTTACCACCGGAATTCGCTTAATCATCGGTTCCATGACTCTCTGCGCTTTCCGTATAATTCAGCCCAGTTTTTTGTATCCGTATCCGCGCGACCTCGACTTCTCGAAAATAATAAATATCCGCAAGGAACACGCATGACCCCACACCGCTACACCCTTACTATTTCCTGCCCCGACCGCGCGGGCATCATCGCGGCGGTGACTGGGTTCATCGCGCAGCACGGCGGTTTTATTGTCGAGGCGAGTTATCACACCGATCAGGAAACGCAGCGTTTTTTCATGCGTCAGGAAATGCGCGCTGATTCCCTGCCGTTCGATGCGGATGAGTTTCGCCGCCGCTTTGCCCTACTGGCAAGCGAGTTCGACATGCATTGGCAATTGACCGATTCCGCCCAGAAAAAACGCATCGTGCTTTTGGTGAGCAAGCAAGATCACTGTCTGAACGATCTGCTGCACCGCTGGCGCAGCGGCGAGTTGCTAGTGGATATTCCCTGCGTGATCTCCAATCATCAGGACTTACGCAGCTTTGTCGAATGGCACGGCATTCCCTTCATCCATGTGGATATGACCGACAAGTCCGCCGCATTCGAGCGCATCGCGGCCTTGTTTGAACAGCACCACGGCGACACACTGGTGCTGGCGCGCTTCATGCAGATTTTGCCGCCAGACTTTTGCGACCGTTATTCGGAGCGCATCATCAACATACACCACAGCTTTTTGCCGTCTTTCGTCGGCGCGAAGCCTTATCATCAGGCTCACCAGCGCGGCGTAAAACTAATCGGAGCAACCTGCCACTTCGTCACTAGTGAGCTGGATGCGGGCCCCATCATCGAACAAGACACTGTGCGCGTCGATCACGGCGACACGCCGGATGATTTGGTGCGCTACGGGCGCGACATTGAAAAAACTGTGTTAGCACGCGGCTTGCGCTATCACATCGAAGACCGCGTACTGGTATGCGGCAATAAAACCATCGTGTTCCGTTAATTCGACCGGGGAAATCATGAGCAAACAAGATCGCCTGTTAACCGCCCGCAACCGTCTATTCAACGGTGTTGATTTCGCCTCGGTGGAATACATGCTGGAACGCTGCTCGGTAAAAGAACTGAAAGTGGGAGAAAACCTGCTGCAACCAGAAGTCGACAACGCGCACCTCTACCTCGTGCTCGAAGGCGAGCTCACCGTCCATCTCGTTGCCAACGAAACACTGCGCCACGCCACGCTGCATCCGGGCGAATGCGCCGGTGAAATTTCGCTGGTTGACGGCAAGCCGCCCTCGGCACTGGTCGTCGCCACCCAACCCAGTCGCGTACTCGCCGTGCCCCACGAAACCGTCTGGTCACTGGTGGATAGCTCTCACGCCATTTCACGCAACTTGCTGGAAATCATCGCCGGTCGCATGCGCAACGACAACCGCGCCCTCATCTCTTCACAAAACGAGCGCGCCCAATTTCAGCGCCAAGCCTACGTCGACGCGCTCACCGGCATCCACAACCGACACTGGATGAAAGACGCCTTCCCGCGTGCCCTGCATCGCTGCACACAAAGCCACGCCCCCACCGCCGTGATGGTGGCCGACATCGACCACTTCAAACGCGTGAACGATACCTACGGACATTTGGTGGGCGACACCACGCTCAAAATGGTGGCCGATTGCATGGCCAAACACCTCCGCCCGCACGACCTGCTGGTGCGCTACGGCGGCGAAGAATTCGCCATGCTGCTACCCAACACCGACACCGACGAAGCCCAACACGTCGCCGAACGCCTGCGCACTTCCATCGCCGAAAGCGAAATCACCAACGAAGACAGTAAGTTTCAAGTCACCATCTCCATCGGCATCGCCCCCATGCACAATGAGACCCCCATCGACGAACTCATCGGCGAAGCAGATCAGGCACTTTATCGTGCCAAAGAACTTGGCCGAAACCGCGTAGAAATTTTCTAAGAAAAAACGGATTGCGCAACGCTAGAAACTACAGCACTTTGCCCTGAATGTAGCGGTACTCCTGCGACTGCCCCTGATAGCCCCAAGCGTCACCGCGCACCTCGTGAACCACAATATAACTGGCCTGAGCCAGCGGGCCGAGCATCTCCTCCATCGCCGCAAACACCCGCTTCACAAACAAAGCTTTTTCATCTTTCGTGTTGGTACCTTCGGTCACCTTAATGTCGAGATAAAACGTACCAACAGATTGCGAAGCAAGTGCCTCAGCGGCAATAAACCATTGCGATGACGAAATGTACTCAACCGCCACCGCAGTCAGCTCACGTTTCTTTTTCAAAATCTCAACCGTCAAACCAGTCATCGCCACCGCCACACGAGCCGATAGCTCAGCTGAAGGATTACCGCAAATCTTTACGTTCAAAATAGGCATTCAACTCCCCTTTAATTTTAAGAATGAAACTTTTGATCGGCTTGAGCCAGACTTTCAAACGCGTAAATCAACTTCAAACATCCGGTGCAATGCGCTACGCCCTTCGGCAAGCTCAGAGCAGGCTTATTAAACCCTACCTAAACTTAACCCACTAACTTCCACTTCATCATCTCACCCGCCCGTAGCGGTACGAGCTGATGCTCTCCAACCCCGCTGACGCGGCACAATCCGTAGGGCAATGGAATGGACACCTCTCACCTAAACGGCATCGTGATGTGCCAGACTGAAGATTCCAAACCATCAGTCATATAGAGGGAGGTGTGAAATGGATATTACGCGTATCGGCATAGACTTGG
>JAQUAI010000008.1 GCA_028687335.1 Gallionella sp.
AGATTATGTTGCCGCTGGGTATTTCGTTCTTTACCTTTACTCAGATCGCTTTTCTGGTCGATACCTATCGCGGTGAGGTGAAGGAATATAACTTCATTCACTATGTCCTCTTCGTGACTTATTTCCCTCATTTGATCGCCGGGCCAGTCTTGCATCACAAGGAAATGATGCCGCAGTTCGCCAAGGCGACAACGTACCAAGTCAACTGGGAACACGTTGCCACCGGCCTGATGTTGTTCACACTCGGCTTGTGTAAAAAGACGCTGTGGGCAGACCCACTTGCCGCTTATGCCGACGGCATATTTGGCGGTGTCGCCGCCGGCATGACACCCACAATCTATGAGGCATGGTGCGGCGCGCTAGCCTACACCCTACAAATCTATTTTGATTTTTCCGGCTATACCGACATGGCACTCGGCATTGCGCTGATGTTCGGTATCAAGCTCCCGATTAACTTCGACTCTCCCTACAAGGCGACCAGTATCATCGACTTCTGGCGGCGCTGGCACATGACGCTGTCACGCTTTCTGCGCGATTATTTGTACATCCCGCTGGGCGGTAACCGTCACGGCAAGATGCGCCGTTATCTGAATCTTTTTGTCACCATGCTACTCGGTGGTTTGTGGCACGGCGCGGGCTGGACATTCGTCGTATGGGGTGCGCTGCACGGTCTATATCTGGCTATTAACCATCTATGGCGTGAATTTGTCGTTGAAAAAACGCCCCGCTTTTTACCTAGATGGCTCGCTGGATTTTTTGGTGGAACGCTGACCTTTATCTCAGTCGTCGTCGCTTGGGTCGTATTCCGCGCAACAGACATGGCTCAAGCAAGCGCGATCATCAAAGCCATGGCTGGGATCGCATATTATCCAGTCACCTTCAGCGAAGTTCTCACCGGCAAGCTATTACTCACTACGGACTTATCAGGCCGTGATTTAATCAAGCTACTACTGCCTGGATTATTGTGGGTTTGGCTGTTGCCCAACTCAACCAAGCTACGTTTTTACGGAAACAATTTCTTGCTCGCGCTTATTCAGGCATCTGCCACAGTATATTTTCTATATCTGGCAATCGACCAATTTGGCAATTACAGCCCGTTCCTTTATTTCCAGTTCTAAATGATGAAAGCAGCCAAACTTTTTTCCATTCTCGTTTTTGTACTGATCGGCTCGTATGGCGCAATCGGACTGTACTTCCTGCCACTAGCGGGATTCGAAGGGGATCTCACGCGGGTGAGCAAGATGCCGGAATCTTTGTTTGGCTGGACCAAACCACAACCGGCCATTGCCCCCGGACTTCTGAAACCCGCCTCATGGCAGGATGCCGATGTGCTGGTCATCGGCGATAGTTTTTCCGAAACCCGCGTCTGGCAATCGGTACTGGTTAAAAATGGATTGAAAGTACGCACCGAACACTGGACCAGTATCCGCGAAGGAGTTTGTGAGGATTTTTATCCTTGGGTTAGAGCGCAAGGATTCAAAGGGAAATGGGTTATTTTCGAAGTGGTCGAACGCAATGTCGAGGCAGGCTTACCCAAATCGGTAACATGCAAGCATGTGGATTATCACCCCAGCGTGCATGCCGATGCATTACGCAACCCACCCCTCACCACCCGCCCGGACACTGACCGCTCAGGCAGGCTCTCGGTGGGAATTGAGACTTATCAAAATATCATGGCCTATGAAAAGCTCGGTACCCAAGCCGACTTTAGCAGCTGGAATATGCCGGGCGGCGCAACCCTGCGCCGCATAGCAAATGGCTGTCAGTTATTTAGCCACGCGAAATGTCAGGATGCGCTGTTTTACTCATCTGACCGTCTAACCGACATTGGGGACTCAACACTGGACATCATTCAAACCCTTAACTCCCGCACTGGTGACTTAAAAACTCTTTGGGTCATCATGCCGGATAAATCTTCTGTATTTATGCATCCAGAAAAACAATTTTGGAACAAAATGGAAACGAAGTTCAGTGCACCGAATATCTTGAGTGTGATGCAGCAAGCGCTTAATCTAAAAACAATTGATCTTTATCCGGCCAACAATTCCCATCTATCAACCGAAGGATATCTACTTTTAGGTGATGCCGTTTATAGCAGCATGAAAGCGCGACCGAATTAGTCGTTACCCTTACGCCAGTCACACAGCCCCGGCATGGGATCCCATGCCTCGATATCTTCGAGCGGATATTTGTAACGCAAAGCATAACCAACGCGCCGCAGGCGCCCCAACCAAGAGGCTCGCACACAATTAAAGGGATTTTCGACAGTTTTTCCACCATCCGCCCGTCGTAATGAGGGTAAGTACAGGCGATGGAATTCAATTTGAGTCACACCCCATTTCATCACAAATATTCGACCACCCAAATTGTGCTTGATGCGACCAGTACTCTTGCAGCCAAAATGGTAGAAGCGGCTTGCCCCGACAATGCGGAAATTTCGACACCCAGCAACCCAGAACTTCATCAATAAATCATCATCACTGCTCATACCCGGCGAAAATTCCAAGCTATAGCCGCCGACCATATTCCACCACTGGCGATGAAACAGGGTTGGCTGCGATGCAGCACCTTCGGTATCCCCGCTTGTGTCCTGCATAAAACTTCTCAGAAAATTCGGCTCATCAAACTGATCGGGGGTGCCGCCAAAATTTTGCTTGATGATGATCTGATTCCCACCGTTCTCAGGCTGAATTAAGCGCCCAAAAAACAAGGCGAGATTCGTATCCACCGAATTAATCGCCCCAACAAATGCGCTATCCCAACCCGGTGCCGCAACCATATCGTCATTCATAAACAAAACCCAATCGTGTTTTGCTTGTGCAACAAGGTGATTTACGGACAAACAAACGCCAACATTTTTTGAGCTTTGCGTGTACTTAATACCTTGTGACTGAACCCACTCCAAAGAGCCTTCCGAACCATCATTTAGATGTACCAAAATTTCATGCTCAACACTCGAATGCTTACGCAGACTTTCCACGCACAACTTAAGATAGTTAAGGTTGTTCCAACTGGGGATGATGATGCTAAACATGAGACTCCTTAATTTGGACGCACGATACCGTCATCGTGAAAGCGGTAGCTAGCTGCCAACAAAACTGCAACTGTAAAACTGTAAAAAGCCGTTGCCATAGCCAGATTAAGCAATTCGACTGTCAATCCAAACGTGATACATCCGCTAACGAATACCACCCCCATAATCGCACTTCGCCTAGCCACTCCATCGGACGCTTGCGCCAAACGCCAAAACATTCTCAAGGGCACAATATAAATTGCGAGTATCGCCAACAATCCAAACAGCCCCATACCAGCCGCTTTTGCCAACAAATCGTTATGTACTTCGCCTCGCCCCTGTTCGGCTGCAAGCGGTGTTAGCTTCCCAGCTGCTTGCATCGCTTGCATCTCACGCCCAAATCCCTCAGGGCCAACTCCTACCAGCGGATGCTGAAAAAAAACATCTTTGGCTGCAATATAGAGCTGCCAACGAACCCCAGTAGATGTATCTTTTTGCCCTTGTTCAAATTTCAGCAAGTCCCCTACCGTCTCATCAACGCGCTGATGAAAAGGTGGGCTAGCACTATAAATCAAGATCAGCGATACCCCTGCGGCCAGCATACTCCCCGATACCTTCCGAAAAGAAAACGGGCGACTGTAAAAATAAGCCAGTAACAAGACAAACACTGGGAGCATTAGCCATCCACCACGCGTACCTGACAATATCGAAGCTGCCAAACCGGCAAAAAAACCCGTCAACTTGAGCAATTTAAGGTACCACGTGTCTTGTGACCACCAATTGATGGCAAGCAATGACATCAACCCAAAAATTAATTCAAAATCTCCGAAATGAATAAGGTCTAGCGTACTAATCCCCCAACGCCCCGTCCCTTGATCCTGAATCATAGATAAGCCAATAATCGCCGCCAAAGGAAACGCAAATTGCAGTACTTTGAAAATACGAATCGGCATCCGCACCAACAATAAAAAAATCGGCAACACAAGCCAGTACCGCGAAGCTGCATCATGCGGATGCCAATCCAATTGATCGTTGGCAACCTGACTTAACAAGATTGCCAACGGCAATCCAAACATTGCCGCCATATACAGCGACCAATCGTGTTGCCAGAAAACTTTGGGGAACTTGGCAGGCCTAAGAGTAAAAACACTAACCGCCAGAAAAAGGGTCCATATGAACACCGTATTCATGCCACCTTTCACTACCAACATCATAGTTGGATAGATAAACAGCAGCCCGGAAAGTACTACCTCCAGAAACAGCATCCCGCGCATTTGACTCATACCAAGCTCATTTTTTTGGAATAATTTGATAAACATGCAAGCATTCCCGCATTACCGCATCCCATCCTCGCACAAATACAGGCACTTCATTTTCGCGATTTAATTGACCTGAAACCTTATCGACCCACAGATGCAGAGGTGCGGTCAGTGTTACCACGCTACCTGCCAACTCGCCAACCTGATCGGCGGCCCCGCAAGCATCTGATACCACCACCGGCACACATGCTGCCATCGCTTCGCTGATCACCATGCCATAAGGCTCCGCCTTGGCTGGGTGTAACAACACATCAAAGTCATAAAAATGTTCATTGTTGTCACACCACCCCATCAGCCGATATCCGCTCTGCCAATCAACAAACAAATGTCGCACTTCCTCCGCTGGAGGGCCAACCACCCATAACTCCAACTCCGGCCGTTCCTGTCGCAACTCGGCCACGATAGCAGCGGCCAATGGCAATCCTTTTCGCCGCCATTCTTTACCCACAAAACCGACAACACCGCCAGTTTTCGGAACATCACGATACGGACGAACAACACCGGGCAACACGCCCGGCACAACCGGTTGTGTTAGCTTGCCAGCATATTCAGGATAGTAATGAGCCAACTGACGTGCAATGACAGATGAGTTTGGCACGATCACACGAGCTTGGTTTAATTCGCGCCGCTCCATATATAGCTGCATCGCAACTCGCAGGGAAGCGCGTTTCCACCACGGCTTATCTCGTGCTGTCGCAAAAGGCGGACCGTGAAAAGTGGTTACATCGTGCATACTAACTCGCTCGTGGCTATGAATCAGCCATCCCAACTGGGGATTTTTTTTGAACCATTTTTCAACACGCCGCCCGAAACGCCAGTAATAAAACCAACGTGGACGATAAATCATGCGCCCGAGCTCATGCACTCGTACACCCTGCGGAATTTCGCCTACACTATATTCGCAAACAACCTGAACCTCATGTCCCGCACGAACAAGCTCCCGTGTTATTTCCCACACGTAACGCTCCATTCCGCCGCCAGTACCATAGCGCCTGACAATATGAATTACCTTCATCCCGCCTCTGAATTATCGGCGCATGTTATAGAATGCCGCCATCATGAAAGGGCGCAGTATATCAAGCCCCCCACAAGCTTTACCTGAAAAGCGTTAACGGACCCCCCAATATGTTCTCTATCATCATTCCCACTTGGAACAATCTTGCGCTTTTGCAGCTTTGTATACGCAGCATTCGGGAAAACTCAGCTTATCCGCACCAGATTATCGTGCATGTTAATGACGGTAGTGACGGCTCACTGGAATGGGTGCGAACACAAAACATTACTCACACCGCTTCGCCGGAAAACATCGGCATTTGCCTCGCCGTGAACGAAGCTGCAATGCATGCCACACAGGACTACATCCTGTATCTGAACGATGACATGTATTGCTGCCCAGGCTGGGATACCGCCCTAGTGAACAAACTCAAGCAACTGGATACCGATTTATTCATGCTCTCTGGCACCATGATCGAACCGCGTGACACACAGAATCCCTGTGTCATTGTGGGCGACTATGGCAGTGATGCGCACACCTTTGACGAAGCCCGATTACTCGCGGATTTACCGCAAAAAAACAAAGCCGATTGGCTGGGTGCAACGTGGCCACCCACGCTGGTCAGCAAACGCTGGTGGTTTAAAGTGGGTGGGTATAGCAGTGAGTTTTCACCCGGCATGAGCAGCGACAACGATTTTTCGATGAAACTATGGCACGCCGGTTGTCGCATTTTTTTGGGCGTAGGCGATTCGCTGGTTTACCACTTCCAATGCAAGTCGACAGGAAAGGTTAAAAAGAACAACGGTGGAAAACAGTTCCTGCACAAGTGGGGGATGCGACAGTCTGTATTTGACCGCTACTTTTTGCGGCGCGGCGAGGTTGCTCACATGATGGCGTTAAGCGAGCCGGAGCAAACTCGTCAATTACGCTGGCAGTTACTGCGAAGTCGGATCAAGCGCGCATTCAGTTAAGTGGCGTCATACAACGCCGCCAGTTTTCGATACTTCAAATAAGTGGTGCGGGCATTCATGCAAGCAATACTCCAGCCAGCCGCGCCATCAAGAACACCCAGCCTGACAATGTAGGTTCGCACAAACGACCACCCTCCACTCAGCACTGCGCCCACCGAGGTGGATCGCTTGCCTCGCTCATACATCTGGCGTGCGGCCGCATCGGAATAATGCGTCACTTTACGTTCGACATCTGTTACATCAACGTAGCTGTAATGCAGTAACGGGTGACTCAGCTTCTCGGTGCGCCCGTCAACATCCACACGCTCATGTACTAGCGCATCGGTAAATCGACCGCGCTCTCGCTTGAACAGCCTCAGCACATAATCTGGATACCACCCCGAATAGTGAATGAACTTGCCGCAAAATTGCGACAAGCGGGGACAGTAGTAACCCGCAGCTTGGCCTTCGCGCATGACGCTTTCCAATTCGGCACGCAGCTTATCTGTCACACGTTCGTCCGCATCAATTGCAAAAACCCAGCTTTTCGTGGCATAGCTCAACGCTATATTTTTTTGAGGGCCGAAGCCGGGCCAGTCATGTTGATAAACCTGCGCGCCCATTTCTTTTGCAATACTTACCGTGTCATCTGTGCTACCCGAATCAACAACAATAATTTCATCCGCCCACGACACCGACTGCAGGCATTCCCGAATATTGGCGGCTTCGTTTTTGGTAATGAGAATAACCGACAGATCGTACATGGTTAGTGTATGGCAGGGGCGTATTCCGGCACCCAAGCCTTCAACGCCGCACGCACATCCTCATCGTTCATCGTTGATGCATCTGTCCAAATCAGCAATCGCGACAGCCATTCCGCATCAGTCGTTCTAGCCTGAGCAATACGTAACTTGGGGTGCGGCGTAGGAAGGGTATTTTCGTCGTCAGCAAGTAATTCTTCATACAGCTTTTCGCCGGGGCGCAATCCGCTGAATTCGATTTTGATGTCGCTTTCACTCATACCGGAAAGACGAATCAGGTCGCGTGCCAAATCGACAATTTTTACTGGCTCACCCATATCCAATACAAAAATCTCACCGCCCTCACCCATCAACCCCGCCTGCAAAACCAGCTGAGCCGCTTCGGGTATCGACATGAAATAGCGCGTGATCTCGGGATGCGTCACCGTAATCGGGCCGCCCTTGGCAATTTGTTCGCGGAACTTGGGAATCACACTCCCCGAGGATCCCAGCACGTTGCCAAAACGCACCGAGACATAACGTGTTTGCCCTGAAGCTTGCAACGCTTGGCAAACCATCTCAGCCAAGCGCTTGGAGGCACCCATCACATTGGTCGGATTAACCGCCTTGTCGGTGGAAATCATCACGAATTTGTTCACGCCATACTGCTGAGCGGCGCGTGCAATCGTCCACGTACCCAGCACATTGTTGCGTATTGCCTGCCACGCATTGCGCTGCTCCATCATCGGCACGTGTTTGTATGCAGCAGCATGGAACACAGCACTGGGTTGGTAAATACCGAGCACCTCACCCACTCGTGCAGCATCACGCACATCCCCTACCAAACATACAAAATCAAGCTGGGGGAATGTCTGCCTGAGCTCCTGCTCAATGGTATACAACGCATATTCACTTAGCTCAAACAAAACCAGTTTTGCTGGCATAAAGCGGGCAATCTGTCGGCACATCTCCGACCCGATGGAGCCCCCCGCCCCAGTGACCATCACCACTTTACCAGTCAGCAAATCATGCAAGCCCTCCGCATCTAGTTGCACCGGATCACGCCCGAGCAAGTCGTCCAGCTCGATTTGGCGCAATTGAGAAACGCTCACCTTGCCGCTCATCAAATCTTCGAATGAAGGAACTGTCAGCGCTTGCACCTTAGCGGCGTTACACAATTGAATCGCCCGCTTGCGCTGTTGATGCGAACTCGATGGCATCGCGATAATAGCCTGCTGTACTCCCAGCTTTTCAACCCAGCGCGACAATTCATCCAAACTACCCAGCACGCGCACACCATTTAATGTGCGGCCATGCCGCTCATTACTATCATCCAAAAATCCAACCAAACGCCACTCGCCACTTTTCGCCAACTCCTTGGCCAAGCTAACCGCCGCATCTCCAGCGCCCAGCACCAACACCGGTTCGCCACGCAAGTGAATATCGCCATAGAGCCCCTGCTCTTTCCACATGCGATAAACAAAACGGCTACCGCCCATCATCAAAATCAACAGCAGCGGATTAATAATCAACACCGAGCGCGGCACAACCATCCCTAAGCGCAGCATCCAAAACATCAGTGGGATAGCTGCCGCAGCCGTTATCACCGCCAGCACAATCCGACGCAAATCGGCCGTGCTGGCATATCGCCAAACACCGCGATACAAACCAAACTGAAGGAAAATCAGCAATTGCAACGGCACGATCCAAATTAGGGTGTGGCGCAGTTCAGTGGCAAAATCATCAGGAAGGTCAAAGTTAAAACGAAGTAAATACGCCAACGTCCAAGCCATGCTGGCAGCGAAAACATCATGCAACACAGCTAATACAGTTCTTGGGCTAATTAACATAGAGTGATTATTTAAGTTCATTGTCGACCGTCTGGCGTGATACGTGAATAGTCCAACATTTATCTAACCATATCATCATCACTATGTAGATAGTCGCCCAGCCCATTAAAACAAAAAGCAATAGCTCTTCTTTCCATAAGGCACATAAACTGCTGATACCAGCACCCAACATTAATACATACTCGATTAGAGCCAATTTACGATGCCCCCAACCCAACTGTATCGCACGTTGGTAGTAATGCTCACAATGTGCTTCGGTCACTCGAGCTCCACGCATCGCACGCTTTATCAAAGTAACGGTCGCATCCACAATAAACGGGGAAAATACCAGCAGTGGAAACCATGCCTGCCAGTAACTCATCTGCCAGCCCCATATGCCCATCGCTACGGCAAGGAACCCCAACGAAATAGAACCGGCATCCCCCATGAATATTTTGGCCGGAGCAAAGTTGTAAACCAAAAATCCTAGTGCTGCCGCACTAATCGAGAAATTCAAACCGGCAAATGCAACATCCCCGTCCTGCATGAGTGCCGCAAAACCGTACATGGCGAAACCAAACAGTGCCATACCGCCTGCAAGCCCGTCCGAACCATCCATGAAGTTGTAAAGATTAACCACCCAAACAGTGAGTAACAATAGCAACAGCGCAACGACAGCACCCTGCTGAACAAACATATCAGAGCCCACCACCAAAATAGCTGCCGCAAGCAACTGCGCCAACAGGCGTACGCGCACAGAGAGATCGCGCATATCATCCAGCAGCGAGACTAAGAATAGGATAACCAGCGGCAACAACAACCACCAAGTCAAAACGTTAATCGTCAAAACCCAACCAGACACCGCGCCCGCAACCAGCCCAATACCTCCCATACGCGGGAGAGGATTGGTGTGCAATGAACGTTCGTTGGGAACATCTTGAATCTTGCCGTCAAACTTGCCAGACAGCATAAACATGAGTGACAACAAGCTAACTAAAGCAGAAACGATGGGGGCTAGATATGTCATGTAGAGTGCGCGCTAACTTGCAAAAGCGGATTGATGGCGCAGATTTTATCATCATCGTTTACAGCGGCAGGCTCATCAACAGTCAACAGCCCTTATTTAAAGATGCTTTTGTCCAAAATACGCCAAATTTCCCCAATGGAGACAGTGCGTTTATCTTGGATATCTTTACGCTTGCGCCACATCTTCGGCAATCCAATCAGTGCATCACGCTTCGCCCGCAGGATCACCCCACCTCTACCGCGCAATGCGAACCAAACAACAGTAACAAGATTCAACAGCAGATGCAGCGGCAACAGCAGCCAGAACAAAACTCCCGGCATATTCTTCACGAAGGTCCAAACCAGATTGCGGTGCCCGTGATAGAGAGAGAAGTCACTGTGCTGCCCACCCGTCGTACCCGAGCCGACATGATGTGCCACAGACTGCGGCACATAAAGGCAGCGATGTCCGGCCAGCCTCAGGCGAAAGCCGAGATCGACATCCTCAACATAGCAAAAATAATCTTCATCGAAACCGCCCGCCTCAAGCAGCGCACTGCGGCGGTACATGGCCGCAGCAGCGCAAGGCGAAAACACTTCACGCTCGCAATCCTTGTCGTCAGCCAGCGGTATTCCATGCCCCGTGCGCCACACCAAGCCGCTGACATGGCAAGCATCGCCCGCGCCATCCAACAACAACGGAGCGTTCGCATTAACGAGCTTGCTGCCGAATACATCGAATGCCGGATTGCGTTCTGCCGCCGCCAGCAGCTCCTTTAACCAGTCCAGTTTGACAAAGGCATCTGGGTTGAGCAGGACAACCCATTCCGAATCTAGGGATGCAGCTTTCAGCGCAAGATTGTTTCCGCGCGCAAAGCCAGTGTTCTCATCCAGCGCCATCAGACGCACCGATAGAAAGCGGCGCGCGATGGCAACTGAGCTATCGTTGCTTGCGTTATCAACCAAGATTATTTCGTGGGGCAATACGGTTTGTGCGGTAAGTGCGGCGAGACAACGTTCGAGAAAGCACTCGCCATTCCAATTGACGATGATGATTGATACACGACTATTATGATTTACACTGAAATACATCACATGACCATTTGCAAATATACGACAAAATTTTCGAGTTCGTAAGTTTTGTCGAAATGACCTTCGATGGCACGCTTATTGCCGACAGTGATAAATACCATATCAGTGATGACTGCTGCCACAGCGTAATGGCTCAACGGCTTGTCCACAACCAGCAACATCCTTAGCGGTCGCCTTGGTGGCGGGCAGAAAGCGGCTGCCCATACCGGCTACGGGAAAAACAGCTTTGGTTATTTTCTTCACTTCAGCTCACCTTCTAAATTCAGATGGAAAAATGCCTCAGCACAGCTATTTGCTACCGCGCTCTTGCACATCAGGGTTGTAATAGCCAGAACATGCACGCAAGAGCACCTCGAATACGGAGAGGTTGCCTTTGAAGCTGCTGATCTTGGTCGGCACCTCGCCTTTCGGATAGCGACGGATAGTTGGCAACTCAACACATCGGTAGCCCAGTTTGGGAGCGCGATACGAAAGGTATGCCAGTAATTCGTAGGTCATGAACACATCGCGAAACAAACCTATCTGCGGATCAAGCAACATCTTGCGGCTATATGCCCGAAAACCCTGCGTCGTATCCGTCCAATGAAAGCCCGAAAACAAGCTCAACATAGGCGCATGAACAAAGCGGATGGCCAAATCTCGCGATTTGGGCGTATTTTCTGCAACCCCGCCTGAAATAAAGCGCGAGGCCTGCACAAAATCCACACCTTGTTTCAGCGCTTCAATGAATTGAGGTATCGCAGCAGGATCATCTTTATCGTTACCGTCTATGGTCACGATTCCTTCGTAGCCCTGGTTCAGCGCAAACGCATATGCACAGCGCAGTTGGCTGCTCAATTTGCCGGGGCCTGTTTTCAGCAACAGGGCGCGTACCCCGTTCTTCTGAAGAAACTCCAAATCCAGTGAGCCATCCGTGCTGCCACCATCCACAAGGATGATGTCGGCAATACTGTCAATCCTGAGTACCGACATTCGTGCAAGCAAACTCCTGATTCGTTCGCCTTCGTTAATGACCGGTATCACAACACAACAGGGCCGTTGCCTGCCAAGCCACAGTTGCGTTTCAAATGCAGGCACCTGCCAACTGGCACGGAACTCTTGAGCAATATTTTGATTATTCATTTTCTATTTTCTGTTCTAAGCAACACGCACTGTGATCAACAATACGCCTGCAACAATCAGGAGGATGCCCGTAATAGTCATCCAGTGAAATGGCTCACGAAAGATCAACCAGGAACACAACGCCACAGCAGCGATGGCACCGGATGTCAGCACCGGATGAGCAACGTTCAGCGGCAAACGCGCCAATGCTGCCGCATAAAGCAGGAATGCCGCACCGTATAACCCCAACCCCAGCCAGAAGGGCCAGTTGCCAAGCGCCGCCATCGGATCGCTAAGCGATGGAAATTTGCGAGGCGGCATCATGGCAATTTTGACCAAGACGCTGGCAGAGGCATTGGACACAATGCCAAGAACAAGAATCAACCACTTCATATCCTGCCGCCCGTGCCTTCATTGCGGTAATGCTGAATCGCCACACCTAACGCCCGCTCTATCGACACAGTGTGCGGCTCGTTCTTGGTGGCCAGCATTTCGATGGAAACAACATGGTTTGGCAGTTGCTTCTTTACGCACTCGGCCATCTTGGCATGCCCTGTGCGCCCATCGCCCAGCGGAACCAAGTCTGGTTCACTGGCATGGATATGCCCGATCAAGGGCGTGCAATCTTTTAACACGTCAGCAACATCTTCGCCGTTGATTGCCAGCGCTCCGGTATCAAGCTGCATATGTATCGCTTGATGCGCAACCCTTCTGACCACTGCGGCAGTTTCCGCACTTGTAGTCATGTAATTTGCGCCATAGCAAGGAGGGGTGGGTTCCAGACAGATTGCGACACCGAAAGATTGTGCAATATCCCCAAGACGCCCGAAGAATGGCAATGCGATATCCAGTACTTGCTCATCGCTTAACCCGTTGCGATCCCTGTTCTTGGGTGAACCAAATACCAAGCGGGTGGCACCAAGACCTGCACCGATACGACACACTGCCGACAGATGATGCAGTAACACTTCCCGAACTTCCGGTGTGCCGAACACATTCAATCCTGCTGTACCAAACAACAACGCCTGCATGCCAGTGATCTCAATACCATGCTCAGCCCACCAGCGTCTTACGCGAGCGACTTCTGCGTCTGTCGCATTCAACGGATCGGGAAAATATTTCCCAGGTGCAACATCTATCGCGTCAACCCCAAAGCGCTTAAGCAGCCCAGCAACATCTTCATCTTCCGATGGGTCCCACGCGATATTGGAAATGGCCAACCTCATACGCCCGCCCCCGTTGCCTTGAGCGTGCGAGGCTCAGATTGTGCATAAGCGCGGACGGCCTGAATCGTTTCGCGTCTGCTGTATTGGTATAGGCCCGATGTGCCAAAAAGTTTGGCATAACGCGTGCGCATATCGTAAACAGCAGGGCTGTTTGCCTGCGCCTGCTCAAACGGTTTGCCGAAGCCTTGAGCCGATACATCCGCCACACTGACAGGCTCTGCCGTAAGGTGTACCAGCTTCAGCCCGGCATTAAGCGCTGTTTGAATGTCATACCAGAGGTTCACCATCGGATAGAACTGGAAGATGCCGCGACTGTCGATCGCGTGAAGATTGTTGTCATTCAAGAAATCGAAAATGACATTTTTGCGTAAGCCGGGCCCCACCAAACCGGGTAAGCGCACAATTAGGTGGTTCGGAAAGTGGTTTTCCACGAACTTCTCCAACAAGCGCCGATTCGAGCCGTAAGCATGAAGCCCGATTTCGTCAACCACAGTAGCCTCATCTACGCCCTGCGGATTCTTGAACACATCCACGGTACTAATCAGGATGAAGGTCTTGCAGGTCATCGACTTCAGATGAGCAATCAACCCTTCAATCTTTTCCCGATCCGCTTCTGGGTCGCGGTTCGCAATCCATTTTTGCGCGGGCGCTCCGGCACAAACAACTATGTCGAATGAATTGCCAGCGATCTCGCCAATGTTGGTTGAACGATATAGTGACGCGAACGAGGCTTGTTTTAGCAGCGTTGATCCGACGAAACCCGAAAATCCAATTAGCGTATTGCTCATACGCCCTCCTTACACAACGTTAACTGTAAATATTGAATGTCTGGCATTCCACACTTGCATCAATAACCAGAGGAAACAAATCAGCCCTCCAACAAAACCGATAACAGCCAAACTTGGGTATCCCAAAACGGCAATTCGATCCATTATTAGAGATGTCTGATCAAAGCAAAAGGAGGTGCCAGAAAAAACATAGTTTTTGTCGCTCCCTTTAGTCGAGCAGCCGGTGAACAATGTCAACTGTGCCCAGAGCACCGTTATCTGATAAAAAACAGCATACAACAGCAATGCAAACAATAGCAGAGCGGCACGACGATGCTGAATAATAGAAGATATTCCTATCCCAAGGGCAGGTGCTACCCACGGCATTAGTATATGCAAATACCAGCCGGGGGTTGCTCCATTACCGTTTAGGGCCACACCTACAAGCACATGCCAAATCAGTCCGAATGCAAAAAAACAAAATACCCAAACGGGCAACCATACCGAATCAGTTAGCCGATGTTGTTTTAGCTGCCTGATATAGGTGAAAACAACCCATATACCCAGCGCTAACAGCGGAAGGTGAAGAACGGCAGGTAGTCGTGTTAAAGACCATGTTCCGGCCCAAGAGTAAGATACCAGCGTGGCTATAACACCTCGCACAAAAGCATAAAGAGAAAAATTTTCTTTCAAGCCTGCAACCAGTCCTCCTTGAGAAGCCAGTTGAATTGCTTCATTGCTACCGGTAAGTTCGCCGAATATCACCAGCTTATATATATACCAGCCACCACCAATCAATATTGCTGGCACAAAAATCAGCAAGAGACTCCAAAATCGCTTCAAACGCATGACGTTGTCGCGTTTATCTAGCGATAGCCTCGTCAATAGAAATATCGCCAAGGCCGCAGTGATGGGCAAGAAAAAGGCCTTTGTTAACAATCCCATCCCTAAAACCACACCAATAGCTATTGATTTTCTCGAATTACATTCGTCTTTAAACCACGACGAAAGTAGATACACGACAAGTCCAACGAGAAAAATACACAGTGAATCATTGCCGATGCGCGTGAACTCGGGGAAAAACATTGGCAAGATAACCGGATACAGCATGAATCCAATCATGGCTGGATTGAGATATAAAGGCTTGTTTGGTTGATTAACCGCCAACAAGCCCAAAGCCACTCCAAACAAAGCAAGAACGAAAGAGGCCAGTCGCAGCAAATACAATTGCGTGGAAAATGAGAACTCATCTACCGCTTTTACTAACGGTGTCAGAAGTAAGTAGTAAAGAGGCGGATGCTGTGCCTGCCAGTTCAACTCTTGACTCGGGCGATACATAGTATTTGGAAATTGCTGACGATAAATTTGCTGATATTGCTCGGCAAGTTCAGGCTGCTTAAAAAATTTCAAATAAACCATGCCCCGATCAAACGGCATCTTACCCGACCCATATGGAACAGGGCCTTGATAATCGATAACTTCTTGAGCCAAATAACTTGCTCCGTACAACGGGATTGTTCCTGTATCAGATATTTGACGCAGACTCGAATAATGCGCGGTTTCATCAAATCCTTCAAAAAGAGGCAGAATGGAAAGGTAGCCAATACCAATGCATAAGAGTGAAAGCAGATACACGAATACAAATTTTCTTTGTCCGCCCATTCTGATGGTAGACGCGGATTCAAATATCATTGAACGGCTCTCCATCCAACTTCTCTAAAACATCGTATATGTTGTCGATCTTCCCTCCCAAAATCGAATAACACCTCGGTAGCTCTGCGCACTTTTCAAACAAAATTGGCCGACCATCATCGCCTTCATTCTTTACCAAAACCGTTTTAACTTCAAACAGTGATTCAACGTATTGGGCATCATGTACAGCGGGAAGATAACGTGCAACATCTCTAACCATGCGATCCACACGTGTAGCCCGCTCATAGTCATTCAATTTCTGATACGGATCGATACCACGCTGATCATTCCAATGCATGTGCGGGGTATAGCGTACGTGGGATAGAGTGTGCAGCTCGCGGGCAGGAAAGGGCATCATCGAGAAAAATGGCCCATCCATTACAGTTATGCCTATTTGCTTGAGTATCGGTGGAACCTGCATCAATGCCATCTCGGTGATTTCTTGTTTGAGATGCGTGGCTGTACCGAGAAAGTCACCCCCAAACTGATTGAGTCCGCTATAAGTGCAATTGAAGACATAACGGCTGTCGACTTCTGTATCGCCGCCGTTTTTCTTTCGCGCTGCAACCCTCAACGACTGGACTCCTTTTGAAATCGCCGTCACTTGTGTCTCAAAGCGCACCTCTACGCCACAAGCATTTAATTCACTTTCCGCCCAGCTCGCCAACTTGCTCGAATCAAAGGCGTACTCTTCAACCAAGAATACCTCTTCGATCAGATGCGGCTCAAATAACTGGCGTAGCGACTGATCTGCCGGTTCGATCTTTGCGCCAATTTCTTTGCAGAAGCGCACAAATTGCTTGGCTGTTACTTTGGAATTGCGACGGGCAATTGCGTATAGCTTGGTGAAGTCCTGCTTCACAGCCTGCGGCCAATCGTGTACGAAACGAGGCAGATTGATACGGCTGCGATATGCCGTGGTAAAGCTGCGAGGGTAGTGGTAGCCGTTATGTACGCGCGCTTGATTATTGTAGGAGGCACGGGTCAGGAGTGACGATTCACGCTCTACTAGCACAACGCGTTTTAAACCGCGTTGTTTTGCCAGATAGATGGCAATTGCCGCACCATAGAAGCCTCCACCAATAACGACGGCGTCGATCTTTAAGTCCGCCGCATCCATCAAGCGTCTCTCGCCTCTGTTGCTCGTGATTCTTTCCGTTGTGGCAGAGCAACTTCAATATTCAACTTCTCACGTCGAGTCATGCGAGCGCTGGTGAACTCTTGTCCCACATGATAGAGCGGCCCCTCATTTTGCAGGCTCACCATATTTAGGATGTATTCACCCAGCACCAGCAAGACCAATGAGATTAGGAAGAACATTCCAGATTGCTGCAATGAAAGGCTGACCCAACCGGGCGCCACATCGACCTTCAGCAATGCAATTGCAACCACATATATCGAGTACACAAGATTGGCAACTGCACCAAATAACGACAGCGAGGTCACTAGTCGCATCGGCGCACGAGTGGTCGAGACCAGCAGTCGCATACCCCGGTCGATGCTGTCACCCAAACGTTTGGCTTTTGAAGCCAGAGGTGTCGCGCTATAGCTTAGGTTGACGCGCGCGAACCCCCCGGTGGCCGGAAGATGGCGATAGGTCATAGCTGGCTGCGGGTGTTGAAGAATAAAATTGACAACACGTTTACTCAACACGCGGTACTGGGGCGCCTCCTTGGCCAGATGGATGCCGTTGAACCACTTGTAAAGCTTATTAAAAATAGCATAGGCACCCTGATACGCAAGACTTTGAGCGGCTTTCTGTTCGTTGCTCGCAAACACAACGTCGGCACCGCAAATCGCCTTATCAAGCATTGTTGGTAGAAAACTGATGTCATCCATTATTGGATCAATAACAGCGACAAAGTCACCCAGTGCATTTTCTAGACCAACCCATGATGCTGTATCTGAATCAACCTCCTTTGTTAGCGCATAAACCTGCATGTTGGGCAATCCAGCGCTGCCTGTAAGTGCCTTCAAACGGATTAGTGAGTCATCATCCGAAGAGTTATCAACAATGACGATCTCATGATCTGACACAAGCTCACCCAACATCCGGCTGACTTCCATTAGCAGCGGCTGAAGCTCATCCGCACGATTGCGGGTGGTAATAACCAGGGAAAGAAATATTGGGAGTTGACTAGTCATAGGGCATTCATTCCGAGAGGTTGATTCGTTGATTCAGGGTCGAATGTTTAACTGAAAATTGCTGACAAGCGCCCGGTGTTTCAAGATCAACGCGCAAACCATTTACCTGCCTCATCCCGAGCCAGCTCGGATATGTATCTAGAGGCACGATGACCGTACCATTCACAGCCGTAAAGAACAACGATTTCGACGGTACGGGACCGGCCATCTCGTCGCCCCACCAGAATATCTGCATACGCGGATTGCCCCCCCCGACACAGTTAACGTCAAACTTTAACAGCCCTGCGGATTGACCGGCGATTTTTTGCAGGCTGATATCTAGCCACATATAGGGGGCAGCACCCGCGACATGAAAACCATGCACATCAAGACTAAGGTCATGCAGCACAGCTTGCGAAAAATCCAAATTAGCAACTTGTTTCATACTACTAGCCAAAGAAGAAGATGATTGTCCCCAGGCTACGGGAACTTTGCGCAAGTCGGTAACTGCAAATACATGATCCATTAGCTGCGCCGAAAGTGCCTGCCTGCGACGCTCATCCAAAATCACTTGAACCTCGCGATGACTATCAGATGCGCTTGGCACAAAACGTACGCCATCGAACCAAATTGCATTCTCCTCTGACGAAATGCGGGTGATCTTGCGGGTCTTATTATCCGGCAGCAGAATGGCATCACCTACTCGCAGGTAATGCACGGCAAGCGTATCCCGAATGATGACAGCATTATCCGCGCGGGCAACGCCATTTTCCCAGCCGGGATCAGTGAACGGCCTTATCGTAAAATCAATGCCGACTCGCGACAAATCGCTATCCTTGGCAATTCCATACACGTAACCATCATGGAGCTCCGCTTCGTAGTTATTGATTACGAATCGATAAAGTACATGGGCACGCAATGAAGGATTAACTCCATCATGATTGATGTTATCGGCTTCTATCAATGCTACTCGCGGTATCGACTTGCTTAACCTGTTAACAATTCTTAATTGCTCTTGGATGTTGGCCAGATTGTAAGGAGCTGTCGTGGACATTGCGGGCGGACGATCAAAATACATGTAATCCGTATTATGGCCAGTTAAATCGAGATAGGTTTCGCGGGGTGTTAGATGGCCCGTTAGAAAACTGTTGACTCGAGCAAGTCGTTCGACATGTAGTGGCTCAACCAGACCATTCCCCATGTTCGCCATGCCATGTTCAGAGCCTGACCATAAGGCACTAATTTGATTTTTCTCAAGAATAGAATGAAAACCCTCTTTATTGATGTTGGCAAGACCAATCGCGGCGCATACGAAAGCGATGCCTACAGCCAAAACAGCTCGCCCTCGTGCCTCCAGCAAAGGGGCAAGTAATAATGGCAACAGCGCCGCCCATGCAAAATTTGCCAATATACCCGGTCGCGACATAGCGTTCGGGTCAATGCGCCCCATGGTGTAGGGAGTCAACAACGACGCAAATAGCAGAATTGGCAAGGCAACACCAATCGCATAGAACCTGTATTGCTGTTGTTTGACTAGCACTGCAATCAACATGGCCGCTGCTAGCGGCACCCATATCCAGGACGTGCGCAGAATTTCAAGCTTGTTGACTGCATTTTCTCCCCAGCTCCATGACCAAGGCACTCCATAAGCGATCTGATTGACTTTACCATTTTCGATTACGTATCGAATTGCGCCGTACAGCATCGAAAGAATAGGCGTAAATAATGCCAGCGCTCCCACCGCCGCCACAAAAAACGCAACACTCTTCCTGTTCCAGGAAAACAATCTTGCGCGATACAGATAGATGGCAACCAGCGGAGATGAAGCCGCGACAGCGACCAGCCCTTGTGGCGGCACCAGAAACACGAGCACAGCCGCAGAAACCGTCCACATCCACAGCCAGTTTTGTGGTTTTAAATTACTCGCCTTTAGCCAAAGACAATAGAACGGAACGAGTATCATCCAATACAGTTTTCTGGAAACCGTTCCGAAAAGCAGTATCGAAATGTACGCCAAACCTATACTACCGGTGTAGGCGCGCAGCGCCATAAATACCCCCAGCATAGTCAATGTGCCTGCAAGCCGATCCGCCTCGACAATCGTTGCAGCGGTGCCATCGTAAAAAATAAGCGATAGGAATCCGCTAATCTCATCACCAAAAATCCCGTGCGGTGAGAAATAATCAATGTAAGGTATCTTCCCGAACTCCCACATACTCCACCATCCGAGCAAACTTTCCCCGAAGTGATAGTCATCGGTAGGAATTTGCGGCGATACTGTAGCTCCATTTCTCAACAAGATGACGGTTGCAAATAGCGCAAGCGGTGAGAGAAGTTGTGTGAGATCAGTTTTATTGCCTAATGCAAAATTCTTGTACCGTATGATCACGTCAATAACTGCGGTCAAAACCAGCGCAAGACTCAACGCCCATAACCATCCGCCAGTATGAATCACAGGCACTTTGGTGCCCGCCAGATACAGGTCCGGCAGTATCAGCAAATAGAATGGCGCGAGACCAAGCTGCGCAAATAACAGCAGCTTTGATACATAACAGGAAGTGACCGCCGGTGATTTCCAGCACTGGTAAAAAAAGTATAGCGCGCTCGTTATTGCTATGAACAAACCCACCCGGTGGGTAGCGTTAAAACGCAATGCCTCGTGAAATACAGGCAGGCGATCTTGAATGGTCGCCAACCCGTATGGCAGCAGCCCGATCAAAATTACGGCAAGCACACCGATGCCCAGTTGCTGCGGCATCGCATCGCCGTTTCGCATATTCAGACGCACCGCTATTGCAGTCATGGCAAGACCGGTGCTCCCCACGGTCAGTGCCAACGAAGATACGCTTGGATAAATACTTAAAAAGCCGCCCAAACCAATGGCAACGGGCACCAGCCACCATGTCAGCGTTGTAACGAAATCCTGCTCGTACTCATTCGATTTACTACTCGATAGCTGCAGGAACAAACGATACATTATCCAGCCGCCGCCTAAAAATCCCAATAGAAAAGCGGGATAACTTGCCAAATCTTGAAGTTTTGTAGTGGCATCCCAAGTGATCGCCCCCACGATGAAATCTGGGTAGCTCGGCGCACGAATCAATAAATGCTGTACCAGCAACAATGCCCCCAATGCCAGCGCGAGCGCAGCCAGCAGGGAAAAAAACACTGCGCCATCCGAGATTTTCAGGTATTGCCGCCCAGCATTAAGCATTAGCAGATTTTTCATTTTTTAACTTGTTTTAGCTGAAATGACGGCTGACAGCTTTGTGATTCCCCAGAAAGCCATCGGCTCATAATTGGGATACGGGTAATAACCTCTGTTAAGCCGAATATCGCTCTTTTTTTCCAAGCATCGCTGTTGCACGAGATCAAGCACGGAAATCGGCTGTCCGCTGCAACAGTTGATCACACCCTCTACATTGGGATTCTCTAGGGCAAGCGCAAAGCTCTCTGCCACTTTTTGTATAGGCAAAAAATCACGTAATTGATCACCATGGGACATATTAAAGACAGCCAGCCCTTCGTCAATTGCTCGGTCTAGCTGTGCCAAAAGGCTATTAACATTTTGCCCTTCACCGTACATGTAAAACAGCCGCATCCATTGCAGCGTGAAGGGGTTTTCTTTCTGTAACAATTGCAGTGCTTTGCGCAAAGTATCTTTGGCAAAACCATATGGTGTCGTTGGATATGTTTCCATCTCCTCGTCCAACGGGCCATATTGCATGCCATACTCAAGACAAGTACCGGCAACAATTATTTGTGGTACGCCCGCTCCGACCGCCGTCGCTAAAAAAGCCAAGTCGGCTGGCAAGTTTTTCCCGATGTGAAAAAAATCGCGGTAATTTGGAAGCCCGGGCCACGCGAGATGAATAATCGCATCCGGCAATAATTCCGGTGTAAGCAGATGCTCAAAGCTTTCATGCAAATCGCACTGCACGAACTTTACACGGTTAAACCATGGCATTTTTTGGGCGCGGCCAATGTCACGAGCGGTTGCGATCACCGAGTGTCCCCGTGCAAGTAGCTCGTTCACAACATGCCGCCCCACAAAACCAGTGGAGCCCGTGACCATCACCTTCATGCAAGTACCTTCAGCTCGGGGACGGCAATAACAAACTTGCCGCCCCATGCCAGCACTTGTTGTTGCTGCTGGATAACTTCCTCTGCGATATTCCATGGCAGGATGATTACCCAATCAGGCTTGCGTTTGGCAAGTTCGGCGGGGGCAAGAATCGGGATATGGCTTCCCGGCATATATTTGTTTTGTTTTGAAGGTGCTGCGTCACAAACAAAATCGATCAAATCATGTTTGATGCCTGCATAGTTCATCAAAGTGTTTCCTTTAGCTGCGGCACCATAGGCTCCGATCGACTTGCCCGCCCGCTTTTGCTCGATCAAGAATGCAAGGAAATCATTTTTGACTTTATCGGCTTTTTTCTGGAATCCTTCATATACCTTCAAGTCTTGCAGGCCAAATATTTTTTCTTTTTCCAGCATGGTAACTACAGAGGGCATCGTTGTTCTTGGGTCATTGCTATGACAGCCATAGATGCGAAGACTGCCGCCATGCGTCGGCAATTCTTCCACATCAAACACTCTTAAATTTGCCTCAGCAAATATTCTTGAAACTGAGGTGAGAGAAAGATAAGAGAAATGTTCATGGTATACAGTGTCGAACTGATTTTGTTCGATTAGTTTCATTAAGTGGGGAAATTCCAGATTGACGGTACCACTATCTTTTAATGCGATGCGAAGCCCATGCGTAAAATCGTTGATGTCTGGGACATGTGCATAGACGTTATTGCCGCAAATAAGATCGGCGCGCTTGCCTTCCTGAGCCAAACCAGTAGCAGTTTCCACGCCGAAAAATTTACGCAATACCGGCACGCCGATTTTTTCAGCCGCATCTGCCGTACTGTTTGTTGGTTCAACACCTAGGCAAGGAATTTCCGCAGCCACGAAGTTTTTCAGCAAATAACCATCATTCGAAGCTATCTCGATCACAAAGCTATTCTTGGTTAAGCCCAGACGCTGGGTAATATTTTCGGTATAACGCGCCGCATGTTGCAACCAACCTTGCGAGGTGGAAGAAAAATAGGCGTAATCGCCGGAAAACAATTCGTCTGCTTCGCTGTAGTCCTCGGTTTGAACCAGCCAGCATTGATCGCAAACATATAGCTTCAACGGGAAAGTCGTCTCGGGTGCGCACAATGCGTCTTTGGACAAATAGGCGTTCGAAGGCGGCGCATAGCCAAGATCAAGAAAAACATGATTCAGCTCTGTATGACAGTGACGGCATTTCATAAAACTATTCCTTTGAAGTTTTCTTTTAACAGGGGATGACTTAGGTCTCTTGCCGAAAGGTCGGTCGGTGGCAGTGGCCAATCCACTGCCACCTTGGGGTCATCAAAACGCACAGCCCCCTCAACCTCAGGGGAATAAAATTCTGTATGCAAGTACAGTAATTGACTATCCTCTTGTAGCACTTGAAAGCCGTGGGCACATCCCTCCGGTATTACATATGCAAGATTGTTTTCTGGTGATAGTTCAACTGCATGCCATTTTAAAAAAGTCGGTGATTCTTTGCGCAAATCAACGGCCACATCAAAAACACGGCCTTTGAGACAACGCACAATTTTCATTTCCGCATGAGGTGCATTTTGGTAATGCAGTCCTCTGACTGCGCCGACACTACGTGTCATTGATTGATTGATCTGGGCAATCGTTCTTGATCCAAGAATCGGTTGCAATTCACGCATGCAAAACAGTCTGGAAAATGCACCGCGATTATCTTGAAAAGTTGAACTTTCAATCACGAATGCACCGGAAATGCCGGCCTCAATAACATTCATCGGTGCGAGACTCCTGCCCATGAGAGACCGCGCTCCTCGGCCAGTTTTAAATAAGCATTCAGCTGCTTGATGCTAATAACTTCTTTGTGATCTAACCATGCTCTATACCATTCCGCCGTTGCAGCCACCCCCTCATCAAATGTCCATACCGGATGCCAAGATAGCTTTTCCCGCGCTTTGCCGCTATCAAGATGCAACAATTGCGCTTCGTGTGGTTGGGGCACATCGCTGCAATTCCAGTCAACGTTAGGCCAGTTATTTTTCAACTCAGTCAGCACCTGTCTTACTTGCCGATTTCCTTCTCGATCGGGGCCAAAGTTCCATGCTTCGGCAATGGCAGCATTGCCTTGCAACAATTGCTGTCCAAGTATGAGGTATCCTGATAGGCATTCCAGCACATGTTGCCAAGGCCTTGTTGCACTGGGTGATCTGATTTCCAGAGATTTATTGTTCTCAACTGCGCGCACCAAATCCGGAATTAAACGATCCTCAGACCAATCGCCGCCACCGATGACATTACCAGCACGAGCTGTTGCCAAAAGCGGGCTGCTTGGCGTATTAAAAAATGAACTGCGATAACTGGCTGCGACTAACTCACTGCCGCCCTTGGAGGCGCTATAAGGATCATGCCCGCCTAGCGGGTCGATTTCGCGATAGCCCCAAACCCATTCTTTGTTTTCGTAACATTTGTCGGTGGTCACCACAACAATTGCCACCAAACTTTTGACTTGTCTGCAAGCATCGAGGACGTTCGCTGTACCCATTACATTGGTAGCCCAAGTTTCCAGAGGCTGGCGATATGAACGACGCACTAACGGTTGTGCGGCCAAATGGAAGACGATTTCAGGATCGACCTCGATAATTTTTTTTCGGAGCCCGACTTCATCACGAATGTCTAGATGGCAAGATTCAACATCAAGTCTAAGCAGGCTCCAATGATTTGGCGAGGTTTCCGGAGGCAACGAGATACCAGTTACTTTTGCCCCCATCATTTGCAACCAAAGAACCAACCAGCTCCCCTTGAAACCGGTGTGTCCTGTTACTAGGACCCGTTTATTTTTATAGATATTTCCGAACATCATTACCAGCTCTTCCACGGTGCTTTACCTGAAGCCCACAGCTCTTCGAGTAGGTTTTTCTCTCGTAGTGTATCCATTGCCTGCCAGAACCCCTCGTGTTGATATGCCGAAAGCTGACCGTTAAGTGCCAACTGTTGCAAAGGTTGCTGCTCCCAAACTGTGCTGTCGCCATCGATATTCTTTAGAACGCAGGGTTCCAGTACAAAAAACCCCCCGTTTATCCAAGCTCCATCGCCAGCAGGCTTCTCCTGAAAGTTATGTACAGCACCGTTCTCTATGTTCAGCGCACCATAGCGACCCGGTGGCTGAATTGCCGTCACCGTAGCTTGCCGACCAGACGATTTGTGATAAGCAATCAATTTCGTAATATCAATATCTGATACGCCGTCACCATAGGTAAAACAAAAAGTCTCATTTTCAATATATGGGGCGACTCGTTTGAGACGCCCGCCCGTCATCGTCTGCTCGCCTGTATCAACCAAGGTAATTTTCCATGGCTCCGCGAACTTTTGATGAATTTCCATTGAGTTTTCACGCATGCAGAAAGTTACATCTGACATATGTAAAAAATAATTAGAAAAGTATTCTTTTATCACATAGCCTTTATAGCCAAGACAAATGACAAAGTCGTTTATCCCGTGATGAGAATACATTTTCATGATGTGCCAAAGAATTGGTTTTCCGCCGATTTCAATCATAGGCTTGGGGCGCAGGTGAGATTCTTCACTAATGCGAGTACCTAATCCGCCGGCAAGAATTACAAGTTTCATATTCAGATTTCCCTAATGCAAAATCATAGTGCGGTGATGTTTAGTTCAAACTAAACGTGCGAAATAACGGGTGACTTTAACGGATCAAAACTAGGAACCGCTGTCCAATCGTGGCGCAATGCAAAAACTGGGGGGTGATTGTCAAAATAAACGCTGTAATAAGGATCATTCGTTAAAACATCCTTCCATTTCTGTTGAAACAGATTGATCTCATCTTGGGCTACAACAGCTTCTCTCGACACACTTTCGTAGTGACATAACTGTGCGCCTGCCGCAAATACAATCCTGAAGCCTTCTTTGAATACTTTTAGACAGTAATCAATATCGTTGTAGTTGATTGCGAAACGCTCATCAAAGCCGCCAACGGATTTAAATAGCTCTTGTTTTGTCATAAGCACAGCACCAGTAACGGCTAGATAATTCCGGTTTGCTACGGCGCTAAACAAGTGTCCAGGATAATTTCCCGGATATGCACGATGTATGTGATCTGGCAATCCATTCCAGAAAGCGATGCCAACATGTTGCAATGATTCGTTTTCGTAATGAAGTTTTGCGCCGACAGCACCAACCCCTTTGCGCTGGCATAATTGCAACATACATTCCATCCAGTCCGGCGTAATAACTTCGATATCATCATTCATAAATAACAGATATTCGCCGCGAGCGACTTTGGCTCCCATATTCATTTTAGTGGCAATGTTGAACTTGCCCTCAAAATGAACAAATTGGCAGTTGTAAGGTTTGATTGCTTCTATCGTTTCAATACGCAGGTCGTTATTATCTACAATTATTATTTCAAAATTCCGGTAGGTTGTTTTTTCATAAATTGAAATGATCACTTGGGATAACAAGTCGACATCTTTGCCTCTGACATGTGCCATCCGCCCTGCGGATGGAATGACAATCGACACCAGTGGCGAGTCGCTGATTTTATAGCGAAGGTCAAAACTGCCGCTGTAGGCACCCAATCGGGTCTCCCCGCCGCCAGCCACGCGCTTTGCGCGTTCTGTCAAAGCACGCACGGCCGAATCAAGTACGTAGTCTTTTGCATCCATAGAGGCTGCTGTAGAGCCGGGGATGGCACGCCAATGGTAAAGCACCTTCGGTATGTGAGCTATCTTCGTTGCTCGCTCAGTGAAGCGTAAAACAAAATCGTAATCTTGGGCCCCATTAAATTCACTGCGAAACCCGCTGAGTTCCCTAACCAAACTCATTCGATAGCATGCAAAATGAGCCGTATACATGCAGCCTTCTAGCGCTTCCGGCGACCAGTCCGGCTTGAAGAACGGTTCATAGCGGTTTCCCGCCATATCCAGCTTGTCTTCGTCGCTATAGATCATGTCGAGTGCGCTATCGCGATTAAGCAACGATGCGAATTCAAATAACGCGTGAGCGGCTATTTCATCATCATTGTCCATCAGGCAGACAAAATCTCCCGTAGCCAATTCCAGCGCGGAATTAGTAGCGGCGGATATATGCCCGTTGGTTTCTCTGAATACAAGCTTTATGCGTTTATCTTTAGCGGCATAACTTTCCAGTAATGGCCTCACATGCGGCTCGATAGAGTGATCGTCGGCAATACACAATTCCCAATTTGCATAAATTTGAGCAAGAACCGATTCAATAAAAGCGGTTAACCATTGCGCATCAACGTTGTAGACAGGGACTGCAATAGAAAACTTTGGTTGGTAAGTAAAATTTTGAGCTATCTTGCCCATTGCCTTTAAATCATCAGCGCTGGGCTCCATGGTGGCGATATAATTTCCGTATGAGGATGCCGTAAGCTGGCTATTTTCAATGGGAGTGCCAGATCGTGCTTTCAAAATCAAAACTCTTTTTACCAGTCCGCTCCAGCCATCCCGTTTTAACACTTTCGCAACTTTAATAACGGCAGGGATGAGTCCCCCGCAAGAATCTATATACGACGGAAGTAATGAATTAACCAGTTGGATCCTTTTTCTGTTACGGATAAAGACCGATGCTATGTTACGTATAGGCGCAGTTATGCGCCAACTGGTCGAAGCTTTCATTTCTTGCAGCATAGAAATGCGATCCAGTGCGATCTGATCAAGGTTGCGAATATGAACATCCTTGTCATGTAGCATCAGATCTAGATTGTTAATATGTACATCCTTGTCAAATATGATCTGATTGAGGTTGGCGATCCGACCATCGCGTGTTGCTACAGCTTGGTTGAGATGAAAAATTTGGCTGTCGAGATTGCCTATATGAACATCTTTGTTATGAATGACTTGCTCAAGGTTTACAAGTTGCGGTTTGTATTGCCAAGATAAATCAAAGCGCTCTAACTGCCTGGCTCCCAAAGCCGCAAAAAAATTGACGAATAATTTTTTTTCAGCTGCGGGGGAATTTAAACAGGCAAGCTTTTTTTCTGCGGGGGCATTATTTAGTTGAAGTACGCCAAGCCCGTTTGAATGCAGAAATTCAATATTGCTGGGGTAGATTGCCTGCAACTCTTCCCAAAGCTTCCACACTCCAAAATCGCGCTCACGAACATTGGTGTCGTGAAACATAACGATAGCACCCGGCGCAAGCTTGGGGAGCCATGTCTCGAAATCATGGCGGACTGCCTCGTAAGTATGTAAACCATCAATATGTAAAAGCTCTATTGATGCATCTGCAAAATGATTAACCGCATTATCAAACGTAGTGCGTAGCAGTCTTGAAAATCCGGCATACCGGTCTTCGTTATGCGAATTTACGGCTAAAAAAATTGAATCCTCATATTGACCGGCGTGTTCATCACCTTGCCAGGTATCAACTGCATAGCACTTGCTCGACAAATTATTTTCGACAACAGACTGGCAAAATGCGAAATAGGAATTTCCGCTGTGGGTGCCGAGCTCAACAAAGATTTTTGGAGCAACCTCGTTGATTAACCACGCAGCAAATGGCAAATGTCCAACCCAAGCATTGGGAACTTGAAGGGAGTTCGGCAAAAATGATGCCGCTGAGATTAAATTATTATGGTTCATGTTGTTTACTTTAAGTTTTGTAGTTTGATTTCTTGCATTGGAATGCCCATCAAACCAGTTGCGGCCATGCTCTTTTCTGATTTAAAGATCACCGCATCGTGTATCCAATGATGCTGTTCATGTTTTTCCGGAGTGCCATTGGCAATAGCAACTGTGATGCTGTAGTTGCCAGGAGGTAGCAATGGCATATAAAAAACAAAGTCGGCTTGAAGATGCTCCCCCTTTTTGCAATGTACGCAATCTTTATAAAAAGTGAGATAAGTGTTATCGCCAAACAGTTCTTGCCCTAAACGATTTTTTACGTAAAAACCAATTATAGGGGCATTAAGATCTTGAGCAGCTTGGATCATTATTCTCAAAATAACCTTTTCGCCGCCAACAATCCAAGCAAGCGCATGTGCATTTTCATCTAAAAGGCGAACATCGATGATTTGTGCGCCGCCCTTGCCAAAGGATGCCGCGTCAGGATCGAATTTGAAAATTTGTAAGTCGTTACGTAATTCGCTGGTATTAATGAATTCTAGCCGCTGATCTTTAACATGTGTGTTTGCAGCGGGTTGTTGTTTGAGCTCTTTGAGCTTGGTTGTGCTGCTGCTACCTTGCTGCGCTTCGTAGAACGCCTCCAAATACAATTCGCATACATCTTTGGGTGTTCCTTCTTGGATCACCTGACCTTTTTCGAGCCACACCGCGTAAGTGCACATACTTTTTATGCTGGCAGTGTCATGGCTCACAAATAATACGGTTCCGGTTTTCATGAAGTCACGCAAAAAGCGCATGCATTTTTGGCTGAAAAAAGCATCTCCAACCGCCAGTGCCTCGTCAATAATTAAAATATCCGCATCCACATGCGCAATTACTGCAAAAGCCAGACGCACCATCATTCCACTGGAATATGTTTTGACTGGTTGCTCAATAAAATCGCCTATGTCGGCAAAGGCTGCAATATTATCGAAGCGCGCATCAATTTGTTCGTTACTTAAGCCAAGTACCGACGCATTCATATATACGTTTTCACGCCCGGTGAATTCTGGATTGAAGCCTGACCCAAGCTCTAGCAATGCCGCAATGCGGCCATTGGTTTGAATGCTGCCGCCTGTGGGATGTAGTGTGCCGCAAATCATTTGCAGTAAGGTGGACTTGCCTGAGCCATTACGTCCAATGATGCCAACCGTTTCGCCTTTCTTAATTTCAAACGAAATATCTTTTAGCGCCCAGAATTCTCTAAAATATTGCTTAGATGTTTTTCCAACAATGCGTCGTAAGCGAGGGTAAACAGATTGTTTAAGCCGATCTTGCGGTTTGTCGTAGACGTGGTAGCACTTTGAAAGGTTGCTAACTTTGATCGCTATATCGTTAGAGCACATCAGCAAACCCTTTTCTGGTTTTTTGAAACCACCAATAACCAGCCCATGCTACTGTCACGCTGACAACAGCGTAGATTCCTAAGCCTGTCCAATCGGGCATTTTGCCAAAAATCATAACTGCACGACTTTGCTCAATTACAAAAGTGAGAGGATTGAGCATGAGCCATATTTGAAATTTTTCTGGCAGCGAGGAGATGGGATAAAACACCGGCGAAACAAACATGAGGACGGTGGTAAAAATACCGATGGTTTGTCCGACATCGCGAACGAATACGCCGACAGAAGCTAAAAACCAAGCTACTCCGAGTGTTGCAAACAGCAGGGGTAGTATCACGAGTGGAAAGAGTATCGCGGTCCACGCCAAAGTGCCGTTGATAAGCAGAATGGCTGCCAACAACACGACTAAGCTAATAAGTGAGTGAAACAGCGCTGCTCCCATACCAATGACTGGCAAAATTTCGAGCGGGAAGATCACCTTTTTGACATAGTTAACATTTGACAAAATAAGTCCCGGCGCACGATTGGTCATTTCTGCGAATAAGCCATATACGATCATGCCAATGAATAAAACGATGGCGAAGTTGGTTTGACTTTCATCGCCAATTCCCCATTTCGCCTTGAATACCACGCTGAACACAAAGGTGTACACCACCAGCATCAGGATGGGGTTGAAGAATGACCATGCCAAACCCATAACTGAACCGCGATACCGTCCAACGACTTCGCGTCGAGTCATTTGCTTAATCAGGTCGCGGTGTTGCCAAAGGCTTCTTGCTAATGATTTAAGCGATGATGAATGGTTTGCGTGGGGATTAATCATTCAATAGATGCCTCGTTGCAAATCTGCCTTGCACAGCACTCACTAACTTACCCTGCGCTTGTTTGATCTGGTAATGCAACCCGCACAGTACATGGCGGGCCGACTTGGAGCGGTTATCTTGAATGAAGTGGAAGGTGATACCGGTCAGTTCGGCAAATCGCTTGGCGTTAAAACTTTTGCAAAAGAAGCCACGTGTAGCACCAAACATTTTAGGTGCGACAACGGGGGAGGAGGGGATGTCGGTTGGGATAGTGTTCATTTCTTAGCTCTTTTCTTGTAGCAGGCGTTGCAGGTATTGGCAGTAGCCGTTTTTTGGCGATGGTGCGATGAACTATTTGAGTTGGTCGGTGTTATGTAACGGTGTCCGATGACTTTTACATGGAGTCACCCCTCTACAAAGGCTGCGGATTCTACACAGGATGGCATTCGAAAAGAATAGACCGAAATGCATAGACCTACCGAGCAAATCTTCAACTTGGTAAATCTGATACTGCAATTTTGAAATTGCTCGGCTCAAAGTGAAATTCCACCATAGCAGCGGTGTAATCAAAGACCATATCTGTCTGCATCCTTTCTGCCATTGCAAAAGAGAGTTTGCGAAAACGCGGCAAGATTCGGACACAAATAACTGCGCCATAAAACAATGGCGCAGGAATCTTGACGAACCTTACCGACTTACCCAATGCATGAAACACACGCACAACCATTTCCCTATAGTTAAGCTGCTCCGCGCCAGAAAGGTTGTAGGCGCAGTTACTGACCCGTTTAGTTGTTAATGCATTCACACACGCGGCAGCAACATCATTGACATGCACGGGCTGCCGCAATCCTTGAGCCTCCCCCAGCAGAGGAAAAAAACCAAAACGGCGAATAAATCTGGCTATCTCGCAAATATTGCGGTCTTTGCCATTTCCATAAATAAGGGTGGGACGAAGGATTACCCACTCAATTTCATGTTCTGTTGCCCATAAAATTAGGCTTTGCTCACCCTCAGCAAGTTTTTTCACCACCTCCTGCTCAAGGTCACTGGAAGAGTTTTGTTTGGTAAACACACTGGTCGAGCCAAGAACAACAATACGTTTTATCCCATGAGCTAACAGTAATGGGAAGTGTTGTTGCAATACCCATATTGGAGCCAGGCATATCCAGTTGGAAATTGGATCGAGCGAACTCCTCACCGTTTCCGAATTCAACTGACGAAACTCAATGTTCTCTTTGTTTACTCGACTAAAACAAGACTGTCTTGTGTAGGCAAGCACACGATAGCCCGCACCAGCAAGCAATGGCATAACGCTTTCTCCCACCATGCTTGTTGCACCCAATACGCCTACCGCTCTCTCAGCCACGGCGTATCCCAAACCATCGCAAAACGTAATTTGTGGCGTAATAAACCACTACGGCTCCGAATCTCAGCCATACGCCAAGTGTAACCAACCACATCAATAAACCCGGATACTGGTGCCGAAAAAACTTTTTGTAAAAGCGCATCATGCCCTTGTGCTTGTGCCACTCAACAAAAAATGGACGCGATTTACTGCAATGCCCTTTGTGATGCTCCATGCGCGCACTGGGTACAAACAAAATAGACCAGCCGCTCTGACGAAATCGCATACACCAATCCAAGTCTTCGCAATGCATGAAATACGCTTCATCAAACAAACCAACCTCTGTAAGTGCTTTGCGATGGGTCAACATGCACGCCCCAGAAATGGCCTCTACTTCAATGGGCTCTGCTGGCAAAGGCTGCTTATGGAGCGAGAAATCCGAAAATAGCTTCGGATAGCGCGCGCTAAGCGCACCAAGCCGAAATGTTCGAACCAGTGAGCGCCAAGGTGTTGGGACGGCTCGCCGCGCCCCCACTTGTTCGCTACCATCGGGATTGACCAATAGCCCACCAACCATTCCCACATCGGCTCGCCCATGCATTGCTTGCAGCATAAGCGACAGGGCATCCGGCTCGAGCATACAGTCTGGATTCAAAAATAAAATGTGCTCGCCACTTGCCTGTCTCGCACCTTGATTACAAGCCTTACCAAAACCGAGATTAACTTGGTTTTTAATCACTGTAATCAATGGATTGGCCTGTAATAAGGCGGCAATGCTGCCGTCATGCGAAGCGTTATCGACCACAATAACCTGCTCCGCTTGGGATGCCGCTCGCGCCACCGACTCCAACAAAATGTCGCCCGCATTGTAGTTAACCATCACAACTGAGACGTTATGCTTAACGCTCATTGCGCCGGAATGAGGCTCACTTATTTTCAATTTTTCCACTTCGCCTGGGCTACAGTTAGCTAGAATCTTTAACATGATTTAAAGACGTACTCTTGCTATAACTTCGCTAACCGTTGCGACCGTTTGATGTATTGCATTTTCCCCAAGCGTTGGATGGACCAGAAACATCAAGCTGGTTTCCCCCAGTTTTTTTGCCGCCATCAACCTTTTTTCTGGGCGAGAAACTGTGCCGTCGAAGGCCCTCTCCAAATATATCTCGCCGCATGAGCCGCTATAGCAAGGCACGCCCATCGCGTTAATTTCTTGCATGATGCGATCACGAGTCCAGTCGGGTTGAAGCTTTTCAGGTTCGATGAACACATAATATTTGTAATAGGCATGGCCAATTTCTACCGAGGGCTGAGTAACCCGCAGGCCGTCTATTTTGGCAAACCCTTCGGAAAGCAAGGCTGCATTACTGCGCCTACGTGATACCCACTCCGGTAGTTTTCGCAATTGAATGCGGCCTATCGCTGCCTGCATCTCCGTCATGCGCCAGTTCGTGCCAAAGGTCTCATGTATCCATCTAAAACCGTGGGGGTGCTGATGATGATAGATCGCGTCAAAACTTTTCCCATGATCTTTATACGCCCAAGCCTTTTCCCACAATGCATCATCATTTGTCACCAGCAGTCCGCCTTCGCCGCCAGTGGAAATAATCTTGTCCTGACAAAACGAAAAAGCTGCCGCATGACCAAATGAGCCAACCGGCTTACCGCGGTAAGTTGCTCCATGCGCTTGCGCGCAGTCCTCAATGACTTTAATTCCACGTTCGTCGGCAAAGGTCATGATGGCATCCATATCACAGGGCCAGCCTGCCAAATGCACAGGAATGATTGCCTTGGTACGCGATGTCGTCAGCCGTTTAATTTCCTCGATAGTAATGTTTTGAGTTACAGGGTCAACATCCGCCATAACCGGCGTTGCACCGCGCATCACTGCTGCACTGGCAGAGGCAATAAAGGTTCGGCTGGTGGTAATGACTTCGTCGCCCGCCCCAATACCCAATGCATACAATGCCAACTCTAATGCTACTGTTCCATTGGCAAGGGCAATACCATGACGAACCCCAACATACGCAGCGTATTCGGTTTCAAACAATCGCGCCTGCTCTCCCGTCCAATAGTTCACCTTACCGGAATGCAACACAGCGGCAACCGCAGCCACTTCATCCTCATCGTAATGAGGCCACATGGGAAACATTGCAGCCACCTCGGCGGCAGCCAGATTTAAGCTATTCATCTTTATCATCCAATAGGTTTTGCAGGTGTCCCTACCACGGTCATGCCGTCCGGCACATTAGTCAGCACCGTTGAGCCGGCTCCCACCATGACATTTTTTCCAATACTCAGGTTGGGACAGATCACTGAGCCTGCCCCAATCACACACTGATCACCAATATTTATTCCACCGCACAAAGTTACCCCCGGAGCCACATGAACGCTGTCGCCGATAATACAATCGTGATCAATCAAAGCGCCCGTATTGATAATGACGTTTTGACCAATGCAAGCATCCGAGTTAATTATCGCGCCCGCCATCACAACCGAGCCCGCGCCAATGACCGCACCACGTGCAATTTGCGCCGATGGATGAACCAATGCTTGGCAGAGTGTCGCCCCGCGTGCAGACAACCATGTTGCAACTTCAGCACGAATTCGATTATTACCTATCGCCACAACGACGGAGCGGCCGGAAAGTAACTCAGACGCGCCCAATAATGCCTCTCTACCTCCCAGAACGGGATAGCCATAAACGCAATTTCCCTGCAAGGCAGCATTATCATCCGCGACCCATTTAACCATGTGCGTACCGCCTTTTTCGACCAGATCGATGACGACCTTGGCATGCCCGCTCGCGCCGAATATCAGCAAAGGTTCTTTGGCCAAATGCCCGTTATCGGTTGTCATCCGTTACTCCCCTTCTCCTCGGCATCCCTTGAATTTTTCCATTGTCACATGCCCCGTCTGGCTCACACCTTCGGAACGCAGCACCTTCAATCCGGTCAACCATAGTATCTTCACATCCAGCCAAAACGAATAGTGATCCACATACCAGATGTCATATTTGAATTTGTCTTCCCAGCTAATGGCATTGCGACCATTCACTTGCGCCCATCCGGTAATACCGGGTTTAACATCGTGGCGCCGTGCCTGCGCGGCACTGTACAACGGCAAATATTCCATCAGCAAGGGGCGCGGCCCTACTAGGCTTAACTCGCCTTTCAATACGTTGAACAACTGTGGCAACTCATCCAGACTGAAACGCCGCATGAGTTTTCCGAAACCAGTCAGTCGCTCAGCATCCGGCAACAATTCGCCGGCCGGATCGCGCCGGTCGGACATCGTTCTGAATTTGTAGATGCGAAAGGGACAACCGTGCAACCCCGGGCGGATTTGCGCAAAGACGATGGGGCTACCCATGTAGATCCGCACCAGCACAGCGATCCCGCCGATCAACGGCGAGAGCAGCAGCAGCAGAGACACTGCGACGATCAAATCGAGGAGACGTTTCATTGTATCTCTCGATAGAACGCCAACCACGCGCATGCAAGGGCGGGACTCGCAAAGTCCGACACAGCTCTAGCGCGTGCCTGCTGCCCCATCGTCGTGATCCGCTCAGGCGATGCCGTAAATGTCGACATGCAAGCGTGTATCGCGGCGATATCACCCGGGGGATGTAGTAACCCAGTCTTTCCGTCATCTATCGCATCGCTGATGCCATATATCCGAGAACCGATTGCCGGCAATCCCGCCGCCGCCGCTTCGATGATCACGCTGCCGAAACCTTCTCTATAACTCGGCAAACAAAAGACATCCGCCGCTGCCATATAGGCTTCAGGTCGGTCGGTATATCCAACAAAGCGAATTTTGTTGGCATGTTCGCCAGCCAACTCTTGCATAGCCAAAGCCATCTTTCCCTCATCTGGGCCAACAACCAGAAGGTACGCATTCGGGTAATCATATGCAACCAGCCGAAATGCAGCAGCAATATCAAGTACTCCTTTATCTAAATTAAGCCGGCCAAGAAACAAAAACACTATTGCTTCATGAGGAAGCCGTAAATCTCGTCTGACCTCCCCTCTCACTTTGGCGTTTGGATAAAATCTATTAACATCAACCCCCGAAATCGAGCCACTAGCCAATACAGCAGACTTTTCTACTGACACTACGCGTTCCGCCAGTAAAAACTGTAGCTGGGAACGGCTATCCACCAAAATATGGGTCGCAGAATAGGCAATCACTCGATCCATTGACTTCAGTAACCATCGTCCCAATCCCCCACGAGTTACCCACACTTGCCCTGTAAACGTATGAATTCTGGTTTTCACTCCTGCCAGATAACTTGACAACATTGCCAGCAAACCAGCCTTCGGGGTAATGGAATGAACAACATCAAACTTGTATCGTCTCATCATCCAGATGAGCTTCCAAAGCGCAATCAAGTCCCCTTGCAATGATATTGCGCGCCTTATTTCCACAGGCAGAACCGTCAGATACTGTCGTATTGGTAGAGCAATATCTTGCGCTGTTCCATTACACGCAACAAATATCTTGAAATCTTTTGCCAGCAGTTTTATCGGCTCCTGCAAGAAAGCATTAATTGTTATCGGAGCGGAGACAACGAAACAGAGAGTGGGGCGCATATCAGCCTGCATTTAACCCACTCTAAATAAATATCGCATCGAATATATCGCCAATCGCTTGAAATACTTAGCAACAGAAAATAGCACAATGGTTAACAGGATAAGCATACCAATTCGACCTCGCCTATAGTGCGTAAAGAAATTATCCAATTCGGCCAACTCCATTCGCCATATGTTCGCACTCAATCCTCCCGCCCCATAAGCCGCCTTGTGTATAAAGGCCAACGACAGTTCTATACGAGCAATCTTTAACTTCTCAAACGCTATTAGCTGCCAAAGATAAACATCCTCTGCATAGCGCTTTCCATCAGGAAACCTAAAGGGTATATCTCTTTTCACCACCACCGTCGGTGTCGAAAAAGCATTTCTAAAAAGCAATGATCTACTGCTGATCATTTTGGCGAAGACGCTATTTGGCAACATACCGAGTTCATCGTTCACTCTGGCCAACGTGCATCGATGCCCGCATAAAGCCACCTCTGGATGACACTTTAGATAGTCGTATTGAATACAGAGTTTTTCTGGATGCCACGTATCATCTGCGTCTAAAAAGGCAACATATGGTTGAGAGGCTACAGCCCACCCCGCATTTCGGGCGGAAGCAGCCCCCATATTCTTATCGAGTAAAACGACTTTAATCAACCTAGAATTTAAATTTTCGATTTCACGCAAAACCCCAAGCGTCTCGTCTCCACTAGCATCATCTACCAGTATTACCTCCATAGGTTTTACTGTCTGATATAAAATTGAATCAATTGCGCGCGAGATGGTCTTGGAACAACGAAAACAGGGGATCACCACACTTACTGGCACGTAGTCACCATGCTTCGTCATGACCTAGTCCAATATTTGGGTAATCCCACAATGCGTCGTGCAAAATCAAGTGCTTTTCTCGCTGATTTTTCCCCAAGCATGCGCCACAGAACCAAACGCAAGTACACCTTAGACAGCGCCATCATCCATTTGAAGCTAGGCATACGCTGTCCATGCATTAGTTGAGCTCGCCTGAAATCGCGCAACATTTCGATAGAGTTTGCGGGGGTACTGCTGATTCCGCCTAGGCGCATACCGGCTACGACAATACTCGGAATGAATACAGCTTCAGCTGACTTAAGTTCGCGTAACAGGAATTCATAATCCCCTCCAACTCGGAATGACTCATCAAATATTCCATTCCGTTCAAACAGACTGCGCCGATGCATTGTGCCTTGATGTGGTATGCACATGACCTGCATGAATTTTCCCTTGATTATTTCCCATGGATTGCCTACTGGATACAGACTCTCCCCAGCCTCGTTGATTAACATGACCTGCCCGTAAGCTACGCTAATTTCGGCAGGAACTTTCACTAATTCAGCCGTCATTCGCTCTAAAACAAGATCGTTCCAAAAATAATCGTCAGCTCCAAGAAAACATATCCACTCACCTTTTGCATGCATCAGCGCCTTATTCCAAGCGTTGTAAATGCCATGATCGGGCTCTGAAATCCAATAGTTGATACTGTCGTTATTTTTCTTCAACAAATCGACCGTCCCATCTTTCGAGCCTCCATCAATAATTATTAGCTCTTTATTTGGGTATGACTGTTGGATAACGCTGTCGATGCAATGCTGTAAGGTGGTGACTCCATTAAAAACGGCAACGATCACAGTCACCAAAGGGGTTGGAGAGGTGTTTGTCATATCATCATTTATGTGGTAAGGCGATGCAGTCATTTTGACGCGATTGTTACTGGCGCTACCCTTCAATATATTTCGAAGATATCGAGCATAGTCCAACTAATTGCTGTGGCAACCAAGATTCAAATCTAGCTCAAGTGCTTAATTTTACTTATATCAAGCATAAATTGACTATTGTCTCTGAGCCATTGAATATCCTCGTCCCACCATCGTAGCTGCTTCAAAAAATCAATTTCATCCAGCTCGAAACGATAACGAATAACTTTTGCTGGCACGCCTCCCACTACAGCATATGCTGGTACATCTTTCGTTACTACAGCGCCCGCTCCAACGATGGCCCCGTCACCTATTGTGACCCCGTCAAGTATAATGGCCCGAGCACCGACCCACACATCATTGCCAATATTGATCTGCGCAAATTCCTCAAATATCGAATGATCTGAAAAGGTGATTTGTACTTGGCGTCGTGGAGAGTAAAAAATAGGATGCGATGATACAAAATCGCGAGTAGGGTGCGCACCTAGGCCTGCAATAACCTCGGGGCCAATGCACGAAAATTTACCGATACGTACGTTTGCCAACTTTGTCGAATCCCCAACGTAACTGAAATCCCCAAGCACCACATTGGTCAATATTGCATAGTCATAAAGCGTGTTGTAGTTCCCGAATTCGCAATTCGCAACATAGGCAAGATATCCAAGCTTCAAACGCTTTCCTGAATACTTCCACTCTAAATACAACTTCACCAGAAGCCATCGCAACCAAACAGTGATTGGATTCTTAAACAAACCCCTCATGACATATTCCGATCCGCCTTTACAGAGCCAGCTAAATGTTTTTCATTAAAAACATCTTCAACTTTTATCCTTTTCAAGGCATCTATATATGTAATAGAACTGGCGTTATATATCTCAATGCCTAAGTAATCCGCGTATCGCCTAATTTCCCAATATCCCTCGAACATCCTAGCAAAAGCAATAAGTATTTGGGGTATCGTAAAGGTCTCATTTTCGCTTCCGTCCAAGTAAAATGGCGTAAGTTTGGGTGCGCCCCCATAAAAATGCCTATCTCTATGGCAAACACGATTTGTGTCATCAAGCGTCAGAGTCTCATGCCATGAGTGATCTGCCCCCAGAAGTACAATTTCTTTATAACCCCTTCGAACTGCCAAAAATAATGCAGCGACCAACACATTTTGCACTGGTGGCAAACCAATATTCAGGCGATAGAACAGCCTGTTTAACACATCAAAACCCATCACTGGAACGTTGTTGTAAAACTCCACTTTAATGAATGAGTTATCAAAAAAATACTTTTTGAGGTGCTTTCTTGCATCAAATGGAGCGAGGATAATGAGCGGCCATTCTGTTTTTTTTATGATTTCTGAAAATAATCGCTCCCGATTCAATCTGAAGTTTTCGGAGGAACTGTCTGACCAATAGTCTGGATCTGCAAGAACATAATATGTTGGCCGCAACTTCTCATAAAGGTGTGTTTCCGCAAAATTATTTACACACCAAACATCCCCCAATGACTGATTCCCATCCCACAATTCCAAATCATTCCGAAGTGATGGGCCATTTCCAAGCACAAAACATTGCTCAGAATGTGTAGATTGCTTTGAAGTTATTTTCACATACCGTGATCGGCGAATAACTCTTCCCAATGACAACAGACTAAGGCCCAATTTTTTTATGTACCCTTTCATCGAGTATCTTTCCAAAAAGTCCACCAAGGCATTGGATATGCACGCAAAGCTATTCGCCACGTACCCAAAAACAACAGCGCTTGAGAAAGCATAAACCCCTGCCCGGCACCCACAATTCCATTTTTTTCAATCAAAAGGAATGTCAGCATCACATTGATTACTCCTACAAAAAAAGTATTAATTGCCAATTTACCGGTATACCCAGCAAAAAATACATAGTTTGTGACCATAAAATACATACCGCCAAAGGCAAATCCCAGCGCCACGTAAATAACGACTTCGGCCCCATCCTGAAATTGATTGCCAACCATAACGGACATAATTAGCGGTGCGCATATACCAATCAATAGCGCAACAACCGTGACAGCCGCAAAATATAGATATGTATAGCGAACGATTCGGCAGTTTAATTGCTTATTTGTTTTTTTCAGTTGTTCATATAGCCATGGCGCGTAAGCTTGATTGAACGCCATTGTTGCAAGACTTACTATCATCCCTATTTGAAGTGCTACTGCGTAAATTCCAGCCGCATCAATTCCAATTAAGTTGGTTAGCAACACTCTATCTGTTAAAGATAGAAACATCCCTCCCAGAACATGCGGTATCAGAGGCATCCCAAATGCAAGAGCATTTTTTACATAATCAAAATTGATATTTGTTGTCAGCCATCCTTCATTCCATAAACTTTTTAGAGCGAAAATCGATGTCATTGCTACCGCAACACTAATCGCCCCCAGCCTCCCCTCCCACGTCAATCCAGCAACAACAACCATCATTAATGATAATCCTGCATTAATTGCGCCCTGTGCAATTTGCATAAATCCATATTTTTTGGGGTATCCGCTGACTTGCCACAGAGAGAGTCGTATTGATATCAAAAATTGCATCGCTGTAATAAGCACACCGATCAAAAGCCAATCTCGGATCAAAGCTGTGTATCTTTCCAAATAGGAACTAAAAATATACACACCACATAATGTCAACACGGTTGAGATAATTAGAATAAATATGCAACTGGAAACATACCTTTGCATATCGATTGTTTCCCGATCAAAATATCTGACCCCTATTGCACCCTGCACACTCAATCCAACAAACACACCAAGCACAGATTGCCAAAGGCCAAACATTGTGACCACTCCATAGTCTGCCGTATCCAAATATCGGGTCAGAACCGGTAAGAGTAAAAATGGAATCGCGGACGCCACAAAACTTGTTAGCAAATAGATTGCGGATGAACCCAATAATGAGTGTTTTTTCATGCGGTCACCGAGAAATGCTCAAACGAACATCTCCCATTGGACTGCAGTCCCCCTCATCACATCTTTCTTCAGTGTTTTACCAAGCACCACATCCAAATATTTGGTCTGCAACCCTAGGCCTGGACGTATCGCACGCACATTGTCCTTGGTAAGAACATCGCCAGCCTTTAAGTCTTTTACAACATAAAGAGAACGGCGGAATTGGAGTGATTTCTGCTCTACCGCCGTTGTGCCATAGCTTACCTTTCCCAGTGCCTGCCATGCCCTAACAGATTCAGCGATTAATTGTCCCATCTCGCTGGGTTCCATCGAAAAAGTGCTATCTACTCCACCGTCCTTACGATTGAGGGTGAAGTGTTTCTCAATCACCGTTGCACCCAAGGCAATACTCGCCACCGAGACGCCCACGCCCATCGTATGATCAGACAATCCAACTTCGCAATCGAACAGTTCACGCAGGTGTGGGATAGTTAGGATATTGGTATTTTCTGCAGTAGCCGGATAGGTACTTGTGCATTTCAGCAGGATTAAATCCTTGCAGCCCGCCTCGCGCGCGGCGCGCACAGTCTCGTCGAGCTCGGCGACAGTCGCCATGCCGGTGGAGATGATCAACGGCTTGCCGGTGGCTGCAACGCGCCTGATTAGCGGCAAGTCGGTATTTTCAAACGAGGCAATCTTGTAGCACGGCACATCCAGGCTTTCCAAAAAATCTACGGACGTATCGTCGAACGGCGTGCTGAAAGCAATGATGCCCAGCTCGCGCGCTCTTTTAAAGATCGGCTCGTGCCATTCCCACGGCGTATAGGCCTCGCCATAGAGCTTGTAGAGCGAGGTGCCCGCCCATAAGCTCTTCGGATCGCTGATGTGAAATTCTCTTTCATCCAGATCCAGCGTCATCGTGTCCGGCGTGTAAGTCTGTATCTTCAGCGCATGTGCACCGGTCTTGGCCGCCGCTTCCACGATCTCCAGTGCCCGCTCAAGCGACTGGTTGTGATTGCCTGACATCTCGGCAATCACAAATGGTGGGTGGTCACGCCCAATCAACCGGTCTGCAATTTTTATTACGCTACTCATTTCTCACAGCTCCTTCAAATAATGCATCGATTCGAGTCGGTAATCTGCACCTATGAACAAACGTTGCGAAGCTGTATTCGCACCCAGCACTTCAGCTCGAATCGATTTAATGTCCGCACGATGTGTCTTGAGCCATTCTTCCGCTCTTAGCAACAAGTTGCGGCCTTGTCCTTTGAAGCCGCCTTCCGGTACCAGATAGATCGACACCAGCGCAGTTTCGCCCTCTTGGTCAAAGCGCACCACTCCAACGGGTTCGTTATCGATCTCTCCGATCAACAGCATTCGGTTTTTGTCTGCCTGCACTTTGGCAAACCAGACTTGATGATCGGCCCACGCAATCGGCGTAGAGTTCTTCGACACCGCCCTGATCGTTTGATGATTGCGCCATTCAAACAACTTTGGCGAGTCGCTCTCATTGGCTATTCTGATCTCAATATCGTTTGCACCCAAAGCGGTTGCAACACGGTTGACCCCAAGTCCGTCCACTTCCTGCATGGCCGTTCTTGAGATCAACTTTCGCAGCGGTTCATTTTCCAATATCGAACCGATGTGACGCCGGAGCGCACTGGTCAGGTCGCCGCCGCCAGATAGCGAATAGATCAAACCCTGTTCCGCCGCATCCGCGATCTGCTGGCGCTGATTGTCCGCCACGCAGACACTCAATGCCGGCAAGCCCAGACAGCAGCGCTCCCACATTGCAGAACCGCCAGCCCCGATCGCCAGATCAGCGCGCACCATCAGTTCAGCCATACGTTTAGTTTGTACATGGCAATGATATCCATGCAACTTGCATAGCGCCTCGATCTGTTCCCGGCAAGGATGCTGCATACCGATGACAACATCCACCTGCCATGCCCCGGCTTCTTGCACGGCCAATGCTTCGATGGCGCGCCCCGTGTAGTTGTCGGCATCCATTCCGCCAAAGAACACCAGGATCCGTTTTACCGGCCCGCTACGCTGCCTTGCCTGTTTGCGCGATTCGCGGAACTCGTCGCGCAGCAGCGCATAGCGGGGGCCCAGCAGTTGGCGACACTGCGCTGGCACTTTTCCGGCATAGCGCGCCTGCATGTCTGCATAAAGATTCTGATCCAGCAGCACATCGCAATCATGATGCCGGTCGGCGATGTCATCTATGGCCATGATGCGCTCGGCAAACGGGCGCAAAGCGCTTTCCCAGCGCACATCCAGCGCATAATGGTCGACAACCAGCCAATCCCATTTGCGGCCTGACAGCGCTTGTTTAGTCGCCTGCGCATCCTGTTCCTGGCTTGCGTTCAGCCAATGCGAATGGGCCAAGTCGCCTGCCGGATAAGGGGTGGCATCGCTTTCCAGTGACGCAAGTTCCATCCCTTTTGTTTTGAGCATGTCGCGCAAATATTTCGGCAGGTCGCGACTGACAAAACGTATTCTTACGCCGTGGTGCTGCAATGCTTCCGCCAACGTCATACAACGCATGAAGTGCCCCGTGCCGATCCGGCTTGTCGCATCGGTGCGGAAGGCCACGTTCATTTTGCAGCGCTGCTCACAAAATTCCGGCGCACGGGTATGCCGGCCTCTTGCATGGCATTTTTTGCTCCGGCGGGCGTTTGCTCGGTGAAGTGGAAGATGCTGGCAGCGGCGACCGCCGATGCTCCCGCGTTCTTTACCACGTCGATCATGTGCGCATAATTCCCGGCACCGCCCGAGGCGATAACCGGAATATCCACCGCCTTTGTGACTTGCTCGACCAGTTCCAGATCGTAGCCCAGCATCGTGCCGTCCCGGTCTATCGAAGTCAGCAGTATCTCTCCCGCCCCGCGCCCCGCCATTTCCTTGGCCCACTCAACCGGCGTCTTGGCCGTGTCGACCGTAGCGGCGAGGCTGTAGCAACCATAGCTTCCGTCCGCATGTCTCTTCGCATCTATGCTGACGACCACGCACTGCGCACCGAAACGCTTTGCCGCCGCCTCAACCAGATCAGGATTGGCATAAGCAGCGGTGTTGATGGCCACCTTGTCTGCGCCGGCATGCAGCAGGGAAACGATCTGCTGTAGATTCGTTATGCCGCCGCCGACGGTGAACGGAACCGAACATTCTTCGGAAAAATCACTGACCGAATCGTGGTCCGGCTGGTTATCTTCGATAGACGCTGTAATGTCGACCAGAAACAGCTCATCCACATCGCGCGAGTTATATACCTTGATAGCAGGAAGAACCGGCCCCACGCGGCGCCAACTATCAAAGCCGACTCCTTTAACCAAACCAAAATCCTTCCAAAGTAAAGTTGGTATAACGCGAATTTTTAGCATGGCACGTAATTCATAAAATTCCTAAGCAGTTGTCTTCCTGCCTTTGAGCTTTTCTCGGGATGACACTGACATCCGAAAACGTTGCCACTACGCACGACTGCCGTCACATCGCAGTCGTATGAAGTGGTAGCGATCAAGTGCTCCTGGCTTTCCGGAACAAACGCAAAGCTGTGCACAAAATAGAAATCCGAAAGATCCGGTATACCGTCAAACAACACATCGGCCTTGCGATAACTCACGTCGTTCCAGCCGACGTGGGGGATGCGCAACTTGCAACCTATCGCATCCAGCCGCCGGACTTTGCCGGGAATGAAACCCAGCCCGTTGGTTTCGCCGCCTTCATGCCCGCTTGTTGCAAGCATTTGCATACCGAGACAGATACCGAGCAAGGGTTTGCCCTGCTGGATTACCACTTCGTGCAGCGCAGATGCCCAACCCGAGCCAGTCAGGCATTCCATTCCTTCGGTAAATGCTCCAACGCCGGGCAGGACGATCCGATTAGCATCGTATAGCGCCGCTGGATGGTTAGCGACGGTGACTTCGGCACCGATATCCTCGAATGCTCTGCGAACCGAGGCCAAGTTACCCATGCCATAGTTGACGACGGCTATCTTCATACGTTGTCGTAGTTCAGCTTTTCCAGATTGCCGTGCTTGTCTTTGATCAGGTTGCCCGACGAATCACGCTTGAATATCTTCTTGTTGGTGAAGCGGTCACACACCTTGATGAACTCATCCACTGACATATCAAGTGGAGCAAGGATGTCTTCCAACGGCTTGCCCAAATATGACCAAGGGAATTTTCCATCACGCGCTTTCACAACCTCCAAAGCGTCCTGCCGCGTGATTCGGTCTCGACGCACATGCAAGCAAGCAATGTCTGTTGTACGAGAAAAGCCGAATTTTAGGAACTTGAAATAATCGTGAATTCCAGTTTGGCAATTATCCAAATTCTCATAGTTAACCATCGACCCTTCAACAGGCTGGTCGTAAGTTACGAACCCGTTTGCTTGTGCAATTAGCGCATTCGATAGACCATCCCAAGGCAGGTAGTGCCCGAGGAAAAGTCCCGTAACACCCACGCGCTGCAACTCTTCATCGCTTGGGTACTGATAAGGCAACAGATGCCTTGGCTCGATGCCATAGGTCTCGGAAAGATCGGAAACTCGCATACCAAGCAAGCCGCCAAATTCCTCCAACCAGCGACGGGTCAGAACGTTGTTGTCTGCCGCCGCCGCAGGTCCGCCATACTCATTTTGAGAGTTCTCACCCCACACAAGAAGCGGCACAGTGAACTGAACTGCAGCCCGGACAGGGATAGTGAATATTCCAACATGCTCAGGCCATGAGATGTCGCCTACTTCTGTCAATCCGATACGGTTCAGCTTCGCGCGAACAAGCGGATTGGGCGAAAATTCAACATGGTCAACACCAAGCCGCTTCAGATTCTCAATATTCGTCCGCCCAATATCCGATAAATCACAAGTGTGCGAAGTCACGCATAAGGGATTCAGTCCAAGCTGCAACATACGTATGACTTGGTACGTACTATCCTTGCCGCCACTTACCGGCACGATGCAATCCCAGTTGCTGCCATTTCTACGATGTTTAGCTAAGACATCAAGAAGTTCAGTTTTGCGCTGACCCCAGTCGATGTCTTTGCGCTTCTCAATTGATCGACATGCATTACAGACACCTTCATTGTCTATATGAAGGTCCGGCTTGGTGTGCGGCATCACACAACGTACGCAGTATTTCAGCATGTTACGACCTCTTTTCCATCAAAAACCAAGTGATATCGTCTTGCGGAAACGCCGGATCGCGGCGATATGAGAAGCCATAGTCAATCAAACGCAAATCGGGATACTTTTCCAGCATCTCACCAGCAAAGTCACGCTTAAAAAGTCGATCTGTATGGCCTCGGTAGAGAATAGCAACCGGCGAAGGGTCGTAATACTCGCACACAAGAATGAATCTCTTGGAAGCTTGGTATAACTTCTCGTATACAGTATTCAGCATCTCAGGATTGATATGAATCAAAACGCCCTTAATCAAGGAAAGCTCCACCTTGTCGGTTACCGGATAATCAAATATCGAACCGAGATACACATTCTTTTCACCAATAAGGCCACCGAGCAATTTGGCTGCATCAGGATTAATTTCAGCAGCCCTTAATTCAACACCGGGGTACAGCAGCTGGAGCGCTTTTAAGTTCATGCCGATATTGGCACCAAGCTCAAGACAAGAGGCAACTCTTCCTGCTTGGTTCAATGCTTTTGTGAAAAAGTTCAGGTTGGAAGCTAATAGTTGGTTGCTATCGTTTCGACCAATATATTCACTGCCGAATGCACCCGCCCAAAATGCTTCTTGAGGAGTCGCATAGTTATTGTCGGTTGCCATTTTTTACATCTCCCAGTTGGTTAAATAGTAATTCCGCTCTAATCCAGTCATCCCAATTGTCTATGTCCTGCACCCGCCATCTTGGAAGCTTTACTGGCGAAGAATGTCGCTCAAATATTTTCTTGCCTTCCGTCCAAGCCCTAGGGCGCCCCCAGTAAAACTGCCCTGCATCATGGAATGCAACCGGCAAGTCTTGTGAGCGCGTTGCAAAATGTTCTGGGAAGAACATTTCGATGCCGCCGTCTGCAGTTTGTTGGAATGCACGGAAGATCGGTGCGGCGAATTCCGTGACTGAAAATACATAGTCCCAACTGCCCGATTCCAGAACATTCAAGCCTTTTTTCAGATCTTCCACCTGTATAAATGGCGCCGTGGCGTAGATACAGCAAACCGCATCCGGCTTAAGGCCTTCATTCAGCGCCCATTGCGTCGCATGCGCAATCACTTCGGTCGTTCCTGCGAAATCGTTTGCAAGCTCCGGCGGTCGCACGAAAGGTGTCTCTGCGCCCCACATCCTTGCCACTTCGGCGATTTCCACATCATCCGTCGATACAATAATTCGATCAAACAAGCCGCTCTCTCTAGCTGCCGTAATCGACCATGCAATCATAGGCCTGCCGCAAAATGGCTTGATGTTCTTACGCGGGATGCGCTTACTACCACCTCGCGCGGGAATGACTGCAATTTTCATTTCGATGTAGCCACTCGCAGTATTTTAATCACTCGATCTTGCTCTGCTACTGTGAGGTTTGGATACATCGGTAAGCTGATCGCTTCGGCGTAATACTGCTCGCCTTCTGGGCAGTGTCCCACCTCGAATCCCAAGCCTTCATAGTACGGCTGAAGATGCACAGGAATGTAATGCAGATTCACGCCAATACCCGCCTCACGCAGAGCTTCAAATACTTGACGATGCGTCTTGCCAATCTGCTCAAGCTTCAATCGAACAACATAGAGATGCAAACCCGAATAGCCATCTGGATGTTGCCAAGGCGCGCTGACATTCAGTCCATCCAACAACTGGTCGTAACGTTTTGCAATCACGTGTCGTTTGCTCACGAACTCATCCAGACGTTGCATCTGACTCAAGCCTAAGGCAGCTTGCAAGTCCGTCATGCGGTAGTTGTAGCCCAAGTCAATCTGCTGGTAGTACCAAGGACCATCTGGTACATGCGTCATTTCGTTCACATCACGCGTGATGCCGTGACTGCGCAATAATTGCATGCTCTTGGCCAATTGAGCATTCTTGGTCATCGCCATGCCGCCTTCGGCAGTGGTGATGATCTTGACCGGATGGAAGCTAAAGATGGTGATGTCGCTGTAGTGGCAGTTACCAATCGGCTCGTTACGATACTTGCCACCAATGGCATGTGATGCATCTTCGATGATCTTGAAGCCATATTGTTGGCCTAGCGCATGGATGGCGACCATGTCGCAAGGCTGACCACACAAATGCACGGGAATAACGACTTTAGGCAATTTCCCATGCCGTTTTGCATAAGCTAATTTATCGCTCAATCGCTCAACACTCATGTTGTATGTTTTTGGATCGATATCAACGAAGTCGATATCGGCACCGCAATACAAAGCGCAGTTTGCACTGGCCACAAAGGTGATCGGCGTAGTCCAAACCATATCGCCTTCGCCCACCCCCAATGCCAAACATGCCACATGTAATGCGCTGGTCGCGCTGTTCATGGCAACCGCATGGGGCACACCGCAATAATCTGCGATGCTCTTTTCAAAAGCAGGGACAGCAGGGCCTTGCGTCAAATAATCTGAACGCAGCACATCCACAACCGCTTGAATGTCTGCCTCAGATATGTCCTGCCTTCCGTAAGGAATCATTGCACTCATATCTTGCCAACTTTTTCACGGTTAGCGTCGATCCAAGCCTTCAATTGCTCGATGCTCATCCATTCTTTGTTGTTGTCTGAGCTGTAGTTGAAATCTTCCGCCACTTTCTTGCCATCCTTGATACGGAGTGGGTCACTACTCCAATGGTGGATAGCAGGAAGGATCTTGAAATGTTCTTGATATTCATAAGTGTGCAACGCATCCTCCGCGCCAATCATTTGTTCATGCAGCTTTTCACCAGGACGAATACCCACCACCTCTTGTTTCGCGCCGGGCACGGATGCAGATGCCACGTCAGTAATGACCATGGATGGGATCTTCTTCACATAGATCTCACCACCAACCATGTCTTCAAAGGCATGCCACACCAGTTCAACGCCTTCTTCTAGTGTGATCATGAAGCGAGTCATACGTGGATCGGTAATCGGCAACACTCCCTTATCCGCAATCGAAAGGAAGAACGGGATGACAGAGCCACGAGAACCCATGACATTGCCATAACGCACCACACCAAAACGCGTGTCATGCGATCCCGCATAGGAGTTGCCCGCCACGAAGAGTTTGTCTGATGCCAGCTTGGTCGCGCCATACAAGTTTGCTGGGCTGCTAGCTTTGTCAGTAGAAAGTGCGACGACACGTTTCACACCACGATCAATACAAGCATCGATCAGATTCATCGCTCCATTGATGTTGGTTTTTACACATTCAAATGGATTGTATTCGGCAGTAGGAACGATCTTCGTCGCAGCCGCATGAACTACAAAATCAATACCGTCCAGCGCTCTGGAGAGTCGTTCTTTATCGCGCACATCACCGATGAAAAAACGAACACGCGGATCATTGACGTATTGCTTTGCCATTTCCCATTGCTTCATCTCATCACGCGAATAGATAACCAAGCGACGAGGATTGTATTTAGCCAAAGTCATTGGCACAAAGGTGTGGCCAAAAGACCCCGTTCCCCCAGTGATCAGTATTGATTGATTGGAAAGCATAGTTTACGAACCTTTAGTAATGTGTGGTTTCTTTGCGCAATTCTTCTATTTCAGCCTTCAAACGCTCATATTCCTGCACTTTTCTCTGCAAGAACTCGACCGTAATACGTGCTTTTTCCTCAACACCTCTAGGCGTTAACAAGTAGGCATACGCCAACTTATTATCGCTGTTACGGAAATTATTGATTTTGATGCTGCCTTTTTCGACCAGCGCATTCAGGCAAAAATTGACTTTACCAAGGCTCACGCCCAGTCGTTTCGCCAAATCTCGTTGGGAAATACTGGGGTTTTCTTCCAGCGTTTTAAGCAGGCCGTAGTGGGTGGTTTCGTCTAACATTTAGAGTGTGTTCAACGATTGAACAGCGCGCATTACAACAGCCGCAGGCGGATGGTGTCAAGCATGAAAAGCCGCTCGTGTATCATGGCGACCTTGTTCGTCGCCTCACTTTATTCCATGCAAATGGCAACCCGCATCGTTTTGATTAAAACCTCGTCGCTGGGCGATGTGTTGCACAACCTCCCGGTTGTATCCGACATCCGCAGGCACCTGCCCGACGCGCATATCGACTGGGTGGTTGAAGAAAATTTTGCGGCGCTACCCGCCTTACACCCCGATGTCGAACACATCATCCCTGTCGCCATCCGGCGTTGGCGTAAATCCTGGTGGCCGGCACGTTCGGAAATTCGTGGCATCTACGCCCAACTTCGCAAGGCATCCTATGATGTCGCCCTTGATACACAAGGCTTGCTAAAAAGTGCAGTGATCGCCCGTTGCAGCAATGCCCCGCGCTACGGTTACGCTTGGAACAGTGCACGCGAACCGCTGGCCAGCCTGTTTTACCAGCACACCTTCACCGTCGCCAAAACACAGCATGCCGTCGAGCGCAATCGCCAACTCGCTGCCGCCGCGCTTGGTTATACCCTGCACGGCGCTGCCGACTACGGCATCCGCGCACCGGAACTGACGCTTCCTTGGCTGCCCAGCTCACCTTATGTCACCCTACTGCATGCCACCAGCCGTGACGATAAATTGTGGGAAGAAAAAAACTGGACTGAACTGGGAAAGCGCCTGCACCAAGCTGGTTTGCGCAGCGTGTTACCGTGGGGCAGCGAAACAGAAAAGTCCCGTGCCGAACGCTTGCAAGCCATCATTCCCGATAGCATCCTCGCCCCGCGCCTTGACCTCAATCAGGCCGCCGCCTTGCTCGGTAAGTCGCAGGCCGTGATTGGCGTGGATACCGGATTGAGCCACCTCGCAGCTGCCTTGTCCGTGCCTACTATCGGCATCTACACCGCAACCGACCCAGGACTTACCGGACTGTATGCCGGCGCGAATGCCGTCAATCTGGGCGGAAAACATACCTCGCCGTCGGTCGATGCTGTCGTCGCGACACTGACACAACTCGGTGTGTATGCCTAAGCCGCGCGTTTTCTACACACTGGGGCTATGGCTACTGCTGCCCTACATCGGCTTTCACCTTCTCTGGCGCGCACGCAAGCAGCCAGAATACTTGCGCCACATCGGCGAGCGTTTTGGCTTCTATGCAACACACAGTGCTAAACCTATCATTTGGTTACACACCGTCTCTGTGGGTGAAACGCGTGCAGCCGCTTCGCTGGTGCAGCGTTTACGCGAGCAATATCCCGATCACCAGATTTTACTCACGCACACCACACCGACCGGTCTCGCCGCCAGCGAGCAGCTTTATGGCGATAATGTGATGCGCGTCTATCTGCCTTATGACTACCCTTTCGCCATGCGCCACTTCTTGCGCCATTTCAAACCCAGCGTCGGCGTACTTCTGGAAACCGAAATCTGGTTCAACCTCATCCACGCCTGCCACACCACTGCCACACCGTTACTTCTCCTCAACGCGAGACTTTCGAAAAAATCCGCCCTAGGTTATGCGCGCTTTCCCGCTTTAACACGCCATGCCCTTAGCGAATTCACTGCCATCGCCGCACAAACCGAAGCCGACGCACAACGTCTAAACTCGCTGGGTGCAAATACGGTAAATGTAATGGGTAATCTCAAATTCGATATTGAGCCGCCCGCAGCGATGCTTGAACTAGCCCCCCAACTGCGAGCACAGTTCGGTACGCAACGGCCAGTATTTCTGGCTGCGAGCACACGCGAAGGCGAAGAGCCACTCATCCTTGATGCGCTGCAAACATTAAATCTGCCCGACCTACTCACCGTCATCGTGCCGCGTCATCCGCAACGCTTCGACGCGGTTGCCAACCTTATCCAGCAACGCGGATTTCGACTGCAACGTCGTAGTGCCAATAACGCCATCGCGCCCACAACCCAAATCGTACTAGGCGACAGCATGGGCGAAATGTTCGCCTACTACGCCGCTTGCGATCTCACCTTCATCGGCGGCAGCTTGCTGCCCCTAGGCGGACAAAACCTGATCGAAGCCTGCGCGCTTGGCAAGCCCGTCCTGATCGGACCGCACACCTACAATTTCGCCCAAGCCACCGAGCTGGCGGTCGCCTGCGGTGCCGCCCTGCAAATTCAGCGCGCCGACGAATTAGGCAAAATTTTGGGAACGTTATTAACAGACGAGCCGCGAATGCGGCTCATGGGACAAGCGGGACTCATGTTCGTACAAGACAATCGCGGCGCAACTGAACGAGCCGTCGCGTTAATCGCTCAACAGATCAATACAAAGCCTGATTGACCTTGTGCAAATCATCTTCGGTCAAATTGCCGACGGCTGATTTCAAGCGAAGTTGCGCAACTAGGTAGTTGTATTCGGCCTGATATAAATCGCGGCGTGTCGCGTATACCTGTTGCTGCGCATTCAATACGTCTAGGTTGGTACGCACACCGACTTCTTGCCCCAGCTTGCTGGCTTCCAGCACGCTCTCGCTGGAAACCAGCGCCTGCTGTAAAGCTTTGACCTGCGCAATACCACTCACCACACCGAGATAGGCTTGGCGTGTCTGGGTGGCAACGGTACGACGGGCATTTTCCAATTCTTCTTTGGCGCGGTCTTTATTCGCCTCGGCTTCGCGTAATTTGGATTGTGTTGCACCGCCTTGAAACAACGGCATACTGAATTGCACGCCAACATTGTTGTTGGTGCTATCGCTACCCACACCGAAACTACTGCCGCTGGCGTAGTTTTTACCGTAGTTCGCCACCAAATCTACGGTTGGATAATGACCAGCACGATTACGCGCGACTTCTTTTTGAGCGATTTCATAACCGGCCTGTGCAACAGCCAACTGCGGATTACCCAACTCCGCATCTGCGACCCACTTTTCCATATCGCTCGGCTGCGGCGACTCAAGGTTAAATTGTTTACCCAGCGCATTCAGCTCGCCCGGCATGACATTCAACAGTTGCTGTAAAGCGCGGCGTTTCATTTCCAGATTATTTTGCGCAACGATCTGCTGCGCACTGGTCAAATCGTAACGGGCTTGCGCTTCGTGGGTATCAGTAATGGTGGCACTACCCACTTCAAAATTGCGCTTAGCAGCTTCCAGTTGCTCGGTGATGGCGGTCTTCTGCGCTTCGGCCAGCTGCACACTATCTTGCGCGATCAGCACATCAAAGTAAGCCTGCGCAACACGCAAGATCAAATCCTGTTCGGCGATCTTGAGTTGCGCCTCGGCTTGGGCAACTTGCAGTTCAGCTTCGGTATAAGCGTTCCAGTTTTGCATGCGGAACAACGGCTGCACCAGATTGACGTTATAGCCATGTGAGTTGTAACGGCTGTTACCGCCCGGCAAAAATGTCGGGCTGCGATACACCGTGCTGACATCATTAAACGTACTGCTGGCACTCAGACTAACGCTCGGCAGCAACAAAGAACGCCCCTGCGGCAGTTTCTCCAACCCAGCCTGATGCGCCGCACGGGCCGCAGCAAAGACGGGGTCATTGGCTTGCGCGGTATGCAGCGTGTCCAGCAAATCTGCCGCATGAACACCCGTGCCCGATGCGAGCAACAGAGAGAGAACGAGTAGCGAGGGTTGTTTCATCGGTTCCTTACACAACAAATATTAGATATTTCTAATACTATAGGATAGGCACTACGTTAGGCAATCCTAACGCGGGTTAAAACACAAAACGTTCCGGCTGCAATGCGTTCTGCAACGGCACAACCACGGTTTCGAGTATGTTTTTGTTCTCGTAACGATCTTCAGCAACCCGCGTGATAATGCGCGCCGTCATTGCTGGCGCGTCGCCCACAATCGCGAACAAGCGACCGCCCACTTTCAGCGCCTGCTTAAACGCCTCCGGTAACACGGGGGTAGAGCCGGTCAGCACGATGACATCGTAGCTGTCGCTGCCCCAACCCTGCGCTGCATCGCCCACGGCTAGCGTCACGTTATGAATCTGTCCGGTAGCCAAATGCTTCTGCGCCTGCGCGCTCAGTTCCGGCACGATCTCAACCGAAGTTACATGACCACCCACTGCCGCCAGCAAGGCTGTTAGGTAACCGCTACCGGTACCCACTTCCAAAACCTTGTCGCTGCGGCGCACGTGTAAATCCTGCACCACGCGCGCTTCCAGTTTCGGCTGCCACATTGCCACGCCGAAACCCAGCGGAATCTCTAGGTCGGCAAAAGCCAACGCTTTTTTATCTGCCTGCACGAAATTTTCGCGGCGCACTTGTTTGAGCAGATCAAGCACCGTCGTGTCCAACACTTCGCACGGACGAATCTGCTGCTCGATCATATTGAAGCGCACTTGTTCCAAATTCATTTTCTCTCCCCGAAGCCCTGTTATGTGTTTTGAGCGGAGGCAGTATAACAACAGCCCCCGAACTAGCTCAACAACTTACCCCTTTAATCTGCCTTGGCCGTCACTTCCGCCGTAGGCCGCCCAAGCTTGCGCTGCAACATCTGCACGAAATCATCCACATAAGTGAATAACACGGGGATCACCAGCAAGCTCAAAAAGGTCGAGGTAATCAGCCCGCCGATGACGACGATTGCCATTGGCGAACGGAAACTGCCGTCCCCCATTCCCAGATCCAGCGCGACTGGCAGCATCCCCGCCCCCATCGCCATGGTTGTCATCACGATAGGACGTGCGCGCTTTTTACACGCATCCAACAAGGCTTCGGCGCGTGCCATGCCGCGATCCCTGCGCGACACGACGGCATACTCCACCAGTAGGATAGAGTTTTTGGTTGCGATGCCCATCAGCATGATGATGCCGATCATAGACGGCATCGAAATCGCGGTATGCGTCAGAAACAAAGCCAGAAACGCGCCCGGAATAGACAACACCAGCGCCCCCAAGATCGTGGCCGGTTGCATGAAATCCTTGAACAGCAACACCAGCACAATATAGATGCACAGCACGCCAGTGAACATTGCCAAACTGAAGCTGGCAAACAACTCATTCATGGCCTCGGCATCGCCGATGGGTGCCATCTCAACACCGGGCGGCATATTTTTAATCGAGGTCAACGCGGTCACAGCAGCTTGCACTTTGCCCAAAGGTTGCCCTGCCAACTCGACATCAAACGTGACGTTGCGCTGCCGGTCGTAGCGGTCGATTTGCGCTGGGCCGCTTTGCCAACTCAAGCTGGCAATGTTGCCCAACATCACCGGGCCTTTTGATCCGGGCACCACCAAGCGCGACAATAAATCCAAATCCTGTCGGGCATCGTCGCTCAGCTTTACGATGATGGGCAACTGGCGGTCAGGCAAATTAAGCTTGGCCAACGACTGGTCATAATCTCCGTTCGTCGCCACGCGCAAAGTTTCGGCGATGGCCGCCGAGGTCACGCCCATATCTGCCGCCTTGGCAAAATCGGGGCGCACGACAATCTCTGGTCGCAAGATGCTGGAATTGGACACCACATTGCCGATGCCGGAAATCGTGCGTAACTCCTGCCCAACTTTTAACGCGTGCTGGTTGAGCAACTCACCGTTTTCGCTGGTTAGCACTAACTGATACTTGTCTGCCGACGAACCCAAACCCACCTTGATACGCACGCCGGGCAGCGCGGTCATCGCTTCGCGCAACTCGTCTTCGATTTGCTGCTTCACCACCCGCTCGTCGCGCGGCTTGAGCTGAATGGACAGCGTGGCTTTGCGCGCCTCCGGCACGCCGGTCGGCTCGAATGCGTTACCGCCCGTCGCCCCGCCGCCGATTGCGGTGTACACCAGCGTCACATTCGGATTTTTCATCGCGATGTGCCGCGCCTGCTCGGCCAGTGCATAGGTCTGCTCAAACTTGCTACCCGGCGGCAGCGTGATGGTTATCTGAGTTTGCGACTGATTATCCTTAGGCTGAAAAGCGGTAGGCAGCGTGCCCGCCAAACCGAAAGAGCCAAAGAAAAATACAGCAGTCAGCGCCAATGTGCTCTTACGGTTTGCCAAACACCATTGCGCCCACGTGAGATAAATTTCAATCCATCTTGGTGTCGGATGCTCGACACGGGGACGTAAAAAATAGGCCGACATCATCGGTGTCAGCATGCGTGCCACCACCAGTGAAAACAGCACCGCTACCGCCGCCGTCCAACCGAATTGAACAAAAAACTTGCCCGCGATACCGCTCATAAATGCGGTTGGTAAAAACACCGCCACCAGCGTAAACGTCGTCGCAATCACCGCCATGCCGATCTCGTCCGCCGCCTCCATCGCCGCCTGATACGGCGTTTTGCCCATCTCCAGATGGCGCATGATGTTTTCGATCTCGACAATGGCATCATCCACCAACACCCCCACCACCAGCGACATCGCCAGCAAGGTCACCACATTGATGGTGAAGCCAAACAAATACATCGCGGCAAAAGTAGGAATAACCGCCAGCGGCAACGCCGTCGCCGCCACAATGGTGGCGCGTGTGTTGCGCAGGAAAAAGATCACCACGATCACCGCGAGCAAGGCCCCCTCGAAGATCATCTCCATCGAGCCTTGGTAAGTTTCATAAACGGCATCCACCGTATTGAACACCCGCTCAACCGTCACATCAGGCTGCGTTTCTTTCAGGCTCGCAAGCGCGTGAGTCACCCCCTCGGCCACCGCCACATCGCCCGCGCCGATGGAGCGTACGATCTCAAAACCAACCACAGGCTTACCATCGTGCAAGGCGGCAGAACGTCGCTCAGCGGTGCCATCGCTGACATCTGCCACTTCGTTCAAACGCAAACGTCGCCCGTCGCGCAAAGCGATTTCCATCTGCCCCAACTGCTCCGCAGATTGCACCGTGGCAACGGTACGCACCGCCTGCTCCGCGCCACCCAGATCGGTGCGTCCGCCCGGTGCTTCTTGCTGAATCTGGCGCAACTGGCTAGAGATTTCCGCCGCCGTCAAATTCAACGCCAGCAGCTTGACCGGATCAAGCTCAACGCGTACCTGCCGCGTTACACCACCAACGCGGTTGACCGCGCCGACCCCTTTCACGCCCAGCAACAGCTTGGTCATCTTGTTGTCCACAAACCAGGACAACTCCTCTTCACTCATCTTCGGCGCGGTAATCGTGTACGTCAAAATCGGCTTGCCGCTCAATTCCACCTTGTTGATGGTCGGGTCGAGCATCTCGCGCGGCAATTCACCACGAATGCGCGACACGGTGGAACGCACATCCTCCAACGCCAAACGCGAATCCCGCTCCAAACGAAATTCGGCAGAAATAATCGCCGTGCCATCTTTAACTTGCGTGTACAGATGTTTCAAACCTTGCGTGCTGGCAAGCGCATTTTCGATCTTGCGCGCCACCTCGGTCTCCATCTGATCGGGCGAAGCCCCCGGCATCGACGCAGTTACCGTCACCATCGGCAAATCAATGTCGGGGAACATCTGAATCTTCATCGCCTTGAACGCCATCACGCCCATAAAGCTGAGCATGACAAAGGCCAACACTGCCGGAATCGGATTACGAATAGACCAAGCGGAAATATTCATTTGGCCGAGCCCGCTACACGCACAACATCACCTTCCACCAGAAACGCACCGCCCGATTCAACCACGCGCGCAGCTTGCTCCAAGCCCGAGACAATCTCGATCTGCTCACCGTGGCGTTGGCCGATAAGCACCTTGCGCTCGTGTACCTGCGACTTGTCATCCACGATAAACACATACGCACCGCCGTCCCGCAACATCACGGCAGACTGCGGCAGCGACCACACCGACTTGGCTTGTTGATCCAGTTGTATCGTGCCGCGCGCAAACATCCCCGCCACCACGCCCGGCGCAGGCGGCAACGTCACCAGCACCTGACCGTAGCGCGTCTTCGGATCAACCGCAGGCGCGACGGCGCGCACCTTGCCCAGCACACGCTCGCCCTGCGGAGCAAGCAACTCCACACTCATACCCTCGCGCACCGCAGCCAACTCAGCGGCGGACAATTCGGCATGCCACTCCAACTTGCCCTGACGGATTAAACGGAACAACTCCATACCCGGCTGAGTCAGCGTTCCCACCGTCGCCGAGCGCGCAGAAATCACCCCCGCATCGGGAGCCAAAATGAGCGACTGATGCAACCGAACGGCACTGGCCTGATGACGAGCCTGCTGCGCATCAACCCGAGCGCGGGCCGCTTTTTCATTGTTGATCGACTGATCCGCCATCTGCGCACTGACAAAACCGACATCGCGCAACTTGCGCATACGCTCGGCATTCGCCGCTGCCTCGGCCAGCATCGCCTCACTTTCTTTAAGCATCGCCTGAGCTTCCGCCTCGCTCGCCTGAGCCGAGTCCACCGCCAAGCTGGCTAACACCTGTCCTTTTTTAACCTGATCGCCGACATTCGCACGCACATCAACAATACGCACACCATTCGTCTCGGCACCGATGATCGCCTCTTGCCACGCCACCACACTCCCGTTCGCCGACAAACTCCGCGCCCATTCCGCAGCACGCATCGCGGTAAGCGTCACCGTCAGTGCGGGTTGCGCCACAACCGGCATCGGTTGCGTGGCGGACGGCGCATCACCGGACGACCTCATCCACACAACCACCCCCGCCACCACCATCAAAGCCGCGCCGCCTTTAATCCACCAGCCCCTGCGCGAATCGCCAAATTCCAATGCCATCATCATTCCCCTCAAAAACAACCCTGCACTTATCCCGCAAGCGTCGATTATCCTAGAAACCGCCGTCGCGCGTGGCGGCGTGTGAGAGGGTTATTCGCGCACTATCGGAATTTAGATTTAGTGAATTTGTAGGTTGGGTGCCGCAGAAATTTCAGCAATTCCTGTATTGCTAGCTAGTTGGATAGATAAGTAGGCTTATCAAGCTTTAGTCGGCAAAACCCGATTGAATCTTCAGTATCTCAACCTTCGAATCTAACAGGGCGGCAACGCAATCTGCATCCAGCTTGAAATGGCTCAAACGTACAAGCTCAGTGAATGCATCAGCGTTACTCCATGCGGCCTTATACGGACGCACTGAGGTAAGCGCATCAAACACATCTGCGACAGCCACAATACGCGCCTCTATTGGAATGCTTTTGCCCACCAGCCCCTCTGGATAGCCGCTCCCGTCTAGGCTTTCGTGATGGTAGGCGACGATATTGCGGATCATGTCGATGTCCTTGACGCACTTGATATTGAAGTTAAGCAGCATCGTATCGATGATCTCGCGCCCTCTTGTCGTGTGAGTTTTCATCTCGGCGAACTCCTCAACGGTCAGTGGGCCCGGCTTGAGGAGAATTCTGTCGGGGACAGTAATTTTGCCGACATCATGCAATGGAGCGTGCCGAAAAATCCTATCCACAAACTCATCATCGATAGCGTGAGCATCGCCCAGCGTTAAGGCAATCAATCGTGAATAGCGTGCCATACGCTCCAAGTGCATTCCAGTTTCCGGGTCCCGATGATGAGTGAACTGAGTAGCGGTCCTCATGGCACCATAAAGCGTGGCGACCTGATTCAATTCCGTAGCCATCAGAATCGTCAACAAATGGGCAATCATGTCCAGATATGTCAGATTCGAATCATTAAACGCATCGCGTTGGTATGAGTTAAAAAAGAGCATGCCAATGAACAGCCCCTCGTTAAACAACGGAATGGTATAGCTTGAAAGAAAACCTTTGCTGATGATTCGTTTCGAGTGAATCGTTTTACTGCTGGCCAATACCCTCATGTCATTGATGATGCGCGTCTCACGGTTTTTAACCAGCTTGAGCAGAGAGGGAACTTCGCTAAGTTTTACCTCATAAAGTGTGAGCGGGTTATCCCCTTTCCAACTCCCCACATAGGTACGCAGAGTGTCCGCACTCTGGTCATACTTTGAGATAGCGATACGATCAATATGCGGAAGATTGCGGCAGACAATGTTATGGATGTAGGTGATTTTTTCTGACAGCGTCCGGTGACTATCCAGCTCACCAAGTTGTAATTGGTGCTCAATATCCCGCATTCTTGGACTCCTTGAGACATCATCAACGCGTACGGAAATAGGCTCGTGTAGCTGCATGGATTCCCCCTTCTTAATTGCACCCCATCCGAATGTTGACTACCTGTCTCTGTGTCAGACACACCAAATCCAGCCAACAACTGAACCGTTGAGACGTGCGTTATCTCAATATCAATACTGCTCGTTTAGATACTTGATCAGATCTGTGCTGGTGACTATGCCAACAATATTGTCTTCGCTATCAACCACTGGCAATGAATGAAAATGTCCATTGATAAGCAACTCTGCGGCGTGGCGTATGGTTTCCGTGTTTTTTATCGTCGTGAGCTGGCTCGACATGACATCCGTTATTTTGAATTGCTGATCGATAATCGCGCCGACACTACGTTCGTCGGCTCCATTGACTACCAAATTGATCTTCATCAAATCGGTAAAACTAACAAGCCCAACCAGCTTGGCTCCCTTAACAATGGGCACATGGTGGATACCTAAATCACACATAACTTTTCGAACTTCACTTAGTGCTTGCCCCTCCTGTATCACAGCGATATTTGTAGACATAATCTTGGTGACTGAATCATTTTTTTTCATAGCAAATCCTCCTGTAGATAAGTAGCAAACTTGTAAGGGGGCACCAAATAATTCGCCAACAACGAAATTGTTTATACCTCCCTTGCTTACTCAACTTTAGAAGCAAGCCACTCCCTCGTCATCACCCCCTAAGGTGATGCCAGTAAAAATAATTAAGCTTACAATGCAGTCACTTAGCAAAAAGTCACCGCCACTCGACAAGATGCCACTCAATCTCACTGGCCACGCAGAAATAGATCAACAGCACGAGCTGCTCAACAGCGCTGTTAGCCGACTGGCAACTTTCTGCTCTGAAGCAAAGCACAATCCAGCCGCCACTTGCGACGGATGCAATGCTTTCAAGCAAAGGCATTGCGGCACCTCACTCGCCTTGATCGCCAGCGAGTTGGCGGCTTTTCTCTCTGGCCATTCAGCCTACGAAGAAAAAATGATGGAACTGCTGCCTAACACACCCGTTTGCCAAGAGCATGTAAAAGCACACAAATCTGCCCATGAAGGAATTGCGAAACAACTGAAGAAATTCTCAGCACAGATTGTCGACGGGAGTCCGCGCGATATAAGTGAATTGATGACTCGCACAGTCGGCGATTGGCTGGGCGATCACAGTCGATTGTTTGACATCCGACTAGTCCGTCTCGGCAAGTTCGATGAAACCAAGGTCGATTTTGACACTGAGCTAGTCACGATGCTCGACCAATATGTCTTTCAAAATCGCCCCACAAAACTAAAATTGTCGCTAAACAGTAGCACTGCATTGCAAGAGAAAAAACTTGAGGTTCGTGGCCGATTTGAGACACTCTCACCCGCTCAACGCCGAGTCTTCTGGCTCGTTATTGGAGGGAACTCCAACCGTGAAATCGGCAACACACTCAAAGTTTCGGTGAACACTATCAAGACCCACCGTGCTGCCATTTTTCAGAGGATGGATGTGAAGTCTGTTCTTGAGTTAGTCAAAAAAGCCGATGTCCTTCGCTAGACAACATTTGAATCCAAATGGAGCTCGATCCAGATGTCAGTATCTGACTTAAGTAGCAAGTTTAGATTGCACCCCAGCTACCTTAATACCATTCGCCGAATCAGCGGCTTTCTAACATTACTCGCATTGATCCAGTTGATCGCTTGGCTACTCCCGCCGTTTTTTGACGTATCGGGAATACCGAACTACCTCCCCCTGCATGTTTTGCTTGAGACAAGCTCTGTCGTAATAGCCATGATGGTTTTCTCTGTAGGTTGGAATAACCATAGCCCAAATCTACCTGGCAATATTGTGTTGCTCGCCTGCCTGTTCCTTGGGATAGGGTTTCTGGATTTGTCACACACCATCTCATACCAAGGCATGCCAGCATTTTTTACAGAAAACAATGCGGACAAACAACTTAACTTTTGGCTTTCTGGACGTTTCCTAGCTGCGCTGGCACTACTCTTGGTAGCCATCAGACCTTGGCATCAAATAACCAGTACGAAAACACGCTACATCCTTCTGGCATCCATGATCAGCTTTGTGCTGTTGATTAATTGGCTGGTACTTTTTCACCAAGACGACTTGCCTCGCACCTTTATTCCTGGCGTAGGGTTAACGCCTTTGAAGAAAGGCATTGAATATCTCATCATCGCAATAAATATTCTCACTGCGTTGATCCTATGGCTAAAGATGCGTTCGCCTCAGCGCTTCAATGTTCCAATACTTTTTGGCGCAGTTTGTGTAATGGGAATGGGGGAATTCTTTTTTACACTCTATACAACGATGACCGGCGGTTACAACGTGCTGGGGCACATCTACAAAGTCATCTCATATCTTTTTATCTATAGAGCCATCGTCATTGAAACGATTGAACGTCCTTATGTCGATCTACGTGAGCGGAAAAAAGAGCTCGCAACGCTTTATTCTGTGTCTCAACTTTTCGCAGATACAAACAAGGCAACTGAAAAACTACTTCAGGCATCACTTAGTCACATACAAAGTGGCTGGCTATACCCAGAAATCACCTGTGCCAAATTGGTTGTTAATGATCAAGTATTTTCAACAAAAAACTACCACCCTACAAAGTGGGGCCTTGCTGCGGACATCGTTGTTTCAGGAAGATTGTCTGGTGTTCTCGAAGTCAACTATCTAGAGGAAAGGCCATTTGTGGATGAAGGCCCTTTCTTATTTGAAGAGCGCACCTTAATTAATAGTTTAGCCTCCAACCTAGGCGATATGCTGACCCGCAGACAAGCGGATCAATTGCTACATGACTCTCAAATCACAGCCAAGATCGGTAGCTACATCATCCACTTTTCAAGTGAAGTGTTGGATTGTACCGATACGATTGATAGGATATTCGGAATTACCAAGGACTACCCCCACTCCTTTTCTGGTTGGCTGGCAACAGTCCATCCTGATTTCCGACAGCAGATGAGCGACTATATGCAAGTCGCCATACGAAATAAGAAAAGCATAAATATCCAATACAAAATTGTTAGGCCAAGCGATTACGCACAACGTTGGATTCACACGATTGGACAACCCGTTTTTGATAGTGAGGGAAATGCCGTCAATATCACAGGAACGTCTCAAGACATCACCGATCAAAAAGAGGCTGAACTTCGGATCAAAGCAGATGAAGAACGTTTCCGTGCCTTTATTCAAGAATCCCCGATTCCCATGGCCGTCCGTGAAAGCTCGGGGAAAATTGTGTTGCTAAATGATGCATTCACTAGAGTATTCGGTTACAGCTTGGATGATTTACCGACGTTGAATGATTGGTGGAAGAGAGCCTATCCAAATTTATTGTATCGTCAGTGGGTAATGGATAGCTGGACTAACAGTCTTGAACATGCAGCTAAGTATGGTAAGTCCATGATGCCCATAGAGGTTGATATCCATTGCAGAGATGGATCAGTCAGGACCTGCCTTGTATCTGGGGTCAATATTTCCGAGAGTGGTGGTGGCGAATTATTAGCTGTCATGAATGACATCACCGAGATCAAGCGCGCTGAAAAAGAAATTAAAAAGAACGCAAAAAATTATCGGGATTTGGCGGATAACGGCCAAGTACTCATATGGACAGCAGACACAGATAAGCTATGCAACTATTTCAACAAGATTTGGCTTGAATTCACCGGTCGAACAATAGAGCAAGAAATGGGTAATGGCTGGGCCGAAGTTATTCATCCCGATGACTTGCAGCGTTGCCTTGATGCATATACCACCGCTTTTAACCGTCGAGAGGCTTTCAGAATTGACTATCGCTTGAAACATCACACGGGTGAGTATCGATGGATCGAAAATCGCGCTACACCTCGTTTTGATGAGCAAGGTACATTTGTTGGATATATCGGTCACTGCCTAGACATTGATGATCGATATAAGGCTAATGAAACTTTCCGAAAGCTCTCTAAAGCTGTTGAGCAGAGCCCAAGTAGTGTTGTCATCACCAATGCAGATGGCGATATTGAGTTCGTCAACAACGTCTTTGTGCTGATAAGTGGCTACAGCGCCAACGAGGTAATAGGAAAAAATCCCCGCATTCTCAAATCTGGCAAGACCCCAAAGTCTGTCTATCAAGATATGTGGGGGCACCTAAAGAGAGGGGATGCTTGGGCAGGAGAGCTAACGAATAAACGTAAGGATGGAAGCGAATTTATTGAGTCAGTTGTCATTTCTCCCGTCCAAGATGAGGCGGGGAAAATCATCAGTTATATAGCAATTAAAACGGATGTCACTGACAAAAAGTTGGCTGAAGAACGTATCGAGAAGTTGGCGCACTTTGATTCGCTTACTGAGCTGCCCAATCGAAATCTTCTACTTGACCGATTTAATTATGCAGCATCACTCGCGCATAGAAGCAAAGAAAAAATGGCAGTGATGTTCCTTGATCTCGATCACTTCAAGAACATCAATGACACATTAGGGCACAGTGTGGGCGATCAACTTTTGAAGGAGCTCGCTAAGCGTATGAAAGAAAACCTCCGAGATGGAGACACAATTTCACGCACTGGCGGTGATGAATTCATTTTGGTTTTACCTAACACCGACAGCCATGGGGCCGCCCTAGTTGCTGGGTACTTAATTGATGTCGTTACTCAATCATTTAAAATTGGCGCACACGAACTGATTGTTACACCCTCTATTGGCATCACACTCTACCCAGATGACGGTTTAGATTTTGAGACACTCTCAAAGAATGCTGATGCAGCCATGTATCGCGTTAAAAATAGTGGTAGAAATGGCTACCACTTCTACACCCCAGAACTGCAAGAAAAAACCGCTCGAACTTTGCAATTAAGCACAGCGCTAAGAAGTGCGCTAAGCAACAATGAACTGCACTTACTCTACCAACCTCAGCTTGCCATTGAAGATGGCCATGTGATTGGCGCAGAAGCCTTGTTGCGTTGGGAGCAACCTGAACTGGGCACAATCTCGCCGGCTGAGTTCATTCCATTAGCAGAAGAAAGTGGTCAAATTATTCCCATTGGAGAATGGGTAATTAGAACGGCAGCCAAGCAAATGAAAGAGTGGATTGATGCCGGGCTTACTCCGATGATCGTGGCGGTAAACATTTCATCAGTGCAGTTCCGCCAATCCGACATTAGTACAAAAGTGACACGTATCTTAGACGACGTGGGTTTGCCACATGAATACTTCGAAATGGAGTTGACAGAAGCTGTAGCTATGGACGATCCGGTTGGAGTAATTGCAATCATGGATGCACTGTACGATTGCAACATCCAAATGTCGATTGATGACTTTGGTACTGGCTATTCAAGCTTAAGTTATCTAAAAAAATTCAAAGTCTCCAAACTTAAAATCGACCAATCCTTTGTTCGCGATATTACTCATGATTCCGAAGACAAAGCGATTGTTACTGCCATCATCAATATGGCCAAAGGTCTTGGCATTAAGACAATAGCCGAGGGTGTCGAAACAGCAGCTCAGCTTTCTTTCCTCAGGATGCAAGGGTGCGATGAAGTTCAGGGTTACTACTTCAGCAAGCCAGTTTCACCTAAAGAATTTGAAGTCTTCGCGAAAAAGAATACGTGGAACTGAGTATTCAATACCGTGGGCTTTTTGAAAGAATAGTTGGTTAGAAAAAGTTGGGGTAGCTCAGTCTGAAACTACTTATTGACTTCACCGATTGTCATCCCGCTAGATAGACGAGACTTCCGTTAGTTTTTTCGTGCGAAACGCCTCAATAACAAAATTGACAAATGCGCGCGTCTTGGCCGGTAGCAGTTTCTGACTGGTGAAGTACAACGACATTGCCCCGACATCACTATGCCAGTCCGGTAGCAACCGCTCGAATGCGCCGCTCTCCAAATGTGGCGCGGCATGTGGCACGGCAACCAAACCGACACCAAGACCCAGCAGCGTCGCACGGAATATCGCGTCTGGATCGTTGGCGAAAATCACAGGCTTTTGAACTGCGGCCATTTCTGCGCCGGCACCGTTGCGCATGCTCCATGTGATCACGCGATTGTTATCCGACGAACGCATCACCACACCAGGGAGTTCAGCAAGCCCAGCGGGATCTTGCGGAAGGCGTTTGCCTTGCAAAAATCCCGGCGTGGCCACCGCAATCAGGTGAATCCGCCCCAATTCGCGCGCCACCATGCCGGGTAGCATCTCGAAACCAGCACCAAAGGCCGCATCAAAACCGTCGGCGATAAAATCCACTGGGCGGTTATCAAAGTGCCAGTCCGTCGTCACCGCTGGATAACGTTCAAGGAAGGCCGGCATCAACGGCAACAGGTAATCCATTCCGAAGCCCAAATTAGCAGCCAGCTTGAGCACCCCGGCTGGCTGCCCAGCATTCACCATGACATCCGCAATCGCACCCTGAATACTGTCAAGGCCTCCTTGCACTGACTGCAAGAAGCGCTCACCTTCCTCGGTTAAAGACAGTCCACGCGTGCTGCGCTGGAATAACCGCACACCTAGATTGCGCTCCAACTGAGCAACATTGCGGCTGATCGCTCCCGGTGTCAGCGACAGTCGGCGCGCTGCCGCCGAAAAGCTTCCGCTCTCGGCGCTGCGCACAAAGGACTCTAGATTCGCAAGAGTTTCCATCATTCCACCTTCTACTAATACTAGAAACTGATTCTAGCAGCTCACTACTACTGCTAGAAGCTGGATATGTCTAATATGCAACCTGTAGCACAACTACCCCACCCAACTCATCAAAAGGAAACATCATGACAATAGGTATCATCGGTTCTGGCGGCCTCGGCTCCAATGTGGCACGTGTACTTGCAAAAAAGGGCATTTCAGCAACTATTTCGAATAGCCGTGGACCGGCCTCTATGGCCGCACTGATCGCGGAAGTAGGCCCGATGATCAAGGCAGGCACTGTGGCAGAAGCCGCGAGCGCGGACATCGTGCTGGTGGCGGTGCGCTGGGAGTCTCTTCCCAAGCTGCTGGCCGGCATGCCCGCATGGAATGGCCGCATCGTCATTGACGGCACCAATCCGGTAGAGTTTCTTGATCCGAATGCACCGAAGGATCCGACCAATCCGCTGGCGGACTGGGGCATCAAGGCGATTGATCTGGGCGGCAAGTACTCCAGTTCGGTATTCCGCGACATGGTGTCTGGCGCACGGGTCGTTAAAGCCTTCAATCATCTCGACGTAAACGTGCTGACGCAGACGGAGGTTTCCGGGGGCGCGCGCGTTCAGTTCTTCTCCGGCGATGACGCTGCGGCAAAAGCCGAAGTCCGCCAGCTCCTTGAAGCGATGGGCTACTTTGCCGTAGACCTTGGATCGCTTGAAGTAGGCGGCGCTCTGGCTCAACTCCCGTTTGGTCCACTGGCAGGGATCAACTTCATCAAAATCTAACCGACTAATGTAGTCGGCCAATTCGTAGGCTGGAGGTGACGTGCGAACCCCAGCACTTGTTGGGCGACTCAACAATAGCCACACAACTTAATCTAGGATAAAACAACATGAAACGACGCAACTTCATCGGCGCCGCTCTGGTCGCCATCACTCTTTTAGCCACACCGGCACTGGCTTTGGCGCAGGACGTGAGTAAAAATTTAACCGCCTCACAATTATTAAAGCGCAGCTTGGATACATTTCTCGCCAAAGACATGAAGGGCTGGGCGGCTCTTTGCGACGAGAACGTTGTCGTCGAGTTCCCGTTTGCACCCGATGCTGCATCGAAAAAAATTGTAGGCCGCACAGCGATCTATGAGTATTTGCGCAATTACCCAAATGTCATTGACGTAAAAAGTATCCCCACACTGAAGATTCACGCAACTAACGACCCGAATGTAGCCATCGCAGAGTGGAGCGCATCAGGACGCGTTATCAGCAACGGAAATCCTTACGAAATGAGCTACGCCACAGTTGTGACTTTCCGCAAAGGTCTGATCGTCAACTACCGCGAGTATTGGAACCCGATGGCATTCATGGCGGCCATGAGCGGCGCAAAGTTTTAATGCGAAAACCACGCTATTTCAGTGTGGTCGCCGGGTTCGCCGCTACGCCTGCACAGATCGCCCCCTGTGCCGTGATCAACTTCATCAAGGTCTAAACGCTGCTTTGCAGCTTGACGACATCGTCTGTGCCAAATTTTCATTTTTTAGGAGTTTCCATGATCGACGTTTTCAGTGCCATCAATGGCCGCACCTCTGCCAACAACTTTGACTCCACCCACGTGATGACCCAGGCGGAGATCACAGAACTGGCGGAACTGACCAACCAAACCCCCACTTCCTTCAACCAGCAAAACTGGCGACTGGTGGCGGTCAATACCCCAGCAGCCAAAGCCCGCCTCAAGGCTGCTGCCTACAACCAAGCCAAAGTTGGCGACGCGGCGGTCACCTTTGTGGTCGTCGGCAAAGTCGGTGGTCATAAAGACCTGCCCGTGCTGATCAAGCCTATGCTCGACGGTGGCTACATTGACCAGGCTGCCTTTGATGGCTGGATTGGCATGGCCAACGGCACGTATGACGGCAAAGAGCAGCTCCAACGTGATGAAGCCATACGCTCCGCTTCCATGGCTGCGATGACGTTGATGTACGCCGCAAACGGTAAAGGTCTGGTGTCGGGTGCCATGATTGGTTATGACCCCGCCGCAGTCAGCGCCGAGTGCAAGCTGGCATCTGATGAAATACCGGTGATGTTGATCGCCGTAGGCCTTGCTGCGCCGGGTAACTGGCCTCGTAAAGCACGTCGTGTTGTTGCTGACGTGGTGAGTTTCAGCGCCGACTAGGTTTTGGGGTAACTACTACCACCTGTGCGCGAACCCATGGCGTATCACGGGTATGCGCAGTAAAAATCACCGCTGGAATTTGAAGCTGAAACAGGAACGTTTCGGGAGGAAAAAACTTGGCTCGAAAATCGGCTGAAATGGGTTTTTCTACAGCGTCGACGTGGAATTAACCGGCTCCGTGCTTTTGCGGAGTCCGGGTTGAATGTCGGGTGGGCAGTTCACGATGGATTAAACCTACCGCCTGCCACCAGCGTAGTCAGGCTTTTTGTGCTGATGGCGCACGATCAAGATTCGGATGCTGCTTTCAAGATTTCGATATACGACCGAGTACGGAAAAACCTTCAGCGGAAATGCTCTTCGTCCTTTCGTCGTAGGCGTTCCGAGGCTGGGATGTTCAACCAAGAGCTTAATGACACGTTCAAATTCTTCGAGAAAACGCGCAGCAACTACGGAGCCAGCTTGCTCGCTGTAAAAATCCAGAGCGTTGGCAATATCATGCTCCGCTCCGGGGTGGAGCGAGTAGGTCATCGCGTAAGTCTTGCGCGAAGTCGGGCGACAGCTTCCAGCCCTGAAACTGCCGAGATCGAACCGGATTCCAACTCGGCTTCCCTGCGATCTGCTTCTTGCTCCCAAGCTTCCTCGACTTCGGGGTCTGAATCAAGGCTGGCGACCAGCCGCTCAAGCAGGTGTGATCGCTCAACAGGGGCTAACTGCAGGACTTCGGCTTCAAGGACTTCTAGGCTCGTACTCACGTTGCCCTCCAATGCGGTAGATGCGGACGGTTCATAGTTTATCACAGCGAATTGCGGTCACAGAGATGCGACCGCCGTGCGCGGATTTGCGATGCCCAACGCAAATAGTGAGGGGCTGCACGCTTTTGCTCCGCTCGAACGTACTTGAAAGGGGGCAGCTTGAGCTAACCCGCATTTAATTTTGAGCAGGAGAGCAGACATGGAAAATCGAAGTGTGAAAATGAAATTCGAAGCGGACCCTGAGGTATCCGGAAACGGCTATCCCCTAACCCCCACCCCTTATTTGTCGCATCGCGGATTGCACCCACATCTGCCTTAGAAACCTGTGCGCGGTACAACTGCCGATAGGCACTTGAGAAGGTTACTCACATATCTAAGAGTTGGAGCAAAGATCAATAACTTCAAGCGAACTTTTTCCCTCGGCGGGGCGGAGGGAAAAAGCCACTCGGCAACCGTCTGGCGACACGCTCCAGTTTTCGAGTTGACCATCCACCAACTTTTCCACCTTTTCATTTGGTCGTACTAGATAGATGCCGCCGGTCTTCACGCCGTGTGGCGTGTTGCGATAAATCGTCCCGCGCAACCAACCGATCTTTGTCGGATGAAACATCACGGCATTCGCGGTGTTAGCCGTATCAAACGGAACGCAGACCTCTTCGACGCGCGTTTCCTTCGGGTAGATATACGCGCCGGGAATGCAAGAGGGCAACGTCTTCTCCTTGTGCGAAAAGCGGGACCACGTCTGGGTGACGAAATACGCTTTTTTCCAGCCCAAATAACGGAATGAGCTCAACGAAATCCGATTGACATCGACCGGAAGAACGATGGACATACCTTTGGCATCAATCCATCGGGCCTGTTGCTTCCCCGCCTCAGTCTCGAAAAGGATTGAGCCATCGTCTTTGAGGAGAGGAAACCACTGATTGGCATTCTTTGGGCCGGACAGGGTTTCGTCGGTTACCCATCGACAATCGAATGGGCTCTGTCGAGTGGCGTTAGATGGCAGGCTCCAAGACTGCCCAAAGTTTTGCGGCCCGAAGATGTCAAGAAAGGGGTAGCGTAGCTCTAGGGTTCGCGACGACCATTTCCCCGGCATTCCGCTGGCCAGCGTAATTCGAAGGGATTTGTCAGGCAACACCTCTTTCTCAGTCTGGTAGCTGAGCGTGCCATTCCCGGCGCACCACATTCCGTCTGTTACCGCGACATCATCTTGCTTCCCGTCACGTTCTAACACCACCACACGCTTGACTGGCTTACCGTCCACATCCTTATCCGCAATAGTTGCCACCAGCCTTTCCGAATCCAGCCAGCCGTAGGATGCCGTCATCATCCCCGCCAACGTCGTACGGGGAAACTTCGCCGTCGTCATCGGAATTGGGTCGTCCTGCGGTTTTCCCTGCTCTGAGAAAAAATGGGTCAGATCCTTGCGTACCTCGATGCGGATACCCTCCCATTCGGACGGTGGGCGCAACCAGTCCCGCTCGTTCATCGGTTTTCCGGACAGCGCTGAATTGATCGCTTTGATGCCGTGGTTGCATATCCAAGAAGGAGATATCGAGTCGATAAACAAATCCGGACGGGCCATGGCGCGGAGCCCAGCTTCGCCGAAAGCAGCCCTATCCGCCTCAGCTCCCTTGGCGACGTCGGGAGCGATCATGGACAGATAGCTAATACCTTGATGTGAGGTTGTATCAACACATCGCAAGGCATCATACCGAGCGCGCGCCATACCGACAGCGAACCACTCCATAGCAGCACTCTTATCAGTAAGCCATAAACGTCTCGCCAACTCGTAGAGATACTGGGGGGGTAACATGTTCGCGGCGACCGTCAGTTGTGGAATCAGAGCTTGGTTCTCCGACATTGGCTTGTCGCGAAGGATTGCAAATGGGTCATTACGTCGGGCCTCTTTGGCATCGATGATTTTTACGTTACCGAGAGCCGATGTGTCATTTTCCGAGGGGGCCGCCCATACATTGGAGACAATTCCGCTAAGCAGGGTAATAGTTAGGATGGTGTATTGATTCATGGCAGGGGCACCTTCGGTACGTTGTACTCTTTACTACGAAGAAAAATGGGGGGCAGCATGAGCAATAGTTTTACCCAAAAGAATAATGGCGATGCTGCCCCCTTTAACTCCCCATTTGACGTGAGGGGCCCCCGAAGCGGCGAAGGGAACCCACAAGCGCAGCTTATGGGGCGGTCCCACTCGACGGAGTGGTTAGACGAGAAGTGCTTAGTCATTGACTTTCAACGCCCGAGTAAGCTGTTTCCAATTCGAGCATGTACAACTCCCAGAGTTGAATACACTCTTTCGCGAGTTCCAACGCATCGACAAATACAGTACCGCTTAAAACCTTGTACTTGCATTTCATAACCTCACCGCCGCCGTTGCCAGCCAGCCAAGTTGTTGTATGCCTCTCTTTTCCCGCTATGTGGGTCTGATGGTCACTGCGTAAAGAGCGAGTCAATTTGCAGTGTTTAGAGCCATTTGCTAGATCGGCGCAAATTTTTAGAGCTTGATGACTGTCGATGTAAGAGTCCACCTGCCGTGCTGTAACACCAATTTTATTCAGATGAACAATCCAGTCCCTGACGTGGTAGCAGTGAATAAAGAAAGAAATCACATCATCGTCATAAGATTCCCTGTCATGGCCGGCCCCAGAGAAGATACCCGCATACATATGCTCCATTCTGGCGAGGTATCTCTTGGCTCTTTCGAACTGCTCCAAAGCGCGTCCCTCCAGCGGCCTAACGAGGCTGTAGAAAAACTACGTGAGGGGGCAAGTGAATGCATTTCAGGGGATCACTCGACCCACCCCAATAGGATGATCGTCGAATACAGCGCGTTATACGAGGTCGATGGTTGTTCATCGCGAGCCCTGTTTTTTGAAATTGAGTTTTTCTACAGCGTCAACATTGAGGTAAGGGGCGGGCGGCTTCTCGCCCGTCCCTCTTAACCGTAAGGTTAGCGATCATTTTTGACCACCAAGCTTGGGTTCACACTGGTCAGGGCTATCGCCAATTTCGCAAACACCAATTGGCATTAGTGATTGAACCAACTTCAGAAACTCGGAGCGCGATAGCGGTTCAGGGGTTACCTCAAACGCAGCACGGCGCTGTACTCGCTGGATGACGTAAAAATCTTTTTCGCCTTGCACGGCGATATAGACACCTATTTCACCTTCGCCAGCCTTAAGCCCTGCTGCATTTGCGGATAGGCGGCCACAGCCGAGAATGGCGGTATGGCCGGGGCGCGAACCAAACATAGCACTCCCTGCCGAGATAGCAAAAAAGCGCTCTGGACACACAACTCGTTTTTGCTTTGCGATGTACTCGATTAGGTTAGGCAAATTGGCATTGGGTGTTTTTACCATGTCCTTCATACCTGTGACCATGATTAACTCAGTCCAGTTTGATGGGTTCTGACCATCCAGAGCATAAACCTGAACAAAGTCTGAGCCATCTGGCGATTTTCTCGAACTGACCATCTGCCACCCATTGGGCAGGCCATGCACAAAAACCTGACTAAATATCGGCGTAGAGAAAATTGCTGAGTATTCTTTTGGTAACGGCGCGGCCTTGGTCGGGGCATCCTCCGCGTACAGACCGGACGTATAAGATGCAACAAGGAGCAGAAGTAATGAGATAGATAAATTTTTCATTTTGATCGCTAACGAGGCTGTAGAAAAACTACGTGAGGGGTCAAGTGAATGCATTTCAGGGGGCACTCGCCCCATCCCAACATGATGATCGTCGAATACAGCGCGTTATACGAGGTCGATTATTGTTCATCGCGAGACCTGTTTTTTGAAATTGAGTTTTTCTACAGCGTCAACGTAGAAGTCACCGACGTTGCGCGGCGTTATCGCGCAGCGTCGGTGTGGACTGCCGGGTTAGCCCCGTCAACTATTTTTTTGCGTAACAAGTGCGTCGAAGTCATAGAGTTTTATCGCAGTCGGAAATGGGAGGTCGTCGAGCCGCTTGGCCACCATGCGCGAAATTTCGTCAGAGTCGTTATCGTTGACGATCACCAAGATGAAAGAGAACTCGCGCCGCTGTTCTTCGGTAAGAGACTGATAAAGACTTTCTAAGCTGCGCCGGAGATCCTGCCACATCATCATGTTCATTGGTGCAGAGCGACGAGAACGGAAATACTTCACTTCTATTGCCGTCAATGAGCTACCTCGCCTCGCAATACCATCGAAGTGAAATCGCGAATGCCCAGACTCAATCTTCATCTCGCGGTCTATGGATACTCCGAGTTCCTTTTCCAGCGTCTCTAGGGCAAGTTTCTCGGCCAACCTCGCGTCACGCATTCTTCGTTCTGAAATTTGACGTGCGATTAGCTCCATTTGGTTTCGCTGTGAGCGCGTCGTAGCATCGTCGAATTCAAGAAGAACGGTCTCTGCGTTCGTTACCCATTGTTCAATCGGCGAACGCGGAAAAGGTGTCGCGTTGGAAGTAGCATGCTCTGTAGGTTGGGTCACGGCTTCGGTCTCAATTTGTGGCGGTACTGGCTCGCCAACTTCCTCCAGTACAACTGCGTCGGCTTCCCTTTCCTTGTATTCAAGAACCTCGCTATAGGTCGATTTCTTGAGGATATTTACAAAGTTGTCTTCGTCCCTGAAGTCGGACGGAGCATATAAAACACGGTGATTGAAATTGAGGGTAACGAAGAATAGAGAGATCAAAGCAAACGGGAATAGCATCAGAAACCATATGTACAGCGCTTGGTTTCCCGACGCTATGAGTGGCAAGACTGCCGTGCCGCTAATTTCGGCAATCCCCGCAAATATGGCTATTACAGTAAGCGGGTTCTTTACGGATGTGAGCTTGTTATCCACAGAGCCTCCTCGTAGGTGCTAACGTTTTAATTCCCCGGCCTCGCGCGGCTTTATGCGCGAGGTCCGGTGGAATGATGGGTTGGGCCGCTACTTAGATACAGCATCAATCAATATCATGCCGCTTAGCGTGCCAATAATTGTTCCGCCACGTGTTAGCTGTAGTCCCATTGGGGTGGCGGTTACCTCCAGTTGCTGATATCTGAGCTCTGGCACCTCTACAAACTGGGGACCATATGCCGTCCATTGCTGCCGATACGGAAATGGGTCAAATACATAAAACCGAGAGATGTTGACGCCATGGGCATCAACATCTGCATCAATTGCCACAAGAACAACTGCATGTCCACTCCACGGCCCAGTCTGATAAGTAAGAACGACTGGGCGATTGTGTTTGAGCTGGTTATATAGAACCGCTGTTGTTGGTGCCCCCATAACCATTTGGCCTGAGACAACGACTTGCTTTTTGTCGTTATCAGGGAAAACTCCATTTGTGGAGTTAATCATTTCATATGGGTTCCCTCCGCCTGGAAATGGAGCTCCTCTTACTCTGCTAACGATGGCATCTTGCGGGAGCTTAATGCCCGAGTAGGATAGGACCATTTCCGCACTTGATGCCCAACACCAGGTAATGGTTTGCTGAATTCGATAGTGGGGTTCAAAGCTGCTCTTGGAAATGCCAATATGTTCCGCAGCGGCATACATGGTCCAAGTCGCACACGTCACGAAGATCGCCAACCGCATAAATAATCTAATCATTTGTTTCTCCTCTCTTGTATGTGGTGCATCGATTGATGGTTGTATAAATTCACAGTAGGTCCATGTGCGGCCCAACGTGGAGGTCACCGGCGCTGTGCGGCTTTATCGCGCAGCGTCCGGTGGTCCGCCGAGTTAGCTCGTTGGATATCCTTCACGGACATACTTGAAGAACTCACCGGGTCTATATCTCTTGGCATCTACCAACTCCATGAAATCTTCGTGGTCTTTCATTAGTGGCTCGTTTCGTACTACCACTGCTGGCTGGGGATTCATCGCCTGAAATGCTCTCCGCCACTCTTTTGCGGGCTTCAGAAGTCTCAGAAAAGAAAGTTCAAGTTCAGTCCGAACATCCACTCTCGACATCATGAGTAGTTCCTTGCGATGTTCAGCCGTTTCCTCACCTGGAAATATTTGCATATTCGACTTCTGCGGCCTTCGATAACGCTCAGACGCCCGGAATTCTTGGAGCACGGTAAAGCATTTGTCATGGAAGTAGACGTTCTCAAGCGCGGATACGAACTGAAGGCGATTTAGCTGTTCCACGTCGCGGTCGTCAGACACATCAACGACATCAGACTTTTTTGAGCCGACACCGTAGACTTTGCCGTCATAGAGAACAACAAGATGTTTAGGGCTTACGGGGAAGAATATCTGTAGCCCTTTTGATGCAAGGCCCGTGTTGCCCCCCGATTTTCGGAAAGAAAAGAATTGGTTGTAATAGACGACGGGGTTGTCGCTCGTAATAAATTCGTGCGTACCAGTTGCTCGAAGGAGTTTCCACTCTAGGTCAATCAATAGTGGATAGTGTGGAGTGGCCATGCCCAGTGCAAATCGGGCGGAATCCTTTTGTGTGATCTTGATATCCGCTATTTGCTCCGGGGACAAATTCATTTCCTTCATCTTCGGAGCCATCAAGTACTTCATTAGCTTATCGGTCTGCTCGTCATATGCATCAATCGAGTAGGCGGTGCGCGTGTGCTGCATCAGAACATGAAGCAAGAACGTAAGGCGGTCTTCTGACTTGCGACTAGGCAGTGCGCAGCCAGACTGAACTGCATTCAGAATTCGAGACATCTGACCCTCAACCAAAGACAAAGCTTTCTCCGTCTGAAGGTCTTTGCCATAAAAATAGTCTCGATAGCACTGATTTTTCAGCCCCCCATCAATCACCGAACGCTGGGATCGAATGTTGAATAGATTGATGCTTCGGCCATTCTCCGAGAATAGCTTCAGGTAGAAGCGCGGAACGTAATGATGCTTTTTGTGCTCTGCCACGATAAAGAGCTAACGTTCGAGTTGAGCACCGGCCTCGCGTAGCGAGTGGCGTGTGCTCGGACGAGTAGTTGGACGTGAGAGACAGCGGTGAGTTTCTGCTGATTTGTTTGCGAGCGAAAACTGGTGCATTACGACCTCCTCAATGTATCAACCAAAGCGTTTCATCGACCGTGCGCTATAACGCTCGCGTTATACGACGGTACGTGCAACGCTTTGCACAATACCATCCAGGGCAGCCGTTTATACATCCCCATTTCCTGCGCTAATGTTCGGCTGCCCACCAGCTGGCTATCTCGACCAACGTGATGTATACACCGATTTCGGTGTATATCCTGTGCGGCTAAAGCGTAGAATCTGGTTTGTTTTCAACTTCAATTCCCTGTTTAATTTTTGAAACTTGAAAAATATAACGATGCCCTGAGCAACCAGATTGCACCGTCTTCAACTAACCCGCCAAAACTGCTCGATCAAGTCCGCGACAAGATCAGGGTGAAAATAAATAGCTCAATCTCGACTTAATCTTCCCCAACCCGTCTTGCGCAGACCGGACATTACCCCTCTTCGAAATATAAATACATAGACCGAAATGCATATGCATTTTTGTGATGGACACTCGCATCAACGCCACTTATTGATTTGGCCAAGAGAAGTTTGAGCACCAAAACCCTCCCGGCCTCCCCTTGTGCGAGCTTCCGCTTCGCGGAATGCCTACTTACCCCACGTCAGGGGAAGAGCAGACTCAGCGCCCCTACACCTCCATGTGCGAACCTTTTTCTCGATATACCTCGACCAATATTTCGACGAAGCGGTTAGCTTGGGGTGACATGAATTTTCCTTTGCGCAATACCAGCCCGTAGCCGCGTTGCGGGAAGTAGTTGTCGAGTGGAATTTTGACTAGCTTTTCTTGCCCGGTGAGGCAAATGTCGGTGACGATGGAGATGCCTAGCCCCATTTCGACATATTTTTTGATGACTTCCCAGCCACCCGCTTCGAGTGTGACTTTGAATGCTAGGTTGTGCTGTTGAAACACGTATTTGACCATTCCCCAAGTGGAAAGATGACGCGGCGGCAGGATGAGGCCGTACTGGCTGATGTCTTCTAGGCTGATGTTTTTCTTTTTTGCCAGTGGATGTCCGATCGGTGTAATCAGGGCGGGATCAAAGGTGACGATGGGCTGGTAGGTGATGTCGTCTGGCACGTCGAGCATGGAGCCGACGGCAAAGTCGATTTCGTCTGATTTCAGCATTTTCAGGCCGTCACGTCCGGTGACGTTGAACATGCGCATGTGGATGCCAGGATAGCGCTCGGCAAAACGCCGCACGGCTTCGGGCAGGATGTAGAGGATGGTTGATTCGCCCGCGCCGATGTTTAATTCGCCCGATTCCAGCCGCCCGTGCTGGGCGATGAAGCTGGCGTGTAGTTCATCCATGCCGCGCACCAGCGGCTCGGCTAGGGTGTAGAGGGCTTCGCCATCGGGCGTGAGTTTGAGTGCGGGGCCGCGCCGTTCGAACAAGGTGGCATTCAGTTCGCGCTCAAGGGCTTGTATCTGCAAGGTGATCGAGGGCTGGCTGAGAAACAGCTTTTGCGCGGCCTGCGTTACGCTACCACTACGCACCACCTGACAAAACGCCCGCATTTGTTTGAGGCGGTTGTTCTTGTAGTACGCCTGCTTGTCTGTTGGCATTTCACTCTCCCTGAGCGGTTATTTGGTTTTTTAATAATGAAAATTGAAATTATTGATTCCCCAAATGATTGTAACTTCAATAACCTTGCTTCCACAAAGTGATAAGTGCATGACGTACTGCGTCGGCACAACGGGGAGGCAGCATGGAAATTCTGCACAACATTCTTTTGGCATCGACCTTCATGGCTACCTTGGGTGGCGTGTTGGCATTGTTCCTCGCGGTCGCCAGTAAGCGGCTGTATGTTTTCGAAGACCCGCGCATCGGTCAAGTAGAGGAGATGCTCCCGCACTCCAACTGCGGCGCGTGCGGCACCGCCGGTTGCCGCAACTTTGCCGAGCAAGTGGTCGATGGGCAACTCGAACCCGCCCGCTGCACGGTTAACCCGCCCGATCAAAACAAATTTATCGCTTCTTTGCTGGGTATCTCGCTGGGTAATGTTGAAAAGCGTGTCGCCCGGCTGGCCTGCGCTGGCGGTAATCATGTCGCCCAGATGCGTGCCAAGTACGTTGGCCATACGTCTTGCCGTTCGGCGGCGGTGGTTGGCGGCGGCGGTAAAGCTTGCGCTTGGGGCTGTCTCGGCTTGGCTGATTGTGCTGATGTGTGCGATTTTGATGCAATCGAAATGGATGAGCACGGCCTGCCGCGCATCATTGCCGACAAATGTACTGCCTGCGGCGACTGTGTCGATATTTGCCCCAAACAACTTTTCTCGCTGCAACCCGTGTCGCACAAGCTGTGGTTGGCGTGCCGCAATGAGGCCGACCCCGATACCGCCGAAGCCGCCTGCGAAGTGGCTTGCACCGCTTGCGGCCGCTGCGTGGCCGATGCCGCGCCCGGCTTGATCCGGCTGGATCGCAATTTGGCCGTGATCGACTACACCGCCAACGAAAAATCGAATCGCAGTGCCATTGATCGCTGCCCCACCGGTGCCATCACTTGGCTGGAGGGCGACCACATCGACAAGGGCCGCGCCGCCAAAAAAATCATCCGTATCCAACCCCTGCCTGTCATGGCAGAAGCCTAAGCCGCCATACCGAGGAGAACCCCCGCCATGTTCAATAAGTTCAAACAATTCAAACTGCTGGATGCCGTGACCGGTGCCGAGCAGCAAAATACGTTTAAGTATCCCGGCGTGCGCGATGCCATCGACGGCAACACCGCCGTGATTATGGTTGAGCGCGAATCAACCGATGCGGCAGGGGCTTATCCGATCACTCCCTCCACACAAATGGGCGAATACTGGGCGGAAGCCGTGGCAGCCGGTCACGTCAATACCGCCGGACGGCCTCTGATTTTTATCGAACCAGAGTCGGAGCATGCTGCCGCCGGTGTCACCGCTGGTTTGTCGATGACTGGCCAGCGCGCAGTGAATTTCACTTCGTCACAAGGCATGGCGTTCATGCACGAATCGCTGTATGCCGCCGTTGGTAAGCGCTTGCCCTATGTGCTGAACGTGGGCTGCCGTGCGATCACTAAAAGCTCGCTGAATGTGCATTGCGCGCATGACGACTATCACTGCGCCGACGACACTGGCTTCATTCAGGTGATGGCCAAAAATGCACAGGAAGCCGCCGACCTGAATATGATCGCGCGCAAAACTGCCGAGCTGTCATTGACACCGGCCATGGTGGCAATGGACGGCTTTTTGACCACGCACTTGATCGAGCCGGTGCTAGTGCCCGAAAAAGAATTGGTAGATGAGTTTCTCGGCCACTCCGACGACATCATCACCACCCCAACTCCCGGCCAGCGCCTGATCTACGGCGAAACCCGCCGCCGTGTTCCGCGGCTGTGGGATGTGGATAATCCGGTGGCCTCTGGCGGTGTCACCAATCAGGATGCGTATATGCAGGCGGTCGCGGCGCAGCGTCCCTATTTCTTCCAGCACATTCCGCAACTGGCAGAGCAGTGCATGGCCGAGTTTCAGCAATTAACTGGCCGCAAATATTCCCGCGTGGACGAGTACCGTTGCGACGATGCCGACTACCTCATCCTCGGCCAAGGCAGCATGACAGTACAAGCCGCCGCTGTGGCCGACTGGCTGCGCGAAAACCGCAAAATCAAAGTGGGCGTGGTCAACCTCACCATGTTCCGCCCCTTCCCCGGCGATTTGTTGGGCAAAGTTTTGCAGGGTAAAAAAGGCGTGGCGGTGCTAGAGCGTACCGACCAGCCGCTGGCAGAAGACCTGCCGCTGATGCGCGAAGTGCGCGCCACCGTTTCTAAATGTCTGGAAGGTGGACACGAGGGCTATGCCCAATACGGCAGCTTGAAGGATGCACCGCGTCTGTATTCCGGCTGCTATGGCCTCGGCTCCCGCGACCTGCAACCGGAAGGCTTAATCGCCGCCATCGAAAACATGCAGCCCGGTGCAGCACAACGCAAATTCTTCTATTTGTCGGTAGATTTTGTACGCGACGAATCGGCCACACCGAAACAAGCTATCCGTCAGGAGCAATTACTGGAAGCCTATCCGCGCATCAAAGAAATGGCTTTGCGCGGCTCGGAAAATCCCAATCTGCTACCGCAAGGCGCGATTGCCGTGCGTATGCACTCGGTAGGCGGCTGGGGTGCGGTGACCACTGGCAAAAATCTGGCGATGACCTTGTTCGAGCTGTTGGGCTGGGACATCAAGGCGAATCCGAAATACGGCTCGGAGAAAAAAGGCCAACCTACGACTTACTATCTTTCCGCTGCACCGGAGCCGATTCGCATCAACTGCGAATACAGCAGCATCGACGTAGCACTGTCGCCCGACCCGCAAGTATTCCTGCACACCAACGCGGTGGCCGGTTTGAAGCGCGGCGGCGCTTTCATTATCCAGAGCAATTTGGCGAGCCCAGAAGCAGTGTGGGGCACTTTCCCCGTGCAGACGCAAAAGTACATCGTCGATAACGAGATTCGCGTGTTTTATTTGGACGCGTTCAAAATCGCACGCGAAGAATCGAGCAACGTCGATCTGCAATTGCGCATGCAGGGTAATGCCTTCCAAGGTGCGTTTTTCCACGCCTCTGATGTGAAAGACCGCGCCGGACTGAGTGAAGAAGCGTTGTTCACCGCCATCGAAAACCAGCTTGAAGCCAAGTTTGGCAAGAAGGGCAAACGCATCGTCGAAGACAATTTGCGCGTGGTGCGTCGCGGCTATCAGGAAATCTACGAAATCCCGGCTTCCGCCAAGCAAGTTGGTCAGCGCCAGCAATTGCCGGTTGCCGCAGCGAGCCTGCCGATGATGCTTAAACGCATGCCCGAAGGCGACGGCGGCGCGACCGACATTCACCGTTTCTGGGAACAAACCGGCAATTTCTATTTGAAAGGTCAGGGCTCGGACAATCTGGTTGATCCGTTTATGGGATTGGCGTTAATTCCGGCAGCAACCGGCGTTTATCGTGACATGACTCAGATTCGTTTCGAGCATCCCGAGTGGATCGCCGAGAACTGCACCGCCTGCGGCGAGTGCTATACACAATGCCCAGACAACGCGATTCCCGGCTTGGTTTCCACCAGTGCCGACATACTCAACACCGCCATTCAGAAAATCGAGCTCGGTGGTCGCCCGACCCGTTTCCTGCGCAAGTTCAGCCGCGCTATTGATAAAAAGCTGCACAACCTGCTGGATAAAGACGGCTTGGACGTGCGTGCGCTGCTCAACAACGCCATCACCGAAGCCTTTGCCGAAGAGCCGACTCAGGGCGATGATCGCACCCGCTTTGAAGTGGAAATCGGTTTGCTGCGCGATGCGCTGGGTGAATTCAAATTCGCCACGACCAAGCCCTATTGGAACCAGAAAGAGAAGAAACAAGCAGGCAGCGGCGGGCTGTTTTCCATCACCGTCAATCCTTACACCTGCAAAGGCTGCGCCGTGTGCGTGGATGTATGCGGCGACAACGCGCTGAAGATGGTGACGCAAACCAAAGAGAGCGTGGAAACCCTGCGCCGCGATTGGGACTTCTGGCTTGATCTGCCAACCACACCAGCGCAATACAACCGCATCGACGATTTGAACGAAAAAATCGGCGCGCTGGAAACGCTGTTGTTGGATAAGCACAACTACAACTCGATGGTCAGCGGCGATGGTGCGTGTCTGGGTTGCGGTGAAAAAACCGCGATTCATTTGTTCACCAGCACTGTTACCGCACTGATGCAGCCGCGCGTGAAAGCTTTCGTCGAAAAAATCGACACGCTGATCGGCGGACTGGAAAACCACATCCGCATGAAACTGGCCGGTACGGTCAATCTGACCGACACGCAGGCCGTTTTGGAAGCGATGAAGTCGCATCAGAACGCAGACATGACGCTGGCTAGTCTGTCGCAAACGCTGTTGCAGCAAAGCAATGGTCAACCCATCGACCAGCAATGGCTGTTGTGGGCCACCCATCTGCTGGAAAAGCTGAACAACTTGCGCAGCTGTTACAGCGGCGACCGCAGCCGCGCCGACATGGGCATCGTCAACTCCACGGGTTGCACCTCGGTATGGGCATCGACTTTCCCGTTCAACCCCTATCCGTTCCCGTTCACTTCGCATCTGTTCCAAGATTCGCCCTCCGTTGCCATGGGCGTGTTCGAAGGTCATATGGCCAAGATGGTGGAAGCGTTCAAAGCGGTACGCATGGCCGAAATCGAGTTGGCCGGTGGCTATGTAGCGGAAGAGCGCGAGGCTTTCTTTACCCACTTCAACTGGGAGCAGTTGAGCAATGAAGAGTGGCTGCTGTGCCCGCCCGTGGTGGCGATGGGTGGCGACGGCGCAATGTACGACATCGGCTTCCAGAATCTGTCGCGCATGCTGATGTCGGGTATGCCGGTGAAAGTGATGGTGGTCGATACGCAGGTGTATTCCAACACTGGCGGTCAGGCGTGTACCTCCGGCTTTATCAGCCAAGTGGCGGATATGTCGCCCTACGGCAAGAAAGATCACGGCAAGACCGAGATTCGCAAAGAGATGAGCTTGATCGCAATGAGCCATCGCACGTCTTATGTCATGCAAGGCAGCGTGGCACATCCGACCCACCTGATCGAAAGCTACATCGATGGCCTCAACAGCCGCCGTCCGGCCTTGTTCAACGTGTATGCGGTATGCCCACCGGAACACGGCGTTGGCGACGACACGCTGACCAAGCAAAGCAAGCTGGCCGTAGAAGCGCGCGCCTATCCGCTGTTCCGTTACAACCCAGATGCGGGTGTGACTTTCAGTGAGTGTGTCAGTCTGGAAGGCAACCCGTCGTTGGATCGTGACTGGATCGAATACAGCCTCGACTACCTCGACGAAAACGGTCAGGTGCAAAAGCTGGCACTGCCGCTGACCTTCGCCGACTTTGCCCTGAGCGAAGGCCGCTTCGCCAAGCAATTCAAAAAAGCACCGCCAGAAACATGGAACGACGACATGGTGTTGCTGGCTGATTTCCTCAAGCTGGATGCGGATGAACGCGACGGTAAGTTCCCCTTCATCTGGGCGGTGGACAAAAAGCAGCGTCTGATGCGCGCACTGGTTTCGGCTGAGTTGGTTAATTCGTGCGAGGAGCGCCAACAGTTCTGGCATCAGCTCAAAGACATTGCTGGCCTGGAGCGGCCTGCCGCAAACGAAGCCGAAGTCGCCGAGCGCGTGCGTGCCGAATTGCTGCAACGCATCACCGCCAGCCTCGGCGCGACAGGCAGCGTGACAAGCCCTGCGGCAACGTCGTCGTCCGCTGCGGCTCCGACTGCCGCTGGCGCACACGATGCCGTATGGATCGACACCCCAGAATGCACTGCTTGCGACGAATGCATGAATATCAACGGCAAGATTTTTGCCTACAACGATCAGAAGAAAGCCATCGTGCTGAATCCCACGGCGGGGACCTTCCTCGACATCGTGAAAGCAGCTGAAAAATGCACGGCAGGCATCATTCATCCGGGTAGCGCATGGAATCCGAACGAGCCGAATCTGGACAAGCTCGCCGCCCGCGCAGCGAAGTTCAACTAAGGCACGACGACCATCATGAGTTTGACGTTTCACAGTGAGGCAGGTTTGGCAAAGGACAGCTCTCTCCTCCCCGCGCCCTCCGCGCAACTTTCCTTGACGGAAGGGGTTCGCCCCTTCCCCGGGCTTGCTTCACTTTTTTCTTTATGGCACCGCGCGAGTTTTGCGCGCGGCATCCATCCCGATGCACACAAGGACAAGTTGTCCGACCCAATCCGGCACATGCCGTTTCCATCCAAATTGGTGTTGCCGCTGGCGCAACATATTGGCAAGCCATCTTTGCCGCTGGTAACAGTGGGCGAGGAAGTTATGCGCGGACAGCCTATCGCCAGTGCCGACGGCGCGATGTCGGTGCCAATACATGCACCCGCCGATGGCGTGGTCGAAGCCATCACGCTGATGCCCACCGCACGCGGTACATGGACCGAGTCCATCGTGTTGCGTGTCTATGAAGCCTCCACTCAGGAAGTGCGCTGGTCAAATCCGCAAGACGTGGAATCACTCGGCCCGCAACAACTAATCGCCGCCGTGCAGGATTGCGGCATGGTTGGTCTGGGCGGCGCGACTTTCCCCAGCCACGCCAAACTCAACGTGCCCGAGCAACATCCGATTCACACGCTGATCGTTAACGGCTGCGAGTGCGAGCCGTATCTGACTTGCGATTACAAGCTGATGCGCGAACGTCCGCAGGACTTGATTGCCGGAACTCGCATCGCCATGCGCGCAGTAGGTGCGGCACGCGCCATCATCGGTGTGGAAGACAATAAGCTGGATGCACTGGAAGCCTTGCGTCCGCACTTGCCCGCCGATGGCAGTATCACCGCCCGTGCAGTGGCCACCAAATATCCGCAAGGCGCGGAAAAAATGCTGATTAAATCGTTGCTCGGTGTGGACGTACCCGCAGGCGGTCTGCCCATGCATCTCGGCATCGTGGTAAACAATGTCGGCACGCTCGCGCTGTTGGGTCGTTTAATGCCCGCCGGACAGGGATTGATCGAACGTGTGGTGACGCTGGCCGGGCCCGGCATCAAAAAACCGGGCGACTACTGGATACCGTTGGGCACCACGCTACGCAGTGTGCTGGAGTGGGCAGGCGAACCCAGTTGCACTGATCGCGAGATTATTCTCGGTGGGCCGATGATGGGTCAGGCCGTTACCTCGCTCGATGTACCTGTGACCAAAGGCACGTCCGGCATTCTCGTGTTCGACAAACGGATGCTCGACCCGATCACGCGCAATAGCTGGGCGTGCATCCATTGCGGCGAGTGTGTGAACGCTTGTCCGATGGGACTCAACCCGACCCAGCTCGGCATGTTGGCGGCGAAACGTGAATACGATGAAATGAGCGATCAATTCCATCTCGGTGATTGTTTCGAGTGCGGCTGCTGCACCTATGTATGCCCGTCGCACATTCCACTGGTGCAGCAGTTCAAAGCAGCCAAAGCCTTCTTGCGCGAAAGGAAGCCGCTGTGAGTATCGAACTCCGCACCGCACCGCATCTCCATGTCGGACGCGATGTGCCGACCATCATGCGTCATGTCGTGTACGCGCTGCTGCCGATTTGCGCGTTTTCGATCTGGCAATACGGCCTGTCGGCTATCGCGCTGATTGTCACCGTCACGCTGTCGTGCCTCGCCGCCGAACGTATCGCCAACCGTCTTTCCGGTACCGTCAATACGCTGTCGGACTGGAGCGCAACCATCACCGGTTTGCTGCTGGCTCTGACACTGCCGCCCGCTTTCCCGCTGTGGATGGGCGCGGTCGCCGGATTCTCGGCAGTATGGCTGGGCAAGTCGTTGTTCGGCGGCTTGGGGCACAATCCTTTCAACCCCGCGCTGGTTGGGCGCGCTTTTGTGCAAGCCGCCTTCCCCACCGCGATTACCACTTGGGCTCCGGCTTTTGCTGCGCAACGCTTCACCGAATTTATTCCCTCGACGCTCACGCTGCCCTTTATGGTGCCAAACGACATCAGTGCTTGGGTGGCTGCCGCAACGGTGGACGGATTCACCGGTGCCACGCCCTTGGCGCGCTGGAAATTCGAGCACTTCGTTTATCCGGTGGAAGACATGATTACCGGTGCGGCGGGCGCGTCGTCAGGTGAAACTTCGGCGCTATTGCTGCTGCTTTGCGGGCTATATTTGATCGTGCGCAAATTCATGGACTGGCGCATTCCGGTGGCGGTCATCGGCAGCGCGATGGTGATGGCTTGGGCGTTCCAACTGTATGACGCGGAAGCCTTCCCGCCCATGCATCTGGCTCTGCTTTCCGGCGGTCTGATGCTGGGTGCATTATTCATGGCGACCGATATGGCGACATCGCCGGTCACCCCCAAAGCAATCTGGATATACGGTGCCTTGATCGGCGTGTTGACCATCATCATCCGTTATTTCGGCGGACTCACCGAAGGGGTGATGTATGCCATCTTGATCGGCAACGCCGCCGCACCGCTGTTGGATAAATATCTGCAACCCAAAGTGTTTGGAGCAAAGCCAAAATGAGCACGCCAGATACAACACCGGAAATCACTAGCAGCGGGCGCATGATCCGCACGCTGGCTTTAGTCACCACCGTGTGCGGCGCGCTGATCGTGGCGGCGTGGCAACTCTCGCTGCCAGCCATTGAGGCAAATAAAAAACTGGTGCTGGAACGCGGCGTAAAAAGCCTGATCCCCAACGCAAGCGACATCGTCGAATACGATGCCGACAGCAGCGGTATTCGCCGTGCTCACGGCGACCCTGCCGCGAATGCCGTGCGCTTTTATGCCGCCTATGACAACAAGGGGCAACTGCAAGCCATCGCAGCGGAAGGGGCGGCGCGCGGCTATGCCGATGTGGTGCGTGTGTTGTATGGCTACCGTCCATCGTGCGAATGCATTTTTGGCATCAAGGTAGTGCAGATGCGGGAAACACCGGGCATCGGTGACAAGGTCATTACCGATGCTAATTTTGTTGCCAATTTCAACGAGCTGGATGTACGCCTGAGCGACGATATGAAAACGCTGGCTAATGCCGTGCGTACCGTTAAACACGGCAGCAAACGCTACGGCTGGGACATCGATGCGATTGCTGGTGCAACGATCACTTCAAAAGCGGTGGGACGCGGCATTAACGACAGCGTGCAAAAACTGTTGCCGCTGCTGGTACCGCATCTCAAAGAACTTGAGCAGGGAGCTGCGCAATGACCACCAACACCAAACAACCGACCAATATGGAGCAGTTTCTCGAAGGTATCTGGAAACAAAATCCGGTGTTCGTAATGGTGCTGGGCATGTGCCCGACATTGGCGGTAACGGTATCTGCCTTTAATGCGCTGGGCATGGGCGTGGCCACCACGTTTGTGCTGGTATTTTCCTGCGCGCTGATCTCGCTATTGCGCAAACAGATTCCGAAAGAAGTGCGTATCGCCACCTACATCGTCATCATCGCCACCTTCGTAACGTTGGTGGATTACATCATTCAGGCGGTGAGCCTTGCGCTATATGACGCGCTGGGCGCGTTCATTCAGCTGATCGTGGTGAACTGCATTATTCTCGGTCGCGCCGAAGCGCACGCTGCCAAAAATCCGCCGCTTTCCGCCAGCCTCAACGCACTAGGCATGGGAATCGGCTTCACCATCGGCTTGCTCGCACTGGGCAGCGTGCGTGAAATTTTGGGTGCGGGGAAATTGTTCGACATCAGTTTGTTCGGTGCAAATTTCCAGCCTTGGGTTGTAATGGTATTGCCGCCCGGCGGATTTTTTGTGCTGGGTGGGTGGTTGTTGTTTTTTGCGTGGCTGGCAAAACGCAAGGAGGCTCGTCATGGAAAATGAAACCCTAGGCCAGATTTTCATCATCACACTGTTGTCGAGTAATTTTGTGTTGGCGATGTTTCTGGGCTTGTGCCCGTTTTTAGGTGTCTCGGGAAAATTGGAAACGGCTGTGCCTATGGGTATTGCCACCAGCTTTGTGATGCTGGTCGCCTCGTTGTGCAGCTATGCGCTCAATGCCTTGCTGACCCATTTCGGTTTGGAGTTTTTGCGCCTGATCTCGTACATCGTGGTGATCGCTTCCGCCGTGCAACTGGTCGAGATGGTAATGAAAAAATTCTCGCCCGCGCTGTTTCGCGCACTCGGTATTTATTTGCCGCTCATCACCACCAACTGTGCGGTGCTAGGTGTCGCGTTGTTTCAAACCGCGCGCGGCTATAACTTGGGGCAATCGGTTGCTTTCAGCCTCGGCGGCGGCCTCGGTTTCACCCTGGCACTCATCTTGATGGCTGGCGTACGCGAACGCCTGAAGCTCTCTAACTTGCCTGGCGTGATGGAAGGTACCGCGCTGTCGTTGATGTTGGCTGGATTGTTATCACTGGCCTTTATGGGATTCGCCGGAGTGGGAGTAACGCGATGACTTATCTCATCACCATCGCCATCATGATCGCACTCGTGTTCGCGTGGGTCGGGGTGCAAACTGCTGCACGGCGTTATGCCGAGCGCCATCCCGAATTCGGCCCGTTGCGCGAAGATGGTAAAGAAGGCTGCGGCGGATGTGGCAACCATTGTGCTGGTCATTGCGAGAGCAGCTCGCACTGATTGAAAAACCTTATGTCCACGAAAAACACGAAAGGCACGAACAAAGCAAATACAAAACACCAATGACTAAAGCTTACTCGCTTCTAAATTTCGTGTTTTTCGTGGACTGGTATTTTGTCTTTAGAGATGTTTCAAATTGGTGAGTGTTTAACTTAACAGGAGAAAGCCATGCAACCCTACGTCATTCCATTCCAATCCCTCGGTATCGCGGACATTCCCGAGGTGGGCGGAAAGAACGCTTCACTCGGAGAGATGATCTCGAACTTGAGTTCTTCCGGCGTTCATGTTCCCGGCGGCTTTGCCACCACGGCGCAGGCTTACCGCGACTTTCTGGCGTATGGCGGGTTGGACAAACGTATCGAAGAGCGACTCTCCACACTGAACGTGGATGACGTATCGGCACTGGCTGAAGCGGGTCGCACCATCCGCAGTTGGATCGTGGAAGCACCGCTACCAGATCGTCTAAATGCAGAGATCCGCACTCACTACGACAAACTGGTTGCCGAAGGGGAAGGCAGCTTCGCCGTGCGATCTTCTGCCACCGCAGAAGATTTGCCCGATGCATCTTTCGCCGGTCAGCAAGAGACCTTCCTCAACATCCACGGCATCGACAACATCCTGCATGCCATCCGTGAGGTGTTCGCTTCCTTGTACAACGACCGCGCCATCTCCTATCGCGTACACAAAGACTTCACCCACGCCGATGTGGCGCTGTCCGCCGGTATCCAACGCATGGTGCGTTCTGACCTAGGCGCCTCCGGTGTGATGTTCACCATGGATACCGAATCTGGTTTCCGCGATGCGGTGTTCATCACTTCATCCTATGGCTTGGGCGAGATGGTGGTGCAAGGCGCAGTGAACCCCGACGAGTTCTACGTGCACAAACAACAACTGGCGGCAGGTTTCCCTGCGGTCGTGCGCCGTGGTCTGGGCTCTAAACAACAACGCATGGTGTTCGACGAACAACGTTCTGCCGGTCGCTCATGCCGCATCGAGCCTGTACCCGTCGCTGACCAGCACCGCTTCTCGCTAAGCGATGAAGACGTGTTGCAACTGGCGCGTTACGCCATGTCCATCGAGAAGCACTACGGTCGTCCGATGGACATCGAGTGGGGCAAGGATGGCTTGGATGGCAAGCTGTACATCCTGCAGGCTCGTCCTGAGACCGTGAAGTCCAACGCTGCCGCTGGCGGTTCTGAGAAATTCCGTCTTCAACAACGCGGTGACGTGTTGGTGGAAGGTCGCGCCATCGGTCAAAAGATCGGCGCAGGTCGCGTGCGTATCGTTCACGACATCTCCGAGATGAGCAAGGTGCAAGCCGGTGACGTGCTGGTCACCGACATGACCGACCCCAACTGGGAGCCGGTGATGAAGAAGGCTGCCGCCATCGTCACCAATCGAGGTGGGCGTACTTGTCACGCCGCCATCATCGCGCGTGAGTTGGGCATCCCCGCTATCGTGGGTTGCGGTCACGCGACCACTGCCTTGCAAGAGGGCGAATCGGTCACCGTGTCTTGCGCTGAAGGCGATACCGGTTTCGTGTATCACGGCAAGTTACCGTTCGAGATCGTGGTGCATAGCGAAGAAGCGCTGCCGCAGATCCCTGTGAAGTTGATGCTCAACGTGGGCAACCCCACGCTTGCGTTCGAGTTCGCCCAGATGCCGTCGGCAGGTGTGGGCTTGGCGCGTTTGGAATTCATCATCAACAACCTCATCGGCATCCACCCCAAGGCCGTGCTGGAACACAACCGCCTGCCTTCCAAGATCCATGAAGCAGTGATGCAACGTTGTGCAGGTTATGCCGATCCAGTCGAGTTCTACGTAGAGAAGATCACTGAAGGCGTCGCCACATTGGCTGCTGCGTTCTGGCCGAAGAAGGTCATCGTGCGTATGTCCGACTTCAAGTCGAACGAGTATCGCAAACTCATCGGCGGAGAGATCTACGAACCGATGGAAGAGAATCCGATGATCGGCTTCCGTGGTGCAGGTCGTTACGTCGCTGCCAACTTCAGCGACTGTTTCGAACTCGAATGCCGCGCCATGAAGCGTGTACGCGAGAAGATGGGCTACACCAACGTCGAGTTGATGATCCCCTTCGTTCGCACGGTTGGTGAAGCACGCGAAGTCGTCGCCACCTTGGAAAAGAACGGCTTGAAACGCGGCGAAAACGGCCTGCGTCTCATCATGATGTGCGAGATCCCGTCCAACGCATTGCTGGCGGAACAGTTCCTCGAATACTTCGACGGCTTCTCCATCGGCTCCAACGACTTGACGCAACTCACGCTCGGTCTGGATCGCGACTCCAGCTTGGTCGCGGACCGATTCGACGAGCGCAACGATGCAGTGAAAGTCTTGCTCAAGATGGCCATCGAGACCTGCAACCGCAAAGGCAAATACGTCGGCATCTGCGGCCAAGGCCCCTCCGACCACTTCGACTTCGCACAATGGTTGATGGAGATCGGCATCCAAACCATGTCGCTCAACCCAGACACATTGTTGGAGACATGGCGCAAGCTGGGGCAGGTCGAGAAGAAGTAAGCACGCCCTAGCGACACCCCAGATGCCCGCTTCCCATTCATGTGGGGGCGGGCATTTTTTGAAAGCTTATTCGAACATGGATATTTCCGGTAAATGCTGCTCCATGCATTCACCGCACACAGATTGAGGCAAAAAACTAAACTGATTGATAGGCCAGCTTGCCTTCGACGACGGTATATCGCACTTTTCCCTGCACGGTGTAGCCATTGAAGGGGGTGTTTTTGCCCTGGCTTTTGAGCGCGGCGGGTTCGACGATCCATGCGGTGCTGGGGTCGAACACGCACACGTCGGCATGTGCGCCAACCGACAGATGCCCCATTTTTGGATTGATGATTTGCGCGGCGTTGACGGTAACACGTGCCAAGGCTTCGGCCAGCGAGAGGTCTTCTTGTCCGGCCCACTTCAACACCAGCGGCAGCAGCAGCTCCATGCCGGTTGCGCCCGCTTCGGCTTCGGCAAACGGCATTTGTTTGGCATCTTCATCGGCGGGCGAATGGTCGGAGCAGATCGCGTCGATGGTGCCGTCGCGCAGGCCCGCGCGCAACGCTTCTTTGTCGCGCAGGCTGCGCAACGGCGGAATCAGGTGACAGTTGGCATCGAAGTAGCCGATGTCGATCTCGGACAGATGCAGATTGTTCATCGAGACATCACAGGTCACAGTCAGACCTTCGCGCTTGGCGGCACGCACCATTTCCACTCCGGCGGCACTGGAGATGCGGCAAACGTGCAGCTTGACACCGGTCTCGCGCGCCAGTTGCAACATGGTGGCCAGCGCGACGGTTTCGGCTGAGACTGGGATAGGCGGCAGACCGAGACGCGTGGCGACTTCGCCGTCGTGCGCGACACCGTTGCGGGCAAGAAAGCTGTCCTGCGGACGCAGCCACACGCGATAGCCGAAGGTGGCCGCGTATTGCATGGCGCGCAGCAGCACGCGCGTGTCGGTCAGCGGTACATCGGCATGGCCGAAGGCTTTACAACCGGCGTCGGACAGCTCGGCCATTTCGGTCAACTCGGTGCCTTTCAGTCCGTAGGTTAGCGCGCCAACTGGGAACACGCGCGCCTGATTGAGCAGGCGTGCGCGATGCTTGAGCATTTCTACCAGCCCCGGTTCATCCAGCGGCGGATCGGTATCCGGCGGGCAAGCCAACGTGGTAATCCCGCCCGCCATCGCGGCGGCCATTTCCGATTCCAGCGTGGCCTTGTATTCGTAACCCGGCTCGCGCAGACGCGCGGCGAGATCGACCAGACCAGGAACGACAATCAGGCCATCCGCGTCGATCACCTGTTCGGCGACAAAACCGGCGGGTGCGTTACCGATGGCGGCGATGCGTTTATCAACAATAAATACGTCGAGGTTCGCGTCGATATTATTTTTGGGGTCGATCAGGCGACCGTTTTTGATGTGGATGCTCATTGCTTGCTCCCCGCCAGTATGCTCATCACCGCCATACGCACCGCGATGCCAAAAGTGACCTGTGGCAGGATCACCGACTGCAAGCCATCAGCCACGCTGGAGTCGATTTCCACGCCGCGATTCATCGGCCCCGGATGCATCACGATGGCATCGGGTTTGGCCAGCGCCAGCTTTTCCTGCGTCAGCCCGTAGTATTTAAAATATTCCTGCGCGGAAGGGAGCAGCGCGCCCTGCATGCGCTCGTTTTGCAGGCGCAGCATCATCACCACATCGACACCTTTCAAACCTTCCGCCATGTCGTGGAACACGCGCACACCGAGACGCTCGACCATGGTCGGCAACAGCGTCTTGGGCGCGATCACGCGGATTTCCGGCACGCCCAGCGTGCTCAAGGCATGGATCTGCGAACGCGCCACACGCGAGTGCAGCACATCGCCGACGATGGCGACGGTGAGGTTATGAAATTCTTTTTTGTAGTGGCGGATGGTGTACATATCCAGCAGGGCCTGCGTCGGATGTGCATGGCGACCGTCGCCGGCATTGATGACGTGAATGTCAGGCGCGACATGCTTGGCGATCAGGTGTGCCGCTCCGCTGGTAGAGTGGCGCACGACAAACATATCTGCGTGCATCGCGCACAGATTGTCCACTGTATCCAACAAGGTTTCGCCCTTGCTGGTGCTGGACGAGCCAATGTTGAGATTAACCACGTCGGCAGAGAGTTTCTTGGCTGCGATCTCGAACGTGGTGCGCGTGCGCGTGCTGTTTTCAAAGAATACGTTGAACACCGACTTACCGTGCAGCAGCGGTACTTTTTTGATCTCGTGACCATCGGCGGCACTGACGAATTCGGAAGCTTTGTCGAGGATGTCGCGCACGATGCGCACGGGTAAGCCTTCGGTGGTGAGCAGATGTTGCAGCTCGCCGTGCCGATTAAGTTGGGGGTTGTTCATAGCATTTTTCCCGCTGTGGGTTCGTCAAAATACGCCTGCAAAATTTGCTGCGCGGCAACCTGATCGATTACGGCTTTTTGCTTTCTGCCGTAGACACCGGCTTGCGTTAACTGCTCGCTTGCGGCGGCGGAAGTATAACGCTCATCGACCAAAATCGTAGCCAAATTGAAACGCCCTTTAAGGCGGTTGGCGAAGCGGCGGCACAGGGCAGTCAACTCGTGTGGCGTGCCGTCGTCATTGCTCGGCAAGCCAACCACCAGTGCGGCAGGTTGCCACTCGGCGATCAGTGCTGCGATACGGGCAAAGCGCGCGTCATTTTTCTCGTCGTTGATGGTGGTCAGCGGCTTGGCGTTACCCAGCAGCGTGTTGCCGATGGCGATGCCAATGCGTTTGGTTCCAAAATCGAATGCGAGTAGCGTGCCGGAAGGATGGGCGAGGGTCACGCCGTCAGGCATGTCCGGCCTCTTCGGAAAGTGAGAGGTAGTCCACTCCCAGCAACTTCATCGCGGCGGGCAGGCGTTGCTCGGCATCAAGATCAAACAGAATGTGTTCGGAAGCAGGCACAGTAAGCCAGGCATTTTCGCTCATCTCGTGTTCGAGCTGCCCTTGATCCCATCCGGCATAACCCAACGTGATGATGAAATTGCGCGGACCGTGCCCCTCGCCGACGGCTTCGAGAATATCTTTTGAAGTGGTTAACGAAAGGCGGTCATTGATGCGCAAAGTTGATTGCCAGTTTTGCTGCGTATCGTGCAGTACGAAACCGCGCTCGGGCTGCACCGGCCCACCAAAGTGCAACAGTCTTTTTTGCAACTCGGGTTGATGCAGGGGAATTTGTATCTGCTCGAACATCTCGCCTAGCGTGAGACTAACAGGCCGGTTGACCACCACGCCCAAAGCACCGTTTTCGTTGTGTTCGCAAATGTAGGTAAGGCTGCCCGCGAAAAATCCCTCCTGCATGGCAGGCATGGCAATCAGAAAATGATGGGTGAGGTTAAGTTCGGACATGCGCGCATTGTAGCTTTAGCGGGGAACCTTCACAATTCGGGCATGCATAAAATTTCCCTCTGCTGGTTCCGCCGCGACTTGCGTCTGTCAGACCATGCCGCCCTGTACCACGCACTGAAAAACAGCGCAGCGGTGCATTGTGTGTTTGTGTTCGACACCGACATTCTGAATGCCCTGCCGGACAAGCAGGACAGGCGCGTGGAATTCATCTGGCACAGCGTGCGCGAATTGCAGGATGCGCTACACCAACTCGGTAGCACGCTGCACATTCTGCACGGCAGCGCGCTAACGCTCATTCCGACGTTGGCGGTACAACTCGGCGCACAGGCGGTGTTCTGCAACCACGACTATGAACCGGCTGCGATACAGCGCGATGCAACTGTTGCCGATGCGTTGCACGAACACGGTATTGCCTTGCTCGACTACAAAGACCAAGTCGTGTTCGAGCGCGACGAGGTGCTCACGGGTATGGGAAAACCGTTTTCAGTATTTACCCCGTACAAAAATGCCTGGCTGAAAAAGCTGAATGACTTTTACCTGCGCAGCTATCCGACCGAGCGCTATTTCGCCGCGCTGGCCGCCTGTGCGCCAAGTGCAATGCCAAGTCTGTCCTCGCTCGGTTTTGAGGAAACGAATCTCACTCAACTGGCCTTGCCTACGGGTATGTCCGGTGCGGATCGGCTGTGCAACGATTTTGCCGCACGCATGAATCGCTATCAGGAAACGCGCGATTTTCCCGCCCTCAAAGGCGTGTCTTACCTTTCCACCCACCTGCGCTTTGGCACTGTCTCGATCCGACGTTTGACCGCCACCGCGTTTTATCGTGGCGGCAAAGGAGCCGAGACATTTTTATCCGAGCTGATCTGGCGCGACTTCTATCAGATGATTTTGTATCACCATCCACAGCTTGCCCAAGGCCGTTCGTTCAAACCTCAATTCGACGCTCTGGCATTCCCCAATAACACGGAAAAATTCGTCGCGTGGTGCGAAGCGCGCACTGGCTTCCCGCTGATCGATGCAGCACTGCGCCAACTCAATCAGAGCGGTTATATGCACAACCGTTTACGCATGGTCGCCGCCTCATTTCTGGTGAAAGACCTGCATGTGGACTGGCGTTGGGGTGAATCATATTTTGCAGCTAAGTTGCTAGACTTTGACCTGAGTGCGAACAACGGCGGCTGGCAGTGGGCGGCCTCGACTGGCTGCGACGCGCAACCGTGGTTCCGTATTTTCAATCCGGTGACGCAGTCAGAGCGCTTCGACCCGCAAGGGAAATTTATTCGTCGCTATATACCCGAACTGACCAACTGCGCGGATAAGTGGCTACATGCTCCATGGCTCATGCCAGCGGCGGAGCAGCAACGGTGCGGCGTGGTCATCGGACGCGACTACCCCGCTGCGGTTGTCGATCACGCGACCGCTCGTGGTTTCACTTTAGAGATGTTTAAACGAGCGGCTGGTTGATAAGACGAGCGATGTGCGCCAGCAATTCATCTTCTTGGAAAGGTTTGCCAAGGTATTCATTGGCACCCAATTCCATCGCGTAGTTGCGGTGTTTTTCAGCGGTACGCGAAGTAATCATGATGATAGGCAAATGCTGCGTAGCCGCATCGCGGCGCAGTTGTTTGGTCAACTCAAAGCCGTCCATGCGTGGCATTTCGATGTCCAGCAGCATCAGAGCTGGGGTAACTTCCCCTAATTGCTCCAGCGCATCCACACCATCCTTGGCCGTCACCACCTGATAGCCGGAACGCAGCAACAGGCGCGAAGTAATCTTGCGCACGGTAAGCGAATCGTCCACCACCATCACCAGCGGCTGTACGCGCAATACTTCTTTGGCTTCTGCCACAGCCTGCTTGCGCACACCAGAAGAAATTCGCTGCGGCAACTGTACCGGATTCAAAATCAACACCACGCGACCGTCGCCGCGCACTGTCGCACCGGCAATACCGGGCAAGCGCGCCAGTTGCGGGCCAACGTTTTTCACCACTGCTTCGTGGTTACCTTGCAATTCGTCCACATGCAGCGCGATGCGCTGCTCACCGCTACGCAGCAGCAACACCGAGTTGCGTGCCGCTGTCTCCGGTGCATGTTCGGTATCCCCGAGCAAGTGCGGCAGGTAATGGAATGGATAGCGTTTGTCCTGCCACTCGACCACGCGCGATTCGTACATTTGCGCCAATTCAGCCGTCTTGGCCTGGCGTACTTGTTCGATCATGGTGGATGGCAGCGCGTACAACGCTTCGCCTACACGCACCATCAGAGCTTGGGTAACAGCCAGCGTTAACGGCAGATGAATGGTGAAATGCGTACCCTGCCCCGGCTTGGAGCTGACATCGATACGCCCGCCGAGTGCGGCAATTTCACTACGCACGACATCCATGCCAATACCGCGCCCGGACACTTCGCTCACTTCGCTGGCGGTGGATAAACCGGACACAAAAATCAGTTGCGTAAGCTGGTCATCGCTCACGACATCGCTGGGTTGCAGCAAGCCGCGCGACTCGGCACGCTGGCGCAATGTGGCAAGGTTGATGCCCGCGCCGTCGTCATCGAGTTCGAACACCACCTCGTTGCTTTCCTGACGCAAGCTCAGACGAATTTCACCGATGCCATCTTTGCCGCCGCCACGCCGCGATTGCTCATCTTCCAGACCGTGCGCAATTGCGTTGCGCAGTAAATGCTCAAACGGAGCGGTCATCTTTTCCAGCACGCTACGATCCAGCTCGACCGTGGTTCCACTCAATTCCAAGTTGGCACGTTTGCCCAACTCTTTCGCCGTCTGCCGCACGATGCGATAAAGACGCTCGCTAATGCTAGCGAACGGCACCATGCGTACGCTCATCAACCCTTGCTGCAATTCACGGTTGATACGTGCCTGCGCGGACACCGCAGCGGAGGTTTCGTCGATGTTTTTCAACAGTGATTGCTGCACGGTTTGCACGTCGTGCACGCTCTCGTTCATGAAACGTGTCAGTTCCTGCAAGCGGGTGAAGCGGTCAAATTCCAGCGGATCGAACATCTCGGCACTGTCTTTCGACAAGGAAATACGCGCCTGCATCTGGCTCTCGGCCTGAATCTCAACTTCGCGCAATTGCTTGCGCAGACGCGCCACGCTGCCGGTCAGTTCCAGCAAGCCTTCTTTAAAGGCACGCAACTCGGTCTCGATACGCGAACGTGCCACGCTAATTTCGCCAGCTTCGTTAACCAAGCGGTCAACCACGTCGGAACGGACGCGCAACAAATTGGCCTGCAACGCGCGTTCGGCGCCCACCTCCAGCGCTCGGCGCTCGACCTTGGGTTGCTCGACATGTTGCTCCCCGCTTGTCGCATCTTCTTCCGCCTCCACTTCGACAGCTTGCCCCACACGCAAGCCCTCTAGCTTGGCGTTGACACCGTCGAGTTCGGCTTCCAGTTGTTCCAGCAAGTCTGCCTCGCCGACAACGGCATGCGCCAAAATATCTTCCATTTCATGCGCGGACTCGCCGATACGCATCGCACCGGCCATACGCGCACTACCTTTCAGCGTATGCAACAAGCGCTTGAGGAGCTCCACATGCGCTTGTTCTTCGGGAGCCTCACGCCAAGCGCGCAAGCTCTCGCCGATTTTGGGGCATAGCTCATCGGCTTCTTCCAAGAATACCGGCAACAACTGTTCGTCCACGTCGTCGCGCACCACTTGTTTGGGTGCGGTACGCTTTGCCTCAGGCTGCGGAGCTTTAGGCTCGGCTGCCGGGGCTTGCTCAATCTCAACAACGGCGGGCACATCATCCGGCACGACAGTGGCAACAACCACCTCTGGCACGGCAACAGCATGTTCTTGTTCGAGCAAAATTTCGCGCCCGGCATTCAGCAGTTCCACCAAATCGGCACGCGCTTGTGGAACTTGGCGGTCGCACACACATTGAGTCATCAACTCCAACTCGGTCACTACCTGTTCCAGCAGATCGCGTTGCGCCTGAGTCAACCCGAACACTTTATCCATGCGCGCCTGCAACCAGGCTTCCAAGGCATAAGCCAATTCGGCAATCGCAACGAATCCCATGGTGCGATTAACACCGGCCAGCGTGTGCGCAGCACGCATAAAGTCATATTGCACTTGCGGCGGCAGGGCAACGGCAAAGTCGTTGTATTGCTGGCGCAGTTTTTCGGCATTCTGGCGAGCTTCGGCACTGGCGATACGGAATAGTACCGGCGACAAACTGACCTCGCCGATGTCGATGGTTTCTTCGACTGCTGGTGCTGGCGGCGCAACTGGGGCTGGTGCCATTTGCGGCTCTTGTCCGTCTTCAAACTGCTGGGCAATAGCAACCAAATCTTCCGCCTCGATACGCACCCCGCCGTGATTGTTGAGTTCGTCCACCCAGACAGCAAATTCATTTACCGCCTGTTGAATAAAACCCAGCAAGGCTGGTGTTGCTGGCTTTTCATCGCGCAACCAGCGATTCATCGCACGCTCGACCGCCCAAGCCACTTCGCCCAAATCGGTCAGGCCAACCATGCGCCCGCTACCCTTAAGCGTGTGGAAACCGCGTCGCATCGTGGTAAGCGGCTCGCTGCTATCGGGATGTAATTCGCTCAACTCCAGATTCGTGCGCATGATGCTAAGAACTTCTTGCGCTTCTTCAAGGAAAACTTCGAGCAACTCTTGATCTTCGCCAATAGGACGCTGCACCTCACTAACTTTTTCCGCTTCTACTACCGTCGTGGTAACCGCAGGTGTTTTCAGCTTTTCCAGTGCGCCCAAGCTGGTTTGTAACGGCTCAATCTGGTGCGCCTGGCCGTGACTAATCTGTTGTAGATAGCTTTCCAGCGCGCTTACCGCGCCCGCGATGGCATAGCATTGTTGCGGTTGCGGAATCGCTTCGCTTTGTACAAAAGGCTGCACACGCTCGCTCAACTGCACCAAAACCTGCGATGCCAAGTCCAGCGAGAGAATGCGCAAGCCGCCGTTGATCTGGTCGAGCAAGTGCATCAAACCGGCAAGCTCATCGCGCTTGGAAGCATCATTGAAAAAGGCATTCAGCCCCTGCTCGACATGCTGCAAATTTGCCAGCATTTCTTTGGCCAGCGGTGCCATCATGTCACTCTGTTCCATGCGGCAATGCAGCTCGATCAGCTCATTCAACTGCTGCGGATCTTCCGGCTGGTTGCGTACTGCCGCCAGCATGCGCTCGGTCAAAATGCGTGCCTGCTCCTGAAAGCCACTACCCAGATTACTGTAGTGCGTGATGCCGCTGTCGAGCAACAGCAGCGCCATCGCCATATCCACTGACAGTAAGCTTGCGTGCTCGCTACGTGACGCGTATTGCGACAAGGATTGAATTTGTTTGGTCAGATATTGCAGCGTGTTGCGATCCAGCTTTTCACTTTGCTGCGCAACCCTTTCGCTGTATTCGATAAAGCGCGTACAGGCAGCATCATCACCCTGTGTGCAGTGTTCCCAGCTTTCTCCCGCCACACGCAGATGATCGCGCATCACGTTGAGTAACTGAGTCACTTCGCCTGGCGGCAACGCCGAAATTTCCGGCAAATAAAAATCCAGCGCATAAGTTTGTTTGATCGCCTCGACACGATCACTCACGCTGTGGCTGCGCGCGATGAGATAGAGCATTTCGATCAGCACAGCCTGCTCGGCAGCAATATCTTTTTCAGGTGCGCTCAACGCGCGCATCTGTTGGTCAATACGACCCAGCAATTTGCGTGGGCTCAGCTCCGGCGGCAATCCGTCGCACTGCAAACAATCCAGCAAACCCTGCGCCACCCACCAAAAAGCACGAGCTTCGTTTTGCGGCGCACTTTCCAGCACGCCTTGTAGTGCCTGCGACATCAGATTGATCGCTGCATTCACATCTTCCTGCCGCAACCAACACATCAACCCCCGCTGATACTGGCGGCGCAAAGCCTTGACAGGAATCAATGCATCTTCCGCTGGCGCACCTTGCATCAGCGTATCCGGCAGAGTCACCGCCAGACTTGGGAAAAACAAATCCTGCTCAAAGGCACTTTCCTGTCCGCGCAGTTGTTGCAGCTCCTGATATTGCGGAAAAAGACGCAAGGCAGCGTTATCCGCACCGTTAGCCAAGCCGTCGAGATAGTGGGTAATACCAAACAAGGCGCGACGATAGACATCACGATGTAAACCGGACACGGATTGCGGATGCGCCACCGCTTCCGACAAAGCCTTGTGCAACTCTCGCGCCACCACGGCAACCCCCTCCTGCTGTGCCATTTGCAGGACACCAGCCATGCGATGTAACCCGTCCAGAGTTGCCGCCAGATGAGCTACTTGTGTTTTAGGCGCAGTAAGAAATTGCTCTAGTCCGGCACTAATTTCGGCCAGAGAGGCATCCAGTCCCGGCTTGATTACCGAGAACATAGTGAGGTCGTATTGGACACGACGTGACATGAGTCAGGAGCCGTACGTTAAAGTTTAAAGCCCGCCACCGAACCCTTCAGGTCGGAAGCCAGCCCGGTCAACTGTGTTACCGAGTTCGCCGTTGCGCGAGTACCCAGCGTGGTTTGTTCGGTGATATGTAAAATGTCATCCATCACTGTCGCCACTTCGTTGGCCATGTCGGTTTGCACTTGGGTCGATACCGAAATACTGCTAATCAGTGCCGCCAATTCGTTCGATACCTGCTCAATTTCACGCAGCGACTCACCCGCCACTTCGGAAAGTTTCGCCCCTTCAACCACACCCAAGGTGCTCTTCTCCATCGCCACCACGGCATCTTGTGTATCGCTCTGAATCGTCTTAACCAGCGCACCAATCTGTTTGGTCGCCTCAGCCGAACGTTCCGCCAAACGTTGCACCTCTTCCGCAACCACCGAGAAGCCTCGCCCCGCCTCGCCGGCAGATGCCGCTTGAATCGCCGCGTTCAACGCCAACACGTTGGTTTGCTCGGTAATGTCCGAAATCAAATCCACGATCTCACCGATCTCCTGCGAACTTTCGCCCAGCCGCTTGATGCGCTTGGATGTTTCCTGAATCTGTTCGCGAATGCCATCCATACCTGAAATCGTGTTGCGCACGGCCTGCGCACCTTGCTCGGTCACCGTCAAGGTACGCCGCGCCACATCCGCAGACTGTGCCGCGCTGGTATCCACCTCTTTGATCGACTGCGTCATCAACTGTACCGCTTCACCCGCACTTTGAATTTCTTGCGATTGTTTCTGTGCCGCATCCAGCAGACCACGCGAGGCCGTATCCGCCGTCTGTGTCGCAGTCGCCATTTGATCTGCCGCATTCGTAATACGCGACACCAGTTTCCGCAACTCTTCCGTGGTGTAGTTCACCGAGTCCGCAATCGCGCCGGTAATGTCTTCGGTCACCGTCGCTTTAATGGTCAAGTCACCTTCCGCGAGGTCGGACAACTCATTCATCAAACGCAAAATCGCGTTCTGATTTTGGCGGTTAGCTTGCTCCGCCTGTTTGGCTCGACGCTGAGTATCTCCGAGGTATTCTTTCGAAATCAGCAACAGAAACAGCAAAGTCAGTCCACCCGCTATCAGGGCAACCACACCGGACAAGCGCGCAGTGATCGTTGACTGATAGGTTGAAACCAACACTTGTGATTTATGCAGCAAAGTATCCGAGTCAGCCAGAATGGCACGCGCGGCTCCTTTGGCTTCCACCAGGTTACGCGCTTGCGAAACCAGAATCTCGATACTGTTGCGGTACGGCTGGAACAGTTCCAAGGCTTTCTGCACGTTGGCATCAGCTTGCGGCAATAGCAGGAAGCTGTCTTCCACCTCGATGGTATCCACACCTAATTGCGCCAACTGCTCCAATGACACATCACTCGCCAACATCTTGGCCGCATCCTTACCGCTTCGCTCCAATGCCAGTGCCAGACGCGCAGCAGCCAGTTTTTGTTCGCCTCCGTAGCCCTCAACCATTTGCTGTAACAGCGGACGCAAATCATCACTCACACTATCGATAACGTTGATCGATGAAGCCAACGTAACCAAACCGGGACGCCCCTCTTCCACCACCTGCACATCGGCCAAGGCTTTGTTGGCGCTGCTCATCACCAAATCCAAAGCAGCGCGTGCCGATCCTGTCGTCGGCGGCAAGCTGCCATCTCCTTTATCCAACAAGATAATGGTTTTCGCCAACTCTTCTTTACTGTGGATCAGCGTATCGAACACGTCCGAATTACCCGACAAACTCGACTGCACGTCTTTCGCCAAACGTTGCGACAGCATCAGCAACTTGGACGACTCAGCCACATAACGCGTGCTGTACCCCGCTTCGCGGTTGTTGACGTAGGCCGCCCCCGCCGCGATCACCAAACTCAGACCGGCTGCCGTTCCCAGAATCGTTAACTGGCGATCAAACGGCAAATTCCCAATCAGGGGCAGACGTTTATCTGCAATTTTGTTGGTGTCATTCTTCGCTGTCTTGCGCAGCGATTTTAGTGAGGGTAATTTAAAAGCCATTGTGTTCTCCCGCCCCGCAACGGAGCCGCTAGATACCTACTTGCAAAAAATCCGCTTGCGACAGCAAGGCCGGAACATCCAGCTTGCGCCACTCGGCATTGTTTTCATCATCGTGATATTCGATTTGCCCGCCTACTTCGAGCTGCCGCCATGCACGCGCATCGCGCAGCCCCAACACCCGATCAACCAGCAATGCAGCATTAAAGCCGTGCCTATCCGCCACCAGTAAAATACGATTCTCTACCGCTCCCGAGGCGCGCTGTCCGCCAAAATAAGCGGCCATATCAGCCACGCTGTACAAATTTCCGCGCACATTCACCACACCCCGAAACCAAGACTTAGTCAACGGCACACTGGTCAACGCGGGAAGCGGCAGCACCTCACCGATGTCGGTCATGTCTACCAACCAGTTATTTCCCGCGATTTGTACCCCTAGCGTGGAAATACGCGAAGCGGCCAAATCTTTGTCTTGTAGACGATCGATTACGCGTTGTTGAAACTCGCGCAGATTGAGGCGTTTTGACATGGGGGGAAATTAACCGAGTGCGGCGATCTTGGTCATCAACTCAGCCGCATCGACAGGCTTGACCACATAATCCTTCGCGCCTTGGCGCATACCCCAAATTTTGTCGGTCTCTTGTCCCTTGGTCGTGCAAATAATGACTGGAATGTGCTGGGTATCGGGGTCTTTGGTAATCGCACGGGTCGCCTGAAATCCATTTAGCCCGGGCATCACCACATCCATTAATACGAGGTCAGGTTTCACCAACTTGGACTGCGCAACACCGGATTCACCATCTTCGGCAAAGCTAACTTCAAACCCCTGCTTGGTCAGTATTTCACCCAAAACATGACGCTCCGTGGCGGAATCGTCCACCACCAGCACTTTCTTAATAGCCATAGTATTCCTCGACAGATTTTGTATGGTTGATGACAGCCTCGATCAGGCTTTTTTTATTGAATGGCTTAATCAGGTATTGGTCGGAACCGACCAACTTGCCGCGCGCACGGTCAAACAGCGTGTCTTTGCTAGTTAGCATAACCACCGGAATACCGCGAAATTGGGCATTGTTTTTAATCAACGCACAGGTTTGATACCCGTCCAGGCGCGGCATCATGACATCGACAAAAATCATATCTGGCTTGTGGTCGACCACCTTCGATAGGCCGTCAAAACCATCTTCCGCCAGTACCACCTTGCACCCCGCCTGCGACAAAAATATCTCGCCGCTGCGACGTATGGTGTTGCTGTCGTCGATGAGTACAACTTTGATTCCTTCGAGTGGTAAGTTCTCACTCATAACCATCCCCCTGATGAACCTATGTTTTCGTTTTTATTTACGCGAAAGCGGACGCAATACTAATGTATCCCGCATAGCTGCGGACAATAATTTTACGTTTTGCTTTCGGATACTAAAAGCCGTTGCCCCCATAAACGGGGAAGCCAGCAAATCAACCACGGTACGCTTTGGGCGCTAGCGACCTACACTAACAGACCGTACTACCACCCAAGATGCACTGCACTACTCCTCCGCTCGCACAAATGTGCGGACGGAGGAGTAAAACTCATCAAACAATAATGAAATCCTCGGCACGGCAAGATAAACGAAGAAAACCAGTGCAGCCTAGCGGCCACGCCTACCCGCTGGTGAACTAGGTTATTTATCCTTGGATGCTTCGAGGAACAAATTAGCCAGCAGCTTTTGCACTCGCAAAGAGGCTTGCACAAAAATACCTTCCAGCTTTTGCTTTGCCTCGGTTCCGCGCCCGCCATACACCGCCAGCAACACTTCACTAGCAATAATATGGAACTGCGCGTGCTCTACTTTGAGCTGTGAGAAAGTCGATGAACCGGCAAACTCACCCGCACCATGGCCATTGATCCACTTACCCAAAACGCACTGATTGTCCTGACACACCAAACGTGGATCAATAACCTCCTGGCTGGTGCCGTCGATACAGGCTTGCAAACGTGACTTCCATTTTTGATGCGCCGCAACCGCCGCTTGAAAATCCAAGCCCGCTACTTCTACAGTCTCACTAGGACTGGCGTGGGGTATTTCCACTGCCACTGTTTCATTATCCTTTGCTGCACTTTTAAACCAATCAAATAATCCCATGATGTAGCTCCTGTCAAAACAGTTACATGGCACGCAAGCCCCCTTGCGGCGCTAGGGTAATACTAACACGTGATTTGTGACTTATTGTTAATAATGACTAGCGTTTTTAACGCTGCCAGAAGCGCGGGGTGAACAAAATCAATACGGTGAAAATTTCCAGTCGCCCCACCAACATGCCAAAAGTACAAACCCAAGTCTGGAAATCGGTGAGCCCCTGATAATTACTTGCCGGCCCGACCACTCCCAGACCTGGACCGCAGTTGTTTACCATGGCTAGTACAGCGGTAAAAGCGGAGATGAAATCTAGACCGCTAATGAGTAGCAAAAAGGTCAGTGTGGCAATCACCATGAAGTACAGAAAAATGAACCCCAACACCGAAAATACAATGTTGTTGGCAATCACCTGCCCACCTATCTTCATCGGGTTCACCGCTGCCGGATGCAGTAACTTGACGAACTCTCGCCCCGCCTGCTTGACCAGCACCAGCGTGCGGATCATCTTAATGCCGCCGCCGGTCGAGCCCGCACTTGCCACAGTGGCAGTCAGCAGCATCATCCACAACGGTGCGAAAATCGGCCACTGCGCATAATCAACACTGGCATAGCCCGAGCTGGTCGCAATGGAAACCAGATTAAAGCTGGCGTGACGCAGGGCCGTTAAAAATTCCGAGTAAACGCCGTTCCACCACAGGAAAAAAGCAATCCCCACGCAACTGCCCAAGATGACCCATAACGACGTAAATGCTTCTGGGTCTTGTCGGTAAACCGCAAAGCTTCTCGCTCGCAACGCCAAAAAGTGCGTGGCAAAGTTCAGCACCGCAATCAACATAAATACGATCATGATGAATTCGATCAGCGGCGAATTGAAATAGCCGATGCTGGCATCATGAGTTGAGAACCCTCCTAGCCCCATTGCCGAAAAGGCATGACACACTGCGTCCAGCCAACTCATGCCTGCCCACTTCAACATCAAAATGCAAATCACGGTAATCGCCACATAAACGAGCCACAAATTACGGGCCGTGTCGGCAATACGTGGTGTCAGTGCAGAATCCTTCATTGGCCCGGGTGTTTCTGCCTTAAATAACTGGCGGCCACCGATACCCAGCAAAGGCAATACGGCGACTGCCAATACGATGATGCCCAAGCCGCCAATCCAATTCAGCTCATGCCGCCAAACGTTGATGGCAGGCGGCAGATTATCCAGCCCCACCAGCACCGTCCCCCCCGTTGTCGTCATACCGGACATCGTCTCAAAATATGCATCGGTTAACGACAAGCCGGGAACTGTCAGCAACAGCGGAATCGTGGCAAACAGAGGCATCGCCGTCCACATCGCCACCACCAGCAGATAACCATGACGAATCGACAGCTCGCCCTTGTAATGACGCGTCAGCAGCCACATTAGCAACCCGGATGAGGCTGTCCACAACATCGCCAGCAAAAAGTCCAACAACATGGCACTGTCGTCATAAATCAACGCGGTGACAACAGGAATAACATAAGCCGCGCTGAAAACTACCAGCAACAGCCCAAGCGCGTGAATAACCGTCAGCGTGCGTCCCATTTAAAAGAAACCCAAGTTAACTTGAAACAGCTTCTCGACTTTTTTGACCATCTTTTTGTCGATAACAAACACGATGGCATGATCTTCCGCCTCAATCACCATATCGTGATGCCCCATGATGACCTCGTCACCGCGCACGACGGCACCGATAGTTGCGCCCTTGGGTAGGTCGATCTCGTCAATACGCCGCCCCACCACGCGCGAGGACTGCTTGTCGCCGTGCGCTACTAGCTCCAACGCTTCCGCCGCGCCGCGCCGCAAAGAGTGAACCGCCGCCACATCACCCTGCCGCACATAAGCCAGCAAAGAACCGATAGTCACTTGGGCGGGCGACAGCGCGATGTCAATTTTGCCACCCTGCACCAGATCGACATAGGCGCTGCGGTTAATCAGCGCAACCACCTTACGTGCCCCGGCCTGCTTAGCTAGCAACGACGACATGATGTTGTTCTCGTCGTCATTGGTGAGCGCGCAAAACACATCAACATCGCCGATATGTTCCTGCTGCATGAGCTTTTCATCCGTGCCGTCACCGTTCAGCACCAGCGTATCGCCCAGTTTTTCTGCCAAGCGTTCGCAGGCTTTTTTATTGAACTCGATCAGTTTGACCTGATAGTCGCCTTCCAACGCCTTGGCTAAGCGGAAACCAATATTGCCGCCACCGACGATAGCAACACGCTTGGTCGGCTTGTCCATGCGACGCATTTCTTTGAGCACACTGCGAATATTTTCCGTGGCAGCGATAAAGAATATCTCATCGCCGTCTTCGACCACCGTATGGCCTTCGGGAATAATCGGTTTCCCCTGACGGAAGATTGCCGCCACACGCGTCTGTACTTGCGGCATATGAGTACGCAGAAAATTCAACGGATTGCCCACCAACGGGCCGCCCTGAAATGCTCGCACCGCTACCAGCGATGCTTTGCCGTGGGCGAACTCCAGCACTTGCAGTGCCTCGGGAAACTCGATCAGCTTGGTGATGTATTCGGTGAGAATTTGCTCGGGACAGATAGAAAAATCGACACAGAAATTATCATCGCTAAAAATTTCATCGCGGTTGAGATATTCGGTGGCGCGAATACGGGCAATGCGCGTTGGGGTGTTGTAAAGGCTGGCCGCCAATTTGCATGCAACTAGATTGACCTCATCGCTTTGCGTCACCGCCAGCAGCATATCGGCATCAGCGATCCCCGCACGCTCCAGCGTCGATGGGTGTGCAGCATTTCCCGTCACCGTGCGCAAATCAAGACGGTCTTGCAGCAATTGCAACTTGCCCGCATCGGCATCCACTACGGTGATGTCGTTAGCTTCGCTGACTAAACTTTCTGCCACGGTCGAACCAACCTGCCCGGCACCCAATATCAATATCTTCACGCTATCCCCTTATGCGCGTATCCAGCGCTTCCATTCGGTAAACAATTTCTCATCGCGGGCGGCCACTACCGAGCGATGCCAAATGTCACCCTGCTCAAACTCATCCTGCTCAATCGTACATACGTAGCCGCCAGATTCCCGCAAAACCAACAGTCCGGCGGCATAGTCCCACAGCTTTTGTCCACCGTGTAAATACACGTCATACCGTCCAACGGCGGTATAGCACCAGTCCAACGTGCTCGCGCCAAAATTGCGCTGCGAACTGTACGGCGGATGCGCCGCCAGCCGCTCGAGCAGCTTGGTATCAAGACGCTTGAGGTCGACATTCGCCAGCGCTTCGGCCAGACACTTCGCCGTTTCTCGCCCTACTAGCTTATCGCCATTCAAAAAAGCGCCTTTGCCTTGTTCGGCGGCAAACACTTCATCTTTGACTGGGTCATACACCACGCCAAGCATGGCATTTCCGCCGCGCAACAAGGCAACCGAAACCGCAAAATACGGCAGACCGCGCACAAAGTTAGAAGTCCCATCAACCGGATCGACACACCAGATACCGTCACTGCCAGACTGCCAGATAGCTTGCTGCTCGGCCTCGGACATTTCCTCACCCAATACCGGCACATTGACGATGGCCTGCAACTTTTTTACCAGTGCCAGTTGCGCTGCGGTATCGGCTTCGGTACACAGGCTACCGTCGATTTTTTGACGGTGAGTCACTTTGAGATAGCGTGGCATGATCTCTTCTACCGCCACCAGCTTGACAGCTGCCACCACGGCTTTGAGCGTGGCACTCATGCCACGCGGTGCATCCCGTGTTGCTTTGCGCTTTTCGATCACCACTTAAGCCTCGTCTTTCCACTTGATCGAACAACCCATGCTGGCAATCTGCTCGCGCGGCCCTTGTCCGGTCTGCGCCACTTGCAGCATGGCATTGAACAAATCACGGGCGGCATCTGGCACAGCCTCCTTGCGCGAAGCATCCAAGCGACCACGATATTGCAGCTCAAGTGCGGCATTGAAGCCAAAGAAGTCTGGGGTGCAAACCGCGCCATAGTCTTTGGCGATTTGCTGCGTTTCATCCCAAACATAAGGGAAAGGGTAATCGAACTCTTGCGCGATTTTTTTCATATTGTCGAACGAGTCCTCCGCGTAATCGGCAGGATCGTTGGACATAATGGCGATGGTATTGATACCGTGCTGTTGTAGCTCGCGCACATCGCGGATGATGCGGTCGCGGATAGACTTCACATAGGGGCAATGATTACAGATAAACATCACCAACAAGCCGTTTTTACCGCGCGCATTGGCAAGGTTGTAACGCTTGCCATCTACGCCTAAAAGGTCGAAATCACGGGCTTTCCAGCCGAAGTCGCATAGGGGTGGTTGCAGACTGACCATTTGATACTCCTGACAACAATTTCGGAGCCGTTATATTATCACGCAGACCTTAACACCGACCTCCGCCATGTCCGCTCCCCGCTTCTACTGCCCGCCCCCGCTGCCCGACCAAGGCTCATTCGATCTACCGCCGGAACCGGCGCACCACGCCGCACGCGTGTTACGTCTGCGCGAAGGCGATGAGGTGGAAATTTTCGACGGCACAGGAAATGAACGACAAGGCGTAATCGCCTCCATCAGCGGCAAACACGTGCTCATCGGCGCGCTGTGCGCCACCGACACCGCGCGTGAATCGGCACTGCACACCCTGCTGGCACAAGCCCTGTGCAGCAGTGAAAAAATGGATTGGGTCATTCAAAAAGCCACCGAGCTAGGAGTCACCGAAATCCAACCGCTGGATACCGAACGCAGCGTCGCCCGCCTCACTGCCGAACGTGCCACCAAACGCATGACGCATTGGCAACAAGTCGCCATCTCCGCCTGCGAACAATGTGGCCGCAATGTGCTGCCCGTCATCCACCCGCCACTCGACATCAGCATCTGGCTGCGCCAAATGCAAAGCAGCACCGCAACCAAACTGATCTTACTGCCTGACGGCGCAAGCTCACTGCACAAACTGCCGCAACCGCAAGGCAAAGTCGCCCTGCTAATCGGGGCCGAAGGTGGATTTTCCCCCGCCGAAAGCAAAACCGCGCTGGATAGCGGCTTCACCCCCGTACGCATGGGTGCCCGCGTGTTGCGTACCGAAACTGCCGCTGTCGCCGGACTCGCCGCGTTGCAAACGCTGTGGGGAGATTTTCAATAACCCAATATCTGGAGGCCACATGCCCTACGTCAACATCCGCATCGCCGGTAGTCTGAGCCGCGAACAAAAAGCCAAAATCGCCGCCGAAATTACCGACACACTGGAGCGCATCGCACTCAAACCGGCTTCGTACACCTACATTGCCTTCGACGAACTCCCGGATGAAAACTGGGCCATCGCAGGAAAACTGCTCGATGAAGATTAACGAACGGTGTACCCGCGCCTGCTCCCGCACCAGCGGACTTCGTCCCTCCGCCTCACAGGCGCACACCTACATCTCCTTCGATGAACTCCCGGATGAAAACTGGGCCATCGCAGGGAAACTGCTCGATGAAGATTAATGAACGGTGTACCTGCGCAGGACAGTTGCTAGACGAGGAATAGCGCGGCATCATGCACACACTCACATAGGAAGCTCACCATGCCTGCTACCACTTCACCCGCCGATTTCGTTGCTTGGTTTCGCTCTGTCGCGCCTTACATCAACGCGTTTCGCGGCAAGACCTTTGTCATTGCCTTTGGCGGTGAAGTCGTCGCCGATGGCAAATTCGTCGAGCTTACGCATGACTTCAACCTACTTGCCGCGCTTGGTATCCGGCTGGTGCTGGTGCATGGTGCACGGCCACAAATCGAGCAGCACCTAGCCAAAAACCGGCTCGGCGACACCTATCACCAAGGCATCCGCCTGACCGATGCCGAAACCATGCAATGCGTGAAAGAGGCCGTCGGGCGCGTACGCATGGAAATCGAGGCTTTGTTGTCGATGGGCTTGGCCAATTCACCGATGGCGAATGCCGACATCCGCGTGGCGGGTGGCAACTTCATCACTGCCCAGCCCATTGGGGTTATCAACGGCGTTGATCTACAACACACCGGCAGCGTGCGCAAAGTAGATGTCGCTGCACTCAACGACCGCATGGAGTTCGGCGAAGTCGTGCTGCTCTCGCCACTCGGCTACTCGCCCACCGGCGAAGTGTTCAACCTCACGCTGGAAGATGTTGCCACCGCCACCGCCATCGCGCTGGATGCCGACAAGCTGGTATTCCTGATGGACACCGACGGCGCGCAAGACAAAAAAGGCACGCTGCTCAAAGAGCTGACCGTTGCGCAAGCACAGGAAATTTTGTCGGGTAAACGCAAACTGCCGGACGATCTAAGCTTGTTCCTCCCCTGTGCCGTACGCGCCTGTGAGGCCGGTGTAGCACGTACTCACCTCATCAGCCGTCACACCGACGGTGCCGTACTGCAAGAACTATTCAGCGATGACGGCATCGGCACCATGGTGGTAGAAAGCACACTCAACACCCTGCGCGCAGCAAGCATCGAAGACGTAGGCGGCATCCTGCAACTACTACGTCCGCTGGAAGAAGCTGGCATTCTCGTGCGCCGTTCGCGCGAACTACTGGAACGCGAGATCGCTCGTTTCGTGGTACTGGAACACGACCACCGCATCATCGGTTGCGCCGCGTTGTATCCCTTCCCCGATGAAGCCTCCGCCGAACTCGCCTGCCTCGCAGTCGACACGCAATGCCGCGACCGTGGCTACGGCGAAGCCGTGCTTAACCACATGATCTCCATCGCCAAAGCGCAGGGCATGAAAAAACTCTTCGTCCTCACCACCCGCACCGCACACTGGTTCATCGAACGCGGCTTCAATGAAGGCGACATCTCCGACCTACCCGCGCAGAAAAAATCGTTGTACAACTACCAGCGAAAATCGAAAGTATTCGTCAGAAAAATCTAGGGATACACAGGTAATGTTGGGATAGATGGAGCGCACAGATTTGTGCCCACGTAGACAGAGGTAGGGTGCAATAAGCGCAGCGCATTGCACCGGATGTTTTGAATCACCCTTACGGCGCAATGCCCGTTGGTTATTGCGTATATGGACACCTCCCGTTTTGCAAGCAATTCGCGTTGATGGTTTTTGGTGCAACTGCTTCCGTATATCCGGCTTCCTGTTGGACGGCAAGCCGTCCGAGCCATGATGGAATTCGCGC
>JAQUAI010000009.1 GCA_028687335.1 Gallionella sp.
GGAGTGAACAGACAGAACAGTGTTTTTTTCATCGGATCAGACTACCACCTTGTCTAATTATTCCGCTTCGCCCAATAGCCACGGGCGTTACAGACGGAAAAACCTCCACGAAATGTCACTTAACTCATTTTTTGCCATAAAACAAGGCCGGTTTTATCCGGCCTTGTTTTATGGAATGCGCAAAATTGCTTAATCGCTGGGAGCGTTGAAGCTTTCGCCTACATGCCGTCGGGCCCGCCACGTGGTGGCATAGCGCCAGACTTCATGTCGCGCTTGAACATTTCCCGCTCTTCAGGTGACATCTTTTCAAAGCGTTCGCGCATTTCTTCGCGCATTTCTTTACGTTCATCGGGCGACATGTTTTTCATGTGACTTTTCATTTCCCGGTGCATTTCTTTGCGTTCATCGGGCGACATGGTTTCAAAGCGGTCATGCATTTCCTTGCGCATTTCTTTGCGTTCATCTGGTGACATGTTTTTCATATGTTCGCGCATCTCTTGGTGCATTTCCTTGCGCTCGCCGGCAGGCATTTTGTCGTAGCGTTCGCGTATTTCTTTGCGGCGTGCGGTGCGTTGCTCGGGTGTCATGCTTTCCCACTCTTTGTGCCTTGCCTCGCGGTGCGCACGGCGTTCCTCTGGTGTGGCATTGCGCATGTCTTCGCGCATTTGCTGATGCATTTTTTTGCGCTGTTCTGGCGACTGTTTATCCATGTAAGCACGCATTTCTTCGTGTTGCTTGGCGCGTTGTTCCGGTGTCATTTTTTCGCGTTCTTTAAGCATGTTATGACGTTCGGTGGCGCGCTGTTCGGGTGTCATGCTTTGCATGCGTTCCATATGTTGCTGCATGGCACTCGGGGCTTCCGGTGCGGCCCATGCGCTGGCGCTTAGGCAAGCGGCGAGAGCGGTGGCGATCAGGGTTCTTTTCAATGTGAGCATGTTTATTCTCCTGTACTGGCGAACGCCGGTTTGGCGTGGAAAGGATAGTGCGTGATAACTGTAAGCAGATTGTTTGCGCAGCGGGGTAAGTTGTAAGCAGTTGTTTCTGTTTGGTCGTATGACAACAAAATGTCACAGCCTAGCCGCCGAGCTTGATTATCATGTCGCCATGAATACTTCCAAACGTATCTTAATTATCGACGACGACTCGCGTTTACGCGAGTTATTGCTGCGTTATTTGGGCGAGCAGGGCTTTGACGTGCGCGCGGCGGCGGATGCCGAGGGAATGGAGCGGATGTTGAAAATGGGCCGTTTTCATTTGCTGGTGCTTGATCTAATGCTGCCGGGTGAGGATGGATTGTCGATCCTGCGCCGTTTACGTGCGGCAGGAGAGGAGGTGCCGGTGATCTTGCTGACGGCCAAGGGCGACGAGATTGATCGCATTATCGGGCTGGAAATGGGCGCGGACGACTATGTACCCAAGCCCTTTAATCCGCGCGAGTTGGTGGCACGCATCAATGCGGTCTTGCGTCGCAAAGGTTCGCAACCGGCGGGTGCGCCCGAGACGCAGGAAAAAACACTGCAATTCGGTGATTGTGAGTTGAATCTTGCTACTCGCATCCTTACGCGTGCTGGTGTGCCGCTTGCACTGACGACGGGCGAGTTTGCGCTGTTACGTGTATTGCTGACTCATCCGCGCCAGCCCTTGTCACGCGACAAACTGATGGAGCTGGCGCGCGGGCGCGATCATGAACCGTTTGATCGTGCTATTGATGTGCAAATCTCACGCCTGCGTAAACTGATCGAGCCGGAGTCAGCGAAGCCGCGTTTCATTCAGACGGTGTGGGGACATGGTTATGTTTTCGTGCCGGACGGGGGGGCGGCGTGAAACGCGTTGTATCTGCCAGGCATACTCTGCTGGGGCATGCTTTTGTGCTCATCGCGCTGCTGATTGTGCTGTCGCTGACAACGGTTTTAGCCATCATCCATCATGTTGAGGCTGAGCCGAGAAGTCGGCAAATGGCGCAGTTGCTGACCTCCGTGGTAAATCTTACGCGGGCGGCGATGTTGTCGTCCGACCCGATCTGGCGTGATGCCTTGCTGGCCGAACTGCGCGATGCAGAGGATATGCATGTTGAGTTGGCTGAAGCCAGCGATGTCATTGAGCCGCTGCCCGCCCGCCCGCCAGAATTGCAGCATATGGCTGAGCATGTGCGCGCAAGTTTGGGGGAGCGTACGCGGGTAACTTTGGCTCGCAACGGGGAAGCGGGTTTATGGGTCAGCTTTTTTATTGGCGAGGACGAGTTTTGGGTTGGGTTGCCGCGCGAGCGGATTGAACATCCTTTGTCGCGTTTGCTAGTTGTTTTGGCCGGAGTGGTTTTGTTGTTCGCGTTACTTGGAGCCTACCTCATTGCACGCCGCGTCGCACAGCCGCTAAAGCAATTAGCTCAAGCAGCAGGGCAAGTTGGCAAAGGCGAAATGCCGATGCCGATGGCAGAGCAGGGGAGTAGCGAGGTGATTGAACTCACGCGCGCATTTAATCGCATGGCCAGCGATTTAAGCGCGCACGAGCGTGAGCGAGCCTTGGTGCTGGCGGGAATTTCGCATGATCTGCGCACACCGCTTACTCGGGTACGTTTAGCTGCCGAACTGAGCAAGGAATCTGATTTGCGCGAGGGGTTGAATGCGGATGTCGATCAGATGGAGACGATCATTTCCCAGTTTCTAGACTACGCACGACTGGATGAAAACGAGGCGGCAGCTCCCACCGATCTGGCGGCTCTATTGCGCGTCACCGCTGCGCAGTTTGAGGCGCGCGCGAAAAGCATCCGGCTGGAGATACCCGATTTGCCCGAGATTGAGTTACGTCCAATGTTGCTGCGTCGCGCAATTGCCAATTTGCTCGACAATGCTATCAAGTATGGCGGCGGGGATATTGTATTGGGTGTGACGCTGGGGACAGCCGAGGTGGTTATCACCGTGTCAGACCGAGGGGCTGGCATCGCAGCATCGCAGCGCGAGGCTGCTAAACGGCCTTTCGTTCGTCTCAATGCGGCGCGCAGTGATACCGGCGGGGCGGGGTTAGGTTTGGCCATTGTCGAACGTGCGGCACGTCTGCATGGTGGACGTTTTGATTTGCAAGCTGCTGATACTGGCGGTTTGCTGGCAATGTTTTCGCTACCTCTGGGGGAATAGAAAATATGCTCCAAGCGATTTGGCGTGCTGTGTTGCTCGTTGCCTTGTTGGCCGCTTTAGTGGTTTGTCTCAAAGTGACTAGTGGGTGGTGGCGCGGTGAATTGTCGCTAGCTGATTCAGGAAATTGGTTTTGGGTATTACTATTTCCTGTTCTGATCGTTGTCTGGTGGCGTTACTTCTCAATTTTTGGTTGCGCGGAAGCAACTTGTCTTCTTCCCAAAGATAAAGAGGGTTAAGCCGTAGCGATATTGTCGCGATTGAAGAAGGCGACGGCTTCGCTCTCATCGCGCGTACGCTTGAACGGTGGCAGGCTTTGCCAGATACGACGACCGTAAGGTTTGGTGATTAAGCGTGGATCGCAAATCATCAGTACGCCACGATCAGTTTCGTCGCGGATAAGCCGTCCCGCCCCCTGCTTTAAATTGATAATGGTGCGCGGCAACTGATATTCCATGAACGCGTTGCGTCCCTGTTTGCTGATTTGGGCGATGCGTGCCGCTAGTACCGGATCATCCGGCGGAGCAAAGGGAAGTTTGTCGATGATGACTAATGACAAAGCTTCGCCGCGCACGTCTACGCCTTCCCAAAATGACTGACTGCCTAGCAATACCGCGTTGCCGTGCTCGCGGAAGCGGCTCAACAATTCGTTGCGAGAGCCTTCGCCTTGCAGCATCAGCGGATAAGAAAGCTGTTTACGGTCGAATTCGGCGACAAGAAAATCATAAGCGCGTTGCATGGCGCGCAAGCTGGTGAAAAGCAGAAAAGCACGGCCCTTGCTGGCCTCAATCAACGGCAGCGCCGCCTGCATGACCGCATCGGTATATCCTTCACTGTTTGGTTCGGGTAGGTTTTGCGGCACATAGAGCAGGGCTTGCGTCGCGTAATCGAATGGACTGTCCCAGCAGGCGGTGCGCGCATTGAGCAAACCCATTTCGTCTTGGTAATGTCCGAAGTCCTGTTTTACTGCCAACGTGGCCGAGGTAAATATCCATGCGCGGGCATTGCCCGCAATCTGTTTCTCAAAGGTTTCCGCGATGGATAGCGGCGTAGTGTTGAGTTGCAGCGAGTGATGGAAAATTTCCAGCCACTTCACTTTGTCTAGTGCTTCGTCGTTTTGCCATTGCTTGAGTTGCTGTACCAGCACTTGTGCGCGTTGCCAGCAATGCTCTAGTCCTTCGCTGCGCTCGGCCTGCTTTTCTAGCAAACCGCATAGTTGGCCGAGTTTATCGCTCACGGTTTTGAGCGCGGGAGCAAAATCCTTAAAGTTTTCCGTGGCGATAGCGGGTAATCGCCCTTCTTTTTTGAAGACAAGACGCAGATCGCGCGCGGCCTTTTCCAGTTCATCACTGGCTTTGGGTAATAGCGCGAAATCTTTAGCAGAGGCAATCGCTTCGGTGCGGGAATCGCCGGCCAGATCAAGTAGCTGCGTGGTTGATAGGCTTTCACCAAAAAACAGGCTGGCCGTTTCTGGGAGTTGGTGTGCTTCGTCGAAAATGACGGTATTGCAGGCTGGCAATAGTTCGGCAACGCCTTCATCACGCAGCATCACATCAGCAAAAAATAAATGGTGATTGACGACTACTACATCCGCTTTCATTGCCTCGGTGCGCGCTTTGAGTACGAAGCACTCCTTGTGTTGCGGGCACTCCTGCCCGAGACAATTTTCGCGGGTGGAAGTCACTTGCAACCAAACCAGTGAGTTTTCCGGCACATCGGCCAATCCGCTCTTGTCGCCGCTTTGACTTACTTTTGCATACTGCTTGATTTTCCCTAGGTGGCGTACCTCTTCGCGAGTGGCAAAGCGTCCGTCGGATTGGGCGCGTTCCAAATGGTAGTGGCACACGTAGTTGGAACGGCCTTTGAGCAATGCAATAGTGACGGGGGCTTTTAGCGCATCGCGCACCATCGGCAAATCTTTTTGGAACAGCTGATCTTGAAGGTTTTTTGTGCCGGTAGAGATAATGACTTTACCGCCGTTGAGCAAGGCAGGGACGAGATAGGCAAAGGTTTTACCTGTTCCCGTTCCGGCTTCGGCAACCAGAATGCTGTTATCGCGCAACGCTTCGGCGACGGCGATAGCCATTTCGCGTTGTTGCAAGCGCGGACGAAAACCGGGCACGGCAACAGCGAGTGGACTGTCTTCTGAGAATAATCGTTCGACTTCGGTAGTCACGGGCGTTCAAGCGGAGTGGGGGCAGCAATTTTACGCGATGAGGTAGGCACTGTCCTAGTTTATACTTGCACCAGTTTTCCTAGCCCGCTTCCTATGCCTGATATCTCCCTCATTCTTCTGTTTTTGCTACTGGTACTCGTCGTTTTGCTGTTGTGGTTGCAGTATTTCGCACCGGCACGGGCATTGCGTTTATTGGAGCAACAGCATCGCACCATGCTCTCAGATTTGCATGACGGTCTGAATAAGCAAGGCGACCGACTGATTGCCAGCCAGAACGATCAACTCGAACGTTTGCGCGCAGCGGTGGGCGAGGATATGCGCTTAACCCGTGAGGCTGTGGCCGCATTGCAGGCAAAGCAGGATTCGCTGCGTACCGAAATGATCGCGCAAACACTGGAGAAACTGGCCGAGCAGGGGCGTGAGGACCAAAAGCTAATTCAGGACTCTTTCCGCAATGCCACACAGCATTTGGCGAGCAGTATGGAAGCTCTGTCTAAAACAGTGGATGGCCGTTTGGAGCAGATCGGCGGCAAGGTTAACGAGCGTCTGGAAGAGGGTTTCAAAAAAACCAACGAGACATTTATTAGTGTGATGACTCGCTTGGCGACCATTGACGAAGCGCAAAAAAAGATCGATGGCCTAACAACCAACATGGTGAGCTTGCAGGAGTTGTTGGGTGACAAACGCTCGCGCGGCGCATTCGGTGAAGTGCAGCTGGAGGCGCTGGTAGGAAATATCCTGCCGCCGCAAGCTTATGAGATGCAATACACCTTGCCCAATGCTAGCCGTGCTGATTGCGTACTAAAGCTGCCCGAGCCGACAGGTATGGTGGCGGTGGATTCCAAATTCCCACTGGAAAACTACCATCGCATGTTCGATGTGGCGACAGAGGCTGAGCGTGTGTCGGCTATGCGTCAGTTCAAGGCGGATGTGAAAAAGCATGTGGATGACATCAGCAGCAAATACATCATCCCAAATGTGACATCCGACGGCGCAGTGATGTTCATTCCCGCCGAGGCGATTTTTGCCGAAATTCACGCGCACCATCCCGATGTGGTTGATTACGCCATGCGTAGGCGGGTATGGATTGTTTCCCCCACTACTTTGATGGCGGTACTCAATACCGCGAGAGCGGTTATGAAAGATGTGGAGACACGTAAACAAGTACACATCATCAAAGACGAGCTGGGTAAGTTGGGCAAGGATTTTGGTCGCTTTGACGAGCGCATGAAAAAATTGGCCGACCACATTCGTCAAGCGAACAAAGATGTCGACGATGTGCAAATTAGCAGCCGAAAAATCACTGAGCAATTTGCCCGTATTGAGCGTGTGGAGTTAGAACAGCCAGAAATGCCAGTATTGCCCGAGTCTTGAGGATTTGCACGACATTGTTTTGCAATCTGGTTGATTTTGCGGTTGTTTGGCCTGCGCATTTGTGTAAAATCGCGTCCGCATCAGTTTTTACTTACGTTAGTTTCCATTGAAAGGATTTACATCATGAAGAAGACAGTACTCAGCGTTGCCTTGTCGGCTGCCCTGTTGGCTATGGGCACTGCCCAAGCAAGCGAATTTGCTGGTGGTTGGGTTGGCGCCAAAGCTGGCAACAACAGTTCTAATGCAACAGCGCTGGACTCCAAAAACGCAACCGCTCTCGGTTTGGAAGGTGGTTACAACTGGGATATGGGCGGTTTCTTGCTGGGTGTTAATGGTTTCTATGATGACAACAGCAAAAAGACCCACAATCCGGGTGCTGTGAATTACGGTAGCTCCGCTTATGGTGTTGATGCCAAGCTGGGTATCGATGCTGGTAGCTGGCTGCCTTACGCCAAAGTTGGTTATGCGCGCACTGATGCGAATGGCGCTTTGGGCGCAGTAGGTAGCGGTGATGTGCATCTGGGCTTGGGTATTGAGTACAAGTTTGCTCCTAACTGGAGTGTTGCTGGCGAGTACACAACTTACAGCGCAAAGACCTTGGGCAACAAGGTTAACAACAACAACCTAACTCTGGGCATCAACTACTACTTTGACACACCTTACGTTGCTCCAGCCGTTGTTGCTGCGGTTGCTCCGGTTGTGGTTAAAGAAGCTCCAAAGCCAGCACCAGCTCCTAAAGAAGAGTGGAAGACAATCACTGACGAAAAGCCGGTTCGTATCGAAGGTGCTAGCTTTGACACTAGCTCTGCTAAGTTGAAGCCAACTGCTGATGCCAAACTGCAACAAGTTGTTGAGTTCGCCGCTAAGTATCCACAAGCAAACTTGGAAGTTAGCGGTCATACCGACAGTCGCGGTGATGATGGTTATAACCAATCTTTGTCTGAAAAGCGTGCTCAGTCGGTCAAGGGCTTCTTGGTTAAGAAGGGTGTTGCTGCTGATCGCATCTCCGCCAAGGGTTACGGCGAAACTATGCCGGCAGCCGACAACAAGACCAAAGAAGGTCGTGCTCAGAACCGTCGCGTTGAAGTGCGCTACACCATTCGTGAAGAAAGAAAAGTTCGCGTTCAGTAATTGCTGAATCCGCACTTAAAAAACGGGCTGTCTCAGCCCGTTTTTTTTCGCCTGTTCGATGTGCAGTGATAACATCGCACACTCCATTCAATCCATTGATACACCATGAAACTTGCCATTGCTCAACTCAATTGTGTGCTCGGTGATCTTGCGGGAAATGCCCAACAGATATTGGGCTATGCCGACCAAGCCAAGGCTGCGGGAGCTGAATTGTTGCTGACCCCCGAGTTGAGCTTGTGCGGCTATCCGCCCGATGACTTATTGTTGCGCGATGGGTTTTGTGCGGCCGTGGCGGAGAAACTGCATGAGTTGGCGAGTAAGGTACACGGTATTACGGTGCTGGTTGGGCATCCCGAATTGCGCGGAGAGGCACTCTACAACGCCGCCTCTGTGCTGCAAGACGGGCGGATTGTTCAGACTTATCTGAAACACGAACTGCCGAACTATGCAGTATTCGATGAGAAGCGTTATTTCTCCCATGGGATTTCGCCTTGTGTGTTTGAGTTGGGCGGAGTGGTCTTCGGGGTCAATATTTGCGCTGATATTTGGGAAGCTAATGCGGCACGTATGGCACGTGATGCAGGTGCGCAAGTTTTGCTGGTGCTGAACGCATCCCCGTTTGCAACCGGCAAACAATCGTCGCGTTATCGCGTTGCCAAAGACCGTGTGGCGGAAACCGGCATGCCGCTGATCTACGCGAATATGGTGGGGGGGCAAGACGAACTGGTGTTTGATGGTGGCTCGTTTGCATTAGATGGGGCAGGTCGCCTGACAATGCAGGCTGCACATTTTGAAGCTGGATTGGTATGTGTTGAATTGGATTCAGCATTGCGTCCGATGGGTGAGCAGGTTGCGGAAAAATCGTTAGAAGCTACCATCTATGAAGCCTTGTGCCTTGGGGTGAGGGATTATGTGGGTAAGAACCGGTTCCCTGGCATTTTGCTGGGTTTGTCAGGGGGGATCGATTCGGCCTTAACGCTGGCGATTGCCCATGATGCGTTGGGCGCGGATAAAGTGCATGCCGTAATGATGCCGTCACCGTATACCGCGCAGATCAGTCTGGACGATTCGCGCGAGATGATTCGTCGTCTGGGCGTGAAGTACGACGAATATCAAATCGATTCGATATTTCAGAATTATCTGGGTTTGCTGGCACCAGCATTTTCCCAACGAGTACCCGATACCACAGAAGAAAATCTGCAAGCGCGTATCCGAGGGGCTTTGCTGATGGCACTATCCAACAAATTTGGCTCCATCGTGCTGACCACGGGTAACAAGTCAGAAATGGCGGTCGGTTACGCCACGCTATACGGCGATATGGCGGGCGGTTTTGCCGTGCTGAAAGATGTGAGTAAGACCATGGTGTATCGACTTTCGCGTTATCGCAATACGCTGTCTGAAGTGATTCCTGAACGCATTATCACGCGGCCACCGAGTGCCGAATTGCGCGCCGATCAAACCGATCAAGATAGCTTGCCGCCGTATGACATTCTCGATGCCATCATGGCGCAGTATGTTGAACAGAATCAATCTATTGATGCCATCATCGCGCAAGGGTTTGACGAGCGAGATGTACGCAGGGTGGTGCATCTCATTCGCATCAGCGAATACAAACGTCGCCAATCTGCGGTCGGCATTCGTATTACCGAGCGTAGTTATGGCAAAGATTGGCGCTACCCTATTACCGTCAAGTATCAGGATAGTTACTGAGCGGACGCGATGCCAGCTCCCTACCTGTTGTTTGCCATTGGTAATCCATCACGCGGTGATGATGCATTAGCACCAGCATTGCTGATGCGTTTGCAAGCATGGCTGGAATCACAAAGTCTTTCGGATCAGTTTGAACTGTTGGAAGAATTTCAACTTCAGGTCGAGCATGTCACTGATATGCACGAACGCAAGCGGGTGATTTTTATCGACGCGGGAATGGATACACCCGCACCGTTCCATTATTACCGTGCGTGCGAAAGCGACGTGCCCTTGCTCTATTCGCATGCCGTTAGCCCAGAGGCCTTGCTGGGCGTGTATCGCCAGTTCTATCAGACCGAGGCGCCGGATACTTTTGTGCTATGCATAAAAGGCGAAAGTTTCGAATTAGGTGAATCACTCTCAGATACGGCTGAGACGAACTTACTGGCCGCACTGGAGTTTATGCGTAGCGTGTGTTTGGCTGGGGATGCATAAGCGCTATTGTTAGCAAATACGCGGTAGCTGTTCTCCCGTCAGCATATCTACCATGCGCCGACCGCCGAGGCGGGTGCGCATTTCCACAAAGCAGGATGCATCTACAACGACTTGGCCGATGAGGGCAGCAGCCTGTCCGAGCGGGTGAGCGCGCATGGCAGTCAATAATTTATCGGCATCTTCGGCGCGGCAAATGGCGACCAGTTTTCCCTCATTCGCAACGTATAGCGGATCCAGTCCGAGAAATTCGCAAGCGGCTGCGACCGTGCGGTTGAGTGGGATCGCGGCTTCGTCCAGCAGCATGCCAACCTTGGATTGGCGTGCGATTTCATTCAGCGTGGTGGCCAGTCCGCCGCGCGTCGGATCGCGCAGCACATGAATATCCACACTGCTCGTCTGCATGGCGGCAACCAAGCCGTGTAGGGATGCACTATCGGAGCGGATTGGCGAATCGAATTGCAAGCCTTCGCGTTGCGACAAGATGGCCATGCCATGATCGCCCAAGGTGCCGGAAAGCAGAATGGCATCACCCGCGCGCGCGCGACTCCCTGCGGGTGCGTTGCCCTTGGCAAGATATCCGATACCTGTAGTCGAAATGTACATGCCGTCGCCTTTGTTTCGTTCGACGACTTTGGTGTCGCCAGTGACGATAGCTACACCGGCTTCCTGTGCCGCATCTGCCATTGATTGCACAATGCGTTGCAAATCAGCCAGTGGCAGTCCTTCTTCAAGAATGAAGCTGGCGGATAGCCACAACGGTGTTGCGCCCATCATGGCAACATCGTTAATCGTACCGTGTACAGACAGACTGCCTATATCGCCGCCGGGAAAAAATAAGGGGGATACCACATGCGCGTCGGTGGACATCACCAGTCGGCAGTCGGGCGGCGGTAAGGGCAGCACTGCGCCATCATTGCCTTGACGCAAAAATTCGTTGTCGAATGCCGCCGCAAAAAGACTTTCGATTAGCTGAGCAGATGCCCGTCCGCCGCTGCCGTGACTCATGTCGATACGTCCGTGCTTGAAGTCCAGCGGCTTGACGTAGCTCATGCGTTCACGCTCCTTCTGCCATAGGTGTAGTGCGCGGCACATGCGCCTTCAGAAGACACCATGCACGAGCCTATCGGATTGTCCGGTGTGCATACCGAGCCAAAAATCTTGCAATCCTGCGGGCGTTTTTCGCCACGCAGAATGCTGCCACATTCGCAAGCCTTGTGGTCTGGCACGCTGACGTAGTGCAAATCGGTAAAACGTTTTTCTGCATCAAAGTCGGCAAACGCGGCGCATATTTTGAGTCCCGAGTCGGGTAGGGTACCCAAGCCACGCCACTCGAAGGTGTCACGCAACTCAAATACTTCAAGCACAAGTGCTTGCGCTTTGCGATTTCCCTGAGGTGTCACCGCGCGGGTGAATTCGTTTTCTACTTCGGCGCGCCCTTCGTTTACCTGACGTAACAGCATGAGTATGCCCTGCATGATGTCGAGCGGCTCGAAACCTGAAATAACCACGGGGACACGGAAGCGAGTGGTAATACTTTGATATGGCTCACTTCCGATTACGGTGGAAACATGAGCAGGGCCGACCAATCCGTGCAGCGGTAGCACGCTAGGCTGAGTCAAAATCGACTCCATCGCTGGTAAGGTCAACACGTGATTGCACAAGACCGAAAAATTGTTGATTTTCTCCTGCTGTGCTTGCTTGATGATACTGGCGGTGGGTGGTGTGGTTGTTTCAAAACCGATGGCGAAAAATACGATCTGCCGAGTCGGATTAAGCCGAGCGATCTTGAGTGCATCCAGTGCCGAATAAACCATACGCACATCGGCCCCCTGAGCTTTTGCCTTGAGTAAAGACAAGCCGTTCGAGGCGGGCACGCGCAAACAATCACCATAGCTGCACAAAATCACCTCATGCTCCAGCGCAAGACGGATAGCGAAGTCGATGCGTCCGATGGGGAGCACGCATACCGGACAACCGGGGCCGTGAATCATCTGCACATTGTTGGGCAGCATGCCGAGTACGCCGTAACGCGACAGCGCATGCGTATGGCCGCCGCAAAATTCCATCAAACGGTAGTGCTGCTGCGGCTGTGCCGCATGTGCGATGCTGGTGGCAAGATTGCGGGCCAATGCCGCATCACGAAACTCGTCGATGTATCTCATGAATGTTTGGCGAGCTCGGCAAACAAGGCCAGCGTTTCAACGGCCTCCTCTGGGTCGAGTTTTTGCAGCGCATAGCCAACGTGCACGATGACATAGTCACCCACCTGCACGTCCTCCACTAAATCCAACGAAATTTCTTTGCTCATTCCATCCAGAGCGATGCGAGCCATACCATTTGGCAGGAGTTCAATGACAGGGGCGGGAAGGGCGAGGCACATTGTTATTCAGGAAGTTGGCAAGTGACGCATGATAGAGGAAATTTGTGACTTGGCTCAATCAGCGATTGGGCTGCGACCCAAGCTTGACCAAGCGAAATTGCGCTATCGCCGGGAGATACCCGTTGCGGGAGCAGGGCGGTGATATTTTTTTGTGCGAGCAGGCTGGGTAATCGTTCACGCAGCAAGTGGTTGAAGAAACAGCCGCCGCCGCAGGCTACGGTAGGGATGCCGTGTTGTTCGGCTACGCGAGCGACCCAATCGACCAAGGCTGTCGCGAGCGTGGCGTGAAAAACAGCCGCACCCAGCTCGGCTTGTTTTTCTTCAGCCAGATAGTCGAGCAAGGGTAATAGCTTGAGTATGAGCAAATCATTTTCTTCCTCGATTACATAAGCATCCGGCAGCGGGGCGGGCCAGCCGGATTGTGCGATGTAGCGAGTGGCGGCCTGTTCCAAGGCGATGGCGGCTTCTGCTTCGTGATGCATCGTATGGCATAGCCCGAGCAACCCCGCTGCGGCATCAAACACGCGCCCCATGCTGGAAGTGCGCGGGCAGTTTAATGATTTTTCCAGCATGGTTGCCACAGTATTGGCGGCGGCTTCATCAGCAAAGCGCGAGTTAATTTCTCGGTTGCGCCCCAGTTCATGCAGGGCAGCTGCTGCCATACGCCAAGGCTCTTGCGCAGCACGGTCTCCGCCCGGCAAAGGTAGTGGAACGAGATGCCCGAGCCGATGAAATTTTGCGCCATTAACGAGCAATAACTCGCCCCCCCAAGCCGTGCCGTCCGTGCCTAGCCCCACACCATCCAGCGCCAAACCCAATACCGGTTTGTGCCAACCGTGTTCGCAACAGACGGCGGCGATGTGAGCGTGATGATGCTGCACCGCGATGAGCGGCACATTCAGCTCGTATGCCAGCGTTGCAGCAAAACGGCTGGAATGAAAATCGGGATGCAGATCATGCGCGATCAGTTTGGGTGGTGTCGCCATGCGTTGCAACAACTCGCGCGCCATTTGTTCATGTGTGCGGCAGTGCTCGGCACAATCGAGATCACCGATGCAATCGCTTAGCCATGCCTGATTACCGGAGACGAGACAGAGCGAGTTTTTAAACCACGCGCCTAATGCCAATACGGGCAGAACGCTACAGGGTAGTGGAATACTCAACCCAGATTGTTCATTAGGCACAACCGCCTGCAAGTCGCCACCCGCCTCTCCCTTAGCATGGGGAGGCTGGGAGGAGCAGGGATCTGATGGATTTTTGGGGTTCAACTTAGTTGTGTGTCGAGGCATGATGCAACCAGCCTAGCCACTCATCCATGCCCGCACCGGATGTCGCCGAGAGTTGGATGATCTCGATATCGGGATTGACGCGCCGAGCGTTGCTGATTGCCAGCTCGACCTCAAAATTGAGATAAGGCAGCAAATCGCACTTATTGAGCAACATCAATCGGGCGGCACGAAACATATCGGGATACTTGAGCGGCTTATCCTCACCTTCCGTCACCGACAGCACCACGACCTTGGCCGCTTCACCCAAATCAAATCCGGCAGGACAAACCAAATTACCCACATTCTCAATAAACAACAGCGTGCCCGTCTCAAGCTCAAGCTGCGGCAAAGCGCGCGCGATCATCGAGGCATCGAGATGGCAGCCTTTTCCCGTATTGATCTGAAGCGCGCGTACCCCAGTGGCGCGAATGCGCTCGGCATCGTTCTCGGTTTGCTGGTCACCCTCAATCACGGCCAGAGGAAACTTATCCTTGAGCAACTGTAGCGTGCGTACCAACAGCGTCGTCTTACCCGAACCCGGACTGGAAACGAGATTAAGTGCGAGGATGTCGCGCGTGGCAAACAAGCGCCGATTCTCGGCGGCGAGCGCGTCGTTCTTGGCAAATAAATCGCGCTCGATATGAATCAAACGCTGCTCCACTTGCTCGACTTTGAATGAAGCGGGGGAGGGCTTGGCAACCGCCCGAAAGCGCGTTGGCGCAGACGAAGCAAACCGTTGCGGCCGCTTACCCGCAATCAACACCTCTCCTTTACCGCATCCGCATGTTCCGCACATAGTTTTACTCCACCGTCAGTTCTTTAACCTGCATGCGGTCGCCCGCGATGATTTCCAGATGCGGGTCGCCGCATTGTTCGCACAGGCCGTATCGCTCGCGCATGGACATGGTCGCGCCGCAGGCGTTGCATCGTCCCAGCCCAGAAATCGGGGTGATGTGCAATGCCGCACCTTCGGCGATTGTGCCGTTTGATACGGCATCAAAACAGAAGCGCAGGGCATCTGCTTCGACTGCGGCGAGTTCGCCGACTTCAAGTGTGATGCGCGTGACGCGCCGGAAGTGTTGCGTGGTGGCAGACTCTTGGATGATCTGCATGACGCTTTCCGCTAAAGACAGCTCGTGCATCAGGCAAGTAACAAATAGCTGCCGCTGAGCGTAACCAGACCACCGGCATAGCGCACCCAGTCGCCACGCCCCAAACGGCTGAACAACGAGGCGGATGCAATACCGAGCACATGCAGCAGTGATGTGGCCAGTATGAATCCGATGGCGTAACTCATGCCGGAGACATCTGCTGGGGTTTCCGCGCCATGGGCATAGCCGTGACACAGGGCGAAAGTGCCAACCAGCACGCTGCTGGCCAATAAAGGCAGGCGCACGGCGGCTGCGATCAATACGCCCATGGCAAGTAGCGACAACACAATGCCAGACTCGATAAACGGCAGGGGAAGAAGCGACATACCTGCCAAACTGGCTAATGTCATCATGCCGACAAAGCTGAGCGGAACCAGCCATATGGCTCTGCCGCCCAGTTGTGCTGCCCATAATCCCACCGCGATCATTGCGCAGAGATGGTCTAAGCCGCTGAACGGATGAGCCCAGCCGTGCAGTAAGCCGCCGCTGTCACCGGTTGCTGTATGCGCCAGCGCAATAGCGGGAAATAGACAGGCGAAAATTGCTGTAAAAAACGGGCTGTATTTCATTTTTTTATCCTAATAAAAATGACATCAAACGAGCTTAAGGTTAGCTGATAAAGATTACCGTTGCTTGAGGGAACTTCTATAAATTAAAAAATCCATCATCCCTAAAACCCCTCCCAGCCTCCCCTTATCAGGGGAGGAGCGGACTTAGCTCTCCCCCTGACAAGGGGGAGTCGGAGGGGGTTGGTTCTCGTACTTCAAACTTGATTAGGCCGGATCAATAATGGATTGACTAGTGGTTTTCTCGGAATTTTGAATTTATACACGCATCTTTGACTATATCAGTGTGGCACAATGACCTCCGAATCAGCGAAAAAATCTCCCATGACTATCCTGAAAAATATCCATGCCGAATATCTGGAGCCCATCCTTCAGCATCATCGGCATAGCGTCAATAATCTGTTGCAGATTTTGCGCGAGGCACAAGAGCACTACGGTTACATTCATGCCGATGCTATCGATCATTTGAGCGTAGCTTTGTCCGTTCCACGCGCCAAAATCGAAGGGGTAGCGGGGTTTTATTCCTTCATCTATTTGCAGCCGCGCGGTGAGTATCGCGTGCTGTTTTCCGACAACATTACCGACCGCATGTTAGGCAATCAGGGTTTGCTGACAAGCTTGTGCAGCCAGCTTTGGGTTGAGCCCGGCAAAATTTCTGAAGACGGTCTGGTGAGTATCGCAACCACCTCTTGTACGGGGCTGTGCGATCAAGGCCCAGCGATGCTGGTCAACAACATCGCGGTTAACCGATTGACGCAAGAACGCATTAACGCCATTGCCGAACTGATAAGAGAGCGTGTGCCACTTGCTGCGTGGCCAGCTGATTTTTTTGCTATCGAAGACAACATTCGCCGCAAAGATATTTTGCTTAGTACCGAGTTAACGCCGGGAGCCGCACTGTCTGCTGCATTGCAGCGCAGCATCGAAGCAACATTGCATGAAATTAAAACCTCCAAACTGCGCGGGCGCGGCGGTGCGGGGTTTTCTACTGGAATGAAGTGGGAGTTGTGCCGCAATGCGCCGGGCGATCATTACGTTGTGTGCAATGCCGACGAGGGCGAGCCCGGCACATTCAAAGACCGCGTGCTGCTGAATAGCTATGCCGATAAAGTGTTTGAGGGTATGACGGTGTGCGCACGCGTGATCGGCGCGCGCAAAGGTTTTTTATATCTGCGCGGCGAATACCGCTATCTGTTTGATCACTTGCAAGCCGTGTTGTCGCGTCGCCGTCAGCAAAATCTGTTGGGGCAGGGCATACTCGGCTGTGCTGATTTCGACTTCGATATCGACATTCATTTGGGGGCGGGCGCTTATGTGTGCGGCGAGGAGTCTGCCCTGATCGAATCTCTGGAAGGGAAGCGCGGCACGCCGCGTAATCGTCCGCCGTTTCCGGTGACTAATGGCTATCTCGACCAGCCGACGGTGGTGAATAACGTTGAAACTTTTGCTGCTGCGAGTTTGATCGCACTCAACGGCGGCGACTGGTACGCCGCAATCGGTACGTCGGTATCGAGCGGTACCAAGTTGTTGTCGGTGTCCGGCGATTGCGCGCATCCCGGCATTTATGAATATCCATTCGGTACTAGCGTGGCTCAAGTGCTGGCTGATTGCGGCGCGAGCGATACGCAGGCGGTGCAGATCAGTGGTGCGTCGGGCGTTTGTGTTGCCGCGCAAGAGTTCGGGCGGTGCATCGGATTTGAAGATTTACCCACGGCGGGTGCATTTATGGTGTTCGATCACAGCCGCGATATGTTCGAGGTGGCGCGCAATTTTGTGCATTTCTTTGCGCATGAGAGCTGCGGTTTTTGCACACCATGCCGTGTCGGCACCTCGCTGCTGTCCAATATGATGGATAAATTTTCGCATGGACACGGCTCGCCTTACGACTTCGCCGAAATCGAAAATCTGAACGGCTTATTGCAGTCGATGAGCCATTGCGGGCTGGGGCATTCCGCATGCAATCCGGTACTGGATACCATCGCCAAATTCCGTCCCGCCTACGATCAGCGCATGGTGCATCAAGGCTATGTTCCTGCCTTCGATCTGGATCGGGCTTTATCACAAGCACGGCAAATGACCGGACGCGACGACACCGGCGCACATTTGGAGCGTGACCATGAGTCAAAATAACAATCAGCCCGCAAGCTTTGAACTGGACGGTAAAACCATTCCGTTCCAAGCGGGGCAGACCATCATTCAGGCTGCGATGGCAGCGGGAGTTTATATCCCGCATCTGTGTTTTAACCCCGAATTCAAACCGCACGGTTCGTGCAAATTATGCACGGTGAAAGCCAACGGCAGACAAACCGCTTCCTGTACCCAGCAAGCGCAGGCCGGTATGGTGGTGGAGAGCGATACCAAAGAGTTGAATGACGAGCGGCGCGCGTTGTTGCAGATGTTGTTTGTCGAAGGAAATCACTTCTGTCCTTCGTGCGAAAAAAGCGGTAACTGTCAGTTGCAGGCAACTGCCTACGAGATGGATATGATGTCGCCGCACTTTGACCATTTTTTCCCCGACCGTCCGGTAGATGCTTCGCATGCCGAATATCTGCTCGACTTTAATCGCTGCATTTTGTGTTCGCTTTGTGTGCGCGCTAGCCGCGATGTCGATGGCAAGAATGTATTTGCACTTTCTGGGCGCGGCATTAAGACGCATTTGATCGTTAATGCCCGTTCCGGTCATTTGGCTGATACTGATTTTTCTGGTGCAGACAAAGCGGCTCAGGTTTGCCCAGTCGGGGTGATCTTGAAAAAGCGCGTGGGTTTTGCCGTGCCAATTGGCGAACGCAGCTTTGACCAGCAGCCGATTAGTGCTACGCCGCACCCGATGAAGCAGGAGGGATGAGGATGGAAGCCGCTACTAAACCCAAACTCAGAGTCGCCACCACTTCTTTGGCCGGTTGCTTCGGTTGTCATATGTCATTTTTGGACATCGACGAACGTTTGTTTGACCTGGTGAAACTGGTTGAATTCGACCGCTCGCCACTAACTGACATCAAGCATTGCGGCCCGTGCGACATCGGCATCATTGAGGGTGGTCTGTGCAACGCGGAGAACGTGCATGTGCTACGCGAGTTTCGTGCCAACTGCAAAACCTTGATCGCCATCGGTGCGTGCGCGGTGAATGGCGGTTTACCCGCGCAACGCAATCACCTCTCACTGGCAAGTATTCTGGAAGAGGTTTACCACGCCCAGCATGGGCTGGTGGACGGCTTTATTCCCAATGACCCCGAGCTTCCCTTGCCGCTGGATAAGGTGCATCCCATACACGAGGTTGTGAAAGTGGATTACTTCATCCCCGGCTGCCCGCCGTCAGGCGATGCAATCTGGAAAGTACTGACCGATTTATTGGCCGGACGCGAGCCCGAACTCGGCCACGGTCTGATTCATTACGATTAAAGGAAACGTCATGTCTTTTGCGCTGGAAACTGCCGCCCATCCAGAAAATTTGCGGCGTGTTGCGATTGATCCGGTCTCCCGTGTCGAGGGACACGGCAAGGTCACCATCTTGCTCGACGATAAAAACAAAGTGCATCAAGTGCGTTTGCACATCGTCGAGTTTCGCGGCTTCGAGAAATTTATTCAGGGCCGCCCCTACTGGGAAGTGCCGGTGATGGTGCAGCGCTTGTGCGGCATTTGTCCGGTGAGCCACCATCTTGCCGCTAGCAAAGCACTCGATGCCATCGTCGGCGCGCATCACCTGACACCCACGGCGGAAAAAATGCGCCGTCTGATGCATTACGGCCAGATATTACAGTCGCATGCGCTGCACTTTTTTCATCTGTGTTCGCCCGATTTACTGTTCGGATTCGACAGCGATGTGTCCAAACGCAATATCGTAGGCATCGCCGAAAAACACCCCTAGACCGCTCGGCGCGGCGTGCTGCTGCGCAAATTCGGGCAAGAGGTGATTCGCCATACCGCAGGAAAGCGCATACACGGCACAGGCTCGGTACCCGGCGGCGTGAATAAATCGTTGTCACAAGCGGAGCGTGCTGAGCTGCTTAAGGACATCTATCAAATCGTGTCGTGGAGCCGCGATGCCGTGCATCTGGTGAAACAACTGCATCACCAAAATCCTGAGCTTTACAACAGCTTTGGCGCATTCCGTGCCAATTACATGTCGCTGGTTGGTTACGATGGCGGCATGGACTTGTATCACGGGCGTTTGCGCGGGCGTGACGAGAACGGCAACATTCTGTTTGACGGTGTCGATTACCGTCATTACACCGACCTCATCGAGGAAGAAGTCAAAAACTGGAGCTACATGAAGTTTCCTTTCCTCAAGCAGTTGGGAAAAGAAAAGGGTTGGTATCGCGTCGGCCCGCTCTCTCGTGTGCAGAACTGCGACTTTATTGCCACCCCCTTGGCCGAAGTTGAACGACGCGAGTTCATGGATTACAGCGGTGTCATGCCGATGCACGCGCCGCTTGGCTACCACTGGGCGCGCATGATCGAAATGTTGCATGCCGCCGAAACAATCAAAGATTTACTGCATGACGACGACATCGGCGGAACCGAGCTGATGGTCACCGGCGCGCGCGGCAACGAAGGCGTGGGCGTGATCGAAGCCCCTCGCGGCACGTTGATTCACCACTATCGCGTGGATGAAAACGACCTAGTCTCAATGTGCAATCTGATCGTCTCAACCACGCACAACAATCAGGCCATGAACGAAGCTGTGCGCCAAGTCGCAGCCCGCTACCTCAACGGGCACGAAGTCACCGAAGGCTTGCTCAATCATATCGAAGTTGCGGTACGCGCCTTTGACCCTTGCTTGTCCTGTGCGACACATGCGCTGGGAAAAATGCCGCTGGAAGTTGAAGTTCTTGATGTGGAAGGTAAGATACTGTCTAGCTTGACGCGCGGAAGCGATGGCGTATTTTGCGCTTAGAAAGAATTACGGAGTTTGAACAAGATGAAAAAGAATTTGAATGACGACACCCGCTACATGAAACCTTGGCAACCTGAGCCGTCTGGAAAAAAATCCGACCGCATCCCCATGCTTGCACTGCTGGCAGTGATTTTGTTGTTGGCCTACTTTATTTTTTAGCCTCAAGTCGTTATTGCGTGAGCCGCCTCCTAGCGGATGTCCGTACACGCCCCCCAAGATCACACGCCCTCTATCTCCCGTTGCGTTCTCATCTCCTGAAAAGGGGGGCGGGTGGGGCGCTATATGAGCCATCGCACTATTTCCCCAGCGTGTAAGCATCCTCATCGTAGTTAAATACCGCCTCCGGTTTGAACACGGTAAAGGCGGTGATTAACATGCCAGTGGTAAAGGCTTCGGTTAAAGCGATGATGGGCGAGTAGGCGAGATAGTTGTGTAGCACTTTGTTCCACGAATATTCACTCAGCGCACTCATTACCAGCGATGCACTTAATACTGTCAGCAGAATGGCGAGAGCACTGCACAAAAAACCATTAAGCAGCACGAATAAAAACACGTTTTTCGGCAAGTGGTGCTGGCTGTAGATTAGTACCGCATGGCTGAATAGCAGCGGAATAACCAGCATCAGCAAACCATTCAATCCTAATGTCACCAGCGCAATGTCGGCACGCAGCCAAGATGCCACCATCACCAGCAGCAGCGTGACTAGCGCCATATGCCAGCCGAACATCAGCATGAACAATGTCGCGCCAAGAATATGGTGATTAAAGCCGGGTTTGATGCCTGCATTCATTTGCCAGAAGAGAAACGCCCCCAGCGTTAAACCGACCAGCGCATTAATGCGTGCTGGATTGGTCAGCAATTCACGCCAACGCATTGTCCGCAATGCATGCAGGCAAAATCCGCCGAAAACGAAATTCGCCAGCCACAGCAGATCGGGATTAAAAAGCTGGGCGGGCAGGTTCATCAGTTGGCGGGAGTGAGACTGTAGGGCAGAGGCAGTATGGACAGCGCAGGGCCATTCGCATTCAGGTGATGGATGGGCTGCTGGCTATCCACACTGCTGATATGCAGTGTCGCCAGTACGTCGTAACCGCCTTCGGGTGAGGCGGCGACATTGAGAATATTGCCGCTACCCTGCTCGGCATAATCGCTGCTGAACAGCGGATCATTCGCCTGCGGCGCGGTGTCGGTGTCGATATGCGCGAGATAAGTGCGGCGCTTGAGATGGCCGAGATAGTGCATGCGCGCGACGATCTCTTGCCCCGGATAGCAGCCTTTCTTAAAGCTCACGCCACCGAGTAAATCGAGATTAGACATTTGCAAAACCAGTTGCTCCTGTGTAGCGGCTGTCACCACCGGAATACCCGCGCGGATGTTGAGCCAGTCCCAGCAAGGCGAACCGGCAGGGCGTGCCAGTGCGCTTAGTTGCGTCCACAGTGCGGGAGCAAGCGCGGCGGGAACACTGATCTGAAAGCGCGTTTCGCTGCCACGGATGAGCACGATTTGCTCGTATTGCTGGGCTTGCAATGCGGCTTGCGGAATCGCGCCGAAGCGTTGTTCCAGCACGCCAGCCGCTGCCGCACCAGATACACCAAGACAAACGACCTCATCGCTGGCATCACTGATCTTGACCTTGCTACGTAGCACGTACATGGAAAGTTTTTTGCGGATAACCTCGGTCAAATCACTTGCCAAATGCAGTAGATAATCGTCGCCGCTTTTCCAGATCAGCATCGTCGCCAGCATCCGTCCTTTGGCGGAATTAAGACTACCCGGCTGTGCTTGCGTGGCAGTGACCTTATTGATGTCGCAACTCAACAGATTTTTCAGAAAAGACAGTGCTTCTTCACCGCTCACACGCAACACACCAAACTGTGACAAATCGCACAGCACCGTAGCGTCACGGGTGGCGATGCGTTCTGCGGCAGCATCGCTGAAATGCCGAACCACCCCCTGCTCGATGGTGGCACGTTGTTGGGTCAAAAAGTCTTGCCAGGCTGCATTCATGATTTGTCTCGACGAGTAAAAGTAGTGGCGAATCTTACCGCGAATGCGGAATGATCGGCTTTCCTGTATCCCAAGTCGCTGCTGATTGCGGCATAATTGCCACGCGATTCTAGAAAAGGAAATGAACTTGCCTATCCTATCCGTATTTTTCGGCATCATCGTTCGCATGTGGCACGACGATCATCCGCCGCCGCATATTCATGTCGAATATCAAGGATTTGAGGCGTTGGTCAATATTCAGACAGGTTTGATAAGTGAAGGGCGACTGCCCAATAAAGCCGCTTCAATCGTGAAAGAGTGGTGTCTAAGGCATCAAAAAGAGCTACTAGAAAACTGGGAACGAGGTCAACATTTTGAACCCATGGAGCGCATTCAAGGAGCAGATCAAGATGATTAAACTAATCGAAGCACGTTACCTAGGAAACCAGCAGATTGGTTTCACCTTTTCCGATGGGAAAGATGGAATATTTGATGGCGCAGTGCTACTGCAGAAGACGGGCTCTCTGCTGGAGCCGCTACGTGATGAAAGCTATTTCCAAAAATTTTTCATTGATGCTGGCGCATTGTGCTGGCCGAATGGGTTGGAGCTTTCCCCTGCACGACTCTATGAGTCGTGTCGTACGTTAGAAACGTTGTGAGAAGATATGGCAGCCCTACACTTTCACATGGTGTGGCCATAGCGCGCTCGCTATTTTGCATCTGCATACTAGTATTCGGTTTTGCTAGCATTGCTCCCGCTTCGCCAAAGTGTAGTGCTCGTGCAGAAGGTTCCGCTGTCTATATTAGTGCCACCGAAGTGGTGAGTCAGCTCCCCGAGTATCGTGCGTGGTCTAGTGCCCATTCGTTTCCTGTTGCTTTTGGTGCTCCAATGGACGAAGAGGTTTTGATAAAGGGTAAGTGTTACTGGTCAGTGTCTATTTATGCTGTCCGTCCGGAACGGTTTGAGTTGTGGCATATATTCTATGTTCGACTTTCCAATAGAGCCGTGCTCATCCAAGATTCGGAGGGAGATCCCGTCTCACTCAAAAAGTGGCGTTTACAAAACTAAAATGGAGCGTTCATAGCTAGCAAGTTCACTTCGAACAGAGGAGGATCTGTGCTTCCTTAGTCGAAATAGCCTAGGGATGTAACTTGTCTTTGCGAGAAGCGCAGCGACGTGGAAAATCAGAATTCTATTTAAGATCAATAAACTGAATTGCCACGCTGCGATCGCAATGACGGACTGGGTGAATAAATCAGTATCTCCCTAGCACCTCGTGCGAGGTAGTTATTTTAATCGCGCGTCAATCGCAGGCGTTTCCGCTAAACTTCCCCGCTATGAGAATTCTGTCTGCTTTCCTGTTGATGTTGTTGCTATCCGCCTGCGATGGCGGTTTGTGGAATACCCCTTATCCGGCGGCGGATGCGGGGCAGTCTATTCTTTATACCGCGTTTACTGAGCGTCCCAAGCATCTTGATCCGGCGCAGGCTTATAGCGAAAACGAGTATGAGTTTCTAGCCAATATTTACGCGCCACCGCTGCAATATCATTACCTTAAGCGTCCTTATCAGTTGATTCCTTTGGCGGCGAGCGAGATGCCTACGGTGCGCTATTTTGATCGGCAGCATCGTTTGCTTGCCGATGATGCGCCCGCCGAGCGGATTGCTTTTAGCGAATATGAGTTGCATATCAAGGCGGGGATGCGTTACCAGCCGCATCCGGCTTTTGTGCCGGAGTATGCAACGCTGACGGCTGCTGAGTTGCGCGATGTTCATGCGCTGGGCGATTTTCCCAAGCAAGCTACGCGTACAGTGACGGCGGCAGACTATGCTTATCAGATCAAGCGCTTGGCGCATCCACAGTTACATTTGCCGATTTTCGGGGTGATGAGCGAGTACATCGTCGGCCTGAAAGAATATGCCGCGATGCTACAAGCCGAGCTTAAGGCGCATCCCGATGCTTTTTTGGATTTGAGCGCCTATCCGCTGCCCGGTGTTGAAGTGGTAGATGCTCAGACTTATCGCATTACGATTCGGGGTAAATATCCGCAGTTTGCCTATTGGCTGGCGATGCCGTTCTTTGCGCCAATGCCGCCGGAGGCCGAGCGTTTTTACGCGCAGCCGGGCATGAAGGAACGCAATCTCACGCTCGATTGGTGGCCGGTGGGTAGCGGGCCGTATTACTTGGCGGAGAATGATCCAAACCGACGCATGGTATTGGTGCGCAATCCGTATTACGACAGTGAACGCTATCCTGCCGAGGGTGAGGCGGGGGATGCCGCTGCGGGCTTGCTGGCGGATGCGGGCAAGTCGTTGCCCTTGATTGATAAGGTGGTGTTCAGTCTTGAAAAAGAGACGATTCCATATTGGAATAAGTTTTTGCAGGGCTATTACGATGCGTCCGGTATTAGTTCAGATAGTTTTGATCAGGCGGTGCAGGTGAATGTTGGCGGCGAGGCGACGGTTACCGACGAGATGCGGGCGCAGGGTATTACGCTTTCCACTTCGGTTTCGACTTCCACCATGTACACTGGTTTTAACTGGCTTGATCCCGTGGTAGGCGGCAGTTCAGAGCGAGCCACCAAGCTGCGCCGTGCGATTGCGATTACGGTGGATTTTGAGGAGTTTATTTCCATTTTTGCCAACGGACGCGGAATCGCGGCGCAGTCGCCTATTCCGCCGGGAATATTTGGTTTCCGCGACGGAGTAGCGGGGATAAATCATTTTGTTTACGAGTGGGGAAACGGTGAGCCAAAGCGTCGCAGTATTGCCGAAGCGAAACGTTTGTTGGCCGAGGCGGGCTATCCCGATGGCGTGGATGCTAAAACCAAGCAGCCGTTGGTGATTCATCTCGATACCACGGCGAACGGTGTGGGCAATAAGTCGCGGCTGGACTGGATGCGCAAGCAATTCGATAAGATCGGTGTGCAGCTTGATGTGCGCAGCACCGATTACAACCGTTTTCAGGACAAGATACGCAAAGGCGACACGCAGATGTTTTACTTCGGCTGGAATGCCGATTATCCCGACCCAGAAAACTTTCTGTTTTTACTGCACGGCGCGCAAGCTAAAGTGGGCAAGGGCGGTGAGAACGCTTCTAACTATAGCTCGCCCGAATATGACCATTTATTTGAGCATGTAAAAAACATGGACAACAGCCCAGCGCGGCAGCTCATCATCGATCAAATGCTGGAGATCGTGCGGCGTGATTCTCCTTGGCTGTGGGGCTTTCACCCAAAAAACTATGTGCTGCAACATGCTTGGCTGCATAACGTCAAACCTAACATCATGGCCAACAATAAACTTAAATACTGGCGCGTGGATGCTGCTCAGCGTGACACTTTGCGCCATGCGTGGAACCGCCCTGCAATCTGGCCGCTGCTGCTGGCTGGTTTGGTACTCTTGCTGGGTGTGATCGGCTTGCTTCAGGTCTTGAAGCGGCGCGAGGAGGGCTAAGTCATGCCAGATAAATCACAGGAAATTCACACCGATACAGCGCGTGAAGATTTGCATGTTTCACTGCTGTCCGAAGCTTTCAAAGCGGCGTTGCCGTATCTCGTAGCTTTGTTGTTCATCGTGTTAGCCGGATATTGGCTGATCGACCCCGCACCGCCGAAAAAAGTGGTTGTTTCTGTCAGCAAGCAGGACGGTAATTATCAAGCTTATGCCAGCCTTTACGGGGTGCTATTGCAGCAGGAAGGCGTGACGCTGGAAATCCGCGAATCCGAAGGGCCGTTACAAAGTCTGGCGGACTTACGCAAAGAGGGGGGCGATGTCGATATGGCATTTATGCCCGGCGGCGTGGCTAGGTTGGAGGCGGGGACCGGCGTGGTTTCGCTCGGCAGCTTGTACTATGAGCCGCTATGGATTTTTTATAAAGGCAAGGGCGCAGTCGAGCATCTGTCCGACCTTAAGGGAAAACGCATTGCGATGGGGCGGCCAGATAGCGGCAGTTATCTTTTGGCTGGGATGTTGCTGAGCGCCGCTGGGCTGGATAAAACAAATAGCACGCTGCTGGAGATTGGCGATGATGCAGCCGCTGAGGCGTTGCGTGCGGGGACAGTCGATGCAGTGTTTCTTGCGGGGGTGCCGACAACACCGCTGGTGGGAGAGGTTGCACAGATACCCGGTGTGACTTTGGTTAGCTTGTCGGAAGCCGAGGCGTATGCGCGCCAATTCACTTTTTTACATCACTTGGTTTTACCCGCAGGGGCTTTGAGTCTGGAGGCGCATTTGCCGCAACGCGAAGTGCATATGCTGGCGCCTACCGTGACGCTGGTTGCACGCGAGTCTATGCATCAGGCTTTGATTTATCTGGTGCTTAAAATTATTTCGCGCGTACATGGCGAAGCGGGAATGTTGCAACATGCGGGCGAGTTTCCGGCCAATAAAGATGCCGAGTTCGAGATTAACAGCCAAGCCGCTCACTTCTACGAATCTGGCCCGCCCTTTCTTGATCGCTATCTGCCGTTTTGGGCGGCCACTTTTGTCAGTCGCGTGCTCATTATTTTGTTGCCGCTAGCAGCGTTGGCCATTCCCTTGAGCCGTGTTGTACCAGCCACTTACACTTGGTTGATTAAGTCGCGCATCTATAAGTTGTATGGCGAATTGCGCTTTCTCGAAATGCAGTTGCGCAATAGCCGTGAGACGGAAGACTTGGCACGTTTCCGTGCCGAGCTGGATGAGATTGAAAACAAGGTCAACAACCTGCGCTTACCCGTGGCATTTTCCAGCCACCTTTACGAACTGCGCAGTCACATCGGTTTGGTACGCGCTAGGTTGTAGGATGATGTTTACAGTCGAATGATGTCCGAGCCCATTCCGTTATTGTCGGTCTGACTGATGCGGGCGCGTTGGCGGCTGTTGAGTTTGGCTTGCACTGGGCCGGGCAGGTCGGTGAAGTAGATCAGGTTGCGCGACACCAGCAGGTCGATCAAGTCTTCAATAACGCGAATGAATCCCAAGTCCAATGCCAGTAATTCGGCTTTTTGCGCATCGCCATATAGAAAAGTTAATACATCAGGATGTTCGGGTGAGAGTAACTCAGCACCGGGCGCGCTGGCATTTTGATGCATGCTGATGACTTTACCGCTGGCATCGCGTTCGACGTAAGGCATGTTTTCTCCTGATGGGACTGAATGGGTGCGGCAAGTTTAATCGTTAAGGTTTGTTTTTGTCGATTCGATCCTGCATCAATTCGTCGTTAATCGGGCGTTTCCCCTAAATTCAAACGTCTGATGTAGTGGCAGGTGTAACCATTCGGGTGTTTGATCAAATACTTTTGGTGGTATTCCTCGGCGCGGTAAAACGCCTTGAACGGCACGATTTCGGTAACGACTTTGGCTTTCCAGTCGCCCGATGCGTCAATGGTTTGAATGACTTTCTCCGCTGTGTGTTTTTGTTCTTCGCTGGTGTGGAAAATGGCGGATCGGTACTGCGAGCCGATGTCGTTACCTTGCTGGTTGCGGGTGGTCGGGTTGTGCATACGGAAAAACTCGAACAGCAGGTGGCGATAGCTTAGACGCTTTGGATCGAACACGATCTTGAGCGATTCGGCATGGCCGGAGCGTCCAGTCTTGACGATGTCATACGTGGCATTCGGCGTTTCACCGCCGGTGTAGCCGACTTCAGTTTCCAGTACGCCGGGTATTTCACGTACCAATTCTTCCATCCCCCAAAAGCAGCCACCGGAGAGATAGGCGGTTTGATAGGTATTGCTCATGCGTCCTCCTTCGGCGTGTGTGAGAGGGATCAGGCCAATCATCAAAAGTAGTGCGAAAGTGAATATTTTCATGTGCGCCTCTGTGTGCCGCTCGCGTTGCGAGCTTAACGTTCGCTATGCTCACGTTAGCCTACACCGCAAACGGGCGTGACTTTAGTGCCTTTCCTTTTTCATGACCATCTGGGCTTCCTGCTTGGCATCCTTTTCACGTTCTGTTGCCCGTTTGTGGTTTCGGCCGCTCGCGTTGCGAGCTTAACGTTCGCTATGCTCACGTTAGCCTACACCGCAAACGGGCGTGACTTTAGTGCCTTTCCTTTTTCATGACCATCTGGGCTTCCCGCTTGGCATCCTTTTCACGTTCTGTTGCCCGTTTGTGGTTTCGGCCGCTCGCGTTGCGAGCTTAACGTTCGCTGTGCTCACGTTAGCCTACACCGCAAACGGGCATAACTTTAGTGCCTTTCCTTTTTCATGGCCATCTGGGCTTCCCGCTTGGCATCCTTTTCACGTTCTGTTGCCCGTTTGTCATGTTCTTTTTTGCCTTTGGCTAGACCGATAGCGAGTTTGACGCGACCGCCTTTGTAGTGCATGTCTAGCGGCATGATGGTGAAGCCAGCGCGTTGTACTTTGCCGATGAGTTTGTCGATTTCCAGTTTGTGCAACAGCAGTTTGCGGGTGCGAGTGGGGTCGGGGAGGATGTGGGAGGAGGCGTTAAGTAGGGGGCTGATGTGTGAGCCGAGCAGGTAGAGTGCCCCGTCTTTGGCGATGACGTAGGCTTCTTTGAGTTGCACGCGCCCAGCGCGGATAGCCTTGACTTCCCAACCTTCTAACATCAGGCCGGCCTCATACTTTTCCTCGATGAAGTAATCGTGGAAGGCTTTTTTATTCTGAATGATGCTCATTGCGGGTGTCTTTTGCGGTTCATTGCGATATTCTAGCAGCCTTTGTTTGGTCGCTCTGGTAAGCAATGGCTCTTGTAGAAAAAACCGTGTTGGTGGCGCATAGCGCGGAACAGATGTTCAATCTGGTTGATCGCGTGGAAGATTACCCGCAATTTCTGCCTTGGTGCGGTGGCGGAAGTGTGGTGCAGAAAGAGGGCAATACGGTTCATGCCACGGTGCATATCGATTATCACCATTTGAAACAGCAGTTCACCACGGAAAATGTCCGTACGCCGCCGCATCAGATTGATATGACGTTGCAGGACGGGCCGTTCCGTCAGTTGGACGGACATTGGCGTTTCATCGCGCTGAGCGATTCAGCCTGTAAAATAGAATTTCGTCTGCACTATGAGTTTTCCAACAAGTTGTTGGAAAAACTGGTCGGCCCCGTATTTCATTTCATTACCAACAGTTTTGTGGATGCGTTCATCCATCGCGCTGAGAAGGTGTATCCGAACGTATGAGCGAGAAAATCAACATTGAAGTGGTATATGCGCTGCCGACCGAGCAGACTTTGCTGTATTTGGAGCTACCTGCTGGGGTAACGGTCGCGGAGGCGATTCAGTCCAGCGGTGTTTTGCAGAAGCATCCAGAGATTGATCTGGATAAAAATAAGTTGGGTATTTTTGGCAAGCTGACCAAGGCGGATGCCGTGCTGCGCGATAAAGATCGCGTCGAGATTTATCGCCCGTTGCTGGCTGACCCCAAAGAGGTGCGCCGCAAGCGCGCCGAGGAGGGTAAGGTTATGAAGAAGGGCGGCGGTGATATTTGATGTTGGATTACGACCTGCATTGCCATTCCAATGTTTCTGACGGAACGTTAACGCCCACCCAATTGGTGGCGCGCGCGGCTGAGCGCGGAGTGAAAGTGTTGGCGTTAACCGATCATGACGATGTTGATGGGTTGGACGAGGCACGCACGGCTGCGGTTAGTCATGGCATGACTTTTATCAACGGGGTGGAGGTTTCGGTGACATGGCGTACTCATACGCTGCACATCGTCGGCTTGGGCATCGATCCGCATCATCCCGCTTTGGTTGAGGGCTTGAAATCGGTGCGCAGCGGGCGCGGTGCGCGTGCGGGAAAGATGGCGGATGAGTTGGCCAAAGCGGGTATCGGCGGGGTGTTGGCGGGAGCCTACAAGTACACCGACAACCCGAACATGATCGGACGCACTCATTTTGCGCGCTACTTGGTCGAGGCTGGGCACTGCAAGGATGTGAAGAGCGTGTTCAACCGTTATTTGGCCAAGGGCAAGCCTGGTTATGTGCCGCATGAATGGGCTACGTTGGCCGATGCGGTGAGTTGGATACGCGGCAGCGGTGGTGTGGTGGTGCTGGCACATCCGGGGCGTTATATGTGCGGCAAGCATAGTATGGGTAAGAAGACTATGCATGAGTTGTTGGCCGAGTTTGTCGGGGCTGGCGGGCAGGCGGTTGAGGTGGTGACAGGGAGTCATACGCCGGAGCAGTATGCCGAGTTTGCACGTTACGCCAAAGAATTCAATTTGTTATGTTCTTGCGGTTCTGATTTTCACGGGCCGAACGAGAGTTACCGCGATATGGGGCGTTTGCCCGATCTGCCGTTAGGCTGTCGTTCTGTTCTGGATGTTTTGTTATCCGCTCCTGTTTTGAAAGTTGCCTAATGGCTCAGATACTCAGCATTCACCCCGATAATCCGAATATTCGTTTGATACGTCAAGCAGTAGAGTTATTGCGTGACGGTGCGATTATTGTTTATCCGACCGACTCCGGCTATGCGCTGGGTTGTCACCTCGATGACAAAGAGGCGGTGACGCGCATCCGCCAAATTCGCGGGTTGGACGAAAAGCACCAGATGACGCTGGTATGTCGCGATTTGTCGGAAATCGCCCGTTATGCGCGGGTGGATAACAGCAAATTTCGTCTGCTGAAAGCGAATACACCGGGTAGCTACACCTTTATTTTGGAGGCGACCAAAGAAGTGCCACGTCGCTTGCAGCACCCCAAACGCAGTACGGTCGGTATTCGTGTGCCGGATCATCCGGTGGCATTGGCTTTGCTGGAGGAGATGGGCGAACCTTTGCTGAGTTCAACCCTGATTTTGCCGGAGGCGCACTTTCCGCTAACCGATGTGGATGAGATTCAGGATTATCTGGAAAAAAGCGTCGAGCTCATCATTGAAGGCGGTGCGGTTGGTCTTGATCCCACGACAGTGATTGATCTGACCGGAGACGATCCGGTATTGATTAGAAGCGGGAAAGGTTCGCTAGAGCCATTCGGTCTGGAAGCGTAAGTGGATATCTCTGCGCTCATTCAGACGATTTCGCTGGCTGCTATCCCAGTACTGTTTGCGATTACCTTACACGAGGCAGCACACGGTTATGTGGCCCGCCATTTCGGTGATATGACAGCGTATCAGTTGGGGCGTATCAGCCTGAATCCACTGCGCCATATTGATCCAGTGGGCACCATCGCATTGCCTTTGCTGACCTTGTTTTTGGGCGGAATTCTGTTCGGCTGGGCAAAGCCGGTGCCGGTGAATTTCGGTGCTTTACGTCACCCCAAGCGCGACATGATGTGGGTGGCTTTGGCTGGGCCGGCTTCGAATTTGTTGATGGCTTTCGGCTGGGCACTGGTTTATAAACTGGCGTGGTCGTCACCTGATAATTATTTTGCCGAGCCGATGTTGGGTATGGCGGAGTGGGGAATTAAAATCAACGCTGTTTTGTTGGTGTTGAATATGTTGCCTTTGCCACCGTTGGACGGAGGCCGCGTTGCTGTCAGTTTGTTGCCACATCGACAGGCGTTTCAGTTGGCTAAGCTGGAACCTTACGGAATGTTTATTTTGATTTTTTTGGCGATTACCCCCGTGTTGGGTTGGGTGTTGTCGCCGTTGGTACGGCTGGTTTATCAGTTGCTTTCTGTGTTATTTGGAATTTGAGGAAATATGTTTGCTGATCGCGTGTTATCGGGAATGCGCCCCACGGGCAATTTGCATTTGGGGCATTACCACGGAGTGTTAAAAAACTGGGTGCAGATGCAGCACGAGTTCGAATGTTTGTTCTTCGTGGCCGACTGGCACGCGCTGACCACCCATTACGACAATCCGCAGATCATTGAGAAATCTGTGTGGGATATGGTTGTTGATTGGCTGGCGGCAGGAGTTGATCCGGCGCATGCCACTTTGTTTATTCAGTCACGCGTGCCGGAACATGCCGAGTTGCATTTGTTGTTGTCCATGATTACTCCTTTGGGCTGGCTGGAACGCATGCCGACGTACAAGGATCAACAGGAAAAACTGAGCGGCAAAGATTTGTCCACTTACGGTTTTCTTGGTTATCCCTTGCTGCAAAGTGCCGACATTTTGATCTACCGCGCCACGCAAGTGCCAGTGGGGGAAGATCAGGTTCCGCATATCGAATTCACCCGTGAAATCGCGCGCCGTTTTAATCATATCTATGGGCGTGAGCCGGGCTTCGAGGAAAAAGCTGAGATCGCGCTGAAAAAGCTGGGCGGCAAAAAAGCTAAGCTCTATAGCGAACTGCGTAATCGCTACCAAGAGCAGGGCGACGACGAGGCACTGGAATCCGCCAAGGCGTTGTTGGACGAACAGCAGAGCCTGAGTCACGGTGATCGCGAGCGGCTGTTTGGCTATTTGGAGGGGGGCGGAAAAATGATTTTGTCCGAGCCACAATCTATGCTGACGGCGGCATCGCGTATGCCTGGTTTAGACGGGCAAAAAATGTCAAAGTCTTACAACAATACAATCAGTCTGCGCGAGGACGAGGCCAGCGTTGCCAAAAAGGTACGTACCATGCCGACCGATCCGGCGCGCATTCGCCGTACCGACACAGGCGAGCCGACGCGTTGCCCAGTATGGCAGTTGCATCAGGTTTATTCCGGCGACGAGGTCAAACAGTGGGCGGAGAAGGGGTGCCGCAGTGCGGGTATCGGCTGTATCGAGTGCAAACAGCCGGTGATCGACGCAATGCTGCAAGAGCAACGCCCAATGCGCGAACGCGCGCAGCTTTATTTGGACGACCCGACGCTGGTGAAAAACATCATTGCCGACGGTAATGAAAAAGCACGCAAATTAGCGCAGGAAACGATGCGCGACGTGCGCGAGGCGATGGGCCTGAGCTACGGTTGAGATCATGCTGGCGACACAACTTCCCTTACATCCGGTTGCAGTAATTCACGGCGAGCCTTTGCTGGAAATGCCGCTGGATTTGTATATCCCGCCGGATGCACTAGAGTTGGTGTTGGAGGGTTTTCAGGGGCCGCTTGATCTGTTGCTATACCTGATTCGTCGGCACAATCTGGATGTGCTGGATATTCCGATGGCGCAGTTGACCAAGCAGTACATGACTTACATCGAGATGATGCAGCAGCATCGTTTGGAGCTAGCGGCGGAGTATTTGCTGATGGCGGCGGTACTGATCGAGATCAAGTCGCGTATGTTGCTGCCGCGTCCGCCTAAGGCTAGCGATGACGATAGTGGGGAAGATCCGCGTGCCGAGCTGATGAGACGTTTGCTGGAATACGAGCAGATGAAATTGGCAGCACAAAAACTTAACGAATTGCCTCAGGTTGGTCGCGATTTTGAGATCGTGCAAGTGCTGATTGAACGTACCGTGCATGAGCGTTTGCCGCAGGTTGATGTTGAGGATATTCGTCAGGCATGGCTGGGTTTACTGGCGCGCGCAAAACTGAATCAGCATCATAAAGTGCGGCGTGAACAGCTTTCTGTGCGCGAGCAAATGACGCATGTGCTGCGTCGTTTGCAGGGGGGGGAGTATGTGCCATTTGATCAACTGTTCGATATGGAGGGAGGTGTGCCCAAGCTGGTGGTGACCTTTATCGCTGTGCTCGAACTGGCCAAAGAATATCTGGTGGAAATCCAGCAAAGCGAAACATTTGGGAGTATTTATGTCCGAACAAGCCGAGCCATTGCCGAAGAGTAATGTCGTGTCGAACGACAGCGATGAGAGCATTCTGACCGATCTTTTCGGCGGCAAGATGAATACCGAGCAATTTAAGCATGTGTTGGAAGCTGCATTGCTGACGAGCACCGAGCCTTTGTCTATTTCTGAATTGAAAAAATTGAGCGATGTTTCGCTTGATACTCGTCAGATGGAGATGTTGCTGGAGCAGCTTGCGCTTGATTGGCAGGGGCGGGGGGTAGAGTTGAGTCGTGTAGCCAGCGGCTGGCGTTTCCGCGCCAAGCCGGAAATGCAGGCTTATCTTGATCGCTTGAATCCGCAGAAGCCGCCGCGTTATTCCCGTGCCGTGCTGGAAACGCTGGCGATCATCACGTATCACCAACCAGTCACGCGTGGCGATATCGAGGAAATTCGCGGTGTGGCTGTCTCGGCGCAAATCCTTAAAACACTGGAAGCCAGAGGTTGGCTGGAAGTGGTGGGCACCCGCGATGCTCCGGGTAAACCGGAGCTATTTGCGACGACCAAGCAAATGTTGGACGATCTCAATCTCCGCGCTTTGCAAGACCTGCCATCGTTGCAGGAAATCGGCACTTTGCTGGAAAACGATACAGCGGTCACCCCAGAATGAAGCTCGTTACCTCGCGCGACAATCCTTTCGTAAAGGAACTCATCAAGCTTGCCGGATCATCGCGCGAGCGCACCAAGGCGCGTCTAGCTCTGTTGGATGGCACGCATTTGTTGGCGGCCTACCTCGATAGCGGCGCACTGCCAAAACATATTCTGGTTAACAGTGCCGCGTTGAAAGACGATGAAGTCGAAGTGCTGCTCAAGCGCGCAACGGGCGTGCCGATGACGCAATTGGACGACAAGCTGTTTGCAGAATTGAGCGAGCTGAAGACGCTGACCGGTATTCTCACGCTGATCGATATTCCCCGTTCAAATGTACTGGCTGAGACCTCTCGTTTCTGTTTATTGCTGGAAGATATTCAAGATCCTGGGAATCTGGGCTCGATATTGCGCTCGGCGGCAGCCGCAGGTTGTGATGCTGTTTTCCTATCCAAAGCCTGCGCTGATGTTTGGTCTCCCCGTGTTTTGCGTGCTGCGATGGGTGGACATTTTTGTTTGTCGCTGCAAGAGAATGCCGATCTGTTGGGCGTGGCGAGATTGCTCTCGGCAAAGCCGTATGCCGCAGCACTGAAAGCGGAGCGTAGTCTGTATCAATGCATATTCGCGGATAGTGTTGCTTTTGCCATCGGCAATGAAGGGGCTGGCTTAAGTGCGGCATTGCTGGGCGAGTGCGCGCCATTCCGTATCCCGATGCCAGGCAAGGTTGAGTCGCTGAATGCGGCAGCTGCAACCGCAATTTGCCTGTTTGAGGCAGTGCGGCAATCTGCGGTTTAGCCGCAATACGCTGCCAAGCCTTTATTTCCTTGACCTAAAAGCCGATTTGGCTATAATGCGCGCCCCTGTGAGGCTGATTGGCAGCTTCGCATACCTTGCTCTACCGCTACGCATGGCGGAGGGCTTTAACCACAAGGAGATGTAATGCGACACTACGAAATCGTATTTATCGTGCATCCCGATCAAAGCGAGCAAGTGCCCGCGATGATCGAGCGTTATCGCACATTGGTCACGACCGGCAGCGGTCTGATCCACCGTCTGGAAGACTGGGGCCGCCGTCAACTGGCTTACCCTATCCAAAAGATCCACAAAGCACATTATGTGCTCATGAATATCGAATGCGATCAGCCTACGCTGGATGAGCTGGAGCACGCGTTCCGATTCAATGATGCTGTTTTGCGTCATCTGACTGTCAAGACCAAGGCTGCTGTAACTGAGCCATCGGCGATGATGAAGGAAGAGAAGTCGCGTTCCGTGTTGAGCGAAAGCGCAGCACCGGCAGCTGAACAAGTCGCCGCGTAAGCATTGGCAAGAAATCAGGTTGTTATCAGCGGCGAATTGATCGCCCTGGAAAGTTTGCGATATACCCCGGCTGGGGTTCCGATGTTACAGATGACTTTGCGTCATCAGTCAAATCAGAGCGAGGCCGGAAGCGAACGGCAAGTGCAGTGTGAAGTTGATGTCGTTGCCCTGGCTGGCAGTGCCGAAAAAGCTCAAGCGTTTACGCTTGGACAAACGGTCAAGGTCAAAGGGTTTTTGGCTCAACGCAGCATGCGCAGCAGACAACTGGTTTTGCATATCAACGATATTATTTTGGAATAAGGAAAAATCATGGCTCGTCCATCGGACAAAAAGAAAGACGACAAGAACAAGCGTTCCTCGCGTAACAACCTGTTCAAGCGCCGCAAGTTCTGCCGCTTCACAGTTGAGAAGATCGCCGAAGTCGATTACAAGGATGTCAACATCCTGAAGGAATTCATCAGCGAAAACGGCAAACTGATCCCGGCACGTATTACCGGTACCAAGACCCGCTATCAGCGTCAGTTGAGCACTGCTGTCAAGCGTGCGCGTTTCCTGGCTCTGTTACCGTACACCGACTTGCACTAAGGAGTAGACCATGCAAATTATTCTGATGGAAAAAGTGGCCAACGTTGGTCAACTGGGCGATGTGGTCAAGGTCAAGAACGGTTATGCACGTAACTTTTTGATCCCACAAGGCAAGGCAAAGCGCGCAACCGCATCCAACATGGCTGAATTTGAAGCGCGTCGCGCCGAGATCGAAGCCGCTGACAAAGCTAAATTGGCTGATGCGCAAGCACGCGGCGAAAAACTGGCTGGCGTGACTGTTCAAGTTGCGCAAAAAGCGGGTGTGGACGGTAAGTTGTTCGGTTCTGTAACCAATGCAGACATCGCGACAGCACTGGTTGCGCAAGGTCACGATGTGGAGAAATCCCAAGTTCGTATGGCTAGTGGCCATATCAAACAAATCGGCGATCACTCGGTTAGCATTGCTTTGCACACTGACGTTGTTGTGGATATCACTGTTACCGTACTCGGCGAAAACTAATTCGTTTTTGTTGATTTCGGAAATGCAAAAAAGGACTGGAGACAGTCCTTTTTTGTTTTGTGGTGCGCGAGTAGAATGTGCACTCTAAAAAGTATCCATTTGGTTCATTCCCCATGTCGATTTTCACCGGATCCGATACCCAGATCGATCAGATCAAGTTGCCGCCGCACTCGGTAGAGGCCGAGCAATCTGTGCTTGGCGGATTGCTGCTGGAAGCGGGGGCGTTGGACAAAGTCACCGATATTCTGACCAAGGAAGATTTTTATCGGCAGGAACATCGTCACATTTTTACTCACATAGTGCGGTTGAGTGAGCAGGCGAAGCCAGTGGATGTGATTACCGTGGCTGAGAGTCTCGAAAATGCTGGCGAATTGGATAAAGTGGGTGGTTTACATTACCTCGGTAGCTTGGCGCAGAACGTGCCCTCAGCGGCCAATATTCGCCGATACGGAGAGATCGTGCGTGAGCGTTCGGTCATGCGTAAGCTGGTTGAGGTGGGAAGTGAGATTGCTAGTAGCGCTTACAACCCGTCTGGGCGTGATGCAGCTGAGTTGCTGGATGAGGCTGAGCGCCGTGTGTTTGAGATCGCCGAGGCGGGATCCAAAGGCAAGCAGGGGTTCTTTTCTATGCCGCCGTTGTTGACGCAAGTCGTCGAGCGTATCGAAACCTTATATGGTCGCGAAGATAACAGCGATGTAACGGGGACGGCAACTGGCTTTAGCGATTTGGATCGCATGACTTCCGGCTTGCAGGCGGGTGATTTGATTATCGTTGCAGGGCGTCCTAGTATGGGTAAGACGGCGTTCTCTATCAATATTGCGGAGAATATCGCGCTAGATGGTAAAGCTGTAGCTGTATTCAGTATGGAAATGGGGGCGGCCCAGCTAGCGATGCGGATGCTGGGTTCGGTCGGCAAGTTGAATCAGCATGATCTGCGTACGGGGCGTTTGCAGGATGATGATTGGGCGCGCTTGACGCATGCGTTGGGTAGATTAAACGATGCGCCGCTCTTTATTGATGAAACCCCAGCCTTATCTGCACTGGAATTGCGTGCCCGTTCGCGTCGTCTGCATCGGCAGCAGGGCGAGCTTGGCTTGATCGTGGTGGACTATTTGCAGTTGATGGGGGGCTCCAACGCTAGAGCAAGTGAAAATCGTGCAACTGAGATTTCTGAAATTTCTCGTTCACTGAAGAGTTTGGCCAAGGAACTGCAAGTGCCGGTCATCGCTTTGTCGCAGTTGAATCGTAGTTTGGAGCAGCGACCAAACAAGCGGCCAGTGATGTCGGATTTGCGTGAGTCGGGGGCAATTGAACAGGATGCTGACTTGATTTTGTTCATTTATCGCGACGAAGTCTACAATCCTGATTCGCCTGATAAAGGTAAAGCGGAGATCATTATCGGTAAGCAGCGTAACGGTCCAATCGGCAAGGTTGAGTTGGCATTCCGAGGTGAATACACTCGCTTTGAAAATCTTGCTCACAGCGGATATTGATTCCAGTATTTGCGCTAAATTTGTTTGAAGCGCGTAAACCTTTCGGATACAATGCGCGCGCTTTTGGATATGCGGTTCGGGTATTTGAAAGTCATGGGAGGTTAGCTCAGTGGTAGAGCACTTGGTCGACATCCAAGTGGTCACAAGTTCGACCCTTGTACCTCCCACCAATCAATTCTTATCAAGTGCGGCATTGCCGCACTTTGTATTTGTGGGAAGTCATCATGCCAGTCATTACGCTACCGGATGGTTCGCAACGCAGCTTTGCTGAGGCTGTCACTGTTTTTGATGTTGCCGCCAGTATTGGCGCTGGGTTGGCCAAAGCGGCTTTGGCCGGCAAGGTTGACGGTAAGGTCGTCGATACCTCTCATTTAATAGAGCAAGACGCTTCGCTGGCAATCATTACCGACAAAGATGCCGACGGTGTCGATACGATTCGCCATTCGACTGCGCATTTGCTTGCGCACGCAGTGAAAGAGCTATTCCCCGATGCGCAAGTGACGATAGGTCCAGTCATTGATAAGGGTTTCTTTTACGACTTTTCGTACTCGCGCCCCTTTACCTTGGAAGATCTCGCTGCTATTGAGAAAAAAATGAGCGAGTTGGTTAAGCGGGATATTCCGGTCACCCGCAAGGTATTGCCCAGAGACGAAGCAGTCGCCTATTTCACTTCGTTAGGCGAAAAGTACAAAGCTGAGATCATTTCTTCGATTCCTGCCGATCAGGATGTTTCATTGTATACGCAAGGCGAATTTACCGACTTGTGTCGGGGGCCGCATGTGCCGTCTACGGGTAAGTTGAAAGTATTCAAACTGATGAAGGTGGCCGGTGCCTATTGGCGCGGCGATTCCAAGAACGAGATGTTGCAGCGTATCTACGGAACCGCTTGGGCGAAAAAGGAAGAGTTGGAAGCGTATCTGCATCAACTTGAGGAAGCGGAAAAGCGTGACCATCGCAAACTGGCCAAGCAGCTTGATCTGTTCCATATGCAGGAAGAATCGCCCGGTATGGTGTTTTGGCATCCCAAGGGATGGACGCTGTGGCAGGAAATCGAGCAGTATATGCGCGCGAAATTCCGCGAGCATGGTTATCAGGAAGTACGTACGCCCTCGATTATGGATCGCTCCTTGTGGGAGAAATCTGGGCATTGGGATAACTATCGCGACAACATGTTTACCACTTCATCGGAAAATCGTGACTACGCGGTGAAGCCGATGAATTGTCCCGGTCATGTGCAAATTTTTAATCACGGTTTGCATAGCTATCGTGATTTACCGTTGCGTTTGGCTGAGTTTGGTTCCTGCCATCGCAACGAGTCATCCGGTTCATTGCATGGTCTGATGCGAGTGCGTGGTTTTACCCAAGATGATGCGCATATCTTCTGTGCTGATGAGCAAGTGCAGGATGAGGTGTCTCGCTTCATCGTGATGCTGAACGAAGTGTACGGCGATTTTGGTTTCCAGGAAGTGTTGGTCAAGCTATCTACTCGTCCAGTCAAGCGCGTCGGATCGGACGATACTTGGGATAGAGCAGAGGCCGCGCTGGCGGCAGCGTTGCAGCAAAACGGTCTGGAATATGAGATTCAGCCGGGTGAAGGCGCGTTTTACGGTCCGAAAGTTGAATTCACCCTGAAGGACTCACTCGGTCGTCTGTGGCAGTGTGGCACGATTCAGTTGGATTTCAATTTGCCTGTGCGTTTGGGGGCAGAGTTCGTTGCTGAGGATAATTCGAGAAAACCTCCGGTGATGTTGCATCGCGCCATTCTTGGTTCGATGGAGCGATTTATTGGGATCCTCATTGAAAATCATGCTGGCGCTTTCCCGTTGTGGTTGTCGCCTATTCAGGTTGTGCTGATGAATATCTCGCAGGCACAAGAGGCTTACACCACCGAAGTGGCTCAAGCAATGCGCAACGCTGGTCTGCGTGTGCAACTAGATTTGCGCAACGAGAAGATTACCTATAAAATACGCGAACATAGCTTGCAGAAATTACCTTATCAGATCATTGTTGGCGATAAGGAAGTGGCTGGAAGATTAGTAGCCGTGCGTACCCGTAGTGGTGAGGATCTCGGACAAATGACGCTGGAGGCATTCTTGCAGCGTCTGAAATCAGAGACAAAATCGGGCAGCACGGTTTAATTTTGCCTAAACGGAGACATTGCAATAGCACAAGATAAAGCAAATCGCCTTAACGAGATGATTACCGCACCCCAGGTGCGACTCATAGGCGCAGAGAAAGAACCTCTAGGGATAGTGCCAATTGCAGAAGCATTGCGCTTGGCGGATGAAGCAGAGTTGGATCTGGTTGAAATTTCGCCGATGGCGGAGCCTCCAGTGTGTCGCATCATGGACTTCGGTAAATTTAAATATGCCGAAAGCAAGAAGCAGCACGAAGCCAAGCTCAAGCAGAAACAGGTTCAGATCAAGGAAATTAAATTCCGTCCAGGAACGGATGATGGCGATTACAACATCAAGTTGCGCAATCTGATCAAATTTTTGGAAGAGGGCGACAAGACTAAGATTACCTTGCGTTTTCGCGGTCGTGAAATGGCCCACCAAGAAATTGGTATGCGTCTGATCGAGCGAGTTAGGGCTGATCTTGATGAGCATGGCGTGGTCGAACAATTTCCGAAGATGGAAGGCCGTCAGATGGTGATGGTGTTGTCACCTAAAGCCAAGAAGAAATAGTTTTTGTTGTCACGATGTAAGGGGACGGTCGTGGCGGCAGGTAGCAAAAGTCCCCGAAAATAAGTGGTGTATGGGTTATCAAGTTTTTCCATCGGAAAACACCTCCCACCATAACTTAAGGAGTAGTCATGCCTAAGATGAAAACCAAAAGCGGTGCGAAAAAGCGCTTCATCGTTCGCGCGGGCGGTAGCATCAAGCGTTCGCAAGCCTTCAAGCGTCACATTCTGACCAAGAAGACCACCAAGAATAAACGTCAGTTGCGCGGTACGACTGAAGTCCACGCAACCAATACAGCATCGGTTCGCGCCATGATGCCGTACGCATAAGGAGTAGAACATGCCAAGAGTAAAACGTGGTGTCGTAGCACGCGCAAGTCACAAGAAAGTATTGGAGCTGGCCAAGGGTTACCGTGGTCGCCGCAAGAACGTCTATCGTATCGCTAAACAGGCGGTAATGAAGGCTGGACAGTACGCTTATCGTGACCGTCGTCAGAAGAAGCGTCAGTTCCGTACTTTGTGGATCGCCCGTATTAACGCGGCGGCTCGTGAACAAGGTATGAGCTACAGCGTATTCATGAATGGCTTGAAGAAAGCGGCAATCTCCATCGACCGTAAGGTGCTGGCTGATATCGCCGTATTTGACAAGGCTGCATTCGTGCAGATCGTTGCACAAGCCAAGGCTAGCCTCGGCGCGTAAGCACATTCTGAACGAAGAGAAGGAGGCGTTACGCCTCCTTTTTCGTTTGTGTCGTCCCGATTCGTAGCGGGAAAAGGAATCGAAATGCAAGAATTACAACAGATTCTGGAACAGGCTTTGGCTCAATTCTCCGTCATCGACGACGAAGTTGAATTGGAACGAGTCAAAGCACGTTATCTGGGCAAAGAAGGCAGCCTGACGGGTTTGCTCAAAGGCTTGGGTAAATTGTCCGCTGAAGAGCGTCCCGCAGCGGGCGCGCGCATTAATGAGGTCAAACAGCAAATTGAAGATGCATTGCAGACTCGCCGCGACAGCATTCAGCAACGAGCCTTAAATGCCAAACTCGAAGCGGAGTCGCTCGATGTTACCTTGCCTGGGCGCAATGCCAGCACGGGCGGTTTGCACCCTGTTACACGCACACTGGAACGAATCGAAACACTGTTTAACTCGATTGGATTTGCTGTGGCTGAAGGCCCGGAAATCGAGACTGATTTTTATAATTTCACCGCGCTGAATATCCCAGAAGATCATCCGGCTCGCGCGATGCACGATACTTTTTATATCGACGATAAGCACGTGTTGCGTACGCACACCTCGCCGATCCAGATTCGCTATATGGAAGCGCATATGGAAAAGCATCGTCAGCAGGAGACGATGCCCGATATTCGCATCATTGCGCCGGGACGTGTTTACCGTGTTGATTCCGATGCGACACACTCGCCCATGTTTCACCAAGTTGAAGGTTTATGGATCGGGGAAAAGGTCAGCTTTGCCGACTTAAAAGGCGTGGTGCAAAGCTTTTTGCAACGCTTTTTCGAATCGGACGACTTGCAAGTTCGTTTCCGCCCCTCTTTTTTCCCGTTCACAGAGCCTTCCGCCGAGATGGATATGAGCTGGAAGGGGGGCTGGCTGGAAATCGGCGGCTGCGGCATGGTGCATCCCAATGTGCTCAAGCACGTCAATATCGACAGTGAGAAATATATCGGCTTCGCCTTCGGTCTCGGGGTCGAGCGCCTGACTATGTTGCGTTATGGCGTGAATGACTTGCGTCTATTTTTCGAGAATGACGTGCAATTTCTCAAACAATTTTCCTGAGCCAATATGAAATTTTCCGAATCTTGGTTGCGTACTTTTGTAAATCCGGCACTTGATAGCGACGGACTCGCCCATTTGTTAACGATGGCGGGTTTGGAGGTGGAAGAAAGAACGCCAGTTGCTGCCACCTTCGATCAGGTGGTGGTAGCGGAAGTGCTGAGCAAAGAAAAACATCCCGATGCCGACCGACTGAACGTGTTGAGTGTGAATGTCGGGCAAGCCGAGCCGTTGACCATTGTATGTGGTGCGCAAAATGTTACGGTTGGCATGAAGGCTCCGTGCGCGCTGGTTGGTGCCAAATTACCTGGTATCGAAATCAAGCAGGCCAAGGTTCGCGGTATTGCCTCATTCGGCATGATGTGCTCTGCCAAAGAATTGGGTTTGGCGGAAGAAAGTAGTGGCCTGATGGAATTGGCTGCGGATGCGGCTATTGGGCAAAGTATCCGAGCGCACCTTGATCTTGATGATCAACTGCTGACTTTGAAACTCACGCCAAACCGTACTGATTGTCTGTCCCTGCACGGCATCGCGCGCGACGTTGCTGCGCTGACCGGCGCGAGTCTGTCGGCTTTATCTGCGTCAAATATCGCGCAACGCTGTGCGGCCAAAGTCGAGGTAAGTGTTGCAGCATCAGCTGCGTGCCCGCGTTATACCGGCCGCGTTATTAGCGGCGTGAATGCCCAAGCGGCCACGCCAGTGTGGATGGTGCGCCGACTAGAGCGCAGCGGTTTGCGCAGCATTAGCGCTATTGTTGATGTCACCAATTACGTGCTGCTCGAACTGGGGCAGCCTTTGCATGCGTTTGATTTGAAAAAACTTAATGGTGCGATTGAAGTTCGTTTTGCGCGTGCTGGAGAGCAGCTTAAGACACTGAATGAGCAGATGGTCGAGTTGCAAAGCGACATGCTGGTTATTGCCGATCAGCAAGGTCCTGTTGCTCTCGCCGGCGTGATGGGAGGGGCGGAAAGTGCCGTTGATGAGAAAACCAGCGATATTTTCCTCGAGAGTGCATTTTTCTCACCTAGCGTGATCGTCGGTAAATCGCGTCGCTTGGGATTCGGCTCTGACTCCTCGTATCGTTTTGAGCGCGGTGTCGACTTCGCCGCAACTCAAATTGCGTTGGATAGAGCCACGCAATTGATCTTGGATATTTGCGGCGGGGAAGCGGGTGCCGTTACCGAAGTCATCGGACAGCTACCTGCTCGCGCACCAGTCCAACTGCGCGTGGATCGCATCGAGCGTGTACTGGGTATTCGGCTTGCCGCAGTGGAAGTGGCGCAGATACTCACGCGTCTGGGGATGGTCTTGCAGCGGCAAGGCGATCAATTTGAAGTAACACCGCCCAGCTACCGTTTCGACATCGCGATTGAAGAAGACCTGATTGAGGAAATCGCCCGTGTTTATGGCTACGACCGTATTCCAGCCGCTACGTCGCAAGCGAATATGACTATGCTGCCGCAGGTCGAGGTGCTGCGACCATTGGCAAGATTACGTCGCGCACTAGTGACTCGTGATTATCAGGAAGCCATCACCTATGCTTTCGTCGAGGCAGACTGGGAGCGCGACCTGTGCGCCAATACCAATCCCGTCACCTTGCAGAATCCTATTGCCAGCCAGATGAGCGTGATGCGTAGCTGCTTGCTGGGTGGGTTATTGGCCGCTTTGCGTACCAATCTGGCGCGCAAACAACCACGCGTGCGACTGTTTGAAATCGGAGGCTGCTTTACTGCCGCAGGCGACAGCTACGCGCAGCAAGAGCGAGTTGCTGTCGTAGCATACGGCAGCGCGCAAGCTGAACAGTGGGGAGTATCTGCCCGTGCGGTGGATTTTTACGATGTGAAAGGTGACATCGAAGCCTTATTTGCACCCCGCGTGCTTACCTTTGAAGCGGCGCAACATCCAGCTTCCCATCCGGGACGCTCGGCCAGAATACGGGTTGATGGACAAGCCGTTGGTTGGATCGGTGAACTGCATCCGCAGTGGCAACATCAATATGACTTACCACTTGCGCCAGTTTGGTTCGAAGTCGATCAAGCGGCACTGACACATAGCCCCTTACCCAACTTGGCGGAAATTTCGCGCCTGCCCGCAGTGCGCCGAGATATTGCAGTTGTCGTTGATGAGGCGCAAACAGTGCAAGTGCTGATCGAGACAATCAGACAAGCCCAAGCCCCCAACGTGGTTGATGCGACACTGTTTGACATCTATCGCGGCAAAGGCGTGGAGCAGGGGAGAAAAAGCCTTGCATTCCGTGTGTTGTTGCAAGATACTCAGAAAACACTTACAGACAAAGAGATCGATTCGAATATGCAGTTGGTGATGTCTGCCCTGCAAAAAATCGGCGCAACTTTACGCAGCTAAAGGGAAGAGATGACAACAACACTGACCAAAGCCGATCTGGCTGACTTGCTATTTTCCAAGGTTGGGCTGAACAAACGCGAAGCCAAAGACATGGTGGAAAACTTTTTCGAAGAGATTCGTATTCAGCTTGAAAAAGGTGAAACCGTAAAACTCTCCGGCTTCGGCAACTTCCAGTTGCGCGACAAACCGCAACGTCCGGGACGCAATCCTAAAACCGGTGAAGAGATTCCTATTTCGGCGCGACGAGTGGTGACTTTTCACCCTAGCCAAAAGCTGAAGACCATGGTGGAGAAGACCTATCATGGAACACCACATCTCTAATTCACAGCTCCCCCCGATTCCCGCCAAACGTTATTTCACCATCGGTGAAGTGAGCGAGTTGTGCGGGGTCAAGGCGCATGTCCTGCGTTATTGGGAGCAAGAATTCACTCAACTTAAGCCGATCAAACGCGGTGGTAACAGGCGCTATTATCAGCATCATGAAGTGATGCTGATAAGGCAAATTCGCGAACTATTGTACGAGCAAGGCTTCACCATCAGCGGTGCGAGAAACAAACTAGAGCAGGGCACGGCGACCAGCAAAAACACGGCTGAACGAGCACCGGAAAATGCGGGAAATCTCAGTGCAATAAAAGTCGAAATTCGCGACATTATCGCGCTGTTACAACGATAAAGCGCTTCATCAATCACCCCGCTCTATTGTATAATCCGCGCCGTTCGGGGCGTAGCGCAGCCTGGTAGCGTACATGCATGGGGTGCATGTGGTCGGAGGTTCAAATCCTCTCGCCCCGACCAAGAAATAGCCAATAAAAAAACCAGCTTAGTGCTGGTTTTTTTACGTTTATAACTGAAGTGGGATGCGCGCTTTTCCATCACTTTACTAACCCCATCTGGCGGTCCGCTGAAATATTTTGGTTAGCGACTGTCCGACAAGTCGTGCACTAAAATTTCGCGGGGTTCACTTTTATCCAACATGGTTCCGCTGATCCAGAACACGTCTTCGACACGGCTGCCCAGTGTGTTGATCTTAGCACGGTGCAAACGGATGTCATGTTTATCGAAGATCAGTGCAATGCGAGCCAGCAGACCTGGGCTGTCGCCAGTGATGAGGCTGAGTAAATGCGTATTTTGTTGCGCGGGTGTGATGCCAACTTCGGTGCGCATGGGGAAGTGTTTGAGCTGGCGGTTGACTCGACCACCGCTGAAGGGGCTGACTTTGGCGGCGGCGCTGATGCGTTGTGCCAACTCAAATTCGATGTAATGCATGATGTCGCGATAAGCGGTGTTGCCGGGCGAGGCTTCCATGATTTGAAAGCTGTTTAGGGCGTAGCCGTGTTGCGTGGTGTGAATTTTTGCTTCGACGATGGTGAAATTCATGCGCGCGAAAAAATCACAGATACGGGCGAATAGGGTGCGCTGGTCTTGGCAATACACTAGCACTTGCAGGCCTTCACCAACACGGCTGAGGCGAGCTTTGACGATGGGTTCGCTTGTGTTCGGCTTAAAGGCGAGCTGGCGGGTATGCCAAGCTATTTCCTGCGCTTCATGATCGAGGAAGTAGCTATCTTCCAACTGTGCCCATAACATACGGTAAGCATCGGCGGGCAGGGCATATAGGTTGAGCGTGGTCGCGGCTTGTTCGCGCACTTCGCTGAGTAGGTCGATCGGTTTGCCGTGACTCAAATATCGTTGCGTGTGCCGGAACAGGTCTTCCATGAGTTTGGCTTTCCATGCGTTCCATACTTTGGGGCTGGTGCCGCGCACATCGGCTACGGTGAGCAGGTAAAGCGCAACCAGATAGCGGTCGTTTTTGATTGTGGCGGCAAAATGCGCGATGACATCCGGGTCGGAAAGATCTTGTTTCTGAGCGGTGGCCGATAGGGTCAGGTGATGCTCGACCAGCCATACGACGAGGTCGCTGTCGTCGCTGCCCATGCCGTGTTGTTTGCAGAAAGCGCGTGCATCTTTCATACCCAGTTGCGAATGATCGCCGCCGCGTCCTTTGGCGATGTCGTGGAATAGTCCCGCGACATACAGCACTTCAGGGCGAGCAAATTCGGCGATGAGTTTGCTGCACAGCGGTACTTCGTGGGCGTGACGCGCTAGTGTGAAACGGCGCAGATTGCGCACTACCATGAGGATGTGTTCGTCTACGGTATAAACGTGGAACAGGTCGTGCTGCATTTGTCCCGAGATGCGTCCGAAGGCGGGTAGATAGCGACCAAGAATGCCGTATTGATTCATGCGACGCAGGGCATGGGTGAGTCCCTGCGGCTGGCGCACGATGTCCATGAATAATTCTCGATTGTGTGGGTCGCGCCGGAATGCGCTATCGATTCGCTGTCTTGCACGCCACAGTGCGCGCAAGGTACGCGCGCTCAGATCACTGAGTTCCTGATGCTGTTCCAGCAGTAAAAATAACTCGAAGATGGTCGATGGTGTGTGTTCGAACAGTTGTTCATCGCGAATGTCGAGCAGATCGCCGATAACGCGGAAGCGTTCGTTCAGCGCGTGTTGTGGTGGCGTATCGCGGAATAGGTGGTCGCGTAGGTTTTGCAAAACGATGGTGTTGAACTGACGCACGAAGATGCGCGTGCGGTAATAGCGCTGCATAAGGTGTTCGCTGGCGCGGCGGTTAGCCGAGGCTTCGATGCCTAGTTGTTCCGCCATCGGTGTTTGAAAATCAAACAGCAGTCGGTCTTCGCGCCGTTTGGCCAGATAGTGCAGGCGGATACGCAGGGTTTGCAGCAGGGCATCGTGATGCGCGATCAAACGGGCTTCCGCCGCAGTGATAAGTCCTGCCTGAGCGAGATCGCTCCAGCGGGTGGCTAGCCCAGCAGCACGGCCTATCCAAGTGACAATTTGCAAATCGCGCAAGCCTCCGGGGCTTTCTTTCAGATTCGGTTCAAGGTTGTAGTCCGACTCGGCAAATCGTGCGTGGCGTTGCTGTTGCTCGGCCAGCTTGGCCTGAAAAAATGCGCGTGGATCGAGTGCTTGTTTTACCGCGTCGCGTAGTTCCTCGAACAGCGTGTTCGCGCCGCACAATAAGCGTGCTTCGATCAGATTAGTCTGTACGGTAATGTCGCTGGCTTCACTTAGACACTGCGTGACGGTGCGCACGCTGTGCCCAACCTCCATGCCAATATCCCAGAGCAGGCCAAGCAATTCGCGCAGCTTTTGCTCCAGCGTCTCGTCGGGGTCGCCACTGAGCAGAATTAGCAGGTCAATGTCCGACTTAGGATACAGCTCTCCGCGCCCATAGCCGCCCACGGCGACTAGTGCTGTGTCAGCGGGCATGCTTAAGCGCTGCCAGATGTGGCGTAGATAACGGTCGATTAGTTTGCTGTGCGAGCGCAGCAAAGCCGCTGCATTACCTTTTTTCAGGTAGCTTGCTTCAAGTCCGGCGCGGTCACGCCGTAGCGATTCGCGCAAGTCTTCGGTACGCTCAGGGAGCGGGTGGGGGCGGGCAGCCATCGGAGACGGTCAGGACTTCAAATCCGGTTTCGGTGACGAGGATGGTGTGTTCGTATTGCGCCGAAAGGCTGTGGTCTTTGGTTACCACGGTCCAGCCGTCGCCCAGTTGTTTGATCTCTTTCTTGCCAGCGTTAATCATCGGCTCGATAGTGAAAGTCATCCCGGCTTCGAGGCGGATGCCGGTTTTAGGGCGGCCATAGTGCAGTACTTGCGGCTCTTCGTGGAACTGGGCACCAATGCCGTGGCCGCAAAATTCGCGCACCACGCTATAACCCAACGGCTCGACAAAGCTTTGAATAGCATGGCCGACATCGCCCAGATAGGCACCGGGTTTAACGACGCGAATGCCGCGCCACAGCGATTGCCAAGTGATTTCACACAGGCGGCGCGCCTGAATGGAGGGTTCGCCGACGTAGAACATACGGCTGCTATCGCCGTGGTAGCCGTCTTTGATGACCGTAATGTCGAGGTTGACGATGTCGCCGTTTTTCAGCGCCTTATCACCGGGTACGCCGTGGCAAACCTGATGATTGATCGAGGTGCAGATCGACTTCGGATAAGGGGTATGACCGCCCGGTGCGTAGTTGAGCGGTGCGGGAATTCCCTGCTGCACATTCACGATCAAATCGTGGCACAGCTTATCCAGCTCGTTGGTGGTGATGCCCGCTTTGACAAACGGCACGATGTAATCGAGTACCTCGCTGGTCAAACGACCGGCAACTCGCATCTTCTCTATTTCTTGCTGACTTTTGATGGAAACTGACATGGTGGAGTGATGACTTAATGACAGGCCGAGAATATCATGCGCCTCCGATCAGCGACAAATAAAGGCGTGGCTGTGTACGGGCTTTACCAAGGAACCAATTCGACAATTAACGCTCGAACTCGCCGCGTTGCCTTTGGCAGCCGGTTTGGTTTAATCAATTTTAACTGGAGAAAAATATGAAGAAGTCTTTGCTCATTGCATTGTTGGCAACGGTTAGTGTGAATGCTTATGCCGTAGATAGCGGTGCTGTTGTGGGTGCCGCTGCGGGAGCCGCAGTTGGTGCGGCGGTTGGGCACAACGTCAATGGTCAAAATGGTGCCATCATTGGAGCCGCAGTGGGCGGAGCAACTGGCGCTGCTGTCGGTAGTCGTCCGGTTCAGGCTGTACAAGCACCTGTGCCGGTTGCCAAGACAGCTTACCAACACAAGCCAAAAGCTGATCGTCACGACGAAGATGAGGACGACCATCATCATGATAAAAAGCATGACAAGCACAGCGAAAAACACGATAAGCATGAGCACAAACATCACGATTAAGCGGGATGTTTAAACCCGAATATTTCGGGTTCAACCGTAAAGTGTCATACAGCAAGGGCGAGGTAACTCGCCCTTGCTGTTTTTACTGATAGCGCAAGGCTTCGATAGGGTCGAGTTGGGCGGCTTTGCGTGCTGGGTAGTAGCCGAAGAAAATACCCACAGTAGCCGCCACGCCGAAAGCGACAATGACAGAGCTGAGCGCGATGATGACTTTTGTACCGGTTAGCAACTCCACCAGTAAAGCACCGCCGATGCCGAGCAGTAAACCGATGAAGCAACCGATGACCGAGATGATGATGGCTTCCAGCAGGAATTGCAGCAGGATGTCGCGTTGGCGCGCGCCGATTGCCATGCGAATGCCGATTTCGCGGGTGCGCTCGGTGACCGAGACCAGCATGATGTTCATGATGCCGATGCCGCCCACTAGGAGTGACACCGAGGCGATTGCGCCAAGCAATAGCGACATGACGCGGGTAGCTTCGGCGGCAGAGTCGGCTACCGCCGTGAGATTACGCAGCGAAAAATCATCATCCAAACCTTCGCGGATACGGTGCCGCTGGCGCAACAGTTCCGTCATTGATTTTTCCACGCTGGGCATAATTTCTTGTGTGGTGGTCTGCACCATGACCATACGCACCGAGCCAGGGAACTGGCTGCCGAACACCTGACGCTGGGCAGTGGTGAGCGGGATGATGATGGTATCGTCTTGGTCGCGTCCATCCATACCTTGTCCTTTGGTACTTAACAATCCGAGAATGACGAAAGGACTTTGCCGAATGCGGATGGTTTGTCCGACGGGGTCGGCATCACCGAATAGATTTTGTGCGGCTGTTTTACCGATGAGTGCGACGCGGGTGGCAGAACGCACGTCGGAGTCAGTAAACGTGTTACCGGAAGCTACAGGCCATGAGCGTGCATCCAGATAACCGGGGGTGGTGCCAATGATCGAGGTATTCCAATTATTTGGCCCATAGACGATTTGCGCGCTGCCGGGATGGATAGGGGCAATGGCTTGTACGCCGGGGAGCTCCGCGATTGCCTCGGCATCGGCGACATTCAGCGTGTAACTGCCGCCGCTGCCAGAACGCACACCGCCAGTTGAACTACTACCGGAAAGCAAAACGAAGAGATTGCTGCCCATCGCGCTGATGGTTTGCTTGATTGAGTATTGCGCGCCTTGTCCGACCGACATCATCAGTACTACCGCACCCACGCCGATCACCATTCCCAGCATGGTCAAAAAAGTGCGCATGCGATTGGCACCCATGGCGCGCCAAGCCTCTCCCAGCATGGCGAGCTTCATAGCGATGCCTCCGTGTGTAGCGTGGCGTGGTCGTTGACAATGCGCCCGTCGAGAAAATGCACTTGCCGTTGGGCATGTTGCGCCACATCAAGTTCGTGCGTGACCAGCACGATAGTGATGCCTTCGCGGTTGAGCGATTCGAACAGTGCCATGATTTCGGTGCTGGTGTGACTATCGAGGTTGCCGGTCGGCTCGTCGGCAAGAATCAGGCTGGGACGGTTGATTAGCGCGCGGGCAATGGCGACACGCTGCTGCTGCCCGCCGGAGATTTTATTGGGCATGGAGTCGAAGTATTTTTCCAGCCCCACTTTAACCAGCAGTTCGCGTGCGCGCTGATGACGTTCGGCCCGCTCCACGCCGCAGTAGATCAGGGGCAGGGCGACGTTGTCTTGCAGCGACATGCGCGGCAGTAGATTGAATCCCTGAAAGACGAAACCGATGGTGCGATTGCGCAACAAGGCCAGTGCATCTTTGTCCAGCGTGGCCACATCATGTCCGTCCAGCCGATAACTGCCCGCGCTGGGGTGATCAAGGCAGCCGAGGATATTCATGAAGGTTGATTTTCCCGAACCGGATGGCCCCATGACGGCGACAAATTCACCGCGCGTGATGTGCAGTGAAACCTCTTTGAGTACGGGAAAAAGTCCCGCCGAGGTTTCGTAAGACTTGTGCAGTCCCTCAATATGGATGACGCTGTCGTTCATCAGAACATTCTCATCGGTGGCTTGGCAGCAGCAGTGGGTTTGTTACCGGCCAGAGTGTCGCCAATAATGATCTGATCGCCCGCTTTCAATTCGCCACCGACGATTTCAGTATTGCGGCCATCGGTGATGCCAAGGCTGACGCTTATTGCTACCGGCTCGCCGTTCTCCAGCACATAAACCTTACCGGAGAAACCATCGCGTTTAGTTTTATCGCCATTCTTCTTACCCATGCCGTTGGAGGCTGATGTGAGGGCGCTCGCGGGTTTGAAACGCAGTGCTGCATTGGGAACCAGTAGCGCATCTTTGCGTTCGTTCACCGCGATATTCACGTAGGCGGTCATGCCCGGCATCAGAATTTGCTCCGGGTTATCGACATTGATGACCACGTCGTAGGTCACGACATTCTGCTGAGTGGTCGGGTTAAGGCGGACTTGGCGCACCTCGCCCTGAAAGTTGCGGTTCGGAAAAGCATCTACGGTGAATTTCACTACTTGATTGACTTTGATGCTACCGATGTCAGCTTCGGCAAAATTGGCGTGAATCTGCATCTGTGCCAAATCTTGCGCGATTTTGAACAGGGTAGGGGTCTGTAAACTGGCCGCGACGGTTTGCCCGACATCGACCGCGCGGTCGACCACCACACCAGAAACCGGCGAACGGATCACCGTATAAGCCACATTGGCGGTATCTTTTTCCACTACGGCGCGGGTTGCCAGCACCTGTGCTTCGGCGGCTTTTTTGGCTTGCACCGCCGTATCCAACTCTTGGCGCGAGACGTATTCCTGCCCGAATAAATTACGCATTCTGGCCTCGTTGGCCGTGGCTAAATCGAGCGAGGCCATGGCACTTTGCGCATTTGCCCGGCTTTGTTTTTGTTGTGCTGCCAGCAGCGAATCGTCCAACTCCAGCAAGATTTGCCCCTTTTCAACCTTATCGTTGAAATCGACATAAAGCTTCTTCACGATGCCGGAAACCTGAGTGCCAACGCTGATGAGCGAGACTGGGTTGATCGTGCCATTGGCTGAAACCAGCTGCGTAATCTCACCTTTGCCCACGCTTTCCAAGCGATATTGTTGCTGCGGGTCGGTCATGCCGACTTGGCGATAAGTGACGATACCGGCGGCGATCAGCAGCAGTGTGAGCAGAAATAATGCAATGGGTGCGCGTAACAAACTTCTCATGGTGTTATTTTCTCCTGTGTGGTGGCCAACCCCTGCAACAAGTTGGCATCCAGATTGCCCATGCTCTGGGCGAGAGTGGCACGACTGATATTCCAGTCGAGTGCGGATTGAATGCGTTGCTGCCGTGCTGAAGCCAGCGCACTTTGTGCGTTCAGCACATCGAGCATATTGCCCACGCCAGCCTTATATCTACCCGATGCCATGCGTTCAGATTGTTCCGCACTATTTAGTAAATCGGCACTGGTTCGCAGTGCTTGCGTGGAGGTGACCAGATTTTGGTATGCCGTCCAAACATCTAGCGCGACTTGCGAGCGTATCCGTTCAGCCTGAGCCTGCTTGGCTTCCACCTGAGCCTCGGCGGCACGCACGCGGTAGGTCGGCGCATAGCCGGAGAAAATCGGCACACTGACACTCACCCCCAGCGAAGAACCGTGCGAGCTAATCCCCCCCGTGCTGGTTTGGTTGCTTGAAGCACTCAAAGAAATGCTGGGTTTTCCCGCCGCCCGTACCGCTTCGGCACTGGCTTCGGCAGCTTTCAACTGTGCCTCGGCAGCTTGAATGTCGGGGCGCAAGCGTTTGGCTTGCTCAATCAGCAGCGCAACATCATGCTCAAAATTCTCATCGCCAATCTTGCTTTCGCCCGCTTCAAGCGCAACCGTACGATTGGCATCGAGTCCGACCACATTGGCCAGCGTGCCTTGCGCCTTTTTCATATTTCCTTCGGCAGTGATACGCGCCAAAATCGCTTGCGACCAAGCTGTGCGCGCCTGCAACTTATCGGCGGGTGTGGCTGCACCTGCCAGATAACGCGCCTCGGCTGCGGCAAAGCTATGCTGCGCCGCACGCTCTGATTCAAGCGCCGCATCCAGCGCCGCTGCGGCTGCCCGAGTACGATAAAACGCCTGCACCGCAGCTAGAAACAAACTCTGTACCGTGCCATCTTGCGTAGCACTAGCAGCAGCTAGTAACTGCCGCGCATTTTCCAAACTGGCAGCACGCGCGCCAAAGTCATAGAGCAGATAAGAAAGTGTCAGTCCGATAGCGCGCTGATTTGTACCAAGTGAATTGCGACTCCCCGACGCACTCACGCTGGCACTCGGCAGATAACCCGCCTGACTCACGCCTAATTGCGCCGCCTGAACTTTTGAGCTGGCCCAAACTTCGCGTGTTTGCGGGTTGTTGCATAAGGCCAGATTAACGACCTCCATCAAGCCCAGTGTTTTCTCACTGCTGACACCCTCACATGGATCACCAATCGCACCGCCTAAGCGAAGCGATGGTTTCAGCGGCAAGCGAGCATCAGTGGCAAAGGGATCCGATGTTTCCGCTGCAAGGCTGTTGCCGCTTAAAAAAACGAGCAAAGCAACTGCTGTGAAATGAAACGAACGAGCGCGCATGTGAAGAGATTAAGAGTCGGCTTTAATGAGCGTGCAGTATAACGACAGCCAGCGAAATCAAAAACGAAGCAGATGTAAGGAAATGTTGGAACACAAAAAGCGTTGTGCAGATTGGGCAACTGCCTCGATTCTTTGGCGGAATGAGAGTTGGGGATCGTTTATGCCGTAGAAATGCCCCGATTTATGTGTTTTTGATTGCAGCAAAAAGCGTTCTGGTTTATCCTGCGCGCCCTTTCGGAGAGGTGGATGAGTGGTTTAAGTCGCACGCCTGGAAAGCGTGTGTGGGGTAATACCCCACCGCGGGTTCGAATCCCGCCTTCTCCGCCAGTACATCAATAAAAATGCGCCTTACGGCGTATTTTTATTTGGTAGCCATCATGCTAGCCATCAAAATGAACAAAGCTTTAGGCTTGTTCATTTCTGACTATTTATACCTGAGCATGGAACAATGGGCAGACAAGCTAGATGCCATAGCAAACACTGCTATATGTTCGGAACACCAATATCGCGAAGCGGTTTAGTCCATGGCCGAGAGCCTGCTTGTCTCTTGCTCGGCCAAAGCGGAAATTTAGGAAAGAGGTACTCTACATCTGCTAAGAGCCCATGAGCTGCCATACATGAAGTGGGTACCGACGCTGACAGCGATCTACACACTTTTCAAGTTGATCAGGGCTATTGGCCAGCTTTTATTCACGAAAACACATTTTCTATGACGTCTAAGAAAGTGTAAGTGGTCCGATCTTATCGGACGGAATAGGTAGGGATTCTAAATACATCATGGGCACATGCGTGTTAGTCACAAGCCTAGCGTCTATGGCGTCATGGCTTGGGATAAATCCAATAATTCGCTCTAGACTTGATGGATTCTGACTTACCCATTTGGAGCGCCTGACGTGCTTGTCGAGTTCATCCTTTGCCTCGCCTCTGAACCTGCGGCAAATCTCAGCAATTTCAGCCACTGTGCGAGCCAACTGCAAACGCTTGCATTCGATTAACAGAACCTCACCACTGGGCTTCCATGCCAAAACATCAATATCCCCATCCGCAGCTTTCCGTGGCGCGCCAAGTTCGCTCATTCTCAGCTCATTGCGAGCTTGCCAACCTTGACGGCGTAGCTCCTCCGCAATAGATTTAGCAAAAGCATGGCCTCGCTCATCATTAACTGCGCCTATGTATTTCTTCATAGCCGTTGTTACGAAGAATTTGTCTGCTGGCAGCTGTCCGCTTTCAGCTCGCTCCAGCAGATAAGCAAAACCCAACTGCAGCGCTCCCGCACCGAAAAAAACAGCATCGGAATCCTGCTCACCAAAAATTAAAAGTGGCCGAACAGTTGCGGAAAGCCTGCGACGAAATCGCCACGGCTCAATGTCTTTGTTATTAAACCCTTCTGGCGGCTGCTGCCAAGATGAGCGGTGGAAGAGCCCAAATGTCCTAAAATATGATTCACATGCATCAATTGAGATGCCGCGCCTTAGTATAAGTCGCTCCCGCAATTCGCCAAGTGTTGTCTGCACTACTACATTGTTCTGTTCAACAGCCAAATCCATTAACTCCGCAAAGCCATCAACTGCCTCGTCAGGAGTTAGACCAAACTCTGTCTTGAATGCATTGTTGAACTCAGCCGAGTAAATATCGTCCGCCCGCTTTCTTTCTGTTCTTCGTTCTCGCTGGTAGAGTCTGCTGTAGTCGCCTGCCGCCCCTTCAAATTCCTCACGTAAGTAGTTGGTCAAAAATGGGGTAATCACCGTCTCGTGAAAGCTACGGTCGATTGTGTATTCACCATTAGCATGCAGCCGAATCACCGGTTCAACCAACTCACCCTTTATTGCGTCTGAATCAGTTGCAGTCTCAACGAGCAACGCTGCCTTTGCGAGCAAGTCATCGAGTTCCCACTGAGATAGTGCTCTCCCGCCAGCAGCAGAACACTCGCAAATAGCCATTTCCATAATAGTTCTGGCCGGCAGCGATATTTGATTGCGGTCGCTCTCTCTTTTCCTAGCAACAGCAAAGACGTCTTCGTCTGGCTTGTATAGCGAAATGATAGCTTGAGCAGTTCTTCGCCAGTGATCTCGATCCTGAATGACCGCCTCGTGAAGTGCGAGTGTTTGCCGGATCACAGAAGCCCTATTGAACTGCTGCAGTTGGGTACGCAACTGCCCCCATACTTTGGCCACTACTTTGTGCAGGAAGTCGTTGCACTCATCCTTGGTTTTCAGTTCCGCCTCTGGCTTAATCTCCGTACATCCTTCTGAGAGCCTTAACTTGGAGAAAACAAAATCTTCATGAGAAAGAAATACTGGGGTTTGATTTTGCTGCGCCAGCAGGTATTCAATAGGATAGTACGTATGGAATAGGTGTAATACGCGCATGCCGACGTCGCCGATGATCTTTTCCAATAAAATTTCAATCAAGGCTTCATTATCATCTGAGCCCGATGGACTGGCCTGATGAAGCCTCACAAGCCCCTTGGCAAGCGCACAGAGCACAAGTTTCTCTCCTGTATTTTCGTGTTGCTGAAAGTTCACAAGAAAATCGGAGGGGAACCTAATTTCGACCATTCGCTGATCGAGATTAACAAGCACAACAGGTTCAGCGATGGGGATATTAGTCTTGGTTACCACATACTCATCCGGCACAATTAGATCGCGAAAGTTGAGTCGAATTTCAATCGCTCCCGATGCGAGGTGATGCAGAAGAGCTTCGATCTCAGTTACCAGCCGGTCAAATAGACCAAGGAAGCCAGACCACATCTGATAGAGGAGATGCCGAACCGAATCGTCCCCATCACGTGGCTCAACAACAAGCCAAGTTGGCCCTCGCAACGTCTCCACAGCACCGGCTAAAACACCTGTACGCAAATGACCAAGACTTACATAAATAGGGCGGCCTTGCATCGATTTAAAGTAGGCATCCCGACCAAATCGCATGGACTGTACAAACTGCCCATCTGCCGTTTGCATGAGGTGCTGATCGACTAGATTGCGTAGCTCTTTACGCACCTGTAAGACAAAGTCGTGACCGACTCCAACCATCGACCCAGAATCAACCTTAAGTTCTCTCGGAATGAGCTGATAATTAAAGCTACGCCAGTAGCAGTAAAAATTAAAATCACCATTGATGTTCATGAAATAGACACCCTGGTTTTCGGCCCACACTTTCTGTTTGATGCATTTCAGGTAACGATTGATTGGCTGATCAATTTCTCCCGCCAACATAAGGAGATCGGACACGCGAATGGCCGACCATCGCCATCCGTCGTCTGGCCAATCATTGAAGCCAAGCATAAAGCCTCGCCCCAGCCCACCCATGACAAGCAAGGTCATTCCCTCAGCGAAACCAGGTAGTGCCTTGCAATACGCAGTCACTTGACTTAAGTACCTCTCCAAACCTGCTCTCACCGGCTCCGGGTACTCCAAAGCACTTGAGAGCCCTTGTTCATCTAACCAATCTAACCGGTCGTGGAGTAAAACTACGTGGAGATATTTATTGGTGTCGTACTTAAGCAGCCACGCATGGAGTGACGGCATCGGCCCCCCATCGGCTAACGGAGGTGTAAGCGATTCGGCATCGTTCTTCAGTTCCCGTAGGCCATCCTTTTCAATTTGACGGGCTTGGTGTGCGGCCAATACATCACCAAAAGCTTGCAAGTACCCCATCTTCCGCAATTCAGACAACATAAATCGTCTGATAGCAGGACTTACTGCGTGCGGTAACGCCAAGACCAACGCATCACTAAAATCAACTAGAGGTCGTAGCTCCAAGGTAGTGTGTCCTGTCGATTCAACCTTGAGCGTTACCTTATCTTCTTCGCGAAATATGAATGGGGTGAGCAACTCACGGCCAACCCCCAACTTTTCCAAATCGTCTTTCGTAAATGTCACTGCACGCGCTCGGTCTTCGATATGCATCACCGGAGCAACTGGAACGATCCCTTTAGAGTTTGAGGATTCAATGTGCCACCTGTGCAACCCTAGGCGTTCAGCTACAGTGTCACTTAGCTGAAGTAATGCGTATGCGGACTTTAGTAAATCATGGCACGCTTGCGGCGCATTGCGGTTCAGCAGAGTGTCGAGGACAACCTGAAGGAAATAGTCATTTGATTCCCAAATTCCTTCAAAGACTCTGCGATTTCCTTCTGGAACATGAACGTTGGTGACAAATACATCCTCAACAGGGTCTTCCCACAACGCCATCTGGGTTTGACCGAGATATTGGTTTAACCAGCGCCCTAGTTCCGCATACCCCGGCTTGATGTTGCCTGCGCAGTACGCAACAGCAAGGTGAACCAATACCTCTAGTCTGATGGTGTTCGCCTGGAGATTCGGCGCAGTAAGTAGTCCGGCTGAGCGAGCAATGGTCGCACGTGGTGCGTACTTCGACAGTACACGAGCAAGTTTTTCTGTTTCTTCCGATGCAATGGGGATCATTAATCAATTCCAACATCAAGTTGTAAGTTAGAAACTGTATAGTCATGAATCGATGTAGGGAAGAAGGATAATCTATTAATTGCCCGCAGGGGGATGACTCACGTGCATTGTTATCCTTTTCTGAATGGCAGTTTCGATGAAAAGATATTCTTCCGCTTTGGGGCGGGAGCGAACTTGGTTTCCAATTCATGCCGACGACCGCTATGGCCGAAGAGCCGCCCTTCCACGCTGACCTTTTTACCGCTCCACTCTATCAAGCCATTTGAGTTGAATCTTAAAAATGTATCAACAACTCCCTATCAAACCAGCCGTCTTTGCTTAATTGGATATTTGAGTGATCTAGCCCGAGCATTTTCAAAACCGCCCACGCCATCGCCGCAACGCATCGAATACCGCAACTTCGGAAAAGTCGGTTTGTCCACGTTGCCGCAAGGTATGGTGTAGTGCGGTTTGCTGGCAACGCAGAAAAGGGTTGGTGGCTTTTTCTGTTGCGATACTGAATGGAACGGTGGCTTGTCCGGCTCGCAACAAGTGCGCGGTTTCGGTTATCCGTTGGCGGATGGCGAGATTGTCAGGTTCGCAGGCGAGCGCGAAGGGGAGGTTGTAGTCGGTATATTCGTGTGCGCAATAAACCAGCGTCGAGTCGGGCAGGGCGGCGAGACGTTGCAGCGAGGCGTGTAGTTGCGCGATGGTGCCCTCTGAATTTTTACCGCAGCCGCCGCCAAACAAGATGTCGCCGCAAAATACGGCGCTATCCGTCAGAAAAGCGATATGGTCTTCCAAGTGGCCGGGTAGCTCCCATATTTTGAAGCTGATGTCGGGTTGTTCGAGTTTGAGTGTGTCGCCCTCGCGCAGGGGGTGGGTGATGTGAGGATTTTTCGGATGTTCGCGCCCGTACACTGGGACGTTATATACTCCGCGCAATTCGGCGATGCCGCCGATATGGTCGTGATGGCGATGGGTGCATAGGATGCCGTCAAGCTGCATGTGCTGTTGTTGCAAAAAATCAAAAACGGGTGCGGCTTCGCCCGGGTCGACTACGACAGCGTGCTGTCCAGAATGAATCGCCCAGATGTAATTGTCTTGCAGGGCGGGGATGGCACTAATGGTGTACATATCGAAATATGTGAGTTGGATGCCGAATTCTAAATTAATCGCGCACAGTCTGGATGAATGGTTTACCTCGGAACAAGGGGGGTATGTGCTTGAGCGCGAGCAGGCTTATTTTGATCAGGTGGTGGCCGATCTTTTCGGGTTTAATGCTGTGCAACTGGGATTGCCGAGCCAAGATTTTTTGCGCCAGAGCCGGATGGCTTTGCGCGTCAAAGCCGGTAATCAGACGGGCAATGATGTGCGTTTGTGCTGTGATGAGTTGCCGTTTGAAAGCGACAGTCTGGATATGTTGCTTGTCCCGCATGTATTGGAGTTTACCGATAATCCGCACCAAACTTTGCGCGAGGCGCAGCGGGTGCTGATGCCGGAAGGCAATCTCATCATTAGCGGCTTCAATCCGCTGAGTTTGTGGGGTTTACATCATGCTTTGGGGCGGCGCGAAGGCTATCCGTGGGGCGGCAAATTTATCGGTTTGGCACGTTTGAAGGACTGGCTGGCATTACTCGGATTTGAAGTCATCGGAGGCCGCTTTGCAGCGTATGCACCACCCGTGCATCAGGCTAAATGGTTGGAGCGCTTCGAATTTATGGAAAAAGCGGGGGATCGTTGGTGGGCGGTCAGCGGCGGCGTGTATTTTCTTCACGCGGTAAAACGTGTTCACGGCGTGCGTTTGATTAAACCGCAATGGAACAGCGGCTTGGTGAAAAACCTGCTACCTGTGGCGCCTAAATTGAATAACCGTCTCACCCAACGTAACGAATCAGAATCGCAATGAGTACAGAAATTGTTGAAATATTTACCGACGGCGCATGCAAAGGCAATCCCGGCGTGGGAGGGTGGGGCGCGCTGTTGCGCACCAAAGGAAAAGAACGTGAAATGTTCGGCGGCGAAGCGCACACCACCAACAATCGCATGGAGCTAATGGCCGCGATTTCCGCGCTGGAAGCTTTGAAACGCCATTGCAAGGTACGTTTGCATACCGACTCGAAATACGTCATGCAGGGCATCAGCGAATGGATACAGGGCTGGAAGCTGCGTGGTTGGAAAACCTCGGATAAAAAGCCGGTCAAGAACGAGGATTTGTGGCGCAGGCTGGATGCAATTGTCGCGCAGCATGACATTGAGTGGGTGTGGGTCAAAGGCCATGCCGGACACGAAGGTAACGAACAAGCTGATGCGTTGGCGAATCGTGGCGTATTGTTAGTGCAAGAAAAAGGAGAGTAGCCATGCGCAAGATCGTATTGGATACGGAAACAACGGGACTGAGTCCCTCCGATGGGCATCGCATCATTGAGTTGGCCGCTATTGAATTGGACGGTCGCCGCGTTTCAACGCAACGCTTTCACCGTTATCTCAACCCCGAACGGGAAATTGATGCGGGAGCGGTAGCGATTCACGGTTTGACCAACGAGCGCTTGCAGAACGAGCCGTGTTTTGCCGACATTGTTGATGGTTTTTTGGAGTTTATCGAAGGGGCTGAGCTGATGGCGCATAACGCGCCGTTCGACATGGGCTTTATCAACCATGAGCTGAATTTGCTCGGCAGGCCACCGCTGACCAATAAGGTAGTTGATACGCTGAAGATGGCGCGCGAGATGCATCCGGGTAAGAAAAACAACCTTGATGCGTTGTGCAGCCGTTATGAAGTTGATAACCAGCACCGCAGTTTGCACGGCGCGCTGCTCGATACCGAGTTGTTGGCCGAAGTGTATTTCGCCATGACGCGCGGGCAGGAAAGTTTGCTGGGTGAAGATCACACGCCGATGCCGCGTCACGCCAAAATGAATCAAGCTCAGGGCGAGCGTCCTCCGGTGAGATTGCTGAGTGCCAGCGAAGAAGAGCTGGCTTTGCACGAGCAACAAATGGCCGACATCGACAAAGCCAGCAAAGGCAATTGTCTTTGGAAAAAACTGGTGGCTGCATGAAGTCGGTATGGTCACGCCGTGTCGCTGTTTCCATCGCCGTATTCCTGCTGGTGTATGGTTTGGTATGCGGCTATTTTTGGGCGACGCAACGCCAGCATATTTTTCTGCCTGAGCCGCAACTCCAGACCACGCCCGCGCGGGTTGGCATGGCCTTTGAGGGTGTTCGCATTCCGGTAGGTAATGGCGCGGATGGCGGGGAGTTGCATGGTTGGTGGATACCGGCAGCCGACAACATCAAAGGTAAAACGCCGACCTTGCTGTATTTGCACGGTAATTTCCGCAACATCGGTCATAACGTCGAGCATGCCGCACGCTTGCACAGTCTCGGTTACAACCTGTTGTTAATTGACTATCGTGGCTTCGGTTTGAGCACCGGTGGTGCGCCGAGCGAGGCTAAAGTGTATGAGGATGCGGAAGCGGCTTGGCAATATCTCAACGACCGCGACGATGTTGCTCCACAAACCAGCTTTATCTACGGTCACTCGCTGGGTGGCGCGGTGGCGGTTGATCTAGCTTCCCGCCACGGTGATGCGGCTGGGCTGATTTTGGAGGCAACCTTTACATCAATGATGGATATGGGCGCGATTGAGTATGGTTTCTTGCCCATCGATTTACTGCTGGGAGAACGTTTTGATTCGCAGCAAAAAATCGCCGAGCTGCATGTTCCGCTGCTGCTCATTCACGGTACTTGGGATGCAAAAATCCCAGTCGAGATGGGCAAGCGTCTATTTGAACTTGCGCCGCAACCCAAATTTTTGCAACTGATCGAAGGCGGCGAGCACAGCAACAGCAGTGCCATCGCTTGGATCGAGTATCGCACCGCGTTCGACGGCTTCGTTCGGCAACAACATTTGCCTCGCCCAGCGCACTGACGCAAGGCGGGTTTCAAAAATCAACCTAAATAATCCATTAGGCTCAAAACCCCCTCCAACTCCCCCTTGTCAGGGGGAGAGCAGGCTCGGCTCCTCCCCTGACAAGGGGAGGTTGGGAGGGGTTAGGTTCTAATGGACTATCTGGGATTAACGGAGCAATAAAGTATGAGCAGTAATGTAGATGCAGTAATCATAGGTGCCGGAGCAGCCGGTTTGATGTGCGCACTGACCGCCGCTCAGCGCGGGCGAAAAATCGTATTGCTTGATCACAGCGCCAAGTTGGCGGAAAAAATTCGGATCTCCGGCGGTGGTCGTTGCAACTTCACCAATCTGGATGTCAAGCCGGAGCATTTTATTTCCTCCAACCCTGATTTTTGTCGCTCGGCACTGGCGCGCTACACGCCGCGCCACTTCACCGATATGCTTGACCTTCACGGGATCGCTTATCAGGAAAAAACACTGGGTCAACTGTTTTGCGACGAAGGCTCAGAAGCCATCATCACGCTGCTGCGTAATCAGTGCGAAGAAGCGGGTGTACGCCGCATGATGAATTGTGAGATTGAATCGGTTGCGTCTTGCAAAGGCGGCGAGGCGGGTTTCAACATCAAAACCGCGCGCGGAGCATACACGGCAAAATCGCTGGTAGTCGCTACGGGTGGGTTGTCTATTCCGAAAACGGGCGCAACCCCGTTTGGATACCACATCGCCGAGCAATTCGGTATTCCTATCAGCAAACTCAAGCCGGGGTTGGTGCCGCTCAGCGTCGTCCCAGACGATTGGAAACCCTATGCCGAACTGACCGGCGTATCGCTGGATGTCAGCGTCAGCGTGGGTAAACAAAGCTTCCGGGAAAATATGCTGGTTACCCATCGCGGATTAAGCGGCCCAGCGATCTTGCAAATTTCTTCCTACTGGCAGCATGGCCAAGTGTTACACATCAATTTGCTGCCAGAACTGGATATGGAAGCTGTCTTAACAGAACATCACACCAACCAAAAACTGATGAGTAACTTCTTGACCCAGTGGATGCCGAAAAATTTTGCCGATGCATGGTGCGAACAAAACATCGACAACAAACCGATCAAGCAATACAACGAAAAACAGCGCAAAGCTATCGCGGAAAAATTGCACGACTGGCAAGTTACCCCCAGTGGCACACTCGGTTATACCAAAGCCGAAGTGACCTGCGGCGGTGTTGATACTCGTGCGCTCTCGTCCAAAACCATGGAATGCAATACGGTTCCGGGACTGTATTTTATTGGTGAAGTGCTGGATGTCACCGGACAGCTCGGCGGCTACAACTTCCAGTGGGCTTGGGCATCCGGCCATGCAGCGGGAGAAGCAATATAAGAAGGAGGTTGTCACCATGGCGCTCGAAACGGAACTGAAGCTACGTATCACGCCAGCGCAGATGGTGCGCTTGAAGCGACATGCTTTGCTTAAATCGTACCGGCAGGGGCGGGTGGTGCAGCGTCAGTTGTACAACATCTATTTTGATACCCCGAAGCAGTATCTGCATCGCCATGCGATGGCACTACGTTTACGTCGCAGCGGTTCGCAGTGGCTACAAACGCTGAAAGGCGGCGGCGCAATGCAGGCCGGTTTGCATCAGCGCAACGAGTGGGAAGTGCCAGTGGCCGGTGAGTCGCTAGACTTTACCGATACGGATGAAATCGCCTGGCAGAGCCATTTGCCACAGCGCGTGCGCAACAAATTACAGCCTGTGTTTGTGACCGATTTTTCCCGTGCTGTTTATCAGTTGGAATGGCAGGGCGCACATGTCGAGTTGTGTATGGATCACGGTGAGATCAGCAGCGGAGAACATGCGCTGCCCTTGTGCGAGGTCGAGCTTGAGTTGAAATCGGGGCAACCGCACCAGTTGTTCGAACTGGCACTGACTTTGCTCGATGTTGTGCCGTTTGAACTGGAAACGGTGAGTAAGGCGGAATACGGGTATCGATTGATGTCAGCTCATATTGAGCGTCCGAGCAAGGCCGCGTTGCCCGTGATTGGCGGCAAAGTTGGGCTGGCGGAGGCACTCAAAACAGTGCTTTGGTCGTGCGTGGCGCATTTGCAAGCCAATGCGCGCGGACAATCCGCCGCGACAGATAGTGAATTTCTGCACCAGATGCGCGTTGCGCTGCGTCGGTTACGTGTGGCTTTGCGCATGGCTAAAAAACTGCACTCTGATGCTGTGCTGGATGCCTTGCTGCAACAGGCTCGGGTATTGTCCGGCTACATCGGCGAGGTGCGCGACTGGGATGTATTCATCGCCGAAGTCGCGCGTCCTGCTTTAAATCAGTGGCCGGATCACCTTGGCGTACAACACTTGCTGAACTTGAGTGAACAGGCGCGTCAGCAACGCCATGACAAGCTGTTTAACGAGGCTGGTAGACGCGCTTTGCAGCGTTTTATTTTGGACTTTGCGGTCTGGATGAACTCTGATTATTGGGTTGCGCTGAACGGGCAATCGGTTTCGTTGCGAAAATTTGCCAAACGGCATATGCGCCGATTGCTGCGCCGCTTACAGGCAGATGACGCTCAGACGCAAGAGCCGCTGCACACGCTGCGCATTCTTACCAAGAAGCTGCGTTATAGCGCCGAATTTTTCACCGCATGCAACGCGGGCGATATTTTTCATGCTGTGCTGCGTCAATTGGGCAAGGTACAAGAGCAACTGGGAAAAATACATGACATTGCGGTGGCACGAACGCTACTGGAAAAGCTGGCAGCACAGGATGATGGGCTGCTTGAGACGGTGGCAATGATGCAGACTTGGTTGGACCACAAAGCGGCAGCTTGCAACAAACCGTTGCGTAAATCTCTCAAGCGTTTGCTGGCGCGAGTGTGATCGTTAGCCCTTGTACATAAAGCGTGTAAGGTGCTCGATGAATGCGCGCGTTTTGGCCGGAAGGTAGCGGCGCATCGGCATTACCGCCCAAGCTGTTACGGTAGGGAAGCTCCACTCCGGTAGTACGCGCACCAAACGTTTTTGCTGCACATCTTCTTCTGCGAAAAGTACCGGCAGCATGCCGATGCCCGCGCCATCCAATACCAACTGCTGGATCACGCTTATCGAATTCAGTGCCATGCGTCCTGGTGGCACGCCTTCCCATATTTCCTTACCGCGCAATAGTCGCCACGGCTGTGGATGTCCCAGATTGGAAACCATGCGTAATGCCGTGTGTTGCTGCAATTCATCAGGATGCTGCGGTGCCGGATGCAGCGCCAGATAGATCGGACTGGCATACAAGCCCAGATGTTGCTCGTCCAACTTGCGCGCGACCAGTGTGGAATCATTGGCGAGTTCCCCCATGCGAATGGCGAGATCAAAACGCTCGCCAATCAAATCGACCAGACGCGAACTGAGGTCAAGCTCCAGCTCCACTTCGGGATAGGCTTCGATGAAAGTGGCCAGCGCGCGCGACAGGCTGCGCCGCGCGTAATCTTCCGGCATGGAAACACGTAATTTCCCGCGTGGCTGCACCTCTTGGCTACGCACGAAATCCTGCACGGTGGCGACCTCTTCCGCCACGCGGCGACAGTGATCGAGAAATTCCTGCCCAAACTCGGTAAGTGTCAGGCGGCGCGTGGTGCGTATTAGTAAACGCTGACCGAGAGCTGATTCCAGATTAGCTAGTCGGCGCGAGACAGTTGCCTTGGGCATGCCAAGAAAATCTGCCGCCCGCACCAAACTCGATTGTTCGGCGATAGCGGAAAATAGGATAAGGTCGTCTGCGGAAATGTAGGTTTGTTCCATATCAAAAAATCTCAGAAACCTTGATGTCCACGAAAAGCACGAAACGGTGTAGGCAGGCATTTCGCCGTAGGCGGAAGCTCACAAAGTCACGAAAAAACTCGGAACAAGTAGCGGCCTTTATTTCGTGCTTTTCGTGTCTTTCATGGATAAAACAGATTCTTATGTTATTCCATTTATGGAACAGTCTATCTCGAATAATGGGCTTTATCTATCATTTCGATACAGCTAATATGCGACTCAATTACTCAGGCATTGGAGCCCGAAATGAGCGCAGTCACACCAATCCAGCTTCGTCAAACCCGCACCGTGGAACACCTCATCCAAGGCGTCGCCACCTCTGATGGCGCAGGCGTGAGCCTGACGCGCATACTCACTGGCAAGTTGCAGCGCCGTCTTGATCCCTATCTGATGTTAGATGCTTTCGGTAGCAACGACCCCGACGAATACATCGCCGGTTTTCCCGATCATCCGCATCGCGGCTTCGAGACCATCACTTACATGTTGCACGGGCGCATGCGCCACCGTGACAGCGCGGGGCACGAAGGCTTGCTGGAGAACGGCGGTATGCAATGGATGGTCGCTGGGCGTGGCGCCATCCACTCCGAGATGCCAGAACAGGAAGACGGCCTGATGGAAGGCTTCCAACTCTGGCTCAACCTGCCCGCAGCCAACAAGATGGCCTCGCCTTGGTATAAAGATTTCCCTAGCTCGACCATCCCCGAATACACCACACAGGATGGCGTGACCGTGCGTGTCATCGCGGGAGAAAGCAACGGCGTGTCTGGTGCGGTGAGCCGCGAAGTGACCGAGCCGCTCTATCTCGACATCCATCTGCCCGCAGGGGTGTCGTTCTCGACGGCGATTCCTGCCACGCACAACGCTTTCATCTACACCTATCGCGGTGCGACGCAGGTGGCGGGTACGCAAGTGGATGTGCAACGTATGGGTATCTTGAGAAACACGGAAGGAGCTGATGGCATCACCGTTTCCGCGACCGAGCCGACACGTCTCATCTTGGTGGCAGGCAAACCGCTGAACGAACCCATCGTGCAATACGGCCCATTCGTGATGAACACACAGGAAGAGATCCATCAGGCGCTGGATGATTTTCGTGGCGGTCGCTTGGCTTAAAGCCTATGTCCACGAAATACACGAAAGGCACGAAATTAACCCCGCCATTCATTTTGAATCATTTCGTGTTTTTCGTGCCTTTCGTGGAGAAATTGTTTTTATGTTGGTTTGAAAATTCAGGAATTAAACATGAACACACCTATTGAACGTTACAACAACACCGCGATGGCGTTGCATTGGCTGGTCGCGTTGCTGATATTCGCCGCCTTCCCGCTCGGCGTGTACATGCACGATCTGCCGTTGTCGCCCACCAAGTTGCAGTACTACAGCTATCACAAGTGGATAGGCATCACGATCTTGCTGTTGGTCATCGCGCGCGTGGTGTGGCGCTTCACGCACACACCTCCTCCGCTGCCCGCTTCGACACCACGCTGGGAAGTGGTGGTGAGCCACATCACGCATCTGGCACTGTATGGCTTGCTGCTCGCCATCCCCTTCTCGGGTTGGTTGATGAGTTCCGCCAAAGGCTTTCAGACCGTGTGGTTCGGTGTGTTGCCACTACCTGACCTCGTAGAGAAGAACAAAGAATTGGGTCAATTATTGGCGACCGTGCATCAAGGACTGAACGTGTTCCTCTTCTTGCTGGTAGGTATGCACATCGCCGCCGTCATCAAACACAAGTTCATCGACCACGACCAGATACTGGAACGCATGTTGCCGAAAGGAATGAGCAAATGAAATCACTCTTGCGAGTCGTCTTATTGAGTAGCGCCTTAGTCAGCGGATTCGCCTCCGCTGTTGAATTCAAACAAGTGCAGGCGAATGAAAGCACGGTCACCTTCGGCTACAAGCAGATGGGTGTACCCATGGAAGGCAAGTTCGCGAAGTTCTCCGCGCAGACCAGCTTCGACCCCGCCAAGCTAGCCAAGGCGCAAGCGCGTATCGACATCGACCTCGCCAGCATCGATACCGGTTCGGAAGAAGCAAACGATGAAGTAGTCGGCAAGCCTTGGTTCAACGCCAAAGCTTTCCCCAGCGCAGGTTTCGTTTCGACTGGCGTGAAGGCGCTGGGTGGTAATCGCTATGAGGCGACGGGCAAGCTCACCATTAAAGGTAAGACCTTGGATGTCACCGCGCCATTCACCTTCCAAGCTAACGGCACACGCGGGTTGTTTGATGGCGTGTTCACTATCAAACGTCTCGACTACAACATCGGCGAAGGCGTGTGGGCAGATGTCGGCACCGTCGCCAATGAAATTCAGATCAAATTCCACCTTGTATTAACTGCAACACCTAACAAGAAGTAAGCCCTCAACCCACCACAGGAGATCACCATGAAGAAAATCATCGCCCTAGTTTTTGCCTCTTCGCTCACATCGCTGGCTGTTGCCGCACCGGAAACTTATGTTATCGAGCCAACACACTCCATGCCTCGCTTTGAGTACAGTCATCTTGGCTACTCTATTCAGCTCAGCCGCTTCGACAAAATTTCCGGCACGATCACCATTGACCGCGCCAAACACACTGGTGCGTTGAATGTTGAAATTGATGCAACATCGGTGAATACAGGCTCGGCAATGTTCAATACGCATATCCAAGCGGCTGATTTATTCGACACGGAAATGTTTCCCACCATTACTTATAAATCGAATAAGTTGACGTTTGAGGGAGATAAAGTCGTTGCCGTAGAAGGTGATTTAACCGTCAAGGGTACGACCAAACCCGTGAAGCTCACCGTGAACTCGTTCATGTGCATGCCACACCCGATGGTCAAGAAAGAAGCCTGCGGTGCGACCGCTACCACTAAGATCAAACGTTCTGATTTCGGCGTGAGCAAGGGCGTACCGTTTGTTGGCGATGAAGTCACGCTGACCATCCCCGTCGAAGCGATCAAGCAATAACAGCCACACCACCCCTCCCGATCGGGAGGGGAATTTGAAGAGACACCCAAAGGAACATCTATGACTGCAACATTATTCACACCGACCACTCTCGGCAAGCTGCAACTCAAGAACCGCGTCGTGATGGCACCGCTGACACGTTCGCGTGCAACGGACAATGTCCCCAATGCTTTGCTGGAAACTTATTACAAGCAGCGTGCGGGTGCCGGACTCATCATCTCTGAAGGTACCTCACCATCAGCCAATGGCTTGGGTTACGCACGCATCCCCGGCATGTTCTCTGATGCACAAGTGGCCGGATGGAAACGTGTGAACGACGGCGTGCATGCAGCGGGCGGCAAGATATTCGTACAACTGATGCACACGGGGCGCTGTAGCCATCCTGCCAACATGGCAGAGGGAACAAAAATCGTCGCCCCTTCCGCGCTCGCTTTAACAGGTGAAATTTGGACCGACACCAACGGCATGCAGCCTTATCCAGTGCCTAGCGAGATGACTGAAGAGGACATCTTGGCCGCCATCGCCGAATATGCGAACGCTTCCAAGCGCGCCATCGAAGCGGGTTTTGATGGTGTCGAGTTGCACGCAGCCAACGGCTACCTCATCGACCAATTCCTCAATACCGCGACGAATCAACGTACCGACCAATGGGGCGGTAGCGTAGAGAACCGCATCCGCTTCGCCGTAGAGGTCGCCAAGGCTTCTGCCGCTGCCATCGGCGCTGAGCGTATCGGCATGCGCATCTCGCCTTATGGCGCATTCAACGGCACCGCACCGGATGCAAAGATGGATGCGTTGTATCTGCGCTTGGTCGAAGAGTTGAACGCCATCGGTCTGGTGTACATCCACGTGGTCGATCACAGCTCGATGGGTGCACCTGAAGTCAGCGCGGAATTGAAAGCTAAGATACGCGCCAACTTCAAAGGCAAGTACATCTTGTCTGGTGGCTACGATGCCGCACGTGCGAATACCGATTTGGACTCACAGAAAGGCGACCTCGTCGCATTTGGCCGTCCGTTCATCTCCAACCCAGATTTGGTGGCGAAGTTGCAAAGTGGCGCAGCACTCACTGCGCCCGATTTCAGCACCTTCTACACACCGGGTGAAAAGGGTTACACGGATTATTGATTAGCGGCGCTCAAACCTAGTGTAATCAAGGGGGCGAATTGCCCCCTTTTTACGCCCGCGAGATTACCCAACAGCTGCGTTTCATTGCGGTTCGCTGAGCTATAATCTGCCACATCATTCTTAGAGATGGCGACCATGAATCAAAGCACCGCTTTCAGTTTGCAAGTTCGTCCCAAAATTCCTCCCCGTCTGGCCCGCCTTGAAGAACTCGCCAATAATCTCTGGTATAGCTGGGATCGTCCCACGCGAGCTTTATTTGCACGCTTGCATCCTGGGTTGTGGAAAGCATGCGGGCAAAGTCCAAAGGCATTTTTGAAACGGGTGGATGAGCAACGACTGCGAGATGCGGCGGAAGATCAGGTTTTTATCGGTAATTTCAATCGCGTGCTGGCTGCATACGACACCTATCACGATCACCAATTACCCGCGAGTGGGGCAGATTGGTTGCGCAAGGACGATTTAATCGCCTATTTTTGCGCCGAATTTGGCTTTCATGAAAGCTTTCCGATTTATTCCGGCGGCCTTGGCATTCTGGCGGGAGACCACTGCAAAGCGGCCAGCGATTTGCGCCTGCCTTTTGTCGGCGTTGGGCTGTTGTATCGTCAGGGATATTTTCAACAAACCATAGACGGCGAGGGCAACCAGATCGCCAGCAATACCGATTCGCATTTCGACGATTTGCCGATTGAACCGGCCCTTCGTCCCGATGGTAGCGAAGCTGCTATCACGGTTGAGCTGCCCGGCCGCACACTGCACGTCAAAATTTGGCAGGCACGGGTAGGGCACATCCGCTTGTATTTGCTGGATACCGATCTGAGCAGCAACAGCCCGCATGACCGCGACATCACGCACCGTTTGTATGGCGGCGACAAGGTGATGCGTATCGAACAGGAGATCGTGCTTGGCATTGGCGGCGTGCGCGCGCTGAAAGAGGTGGGCTTGAGCCCGACGGTATGGCACATCAATGAAGGTCACGCGGCATTTCTGGGGCTGGAGCGTATCCGCCAAAAAATTCGTGAAGACGGTTTGAATTTTGCTGCTGCGCTGGAATGTGTTGCTGCTAATACCATCTTTACCACGCACACGCCGGTGCCAGCCGGACATGACCATTTTGGCATGGACATGATGCAGGGTTATTTTGCCCACTATTACCCCGAACTTAAGCTAAGCAGCGATGAATTTCTTGCGCTTGGTAAAAACTCGGACAGCCCCGACTTCAACATGACTGCGCTGGCGATACGCTGCACCCGTTTCAACAACGGTGTGTCACGCATTCACGGCGATGTCTCATCGGTGATCTGCGGCGATATGTGGCCGCAAATTGAAGCCAACGAAAATCCGATGACCTACATCACCAACGGTGTTCATGCGCCGACCTTTCTGGCGACAGAATGGATAGAGATGCTGGAACGCCACCTCGGCTCGGAATGGAGCGCGCGCATGAACGATGTCGAGTTCTGGAATGCGGTGGATGACATACCCGATCACCTGTACTGGAGCGTGCGTCAGACGCTTAAAGCCAAGATGCTCAACATCGTGCGCGAACGCATCACAGCCCAGCATTTCCGTAACCACGGTTCCGAAGCTCACCTCGACCGCTTGCTGAAATACGTTAATCCCGAGAATCCGAACATTCTCACCATTGGTTTTGCGCGCCGCTTCGCCACTTACAAACGGGCAACCATGCTGTTTGGCAACATCGACTGGCTGCGTGAAATTCTAAACAACCCCGAGCGTCCGGCGGTATTCATTTTCGCGGGCAAAGCTCATCCCGCAGATGTGCCGGGACAAGACCTGATCCGGCGCATTACGCAAATTTCCAAGATGCCCGAATTCGTCGGCAAAGTGTTACTAGTCGAAGGTTACGACTTGGCGTTGTCACGCAAACTGGTGGCTGGCGTTGATGTTTGGCTGAATAATCCGCTGTACCCATTGGAAGCCAGCGGCACATCGGGCATGAAGGCGGGCATCAATGGTTCGATCAATCTGTCTGTACTCGACGGTTGGTGGGGCGAAAGTTACGACGGCAAAAACGGCTGGGCGATCAAGCCGGTTTCCGAAACACTGAGCGAAGATGTGCGCACTCGTGAAGAGAGTCATACCCTGTACGAATTGTTGCAAGATCAGGTTATCCCGCAGTATTACGACCACGGCAAAATGGGTTTCTCGCCAAGCTGGGTACGCATGTCAAAACGCTCTATGTCCAGCATCATGCCGCGCTTTAACTCCAAGCGCATGGTGGGCGAATATTTGGCCAAATGCTACTTGCCAGCCAGCCGTCAGTACCGCGCCTATTCGCAGGAAAAATACCAAAACGCCGTTGCCGTTGCCGCGTGGAAACATCACGTGCGCCAGTGCTGGCACGGTGTCAACTTGCGCCGTCTGGATACGCCGCGTGAGGCAATCGAATACGGCGACAGCCTACGCCTCGAACTGGCCGTTAATTTGAACGGCCTGCATACCAGCGACGTGACCATAGAGTTACTGTTGGGCTTGCAAACTCGGCGCGAGCGACTGGCGGATATGCACCGTTACCACTTTGAAGCATCCGGCGAAATGGTTGGTGCCAACGAGCATCGCTATGTGCTTGAAGTACAACCCGAGCATTGCGGCAAATTGGAATACCGCATCCGCCTCTATCCCAGCCATGACCTGCTTACGCACCCGTTTGAATTGGGCATGATGCGCTGGCTGTAATTGAATTCACCCTTAAAGGAATGCCGATATGGCTGAGCTAAAAGTATTGTTTGCGACTTCCGAAGTCGCCCCATTTATCAAAACTGGCGGATTGGCTGATGTCAGCGGCGCTTTGCCTGCCGCTTTGCGTGCCATCGGTGTGGATGTGCGCGTGCTGGTTCCCGGTTATCGCAAGGTGATGGAGCAGATCGAAAATGCTAGCGTAGTTGCCACGTTTGAGCATCTGTTTGGCATTCCGCACACAAGTTTGCTTGCCGCCACCATGCCCAACGGCGTGCCTTTGCTGGTGCTGGATTGCGCCGAACTTTACCAACGCGACGGCGGCCCTTACCAAAATCCGCTTGGCGAAGACTGGCCAGACAACGCCTTGCGCTTTGGCATGTTGTCGAAAATCGCCGCTCTGTTGGGGGGCAAATCATCGCCGCTGGATTGGCATCCCGACATCGTCAACTGCAACGACTGGCAAACCGGACTGGCTTCCGCTTACCTGAAATTCGAACAGGGTGTGCCCAGTGTGATGACCATTCACAACCTCGCGTTTCAGGGCGCATTTCCGTCCGGCAACTTGAGCCAACTGGGTTTGCCCGCATCGAGCTTTAGCATTAACGGCTTGGAGTACTACGGCAACTTGTCTTTCCTTAAGGCCGGATTGTTTTACTGCGACCACATCACCACCGTCAGCCCGACCTATGCAGAAGAAATTCAACAAGATGCGCTTGGCTTCGGTATGCAGGGACTGTTGAGCTATCGCCAGAAAGAATTAACCGGCATCCTCAACGGCATCGACACTGACGAATGGAATCCCGCTCAAGACAGCCACTTGGCCAAAAAATACAGCAAGGGACGCATGGCAGGTAAAGCCGAGAACAAGCGCGCCCTGCAAGAAAAGATGGGGCTGGAGCAGCGCGCTGATATTCCGTTGCTGGGGGTAGTGAGCCGCTTCACCTATCAAAAAGGTCTCGACCTATTACTCGAAATCGCGCCGCGTTTAACCGAGCTTCCGGTACAGCTGGTCATGCTCGGTAGCGGCGATGTTGCCATGCAAAATGCTGCTCAAACACTGGCCATGCGTTATCCCGGAAAAATTGCCGCATACATTGGTTTCAGCGAAGCCTTATCGCATTTAATCGAAGCGGGTACAGACATTTTTGTCATGCCGTCACGCTTCGAACCCTGCGGCCTGAACCAGCTCTACAGTCAGCGTTACGGCACACCACCGATTGTTCATGCCACGGGTGGCCTAGCTGACTCCGTGCGGGACTGCACGGATGAAACCTTGGCGGACGGCAGTGCCAGCGGCTTCGTTTTCAGCGGCATGAGCGCGGATAATCTGCTCGCCACCATACAACGCGCCGTGACGCTGTATCACCAAGAAGATGCATGGAAACAGCTGCGCAAAAACTGTATGAGCAAAGACTTTAGTTGGGAAACCAGCGCCAAGGCTTATCGTGACGTGTATCGGAAAGTGCTAGGGCGCGGGTGAGGGTGGCTTGAGTCAATAGCGGATTATTCAAACAGCCGCACTTGCGTCGGTTCTTTGCCGGTTTTCACCAGTTTATCCAGCAGGGCTTGGGCGGCTTCAGTGGCACCGTGGCGTTTGGCCATGTCTTGCAAACTTGCCAGTGCCTTGTCGTAGGGATACTCGGCATCCAGCCATTCTTCGGTGATTTGGCGCGCAGAAAATTTACTGACTTTCAGTATTCCTGATTTCACGCAAATAAGCTGAAACGTGGTGCGGCCTTTTTTTACCACAATGGCGTAGTGCCGCTGGCGATTCATTAACACTTGCCCGCAAACGATATTCGGCATGGTGCTAATAAAATCGTGAGTGCTGTAATCGGTAAAGTCTTTTGCCATTGGTGACTCACAGCCCACTGAGTGCTTTGATGTGCGCGACCGCACTGCGTCCCAGCGCATTGAGCGCGTAACCGCCTTCCAGTACCGAGACGATGCGTTTGTCGGCATAACGTGCCGCAACGTGCTTGGCGGCCTCGGTAACCCATTCGTAATCACCATCGCGCAAGGCAAGCCCCCCCATATCGTCCTCGCGGTGCGCGTCAAATCCGGCGGAGATAAAAATCATCTGCGGCTGGAAGCGCTCCAGCGCGGGGAGCCAGTTTTCGCTCACGGCAGTGCGGAATGCATCCCCCGATGTTCCAGCTGGCAACGGCACGTTGATGATATGGCTGTTGCTACTGTCAGCACCGCAATAGGGGTAGTAGGGGTGACGGAACGTGGAGCAGAGCATGACGCGCTCGTCGTCGTGGAAAATTTCTTCAGTGCCGTCGCCGTGATGCACATCGAAATCGAGAATTGCCACGCGTGCCAAGCCGTGTTTTTCCAATGCGTGTGCCGCCGCTACCGCGACGTTGTTGAAGATACAAAAGCCTGATGCGCGAGCACGTCCGGCATGGTGTCCGGGCGGGCGGATGTTGCAAAAAGCATTTTCCGCTTGGCCGGACAAGACCAAGTCAACCGCCTGAATCGCCGCACCGGCGGCGTGCAAAGCCGCATCCAGCGAGTATGGATTCATCGTGGTGTCGCCATCCAGATGAATCATGCCGCTCTCAGGCGCGTGCGCGTGAATTTCGTCGATATAGGCGCGACTGTGTACCCGTGCCAATTCTTCTATGCTGGCCGGTTGTGCATCCACCTGTAATAAAAAGTGCAGCAGACCGGAGGAGATCAATCTGTCTTCGATGGCGTGAATTCGCCCCGGACATTCTGGATGATCTTCCCCCATGTCATGCTTGAGAAACAACGGGTGGGTGATATAGGCGGTTAGCATGTCTCCCTCCGTTTTTGTTATAGCAACTTGCTCACATTCTTGATGTTGCTGTCTTCTGGGCTATTTTCGATGGTGAAGCCGAGACGCGTCATCAACTTGAGCATGTCGAGGTTAGTCTTTAGCACCTCGCCTTGCATCACGTGCAGACCTTTGGAGCGCGCAGCTTCGAACAAAGAATTCATCATCTTTTGTCCTAGGCCTTTGCCGTGCATCTTGTCAGCCATGACCACGGCGAATTCGCAGCTTGAGCCATCCGGGTTGATGGCGAAGCGAGCAACGCCCAGTTCGACTTCTTCGCCGTTTTCTTCCGTCACAGCAACCAGTGCCATCTCGCGGCTATAGTCGATTTGGGTAAAGCGCACCAACATGGCATGGCTTAACTCTTGCACGCTGTTCATAAAGCGGAAGTAACGCGATTCCGGCGACAAATGGCGAACGAACTCTTGCGAGAGTTGCGCATCTTCCGGGCGGATAGGGCGAATGGTGATATTGGTGCCATCGGCCAATTGCCAAGTGCTGACCAGATGTGTGGGGTAGGGGTAAATCGCCATGTGCGAGTAACGATCCGCGCTCGGTTGACGATAGGCAACTACGACACGGGCATCGGCAGCGAGTACGCCATGTTCGTCCACGATGAGCGGGTTGATGTCCATTTCCATCAACGTTGGCAGTTCACACACCATTTCGGAAACGCGCAATAACACGCTTTCCAGCGCATCCATATCCACCGCTGGCATATGGCGGAAATCGCCCAAAAGCTTGGATACCTTGGTGCCTTTAATCAGGTCTTTAACGAGGAAGGTATTCAGCGGCGGCAGAGTGACCGAGCGGTCGCCCATCACTTCCACCGTGGTGCCGCCCGCACCGAACGTGATGACCGGGCCGAACACTGGATCATTGGTCACGCCCAGCATCAGCTCGCGCCCATTCGGTTTAACGATCATTGGCTGGATGGATACACCATCCATGTGCGCGTCGGGACGGTTGCGTTTGATGTTCTCGAATATTTCTTGATAGCCCGCGCGTACCGCCTGCGCATTGGCGAGATTCAACAACACGCCGCCCGCATCGCTCTTGTGCGTGATGTCGGGTGAGTTGACTTTCATCGCCACTGGATAGCCCAATTGCTGCGCGATCAGTAGTGCCTCGTTGGGAGAGTGTGCCAGCATGGTTTGCGCCACGGGAATGTGAAACGCCGAGAGCAGGGCTTTCGACTCCATCTCGCTCAACACCTTGCGGCGTTCTTGCAACGCGCCCTCAATAATCATGCGCGCACCTTCTACATCCGGCTCAAGATGATGCGACAGCGGGTTAGGCATCTGCATCAGCAACTCTTGGTTACGGTGATAGGCAGAGAGATAGGAGAACACTTCGACTGCTGGTTCCGGTGTGCGGAAGTTGGGCTTGTGTGCCTGCGCGAAGGCTTTGCGTGATTCATTCACTTGCGACTCGCCCATCCAGCAGGTGAGCAGCGGTTTTTTGTATTGATCAGACAGGGCGATCAGCACGTTTGCGGCTTCCAACGGCTTGGTCATCGCTTGCGGGGTGAGAATGGTCAACACGCCATCGACATTCGGGTCTTCCAGACAAGCTTGCACCGCATGTTGATAACGGTCGGCCTGCGCATCACCGATGACATCCACCGGATTGCCGTGTGACCAGTTTGACGGCAGCACCTGATTCAAACGGGTGATCGTTTCTTCTGACAGATTGGCCATCACCAGACCGAGATCGGATGCGCGATCCGTGGCCATCACACCGGGGCCGCCGCCGTTGGTGACGATAGCTAAACGGTTGCCAGTGGGGTGAAAGCCGCAGGCCAATGCCTTGGCTGCGGAGAACAGTTGCGTGATGGTCTGCACACGCACCACGCCCGCACGGCGCACGGCGGCATCAAACGCATCATCCGAGCCGACCAGCGAAGCTGTGTGCGACATCGCGGCTTTTGAACCCGCCGCATGGCGGCCAACCTTGACCAAAATCACCGGTTTGAAACGCGCTGCTGCGCGCAGCGAGCTCATAAACCGGCGCGCATCGCGGATGCCTTCGATGTAAAGCAAAATGCTCTCGGTCTCACGGTCGGAAACTAGATAATCAAGAATCTCGCCGAAATCCACATCAGCAGACGAACCCAGCGACACCACGCTGGAAAAGCCGACATCATTGGTTTGCGCCCAATCCAGAATCGCTGTGCATAAAGCGCCGGATTGCGACACTAGCGCCAACTTGCCGACATTGGCATTGCCATTATTGAACGTGGCATTGAAACCGATATTGGGGCGCATCACGCCCAGACAATTCGGCCCGATGATGCGAATACCGTAACGGCGCGCATTTTCCAGTACGGCTTTTTCCAGCGCCTGACCGGCTGCGCCCACTTCACCAAAACCGGCAGTGATAATGATGGCCGCTTTTACGCCATGCTTGCCGCAATCTTCCATAATGTCCGGCACCGTTTGCGGTGGCGTGGCAATCACCACCAGCTCGACTGCATCGCTGATTTCGAAGATTGACTTGTAAGCCTTCTTGCCCTGTATTTCGGCGTGGGTGGGGTTGATCGGATACAGCGCACCGTGAAAGCCGCTGTCCAGCATATTTTTGAACACGATTTGTCCGACCGAATCTACGCGATCACTCGCGCCGAAAACAGCCACAGACTTGGGGGAAAACAGGGGGGTGAGATAGTGCTGCGACATGATATTTAGTACCTAAACAATGAAAAACAAGGGAGGGGTGGATCGTGATGTATGGAAATACCGGAAATTGAACGATCAGCACTCACCGCAATCAACCATGATTCCATGCTACCAGTTTTTGCTTAGACTTATATGTCACTCAACTAAAAAGACTAGGTATAACGATGAAAGCGGTTTTTCCCGGTTTGTTTGGCGATGTACATGGCTTGATCCGCGTGGCGCAACAAGCTATCGCCATCTTCGCCGTGGGTGGGGTAAAAAGTAACACCAATGCTGGCCGAGACAGCGACTCGGTGTTCTCCTAATTGCACCGGCGTGGCGATGATTTGCATGATGCGCTCTAGCACTTGGAAACATTCGCTTTCCTGCGCCAGATCGTTGAATAAGACGACAAACTCATCACCGCCCAAACGCGCCAACGTGTCACCCGCCCGTAATTCTTCCTGTAAGCGATGGGTGATATTGATGAGTAGTTCATCGCCTGTTTTATGTCCGTACTGGTCATTCACTTCTTTGAATCCATCCAGATCCAAGTAGCAAATGGCGAGTAACTTCTCGGCTCGCTGGGCATGGATAACGGCCTGCTCCAGCCGATCTGCCAGCAATCGCCGATTCGGAATACCGGTAAGTGCATCGTAGTTTGCAACGCGGCTGAGTTCTTCTTCGTGTACTTTGAAATAGGTGATGTCGGAGAAAACGCCAACATAGCGTTGCACGGCGTCGGCTTCGTCGCGGATGACTGAGATAGAAAGCAATTCGGCAAATAATTCGCCACTCTTTCGCCGATTCCATATTTCGCCGCGCCAGGCTTGCTGAGTTAAGAGCGCATCCCACATTGCTTGAAAGAAAGCATTATCCTGCCGCCCCGAACTCAAAATGCGCGGATTTTTTCCCAGCACTTCATCGCGCGCATATCCGGTGATACGGGTAAAAGCGGGATTGACATCAATGATGTCGTTGTTGGCATCGGTAATGATGATGGCATCCTGTGTGGTATCAAACACGCTGGCGTTGATGCGCAATGCTTCATCGGCTTTGCGTCGCTCGGTAATGTCATATTGGATACCGTCCCACAAAATGTCGCCGTTTTCCAGTACCGAAGGTTGCGATTCGATATGCAGCCAGCGCACTTCACCGTTTTTGCGCCGTATGGAGCCTTCCCATACAAACCGACTTAACTCGCGGCGCATTTTTTCATTGAGCTCAACGAAGTGTTTTAGCTCTGCTGTGTCGATATGCTGGAATGCCGCTTGCGGGTCATTCATTACCTCAGCTTCGGTGACATCGAGTAGTTCACACCAGCGTTGGCTGACGTACTCAAAAGCGGCACTGCCGTCGGGACGAACGCGAAACTTGTAGACGCCAACTGGGATGCGCTGAACCAAGCCGCTGTAATCATCGATACTTTGCCGCAATGCGCTTTCGGTGCGTTTGAGTTCACTTACGTCGCGTCCGACGATAACCAAGCCTTTTCGGCCACCATCGTGATTGAAAAGAGGAACTTTGATGACATCAAAAACCATCTTTTTTTCGCCTGGCGCAGGGATGGTTTCCTCGATTCTGGCGGTTTCCCCGATCTGCCATATTTCCTCATCAGTTTCATGGCAGCGTTGCAGGGCGGACTTAAATTCGGGGGCAGCTAGCTCGGATAACTCCAAGTCGGAACGGTTATGGCTCAGTTCTGCATCAAGCCCAAATGCGGCACGCGCGGCGGAATTGGACTCCAGCCAGCGTCCCTCACCATCCTTAAACTGAATCGCATCTGGAATCGCTTCGATCAGCGTGCGCAGGAGGTATTCGCTTTGAGCCAGACGTTCCTGACTCTCGCGTAATTGATGTTCCGCCTGTCGGATTTGCGTAATGTCACGGCCAAAGGCGATTGCGCCAATCACTTCTCCGGCGGCATTTTTTTCTGCCGCCATACGTATCAAGTGATGTTCTACACCTGAGCCTCGATCTGGCAGGGCAAACTCGAAGTCCTCCATCTGCCCGCTGGCGATCACACGTCGGAGTGCTGCATCGTAATCTTTAAAACTGCCATCCGCATAAGCTTCGTTTGGTGTCTCTCCATGCGGATTTCTGCCGAGTAATTGTTTCAATACTTGCAACACAACTGGGTTGGCGTAAATCTGGCGACATTCTTTGTCGTAACGAATAATGTTGTCAGGCGAGGTTTCGGATAGGCTTCTGAATTCGCGCTCGCTCTGCTCCAGTCGCTCGAACATGCGTTGACGCTCAGTAATATCTCGCGCCACGCCCAACACGCCGATCAGTCGTCCGTGATGGTCGCGCATCGGTGTCTTCACCGTTTCAAACAGACCGTGATAGCCGTCTTGGGCGAATGTCAGCCATTCTTCATTCGATGTCGCACCGTCGTTTTTCATCGCCATGCGATCATTTTCACGGAAGAACTCGGCTTGTTCATGGCTAACAAAGTCGTAATCAGTTTTACCGATGATGTCTTGTTCTTTATGGCCAAAGAAGCGCTCAAAGCGCACATTGCAAGCGAGGTAAACACCCTCTGGGTTTTTTAGCCAAATGAGATCAGGCACGGTGTTAATTAACGTGCGCAGGAACGACTCCTCAATACCGGCGCGTTCTTCCGAAAGGCCAGACACCATCGCCTGAGTCAGATCATGTTCGCTCAGCAGCCCAACCATGCATCCGTGTGGATCCACGGAAACTAGATGGCGTACCTTATGGGACAACATTTTTTCAGCAGCTTGAGCAGTAGAGGCCGATGAGGAAATCGTCAGCACGGGTGAAATCATGACCTCGCCCAGCAGAATGTCGTGCCAATTTAGATCGCTCGAATAGAACCGCACCACATCTCGTTCGGTGACGATGCCAACGGGCTTCTCATGCTCAACGATGATCACGCAGCTCTTGCGCTGTGCATGCATTAAATCGAGGGCTTGAACTAAGCGCGTATTAGGCGGCAAGGCAATGCCGGAGCGTTTTGCAATGGCGGCAATATTGCGCCGTCCGGCCAGCGCGGTGAGATTGAGATGCAGCCGAAAATCGGTTTCGCTGAGTACCCCCGCAACCGCACCTGCATCGTCCACCAGCACCAAGTGGCGGATGCCTTCACGCAGGCAAATCTGATAACCGTCGAGAATATCGGTTTGACTCGGCAGCACCACTACTGGGGCTGACATGGTGGTGCGCAAGGGGATTTCGGGCCGTGCGCCTTCATGCATGGCTCGGAGAATATTGCGTTCGGTGATGATACCGAGCGGATGGTTGGCATCGTCAGTGACCACAATCGAAGAAAATCGGCGCTCGGACATCACCCGCGCCGCTTCGCCTAGCGAATCGGTTTCTTTTAAACAAAAGACACCGCGCGTGGCAATATCGATCAAATAGTTTGGTTGCGTAGCCATTACCGCATCATCATGCTCGTATTGTTTGGTATGAAATCACGATTTTGCTTTACCCAGCAGGCGTGAAAACTCTTTTTTAACAACCTCGTAACACTCGCAGCACATCGCTTCCAACTTGGGGCGATCCAGTATTCGGATACGTCCACGGTTGTAATCTATCACGCCTTGAGTGCGCAAGTCCCCGGCAATTTCGGTGACGCTTTCGCGGCGGACACCGAGCATATTGGCGATGACTTCATGCGTAAGTACAAAATCGTCCGCCAGTGCCTTATCGCTAATCAGCAATAGATGCTGGCTAAGTTGCTGTGTTAGGGAGTGGTGTTTTTCACACACCACAGCCTGTGAAATTTGCGTCAGCGAGGCTTGCGCGTAGAGCAATAATACAGAGCGCAACGCATCGACTCTGGCGGTCAGTTGTTGCAATACAGCCACTTCCATTTGAAACACATGCCCGGCGGTTTCGACCACCGCACAATAGGGGATGGTGTCACTCCCCAGCACTTGGGCCACGCCAAACATGCCTTCGTTACCGATAGCCATCACGCCGGTGGATTCTCCGCTTTCCATGCGGTAGAACAGAGAAATGGCACAGTCAATCGGAAAATACACATGACTCATGGATTCGCCGGACTCGACCAGTAGTTCACCCGACTTGAGGTGTGTCACTTTCAAATACGGTAGTAAAGCCTGAAGTTCTTGCGGCTGCAATGCGGCAAGAACTCGATTTTGATCCGGGGCGTGGTGGTGTGACATTGGATGCTTACTGTTGTTGATTTATTCGCGTTTCTTTCAGCGAGTTTTACTCTTTGATTGTACGGACTAAAGTTTAACAAGTCGCGCCGGAAACGCTTTGTACGGTAACACACAAAAGATTAACAATCTCACGGGGATTTTACGGTGCGGGATTGGGATAAGTCCGATGCACAGCCTCGATTTTTTCCAGCACTTCGGTGCTTAAGCTTACGTTTGCGCTATCCAGATTTTCAGTCAGTTGCGATAACTTGCTTGCGCCCAAAATCACGCTACTGGTAAACCAGCGGGTGCGCGCAAAAGCCAGTGCCAGTTGTGCCGGGCTGAGCCCCGCTTCTTGTGCGATTTGCACATACGCGCGGCTGGCGGTAGGGACGCTGGGTTTGTTGTAGCGTTGGCCAAAGCCGGGGAACAGCGTGATGCGGCCATGCGCGTTTGGGTCGCTGAGGTATTTTCCGGTAAGCCAGCCGAAAGCCAGCGGGCTATAGGCCAGTAATCCGACATGGCTGTGATGGCAAATTTCGGACAAGCCGTTTTCGAAGGTGCGGTTCATCAGGTGATAAGCGTTTTGAATCGAGGCGATTTTGGGCAAGCCGAGTTGCTCGGCGCAGCGCACAAATTCGCCCACACCCCAGGGCGTTTCGTTACTCAGGCCGATGTGGCGGATTTTTCCTGCGCTGACCAACTCGCCCAGCACCGCCAATTGTTCCGCTATCGGCGTGCTATCACGTTCTTGTTCTACGTCGTAACTGCTTGCACCGAACATCGGCACATAGCGATCTGGCCAGTGAATCTGGTACAGGTCGAGATAATCAGTTTGCAGGCGGCGCAAGCTGCCATCGACTGCGGCAATGAGGTGCTCGCGGTTGATGCGCGGGCCGTTGCGTATCCAGTGAAAGCCGCGTGCCGGGCCGGCGATTTTGCTGGCGATGATGAGCCGGTCGCGTGGCTGATGTTTCAGCCAAGTGCCAATATACGTTTCGGTGAGATGCACGGTTTCGGCACGCGGGGCGACCGGATACATCTCGGCGGTGTCGATAAAATTGACACCATGCGCAACGGCCAAATCAAGCTGGGCGTGCGCGTCGGCTTCGGTGTTCTGCTCGCCGAATGTCATCGTACCCAGACTTAGCGCGGAAATGCGCAGGTCGGTATTGCCTAGTTGCCGGTATTCCATCATTGCTCCTTGCCTAGTTCAGTTGCCAGTTGCCGCAAAGCGGTATCCGACAAGTCATCGGGTTCGAAACGCTGTGCCTGATTCAGATTGGTGTAGTGCTTGGAGAGCGAGCGCAAGTAGCTGGGGTCGTAGTGCAGTGTCAGCAATTCGGCCACCAGACCGGAAAAGTCGCCCGCACGGATAAGCTCGTTCCAATGTTCCAATTGCTTTGTGCCGTGAAAAGCGTGCAGCGTTTGTAGTTGCGCGATTAGCGCATCGGGATCGTCAATATAGTGTTGGTAGTCTTCGCGCAAACCCGCAACGCGGATGTCGAGCGGCGTGTCGAGCAGCAGGCAAGGGCTGGTATGCATAGCTGCGATAAGCTCGGGAGAGACGCGCACATTGCCGATTTTATTGCTTTCCGACTCGACGTAAATCGGGTGTGTTGGCACCAGCTTTTGCAGTGCTTGCAAGACAAGGCTGTCGAACATTTTTTGTGAGGGTTGTGGCTGCTGCGGTAAACCACCAAGTACCGAACCGCGATGTTGTGCCAGCCCCTCCAGATCAAGAATTTGTTGCCCCGTAGCGGCAAGTGCGGCGAGTAGGCGACTCTTGCCTGCGCCAGTGGGGCCGCATACAACACGTAAATTCAGCTGCGGCGGCAATGTTTCGAGTTGCGTCAGCACATCGCGGCGATAGCTTTTGTAGCCGCCTTCTAGCTTGTGAGCAACCCAACCCACCTGCCCGAGAATGATACTCATCGCGCCGCTGCGCTGCCCCCCGCGCCAGCAATACACCAGCGGTTTCCATGATTTCGGGTGAGCGTGAAAACGGGTTTCTAGATGGTGGGCGATATTTTTGGCGACCAGTGCCGCGCCAACTTTACGCGCCTCAAAGGGCGACACCTGTTTGTACAAAGTCCCAACCGTGATGCGCTCTTCGTTGGAAAGTACTGGGCAATTAATTGCCCCAGGGATGTGGTCATCGGCGAATTCGGCGGGCGTGCGCACATCGATGATTTCGTCAAACTCACCAAGCTGTGATAGGTTCGCGGTTCTGAACAACATGTGGATAGGAGCAAGCGTGGAGGAAGTAAAGTTGACCCAATTGTCGCACGGTGGCGGCTGCGGCTGCAAAATTGCACCGGCAATGCTGCAATCCATTCTGGGCGTGGCAAAAGAAAAACTACCGTTCCCCGACCTACTGGTGGGAACCGAAACCAGCGACGACGCAGCCGTGTATCGCCTGAATGACGAGCAGGCCGTGATCGCCACCACCGATTTTTTCATGCCCATCGTCGATGACCCGTTCGACTTCGGGCGCATCGCGGCGACCAATGCCATGTCCGATGTCTATGCTATGGGCGGTACACCCATCATGGCGTTGGCCATCGTCGGCATGCCTATCAACAAGCTCCCGGTTGAAACCATCCGGGCCATCCTGCAAGGTGGCGAAGCGGTATGCAAAGCCGCAGGCATCCCACTGGCTGGCGGACACTCCATCGACTCGGTCGAACCGATTTACGGCTTGGTCGCGCTAGGGGTTGTTCACCCCAAACGACTCAAGAAAAACAGCGACGCACAAGCGGGCGACGTACTCATTCTCGGCAAAGGCATCGGCGTGGGCGTGCTGGCAGCAGCACTCAAAAAAGACCTGCTGACCGCAGCGGGCTACGCGCAAATGGTAGCCACCACCACCAAACTCAACAGCGTAGGCAGCACACTCGCCGCGCTGGACAGCGTTCATGCCCTGACCGACGTTACCGGCTTTGGCTTGCTGGGACACCTGATGGAAATATGCCGAGGTTCCGGTTTGGCGGCCGAACTCAGCTTCGACCAAGTACCGGTTTTGTCTGAAGCCCTACCGCTGGCGCAACAAGGCATCGGCCCCGGCGCAATTGATCGCAACCTTGCCAGCTACGGCCACGAAATCGACTTTGGCGCACACCTGCAAACTTGGCAACAACGCCTGCTGGCCGACGCGCAAACCAGCGGCGGCCTACTGGTAAGCGTTGCCGCAGAAGCCGCCGACGAGGTACTGGATTGCTTCAAAAATGCAGGCTTCGAGCAAGCCGCGATTATCGGGAAAATGGCGCAGGGCGCAGCGCGGGTGTCAGTAGTCTGAGTATTTTTTCGCGCTGCCGCGTACCTGTTCCGCAGGGTATTTAGCCGCGTTTTTTTCGATTTTGTGCGCGGCGGCATCGAGCAGGTCAACATCCAGCCTATCCGCCAGTCGAACTAGGTAGAGCAGTACGTCGGCGAGTTCTTCGCCGATGGCTTGTTTGTCGAGCGTGGTTGTGTTGTTCGACTGGGCTTCGGTCAGCCATTGAAAGTGTTCCATTAGCTCGGCGGTTTCTACCATGAGTGCCATGCTCAGGTTTTTCGGGCTATGAAATTGCTCCCAGTCGCGCTCGGCAGCGAAATCGCGCAGACGGTCGCGTAATTGTGTCAGCTCTGATGTGTGTGTCATGGCAATTTCGGTGAGGTTGTGTGCCGCGATTCTAAACCCGATTGAGTGGAAATTTGGTGGCGAGCTGTGACGCGGGTTTAATTGCATGAGCGAGAGCTGAGATGGCATTGGGCTTGTTCTGATGTCCTTCGCCTCTCAAGGGGGCACCTGTTCGCTTTCAGGTGAAAGGCGCAACGCCTTCTCATCAATCTTTGGGGTTTGATTTGTTAGGGGGGTGTTTGTGCTAAAATCATCCGCATTGTTGTGAGCAAACTTCGGTTTGCGAAAACTCCGGCTCAATAAGGGCTTGTTGGACGGCGGTTCAATTCCGCCCATCTCCACCATAAGTGTAGTGATGTCAGTGCGCTTATGATGGGGATGACCTGGCTTCGACAGCGAGCAGATAGGTTTCGGGGCGACACGTCAGGCGATCGACGTAAATGAAGCAAGCATGTAAATGCAAACGATGAAAACTACGCTTTAGCGGCCTAAAAAACCGTAAGCCGGGGCTGTTGAGCCTTGTCATACAACACAACTAGATGGGCCTCGGGTGATAATGATCCCGAGGCTCATTGATTTTGTGGGGTTGATTTTTTTAGTCGCCAATTGGCACTGCGTGCTGCAAGCGGGGCACTTTGTAATGGGTCAGCGGGATGGTTGTGCGGCGAGGTTTTGGATGTGGCGCATGACGTGGCGATCATTTTTGCCAATGTGAGTCGATAGCCAGTCGATTAGTTGCAGTAGCAATCCGTAGGCATGTTGGCGCGGGTTGTTGGAGCTGAGTTTTAGTGCGGCCTGAACTTGGCGATAGCGTTTGATGAAACGCTGGTGTTCTTTGCTATGGCTGTCGAAAAACGGGTAGTTGTGCTCGCGCATCAGTTGTTCTTCCAGTAGGAAGGTGGCTTCCGTGTGTTTGTCTAGGTAGCTGAACAGGGGGCTGAAGTCATCGCATTGGTTGGCCTGGATTTTTTCAAATAGTGTGTTGATGTGTGTCAGCAGTTCGCGGTGCGAGGTGTCGAGTTTTTCGTGCCCAGTCAGGTAGTCGTCATGCCAGATCGGCGGCGTTTCCATTTCGCCAGTGCTGTGATGTTGCCCATTGGCTTGGTATTCATAGCAGCGTTCCAGATAAAGCATCGCGGCAAAGTCGTCGGATGAGAGGTCGATGCATTCTCTGAACATTGAGATCGCTTTTTCGATGTCTTTGACGTGGTAGTAGAAGACACCGCGTTCAAAGTGATCGAGTGTTTCCTGTTTGCAGGCACGCAGGGGTTGCGGGTCATGGTCAAAAACTTCGTAGATTGAGAGCGGTTGGGATTTGCCTTTGACTTTGACGCGATCCAAAAAACGGATCATGTAGCGCGAGCTATCTTCTAGTTCGTAGAGGGTATGTTGGCTGATGATGAGCGGCGCGTGGTAGGTTTTGTTGGCTTCTTGCAGTCGTGCCGTGAGGTTGACGGCATCGCCGATCACGGTGCTGTCCATACGGTTGATGCCGCCTACTGTGCCTATCATTACTCGGCCAGTGTTGAGTCCGATGCCGATGTGGATGGGCGCGTATCCAGCTCGTTCGCGTCCGGCGTTGTAAAAGGTGAGCCGTTCCAGCATGGCCAGCGCGCCATTGAGCGCATCGTCGCTTTTGTCGAACAGGGCCATGATGGCATCGCCGATGTATTTGTCGATGATGCCGCTATGGCGGCTGATGACGGGCTCCATTTGGCTGAGATAGGAGTTGATGAATTCGAAATTTTCGCGCGGGGTCATCGACTCGGACAGCGGGGTGAAGTCGCGAATGTCGGAAAACATGATGGTCATGTAGCGTTCGACTTGATCGCCAAGTTTGACATCGACGATGCTGGTGGGCTGAAGCAGGTTCAGGAGTTGGTGCGGAACAAGCCGTCCGTATGCTTTTTCGGTTTGTTGCAACAGCGCCAAAGCTTGTTGATGTGCCACGATGACTTTGTGCAACAAAGTCTGAAGCTCGTTTTGGGCTTGTGTGTTGGTATCTGCGGCGGAGTTTTGATCCATTTTCAGACAACGCGTTGTGGCAACTTCGTCATCATACTGCGGTTCAGCGTGCGAGGTAAGGCAGCAACGCTTGAGGCGTCGCAATCATCCCGTGTGCGGGCCACCCAGTCTCCGTGCCATCAACGTAGCCGTAGCGTGCAACGAGTCCCGTCATCCCAGCGGCCTGCGCAGCTTGCATATCGCGCAAATCATCCCCCAGATAAATGCAGTTGTGCGGATTGGCTGAGACAAGCTGGGCAGCGTGCAGCAGGGGAAGCGGATGGGGTTTGGCGTGGGCGCAGGTGTCGCCGCTAACCAAGCAGGCAGCTCGGTGGGCATAGCCCAAGGCTTGCATGAGCGGCAAAGTGTAGCGATGGGGCTTGTTGGTAACAATGCCCCAAGAGAGGCCGCGTTGTTCCAATTCATTTACCAATTCGCTCATGCCACTAAAGAGGCAGGTATGGACGCAGATGTTACGTTCGTAATGTTCGAGAAAAATATCGCGCAGGGCATCGTAATCCGCATCGTCCGGCTCAATGCCAAAACCAATTTTTAGCAAGCCACGCGAGCCGTGCGAAGCCTGCGGCCGCAGTGTTTCGAGCGGTAGCGGTGGCAAATCGCGGGTTGCGCGGGTGTGATTGAGTGCGGCGGCAAGATCAGGCGCGGTGTCGGCAAAAGTGCCGTCCAGATCAAACAGGACGGCTTGCACGGGAGTGTTGTTGCTGTCAGTCACGACGGCAAGCGACCATGTAATTTACGCTGGTGTCGTTACCCAAAGAATAGGTTTTACTCAGTGGGTTGTAGCTCATTCCGATCAGCTCGGCGACGTTTAAGCCTGTGTTGCGACAGGTCTGTGCTAATTCGGATGGTTTGATAAAACGGGCGTAATCGTGCGTGCCGCGCGGCAGCATGTTGAGTACATATTCCGCACCCAAAATGGCAAATAAATAAGACTTGGGGTTGCGATTTAGTGTGGAAAAAAACACCCAGCCACCCGGTTTAACCAATTTGGCGCAGGCATCAATCACGCTATGCGGATCGGGCACATGCTCCAACATTTCAAGGCAAGTGACGATGTCGAATTGTCCGGCTTGTTCGGCGGCAAATGCTTCTACGGCAACTTTGCGATAGTTGACTTGCTTGCCACTTTCCAAGAGATGCAGTTTGGCAACTTGCAGTGACTTGTCAGCAAGGTCGATGCCGGTAACTTCCGCGCCTAGTCCGGCCATCCCTTCGGAAAGAATGCCCCCGCCGCAGCCGACATCCAACACGCGTTTTCCGGTAAGACCGGCAACTCGATTGATGTAAGCCAATCGCAGCGGGTTAATCTCATGCAAGGGTTTGAACTCGCTGTTTGGATCCCACCATTTGTGAGCGAGCTGGGAAAACTTCTCCAGCTCGACCGGATCGACATTACTGGCAAGCGTCATGATTATTTGGCGCGAATGCCGTTTACACGGACTTCGACGCGGCGATCAGGTGCCAAGCAAGCAGCGAGTTTTTTACCGATGAGCTTGTTGCAATCGTTCATTTGGGTGACTGGCTGGCTGCTGCCAACGCCATTGGCACTCATTTTTGCGGCCGGTACGCCTTGGCTGACCAGATAGTTGTGTACGGCATTGGCGCGTCGCTCGGAAAGCTGTTGATTTGAGGCTTTTTTGCCAGTGCGGTCAGCGTGACCCGTGATGCTCAGCTTGTCGTAAGTAATACCGTGCAAATCGCCAGCCAGTTTATCCAACTTTGCTTTGGCTTCTGGCAATAGGGTGGCTTGGCCGGACTGGAATGAGCCGTCGGCAGAAAGTTCAATCTTGATTGGAGCGGGAGCTACGGGAACGACAGCCGCAACAGGTGCAGGTGCTGGCGCGGCTGGTTTTGCAGCTGCTTTGGCTGGGGCACCGCATTCTGGCAGTGCTTTTTCCGGTGTCCATTCGGCAGTGCGCCAGCATTCGTTATAGCTATTACGGGAAACAGCCCCCCATTGATCAAACAGATAAGCATCGTTTCCGGCGTAGGCGGCGACGCTATTGGCAAGTGACAGTGTGCAGACGAGCAGGCTCAGGCGATGGCTGGGTTTCATGGTGACTCCTTGAGAGGGTTAGCTTTGGAAAATTGCGTGGATTCGGCGAAAGATGGTAAGGGCTGTTCGAAACATTGTAAACAGCGTTTCGATCTGCTTTGTCTCTAACGACGGCGGCATGGTAAACTCACAAGCTGTTTTAGCACTCAAAATAATCGTAAAACCTATGGATCAATTCGCTAAAGAAACCCTCCCGGTCAGTTTGGAAGAGGAGATGCGCAAGTCCTACTTGGACTATGCGATGAGTGTCATCGTTGGTCGTGCTTTGCCGGATGTGCGGGACGGGCTGAAGCCGGTTCATCGCCGCGTTCTGTTTGCGATGCACGAACTTTCAAACGACTGGAACCGAGCCTACAAGAAATCGGCGCGTATCGTCGGTGACGTGATCGGTAAGTACCACCCGCACGGCGACACGGCGGTGTACGACACCATCGTTCGTATGGCGCAGGACTTTTCGCTGCGTTACACGCTGGTGGATGGTCAGGGTAACTTCGGTTCGGTGGACGGCGATAACGCGGCGGCGATGCGTTACACCGAGATCCGTATGGCGAAGATCGCGCATCAACTGCTGGAAGATCTCGATAAAGAGACGGTTGACTTCGGTCCTAACTACGACGGTTCGGAACATGAGCCGCTGGTATTCCCCGCGCGTTTCCCTAACCTGTTGGTGAACGGTTCGTCCGGTATCGCCGTAGGTATGGCGACCAATATTCCGCCACACAACATGACCGAGGTGATTGATGCCTGCTTGGCTTTGTTGCGTAACCCGGAGATGGATATCGAAGAGTTGATCGAACTGGTGCCTGCGCCGGACTTTCCAACTGCTGGCTACATCTACGGTTTGGCTGGGGTTAAGGAAGGTTATCGCACGGGGCGCGGTCGCGTCATCATGCGTGGTCGTACTCACTTTGAAGACATCGGTAAGGGCGACCGTCAGGCCATCATCATCGACGAACTGCCCTATCAAGTGAATAAAGCGAACTTGCTCATCAAGGTGGGTGAGTTGGTGCGTGAAAAACGTTTGGAGGGTATCTCCGAGATTCGCGACGAATCGGATAAATCCGGTATGCGCGCAGTGATTGAGCTGAAACGCGGTGAAAACGCCGACGTGATTCTCAACAAGCTTTATAAAGATACGCAGCTGCAAGATAGCTTTGGTATCAATATGGTCGCCATTGTTGATGGCCAACCAAAGCTGCTGAATCTGAAGCAAGTTATCGAAGCATTCCTGCGCCATCGCCGCGAAGTGGTCACACGTCGCACCATTTTTGAATTGCGCAAAGCACGTGAACGCGGTCACATTTTGGAAGGCTTGGCTGTCGCATTATCCAATGTGGACGAGATCATTGCGCTCATCAAAGCGGCACCCAACCCAGCCGAAGCGAAGCGCGGTTTGATGGCACGCAGTTGGCGCTCGTCCTTGGTGGAAGATATGCTCAGTCGCGTCAGCGGCGCATCGCGTCCCGAAGGCTTGGCACCAGAGTTTGGCTTAAACGGGCAGGGCTATCACCTTTCCGATGCGCAAGCCCAAGCAATTTTGGAATTGCGTTTGCAACGTTTGACTGGGCTTGAGCAGGACAAAATTGTTGGTGAGTACCGCGAAGTGATGGATAAGATTGCCGATCTGTTGGATATTTTGGCTAAGCCGGAACGCGTGACACAAATCATTAGTGATGAGCTATCTGTGGTGAAAGCACAATTTGGTGACAAGCGTCGCAGCGAAATCATTACCCACACTCATGATATGAGCATGGAAGATCTCATTGCCCCCGAAGATGTGGTGGTGACCATATCGCACGGCGGTTATATGAAGGCGCAAAAGCTGGATGAGTACCGTGCCCAGAAGCGCGGCGGACGCGGTAAGCAAGCCACGGCAACGAAGGAAGATGACTTCATCGACAGTCTCTTTATTGCCAATACCCATAACTACATTCTGTGCTTCTCCAATCACGGTCGCGTGTATTGGCTCAAGGTCTATGAAGTACCACAGGGTAGTCGTATCTCGCGCGGCAAGCCTATCGTGAACCTGTTGCCATTGGAAAATGGCGAGAAGATCAATGCCGTATTGCCAGTTAGCGAATTTGTCGCCGACAAGTTTGTGTTCTTTGCGACTTCCAACGGTACCGTCAAGAAAACTTCGCTGGATGATTTCTCACGCCCAATGAAGCGCGGCATTATCGCGATTAATTTGGATGAGGGCGATCACCTGATTGGTGTGGCTCTGACCGACGGCAAGCACGATGTCATGTTGTTCTCGAACGGTGGTAAAGCGGTTCGTTTTGATGAAAATGATGTGCGTCCGACGGGTCGCGCATCGCGCGGCGTGCGCGGCATGAAGTTGGTAGGCACGCAGCAGGTGATTTCGCTACTGGTGGCGGAAGATGAGCAGCAGAGTGTGCTTACCGCAACCGAAAACGGTTACGGTAAACGTAGCCCAATTGCCGAGTACACCCGTCACGGACGCGGCACGCAAGGCATGATCGCGATTCAGACTTCGGAGCGCAACGGTCAGGTGGTGGCGGCAACGCTGGTTAGTGCTGACGACGAAATCATGTTGATTGGCACCGGCGGGGTACTGATCCGCACCCGAGTCAAAGAAATTCGGGAAATGGGTCGCACCACGCAAGGTGTGACACTAATGAATGTGGAGAAAGGTGAAAAACTGGCTGGTTTGAGCCGCATTGCCGATCCTGAACCTGAAGAAGAGGATGCCGAATAAATGACGATCTTTAATTTCGCCGCAGGCCCTGCTGTTTTGCCGCACGATGTGCTGGTACAGGCACGCGAAGAGTTGTTGGATTGGCGAGGCACGGGCATGTCCGTGATGGAGATGTCGCATCGCGGTAAAGACTTTATGGGAATTGCCGCTCAAGCCGAGGCCGATCTGCGCAAACTGATGCAGATTCCAAAGAACTACAAAGTGTTGTTCCTGCAAGGCGGCGCAACCACGCAGTTTGCGATGGTGCCGTTGAATTTGCTGCGCGGAATGGCGGCAGCGGACTACGTGAATACCGGCATTTGGTCGAAAAAAGCGATTGATGAGGCGAAAAAGTTTTGCAACGTCAATGAGGTGGCGAGCAGTGCTGATAAAAACTTCACTTATGCCCCAGCACTGAAAACCTGGAAGTTGAACAAAGACGCAGCCTACGTGCATTACACCCCGAACGAGACCATCGGCGGAGTGGAATTTGGTTGGGTACCGCAAGTCGGAGAGGTGCCCTTGGTGGCGGATATGTCGTCCAACATCCTGTCGCGTCCCTACGATGTTTCGCAGTTTGGCCTGATCTACGCGGGCGCGCAGAAAAATATTGGTCCTGCCGGTTTGACGCTGGTGATCGTGCGCGAAGATCTGATTGGACATGCTGATCCGCGCTTGCCAACGATGATGAATTACAAGACGCATGCGGATAATGATTCGATGTACAACACGCCGCCGACTTACGGCATGTATATCGCCGGGCTGGTATTCCAATGGCTGAAGAAAAACGGCGGTGTGGCGCAGATGGAAAAGGCAAACATCGCTAAAGCGAAGTTGCTGTATGACGCGATTGATGCCAGCGCGGGTTTTTATGCGTGTCCGGTTGCCAAGGCGGATCGTTCACGGATGAACGTGCCGTTTGTGACTCGTGATGCGGCAACCGATGCCGAGTTTGTTAAGCAAGCGGATGCGCGCGGTTTGATGCAACTCAAGGGACATAAGCTGGCGGGGGGTATGCGTGCCTCGATATATAACGCGATGCCGCTGGAAGGCGTGCAAGCCTTGGTCGATTTTATGGGCGAATTCGCCCGTAGCAAGGGCTGATCCATGTCCGACGAGCTGAAAAAATACCGCGAACAGATTGACCGTATCGACGATCAACTGCTGGGGATGTTCAATGAGCGCGCCAAGTTGGCGCAGCAAATCGGACATGCTAAGGGCGACAGTGCCGTGCTGCGGCCCGAACGCGAAGCTCAAGTGTTGGGACGGCTGCAAACGCAAAACCAAGGTCCGTTGGGCAATGCGGCTATCGCCCAGCTATTTACCGAAGTTATGTCGCAATGCCGCGCACTGGAAGCCCCGTTGACCGTGGCTTTCCTTGGGCCGCAGGGAACATTCAGCGAGCAAGCTGCGCTCAAACGATTTGGCAGCGCAGTACGCGGTATGCCTTGCGCAACCATTGATGATGTATTTAGGACGGTGGAAAGCGGTGCGGCCAGTTATGGTGTTGTGCCGGTTGAAAATTCGACCGAGGGCGCTATTGGGCGCACGCTCGATTTATTGCTGAGCAGTAATTTGAATATCTGCGGCGATGTGATGTTGCAAGTGCATCAGTGCCTGCTGTCGAATGAAAATGACACCTCGATGGTACGCAAAGTCTATTCTCATCCGCAGTCGTTCGGGCAATGCCAGGACTGGCTGAATGCACATCTTCCTCATGCCGAGCGCATCACCGTTTCCAGTAATGCTGATGCCGCGCGCTTGGCTGCCGAAGAGTCCTTTACCGCAGCGGTTGCTGGAATGCAGGCAGCGCAGCATTTCAGGCTCAAGGCGCTGGCCGAAAACATCGAGGATGATCCACGCAATACCACGCGTTTCCTAGTGATTGGCGTGCAACAAGTCGCCCCCTCAGGCAATGACAAAACATCGCTGGTGCTGTCCGCACAAAATCGCCCTGGTGCGATGCATGATCTGCTAACGCCGTTGGCGAAACACGGTGTCAGCATGAGCAAGTTGGAGTCGCGGCCTGCGCGCTCCGGTTTGTGGGAGTATGTCTTTTATATGGATATTGAAGGTCATCGGGCTGATGTCAAAGTCGCTGCCGCACTGGCAGAGCTTGAGCAGGCCGCCACTTTCGTCAAAATTCTCGGTTCTTATCCGGTCGCTGCATAAGCGGCCTTCTTGGAGTTAATCAATGGCATTTCCGCAACTATGTTGGGACGTCGAGTTCCTTAAAAACAATCCGGCGTTACAGTCGGAGGATTACGGCATTCCGACAGAAGTGAAAGATATCAAGTACTCGGTGCGGCTGGTGCGTTACTGGTTTACCTATCACTTTTTACGGGAAGAAACTCGTAAGCAGGGACGCAACTTGTCCGTATGTGAAATTGGCGTGGACGTGGGGCAGATGCTGGGTTTTATGCATGCTGCCGCAAGTCATGGCGCGGAAAAAATCGAATTTGAAACTTGGGATGCGGTTGATTGCCGTATTCGCCCCGAGTTGCTGGAGCCGGTTGGCTATAAGCAGTTTTACGAAGTTGATTTGGAAAGCACCGAATTCCGTCTGGGCGATAAACAGTACGACACCATGATTTTGCAGCACGTGTTAGAGCATCTGTTCGAGCCCGAGGTCTTGATTTCCAAACTCGTGCCGCACCTCAAACCGGGCGGCATGATTAATGGTGGATTTCCTTCGCTGCCTGATTTCTTGGTGCAAAAACGCGAGCAGCAGATTCGTCCAACTGCGCGCAAGTTTGGCCACGTCAGCGTATTTTCGCCCAAGCGAGTGCGCGAGATGGCTGCCGCTAACGGCTTGGAAGTTGAGTTCTTGAGCGGCGCATTTTTCATGCGCAAAAAAGGCTTCTTTTTAGAAAACTATCGCTGGTGGCTACGTTTCAATTTGTGGTTCGGCGCGATGTTCCCTTCTTGGCCGGGCGAAACCTACTGGGTGTTACGTAAACCCGCCAAATGATTCTTAGGAAAGAGCAATAATGGACTACACACAATTGGCACCGGACTATATCCGTGCTATCGCTCCGTACCAACCGGGCAAGCCCATCTCCGAGCTGGAGCGGGAATTGGGTATCACCGGTATCGTTAAACTGGCATCGAATGAAAACCCGCTCGGTGCCAGCCCCAAGGCTATCGCCGCCGCGCGTGCTGCACTGGATGAAATCGGTTTGTATCCCGATGGCAACGGCTTTGCCTTGAAAGATGCGCTGGTGCAACGCTATGGCGTGAAACACGAACAAATCGTATTGGGCAATGGCTCCAATGATTTATTGGAATTGTCCACCCGTGCTTTTTTGAGTGTGGGAGATAAAGTCGTGTATTCGGCACATGCCTTCGCCGTGTATGCTTTGGCGACACAAGCAGTAGGAGCAACGGGCATCACGGTTCCAGCTCAAGCCTACGGCCACGACCTTGAGGCTATGCGCGACGCTGCGGTGACGCAGGGCGCGAAGATGATTTTTATCGCCAACCCGAACAATCCCACCGGCACCTTTTTGTCGGGCGATGCGTTGCGCGATTTTATGACCCGTTTACCCGCCGATATTTTGGTGGTGTTGGACGAAGCTTATAACGAGTATTTGCCCGCCGAATGCTGTTACGACAGTATCAGTTGGTTGCAGGAATTCCCCAATCTCATCATTTCGCGCACTTTGTCCAAGGCATACGGCTTGGCCAGTTTGCGTGTTGGTTACGCTATGGCCAATCCACAGTTGATCGACATGATGAATCGGGTGCGTCAACCATTTAACGTCAACAGCATGGCGCAGGCAGCCGCAGTCGAAGCGATCAAAGACACTGATTTCGTGCAACAGACGTTCGAGATGAACCGACGCGGAATGCAGCAACTCACCGACGGTTTGCGCAAGCTTGGCTTGGAATACATTCCTTCCTATGGAAACTTTGTGGCGTTCCGCATTGGCGGCGCGACGGCGATGTACCGACGCTTGCTCGAACTGGGTGTGATCGTACGCCCGATTGCAAATTACGATATGCCGGACTGGTTGCGCGTGAGCATTGGTTTGGAATCGCAGAATGACAAATTTTTAGCCGCTTTGGCGCAGATTATTGGAGAGAAATAATGATTATCGTAATGGGACCTGAAGTTACCGATGAACAAGTTGGTACGGTTGTAAAAAAACTTGAAACAGCAGGCTTGAAAGCCAATATCTCACGTGGCATCGAACGTACCGTCATTGGTGCTGTTGGCGATGAGCGTAGCCTGACACCTGAAATGTTCACACCGTTACCAGGTGTGGAGTCGGCAATGCACATTGCCAAGCAGTACAAAATCGTTTCGCGCGAATCGCACAAGCAAAACACCGTCATCGACATTGGTGGAATTGCGCTCGGCGGTAACCAAATTCAAGTTATTGCAGGCCCTTGTTCGGTTGAAACTCAAGAACAAATGGACCTGTCTGCACAATTTGTGCACGAAGCTGGCTGCCGTCTGATGCGCGGTGGTGCATTCAAACCCCGCACCAGTCCGTATGCTTTTCAAGGACACGGAGTAGAAGGTTTGGATATGTTCCGCAAGGCTGCTGCCAAGCACAAGCTGCCTATCGTTACAGAGTTGATGGATGCACGCCAGATTGATGCTTTCCTAGAATACGACGTGGACGTGATTCAGATCGGCACGCGTAACATGCAAAACTTCGACTTGCTGAAAGAAGTTGGGCGCATCAACAAGCCGGTCATCCTCAAACGCGGCATGTCCGCAACCATTAGCGAATGGCTGATGGCAGCCGAGTACATTGCGGCGGGCGGCAACCACAACATCATCTTCTGCGAACGCGGTATCCGCACTTTCGAAACCTACTATCGCAACGTGCTGGATGTCACCGCTATCCCTGTACTGAAAAAAGAAACGCATCTGCCAGTGATCGTCGACCCATCCCATGCGGGGGGTAAAGCTTGGATGGTGGCGGCATTGTCGCAAGCTGCGGTTGCCGCTGGTGCGGACGGCCTACTGGTCGAAATGCACCCCAGTCCGTGCGACGCATGGTGCGATGCCGATCAAGCACTTAAGCCGGAAGAATTGAAGAAGCTCATGGGTACCTTGGGCGCAATCGCTGGGGCGATCGGGCGCACGCTGTAAGTTATGCAGCCCGCCTTTCAAAAAGTCGTCATCTTCGGTGTCGGACTGATCGGCGGCTCATTTTCGCTTGCACTGCGTAAAGCGGGTGCGGTGGGCGAGGTGGTTGGTTTCGGTCGCAGCGCGGCGACGCTGAACGAAGCTAAGCAACTCGGCATTCTTGATCGCATCGGTGACGATGTCGCGCGCGAGGTATGTGATGCCGATATTGTGCTGATCGCCACGCCAGTGGCGCAGATGGCAGATATTTTCAAACGCATTGCACCGCATCTGGGGGCCAATACTTTGGTCACCGATGGTGGCAGTACCAAAGGTGATGTGGTGCTGGCGGCGCGCGCCAATCTGGGCAACAAGCTTGCGCAATTTATTCCGGCGCATCCTATTGCAGGCGGAGAGAAGAGTGGGGCATCCGCAGCGCTGGCTGAGCTTTATCACGGCAAGCGGGTTGTGCTTACCCCGTTGCCGGAGAACACCCAAGAGGCCGTTGCGCGTATCCGTAAAGCCTGGGAGGTGTGTGGTGCCAATGTGAGTGAGTTGACTGCGGAGCAACACGACACGGTGTTTGCGGCAGTCAGTCATTTGCCACATCTACTTTCGTTCGCCCTAGTTCACGACTTGGCCAAACGCGACAATAAAGATCAGTTGTTGTCTTTTGCTGCCAGTGGTTTCCGCGATTTCACCCGCATCGCGGCCAGTTCGCCCGAGATGTGGCGCGACATCTGTATGGCCAACCGCAATGCGCTGATGAGCGAGTTGCAGCAATACACCGACGAGTTGCAGGTGCTGCATCAGGCACTGGAAAACAATAACGCGGCAAAGTTGGAAGAAATATTCAGCTTGGCCCGTGAAGTGCGCAGCAATTGGCGCGCCGAATAATCTCTACTCAAAATCCGCTATGAAATCCTGCCTTGTCTGCCAACACACTTTTAACGATGCCGCGTGGAAATGTCCTTCCTGCGGTAATGATCCGGTCGAACGCGGCGGCTTTGTCTCGTTCGCGCCTGATCTAGCGGCACAAAACGATGGTTTCGATCCCGAACTGTTCAAGCGTTACTCGCAGGTTGAAGCGGGGAATTTTTGGTTTACCGCGCGCAATGCATTGTTGCAGGGGTTAATGCGGCGCTACTTTCCTAATGCGGCCAGAATCCTGGAGATCGGCTGCGGCACTGGGTTTGTGCTGGCGAATATTCGCGCCACTTATCCGGCTGCGCAGATCAACGGCAGTGACATTTTTACCGAGGGTTTGGGTTTTGCGCAGCAGCGCGTGCCTTCGGCGACCTTGTTTCAAATGGATGCAACTGCGATTCCTTTCCGCGAGGAATTTGATCTGATCGGCGCATTCGACGTGCTGGAACACATCGAGGATGATGCCGCTGCGCTGTCGCAAATTCACGCGGCTTGCAAAGCGGGTGGTGGGGTGATTTTTACCGTACCCCAACATCCTTCGCTGTGGAGTCGCATGGATGAATATGCCCATCACAAACGGCGCTACACCCGCGCTGAGCTGTTGGAAAAAATGCAACACGCCGGATTCCGGGTGCGTTATGCGACTTCTTTCGTCTCCCTATTGTTGCCCGTCATGTGGTTATCGCGCGTATTGCAGCGCAATGCGCCGCCAGTGGAAGACGGCATGGATCCCGGCCTGAAAATTCATCCCGTGGTTAACGCGATATTCGGCGCGGTTATGGCGGTGGAAAGAGTGCTACTGGCACTCGGCATCACCTTCCCGCTGGGGGGCTCCTTGCTGGTGGTGGCCAATAAATGATTCAAAGTCGCATTCTCGTGTTGCTGCTGGCACTGGCCGTTATCTGGTTTGCCAATCTGGAATATCGCACGCTCATCAAGCCTGACGAAGGGCGATATGCTGAAATTCCGCGCGAGATGGTGGTGAGCGGCGACTGGGTCACTCCGCGCCTGAATGAACTCAAGTATTTCGAAAAACCCCCGCTGCAATACTGGGCTACCGCGACGGCTTATACCGTGTTCGGCGAACATCAATGGACATCGCGTCTATGGACGGCGCTCACCGGATTTGCCGGAATTTTGCTGATCTGGTTTGTCGGCATGCACTTGTACGGACGCGAAGCGGCGGGGTATGCCGCATTGTTGCTGTCCAGCAGCTTGCTTTACGTGTTGATGGGACACATCAACACGTTGGACATGGGCGTAACCTTTTTTATGACGCTAGGCATAGTCGGACTGATGCTCGGGCAAGCGCAAAGCGAAGAGAGAAAACAGCGCAACTGGATGTTACTGGCGTGGCTTGGGCTTGCGCTAGCCGTGCTGAGTAAAGGTTTGATGGGCTTGGTGTTGCCGGGTACCGCGCTGTTTATCTATTGTTTGGTGCAGCGCGACTTTAGTGTATTGAAACGGATGCATTGGCTAGCGGGCATGGGCGTGTTCTTAGTGGTTACCGTGCCGTGGTTTGTGCTGGTGATGAAAGCGAATCCTGAGTTTTTCGAGCGCTTTTTCATCTACGAACACTACACACGCTTTACCACCAAAAACCTTGGGCGTTACCAGCCTTGGTATTACTTTGTTCCGATTTTGTTGGCGGGAGCTTTGCCGTGGACGGTGCTGATGTTCGACACGATGTGGCGTACTTTGCGCAGTAGCTGGAGTCCGCAGCCGGTTTTCAATAGCCGTCGTTTCCTGCTGATTTGGGCGATATTTATTTACGTCTTCTTCTCCATCTCCGGCTCCAAGCTGCCGTCTTACCTGTTGCCTATGTTCCCCGCGTTAGCCCTGCTGATGGGTAAGCGCATTGCCGAAATGCGCGCGCAGACTTTGTTTTGGCAAGTGTCTCCAGTGTTGCTGGTCGGCGTATTCTGGCTGGTGCTGGGCTGGAACGTGGGCAGCTTTGCGGATACGCCCAACCAAATGGAACTGTATCCCAACTATGCCCCTTGGTTAGCCATGGCGGGAGTGGTTTCGCTATGCGGTACGCTGCTGGGAATGTGGCTACTTTGGGGCGAGCGCAAATCGCTGGCCGTGTTGACGCTGGCGTTGAGCTCGCTGGTTTCGGCACAGATTGGCTTGTCCGGCTACGAAACCGTGGCGCGCGAACGTTCCGCCAAACATATCGCCGAAGCGATACGCGCCGAAGTCAAACCGGCTATCCCGTTTTACTCGGTGCTGACCTATGAGCAAACCCTGCCGTTTTATCTCGAAAAGACTTTCACACTAGTGCAATATCAGGATGAAATGGCATACGGCATTAAGCAAGAGCCGCAGCGTTACATTCCAACCTTGGCCGAATTTACCTCGGTATGGCAGTCTCAGCCGCAGGCACTGGCAATCATGCCAACCTATGCTTATCCCGAAATACAACAACTGGGCATACCGATGCAAATCATCTTCGAAGATACCCAACACATCGTGGTGAAAAAACCGTGAGTATCGTCAGCCTTACCCTCATCGTCGTCGGCGTGATGTTTAACGTCGCTGCGCAACTGCTCATCAAAGCAGGAACCAACGCGGTAGGATATTTCGAATACAGCCGCGAAAACATCATTCCCATCGGCTGGAAACTGGCGACCGAGCCGCACATCATCGGAGCGATGGGTTGCTATGTGTTTGGCGTAGTGATCTGGATACTGGCGCTGTCACGCGTGCAAGTCAGCATTGCCTATCCGCTGTTGTCACTGGGTTATGTCGTCAATGCGGTGGCCGCTTGGTGGCTATTTAACGAAGCCTTCAATCCGGCCAAAGTGGTTGGGATGGGAGTCATCATTCTCGGTGTAGTGATCATTTCGCGGGCTTAAACCTCCGCTGTCCACGAAATACACGAAAAGGCACGAACAAGGCATAAGCCCTCATCAAGACGATTCGCAACGTAGTATCGCGACAAGATTTGGATTGATAGAAGTCCCCTTATGTTTTTCGTGTCTGTTTGTAGGCAAAACGTTTCTGAATTTTTAGGGCTATACACATGAACGCATTTCTCCCTTTCTCCAAACCCACCATCGACGAAGCAACCATTGCCGAAGTCGGCAATGTGCTGCGCTCCGGCTGGATTACCAGCGGCCCGAAAGTGCTCCAGTTTGAAAAATTGCTTTCCGAATATTTCGGTGGCCGCCCTGTACGCACTTTCAACTCGGGCACTTGCACGATGGAAATCGCCTTGCGTATTGCCGGTATCGGAGCAGGGGACGAAGTCATCACCACACCAATCTCTTGGCCAGCCACGGCGAATGTCATTCTGCAAGTCGGAGCGACACCCGTGTTCGCCGATATTGATCCGCTGACCCGCAACATCGACCTCGACAAACTTGAAGCCGCTATCACCCCCCGAACCAAGGCCATCATTCCCGTCTATCTGGCAGGCAAGCCGCTGGATATGGATAAGTTTTATGCCATCGCAACAAAACACAAACTGCGCGTGATCGAAGATGCTGCACAAGCCATCGGTTCGACCTGGAAAGGTAAACGCATCGGCGCATTCGGTGATTTCGTTTCATTTAGTTTTCAGGCCAACAAAAACATCACCACCTCCGAAGGTGGCTGTCTGGTGATGAATAACGATGATGAAGTGCGGCTGGCGGAAAAATACCGTCTACAAGGTGTCACGCGCAGCGGCTGGGACGGTATCGAGGTAGATGTACTCGGCGGCAAATTCAATATGACCGACATCGCTGCTACCATCGGCCTAGGACAATTTGCACAGATCGAACACATCACCGCACATCGTCGTCAGCTCGCACAACACTACTTTGCCAGCTTCGGCGCTGATTTTGAAACGCAAACGGGCGCGCAGTTACCGCCGCCGGAATTTGCCGAAACCAACTGGCATCTGTTCCAACTCGTCCTGCCAGAGCGCATCAGCCGTGCCGAATTCATGGCCAAGATGAAAGACCGCAACATCGGTGTCGGCTACCACTACGCGCCCATTCACCTGTTCAAGCTATACCGCGCACTGGGCTTCAAAGAAGGCATGTTCCCTATCGCTGAACACGTCGGCAAACAAATCGTCTCCCTGCCGATGTTCTATGCCATGAACGAAGCCGATGTGGAACGCACCGTCAAAGCGGTGCGCGAAGTGCTGGCTTAGCCTATTTTGCATACGCTGCATTTTGAGAATGCGAGTGTCTTGCTAAGGTAAATCGGTCTGTATTTGAGTCACAATCACGCAAACACATAAATAACCGGGTGCAAGCTGCCCGATATAAAGTAGTTAGGCGGAGAGTAGTGTGGCAAACCTATCAATACGAACCAAAGTTTTTATTTGGTTGAGCCTGTTTTTGGCGATTAGTGATGCGCTGTTTGTTTGGATCAACTATCGGGCTGAACAAACACGCTTTCAAAATCATCTGGAGCAGCGTGCTCAATATCTGCAAGACTTATTCACTGTCGAACTGGGAAATACCTCGCTGCGTATGCAGCAGATGGCAACTTTTATCGCCTCCATGCCTGAAGTTCAACAGGCTTTCTATCAGGGGCGCGTTGCGGTCGAGTCAGAGGGGGGCGGAGCGGGCGGTGCGCGAGCCAGTCAAGCACGAGCCCACCTGCTACAACTGATAAATGCGCCATGGCAAGAGTTGCGCGATCATTTCGACACGCGTCAGCTTCACTTTCAATTCGGTTCCAATGCGACCTCATTTTTGCGCGTACATGCGACAGATCGTTTTGGCGACAAACTGGAGGGGGTGCGTCATACCATTTTTGATGCCATACGCGACCAAGGTGCAACCGCAGGCTTCGAGTGCGGCAAGGTTATTTGTGGTATTCGTGGTGTGGCTCCGGTATTTCATAGCCAAACTGGTGGCATCAATCATGACTTTATCGGCGTGATTGAAGCGGGAACTTCATTTCGCAGCTTGCTTGAGTTGATTGAAAAACCAAGCCAAGCCAAATTTGCAGTGCTGCTCTCAATGTCACATCTCTCCCAAATTTACTTTCCAGATCGATTGGTGGCGCTCGCAAAAGACAATCCACCAATTAATGGAAATATGATTGAGTCTACTGCTCATGCCGAGGTTCGTGATCTTCTTACGACCTCGCAAATCGATGAGCTGGTTAAACATTCCGGCACGATATGGATAAAAGTCGGTGAGCGCCATATGGCTTTTACCGCATTCCCTTTACGTGACTACTTGGGCGAGCGTGACCTTCATAGAGAGCCGGTTGGCACCGTGCTGGCATGGATGGATGTTGAAGATGACATCAAACAACTCCGGCGCGACTTGGCGATTAACATTGCCTACGCACTGGCCGCTTTTTTTATCATCGAAACGCTGCTGTTTTTTGCATTACGCAAAGCGACATTCAGCATGGAAAAAATGATCTCGACGCAGACGGCAGTATTGCGCGAAATGGCGGTTCACGATGAGTTGACTGGCTTGTACAACCGTCACTACCTAGGCGAATTTTTGGAAAAGGAATATGCCATCGCTAGTCGCCATGAGCGAACTTTTAGTGTCGCCATCATGGATTTGGACCATTTTAAAAACATCAATGACGAACACGGACATCTGTTCGGAGACCAAGTGCTTGCTGAAACCGCCAACCTCATCATGAGCCGATTAAGGGCATCTGATCTGGCTTTCCGTTTTGGCGGTGAAGAGTTTCTTCTGGTGTTTGCGGACACGCATATCCATGAGGCAGGGATTATTTGCGAATCCTTGCGCCAGCAACTTGAGTCGCAAGTGATCGGCGGTTTGGCGAGGGGGAAAGTCACCGCCAGTTTTGGTGTTACTCAAATGGCAAATAAAGCCGAGCCGCTGGATACGCTCTTGGGACGTGCTGACCTTGCGCTGTATCAAGCGAAAAACAACGGGCGCAACAGAGTAGAGCAAGTGTTACTGACAAGCTGACATCGCACCATTCGTACTTTAGGTTACTTGGGAGGCGTTAAAACACAGCTTGGCCGCATCAACTATCTATCTCTGTCTCGTGAAATAGCCAGCTTTTCCCTTCTTATTCCCCTGATCGCTGGATTTTCATACTGCTATCTTGGCAGCATGAAAAATCGGTTCGATTCGAAACCGGCGATGCAAGTAATCAAGGGGAAATACCATGTCAAAACGCGCCACGATTCGTTTAGTCACCAGTGAAAATGAAGAGCATTTGGCCGAATCTCAGGCCATGCACGAAGCTCGCGCCCGTATTGAGGCCGAGACCGAAGCCGATCTGGTCGCACAAGCGCGAGCCCGTAGCGAAGCGCACGCCCGCGCCCTTGCCGAGGCGCGCGTACAAAGCGAGCGGGAGCTGCTGGCTCAAATTGAACTGAATGCCCGCGAACAAAACCGCCTTAGCGAACTGTCGCTCTCCAAACTGGATATCGAACGCGAATTGTCGCGCGAGTTAGAGGCAAAACAAGCGCGCGAATCCCAGTTGCAAGCCGCTTTGCAAAGCCGTATTCACGCCGAACAACAAGCCCAAAAAGAATTGAGTGCGCGTATCGAGCTGGAGCGCGGACTGCGCAGTACAGAAGAAAAACGCGCCCAAACCGAACGCGAATTGGCCGCACAGCAAATGCAGCGCTTATATGCGGAGCAAGAGGCGTTGGCCAAACTGGAAAGCCAGCTCGCACAAATACGAGATGAAATTAGCGCAATTCAACTGCGTACCGAACAATCCGCCGCCGAACGCCGTGCAGCAGAAGAAGCTAAACAAGCCAGCGCCAACGAAGTCTTGCGCCTGGAGCAAAAACTGACCGAGGTTGCCAAGCAGCAAGCCGCCGCCGAGGCCGAGCGAGTTCGCACCGAGCAGGCGCGTTTGCAAGCCGAACAAAAAGAAACCGAGCAACGTGCATTGCGCAACGAAGCCGAGCGCAATGCCGCACTGACTGCCGAGCATCGCGCCCGCATGGAAGAAGAGGGCGCGCGCCTGAGCAACGAAAAAGAGCGTGCCGACAAAGAAATCGTTCGTTTGATGGAAGCGCGCTTGGCAAAAGAGCGCGAAGTGGTCTCGCTATCCAACAGCAAACTTGAAGCCGAGCGCACAGCACAAGAAGCCGCCCAGTCTCGCGCACGCGCCGAAGCACTGGCCGTCGAACAAACCCAAGCGCGTGTAGCCGCAGACCGTGGTGCGGAAGCTGCCGCCAAGAGCCGTGTCATCGCCGAACAAGCTGCTGCTGCGCTAGCCGAACAACGCCGCCATGCCGACGAACAAGCCGAGCAAACTGCCGCACAACGCAAGGCAAGCGAAGCGGCTGCACTCGCCGCCGCCGATGCGCGTCAACAAGCCGAAGCCGCCGCACTACTGCTAGCAGAACAACGCAAGGCACGGGAAATTGAAGCCGAGACTCAAGCTGCGGCACAAGCCGAGTTGAATCGTGAGGCCGCACAAGCCGCTGAAGAAAAACTGCAACTACTCGCGCAAGCTGAACAAGCAACACAAGCTAAGCTGAATGCCGAGCGCATCGAACAACATGCACTCGCCGCCAAGCGCGATACCGAAAAATTCCTCGAACAAGCAACACAAGTACGCCTCACCACACTCGAATACTTGCGTTTGGCTGATGAGGCGCACGCCGCCGCCATTGCCGCAGAAACTGCCGCCGCACAGGAAAAACAAGGCGCGCTGGAAGCCGCCACAAACGCTTCGGCACACCGGGCCGCATTAGAACAAGAAGCCCGTCAGGTTGCCGAAACTCAGGCTGAAGCAGAATTGCGTGCCATCGCCGAAATCGAAAAACGCATGGCTGCCGAACTTGCCGCCATTGAATCCGACAATCAACGCATCACCGCCGAAGTACAAGCCACTGAGTTGGCCGAAGCTGCCGCTCGCGCCAACGAAGCCGCACGTCTGATCGCGCTCGAACGCCAACAAACTGCCCAAGATGCACTGCAAAAAACAGCTGAATTGCGCGACGCA
>JAQUAI010000010.1 GCA_028687335.1 Gallionella sp.
CGGCGGAGACGTAGGTACTTTGTCCGTCGGTGGCGCTTACTGTGGTGCCCGTGGCTGTGCTGGTGATGGTGTTGCCGGTGGGGTTGGCGATGAATCTTGCGGCTTGGGCTTGGCGGATGGCGCTGGTAGCACCTGCTGTACCAACGGGTACGCCTTGGCCGCTAGCGATGATGGTTTGGGTGAAGCTGCCAGTGGCTAAGATTTCATTACCGCCATTGACTAAGCCGGATTGGGTGGTGGGTGCAAGGTTGATTGCGGTGATGCCCAGTTCGGTGAGGGTTTTAAGTTCGCTGGCTTCGGTGGTTTCTTTGATGCCGTTGTTGTTGGTATCTACGAAGCTGATGCCGTCGTGGTTGGTATCGACCCAAACGCGGACGTTGTTGAATGCGGTATCAAGGCTGGTGAATTGGTTGTCTGCGTTGCTGTCCAGACTCTTGAGGGCGGCGAATCCGTTGGCGTAGGTTTTAACACCGGCGTTGCCACCCGTGCCGACTGCGCCGTTGAAGTATTCGGACAGGGTCTCGCTTATGTCGTCGATCTTGCCGTTGCCGTTGAGGTCGTAGGCAACGATGCCGTCTTGCGCGGAGACCCAGCCGGTCAGTTCCTTAGCCCCACCATCATGGTCGATGTCGAATAACACAGGGGCTTCGGCAAAACTGGTGAGTTTTACGCCGTCGCCGTTGAGGTCGAGGATGAGCGGGTCGGTGGCGGTGAGATTGGTCTGGATAGAGTTGCCGAGGTTGATAGTGGTGCCGCTGAGGGCCATTTGAACGCTGGGGTTCAGGTTGGTGGAAACTGGGTACAGCATGTCGAGTGTGTTGTTGAGCGTGCCATCTGCGATGTTGCCCGCACCCGGCCTGTAGTCGTTGCTGATGATGTAGTTGGCGGAGGCGGTGTTGCCGCCGTCAGTGTTGACGTTGCCTACGCCGTTGATGACATAGTTGCCACCAGTAAGCAGGGTGCTGTCGTTGCTGCTGACGGGGGTGATGGGGTCGGTGGCGGTGGTGCTGCCGATACCGGTTGGGTCGGTGATGGTGCAGGTGAAAGTGTTGGTGGTTGTGCCGATTGACCCAGTTCCTATTTGCGTCGCCCCCAAATAGTCGCCCGTTGCATCGTAATTAAATTGTGTAGCACTGCCATCGGGATTAATCAGCAGACTCGGATAGCCGTTAGAGCCGGAGTTCTGAACAAGCAAGCCACTGCCGCTTTCGCTCACGACCGCCTCAGCGGGAACGGTGAAGGTTTGGCCGCCCGCAGTAATCGTAGCTTGCGCGTTACCAGCGGGCTGGTTGTAGGTGAAAGCACCGACCGCAGTTTGCGCGTCCCCAGTGTTGTAAACGGTACTGATGCTATTGTCCGGCAGACGATACTCAACCCGGTTCGAATAAACCGACACAGTCACTCCAGGATTGCCATCCAATGGTGAGAAAACGTAGGTTTTAACGCCACCCGAATCTTTGTACAGATAGCTCACACCGGTGGCAAAGGTGTAGCGATTGCTGCCGAGTCCGTCCACGTTCAGTTGGATACTTGCTGGGGTTAAGCCATGTACTTGCAAATCGGCCACCACGAGTGTCGGTGTGCTCAGCAAAGCATCCCTTTGCGTACTGGTCATGGCATCCCAAGTAAACTGATCAACCGCGATCAACGCATTTCTGTCTGCATTGCTGAGGCTTGCCAACTGCGCTTGAGTCAACGAAGCATACGCCGGAAATTTACTCATGTAGGCGGTTGCATTGCTACCCGGATGATTTCCCGCAATACCTCCTGCTGCCCCAGCAGCCAATATCCTCAAGCCAGTTATACCCAATACCACCGCTCCCGCCGCACCCAAAACAGCCGAGCCGTAACCGCTACCGGCACCATCCAGCGAAATCTGGATGCCGTACTGTTTGCCAGCGTTGTCAACCACATCACCGGGAACAACCAGATTGACCGCGATGGTATCCAGCGCGCCAGTCGGCAAAGTGCTGTTGGGAACACCCGCACCATTCACCCCGAAAATTTTTACTTTGGACAGGAGTTGACCGTAAGCTTCCTTCAATCCTGGAGTTTCTGGCGTAACTGCGGGTGTGTTTTTGTAGAGGTCTGACAGCGTTTCATATTGCTTGATTGCCTGCGCATAACCGGACGAGTGCCCCACCAAATTCAGGGTATCGATGGTTGTTGTGCCATTGACCATCCCTTGGGCTAACCGCGTAAATTCCACCTTGGCATAGGCCTGCGCCGATTGCATCTGGGAAGTGTTGAAGCCAGCACCAAACGTGCCCAAGGCGATACCGAAAAAATCGGCGGCGAGGTTGCCCAACAAGCCCGGCTCCGTTCCTCGGTCGAGCAGGAAATATTCGTTTCCGGTCGTGCTCTTGATGACTTGTCCAGAGTAGCCACCACCATTTTGGGTGCTCACGGTAACTACCGTGAAACTACTGCTGCCCACCGTGATATTGTTGTTACCAGCATCAATATTTGCACGCAATATCCTTGGGTCAAGATATGCCTGATTGATTGCCAAGTCAGCCAGTGTTCCAATGTTTGTTGCCATGATTTATCTCCCTTTATTTCACTTATGGTTATTTGCTCTTGGGTAATTCAAAAATTACGGCTGATTTAACCCAGTCGCGTGATTTGATAATTGGAAATGCAAAATACCTTGAGTCGCTGCTGAAAACGGTTTGCTCTTCAAACCGGATGTTGTCTGAATATCGTCCTTCGAGTTGCCATGTTTCCATGCTGCGCACCTCGATACTGCTAGATGCTCGCAAAGGGTTCTGAGTATTCTCAGTCTTATGGAATAGAACAATATGCGCGCCGTCTGGTGTAATGCTTGCCCAAGAAAAGTCTTGTGTTCCTTTGGTTAGCAGTGTGTCTTGCTTGAAAGGCGCCAGATACCTGATCTTCCCGGACTCCAGATTCAGGATCGCCAGCGACCACTCGTAGGCGCAATTGCTCTTATTGTCGGAAACGAACTCGGGGGGCGGCGGCGGGTTTTGTCTGCACTGTTCGGCTTCCTTGTCCGTCTGAATTGACCCATGCCCCGTCCGCCACCACACCTCTCGCCCGCTAGGCAAAGGTGTCCACCACACGCCATTTTCTGGCAAGCTGGCAAGTTGTGGCATATCTCTTTCTTCCAGTTGCGCGCCCGATGCAATATCCCAACGCACGATGCGATTGCCTACCCATTGACGATTCCACGCGAAGTCATTGACCTTGATCGGCGGCCTATCGAACAACACAGCAGATACGGTTTTGCTTTCGGCATCAAATAGCGGGCGGCTGTTGAAAAATTGTTGGTACCCAGTTCGATAGAAGAATTGTTCTAGTTTCCAAGTTCTTGTTTCAAACAGAGCGATGCCACTAATGTTTGCAGGGTAAAAATTTTGCCTCTTCAACTCTTCGTAACTCATACCGTTTTTATATTTACCGGTTTTAATATCAAGAGTCTTTCCAATTGCCACGAGTTGCTCATAGTCCGACTTGCTGTTATAGCTTTCCCCGTAATTAAATAGAATTGCCAAATGTTGACTGTCTTCGCTATAGCTGATAGAGCTGCACGAAAAGGTAAATATCATTTCCTGGCCCTGTCCAGGTATGCGTCGCAAAAATGTAGGAATATCAATGACTCCTGCTTCATCTATGCTCCATATCCGAATACTCCCTTTCTCCGTGCTTGCACACCCCGCCACCATGCGCCCATCTGGGCTGAGTGCCAGCTCCTGTCCAAGCGAAGACTGAAGTACCATCCCCACGTGATCTTTCCCGTCGTTCTCCTCTGGTGCTTTCTCGTTTAGCAACAATCGCTGGACAATCTTTTTGTTTTTCCAATCCCACACCCGGATATGACGCGCGCGCTCGGTCGCATCAATCAAACGACTACCATCGTTGCTCAAGGCAATTTGCGTGTTGGTATCCCACTCATTGGGATACTCAAGCGAAATTGTTCCTTTGGGCGCAATGCGTATCGGATCTTCGTTCCTGTCGAAGAATTGCGCACAAGCTACCGTCGCCATCAGCCACAAACCAATTCCAGCTATCCATCGTATTGCCTGCAACCGATGCTGCGCCATAAGTGGCAGATTCAATTCATTTCTCATGCGCGCCTCCTCATCTCAAACACTCAATCATTTGCCGCCAGCCAGCCAAACAATACGTCGCTACTCATTTGCCCGACGAGTTTGTTATCGCCGTCTTCGCCCAGTAGCGTGTCGTTGTCCGCACCGCCATCGAGATAGTCGTTGCCGATGCCGCCATATAGCGGTGTCGTGGCTTTTTCAAAATATCTAAGACGAAATATCGTGCGTATTGATTGATGCCGAGGCGTGGCAATTCCGCGCGCTATGGGAGCGCAGTTGAGTGTTGGTGTTTTCCACAGCAATGGCATATCGACCCCTTGTTTTTCGATACGGCAATTTCTGAGCTACTGGGTAGCCTAGTTGTTTGCAAAAAAACCATATGCAGTCTCACGATGTGGTGAGCTTGGTTTGGTTTTGTGTGAGTGCTGCTGATGCCCCTTGTATTGCGGTTCGCCGTTTTCCGCACATTCTTGGTGAGGCGGTTGATGTGCTTTGGGTTTGGCGAGTTGGGGCGATTCTGGCATATCTTGGCAGCAAGATACATAGACCGAAATGCATATGCATTTTGGTAAAAATTTGTGAACTAGCGCGCTGGATGATTGTGTGGTGGAGTGGGGAATCCCTGCTGGGGTAGACGGCAAGGTTATGTTTTAACCCAGATAATCCATTAGCCTCGACATTCCGCAGCAGGCAGGAATTTTTTCAATCAACTGAATTTGGCCTGATAAAACTCCTAGCCACTCAACTAAGCACCAGCCATCTCGCTGATTATTCGCCGGAATGATGAGTTCTAGGGCTAATGGACTAGCTGGGATTATGGAGATTGCCGGAATGAGTTACTTCACCAATTCCGCCCAAAGATCGTGCGTGTCGGAATCAGTAACGAGCACGTCAACCTTATCTCCGACTTTCAGCTCGGTACCATTGTCGATATAAACTTGTCCGTCGATTTCCGGCGCGTCGGCACTGCTGCGGGCGATAGCACCTTCCTCATCCACTTCGTCCACCAGCACGGTAATCGTCTTGCCGATTTTGGTGCGTAATTTCTCTTCGCTAATTTCTTCTTGCAGCAACATCAATCGCGCTAGGCGCTCCTGCTGCACTTCGGGCGGAATATGGTCGGGCAAAGCATTTGCGCTTGCCCCATCCACTGGTGAATAGGCAAATGCGCCCACGCGATCCAGCTTGGCTTCTTCGATGAAGTCGAGCAATTCCTCAAACTCCTCTTCTGTTTCGCCCGGGAAGCCGACGATGAAGGTGCTGCGCAAGGTAATGTCGGGACAGGTTTCGCGCCATTGTTTGATGCGTCCCAGCACGTTTTCACTGCTAGCCGGGCGTTTCATTAGCTTCAGAATGCGCTGATTGGCGTGTTGAAATGGAATATCCAGATAGGGCAAAATTTTTCCTTCTGCCATCAACGGAATCACCTCGTCTACATGCGGGTAAGGATAAACATAGTGCAAGCGCACCCAAGCACCGAGGCTACCCATCGCATCGGCCAATTCGGTCATGCGCGTTTTCAGCGGCTTGCCACCCCAAAATCCGGTGCGATACTTCACGTCCACGCCATAGGCCGAGGTATCTTGCGAAATTACCAGCAACTCTTTCACCCCAGAGGCAACCAGTTTCTCGGCCTCCAGCATCACCTCACCTACTGGGCGACTAACCAAATCGCCGCGCAGACTAGGAATAATGCAGAAAGTGCAGCGGTGATTACAGCCTTCAGAAATTTTGACGTAGGCGTAATGGCGCGGTGTTAGGCGAATACCCTGCGGCGGAACTAGATCGGTGTAGGGGTCGTGCAGCTTTGGCAAATGCGCGTGTACCGCAGCCATCACTTCATCCGTTGCGTGCGGGCCAGTCACGGCAAGCACTTTGGGATGCGTTTTCTGCACGATGTCGCCTTTGGCTCCCAGACAACCGGTCACGATTACCTTGCCGTTTTCCTGCAAAGCCTCACCAATAGCATCAAGTGATTCCGCCACTGCGCTATCGATAAAACCGCAGGTATTGACCACGACGAGATCGGCATCCTGATAGCTCGCCGAAATACCGTACCCCTCGGCGCGCAAGCGCGTCAGGATATGTTCGGAATCAACCGTGGCTTTGGGACAACCGAGAGAAACGAAACCAACTTGGCGAGATGTATTGCTCATGGGATCAGGCGACACGCTGCCGCGATTAAATGCAAAGGGGGCGGATTATACAGTGCCCCGACATCCGCTTTCTTTACGAAGAAGGAAAGACTCCTCCCGTATTTCAGAAACGCTGCAGGATCACACTACATGTGTCGCCGCAACTTATTGCACGGTATCTGGTGCGGCAAAAGACTCAGCCGAAACTTGCTGCAAAAGCAGTGCTGCCGTACGTTCCAGCAAACTTACATCCAGCGTGCCGATACATTCTTCCGCCACTTCGATGCCTTGCAACACGACTGGGCGCTCATCTTCGGTGATTTCCCAAATGTCGGTGGTATCGCCCCGATGGCGCACATTAAGCAACACTTCTACGGCGGCATCGAGTGCCTCGACCGCGCCGGGAATGGTGGTGTGGTGCATCACCAACGCGGAACGAACCACCGAGATAGCGGCGGCAATGCGGCCAAATGCGGTCACGGTGAATTTACCCATGCAGGCCGCCTGATACGGCAAGTGCATATCCATGGCATAGATGTCTTTAAGACCGCGTGTCACTGGGACGCGCAACGATTTTCTTTTTTTCATCACTCTCCCGCCCTCTTTAGTCTATTCAACCAACAAACCCACTAGCAGTACCGATGCCACGCCCGTAACGATAAGCGTGATCTGCTGAATGGTGTCACGCAACTGCGTGCGTTTATGCAACCCCGGAATCAGGTCGGCTACGGCAACGTAGATCATGCTCGCTGCCGCCAGCGCAAGTAGCGGCGCAATAAAGTTTTGCATGGACTGCAGCGCAACATATGCCAGCAATCCACCCACCAACGTGGCAAGACTGGAGATCAGATTGACCTGAAACGCTTTCGCTTTGCTATAGCCGGAGTGCAGCAAAATCATAAAGTCACCCACTTCCTGCGGAATTTCGTGCGCGATGATCGCCAGTGCGGTAACAATCCCCAGCTGTATGTCGGTCATAAATGCGGCTGCAATGATGATGCCATCTACAAAGTTGTGAAACGTGTCGCCCACCATAATCATGGCACCGCTGCGACCGTGATCGTGGTTGTGACCTGGTGTTTCATGCGGCTCGTGTACCTCGCAATGTTCGTGGTGACAGTGCCGCCACAACACTAATTTTTCCAGCAAGAAAAACAACAAAATACCGGCCAGTACCGTGCCGCTCACTGCGGCGGGACTACTGGCCAACTGCATTGCTTCGGGCAATATCTCCAAAAACACGGCACCTAGCAAAGCACCGATGGCATAACTAACCAGCGAACCAATCCAATGCGGACGGGCGTGATACGCAAAAATCGCAGCAATGCTGATGCTCAATACGGCACCGAGAATGCTGCTTAAGATGATCCAAGCAAGAACTGACATGAAGCGCTACCAAAGAAAGTAGGTGAATTATCCGAAAAAAATCATTTTCGGAAAGCACCAAAGAACACAAGAAAAACCGGCCTATTCCAATTCAGGCGCGGTGCGTTCGACTATTACCCGCGCGTATTCGCAGCGAAATCCAGCGCGCGGATTATACGGATTCCAACCAGATAAATGTTCCCATACGACCAGTCTGCCCCTCGCGCCGATAGGAAAAAAATCGCCCAGCATCGCGATAAGTACACAAATCACCGCCGTAAACACGCGTGATCCCCAGCGCCTGCAAACGCAGTTTGGCCAACTGATAAATATCGGCCATGAATTTATTTTCTGGCGCAGGTACGAATGCATTTTCGGCATTGGCATCGTGCTGCATAAATGCCGCGCGCACTTCCGCGCCAACTTCGAAAGCAGCCTGACTAATCGCGGGCCCCAGCCACGCCATCAACGAGGACGGCGGCACACCCATCGCGCGCACAGTTTGCTCAATCACCCCTTCGCACAGACCGCGCCAACCCGCGTGCGCCGCGCCAACCACCGAGCCATTGTCATCGCACAGCAGCACTGGCAAGCAATCGGCTGTCATCACCACACAGACCGATGATTTGCGTCGTGCCACAGCTGCATCCGCCTGCGGCAGACACCCAGCGGCATCGGCATTTGCTACAACCACCCCGTGTACTTGCTCCAGCCACACCGGTTCGCTCGGCATGAGCGACGATAGTTGCTGGCGGTTATACGCAACCGCACGCGGCACATCACCCACATGAGTGCCCAGATTCAAACTAGCATAGGGAGTATTACTGACACCGCCCGACCGCGTGGTCTGCATCGCTTTGACATTGGCAGGAGCAGGCCAATCGGGAACGATGCAATGTTCAATCAAGCTCATTGACCGCCTTGCGTAAATCACTCAACAACATCTGCATATCAGACGGCATAAGCACGCTCCACTCCATACGCTCGCCGCGTTGCGGGTGCTCAAGTGCCAAGCGCGTGGCATGCAATGCCTGTCGCGGAAATGCATTCAGCAAGCCGCGCAATTCGTGCAGACACTTTTGCGGGCCTTTTTGATAAGTCGAATCTCCCACCAGCGGATGACCCGCATGCGCCATATGCACACGAATTTGATGCGTACGCCCGGTTTCCAAACGACAGCGCAACAAGGTGCAGGAAGGAAATGCTTCTTCGACGGTGTAATGCGTAATAGCCTGCTTACCCGATTCGACCACGGCCATTTTCACGCGTTGCGAGGGATGGCGACCTATCGGCGCATCGACCTTGCCCGCACGCGCCACCTTGCCCCACACCAGCGCGAGATACTCGCGTTTGACCAGTCGCTCGGTATCGACCTCTTCCTCTTCGGCGAACTCATCATCCCCATCATCGTAATAGTCGGTATCTTCATCATCCTCTTCGCGCATCGCGTTCAGACGCTCAGTACCTCGCTGCAACTGGCGTACCAGTGACGTTTGCGATTGCAGTGTCTTGGCCACCACCAGCAGACCACTGGTATCTTTATCCAAACGATGGACGATGCCCGCACGCGGCACGCCCTGTAGCTGCGGCGAATGATGCAATAGCGCGTTCAGCATGGTGCCTTCCCAATTGCCGTTACCCGGATGCACCACCATCCCCGCCGGTTTGTTGATGACGATAATGCTGTCGTCCTCGTAAACGACATTCAGCGCAATGTCCTCGGCTTGATGCACTTGCTCGGCAGGCAGGCTCTGTGGCTGAACGAGAATAATCTCGTCGCCCCACACCTTGTGCTTAACCGCAACGGTTGCACCATCCAGCGTCACTTGCCCCTGCTCTATCCAGCTTTGCAAGCGACTGCGTGAATAGTCGGGCAGCAATCGGGCAAGAGCCTGATCAAGACGCAAACCGGCCAAGTCCATACCGACCTTGAATTCCAGCTTGTCTGAAGTATTAATTTCCTTGGCATCGGATGCGTTGGAATCGGAAGACTCTGTCATTTGTGCTGAACGAACAGAATCGGCGCGGCTGCCTTTGGTATAATCGGCAAAATTTTTATTTGGATCACTCATGCGCCATAGTTTAGCTGTTTTCCTCCTCCTTACGTTGAGTGCTTGCAGTTTGCTCGATCCGCTACCCGATGGATCCCCTCAGGGATCCCAACAATCCGCCGAAGAAATCTACGGTTTGGCCAAGGGAGAGTTGAACGAAGGCAATTACGATTCAGCCGTCAAACTTTACGAAAGCTTGCAGTCGCGCTATCCCTATGGCCGCTTTGCCCAACAAGCTTTGCTGGAAATGGCCTACGCCCACTATCGCCAAGGCGAAGCTGAATCTGCAGTGGCCGATGCGGATCGTTTTATCAAACAGTACCCGAACAATCCGCATGTGGACTACGCCTACTACGTCAAAGGCTTGGCCAACTTCAACGGTGAAATCGGCATTCTCAAATCCATCGGTGGGCAAGACCCGACCGAACGCGATCCCAAGGCTGCGCAAGATTCCTTCGCCGCGTTCAAGGAGTTGGTAACACGCTTCCCCAACAGCAAATACGCCGAAGACTCCCGTGTACGTATGCACTATCTGGTCAACTCACTGGCGCAGTACGAGTTGCATGTCGCACGCTACTACCTGAGACGCGGAGCCAATATCGCGGCTGCCAATCGCGCGCAGGGAATCTTGTCGCAATACCCCCACAGCCCTGCAACACGGGAGGCTCTCGGTATCATGGTGCAAGCCTACGATGCCTTAGGCATGACCGATCTGCGTGACGATGCCAAGCGCGTGCTGGCGCAAAATCCCGGCTCATCCGCAGATGCACTGGTCGCACCCGAAGTGGCTGAAACCACCAAAAAATCTTGGTGGCAGTTCTGGAAATGAACTTCTGCCCAGACTGTGGCAACAAGATCGAATTCCGTCATCCGCCGGGAGATAATCGGCCGCGCCATATTTGTTCCGAATGCGGCACGATTCATTACCAAAATCCCAAGATGGTGATTGCCGCCCTACCCGTTTGGGAAGACAAGGTTCTGCTGTGCCGACGCGCAATCGAGCCGCGTCACGGCTTGTGGACACTGCCCGGCGGATTTATGGAAAACGGTGAAAGCACGGCTCAAGCAGCCGCACGCGAAACACTGGAAGAAGCTAATGCCCGAGTTGAAATCGGCGAGTTGTATTCCATGTACAGCATGCCTTACATCAATCAGGTTCATTTTTTGTTTCGCGCTCGCCTGCTCGACCTCGACTTCTCGCCCGGTATCGAAAGCTTGGAAACTCGACTCTTCACCGAAGCCGAAATTCCTTGGCAGGAAATTGCCTTCCGCCCAATACGCTACAGCTTGGAATACTTTTTCGCGGAACGCCGCACCGGACAATTCACCTTCCACAGCGGCGAACTGGAAGTGCCAACACCGCGCATTTAATACTGCCCCCGTAGACAGCGCTCGCACATGAAACAGTCGAGCACCGCCACCGCGAACAAACTTCAGAATAAAACTCCACCGGATTATTAAGCCGTCTATTGATCCGGCCAAGTGAAGCTTGAAGTACGAAAACCAACCCCCTCCAACTCCCCCTTATCAGGGGGAGAGCTGAGTCTGCCCCTCCCCTGATAAGGGGAGGCTGGGAGGGGTTTGGGTGTATGTGTTTCTGGGTTCAAACATCATCTGGCCGAATCAATAAAACGACGATGGGCGCTTACGCGCCCATCAGAAGTACAACATCAACAAAGTGCTTACTTGCCGCCGATTTCCATCATCAACTGATTGATGCGCTTTACAAAGGTAGCCGGATCGTCGAGCTGGCCGCCTTCGGCCAACAAAGCTTGATCGAACAACACCGCCGCCCACGCATCAAAATGCGCTTCTTCCTGCTGCAAGCGCAATACCACCGGATGCTTCGGATTGATTTCCAAGATCGGTTGGCTGCTTGGTGCTTTTTGCCCAGCCGCTTTGAGCATGCGTGCGAGATTGGCGCTCATATCATGTTCGTCCGCCACCAAACAGGCTGGTGACTCAGTCAACCGATGCGTGACGCGCACTTCTTTGACGCGCTCGGCAAGGCTGGCCTTGATTTTTTCCAGCAGCGGCTTTAATTCATCCGCCTCTTTTTCCTGCGCTTGTTTTTCGGCCTCGTCTTCCAGTTTGCCCAAATCCAGTCCGCCCTTGGCGACGGATACCAGTTGTTTGCCCTCAAACTCGGTTAAGTAACTCAGCATCCATTCGTCCACACGGTCGGACAGCAACAACACTTCAATACCTTTTTTGCGGAACACTTCCAGATGCGGACTATTTTTGGCCGCGTTGAACGTTTCGGCTGTGACGTAATAAATCTTGTCCTGCCCGTCTTTCATGCGTGCGATGTAGTCAGCCAGTGATACGACTTCCTCTGCTGTGTCGGCATTCGTAGAAGCAAAACGCAGCAATCCGGCGATCTTGTCCTTGTTGCCGAAGTCTTCACCGATGCCTTCTTTTAACACCTTGCCGAATTCACCCCAGAACTTAGTGTATTTATCCGTCTCATTCTTGGCCAAGTCCTCCAGCAAGCCCAACACTTTATTGGTACAGCCTTTGCGGATCGCTTCGATGTCTTTCGACTCCTGCAAAATTTCGCGCGACACATTCAACGGCAAGTCGCTGGAATCGACCACGCCGCGAACAAAGCGCAGATAGACCGGCATCAGTTGCTCGGCATCATCCATGATGAACACGCGGCGCACATACAGCTTGATACCGTGACGGGTGTTGCGATCCCACAAATCAAACGGCGCGCGCTGCGGGATGTACAACAGCTGGGTGTATTCCTGCCGCCCTTCAACACGAGCATGACTCCACGCCAGCGGGTCTTCGAAGTCATGGCCGACGTGCTTGTAGAACTCTTTGTATTGCTCGTCGCTGATCTCGTTTTTTGACTTAGCCCACAAGGCCGAAGCCTGATTGATCGTTTCATCTTCCTCGCTGAGCTGCTGCTGACCGTCTTGCCATGTTTCCGCTTTCATCAGAATAGGCTGGACGATGTGATTCGAATATCGGCGCACGATTTCGCGCAACTTGGAGCCACTCAGCAGATCATCCTGACCTTCGCGCAAATGCAGCGTGATCTCGGTACCGCGCGCTGTTTTTTCCATCATTTCAATGGAGAACTCGCCGCCGCCATCCGATTCCCAGCACACGCCTTGATCGACACTTTCCCCAGCGCGGCGAGTGATAACGCTCACTTTTTCCGCCACAATAAATGCGGAATAAAAACCAACACCGAACTGGCCGATCAGATTTGCGTCTTTTTGCTGGTCGCCCGACAGTTTGGAGAAGAAGTCGCGTGTACCCGATTTGGCGATAGTGCCCAGATTGGCGATCACCTCGTCGCGGCTCATACCGATGCCGTTATCAGCGATGGTCAGCGTGCGCGCGGCTTTGTCGTAAGCGATACGGATGGTTAGCTCGGAATCGTTCTCAAACAATGCCGCGTTGTGCAACCCCTCAAAGCGCAGCTTGTCGCAAGCATCGGATGCATTCGAAACCAACTCGCGCAAAAAAATCTCGCGGTTGGAATACAGCGAATGAATCATCAGTTGCAGCAGTTGTTTGACTTCGGTTTGAAAACCCAGCGTTTCGCGGTTGGTAGTTGTTTCTGTCATATGCGCTCCGTTAAAAAGATAGGGACGGGCCGCACATGGGGGTTCAGCAAAAGCTTTTCAAGAGGGCGGCATAATCTTGGCAAGTTATTGTGCGTCCAACGCGTTGAGAATAGAAACTTGGTTACGCCCCAACTCTTTTGCCTGATACATCGCATGATCTGCCAGCCGAAGCAACTCCTCTTCGGAAGAAGACTCCTGATTGAACAACACCATACCAATACTGGCCGTGCAGCGGTGCTCAACCACATTGGCGTTACCTTCCAGTGCTAGCCGATAAGGTTCGGCCAAAGAGTGGAGAACCTTCTCGGCAACCGTACCAGCATGTGTCATCGAGGCGGCGTAATCGCTATCTAAACCATTAAGTATCACGACAAATTCATCACCGCCAAAACGCGCCACTGTATCTACCTCGCGAACACAGGCGGCAATCCGTTTGGCCACTTCAATCAGTAACAAGTCACCCGCATCATGCCCATACTCATCATTAAGCGGCTTGAAGTTATCCAGATCCATGAACATCAGTGCGGCGTAACGTTTGTTGCGTTTACAGGAAGACATCACCAGCCCAAAACGATCCAGCAACAAACGTCGATTGGGTAATTGGGTCAGCGCATCGTAAAACGCCAGATTACGAATCTGCTCCTCCGCTTTTTTACGTTCACTAATATCGCGTGACACTCCTAGCAAAATCATTTCGCCCCGTTCGTTACGGGTGAAATGCGTTGTTATTTCAGCCCACACGACAGAGCCGTTCCGACAAACAATTTCCATTTCATCGCTGTACACATGATCGTCCTTCACATCACCTAGGAATATCCGGCTACGCTCCTCAATCAGGCGGGTCGCAATCATCCACGAAGCCGATGTCAACATTTGCTCCATTGACCGTGCCTGCATCGCCTCTACCGAGTAGCCGGTCAACTTCACTACAGAAGGACTTACATATTCCCAGTGAAGATTTTCAAGATTAAACACCCAGATCACATCCGAAATATTATCTGCAAGAAATCGATATTTGGCTTCGCTGGCACGAAGTTGCTCTTTTTGCGCTTTGATCGCATCCAACATACGGTCGAGGTGACGAGCCAATATACCGATTTCATCCGCGCGCCCCACATCAGAACGCCTACCATCCTCACCGCGTTCAATTTCCGTGGCAATAAACATCAAGTGTCGCAAACCTTGCGTCAAGCGACGAGCAAGAAACAATGCCACCAACACCACGATCAGCACTGTCAATAGCGCAAACTCCAACCAGTTTCGGGTAAGTTGCTCTAGATGTGCATTCGCATTGTCACGAGATAACTCCACCCGCACCCAGCCCAACCTGTTTCCGCTGTAAATCACGGGATACGCCACATCAACAAGATTGTGTTGATCCGCCAAAACTAAGCGATCCTTGGCATCGGATGACAACATCTCACGACTGATCGGATCCGTCACAAAAAAACCAATCTCGTTTGGGCTAGTCGAGGCCAGCACCTCTCCTTGCGGACTCAAGAAATAGGCGCGACGCATGTCACTCACTTTGACAAAGCCATGCACCAACTCCTGCAAGCCAACCAAATCACTCGCCAAAACCCATGATGTTCCGCTGATCGACAGCGAACGGGCGAACGAAATTGCGCGATCCGTTACCGATCTATAAAGTTCATCCTGTTGTTGTTTGTAAATCACAAAACCATAACCCAGCAGCAGCGTCAGCGTGGAAAGGGCAAAGCCCAGTGCCAGCTGTCTACCTATTGAGTGGCGCCAAAATGCGCGCATAAAGCTTTGTGATTTCATCAAGTTCAGTATTCGATATGCCGTACGGTTTCGGAAAAAGTTTTGAGATACTGCAATACAGGCTGATATACCTCATCTGTCGCAGGTTCAAAACGGGATATCCCCAATCTATCGAGCACAACCTTTCCCGCCGCAGTATTGCCTAATCCGGCCAATTCCCCACCCACCCGCCGCACCAACTCCGGTGCCACGTCTTGCCGCGCCACCCAACCGTTATTCGGCAGCGTTTCAGTTTGCCACTTCACATCAAGCCGTTCGGCCAGATCAGGATTCTCCTGCTTAAATGTTTTCCAAGGCACTGGCCAAGTCGCCCCAGCCGCCACGTGTCCGCGCAACACGTTCATGATGGAAGACTCCTGCGAACCGACGTAAATATTTTCGATGTCTTTATTCACATCCAGTCCGTGGGTATGTAAGTAATACTGCGGCATCATCGTCGCAGCTAAGGCTGTAGGCGCAGGATAAGAAACCTTTTTACCTTTGAGGTCAGCCACCGTTTGAATACCGCTGTCTTTACGTACCAGAATGATGCCGCGAAACATCTCGTCATCCCCCATTTTGCCGAACACACGATAACCATGTTTCAGCGAACGCACGGTTTGATAGGGGTTTGGCATGGCAAAGTCGTAATAGCCACCAAACAGTTTTTTATCGAACTCTTCGTAGTTGCGCGAGGCTTCCAATTTAAATTTCGCGTCCGGTATGGCTTTATTGAGGTGATCGATTACTGGGCCGTAGAGTTCAATCAAGCGTTGAGGGTTGTGCAAAGGGTGAATACCCACCACATATTCTTTGGCGGCGGCTGTATCGGGTTTGCCGAAAACAGGCTGATACACTGCCTCTTGCTGCCTGTCGCAGGCTGCCAGCAGTAACACCATCATCAACCCCAGCCACTTCATTTGCTTCTCCTCCAAACACAGCCACTTTTTTTATTTAGAAATTACTGATTAAGACACACTTAGTGAATAAATCAGTATCCCCTTTATTCTTACCAACATACTACTCCCGTGCGATTGCACTGTTCAAGCGAAGGTCGACCTAAAGTCACTCTTTCCCTCGCCATAAAATACCGCTGGCTTTTATTTTTTCGCTCCGTATAATGCGCGCCTTGCCGTGACCCCTGCGTCGCGACATTTGGTTCATCGTTTTCTGACCTACCTCTCGTGCGTATTCAAATCGCACCTGTCTAAAGCCTCTACAGTAGTTTCTGTTCTGTGGGTTTTCCGGTTAGCAACGATGTTTTATGCGCCGGTAATCCGCACACTCCTAATAGTGTTGTTTTATGCCTGCGCTTGCCTTTTTTATCTAAGGAAGCAACATGACGTTTGAAGAACTGAATTTACACCCATCCATCCTCAAAGCTATCGCCGATTCTGGCTATAACGAGCCAACTCCTGTCCAAGCACAAGCCATTCCTGAAGTGCTGGCCGGTCACGATTTGATGGCCTCTGCACAAACGGGTACCGGCAAAACTGCGGCATTCATCCTGCCTGCATTGAACCGTTTAGCAACACCTTCCACCGTGAACAGCAAAGGCCCGCGCGTACTCGTACTGACCCCAACACGTGAATTGGCTCAGCAAGTTTGCGATGCTGCCACCAAGTACGGCAAGCACATGCGTTTCAAGATCATCAGCATTCTGGGCGGCATGCCTTATCCGGTACAAAACCGTTTGTTGTCCAGCCACGTTGATATTTTGGTCGCCACACCAGGTCGCTTGATCGACCATCTGGAACGCGGTCGCATTGACTTCTCGCGTCTGGAAATGCTCATCTTGGACGAAGCAGATCGCATGCTGGACATGGGCTTTGTTGACGATGTGGAACGCATCGCCGAAGCCACACCAGCAAGCCGCCAAACCCTGCTGTTCTCTGCAACATTGGACGGCGTAGTTGGCAATCTGGCTACACGTTTGCTGAAAGAGCCAAAGCGCATCACCGTTTCGGCTACCAAAGCTAAACACGAAAATATCGAACAACGCATGATGTTCGCCGATGACGTGGCGCATAAGAACAAGATGTTGAGCCATTTGTTGACTGACTCAGAATTGAATCAAGCCATTGTTTTCACCGCCACTAAGCGCGATGCCGACAGCTTGGCTGATCAACTTTCCGCACAAGGTCACTCGGTCTCGGCACTGCATGGCGACATGAACCAGCGCGAGCGTAACCGTACCCTGCTCAACCTGCGTAACGGCAACATCCGTGTGCTGATCGCAACTGACGTAGCTGCACGTGGTATCGACGTTCCCGGCATCTCGCACGTCATCAACTTTGACTTGCCCAAGTTTGCCGAAGACTACGTTCACCGTATCGGTCGTACCGGTCGCGGCGGCGCATCCGGCATTGCGATCTCGTTCGCATCCAACCGCGATGCACAGTTGCTCAAGCGCATCGAGCGTTACACCGACCAAAGCATCAAGATGCACACCATCGAAGGTCTGGAGCCAAAATACAAACTCCGCACCGGCCCATCTTCCGATCGTCCGCGCGGCAATGGCGGCCCACGTCAAGGTAACGGTGGCGGCTTCGGCGGCAATCGTGGCAACGCAGGCGGCTTCGGTGGTAATCGTGGCAATGCGGGTGGTTTCGGCGGCGGCAACCGTAGTTCGGCGTTCGCTTGTAACGGTAACAACGGTGGCGCAGGTTTCCATCACAGCGCACCGGATAGCCGTCACAGCCATGTTGGCCGCAAAGAAGGTCACGGTCAGTGGCACGGTCAAGCACCGGCTGCCACAGGCTTCGGTGATCGTCCTGCACGCACTCAAGAACGCAGTTTCGGCAATGCCAATCGTGGCGCGAATACAGGTAATGCTGCACCGCGTCGCACCGGCGACCGTCCTGCTTTCTCGGCTAATCGCGGTGGTAACACAAGTAACACCGGCTGGAACAAGCGTTAATTCGCATACCTCACCGGGTTAAGTAAAAAGGCACGCCCACAAGGCGTGCCTTTTTTATTGTTTAGTGGGCTACTGCGGCTTGCTAGCACTCCCCTCTCTAATCCATTAGAGTTCGTTTCAATCAACAAAAAAATGGGAGCTGTTATGAATAAAAATAATATGCGTTACCTCGCCTCCACCGATTTGCTCGAAATCGAGAGTGTCTTGGACGAATGGCTCGCACAAGGTGCGCCTCTTTCAATACTGGCTATGCTGCCTGAGACAGAGAAGGCTGCAGTTCCCCAACTCCAATCTGTCTGCCGACAACGTAATATTGCCTTGGCCGGCGGTATATTCCCCGCCCTAATTGAAAACGGCCAATTTCGTACCGACGGAATCTGGTTGATGCGTTTTGCTGACACGCCCTATCTTGCCCTGCATGAAAACCTGTCCTCTGGTGAAGGTGGTGCGCGCCAAACCGCGCAGACCATCGCCGACGGAGTGAAGCGCCACCTACCCAGCGCACAACAAAAAACCACCTTATTCATGCTGTTCGATGCGATGGTACCCAACGTCTCCAGCATTCTGGACGAGCTGTATCTGAGTTTGGCCAATCGCGTACACTATGCCGGTGTCAATGCCGGTAGCGAAACATTCCAACCTATGCCCTGCCTGTTTGATGCCGAGCGTATCGTCCAAAACGGCGTGTTGGTAATGCTGATCAGCCCGCATCACGGTGCAATTCTCGAACATGGGTATATCGTACCCAGTGCAACGATTAACGCCTCATCCACCGAAGGCAACCGCATAGCTCAAATCGACTGGCGACCCGCATTTGAGGTGTATCAGGAGATGGTTAAAGCGCATTACGGTGTTGAAATTACGCGCGAAAACTTCTATCAATACGGCGTTCACTTCCCCTTTGGCGTCCTGCGCGCCAACCACAACGTGGTTGTGCGCATCCCAGTGGCGCTGGATGATTCCGGTGCTTTGTTCTGTGTTGGCGAAGTACCCGCCAATTCAGTACTGGTGGTATTGGAAGCACCGCAAGTCGATAGTGAGTTGACCCTGCAAGCGTTAACTGAAGGCTTGGCTGGGTTAAACGGCGGCTCTGCCGATGAAGAAGTGCTGTTGTTCTACTGCGCCGGTCGGCGCATGCATATGGGTCTAGCTGCCGCCAGCCATGAATTGGCTGGTTTTGCCAAACGCACTCAGGCCGCAAAAGTCGGCGGTGCGCTTTCTCTGGGCGAAATCGGTGGCTCGACGCTCTGGGGCTACCCGCTGTTCCATAACGCAACATTGGTTACCACCCTGTGGTAAATAACACGCAATGAAGAGCAAACTGATTCTCCCCGTGTTGTATGAAATGTCGCTCGCCATCGGTGGCGAGACCAGCCTGCAACCTTTGCTCACCAGAACACTGCAACGATTGCTGTACTTCACCTCGTTTCCAGCAGGTTTTATTTGCCTAGACCTGCCGGAAAATCCGGCGACCGATACCTTGCACTCCCGTATCAGCGCAGCCGTCGGCGACTTTGAATTATTCGAATTAATCGGACAGTCGCTTGAACTGCCGAGTGAGTTGCTATGCGGCATGGGCGCACGCGAAATTGAGTGCCCCCAATTGCTTTCCGGCCTGCCGACCAGCACGCATTACAACGCCTATCTGCGTCTGCCAATTGACGAGCACGGTGTCATTATTCTGCTGGCTCCGCGTTTGCCGGAAAGCGAATTGCCACTGACGCAAATGTTTATGCCGATCATGTCGAACTTGGCAAAATCAATCAAACTTTGCCGTCAACACGATGCCCACAATGCAGCCGTTGCCGCCCAGCAAGAGCTAATGCAACAGTCGTTGCAACGCAGCGAATTTAGCTTACGCACCCTGCTCGAACTCAGTCCGATCGGTATCGGCTTTTCCTCTGACGGTATCGCCGTCGATGTCAATCCGGCGTTTCTAGCATTGTTCGGCTATGACGATGTAAAAGAAATACGTGACAAGCCGCTATACCAACTCATCGCCCCGCAATGCCGAGCTGAAATCAAAGACCGCGCAATGCGACGCGCACAGGGGCTGCCGGTTGAAGAGTTGTACGAAACAACAGGGCTGCGCAAAGACGGCACTGAATTTCCGGTATTAGTGGCAGCCAAACGTGTTGTGCTGCCGGAAGGCCCGATGACATTTTCCTTTTTCATCGACATCACCGAACGTAAAAATAACGAACAGCAACTCAGCGCCACCAACGAGTTGCTGCATTCCGTCCTTGAGACCGCACCAGTGCGCATCTTCTGGAAAGATGCCCAACTGCACTATCTAGGTTGCAACAGCCTGTTCGCGCACGATGCCGGATTACAACAACCCGCCGAGTTGATAGGCAAAGATGACTACCAAATGGGTTGGCACGAACAGGCCGACATCTACCGAGCAGATGATCGCCACGTGATGGATTCGGAATTGCCAAAAGTTAATTTTGAAGAGCCACAAACCACACCAGACGGCAAGACCATCTGGCTGCGCACTTCAAAATTACCACTGCGCAACCCAGCAGGGAAAGTCATCGGCATACTTGGCTTGTACGATGACATTACCGCGCATAAAGAAGCCGAAGCACAAATTCGCCATCTAGCCTTTTACGACCCGCTCACCGGCCTGCCCAATCGCCGCCTATTTGCCGACCGCCTACAACTGGCGTGCGCAACCAGCCAGCGCACACAAAACTGGTGTGCCCTACTGCTGTTCGATCTTGATCATTTCAAAGTCATCAACGACACGCGCGGTCACAGTATCGGCGACAAAGTACTCGTTGAAGTTGCCAAGCGCGTGCAGGCTTGCGTGCGCGAAGGCGACACTGTGGCCCGTTTTGGCGGCGACGAATTCGTGGTGATACTCGACAATCTAAGCAGTGCCGCAAACAGTGCCTCGATTCAAGCCGAAAATGTGGCAGACAAAATACGCAGCCAAATTTCATCGCCGTACCTGTTTGACGATACCGAATATCACATCACGCCGAGTATCGGCATCACACTCTTCCTCGGACATAATGTCGGCGAAGAATTTTTGATGGCGCGCGCCGACAACGCCATGTATCAGGCCAAAACCGCCGGACGCAATTGCCTGCGTTTTTACGACCCTGTCATGCAGCAAGCACTGGAAGCGCGCACCGAGTTGGAGAGTGCCTTGCGCAACGCGCTACCGCGCGAAGAACTTGAACTGTTCTACCAACCCCAAGTTGACCACACCGGAAAATTACTCGGAGCGGAGGCGCTGTTGCGCTGGCGGCAGGCCGATGGTGAATTAGTCTCGCCAGCACGCTTCATTCCCGTCGCGGAAGAGACCAGCCTGATTCTGCCCATCGGCGACTGGGTTAGAAAACAGGCTTGTACACAACTGGCACGCTGGGCGGCCACAAAACGTTTTGCCAATGCCACACTTTCCGTCAACGTCAGCGCGCGCGAATTCCGTCATCCCGATTTTGTCGGCTCGATTCGTACGGTATTGGCGGAAACAAATATCAACCCAGAACAACTAAAGCTCGAACTTACCGAAAGTCTGCTGATTGAAAACGTCGAGAGCAGCATCCGCAAAATTACCGAACTAAAATCATTGGGAATACGCTTTTCCATCGACGATTTTGGTACTGGCTACTCGTCACTTAGCTATCTGAAAAGCCTTCCGCTCGACCAAATCAAAATCGACCAGTCGTTTGTACGTGACATCGCCAGCGACCCTAACGATGCTGCCATCGTCAAAACCGTGGTCGCCATGGCCAAAAGCTTAGACCTTGACATCATTGCCGAGGGGGTAGAAAACGAAGCACAACGCGCCTTTTTGCAAGGTTGCGGCTGTAACTCATTTCAGGGATATTTGTTCGGGCGGCCCGTTCCAGCGAGCGAATTCGAGCAGACCTGGCTACGCAACTAACTCCATTCGGGGCGCATCGATCCCCCCCCCCGATCCGCTCACTTCGCCATCGTAATAAACGACAGTTTGCCGACACCGGCATGTTGCGCCAAGGCCATCAACTCTGCGATGCGTCCGTAAGGCACGGCTTGGTCGGCTTCGATTTGCAATTGGAACTGCGGATCAAGTGCGCGCTGGCGCAAGGTTTCCGCCAGCATCTCGTCGCTGATATGCGCTTGATCCAGCGCGATGTTGCCCTGTGCATCCACTTCCAGACTCACCTTTTGCGGCTTGTCGTTTTGCTGCACCGCGTCAGTCTTGGGCAGTGAAATTTTGAGCGACTGCGGCGACAGCAGCGGTGCGGTAATGATGAACACGACCAGCAACACCAGCATCACGTCAACCAGCGGCGTGACGTTAATCTCGCTCATCATGTCGCCTTCGGAATGATTGCCGAATGACATTGCCCTTACCCCTTAAAGTTGTGTTTCAACGCTAGTCGCATGAAGTCATGCGCAAAATTTTCCAGCTCGGTAATGCGCAGCTTCAGGCCACGCAAAAAATAGTTATATGCCAACACCGCAGGCAGTGCGGTAGCAATACCAATTGCGGTCGCAATCAGTGCTTCGCCAATCGGACCAGCCACCACATCCAGCGAAGCGGCACCGCTTTGCCCGATATTTTGCAACGCGTGCATGATGCCCCACACCGTGCCGAACAGACCAATGAAGGGGGCAGTCGAGCCGATACTAGCCAGCTCGGCCAAGCCGTGTTCGTGATGGCGCTGAATGTTTTGCACCTGCTTGCGCAACTGCCGTTCCAGCACTTCCTGTGGCGCACCGGTATGCATCAAATCCTGACGATCCGAACTCAACGCTTTTAATTCGGCAAAACCGGCTTTGGCCAAACGCGCCACATCACCCTCGCCCGTTGCCGATGCTTCCTCGGCATTGCGCCAGTCGCGTGCCGCCCAAAACGTGTCATGGAAAGCGCGATTGAGTTGGCGATCCTGCTTCTGCCGCCACAACTTAAACAAGGCAATCGACCATGTCACCACAGACAACAACACCAGCAACCACAAAGTGCCTGCCACAACCGGAGAATCAATAGAAAACAGCTCATTCATGCTTCGTCATCCTCAAAAGAAAAATCAACGGGAACCCGTGCCCACTGCGTAACTGCCCTGCCCGCGCGCGTTGCGGGGGTAAAGCGCCAAGTTTTGACGGCTGCCATTGCCGCGTTATCCAACACCTCATGCCCGCTGCTGCGAAACACATTCACCGCACCGCAACGGCCCTCGGCCAGCACCTCAACATTCAGCATCACCTTACCCTTCCACCCCATGCGGCGCGCAGCCATCGGATAAGGCGGGCGCGGGTTGTTCAGATAACGCGCTTTGTAGTCCGCCTCGGTATCCATCACGGGCGCAGCGGCCACCGCCGGCGCGGCAGCGGCAACTGGCGGTGGGGCTTGCGGCGGTGCAACCGGCATGGGCGGTTGCGGCGCAGCTTCCGCCACCTCTCTCACCACGGGCTTGGGTACAGGGCGTTCACTGCGTTCAACTTTGGGTTGCGGCTTTGGCGGCTCCGGTGGCGGTTCCGCCACCGGAGCTTGTTGCATGGCAATTGAAACCGACATTTCGTTCACCACAATGGCGGGCTGCTCAGGCTGCACCAACCAAGCCAAACCCAGCGCGATATGCACAGCCACCACCAGCATGACCACACCCGCCCGCTCCCGCAACGGCGTGCGTTCATAGTCCAGCGAATAGGCGCGCGGAAGTGCCATGAAAGAAGGTTGGGAAAGTACGAGGGTCGTCATCCTACCAGTGCCCCTCCAAGGTAAACAACACACTTCGGTTGCCACGATCCGAAGTATTCAGTTGCCACTCATTCCCCGCCGCCATCTGAAGGTTTTGGCGCACGGTATCGGCGGCCAATAAATTCTGCCCAGATATGCGCAAATTGAATTGGGGTGTGAGCTTGTAAAGCCAATACGCGTCAAGCAGCACCTTGGCCTTAGTCAACGCGCGCTGTTCGGCGGGAATATCGGTTTCGCTCCGCCCAGATAATTGCAAAGTCACACCGTAACTTGACTGCCATGCGGGCAAACTTTGCTCCACTCCGGTTGAAAATACATAACGTGGCGTATCGCGCGCCATACGCCGCAGACCGAGCCGCACATCATCAACTTGCGCATGTGGCAAGGTCAGATGCGCTTTGATCGTTGCCCCCTTCCAGCCCAAGCTGTCGGTGCGTAATTTGCCATCTAACTCCCATCCCCAATGCCGTGCGCGTCCTTGGTTGTAAGGCCGGTTAACCCAGCGCGCGCCTTCCAGTTGCACATTGCGCTCAATGAAGTCGTGCGTGTCGCGCACATACATATTGGCCGCCACCATACCGCTCTCATCGGCCAAATAACGTTCAAGCACCGCTTCAAAATTCAGGTTACGCTCGGGACGCAAATTGGGATTTCCGCGCTGATCGGCTTCTATCGGCGTATTGGCGGTAATACTGCGCACCGTTGAGTTGCTCACCTCGTCCAGTTTCGGCATTTTGAATCCGGCACCTAGCGATGTACGCATGACCCATTGTTCGGCGGGCTCCCAACGCAAGGCAACTGAGGGTAGCCAGCGCGAGTGCTGCTGGGCGGTCGCATCGGAAACGAGTTGGAAAGATTCGTTGCGCAAACCGTAAGTAAAAATCGTTTTCGGCTGCACAGTCCAGTCATCCTGAACCCAGAAAATATGCTGTCTTTCACTCGCGTTATGCACGGCTGTAGCAACAAAACTGCCGCCAAATTGTTGCTCGTCCTGACGGCGCAATTGCACATATTCCGCACCCGCCGCCAGCAAATGATCCTGCTCAGGACGATCAAAACGCAAAGCTAGATTGGTTTCATTTTCATTGCTTAGACTATGCTCAGTTGCCGTACTTGGCACATTCAGCGCGGTATAACTATCCCGCACCGTATCTACCGAGCGGCGACCGCGATTAAGCGATGCCCGTCCAGATAGTTTGTTTTCACCCCAGCGTTTCTCGCCCTCGGCACGCAAACGCAACAAGCGCCGATGATTGCTTTCATCGCTCATACGCATGCCGTTATATGCCAAGCCCGTGCCTGTTGCTGGGTTGGTATAGGCATTCAGCAGGCTGTCATTATTGCGCCGCCCCAAACCGTCAAAAAACAAAGGCGAGAGACTGAACGTGTCTTGCCCGCTCTTCCAGTTCAAGCGCGGAGAAAGAACAAATTCTCGAAAAGCATAGCGCCCTTCATCCTGGTCATGCTGCCACGAAGTACGCACACCAGCCACGCTATCCTGCCTATCCATTTCCCGCAGCGATGGGGTACGGTGCAGATTCAGCGTCACTGGCAGCGTCCAAGCAAACCCCTTATCCCCACCGGACTCAGTCCATGTAAATTGGCTGACAGGGATTGTGCCGTTTACACCAAGCGCAGCCTTCACCGCACGGGAACGCTTGGACATGGCTTTTTTCATAATGAGGTTAACCGTCACCGACGCACCGCCACCGAATTCAGCCGATGTGCCACGCAGAATCTCCACCCGTTCCAGTTCGCCTGACGGCAAGCGTCCAACCACACCGGAGACAATGCGCGAACCGCCCGCAGGACGCTCACCATCCACCAGAATATCCACTGAATCGCGCGACATTCCCCGCACGCGCTGCGAGCTTGAACCGTCCGCATTCTGGCTACCCAACTCGACACCGGGCAACTTGCCCAGCACTTCGCCGATGGTCATCACACCAAAGTTTTCAATCTCTTTGCGGGAGACCACAACCTTCTGCGTCACCGCATCGCGACGTTGCGCAACAGCTTCCGAAGGAGCGGTCACCTTCACTTCAGGCAGGGTCGGACGATCTTCAGCGTGAGCCAAATCAACTGAAAAAAGCACAACACAAGACCATCTAAAAACAGAGTGACGCATAAGTAACCGCCTAAATCGACAAAAATATTCTGCGCAAACCCAACAGAATTAGTACCGCCGCCGCGCCCCAGCGTATCCAGCGGGTTAGCCAATCGCGGTTATCGCGCAAACTGGAACCAAACAGGCAGATCAGGGGCAGTAAAACCAGCAATGGGGTCAATGCTGCGCCCAAGCCAAAGGCCACGCCGTTTGCCATCCCCAATTTGACGCTGCCTGCCGCCGCGCACACTGCCAACAGCGAAGCCAGCGGAGCACACGGTGTGAGACTGAGCGAAAAACCCAGCAGAAGCGGCGGTGTTTGCCCGGCATTACGCACGATACCGCAGGGTTTATGAGCTTCAGCCGGACGCAACAACCATGCACCGGCAATGAGCGAGACCAAGCCAATGATGATATTACCTACCCCGCCATTAAGTACCTGTGCCAGCCACATCCCCGCCCCGCCCGCCAGTGCGCCAAGCAAGGCATAGGCCACGATGCGACCGCTGGCGAACAGCAGAGTGTCACGCAAGGCTTCAAGCTGAGTGCCACCGCGCCCCAACACCCACGTCCCCATAAAAGGCAGACAGGTGGCGGTACAGGCGGTTAAACCCAGCGAGACACCGAGCAGCCAGATGGCGAAAAATGTCGTCTCCTGCGGCAGCAAGGCGGGATCGAGAAAATCACCCATTGTTCACGTCCGGCATTGCCACTGCGATCTTGATGACACGCTTTTTCGGCATGCCTTCCGGTGACTCTTGTTTGACGCGATTTTTGTAATACTCGCGCGACGAGCCAAACAACTTGATCCCAAAAAACTTGATCTGAATCACGCCATCGTCCGGGCAGTATTCGGCACAACGGCCACACAAAGTGCAATCTTCATGGAACGCTTTCTTGCCAAACTCGGTGCCGATTTCGTGAATATCCATCGGGCAGGCTTTTTCACAAACACCGCATTTTTCGCATTTCTCATGCGACTCCACTTTTACCAACCTCATCGGCGACAGTCTTTGGAACAGCGCGTTCCAAGACAGCAGCGGACAGATACGGCAGAACGGCTGGCGCACCGCCAGCGCGGCGATGATAATGAAGCCGAACATCGCATTACCCAACGCACCCAAAAACATATTGATGCCCGTGCCGGTACGCAAAGCGATTTGCTCGGTGTCAGCGGTCAGCAAAGTGGTCGCCAAACGCGATGGACACACTTGGCAAAACGGGTCACCCAGCTCGTTGGATGCCACGCCCATACCCGCCAGCAAAGGCAAGCCGAGCACCAGCACCAACAACATCAGCCATTTCACCGGACGCACGCGCCCGACATTGCCGGGCGTGAATTGATGCAATGGACGCTTCAACCTTCTGCCGATTTTGTTGAGTAATTCCTGCACCGTACCCAAAGGACATACCCAGCCGCAAAACGCCTTGTTGAGAAAAAAGAAGAACATGAAAAATACGCCCACCGACATCAAGGTAGGAATAAACACTTTCAATGTCACCTCTTGCGCCTTGGCCAGTGCCTCGCCAACACGGTGATGCAACTGGTGCTGATTCACAATCAGAATGCAGTGATCGCCTGTTTGCTTGTCGAACGCACAGGACAATGAAGGTAAAGCCTGAGAAATACGGTCAACGGTATAAGTACCCAGCAGTGCCCCGCCGTACACGGTGACAAACAACATGATGATCTGCACGGTAAAACGGAAACGTCCCAAAGTCGGGAATAGTTTTTTCAACATGTCATACCTCGTCTTTTTCTGTTTTGCCGGCATCTACTTCAGCCGCCTTTTTTTCCGCCTGCTTGCGCTGACGCAACAGCGGCAAGGCGCTGACCATTCCCAGCAAAGTGAAGCCCAAGCCCATCGCCAAATTGCGCTGATCGAAAGCGTCCGCACCGTAACTCGCGTTGAACGCAGTCAAATAAGTTTTGCCACTATCGGCAAGCTCGGTCACCAGCACAAAGTCAGCGCCGCGCCGCATGCCGTGATCGTGTCCGCCTGCCGGTTTTTGCGCGCCATCTTGGTTGAAGTCATCCGGTATACGAACTGTTGCTACGCCTTGCGCATCGGTCACCCATTCGGATTGGCTGCCGTTTTGCGACTCAAACGCTAGCTTTTGATTGGCCAGTGGCTGCCCGTTAAAGCGCACCAGAAACTTCCATTCCTCATTGGCGCGATAACGCGAATGCTCGCGCGGATACGGCTGCGGAATAATCTCCAGCTCGTTTTTCTGCTGCATTAACATCGCAGTCGGATTTTTTGCGCCACGCTCACCGAAGTAGTACACGGTAGATGCGACGCGCACTGCTTCGCCCACTTCTTCACGCGCAGTCAACATCTGAAATCCGCCCGTGGCAGGCTTATCCAGCTTGGCGCCAGCCATTTCCAGCGGCAGTTGGCGATGTGCGTTTTCATCTTTCAGATTATTGGAATAGGCATCAACATTCGCCGCCACAATATTCTGCGGCACCACGGTGCTCACCATGCGTTCGCGGCTTTCCCCGCTACTCTTCACTTTGAGCGTGGGATAAGTCGTCCAAGATGTCGGCTTGCCCATTCCCATCATCGCGGCATGATCGTGCCCGCTATGCGCCATAACAGCCATGCTTTCGGTTGCCGATGGTGCACTTTCTGAGGCAACTGCTGGTGCGCTCGTTATTGCCAGCAATATTGCCAGCAGTAATTGTTTTCTTTTCATGGCTTTCCCTTAGAAGGTTACGGACATACCGGCAGTCCAGACACGACCCGGATCAACTGTGATCGACATATCTTCGGCGTTGTAAACACCATTGCCGTCACCATCAGAGCCGCCGCGCACAGTGCTGTAATAGAAACGATTGAACAGGTTGTCGATACGTCCGAACACCGACCACTTCATGCCGCGCTCGGTCTTCACTTCGTAATTCACCATCGCATTCACCAGCGTGCGTCCGCCGAACCACACTTGATTCACTTCATCGGCAAACATTCCGCTCTGCGCGTTAACTTCGCCGGTAAAGGTTAGAGCCGGTGTGTAGCGATAGCGCGTGGACAAGTTGATCTTGTGCGTTGGGGTGCGCGGCACAACATTGCCGGTGTTGTTGTACAACACCGACGGCAAGGGCAAGGTACGCGAACCCATTCCCATCCAGTAGGAGTCGTTTCGGGTGAATTTGGCACTCAGGTAGGTGTAAGCCACGCTGCCAGACCAAGCCAGTTTGCTATCTGTCAGCACGCTCAACTCAACGCCGCGATTACGCACGCCACCGATATTCTGGTACTGGTCTTGCACGGGATCAGTCTGGTATTGACCGCCAATATTCAGGATGAAATTTTTACGATCAATCTGGAACAAAGCCGCATCAATATCCAAACCAATGCCGAGCAACTCGCTCTTGGCGCGCAGGCCGATTTCCTGATTCCAAGATTTCTCCGGGGTCAAGTTGGGATTGGCTGCCGTTGTACCAGTCGGTGTAATTGTTCCACCGTACAACTGGCTTACCGTCGGCACACGGAAACCGGTGGAGATATTCGCGTAAATCTCACGATCTGGTGTCAGCGCGTAATTCATGCCGACGCGCTCAGACAGTTCACGGAAAGTCTTTTGTCCAGTGGTGCTTCTACCGGCCAGAATCTGCGCAGGAGTCAGCGGAATGTAACTTTCGTATTTAGCTGTGATGTCGTCGTAACGCGCATTGAAGGTCATCGTCAACGGCTCAGTCGCCTGCCATTTCAACTCACCATAAACCGCTTTGGTTTCCGAAGAAGAAAAACTGTTATTGGTAATCTTGCCCTTGAGGTTGATCGGATTAGCAAAACCCACTGCCGTACCGCGCGTGGTGTAATCCACCAGATTCATTGTTACCGCTTTGTCCGAAAAAGACTGCAAATCCAGCCCCGCCATCAGACCGATTTGATCACCGCCTTTACGCCATTCCGCTTTGGCACCCTTTTGAATTTGCGACGTATCCGCACCGCTAACATAAACATCATTCAGATTAGTCATGTTGCAAGCAGCCAGTGTCGTTACCACGCCATTACCGCATCCGGCCACATTGCGCAAAAATCCGCTCGGATTCTGCCAACCGTAGGTGTGATCCTTAAACATATAGGTATTCACCAACAGATTGCCGCCCGCACCAAAGTCTTTGGCATACGTGACATTCATCTTATCCAGGCCCACGTCGTAGTTACGCGCATAGTCTTTCCCCCCGCCAAAACCGCGCGGATCAATAAAAGCCTGCGTTACCCCTTTGACTGTGCCGTGGCTGTCTTTTGCGCGTTTAGACTGTTCGAAGCCGAATGCGATGTCGCTGGTGTCGTCGATTAGATATTGCAATTTTCCGTCGAAGTAATCGGCAAACGAACCGCCTTGATCGTGATAGCCCAAAGTCTGACGGTTAGTGGTTTGCACATGCCCCACCCAATCGCCCTTGCTGAAACCCGCACGCACCAAGCCTTTGCGATAACGAAAGCTGCCTGCTTCAGTGCTGAAAGTCATACCGGCCATCTTGGCACCGCGCTTGGTGGTGATAATTACCGCACCGGAAAGCGCGTCTTCACCAAACAAATAAGATGCGCCGCCTTTGACGACTTTGATCGAATCGATATTATCGAGATCGATATTCACACGTCCGGTACGTTCCTGTACTGGCACACCGTCAATCACAATCGCCACACCCGGTTTTTCACCCATGTAACGCTGAGCTTCCACACCGCGCAACATAATCTTCACCGAGTCACCATCTTGCACTTCGGCAGTCACACCGGGAATAGACTCCAGAATATCGACCAGACTTTTACCATGCTCATCATCAACTTTTTTACCGCTGATGTTATTGATGTTTGAAGCTTCGCCACGCTTGGATTCAAAACGGTCGTCAATGGTGGTCGAAGTCACCCTCACCTCGGGCATCTCAGTGATCTCCGCATATACCGCCTGATTGACTGCCAGCGTGAGTACGCTGAGCGCGAATAAACGCTTGCTCTTCATCTTCCATCCCCCTCGAGTTTGTAATTGGATTTTTAAAACCGCGCGAATTGTAGGGATGAGGAAAACACTTGGGAATGTGACATGATGTCGCGCGACAAATTGTCGCACCCCTCCCATGGGAGACTGTTGATCCGATCAAGTGACGTTTGAAGTCCACCCGCTGTGCGAGCATCCGCTGAACGGGAATAACTGAAATGGATTTGTAGAAGCACGCTTGCGTCCCTCTTAATTACGACTTTAAGTTACTATAATTCAATAAAGTCGCTACTTTTTTGAACTATGGTTATAATTAATACATGGAACGCTACCTCGACAACCTTGTCTTGAATGACCTCAACAATAAGGTCGTTGTATTGACCGGGCCGCGCCAAGTGGGGAAAACCACCTTGAGTCGGCAGTTGATGCAATCGTTCGACCGTGCCCAGTATTTGAATTGGGATGTGCTGGCAGACCGCATGGTATTGCAACGCCAAACCTGGAATCCACGCGCGGGCTTGCTGGTGATGGATGAGATTCACAAGATGCCAAATTGGAAGGGTTGGTTAAAGGGGGTCGCGGATGGCCGCCCTGCCGGTCAGGCATTGCTAGTGACTGGCAGTGCGCGCATGGATACGTTCCCTCAAGCGGGCGACTCACTGGCGGGCCGATATTTTTCGTTTCGCTTGCATCCCATTTCGGTAAAAGAGTGGTGCCAGCAACAGAAGGTTTCGCCCGCCGACGCACTGGATCATTTGCTGGAACGCGGCGGATTCCCTGAACCTTGTTTGGCGACGGATGCCGTGCAGGCGGACCGTTGGCGCGCCCAGTATTTCACCGACCTGATCCGCGAGGACGTGCTGGAGTTCTCCCGCCTGCACGAGATCAACACGATGCGGCTGTTTGTTGAATTGCTGCGCGAGCGGGTGGGTTCACCGCTCTCTTTGGCCTCCATTGCACGAGATTTGGCGGTTGCGCCTGCCACGCTAAAGCGCTATTTGGAAATTTTGCAGGCTCTCTTCATCGTGTTCACCGTGCAGCCCTGGCATCGCAATGTGGGACGCGCAATTTTGCAAACGCCAAAAGTGTATTTTTTCGACACAGGTTTGGTGCGCGGCAATGCGGGGATTCGTTTAGAAAATGCCGTGGCCTGCATGCTGTTGAAGCAGGCGCATTTTCTGCAAGACAGTGCAGGCAGAGAGGTCGCGCTGCATTACATTCGCACCAAAGATAACGCAGAGGTTGACTTTGCTTTCAGCGAAGCGGGCGAGTTAAAACAACTCATCGAGTGCAAATTGGGTGATAACAAACCGCATCGGGCATTAATGCGCTTTGCCGAACAATTCCCCAGTGTTGAAGCCATTCAAATTGTTTATAACCTACGCCAAGAAGAGTTTAGAAATGGCATCAGAATCACTGATGCAGCCAACTGGCTCGCGGAGCTAGTTGCTTAAAAAACTCGTTTCAAAAAACGAGCGTGTTACGCGATGTGACACCTCGCGGCAAATTGCCCCCCCCTTGGGAGACCAAGAAATTTTCGGGAAGTGTTTTGGGGAAACGTGACTTTCACCTCTCCGGCGCAGTGAAAAATCGGACTACTCGAGCTTTACCGACTGCGCCTGATGCGGCAAATCGAGGTATCGCCGCGTTTGCATTTCGGCCAAACGGCTGGCGGTACGCAAAGCATCGTTGCCGGATTGCGTATCGAGATAGAGTTGCTCGGGCATCGCTGCTGCGGTGGCGGCCAGTTTGACGTGATGGTCGTACAGCACATCAATCAACCAAGTGAAACGGCGCGCTTCCGCGCCGTTGTCGGCACCCATTAGCGGGATGCCGGAAAGAAATACGGTGGGATAGCGATGTGCGATTTCTAGATAGTCGGACTGGTCGTGATTGCCGCCGCACAACACCTTGAAATCGAACCAGACTGAGCTTTGCCCCAAACCCTGCACTGCAATGTGATGCGTGCTCAACTGCAACTCGGTGGCCTCCATTTTCTGCTGCGCCAGTGCCGTGAACATCGCCTCCATGCGCGTACGGCTATGTGCATCATCCGGCACGAGGAACAGACTTTCGCGTGCCATTTGCAACATGCGATAGTCGTTACCACTGTCGATATGAATCTGTTTTAGGTCACGCTTTAACAACGCAATGGCGGGTAAAAATCGTTCGCGTTGCAAGCCGTTCGGATAGAGCGCATCCGGCGGATAGTTCGAGGTCGTCAGTAAAATCACGCCGCGTTCAAAAAGCGCAGCCAGCAAGCGCGCCAGAATCATGGCATCGGCAATGTCGTCGATATGAAATTCGTCTAGACACAACACACGCGTGGATTTTTCGATGGCATCAGCCACGGCCAGCAAGGGATCGGCGCGGTCAGCCTGCATTTTCATTTCGTGATGCACTTCGACCATGAACTGGTGGAAATGAATGCGACGTTTGCGCCGGTAAGGCAGGCACTGAAAAAATCCGTCCATCAAAAATGTTTTACCGCGCCCCACACCACCCCAAAGATACAGCCCCTTGGGTACGTCGGGACTGAGCAAACTACGCCCGAGAAACTGGTTACGTTTAGTTTTGAAGTCGAGCAACTGCTGCCATAGCGTGTGCAGTTGTTCGATGGCGGCAGCCTGCGCCGCATCGGGAAGGATGCCCTGCTCGACACAGATGGTTTGATACCAAATACGCGGGCCGATGTCGCTTGCAGAAGTTGTTGTATTGCGCAATCTCAACTCTCGATGAATTCCAGCGCGTTCTGATCGGGGTCGCGGCAAAACAAGGCTCGCCGCCCCGATTGACTGAGCGTATAAGCGATTCCCGCTTTTTCCAGATTCTCGATCACCGCCCCCAATTCCGCCACGGCGAAAGCAACATGGCGATCACGTCCGCCGTGCGTGGGACGCGCCAAACCAGTTTCAGGACTTGGCAAACACATCAAATGAATCTGCTGACCGGGAGTGATGTCGTACCACACGCCATCGAAGCTCATCGCCGGACGTTGCGTATCTAAACGCAAGCCAAGCACCTCTTCGTAGAACGCGCGCGCGCGCACCACATCGGCAGTGAGAAACGTGGCGTGATGAATACCGAGGATCATGCTTTGACCGGCACAACCTTGCTGGCGGCCAATTTAGCGCGCGCCCTTGCCTCATCCGTATCCTGTCCGTTTGCCAATGCCACACCCATGCGGCGGCGGGCAAATGCTTCCGGCTTACCGAACAAACGAATGTCAGATTGCGGCACGCGCAATGCCTCATCCACGCCTTTAAACGCGATGCCCTGCGCTTCCATCTGGCCGTAGATCACGGCGGATGCGCCTGCTGCACGCAAAGCGGTATTCACCGGCAAACCGAGGATGGCGCGGGCATGTAACTCAAATTCATTTTGCACCTGCGTACACATCGTCACCATGCCGGTGTCATGCGGACGCGGACTGACTTCGGAGAACCAGACTTGGTCGCCCTTAACGAACAGCTCCACCCCGAAAATTCCCAGGCCGCCCAGATCGTCGGTGACTTTTTTGGCGATGTCGCGCGCCCGTTGCAAAGCTGCTTGCGGCATGGCTTGCGGCTGCCAACTTTCGACGTAATCGCCGTGTACTTGCACATGGCCGATAGGGTCGCAAAAATGCGTCTCGACCTGCCCGTCCGCCCCCAAAGCGCGCACCGTCAGCTGCGTGACTTCATAATCAAAATGAATCATGCCCTCGACAATGACGCGCCCCTGATTCACCCGCGAACCGCTGGCGGCATAATCCCAAGCGGCTTGTACCGCTGCCGCGCTATCCACTTTTGATTGCCCTTTGCCGGACGACGACATCACCGGCTTAACGATGCAGGGATAACCAATCTCCTCCGCTGCTGCGCGCATTTCTTCCAGGCTATCGGCAAAGCGATACGGCGAAGTCGGCAAACCCAATGCTTCGGCGGCCAAACGGCGAATGCCCTCGCGGTTCATGGTTAGACGTGCCGCGCGTGCCGTAGGAATCACCCGCACCCGACCTTCCGCTTCGATTTGCTCCAGCATCTCAGTGGCAATCGCCTCGATCTCCGGCACGATGACATGCGGCTTTTCCTGCTCGATCAAAGCGCGCAACGCGGCACCGTCCGCCATATTGATGACATGCGCCCGATGTGCCACCTGATGCCCCGGTGCATCGGCATAACGATCTACCGCAATCACCTCAACACCGAGACGCTGCAAGGCAATGATGACTTCTTTGCCCAACTCACCGCTACCGAGCAGCATAACTTTGGTTGCGGAAGGACTAAGCGGCGTACCGAGAATAATGGGGTTCATAAGATAGTGAAGATGAGATTTTGAAGGGGAAAATTATACACAGCGAAGCGGGCTATCATGGTTTGGGCGCGTCCACCTCCTGTGCCGCGTGCAAACGCCCCGACAGCAACGTCGCGGAAACAATCAGCGCCGCCCCCATCCACTCGCGCATACCCATCGCTTCATTGGCCAGAAAGTAGGAAGAAATCGCCGCAATCACCAGCTCAAACAAAAACAGCACAACGGCACGATTGGCAGTGAGATGAGCAACACCAAATTGCACGGCAAAACTGATCGCGCACAACACCAAGCCCATCAGCAACAAGGTCGCCCATGCACTCAGCGAAATAACGGCCAGCTGCTCCCCCACCCCGCCCTGCCACAATAAAAACGGCAAGGTCAGCGATGCCGTCCCCAGCCACACACTAAAAGCTTTAGTTTCAACAGACAAATGCGCGGCTCGACGCGACACTACATTGGAAAAAGCGAAACTCATCCCCGCCGACAACCCCAGCCATTCCGACAAATTTTGCGGCAACGGCAGCCCAAGACTCGGCTCCCACAACATCACCATCGCGCCACACAACGACAAACCAATAATGAGATAGCCGTAGCGGTCAAGGCACTCGCCCAATATCCAGCGCGAAAACAAAATCGTCCAAACCGGCGCAAGATAAAACAACAACAACACCCGCATCACCTCGCCGTGCAACATCCCCAGCACATAACCAAGGTTAGACCAGCCCGTACTCAACACCAGCAACAGCATCCAGACACCAAAGCTAGAACGCTCCCGCCACACACGCGGCAACATAAACCCGCCCCACACCATCGCCAACAAATAAGTAATCAGCGTAGCCAGCGAACCGGATACGCCAATAGCTTGCAGCTCACGATAGGGATACCAGATCAGCCCCCAAACCAAGGCACCGCTGAGCACACCCGCGATAGGCATGATGTTTTGTTTTGATGGCACTCGCCCGACCTTTATAATGCGCGCTGTTCGACAGCCCGTTGTAAAACCGCAATGAATCCAGACCTGCAAAAACTGCAACCCACCTAAGGCGCAATAACCAACAGGCATTGCACCGCTGAGGGAAAATTCAAAGCCTCCAGCGCAACTTGTTACGATTTAAGAATTATTGATTTTTGACTCGATCTACCCAGTAGTCTGGGCAGCGATGTTGGTGGGAAACTGCCAGAATCCAGACTTCCTCCTTCCGCAACGTATATCGCAAGGTGTAGGAAAACCGAGGTATCACGTAACGCCGAACATCTGCCAGTTCAACAGGAAACAACAACGGTGATTTGGCAATAAGAAGGGCCGCCTCCCGTACATCACTTCTGAAACGAGCACCCAACCCTGACTGTTGCCGCTCATACCAATCGCAGGCATCGTTTAATTCGTCTTTGGCCGCTTCGGCAAATCGAATCCGCATCACTTCCCGCCAAAGACCTCTTCAAACGGAACTGTTTTCATGCGCCCCGCATCGCACGCCCGCGCCCTGTGCAACGCCTCTTCCGCCCAGACCTTGTCAATTTCAGGATCAGACTTATCCAGGCTCTGCATGATTTTTTCTACAACCTCATAGCGCTCTGCCGCTTTTAATTGCAGCGCCATATCAATGATTTCTGTTTTGCCCATTTTTACCTCCTGTATTGATCTGCATTGCACCAGATATTTCCATTCGGCGCAATTACGATTGCGACCTACGCGGGCTAACAGACTCATGGAGCAAGGTGATTACATGATGGCGTAGCAATGGTGTCATCACAAGCGCATCAGGTCGGAACTGATCTCGATGAAACCATTTCTCCCACCGATACCAATTTCGCCGACTCAGGCCTGAAAGTGTCCAGCGTGTTACGGCTATCGCGTCTGGCTGTGCTGGATGGATCGCTATTACTTGGCTCTATCGGCACGATTAGCGAAGAACGCCTTTGGAATGTACGGCAGCGGCTCGCAAAATGGATGGCGTCCGAGAGTTCATTTGTCGAACTGCTAGCCGCATAACTTGATGCGCGGCTGGCTAAAATAAATGTGCCCCCTTATTGCTCACACCCTTTTCACCATTGATCACCAAAATTATTCCGAACCCGCACCACCAGTTGAATTTAGTTAGACTAACGGCAGCGAGTTCAGGAGAGCACCATGATGAACAGAATCGAAGTTCCCATTGCCCAGCTTTCATTCACCCAAAAATTGGATTTAATGGAAACGCTTTGGGCAGACATGAGCGGCAACGAAAAAAATCTGGCATCTCCAGACTGGCATACGGCCATTCTCAATGATCGCGAAGCTGCCTTGGATGCAGGCCAACTGACCGTATCCGACTGGGCAGAAGCCAAAGAAAGAATCAAGAAAAACGTCGCATGAAGATCAAAATCCTCAGCATTGCAGAGGACGATCTCGAACAAGGCCACCGATTCTACGAATCACAAGCAGACGGCCTCGGCATCTACTTTCTGGATACGCTCACTTTGACATTGACTCACTGGCCTATTTTGCGGGAATACACCGCGTAGTTCTGGGCTACCACCGCTTACTCTCCAAACGATTTCCATTTGCGGTTTATTACCGCGTCGAAGACGATGTAGTCACCGTATTCGCCATTCTTGATTGCCGTCGGATCCGAGTTGGGTAAGAAAAAAACTATCCCCGTGACGAGTCATGCCACGCGATTTTCGCGACGGGAATTTAATCCAACCCGACCCCTTATTGCTATGCCGAGATTGCTGTTTTGCAGTTGCTGTGCGTTCAGATTCAGGTTAGCCATGTCTTACTCCCCCTTTGCAAACGTCAATGTAAAAAAAGTCGAAGCGCTTCGAAAAAAGCTGCTGTTCTTTCCCATACTCCCTGCAGCCATCGGGCCCAGCCCCTCCCCCCCGTGATTCGATTTTTACCAACTCCCCATTCATCACTTCATAGAAACCGCCGATATGCTGACTATCTGGTTCGCGGCTCTTCCAATGCGCGCCCCACTCAAAGCCTTTCCTAGAATATTTTGCAAGGCCGTGGACTTTACGAACCTGCACCAAATCCAGAATGACGGAAGGAACGCCGAATCGTTTAACCGTGCCATCCAGATACAGCAAGCGCTCGAAGCGCGGAAACAGGCCCTCAATGGGTTGCGTTCCACTCAAATCAATCCAGATTAGATAGGCCTTCTCGTATGGGAGATACGAAACGTAAGATATTTTCTCTCCCGGATTAAATGGAATATCGATGCGCTTGCCGGAGGGTTGCTCCCAATACACATGGAGCGGCGGCATCTCCGCCGGGCCGTCGCGATAAAATCCGGGGCGGCCATACTCGTCCCTGCCAATTTTCAGCTCTGGATAACTGGCGGGTTTCCACGCAAAAATAGTGCCGTGCTCTACCTTGAGCGGGAATCGCGCCACAAGCTCCGGCCCACCCGGCTCATTTTTCAGGCGCTTCCTTACAGGCACGAGTTGACAAGACTTAGCGTTCAACTCCTGATCCTGCGGGAAATTTTTTGGGTAGGCTTGCAACGATTCGCCCAGCTTCCCAAAGTACATAGTCCACTCACGGCCCTGTGCGCTCGTAGCGATTCTGCCCTCGCTATAGCACATTAGATCGCCTACAACTCCGGTATCCTCGACCTTGCCGGTCAGGGTATCGACCATAACCACTTTCGGCGGAATCTCGCCAAACTTTGCCTCGAACCCATCGCCCGCATGCATCGCAGCCAAGTATCGATGGTCGTCCATCCATGCAGGTTCGCTTAAAGAATACCCCCGCAAATAAAACGTTTTTTTGTAAGTTTTTGTCTTGCCCGAAAACTTGAGCTTCGCCGCAAGTGGGTCAACTGGAATGATCTCGAATGCCGCTGATTGGGCTGGTGCTACGGCGCTCGATGCAACCGCATTGCTTACCCCAACAACCGCAGGCGCATCCGCCCCAGCATGCACCGACAACATTAACGCGCCCATTGCCAGCAACGCACGCCATGCCATGTTGAACCTCATTCTGGTTGTGCTCATGCTGCTCTCCTTCCCTCACGCACCTCATCGTTCGCAGCAATCCTCTGCCCCTTCCACACCATGCCATCGGCAAACACCACCTGCTTGATCATCACCACATCATCGCCCGCTAGCGCTTCAATGATGGTGTTGCCGTTGTTGCCCAGCAGCAGGTCTTTGTCTGCGGTGCCGCTGACGTTTTCGCCCGAGGGGGCAAAGGGGGCTTTGATGACAATGTCGATACTGCCATCGGCATTGAGTGTTTGTATTTCGTCGCTATAGGCCAAGGTGACATCAGCCAGGGTAAGGGTGCTGCCGTCTGTTTTACTGATGCTGCCCGTGCTGTGTACGGTGATGTTTTGCAGGGTGAGTTCGACGTGGGCGGTGGTGCTTTGTCCGGTGGGGGCTTGCAAGCTGTATTCAAACCCCGCTACGCCAAAGTAGTTGGCTTCGGGGGTGTAGTGGATAAGACACTCACCCGCGATAGACATGATGTTTTGTTTTGATGGCACTCGCCCGACCTTTATAATGCGCGCTGTTCGACAGCCCGTTGTAAAACCGCAATGAATCCAGACCTGCAAAAACTGCAACCCTACCCGTTCCAAAAACTTGCCGCATTATTCCGCGAAGTGACACCGAATGCGGCTTTGCGCCCTATCAGTTTGTCGATTGGCGAGCCTAAACATGCCACGCCGCGCTTCATCAAAGAGGCGCTGATCGCGGGGTTAGACGGCTTGGCGAATTATCCCACAACGCTGGGGAGTGACTCGCTAAGGACGACCATCGCCGAATGGTTGCAACGCCGCTACGATATTCCCGCGCTGGATATGAAGACGCAGGTGTTGCCGGTGAATGGTAGCCGCGAGGCTTTGTTTGCCTTTGCCCAAACGGTGATCGACCCCAGCAAGCCCGACCCAGTGGTCGTCAGCCCGAATCCGTTCTACCAAATTTACGAGGGTGCGGCGCTGTTGGCTGGGGCCACGCCTTACTTTCTTAATAATCTGCCGGAAGACGATTACGCGCTGAATTTCGCGCAGCTGCCGGAGGCAGTATGGCAACGCACGCAACTCATTTACGTCTGCTCGCCCGGTAATCCGACCGGACGAGTGATGCCGCTGGCCGAATGGAAAACGTTGTTTGAGATGAGCGACCGTTATGGCTTCGTAATTGCCTCGGACGAGTGTTATTCGGAGATTTATTTCGACACGCCCCCGTTGGGTGCGCTGCAAGCTGCGCAACAATTGGGACGCGGCGACTACAAAAATCTGGTGGTGTTCTCCAGCTTGTCGAAACGCTCAAATGTGCCGGGCATGCGTTCCGGCTTTGTCGCGGGCGATGCCAAGGTCATTGAAAAATTTACGCTGTATCGCACTTATCACGGCTCGGCGATGAATCCGGTGATTCAGGCAGCCAGCATTGCGGCATGGAAAGACGAGGCGCACGTTGCCGAAAATCGCCGTCTGTATGCGGAAAAATTCGGCAAGGTGGTCGAGCTACTCAAGACCGTTTTACCTGTCGCATTGCCCGATGCCAGCTTCTACCTGTGGGTGCGCACGCCCATTGCCGATACGGCCTTCGCGCAACAGCTCTACCGCGACTATAATGTCACCGTCCTGCCCGGTAGCTATCTGGCGCGCGAAGCGCAAGGTTGCAATCCGGGCAAAGATTTTGTGCGCTTGGCCTTGGTTGCCGATGTCGCCGAAACCGTGGAAGCCGCACAACGCATCACCCAATTCGTTCAAAAACTCTAAGGAATCATCATGGATCAATTGCAACAAATCATCGAAACCGCCTTTGAACGCCGCGCCGAAATCACTCCGCGCAATGCCGATGCCCAGCTCAAAGAAGCTGTCGATGCCGTCATTACCAAGCTAGACAACGGTTCTCTGCGCGTCGCCGAAAAAATCAACGGCGATTGGGTAACGCACCAGTGGTTGAAAAAAGCCGTGCTGCTTTCTTTCCGTCTGGAAGACAATAATTTCATCAAGGGCGGCTTCACCAATTACTACGACAAAGTGCCATCCAAGTTTGCCGATTACAACAGCCGCGATTTCCGCGAAGGCGGCTTCCGCGTGGTGCCTCCCGCCGCTGCGCGTAAGGGCGCGTTTATCGGTAAAAACGTGGTGCTGATGCCTTCTTACGTCAACATTGGCGCGTATGTCGATGAAGGCACCATGGTGGACACTTGGGCGACTGTGGGTTCCTGCGCACAGATCGGTAAAAACGTTCACCTGAGCGGCGGTGTCGGCATCGGCGGTGTGCTGGAGCCAGTGCAAGCCAACCCCACCATCATCGGCGACAACTGTTTTATCGGCGCACGCTCCGAAGTGGTTGAGGGCGTGATCGTTGAAGACGGCGCGGTGATTTCGATGGGGGTATTCATCGGTCAAAGCACCAAGATTTATGACCGCGAAACTGGCGAAGTCATGTATGGCCGCGTTCCTGCCGGCTCGGTTGTGGTGAGCGGCAGCCTGCCTTCCGCCGACGGCAAATACAGCTTGTACTGCGCCGTGATCGTGAAGAAAGTGGATGCCAAAACCTTGGGTAAGGTTGGCATCAACGAGCTGCTGCGAGGCATTTAAAACAGGATCAGGGATCGAGGATTTTGAAACGGCAGCCGCTTCGCGTCTAACTCAATCCTCAATCCCAACTGCTAGGAGCATCACATGATCATTACGCCGCTGTTGCAATTAGCCGCCGACAAAGCTGCATCCGACCTATTTTTCTCGGTCGGTGCGCCGGTGAATATCAAGATCGACGGTGTCGCCATGCCGGTGAATGCTCAGATTTTGGATAGCGAGCTCATCAAGCGGATCGCGTATGAGTTGATGACTCCGAAACGGATCGCCGAGTTTGAAGCAGAGATGGAGATGAACTTCTCCTTCCGCGCCGATGGCATTGGCAACTTCCGCGTCAATATTTTCCGCCAGCGCGGCGACATCGCTATCGTGATTCGCCACATCAAGGGCAAGATCGATAAAATCGAAGACCTGCGCCTGCCCCCCGTGTTGAAAGACCTCATCATGGAAAAGCGCGGCTTGGTGCTGGTGGTCGGCGCGACTGGCTCGGGCAAATCCACCACGCTCGCCTCAATGATTGAGCATCGCAATACGACTCGCAGCGGCCACATTCTCACCATTGAAGACCCGATTGAATACATTTTCGGGCATGGCAAATCCATCGTGAACCAGCGCGAGATCGGTACCGATACGCTGAACTATGAAAACGCGCTCTCCAGCGGTATGCGCGAAGCCCCCGATGTGCTGATGATCGGGGAAGTTCGCGACCGCGACACGCTCAGACAAGCTTTGATTTTTGCGCAAACCGGGCACTTGTGCCTGACTACACTGCACGCCAACAACAGCTATCACGCGCTAAACCGCATCGTAAATTTCTTCCCCTACGATTCGCGTCAAAGCGTGTTGTCAGACCTCTCGATGTGTCTGCGCGCGGTTGTTTCGCAACGTCTGGTACGCAATGCACTCGGCAAGCAGGTTCCCGCCGTCGAAATTTTGCTGAACACCTCGTTGATCGCCGACCTGATTAAAAACGACGAGATCGAAAAGATTCGCGAAGCCATCGAAAAAAGCGTATCAGTTGGATCGCAAACCTTCGAGCAGGCACTCTACAAGCTGTTCAAGAAGGGTGAGATCAGCAAAGAAGAAGCCATGCGCAATGCCGACTCAGCCAGCAATCTCTCCACGCTGATCGACTACTCCGAACGCACCAACACTATGAAAATACCGGCTTTCGGCTCTAATCCGTCCACCACGGAAGCGCCCAAGACCCACTCTAGTTTCAGCGGCATCACGCTCAATTTGGATGATCAACAATGAAGTTGTACGGCATCCCCAATTGCGACACGGTAAAAAAAGCCCGCGTCTGGTTACAAACGCATGGTGTCGAAGTCGAATTCCACGACTTCAAAAAACACGGTGTCAACGAAGCCCTGCTGGCCGGATGGCTCAAGCAAGTCGGCTGGCAAAAACTACTGAAAAAAACCGGCCCGACGTGGGGTAAGCTTCCTGCCGAAGTCAAAGCCTCCATTAACGACGATGCCTCCGCGCTTGCGCTGCTGCTGCAATATCCCAACATCATCAAACGCCCGGTGTTGGAGCACGACGGCAAAGTGCTGGCGACTGGATTTATTCCAGCCGATTACGAAAACCTGAAACTGTAAGTGACCATGAGCACAACTCAAGAAAGCACAACACTCTTACTCGCCAAACAACTCATCGCGCGCCGTTCGCTCACGCCGATGGATGATGGCTGTATCGACATTCTCGGTGCGCGTCTGGCACCGATTGATTTTAGTTTGGAGAAAATGCGCCACAGCGAAGTGGACAATCTCTATGCGCGTCGCGGTACAAGCGCACCTGTGATTTGCTTCGCTGGCCACACCGACGTGGTGCCCACCGGCCCAGTGAACAAATGGGACAGCGACCCGTTTACCCCAACCGTGCGCGACGGCATGTTGTACGGACGTGGCGCAGCCGATATGAAAGGCTCTATCGCCGCTTTTATCACCGCTACCGAAAAATTCGTCGCCGAATTTCCGCAGCATCGCGGCTCCATCGCGCTGCTACTTACCTCTGATGAAGAAGGTATCGCGGTCGATGGCACCGTGCGCGTAGTTGAGGCGTTACAGGAACGCGATGAAAAGCTCGACTACTGCATCGTCGGCGAACCCACTGCGGTCAGTAAAACCGGCGACACCATCAAAAACGGACGGCGCGGCTCGCTCTCTGGCGTGTTGACAGTAAAAGGGGTGCAAGGCCACATCGCGTATCCGCATCTGGTCAAAAATCCGATTCATCTTGCTGCTCCCGCTATTGCCGAACTGGCTGCCACGGTGTGGGATGAAGGCAACGAGTATTTTCCGCCAACCTCATGGCAAATCTCCAATATCCACGGCGGCACGGGTGCGACCAACGTCGTACCGGGCACAGTTGAAATCCTTTTCAACTTCCGCCACTCCACCGCCAGCACGACCAAACAGTTGCAAGAAAAAGTCCACGCCATCCTCGATAAACACGGATTGAGCTACGACTTGCAATGGGAAATGTCGGGCAAGCCCTACCTCACTCCACGCGGTGATCTAGTCGAAGCGGTGGCCGCAGCGATCAAACAGGTGCAGGGACTCGATACCGAACTTTCCACCAGTGGCGGAACATCAGACGGGCGTTTCATCGCCGACATCTGTCCGCAAGTGCTGGAAGTCGGGCCGAGCAATGCAACGATCCACAAGCTCAACGAATGTGTTTCCGTGGACGAGTTAAATGCACTTTCTGAAATTTATTATTTAACCTTACGCAAACTGCTGGTCGATTAAATGTCGCCTTTGTTTATCCTGCTGGTGGTGCTGGCGATTGTATTCGTCATTCATCTGAGCAGGCGCGACAAGCGGCGGCGGGCAAAAGACAACAACAGCGGGGATAGCGGTGGCAGTTCTGGCAATGAGACACACTGCGGGCACGACAGCAGCTGTGATGGCGATGGTGGCGGAGGAGGAGACTAAACGATGGATACCAATTATTTTTCTGAGGCACGCAGCACCCTAAAAACCGTACGCGATTGTTTCCGTTTCGCGGTGAGCCGCTTTAACGGGGCGGATCTATTCTTCGGACACGGCAGCGCAAGCGCAAGCGACGAAGCTGCTTATCTGATCTTGCACACACTGCATCTGCCACTAGATCAGATCGAGCCCTTCATGGATGCGCGACTCACCCAGTCCGAGCTGATCGAGATACTGGAACTGGTGCAAAAACGCGTTGATCAACGCATCCCCATTGCCTATCTGACCAATCAGGCATTGCTTGGCGACTTTTCATTCTTCGTGGATGAACGCGTGATTGTGCCGCGCTCTTTCATCGCCGAATTACTGCGCGAACGCCTCGCACCGTGGATCGCCGAAGCGGAAGAAATCGGCAGTGTGCTGGACATGTGTACCGGCAGCGGCTGCCTCGCCATTCTCGCCGCGCACGCATTCCCCAACGCGCGCGTGGATGCAGTCGACCTTTCGCCCGATGCATTGGATGTCGCTCAATACAACGTCAGCGACTACGAATTGGAAGAGCGTATCGAGCTAATCGAAAGCAACCTATTCAACAATTTGCAAGGCCGACGCTACGACCTCATCATCAGCAACCCGCCGTATGTCGATGCTCCTTCCGTAGCCGCACTGCCGCAGGAATATCTGCACGAGCCAGAGCTGGCACTGGGTAGCGGTGAAGACGGATTGGATGCCACACGCAAAATCCTGGCACACGCCGCCGAGCACCTCACCGAAAACGGCATCCTCATCGTTGAAATCGGCCACAACCGCGACGCGCTCGAAGCCGCCTACCCCAACCTGCCCTTCACGTGGTTGGACGTGAATGCGGGTGATGAATACGTCTTCATGCTGCATCGAAACGACTTGCTTTAAGCCATGAACCTTCATCTTGACCAAGTCAGACGCGAGGCCAGCGCATTGCTGGATTCCAAACGTCGTGCCGAACTTGGTCAATACATGACACCCTCTTCCATCGCTGAATTCATGGCATCACTCTTCACGTACAACGGATATGCCAAACTGCTTGATGCTGGCGCAGGTGTGGGGTCTCTCACCTCAGCGTTCATTGAGAAGGCGCAACGTGAAGGTACGAATGTTGTCGCTGAGGTTTGGGAAATCGATCCGCTACTGGGGAATTACTTAACAACAACACTAGCTGACAGCATGGCTCAAGGTTCGGGAAATATCAGCGCACACCTGCACGCCACCGACTTCATTGAAGATGCGACCTCCGCTATACAGTTTGAATCTGCGAATCACTACACCCACGCGATTCTCAATCCGCCTTACAAAAAAATAACATCCCATTCCAAACATCGCAAGCTGTTGAGAGCCGTCGGCATCGAGACGGTGAATCTGTACACCGCCTTCGTTGCCCTATCCATTTTGATGATGCGGGAAGGCGGCGAAATCGTCGCTATCATCCCGCGTTCTTTTTGCAATGGCAGTTATTACCGCCCCTTCCGCCAGCTACTTTTGCGTCACTGTGCCATACAACAACTGCATTTATTTGAAAGTCGCAGCAAAGCATTTCAAGATGATGATGTGTTGCAAGAGAACATCATCCTGCACCTCATCAAAGGCGGTAAACAGGGCTCGGTCACCATATCCACTTCGCTTGATGCTCAATTCACCGACTATCAACAGGCCACTTTCGATATTCAAGACATCGTCCATGCGAACGACGCTGAACAATTCATTCGCATTCCAACCACACTTACCCACACCCACCTACCCGCTTTGTGTATCCACACTTTGCAAGAACTGGGATTAGCGGTCTGCACGGGGCAAGTGGTTGATTTTCGATTGAAAGATTATTGGTGCGAAGCCAACAGCGACGATGCCATCCCCTTGCTTTACCCTCACCACTTCAGTCATGGGGAATTTTCATGGCCGAAAGTTCACAAGAAACCTAACGCACTGCGCCACTCTCCCGAGATTGAAAAATGGCTGATGCCGCGAGGTCACTATGTGCTGGTAAAGCGCTTTTCTGCCAAGGAAGAAAGACGTAGATTAGTGGCTTACCACCTATCCGCAGATGAACTCAAGGCGAGCCATTTCGGATTTGAAAATCACTGGAACGTCTTTCATATCGACAAACATGGTTTAAGTGAGGACGTCGCAAAAGGCTTAAGTATTTTCCTGAATTCCACACAATTGGATGAGCACTTCCGTGTATTTTCAGGTCACACTCAAGTCAACGCGACTGACTTGCGCAATATGCGCTACCCAAGTCTAAAGCAGCTAGGTGAGTTAGCTCGACGAGCTACAGGATCAGCCCAGACCCAAACCAGCATTGATCGCCTTATAGATGAGCTTGAAATCGCATGAGTAAAATACAAGTTCGCATAGACGAAGCGCTGTCGGTACTGACTCAACTAGGTATGCCTAATGAACAGTTGAATGAGCGAACCGCCATCAGCTTATTGGCATTGCTGGATTTACCCATCACCAAGTCTTGGAGTGAAGCAAGCAATCCAATGTTAGGTATTCGTGCGATCCTCGATTTCTCGCGTGAAAAACTGAAACATCCTTACGCTGAGAACTCACGCGAGAGCTTTCGCAAATATAGCGTCAAGCAATTGGTCGCAGCGGGTGTATTGCTGCTCAATCCAGACGCGCCTGAGCGAGCAGTTAACAGCGCGAAGAATTGCTATCAAGTAGAAACCAGCGCACTTATCTTGCTACGGAAATTCGGCAGCAAGAGCTGGAAGAAATCCCTCGTTACGTATTTGGAATCCAGACAAACGTTAGCAGATCAATTCGCCCAACATCGTGAATTGCAACGTATCCCAGTGGTCATCAACTCCAAGTTGAAGATCAAATTAAGCGCAGGCAAGCACTCCGACCTCATTCGCCAAATCATCGAAGAATTCATTCCACATTTCGTTCCTGGCGGCGAACTCATTTATGTCGGCGACACAGGCACTAAGTGGGGATATTTCGATGAGCCACTGCTCCATAGCCTTAACATTAAAGTGGGTGCCCATGGAAAGATGCCTGATGTGGTCATTTATTATCGTGAAAAGAATTGGCTCATTCTTGTCGAAGCAGTAGCCAGTAGCGGACCTGTTGATGGCATACGTCATGCCGAATTGGCAGCGCTCTTCAAAGCCAGTACTGCAGGGCTTGTATATGTCACCGCATTTCCAGATCGAGGTGAAATCATGCGCAAGTTCCTTTCTGTTGTTGCTTGGGAAACCGAGGTGTGGTGCGCTAGTGATACCACCCACTTGATTCATTTCAACGGCACTCGCTTTCTCGGGCCTTACACCAAGTAATCAAATATGTCTGTAGATCATTACGAAAACTTCCCCGTCGCTTCCATTCTGATGCCCAAGCGGCTGCGCAAGCCAGTCGCTGCCATCTATCACTTTGCCCGCACGGCGGATGACATCGCCGACGAAGGAAATTTGCCTGACGATGAACGCCTGCGCCAGCTAGATGTATTTCACGCCCAGCTCGACAGCATCGGCAATCACGCGCCCCCCTCTTCTTCACTGTTTGCCAACCTCGCCAGTGAAGTCGCGGCATACAATCTGCCGATGCAACCCCTCTACGATCTGCTGGATGCCTTCTCGCAAGATGTCATCAAAAAGCGTTACGCGAACTACGATGAGTTGCTCGACTACTGCCGTCGCTCTGCCAATCCCGTGGGCACGCTGCTCTTACATCTGTACGAGGAAGCCACACCCGTCAACCTCGCCTACTCCAACGCCATCTGCACCTCGCTGCAACTCATCAACTTCTGGCAGGACGTTGCCAAAGACATCGCCATATCCCGCATCTACCTGCCACAAGATGAGATGACTCGCTTCGGCGTGACGGAAGAACAGATAGCCCAAGCGCGATGTGATGACGCGTGGCGTGCATTGATGAAATTCCAGATCGAGCGCGCCCGCGCTTTGATGCTGTACGGCAAACCACTCGGCACCATCCTCACCGGACGCATCGGCTTAGAGATGCGCATGATCATTCAGGGCGGCCTGCGCATCCTCGACAAGATCGAAGCCGCGAACTACGACGTATTCAACAAGCGCCCAGTATTGCGCCCATTCGACTGGGTTATCATGCTGGCCAAATCTGCCCCCCTCTGAAACCGATGGACTCTTACCAGTACTGCGTAGACAAGACGAAACAAAGCGGCTCCAGTTTCACCAGCAGCTTCCGCTTCCTCTCCCAAGATAGACGGCAAGCCATGACCGTTTTGTACGCCTTCTGCCGCGAGGTGGATGATGTGGTAGATGAATGTTCGGACGCCGATGTGGCGCGCACCACGCTCAACTGGTGGCGCAACGAAGTGGCGGCAGTATTCGGAGGCCAACCGACGCACCCGGTTTGTCAGGCACTGATACCCGTCGTCAAACGCTTCAATCTGCCACAAGAGCACCTGCTAGAGATCATCGACGGTATGGAGATGGACCTCGACCAGCCGCGATATGCCGACTTCAAATCACTGCAACTGTATTGCTATCGCGTCGCCTCCGTGGTCGGCCTGCTGTCGGCTGAGATCTTCGGCTACACGGATCGTGAGACATTGAAATACGCGCACGACCTAGGCATCGCCTTCCAACTCACCAACATCATCCGCGACGTGGGCGAGGATGCACGACGCAACCGCATCTATCTACCGATGGACGAGATGCAGCAGTTCGGCGTCACCGCTGCCGACATCCTCAACTCACGCGAGACAGAGAATTTCCAAAAACTGATGGCGTTCCAGATCGAACGCGCACAGCGTTTCTATGACCAAGCACTCGCCCATCTGCCCGCAGCGGATCGCAAGGCACAACGCGCTGGACTCATCATGGCGGCCATCTATCGTGCTGTGCTAGAAGAAGTCGAACGTAGCGGCTGCCATGTGTTGAAAGAGCGTATCTCACTCGGCACGGGTTACAAGCTGTGGCTCGCATGCAAAGCATGGCTCACGAATTGACCCATCCCAACGCGAGTAGCGCAATGTTCCAATTCAGTGATGGAAGAACTCATGCCATTTCCCCTTGAATAAATCTTGATGCTCGAAAATCGCCGCCTCAATGCGTCGTAACTCGGTGAGGCTGATATTGCGGCTTTTCGCTCAACGTATCGGCCATAGCCAGTATTTACATTATCCATCGCCCGTGTTTACATGAATGTGCGGCGACTCCATTCCTTCATCAGAATAAAAATGGAAGCGCCAATTTAGCAGACGTAGGACGGTAGGCCCAGTACGGTAGAGATGAATTACGGAGAATTCTAGACCAAAGATTTTTAGTGGATGAGCGTGCTGTGAGTGATGATTAGTGGGGCTGCAAAGTATTTTGAACCCGCCCCCAATAGTATTTCCAATAGCTAATGTGTCACGTTGCACACACCGAAAAAAATCCGAACCAGAGCACTTCAGTTACGAGCGCGCAAGTGTGTCAGATCACCGTAAGGCCCAGCGAGCACCAGTCCTGCATGCCGCCGCGATACCACTTCAACTTTGCGACCGGGTAGCCCAGCGCAAGCAGCGTGCGGATGTAGTTCGGTGTCTGCCCGCACCACGGGCCGTTGCAGAAGATGGCGAGTGTGTGCGCGTTGCTGAAATCGAAAGCCCCAGCAACCTCCCGCGCACCGAACAGCTCGACCAGCGTCTGCTTCACACCGGGCAGATCGGTGGCATGCCCCGCCATGTTTTGCGCATAAGGCACATTGATCGCACCGGGGATGGTGCCTTTCGCATACCAGTCCGGCGTGCGCGAATCCACCACCATCAGCGTCTCATCGCCCCCGCGTATGCGCTTCAGATGATCCAGCACCTCCAACTCGCCCAACGTCTCCACCCCCACAGCCAATTGCATAGGCTGGATGCAGTAAGGCGGGCATTTGCGCGCAGTCGCGGCATAGTCAGCGCGGATCGTGGCGGCAGGGTCTTCTTCGCGCCGTATCGTCACCAGCTTGCCAAGGTGGAGAGCCTCTACCGTGGGCATGCCGAGGGTGATGTTGTAGTCAGTCATGGCGATTTATATGGGGAGACAAGATTGAACGGAGATTGTATCGGAGTGGCTTGATGTTCCGGTGGAGGGCTGCAAGATATTCCGAACCCGCCCCCAGTAGTTACGTGTTGAGCTTAAAGTTCCGTATAGCCAGCTTCCTGCTGGCTGCGCACAGCAAGTACAAAAACGGTGTCTATTTCAACAATATAACGGTACAGCGCTACATAACCGTGTGAACTGCGCCCGATCACCAGCTCTCGCTTATCGTTATTCGCGGGGCGACCAATCATGGGATTGTGTTCCAGCACGTTGAGCGCCTCAATGATCTCCCTGATACGCAACGCCGGATTCTCAACCTGAAATTGGGCGAGATGATCGAGGATGCGATCAAAGTCATCCCCCACCTCCGGCGCTAATTCGATGTGCGACACAATCAGCGCGCCAGTTTGCGGGCGACCGGACGCTTTGCCTTGTTACCGGCGACACGCTCTTCCAAATAACCGCGCATTTCCTGCCAGGAAACCGTCTTCCCGGTGGCAGCAATACGGGCATAGCGCTCCTCGGCAACCGCATCAAAATCGGCTCGCCGTCCTTCCTGTGCTGTTTTTTCCGCGATGGCTTCAAGAATAAAACCGTGCGTGCTAATGCCCGCACGTTTCGCCGCCGTAGCAACGCGGGCTTTTAGCTCTTCCGGCAAACGTATAGTGGTTGTGGACATACGCATCTCCCAAGGTTTAAATGCATGAGCATACGGTAGCACATTAGCGCTACAGCGCGCCATATTCCCAACATTCAGCCCACGCTTACTTGTCCTTTACTCTGCAAGCCATCCGGTTTTGTTTGATCGAGAAGGATGTGATGCGGACTTTGGGTTGTTGAAGTAATGTGCAAATACAAGACTTAGATGGGCGAAAAAATGGCGACTGAGGTCGCCATTTTTATTAGTGGCCAGCGCCTAGTCGTTCCTTAGCGTGTTTGCCGACGAAGTGCCTCAACAGCCTTGGATACGGCGTCTACCTTTGGTTCTTGCGTTGCCCATTCTGTCCAGAATTGTCTGGTTGCACTTGCGGGCTCAATGGTGGGCTTGTCGAGTCGAATTCTAGTTGGGAGCAGAATTGAATCGCCCAGCAGTAATGCCTCACCGGTATCAAGCAAAGGCAATATATCGGTCAAGCCCCCCATAGATTCTGGCATCAAACGCTTTACGACATTTTGATCTTGATCGTTGGTAAGACGCAAAACTAAGAAATTGTTGCACTGACTCAGAATTGTTCGGCTTACATCCGATGGACGTTGACTAACGACAAGCAACGAAACGCCGTATTTTCGGCCTTCTTTCGCGATTCGCTCAAAAGATTCGAGAGCTCGTTTTTCTGCCGCTTCCGCAGCATCGCGAACAGGTAAATACAAGTGGGCTTCATCGCAGACGATGGTTAATGGATGTCGTGATGATGGCTCCATCCAGAATTGCACGCTATAGAGCAATCTCGCCAATACGCCAGTAACTATAGGAAGTATGTCAGAAGGGACTTCTGAGAAATCGATTATTTTGACGCCCTTCTTGCCATCCCCCGCAGAGAAGAGTTGCGCAAGCAAGGTGTTTAACCAATCGTATGCGAGACAGGTTTGTGGTGGCTGAAACATAAACCCACAGCGTCTGTCGTCTATTTTTGCATTCATGCGAACAATAAATCGCGTTAATTTATCGTACCAAGGACCTGCTTTATCTGTACCCGCTTTTGCTCCATCGACCCGCTGAATATTGTCAGTGTGAAGTAAGCTTAAAAGGTCGCTGATGGAATATGGAATGGGTGAGTCCACGGTGAAAGTTGGCAGCACATCTTGCTTGCCAAGACCGGTAAGAGTTTTTTCTTTGAGAGCTCGAACGTGTTCAGTAAATCGTGCCGCTTGATTGGGGGCATTGTCATCACTACGATCAAGGATCATCGCGAGCATTTCTTCACGATTTAGTAGCCAGTATGGAAGAAACAGGCAATGGTCATCAGGTGCGTCGAGGTCTCCTGGTCCTGCAATTCGATACTGTTCAGCGGTAGGAGTTGTTCCTTGACAGAGCGTAGAGTATTCACCGTGCATGTCGAACACGATAAGGTTTGGAGCTTTTAGGGCTGCTGCCCGTTCCAACATCAAAGCAACTGCCCAGCTTTTCCCTGAACCTGTGCTTCCTAAAATCGCAGCATGTCGCTGGAAGAATTTATCTCCATTTGCAATTGCAATAGCCGACTCATCTGCGATGAAGTGGCCGAGCGTCAAACGTTCTCCTTCTTTCACCTTTGCAGAAAGCAGGTTCATAAAGCGCTGCAAATTCGGGCCGCTTACTTGAAAGCAATCTCGATCAACCTGTGGAAAACTGTCCGCCCCGCGTTTGAATGTGTTCGATGCGTTTCCGTCAATGGTGCGATATGTTCCAATCAGAACTATTTTGATGAAATCTTCTTGAGTCTCTCCTGTGGGAATATTTCCGCCCTCATCAGTCTCGTCAATAAGGAGCTTTTCGGTCACTGTTCGCGAGGCTTTCTCGACAAGTCCAATTAAAAATTCATTTGTGGTTCGACCTTGAATGGCGACGAGATTGCCCACTGCAATGGTAGTCATGTGCTGATGTTCTTCTACAGAGATCAATACACGGCTTGTATCTACAGCGGCGACACGACCAAGGCGATCTGCCTCAGTAAATTGAAGAGCGGCGTTTGTCATGCTGATAACACTCCTTTTACGAATTCCTCTACATCCCACCAATTAACATCAGGTATTAAGTGCGAGCCTGTGGCAGTCGTTACAACAGTGCCTGGGGCTGCTTTATCGGCATGACAAGACAGAGCAACTAAATTTGGAGATTGATTGAGTGCTTCTAGTGCCTTATCTGAAAGCTGCCAAGTGAGGAGTAAGCCTCTAGTTCCTGCCGCCAACCTTGCTAATAAATGCGTTTGCAAATGTTCATCGTTAAACCCATAGCCTATGCAAAGAACTGCACTTGCATTGTCGATAGCCGCATTGCCTTGTTCACGGTGCGCATCAAATGGCTGTTGGTAACCCTTCCGATATTTTCCAACCCCCGGAGTAATAATCAGTCGTTGCCCAGTAAGTGGCATGACGCTGGCGACAACGCCGCCCCCAGATGAATACCAGTCCAAACTGCCATGAGGTTTAAACAGCCGAACACGACTTCGATAATGCAGGCGTGGCGATTTTGAGTTGCGTAACACGCCTTGAACAAATGATTTTTCGCTAGCCTCAGGGTTGTGAGAGCCCCAATAGCGGCCAATCATCATCGTATCAACGCCCCAGCCTGCACGCTCAACTGTGAACTCGATTAATCGGTCATAGTTGGTTGTGATAATGCGAGCAACCTTAGGATTTGTTGCCGACAAGTGTGGCAACAAAGTCGTTAGTTTCAATTTGCGACCTGCGTTCAAACACGCCTCAATCGCAGCTAGTTCCTTCGACAGAACAAAATCAGCAGTAACTGAAATAACAGCATCTTCAACGGCCTCGTTCGCCGTGGCTTTATGTAATGCAAGCTCTAAACCATCTCCGGCATCAAGATGTACTTTAATTTCATTCCATACAGACAAGTCGGCGGCAGTGAGCAAGGTTGGAATTTTTGCACACAACTCATCTGCTAGAGCCCCCATGCTTGGGAGTCCCTCGGCACACGATAAGCCAGAACCGACGATAGTTACCAAGTCATCTGTAAACAGTGCCTGTAACTTTTTCTTTAGGATATCGATTTCGTTATTTGTCATGGAAAGTTAATAAAAATAAAAAAGCATCGCAATTATTTTTGGCCAAATATCTCATCCAGCGGATTCTTCCCCGCAGGCGCACTGGCTGAAACTTTCTTCGCTGTGAATTCTTCTTCTATGTTGTCTCGATAGAAGCTCCAAGCCGCACCGGAGCTGCTGAGCCTGCGCCACAGGTCTTCGCCCACGCCGCTGTGTTGCAGGGTGTCGCCCGTGTCGAGTTTGACTTGCAGGATACGCGCTCGCGCGTCGTAGCCGATGGCGCGTAGCTTGCCGGAGTTGATGGGTTTCATTTCCATGTGGGCGGCCTTATTGCAGAACAAATGAGGCTTTGAGGGGGACGGTGACTTTTCGCAGGTTATCTTTGAGTGCGATGCTCATTCGCCATTCGCCCAGCGGGTCACCTGTTTCGCCAACGAAGGCGACCACGGGGGCAGATAGATAAAGGTAGTGTGGGTTGCTTTTCAGTTTTCCCTTGAAGCAGGGTGCATCGGCTTGATGCATGGCTGTCGTGCCATCGGGTTTGAAGAGTTCAATGTCGCAGGTGACATCGGCTTCGCCTTTGTCATTCAACAACGGGTTGCTGAAGAAGGTAAGTGCGAATATTTTTTTCCCCATGCCGATGTTTTTAGCTTGGGTGAAATGGGGGGTGTTTTCGGGTTGGGTGTTCCATTTCTTTTCCCAATCGGCATCGGAGGTGATAAGCAGCATGCCGCCGAATCCGTTGGCGGATTTTTGGGCATCGGTGTTTGGCACGGCTCTACCTTGGCGGTCTTTCCATTCCGCTGTCAGTTTTTTTAGCTTTAACGGAATGGGTGGCGATTGAACCAGGGCGATGAGTAGGTGGGCTTTATTTTCTGGGGCTTCTCGCGGGCTGATCGAACAAAAAGCAAAAGCGGTGTTGTGTACGCATGAGAGGTTGATTTTTTCGCGTGTATCTTGAGGCAGAAAGCGCGCGATGTCTTGTTCGTTGGATTTTTGCAGCACGCAATTTTCCGTGCAGGTCACGTTCGTCCATGTGCCATCGGGCTGTCTTTGCTCGATATTCCACTGCTCGCCAGACAAGGAAACAAAGAAGTTGAATTCGGTAACGTGGCCGTCTCTATGGACTACCGCGTAGTTACCGACATCCGATTGATCAAGTGCTGCGGTATTTGCTGAAATACAGAATAAAGCGATAAGCGTGAGCCAACGAAACATCCCCATCCCCTTTGTCGAACAAGTGCGTTACCGGTGTTGTCCCGGAATCTATCCTGCGCCAGCTCCTGTTCTGGGGGTTCTGCTGTGAGCCTCTTACCGTGCGTGCGGTGAGATGTGCATTGAGCAGATGTGCAAGTGGTGCGAACTTTATTTAAGTTGCCAAACTAATGCAAGCAGCAAAAAAGGTTTTGCGCTGACGGGGCGATGTGGGTGGGGTGCGGGGAATCAATCCAGATTTTCCATTAAGTCGTCACACCGGCGAAGGCCGGTATCCAGCATCAACAGCTAGATATGCGTGCCTTCATCCGCCAGTGCTTCGCGTATGTCATCCAACTCCTCGGCGGAGATCCCTAGGTGGTTCATGGCGCTTTCATAGTGATAGTCGCCCACTTCGATGGAGAGGTCGTCGCTGCTCAGCGCAAGCAGGCGTTCTGCCACATGGGTGGTTGCAATTAATGAGACTGCCTCGCTGGAGAGTGTAGATTCGGGCAGGTTGTAAACATCGGCTTCGTGATGAAAGCGGATAGCTTGTCCGATGATGCTGGGCAAGCCCCAGTTGCGCGAAAGCAGCGAGCCCACGATGGGATGAGTGCAAGGGAAAAATTCTTCTTCAACTTCGATGAGTTCGCGCTGATTTTTGTAGGCGCTGGAAATGACTTCGCAGTAATTATCGAAACGTTTACGCAACAACGGAATCGCAGCATCGTGGAATAAGGCAAAGGTGTAGGCGACATCGGGGGCAATGCCGTGTTGTTTCTTAGCAATCATGCTGGCCGCAGTGGCCACCAGAGAGGCGTTATTCCAATAGGTTTCGAGCCATTTGGCATCGACACCTGTCATGCAGGTGCGCAGTGCTGCGGCAATAACAATGCAGACCACATTGCGAATACCTAGCCTAGCAAGAGCAACAGAAACCATGCTAATGGGTTGGCTGGTGCGAAACAGGGGGGAGTTTGCCAGCTTGATGGTTAGCGCAGACATGCCGACATCTTTCTCAATAGCCGCGCACAGCTTGCGAATATCGGGGGCTTCTTTTTGTGCTTCTGTCATGGCCATGTTGACGATGGTTGGACAGGTTGGAATATCAATTTGGGTGAAGACTTGCTTGAGTTCGTCCGGTGATAGTTCTCGGCTATTTGTCACTTTATCTCCCGGCAGTTTTACTTTGATTATGTTGCGATGCAGCCCGCCCGCATCCGCACAAGTGGTACGAACTTTATTGAATCTGTCATGTGAATGCAAGCGACGCAATACGACACGCTCGGTATCTCAAGTGGCCGCTTGTATCAAGCCTGCTAGATACGTGATGCTTAAGCCGACCACCATAAGGTAAACTCGGCCTTGATTCCGCATAACTGAAAATTTTCACCATGACCTACCCTATCGACATCAAAGAAGAATCCGGCGTGCGTACTTTGCATTTCGGCTCAGACTGGATACAGGGCGCGATGCGTATTGCCCGCCCTTGGAATCTGGAATTGGAATACACCCGCGAGATGATGGCTTCGCTATTGCTGCGCGACGATGCGCGCTTTCCGCGCAAGGTGTTGCTAATCGGGTTGGGCGCGGCTTCGCTGACCAAGTTTTTGTATCGCTATCGTCCGCTGTCGCATCTGACTATTGTTGAGATACAACCTGAGGTAGTGGCCGCCGCACGGCAGTTTTTCAAAATGCCAGAAGACTCCAAACGTATTAATCTCATCATCGGCGACGGCGTGGAGTTTGTGCTGAATACGAACAAGAAATTCGATTTGATTCTGGTGGATGGCTTCAACGAACACGCCCACCCCGGCGCGCTCAATACGCTGCCGTTTTATCAGGCTTGCCGCTCGCACCTGAGCAACGAGGGCATCATGGCAGTCAATCTGCTCGGGCTGTCGCGTGGCGTAAAAGGCGGCTTCGCGCATATTTTTAATGCGTTTGACGAACGCGCACTGATGTTCCCCTCATCCGAGTCGGGCAACACCATCGCCTTTGCTGCCGAGGGCGAGCCAATCAATCTGTCTTTTGATGAATTGAAAGACAACGCGCTCAAGCTGAAAGAAGAAACCGGTATGAACCTGACTCCGACGCTAACACGCTTGGCGCAATCGAAAACCTGCCTGAACGACACACTAATTCTGTGAGTGACATTACCCTGATTCAGTGGAACGAAGCGGGCGAAAACCGCAGCACACGCTGGCGTTCGGAAAGCGGCATGCCACCGCCAAAGCGAGTGCTCATCGCCGACGATACGTTGACAGCGGACACCGCCTACCGCTTGGCTTGCGAGGGCACTGCCCTGCTGTGGCGCGGCGACTTTCAGAATGCGCGGCAATTGCTGCAAGCCATGGCGAGGCGCGCGGAACAACGCCCGCGCAAAAAACAGCCCGTCACGCCCGCCTCCCCCACCGAGGCTTTTCATCTACACCGCCAAGCGCAATCGCAACGCGCACGCACACTGGCCATGCTGCTGATTCCGCTCGCTGCCGACTACACCATTCCCCTGCGTCGCGCCCCCGACATACAGACTGCCTGCACCGAAGCCTATGGCAGCGGTACCGAAGCCTCGGTCGTCTCGCTGCGCGAATTACTAGGTTTGATCGGCGCACACGAATGGCGCAAAAAAGGCGTTGCCATCCCTGCCTTGGGCGACAGTATTCATCCTCATTACGGTGTGTTTTCGCCAGTGCGCGGCGAATATATCGAGTTGGTCGCACAAGCTACGCTGCCCTCGTCCGAACTGGCTTTCGACATCGGCACCGGCACCGGCGTACTCGCCGCCGTGCTGGCCAAGCGCGGCGTGGCGCACATTATCGCCACCGATCAAGACGAACGCGCGCTGGATTGCGCGTACGACAATCTGCAACGACTAGAGCTCACTGAGCAAGTTGAGCTGATGCAAACCGACCTCTTTCCACCGGGACGCGCACCGCTGGTAGTGTGCAACCCGCCTTGGGTTCCCGCCCGCCCCAACTCAACCATCGAACACGCGGTGTACGACCCCGACAGCCGTATGCTGCGCGGATTCCTCAATGGCTTGGCGGCGCACCTCACTGCCGATGGCGAAGGCTGGCTGATTATTTCCGACCTGGCCGAACATCTAGGATTGCGTAGCCGCGATGAATTGCTGGGCTGGATAAGCGCAGCCGGTTTGCAAGTGCGAGAGCGTCTCGACATCCGCCCGCAACATCCTCGCAGCCGCGACAAAAACGATCCCCTGCACGCCGCCCGCGCCGCAGAAATCACCTCGCTATGGCGACTGGGGCACGCTATTAGTCCGCTTAAGTGAGATTTAAGGTACGTCCGCTTTCCGCCGCAACCCAATGTAGGAGCGCAACTTGTTGCGCGATAGCACCTCGCGGGAAATCGCCCGATAAATCGGGCTCCTACAAAAATGCTTTATCGCGCTGGAGCTATTTTTCCGCTCATGTTGCTCTGCATTTCGCCCCGAGTTGCCTTACTATTCTCATCTCTCTCAATCAAGGAGCGCTGCCATGATTCGCGTTGCATTTCTCTCCGGGCTATTGGCCTTGTCTTTATCCGCTGTTGCTGAGAACGAGCCGTATAACCGTGTCGATTTCAACAGCGAGGCGGCGCGTGAGGTGGCGAATGATTTGCTGCAAGCGACGATGAGTGTGGAAGTGAGCGACCGTTCTCCGGCGCGGGTGGCGCAGATGCTTAACACCACGCTGAACGATGCACTGAAAAAAGCCGCCGCGTTTACCACGGTAAAAGCCAGCAGCGGCGGTCATAGCACTTACCCGATTTACGGCAAAAGTAATCATCTGGACGGTTGGCGCGGCACAGCACAGATTCGGCTGGAGAGCCGCGATTTCAAAGCAGCGGGCGAATTGATCGGGCAGCTACAGGAGAGCATGCAGTTGTCCGGTGTCAGTTTTACCGTGGCCCCCGATACGCGCCGCCAACTTGAAAACTCGCTCATCAGTGAAGCACTGGCCGCATTCAAAAAACGCGCGGAGACTATCCGCGAAAGTTTGGGCGGGAGCGGGTATCGCATCGTTCACATCGGTATCAATCAGGGCGGCTATTATCCGCAGCCGATGATGGACAGAGGCGTGATGACAATGAAGGCCGCCGTTGCCGCGCCGGAGTTTTCCGGTGGCGATAGCAATATGACCATGCAAGTTTCCGGCACAATCGAAATTATCTCGGCGAAAGGAGTTGAAAAATGAGTTCACTTGCCCTACTCGGCATCAGCATTGTCGTGCTGATTTACGGTATCAGCCTCTACAACCATTTGGTCAGCATCAAACATGCGGTGGCCAAAGCATGGGCCAACATCGACGTGCTGCTCAAACAGCGCCATGACGAACTACCCAAGCTGGTCGAGGTGTGCAAGCAGTACAAAGAGTTCGAGCAATCGACGCTGCAAAAAGTGATCGAGGCACGCTCGCAGGTTCAATCGGCACGCGAACGCCAAGACATCGGCGCACTGGGGCAAGCTGAGGGAATGTTGCGCGCGGGCATCGGCGGCATTTTTGCCGTGGCCGAGGCTTACCCCGAATTGAAGGCGAATGAAAATTTCATGCAGTTGCAAAACCGCATCACTGGGCTGGAGAACGGCATCGCTGACCGCCGCGAGTTGTATAACGAATCAGTGAATATCTACAACGTTGGCATCGAGCAATTTCCCGCCGCGTTAATCGCCAACATGTTCCACTACGAGCCCAAGCCGTTGCTGGAGTTTGCCAGTAATGAGAAGACTGACGTGGACATCAAATCACTGTTCAGCTAATGCCCGCAAACGTCGAATCGGTTTTCTGCTAACCCAGCTTCCGGTTCGTTCACACACGCCATGATGCACGCACTACGCCGCCAATACGCGCAACTGATCACCTCCGGTGCGCAGTTGTTGCTGCTCTTTGTCGGCTTTCAGATCGGCTCTCGCACCGGCTGGCTGGTGTGTCTTTCGCTGATCGCCATCATCAGCATCCCAACATGGCTTTCGGCGCTGAAACGGCTGCGCGCCATCCGCGACACGCCAACTTCGCGGATCGCTTCTGCCGCGCAGGGCTATGTCGAGCTGGTCGGATTAGGCACACGCTTCGGCGATATCCCACTAATGAGCAAACTGCGCCACCTGCCTTGCCTGTGGTATCGCTATCGCGTCGAAGAGCGCACTTCCGAAAACAAATGGCACATCGTCGATAAAGGCGAAAGCCCCGACTCGTTCGTGTTGCATGACGGCACCGGCGATTGCGTGATCGACCCCGAACATGCCGAAATCGTAAGCAAGCACCGCGACCAGTGGCAGGAAGGCAGCTACCGCTATACCGAATGGAAATTTATCGAACAGGACAGTCTGTACGTCCTCGGTCACTTCCGTACAGTGCAAGGCAGCGAGGGATTCGACAGCCGCGAAGCGATGAATAATTTACTGGCCGAGTGGAAACGCAATATGCCCGCGCTACTAAAACGCTTCGACCTCGACCACAACGGCGAGCTGGATATGGACGAGTGGTTTCTGGCGCGACAAGCCGCAAAACGGGAAGTCGCCAAAATGAAACGCGAGGCTGAAGCCCAACCCGACACCCACATCATCGCCCAACCGCGCGATGGCAAACTCTTCCTCATCAGTAACCTGACACCGGAAAAATTAGCGCGACGCTACTTTTTTTGGAGCTGGGCGCATTTGGTCATCTTCTTCGCTGCGCTGGGCGGAATCGGCTGGGTGATGAAACAGCCGTACTAACTCGCCACCTTGGCAAAAGTAGCGAAATAATCGGGGAAGGTTTTAGCGACGCAACTGGGATCGTTGATACGCACTGTCGCGCCACCAAATGCCGCCAGCGAAAAACACATCGCCATACGGTGATCGTCGTAAGTATCAACAGCGCCTTGCAAAACAAAAGGTGCGGGATGCATCGCCGAAGCGAGTGTGACAGACGGCGGCGTGATGCGAATATAGTCCGCGCCCTCTTCCACTGTGGCACCGGTTTTGCGCAACTCGGTCGCCATTGCCGCGATACGGTCAGTCTCTTTCACGCGCCAACTGGCGATGTTGCGCAGCGTGGTTGTACCGTTGGCAAACAGCGCGGCAGTGGCCAATGTCATCGCCGCATCGGGAATATGGTTGCAGTCGAGATCAACGGCAGTGAGCTTGCCGCTGGCTGGAGCGCACGCCTCCATCCAGTTATCGCCCATAGTGATGCGCGCGCCCATCGAAGCCAATGCCTCGGCGAATCGAATATCGCCCTGCACGCTATCCTTACCCACACCTTCCACCCGTACCGGCCCGCCGCCAATAGCGCCAGCCGCCAGAAAATACGATGCAGAAGACGCATCACCCTCGACATACACCGCGCCAGAAGATTGGTAGCGCTGTCCGCCGAACACAACGAAACGCTGCCAATCTTGCCGCTCAACCTGCACGCCGAAACGTGCCATCATTGCCAGCGTAATCTCGATATAAGGCTTGGAAATCAACTCGCCAACCACCTCTACCACCACGGTACGCCCAGTCAATGGCAACGCCATCAGCAAGCCAGTGAGAAATTGGCTGGAAACATCGCCGCGCACCCGCACGGTATCTCCCACCGGATTACCCGGCGCAATCTGCAACGGCGGAAAACCCTCATTCCCCGTATAGCAAATATCCGCCCCGAGTTGGCGCAACGCATCCACCAGATCACCAATCGGACGCTCATGCATACGCGCTACACCCGACAAGGTGTAATCCCCGCCAGACAACGCCAGTGCAGCTGTCAACGGGCGAAACGCCGTTCCGGCATTACCCAAAAACAGGGCTGCACGCTTGTTGGGAAAATGACCTGCACACCCCGTCACGCGATACGCATCCACCCCCAGCGCCTCGACTTTAATGCCCAAAGTCGCCAAGCCTTCCAACATGCGTTCGGTGTCGTCCGAGCGCAGCAAATCGCGCACCTCGGTGACACCCTCAGCCAGCGCGGCCAACAACAAAACGCGATTGGAAATGCTCTTGGAACCGGGCAAACGCACCGTTCCCTGAGCGCGAGACAAAGGAGCGAGATCAATAAAGTCGTGAGTCATGACGAAGTAAACAGGGCCGTTTTAAACGGCGGCGATGATACCGCAAAGGCGGCTAGCTTTCGCCAGTTTCACTCACTTGAACCTTGGCCCAGCCTTGCGCAAAGGTGACTTGCAGCTTGTCGCTAGGATGCAAACGGCGCGCATCGCTTAGTACCCTGCCCTGCGCATCGCGCACGACGCTGTAGCCGCGCGTGAGCACTTGTTTGGGGTCGAGCAGGGCAAGCTGTTGGCCGAGATTATCGAGCCGCCCTGATTGCCGAGTTTGCGCTGTACGCATGGCCGCAATCAGGCGCTCAGCACAACGCTCAAGTTGAGCGCGGGTTTGCATGGGGTCGATGTGCGCGGCTTGCAAGCGCGAGGCGAGGCTGTGCCACTGCCATTGCTTGCGCTCTTGGGTATGGCGGTAAGCGCGTTGCAGGCGTTGCGCATGGGTCTGTAGTTGTACACGCTGGCGTTGCAGTTGTTGTGCGGGATGTACCAGCCGTCGTTGCAAATAGTCGGTCGTTTGCATTGCAGCTTGCATGCGGTTGCGCTGGGCACGTTGCAGGTGCTGGGCAATGTCGCGTAGTGATTGTCGTAGGGCGTGGCGATCAGGTACGACCCGTTGCGCGGCGGCGGTTGGTGTGGGGGCGCGTTCGTCGGCGACAAAGTCGGCGATGGTGAAGTCGGTTTCGTGCCCAACGCCACTCACCACGGGGATTGCACTGGTCGCGATGGCGCGCGCAACGGTTTCTTCATTGAATGACCACAGGTCTTCGATGCTGCCGCCGCCGCGACAAACGATTAGTACGTCACATTCCGCACGCTGGTTAGCGATGTTGATTGCCAAGGCGATTTTTTCTGCGCTGCCCACACCTTGCACCGGGGTGGGATAAAGCACGACGGGGACTGTTGGCAGGCGTTTGTGCAGTGTGGAGAGTACGTCGCGCAACGCGGCGGCTTGGGGCGAGGTAACGATGCCCACCCGCTTGGGGTAGGTTGGCAGAGCGCGCTTGCGAGATGCGTCGAACAGGCCTTCGTTTTCTAGCTTGGCTTTAAGTTGAGCAAATCGCTCGTATAAAGCGCCAAGTCCGGCTAGCCGCATTTGTTCGACGGTCAGCTGAAAGTCGCCGCGCGCCTCATACAAGGTGGCGCTTGCCAATATTTCAACTTGCACTCCATTACTGATTGATTCTTTGATGATTTGGTTTTTATGGCGAAACATGACGCAACGCAACTGCGCCTGATCGTCTTTCAGCGAAAAATACCAGTGGCCGGAGGCGGCTTTGGTGAGGTTGGAAATTTCCCCCCGAACCCAGACCAAAGGAACGCTGGATTCGATCAACTGCTTGATTGAACGAGTAAGTTCCGCAACACCAAAAACGCGATTTTTCTCTGTAAAAAAAAGTTCACTAGACATATTGACAAACCAAAACAATCCACAAAGCCAGCAAAACAAAGGCGTTTACGCCAAACCCACAAGCCACAAATTGATAACTTAGCGTAACCTATTGTTTTTACTAATCTATTAAAGATGACAAAAAATAAGCAATCCAGCAAAACCCTTTGATTTTCGGAGGGTTGGATACCCAATTAGGCAAACCTTCCACAAAGTTATCCACAGAAAATGTGGGCAAACCAGAAAATGCTTTTGAAATGGAGAGTTAGCGAAATATTGCTGAAGTAAAGCCTGAGAAATGTTGCTCAACTTCGCCTGACAATATACAGTTGCGCCCTCTCAATTAGAGCATATCCGGGGAGTTTTCGTGTTTGCAATCGTAGAAGCGGCCGGTTGGCCTATCTGGTTTTTGATTCTTGCCTCCATCATCGCAGTCGGTCTGATTATCGAAAGATCGATGTATTTGCGCGCGCAGAAAATTGCGCCACCCCATTTGTTGGATGACCTTATCAAAGAGTTGAAGCAGCGCGGGGTTAGCGAAAATATGCTGACGCGTCTGAATGAGAGTTCGCCGTTGGGACGGATTTTTTCGGCTGGTTTACGCAATATCAAGAGTCCGCCAGAGGTCATGAAGGAAGCGATTGAGGAAACTGGCCGCGCCGTTTCGCACGATCTGGAACGCTTTCTTACTACGCTGGGCACGATTGCCTCGATCAGCCCCTTGCTTGGTTTGTTTGGCACGGTGGTGGGGATGATCGAAATTTTCGGTTCGCAAACCGCCGCCGGTAATAGCCCCGCAATTCTGGCGCACGGTATTTCGGTCGCGCTGTACAACACGGCGTTCGGTTTGATCGTCGCTATTCCCAGCATGATTGCTTATCGCCACTTCCGCGCCACGGTTGATAGCCTGACGATTGAAATGGAGCAGCAGGCTATCAAGTTGGTCGAGATCGTTCACGGGATGCGCAAATGAACTTTCAGCGTGGCCACAATCGCGAAGAGCCGGAGATCAATCTGATCCCGATGATCGACGTGTTGCTGGTGATTCTGATTTTTCTGATGGTCACCACCAGTTACGCGAAGTTTTCCGAGCTGCAAATCAATCTGCCGCAGGCTGGCGGCGATGCCAGCGTGACGCAAGCACAACCTATCAACGTCGGCGTTGATGCATCAGAACACTACGCCGTCAACGACAAAGGCATGACTTTCACCGGTATCGAAGCACTCTCGATGTCGCTGAAAGAGGCCGCAGGCGAGCAGACCGACCCCACTATTGTCATCAATGCCGATGCTAAGGCTTCGCATCAGTCGGTTATCAACATTATGGAAGCGGCGCGTCTGGCTGGATTTGGCCGGATTACTTTCACTACTCAGAATCAGGGCAAGTAACACCGGGCATGTCTAGTTTCGAGGACAACTGGTATCGCGTCTCGCCGTCGCACCTGATTCTGTATCCTCTTAGTCTAATTTTTTGCTTGCTGGTCAGCTTGCGCCGCCGCCTTTATCGGCTCGGCGTACTGTCCAGCACTCGCCTTCCGGTTCCTGTCATCGTGGTTGGCAACATCACGGTGGGCGGCACAGGCAAAACACCACTCACGCTATATCTGGCACAACAACTACTCGCCGCCGGTTGGCATCCCGCCATCATCAGTCGCGGTTACGTTCCCGGCCAATCGGAAAGCCCCATTCGCGCCGTGACACCGCAAGATGCCCCAGGACTTGTCGGCGATGAGCCACTAATGATGGCACGGCGCGAACTTTGTCCGGTGTGGGTAGGACGCGACCGCCCCGCTGTCGCGCTGGCTTTGTTGCAGGTGCATCCCGAGTGCGATGTAATTCTTTCCGACGATGGTTTGCAACACTATCGCTTGCAGCGCGATGTGGAAATCGCGGTGATCGACGGCATCCGTCGTTTCGGTAATGGTTGGCTGCTGCCTGCTGGCCCGCTACGCGAACCTCGGTCGCGTCTGCAAAGTGCCGATGCGGTGATAGTCAATGGCGGCAATTGCCAAGCCGACGAGTTCGCTATGCAATTACACGGTCGTGTTTTTTATCAGCTTAATGATCCGACTAAATGCCGATCAGCCGATGATTTCAAAGGGCTGCGTTTGCATGCCATTGCGGGTATCGGCAATCCGCAACGCTACTTCGGACAATTACGTTCGCTCGGACTGGACTGCACGGAACACGCCTTTGCCGATCATCATGCTTACGTTGCGCAAGATATTGCGTTCGACGCGTGCGATGCCATCCTCATGACCGAAAAAGATGCGGTAAAATGCGCGCGCTTTGCCGATGCGCGCTGCTGGGTTTTGCGCGTAGAAGCTCAGCTTCCACCCCGATTATTCAATCTCATACTGGAAAAAATCACACGCCATGGACGCTAAATTGCTCGACATTCTCGTTTGTCCGCTGTGTAAATCCCCTTTGGTCTATCGCAAAACGGAGCAAGAGTTGGTTTGCAAGGCCGACCGTCTCGCGTTCAGGATTGACGATGATATTCCCGTCATGCTGGCTGATGAGGCGCGCCACATGACCGCAGAGGAAGTGGATAAGCTTTGATCCCCGATTTCAAGGTCGTTATTCCCGCCCGTTTCGCTTCGACGCGATTGCCCGGAAAACCGCTGCTGGATATTGGCGGTAAACCAATGGTGGTCCGCGTGGCTGAACAAGCGGCACGTAGCGGCACGCAACAGATTATTGTCGCCACCGACCATCAGCCCATTGTTGAGGCACTGCATGCACACGGCTTTGGCGCTTGCATGACGCGAGCTGACCACGCCAGCGGTACCGACCGTATCGCGGAAGTGGCCGCTCAACAAGGTTGGGCAGACGATGTCATCGTGGTTAACGTGCAAGGCGATGAGCCTTTGATTCCTCCCGCCTTGATCCGACAGGTTGCCGAACATTTGCATGCACATCCCGAATGCAGCATTGCCACCGCGTGCCATCCGATTCACGACGAGGCATCGATGCGTAACCCCAATATCGTCAAAGCGGTGCTGGATAAAAACAGCAACGCACTGTATTTCAGCCGTGCGCCTATTCCTTGGCCGCGCGATGCCTACGCAGCCGACCGCCCATTACCAAACGACATCACCGTACTACGCCACATCGGCATTTATGCTTACCGTGTTTCGTTCCTACGCACCTTCGGCAGCCTTACGCCCGCCCCGCTCGAACAAATAGAAGCACTCGAACAGCTGCGCGCGCTGTATCATGGCCATAATATCGGTGTGGCTATTACGCATCAGGCACCGCCCAGTGGAGTCGATACAGAGCAAGACTTGCAAATCGCACGGCAATTATTCAAAACGATTCAAATTTAATTCGGAGGAAAAATCATGCGACTGATTCTGTTGGGTGCACCGGGTGCCGGCAAAGGCACGCAAGCCAATTACATCAAAGAAAAATTCAACATCCCGCAAATCTCCACCGGCGACATGCTGCGTGCGGCGATCAAAGCGGGAACGCCGCTGGGACTGGCTGCCAAGCAGGTGATGGATGGAGGCAATCTAATTTCAGACGACATCATCATAAATTTGGTGAAAGAGCGCATCAAAGAAGCGGACTGCGCCAACGGCTTTCTGTTCGACGGTTTTCCACGCACGCTTCCTCAAGCGCAAGCGATGAAGGATGCGGGCATCCACATCGACTATGTAGTGGAAATCGATGTCGCCGACAGCGAGATCGTGCAGCGCATGAGCGGTCGCCGTGTTCATCCGGCTTCCGGTCGCACCTACCATGTGGTGTTCAATCCCCCCAAGGTGGAAGGTAAAGACGACATTACCGGAGAAGATTTGGTTCAGCGCCCAGACGATGTGGAAGACACTGTTCTCAAGCGTTTGGATGTCTACCACCAACAAACCCAACCACTGGTTCAGTATTACAGTGCTTGGGAAAAATCAGGCGATAGCGTAGCACCCAAATGCGTCTATATTCTCGGCGTAGGTAGCGTGGATACCATCCGCGACAAAGTGTTTAGCGCACTCGAAGGAAAATAAGTTATGTCCAGCAAGCCGATCCTCACACTGGAAGATGCCAAGCGTGTGGCAGCCGCAGCTGATGCGGAAGCATTGGCCAATGGTTGGAAAGTGTCTATCGTGATCGTGGATGACGGCGGGCATATGCTGTACATGCAACGCAGCCACGACACACGCTTCGGTAGTGTTGAAACCGCTATCGCCAAAGCACACATGGCTGCCGCGCTGCATACCCCAACCAAGGCCTCGGAAGATGCCGTGTTAAGCGGGCGGTTAATCCACCTCGCCCTACCCGGTGTCATTCCGGCTGAAGGCGGTGTGCCCTTGCTGCGTGACGGCATTGTTGTCGGCGGCTTGGGCATCAGTGGTGTACGCTCGATTCAGGACGGGCAAATTGCAGCGGCGGGGGTTGCTGCGCTGTAAATCTAATAACCGTAGCTAGCCAATTACGGATCCCAAAATAAAAAAACTGCCCGTGACCGGGCAGTTTTTTTGTACCGCATTCACTCCAGTTTAATTCGGCGCGCGATAGTGATCCTGTGTCATTAGGTCGATACCGCAAGGCAGTTGTTCAATCCAATTCAGAAACTCGTTCACCATTTTCTTGCCTTTGAACATGCGCCCGTGTTGCGGCACGATAGCCTCAACATCCATCTGGCGCACCATATTTACCCAGTAGCGACAAATTTTGTTCGAGATCATGTAGCGGCGGTGGAAGCCTTCCATGGTCGGCAAATGCTGTGCGAAATTATCTACCGGCTTGTCGGCCATATCGTGCGGAACAAGTGATGCGCCCATGTCACCGGAAAACAGAATTTTGCTGACCGGATCATAAAACTGGAAATTACCTTCGGAGTGCATGAAGTGCGCCGGAATGATTTTGATGATCGAGTTTCCCAACGGCAAATTCATCCCCCGATCAGGAATGCCCTCGATACGCCCTTCCACATTGCCTGCCGTGCAAAAGTGCGGCACGAAGCGTGTCCACAAGTTGGAGATGAGTACTTTGCACTCGGAGTGAATCATCCATTTATTTACCGAGGCAATAATGTCTGGGTCGGCATGTGAGGCAAGGATGTATTCCAGTCGCTTGGGTGGGAAGTAATTGTGCATTGCCATCAGCAGACCGTTGTAAGTCATGTTACCGCCCGGATCGAGCAATGCACCATGACCGTGGTCAACAATCAGAAACTGGTTCGACTGCACTGCGGTCGAGCCGCTGTCATCCACCAGATCGTCAAACATAAGACACTGATGAGTACCGTTATTGAACAACTCAATTGCCATTTCTCAACCCCCCATGATTTTTATTGGTCGTGAATCCTAGTCGGACACAATCAATTTACATTTGACTTAAGTCAATTACAACAAATAAATCTCCGCGCCATATCAAGCTTGCTATGATTATCACAGCGACTTTGCCTGAACACGCTTTGTTGTTGATCTCGGCGCGCAGACGAAGCCCATTCATTCCGAATCATTCTCAGGGGGAGAAAATCATGGAAAATGGTTTGCTGTTTGCACTAGCCTGCTCAGTCATCGCAATTCTCTACGGCGCGCTTTCTATCAAATGGATCAACGCGCTTCCCACCGGTAACGACAAAATGCGCGGCATCGCAGCCGCCATTCAGGAAGGTGCAACCGCCTACCTGAATCGCCAATACCTCACCATTGGCATAGTCGGCGCAGTGTTGTTTTTCGCCATCGGCTTCGCGCTTTCTTGGAAAACCGCCATCGGCTTTCTGATCGGCGCACTCCTCTCCGGTGCGGCTGGATACATCGGCATGAACGTCTCGGTACGGGCCAACGTTCGCACCGCACAAGCCGCCCATGATGGACTGAATGCCGCGCTCAATGTTGCCTTCAAAGGCGGCGCAATCACCGGCATGCTGGTGGTCGGTTTGGGTTTGCTCGGTGTGTCCGGCTATTACGCCTATCTCAACGCGACAGCGGCGGCAGATGCCACGCTGCTCGAAATTATTGAGCCGTTAATCGGCTTAGGTTTCGGCGGATCGCTTATCTCTATTTTCGCTCGATTGGGTGGCGGTATTTTCACTAAGGGTGCCGATGTCGGCGCGGATCTGGTCGGCAAAGTTGAAGCCGGCATTCCCGAAGATGACCCGCGCAATCCGGCGGTGATCGCCGATAACGTCGGTGACAATGTCGGCGACTGCGCAGGGATGGCGGCAGATTTGTTTGAAACCTATGCGGTCACGATCATCGCCACCATGCTGCTAGGCGGTATGGTATTGGCAAATGCTGGTGCCAACGCCGTGATTTACCCACTAGCCTTGGGTGGCTTCTCCATCATCGCCTCTATCGTCGGCACCTATTTTGTTAACGCCCGTGAAGGCGGAAAAATTATGAATGCGCTGTATCGCGGCCTTGCTGTCGCAGGAGGCTTGGCGCTAATCGCGTTCTATCCCATCACCTCATGGTTGATGTCAGACAACGGCAGTTACAGCGTCGCTGCCCTATATGGCTCTGCCGTGATCGGCCTGCTGCTAACTGCCGCCATGGTGGTTATCACTGAGTATTACACCGCCACCGAATACAGTCCGGTGCGCCATATTGCGCAAGCCTCCACCACCGGACATGGCACCAACATCATCGCCGGACTGGGGGTGTCGATGAAGTCGACTGCGGCACCTGTGCTGGTAGTTTGCGCCAGTATTTACGCCTCTTATGAAATGGCAGGTTTGTACGGTATCGCCATTGCTGCAACGTCCATGCTATCGATGACGGGCATTGTCGTCGCACTCGATGCTTACGGCCCGATTACCGACAACGCAGGCGGCATCGCCGAAATGTCCGGCTTGCCGGAAAATATTCGCAACATCACCGATCCGCTCGATGCGGTGGGCAACACCACCAAAGCCGTCACCAAAGGTTATGCCATCGGCTCCGCAGGCTTGGCTGCTCTGGTGCTGTTTGCCGACTACACCCACGCGCTCGAAGCCCATCTGGGTAGCGTCACGCTGTTTGATCTTTCCGATCACACGGTCATCATCGGCCTGTTTATCGGCGGCATGGTGCCTTATCTGTTTGCCGCGATGGGTATGGAGGCAGTTGGCCGCGCCGCGAGCAGCGTCGTAGTTGAAGTGCGCCGCCAGTTCAAAGAAATTCCCGGCATTATGGATGGCTCGTCCAAGCCGGATTATTCCAAAGCCGTGGATATGCTAACCAAAGCAGCAATCAAGGAAATGGTTTTACCGTCCCTGCTTCCCGTTGCCGTGCCTATCATTGTCGGCCTGACCCTCGGCCCCAAAGCACTGGGAGGCGTGCTAGTTGGCACGATCATCACCGGCATCTTCGTTGCCATTTCGATGACCACTGGCGGTGGCGCATGGGATAACGCGAAGAAATATATCGAGGAAGGCAACTACGGTGGCAAAGGCTCCGATGCCCACAAAGCCTCAGTTACTGGCGATACGGTTGGCGACCCCTATAAAGATACTGCTGGGCCGGCGGTCAATCCTCTCATCAAAATCATCAACATCGTGGCCTTGCTGATCGTACCCTTGCTGTAGCCACTTCCCCGTCTGAAAGCATCCCCGCCCGTCATGCACCAAGGGCGGGTATAATGCGCCAGCCCTGCGCCATACCAATCAACGCAGCGGCCTCTTCTATTCCACCCCGGATCATCCGATCCTTTTTATTCGTCTGCCTCGATTGGTATCGTTCACTTGGGCGATAGGTTGTCGCAGGAGTTATGTTTTGACCAATGAAATTACTTTTGCCAGTTTAAATCTGGCTGAACCCTTGTTGCGTGCCATCGCTGATGCGGGCTACACCCAACCCACCCCGATTCAAGCCCAAGCGATTCCGCTGGTGCTGCAAGGCGGCGACCTGCTCGCAGGCGCACAGACCGGCACGGGTAAGACCGCTGGTTTTACGCTGCCAATCCTGCATCGTCTGAATGCAACGGCAACAGAAAGCCGCCCCGGTCGTCCGCGTTGTCTGATTCTGACTCCGACGCGCGAGCTCGCCGCACAGGTAGAAGAATCGGTACAGACCTACGGAAAATATCTGAAACTGAAATCGATGGTGATGTTCGGCGGTGTGAACATAAATCCGCAGATCAAAGGCCTGCGTGACGGTATCGATATTCTCGTTGCCACACCGGGACGCTTACTTGACCACGTTGGACAAAAGACGCTGGACTTGTCAGGCATTGAAATTCTCGTATTGGACGAAGCCGACCGCATGCTGGACATGGGCTTCATCCGCGACATTCGCAAGATCCTCGCGCTCTTGCCGAAGCAACGTCAGAACTTGCTGTTCTCGGCGACTTTTTCGGATGAGATCAAAACTCTGTCGGATACGCTGTTGCATAACCCCGGCTTAGTTGAAGTTGCTCGTCGCAACACGACTTCCGAGCTGGTTACGCAAACCGTTCATCTGGTACCGCAAAAGCTCAAGAGCTACCTGCTCTCGCATCTCATCAAACACAATGACTGGAAGCAAGTGCTGGTCTTTACCCGCACCAAACATGGTGCCAATCGACTGGCGGAAAAACTCACCAACGACGGCATTCCCGCTGCCGCAATTCACGGTAACAAAAGCCAGTCAGCACGCACCAAAGCTTTGTCCCAATTCAAAGATGGCTCACTGCCAGTGATGGTCGCCACCGACATCGCTGCACGCGGTTTGGACATCGATCAATTACCTCACGTGGTGAACTTTGAGTTGCCGAACGTACCGGAAGACTACGTTCACCGTATCGGACGTACCGGCCGCGCGGGCAGCAACGGCGAAGCCATCTCACTGGTGGATAGCGAAGAATTCTCGTACCTAAAAAGTATTGAACGCCTGATTAAGCGCGACATCCCCAAAGTATCCATCGAAAGCTTTGTCCCGCCCACGCACATTCCTGCGGACGCTCCGCGCGCACCCCGTCCACAGCACGGACAGCGTCGTCACAGCAATACCACCGCAGGCACACCACGTCCGGCAGGCGCTCGCAACGGTCAACGCGACCAAACTCCTCGCACTGGTGCTCAGCCACCGCGCACGGGACAAGCACCCCGCAGCGGACAAGCACCGCGCAATGGTGCCCAACCTGGTGCGCGTCAACCACAAGCCAAAAAGAGCAGCGACGAATTACTTTCCGAAGCCGCCCGCCATCAGGCGATGCCGCAACCCGGACTGTTCCGCCCCTCTGCCCCGCCACCACGTAGCGGCGTACGCAGCAGCGCGAGCACGGGACATGGCGGCGGACACGCCGGACGCGGCAACACAGGTCGCAACAGTAGCGGTGGCGGACGTGGCAACGGTGGTGGCAGTAACGGTGGTGGGCGCGGACGCTAAACGACTTCCTCGCGCCATTGTTCCGGCGCGAGCCCATCCAAACACCAAGAACCAATCCGGTATCGAATCAACCGTAGCGTGGGGAAACCCACGGCTGCGGTCATACGCCGCACCTGGCGGTTACGTCCTTCCCGTATTGTTAATTCCAACCATGAGGTTGGAATTTCTTTGCGAAAGCGCACCGGCGGATTGCGCGCCCACAACCCCGCTGGCGCTTCCAGCAATCGCGCCTCCGCTGGCAAGGTCATGCCGTCCTTGAGTTGAACTCCGCGACACAACTGCGCCAATGCCTTTTCATCCGGCACGCCCTCGACCTGCACCCAATAGGTCTTGGCCAGCTTATGTTTGGGATCGGTAATGCGATGCTGCAAACCGCCATCATCCGTCAGCAATAACAAACCCTCGCTATCCGTGTCCAATCGCCCTGCGGGATAAACCTCGGGAACAGCGATATAATCGGCCAGCGTCGGATGCATCCCGTCACGACTAAATTGACAGATCACGCCGTAGGGTTTGTTGAACAGCAGGATGCGACTCATTCCATTTCCTTATTAACAAGATTTTCCCAAAAACATTTTCCGAGAACCATTATGGCAACCCAAAAAATCATTTATACCCTGACTGATGAAGCGCCAGCACTGGCAACTTACTCTTTACTTCCCATCGTGCAAGCGTTTACCCGTGCTGCCGGTGTCGCCGTGGAAACGCGCAACATTTCCCTCGCCGGACGTATTCTTGCCAACTTCCCCGAACACTTGACCGCTTCACAAAAAATCGCGGACGAATTGACCGAACTTGGCGAACTGACATTGCAAGCTGATGCCAACATCATCAAGCTGCCAAATGTTAGCGCATCAACCCCGCAATTGAAGGTTGCCATCAAAGAATTGCAGACCCAAGGTTTCGACGTACCGGATTATCCCGAAAATGCGCAGACGGATGCCGAAAAAGAAGTCAAAGCTCGCTACAGCAAAGTGCTTGGCAGCGCGGTCAACCCCGTTCTACGCGAAGGCAATTCGGATCGCCGCGCGGCAGCCTCGGTGAAACAATATGCGCGTAATAACCCACACAAAATGGGTTCTTGGGTCGCTGATTCCAAAACCCATGTTGCCCACATGAACGAACTGGATTTCTACGGTAGCGAAAAATCCACCACCGTAACAGCAGCGGGTAGTTTCAAAATCGAATTCGTCGGCAACGACGGCAGCGTGGCTGTGCTCAAAGACAAAACGCCGATCAAGGCTGAAGAAATTATTGATGCCTGCGTAATGAACCGCCGCGCCCTGCGCGATTTTTACGAAGCACAAATGCAGGATGCAAAGCAGCAAGGCGTGCTGCTATCGCTGCACCTGAAAGCCACCATGATGAAAGTCTCCGACCCCATTATGTTCGGCCATGCAGTCACGGTTTACTTCAAAGAGGTTTTCGAAAAACACGCGACCACTATCAAAGCACTGGGCGTAAACGTCAATAACGGTTTTGGTGATCTGCTTGCCAAAATCGCCACACTACCCGAAGCTGAACGCGCCGAGATTGAAGCCGACATTCAGACCTGCTACAAAAATCGCCCAGAATTGGCGATGGTAAATTCCGACAAAGGCATCACCAATCTGCACGTCCCTAGCGACATCATCGTTGATGCATCGATGCCAGCCATGATCCGCGAGTCGGGCAAGATGTGGGGTACGGACGGCAAGTTGCACGACACCAAAGCAATGATTCCCGACCGCTGCTATGCGCGCATTTACCAAGTTGTGATCGATGACTGCAAAAAGCATGGCGCATTCGATCCCAAGACCATGGGCAGCGTGCCCAACGTCGGCCTGATGGCACAACAAGCGGAAGAATACGGCTCTCATAACAAAACCTTCGAAGCACCAGCCGACGGTACTATCCGCGCCGTAGACGAGTCTGGCCAAGTCTTGCTGGAGCAGCAAGTGGAACAAGGCGATATCTTCCGCATGTGTCAGGCCAAAGATGCGCCGATTCAAGACTGGGTCAAACTGGCGGTAACCCGTGCGCGCCTGAGCAACACCCCTGCCGTATTCTGGTTGGACAAAAATCGCGCGCACGATGCGCAGATCATCCAGAAAGTAGAACGCTATCTAAAAGATCACGACACCAGCGGCCTCGACATTCGCGTCATGACACCGGAAGATGCCATTCAATTTTCGCTGGATCGTATCCGCGCGGGCAAAGACACCATCTCGGTCACTGGCAACGTATTGCGCGACTATCTCACCGACCTATTTCCTATCCTCGAACTGGGAACCAGCGCCAAGATGCTATCCATTGTGCCGCTGATGAACGGCGGCGGCCTGTTCGAAACCGGCGCGGGTGGCTCGGCACCTAAACACGTGCAACAATTCCTAGAAGAAGGCTATCTGCGCTGGGATTCGCTGGGTGAGTTTCTCGCACTCGGAGTATCACTGGAACACTTAGCGCAAACCTTCAAGAATGACAAAGCGCAGGTACTGGCTGACGCACTAGATCAAGCCAACGGCAAGATATTGGAAAACAATAAATCACCCGCTCGCAAAGTCGGGGAAATCGACAACCGAGGTAGCCATTTCTACCTCGCTCTGTACTGGGCACAAGCACTAGCCGAACAAAGCAAAGACAAAGACATTCAGGCACGCTTTGCACCATTAGCCCGCGCGTTGGCCGAAAACGAAGCGAAGATCAATGCAGAGTTGATTGCGGCACAAGGCAAGCCAGTCGATATGGGTGGCTATTACCACCCAGACTTTGCCAAAACCTCGCAAGCAATGCGACCAAGTGCGACCTTCAATGCCGCGCTGGATGCCATTTGATTCGACTGCAATCGCAACTATGTCCAACAAAAAAACCGACCGATTTCCGTCGGTTTTTTTGTTGGCACATCACGCCAACGACTTTTCTGTAACACGGTAAGCTTCGCTAGGAAAATCGCAGGCATCAATTGGCAAGACTTGCAAATCCCAGCGTGCATCCTGCTGAAGCAAGCGTGCGGCATTTTGCGTAAGCAACACATCACCCGCCATCGCAACATCCTCACCCAGCTTGCTAGCACCGTTCACCTCGTGCCCAAACACATCCTCATCGCCAATTTTGAGAATACGCCCATAGCCCAATCCCACACACAGCAGCACATGCTCGGCAGGCTCGTGCCGGGCGTTATATTCCAGCGTGCTACGCTGCATATCAAACGCGCACTCAAGCGCATTCAACACATTGCGGAATACCACGAGCAAGCTATCCCCCTCCTGCTTAATGAGAATGCCGCCGTGCGCCTCGATGACAGGCACAAAAAGCCGTTGCGATTCAAATATGGTTTGCAGAAAATGAATGATGCCAAACTCGGCAACCTGTCGCGAAAAACCGGATAGATCGGTAAACATTACCGCCCACTCTTCACCAAATAAATCCCATATCTTGGCATCAATTCCGGCTTTATCCGCCCCCGCTTCAAGCCGCTGCCGCACCAGTGACTCAAGGCGTTCAGCCGAAGCCCCACCGCTAATTCCACGAATGAATGTCATGTCTGTTCCTTGCGTTTTGCAAATAAAAAAAGCCCGCTGCGAACAGCGGGCTTTTTATGCTTACATCAAAACGACCGGATTAGTGGCCTTCTTGGATGTTAGAAGCTTGCTTGCCTTTTGGGCCTTGCACGACGTCGAAAGTGACCTTTTGGCCTTCTTTCAGAGTCTTGAAACCGCTCATGTTGATTGCGGAGAAGTGCGCAAACAGATCTTCGCTACCATCATCAGGAGTGATAAAGCCAAAACCTTTTGCGTCATTGAACCACTTTACGGTACCAGTTGCCATGTGTTTACTTCCTTACTAAAAAAACCGGGAGAATTTTCCCGTTAACTGTTTGAAACCAAGACCGCACACGGCAAAACCGGTACTGCAGAAACTTTGTATCAAACGCCAGCGCGCTTTATATTCCGGTTTAGATAACGCCGTCAAGCGATTTGATAAATATTTTTTGAATAGACTTGAAAAAGCCGCGCTTATCATCAACTATGTGACAGGAGACACCCTTCACAATACGTTCCAATATGGCAACCAAACAACACGGCAGCACCTTGCTCGCACCAGAACGAATGAAGAGCAAACCACCCAGCATGTACAAGGTGATTTTGTTCAACGACGACTACACCACAATGGAATTTGTCATCGAAGTACTAGAGCGTTTTTTTTCAATGACTCGCGAACGCGCCATGCAAACTATGCTCAAAGTTCACAACGAGGGATCGGCAGTATGCGGCATCTACACCAAGGATGTCGCCGAAACCAAGGTTGCGCTCGTGGGCGAATTTGCTAAACAACACGGGCATCCGCTACGATGCCACATGGAGGAAAATTAAGATGATCGCGCAAGAATTGGAAATTAGTCTGCATTTGGCGTTCGTCGAATCGCGCCAGAAGCGCCACGAATTTATTACCGTTGAGCATTTGTTGCTGGCGATGCTGGACAACAACTCGGCAGCACAGGTACTGCGTGCCTGCGCAATCAATATCGACGAGCTCCGCACAGTTGTTACGGACTTTGTCGAGCGACACACACCAGTCGTCTCCGGCGAGGGTGAAGTGGACACACAGCCAACTGTCGGTTTTCAGCGCGTCATCCAGCGCGCGATTCTGCATGTGCAATCCACCAACAAAAAAGAAGTGACAGGCGCGAATATTTTGGCAGCCCTGTTCGGTGAAAAAGATTCGCATGCCGTGCACTTTCTTAACGAGCGCGGCCTGAATCGCATCGATGTGGTGAACTACATCGTGCATGGCATCGCCAAGAGTGAGTCTGCCCCTACCGCGCAGCCGCACAACGAGACCGAAGGCGAGCAGCAGACGGCGCAAGATGACAGCGCGCTGAAAAATTACACGCTCGACTTAAATGCGCATGCACTAGCCGGAAAAGTCGATCCGCTGATTGGCCGCGAGCTGGAGTTGGAACGAGTGATCCAAACCCTTTGCCGCCGCCGTAAAAATAATCCGCTACTGGTCGGCGAAGCTGGCGTAGGTAAAACTGCGATTGCAGAAGGATTGGCACGCCGCATCATCGAAGCGGATGTGCCTGACATTCTCAAAGATGCACACGTCTATTCGCTCGACATGGGAGCATTGCTGGCCGGCACCAAATATCGCGGCGATTTCGAGCAGCGTTTGAAAGCCGTTTTGAAAGAACTGAACGATGCGCCTAATGCCGTGCTGTTCATCGATGAAATTCATACCATGATCGGTGCGGGTGCGGCTTCCGGCGGCACCATGGATGCATCCAACTTACTCAAACCCGCGCTCTCGAACGGTACGCTCAAGTGCATCGGCGCAACCACATATCAGGAATATCGAGGCATTTTTGAAAAAGACCACGCGTTATCGCGCCGTTTCCAGAAGGTCGATGTGCCAGAACCGTCGGTCGAGCAGACCATCGAAATTCTGAAGGGACTGAAGAGCCGTTTCGAAGAACATCACAGCATCAAGTTCAGCGCCGCCGCCATCACCAGCGCGGCTGAATTGTCGTCGCGTTTCATCAACGACCGCCACTTGCCAGACAAGGCAATTGACGTGCTGGACGAAGCCGGAGCGGCACAACGCATCCTGCCTAAATCCAAGCAGAAGAAAGTCGTCGGCAAGCACGAAATAGAAGAAATCATCGCCAAGATCGCACGCATCCCAGCGCGCACGGTTTCGCATGATGATCGTAACGCGCTGAAGAATCTTGATCGTGATTTGAAAGCCACCGTATTTGGCCAAAACAAAGCTATCGACGTGCTGGCGCGCGCGATCAAAATGTCGCGCAGCGGCTTGGGAAACCCGCAAAAACCCATCGGCAGCTTCCTGTTCTCCGGCCCGACCGGCGTGGGGAAAACCGAAGTCGCCAAGCAATTGGCCTTCATCATGGGCATGCCTTTGCAACGCTTCGACATGTCGGAGTACATGGAGCGTCACGCGGTCTCGCGCCTAATCGGTGCCCCGCCCGGCTATGTCGGTTTCGAACAAAGCGGCTTGCTGACCGAAGCCATCACCAAGCAACCCCATTGCGTGCTGTTGCTGGACGAGATTGAGAAAGCGCATCCCGATATTTTCAATATCCTGCTCCAAGTGATGGATCACGGCACGCTAACCGACAACAACGGGCGCAAGGCCGATTTCCGCAACGTAGTCATCATCATGACCACCAATGCGGGGGCCGAGGCATTGAACAAATCCCAAATCGGCTTTACCAAGACTTCAGCATCCGGCGACGAGATGATCGACATCAAGCGTCTGTTCACGCCAGAGTTCCGAAACCGCTTGGACTCTATCGTGTCCTTCGCCTCGCTGGACAAAGAAGTGATCTTGCGCGTGGTGGACAAATTCCTGATGCAATTGGAAGAGCAACTACACGAAAAGAAAGTCGATGTTGTCTTCACCGATGCGCTGAAAGACATGCTTGCCAAAACTGGCTTCGATCCACTGATGGGCGCGCGACCTATGGCTCGCCTGATTCAGGACACGATCCGCAGTGCGCTCGCCGACGAGCTGTTATTCGGACGCTTGGCTAGTGGCGGAAAAGTGACAGTAGATGTGGATGCAGACGATAAAGTGAAGCTGATATTTGAAGAAGAAGCCGTCGCCATTTAGCCAAATCAACAGCGACATTACCAGAGGGAGGTATAGCCGTAGCTATGCCTCCCTTGTTTTTTTAGGCGTTGCCAATACCCCGTGTTGGCAATTTAATTTCCCGAGCAAAATCCAGCATGCGCCGGATCGGCAGCACCGCGCGGGGAATGATGGCGGTATCGACGTGTATCTCGTTTTTGCCCGATGCCAGCACTTCCGCGAGATTCAACAAGCCATTCATCGCCATCCAAGGACAATGGCTACAACTCTTGCAATTCGCGCCCGCTCCGGCGGTCGGTGCTTCGATAAATAATTTGTGCGGAGACAAAGTGCGCATCTTGTGCAAAATGCCATTGTCCGTGGCAACGATGAACTCGCCCACATCTGGCATCTGCGTCGCTTTGATGAGTTGAGAAGTCGAGCCGACCACATCGGCCAACTGAACCACCGCGCGCGGCGACTCGGGATGCACCAGCACCTTGGCTGCCGGATACCGCGTTTTCAGCTCGATTAATTCCTGCGCTTTGTATTCGTCATGCACGATACAAGAGCCTTGCCATAGCAACATATCCGCACCGGTTTGTTCCTGAATGTAACCACCCAGATGACGGTCGGGTGCCCACAGTATTTTCTTGCCCTGCTCCTTGAGGTGTTTGACGATAGGCAACGCAATAGAGCTGGTTACCATCCAATCCGCGCGTGCCTTCACTGCTGCGCTGGTATTGGCATATACCACTACCGTGCGCTCGGGATGGGCATCACAGAACGCGGAAAACTGATCCACTGGGCAACCAAGATCAAGCGAACACTCCGCCGCTAAATCGGGCATTAGCACGCGCTTTTCAGGGTTCAAAATTTTGGCTGTTTCACCCATAAAACGCACACCTGCCACAACAATAGTCGTGGCCGGATGCTTGTTGCCAAAGTTGGCCATATCCAACGAATCGGACACGATACCGCCCGTCTCCTCCGCCAAGTCTTGCAAGTCGGGATGTACGTAATAGTGCGCCACCAGCACTGCATTTTGCTCTTTCAGCATTTGCTTGATGCGAGCCAATAACTCGGCTTTTTCCGCTGGCTCCGGTTCACGTGGACGCTTGGCCCAAGCATGCGCCGTACTGCAACTAGATTGCGTCGAATCGGGATGATCGTAAGTGATGGGGATAATGTTTTCAGCCATGTTGAATACGCCCGGGTAATTGCAAAATCGCCGCTCGATTGCTCGGCGAAAAAACTTTATCTGCCGCAGCCTGCCAAGGCAACCATTGATAATTGAGATGCTCGCGCGGGGCAATTGTGATCTCCACTGGCTGCGGCAACTGCAGACCGAAGACATGCTCCGTGTTTTGTGTCACCCCAGGCGCATAGCGATGCCGCCAGTGCGGATAAATTTCGTAGCTATTTTGCAACTGCCAGTCGCTTAGCAGATAAAGCGAGGCATCTAAACCAGTCTCCTCGCCCGCCTCGCGCACGGCAGTTACGCGCAACGCTTCATCCTCCTCGCGACTACCGGTGACCGATTGCCAATAACCGGGATGGTCGGCACGTTCCAACAACAACACCTCCAGTGCGGTGGTGTAGATCACCACCAGCACGGAGACAGGTTGTTTATGCCGCTTCATGTCTAAACGAAGAAAATCCAGAATGCCTTGTTGCGTTGCCGCCAATACAGGGAAGTATCGGCCAGAATATCCTGCGCAATTTCACGGTCGTTGGCCGACAGACCAAAAGTGTCACTGACATTACGCAGCAACAACACATAACCGTTGCTCTCGCCGCACCACGACAAATCACACAAAGCATCAGCCAGCGCATCCCAATTCGCGCCAAAATCAGCGGGGCAGCGCGCCGCACTCGCCAGCGCAGCTAGGACATTTTGCTTGCCCTTGATGCCCTTCAAATTAGCATCGAGCCAGGTGTAACCCGCCTCGTCGACCGCCGCGCGCAAATCCTGCTCCGCGCAATTAAGCGTGTAACTACCGGCTGCCGCGCGGTCGTTCAGTTGTTGTGCCAAAGCATTCATCGCGACTCCTGGATGCGTTTGAAGGTTCGATAGTGATCCGCGCTGTAGTAACACTCGGGCACGACACCGCACACGATACGCCGTGCGCCGCGATGACGAAGCCCCGGTGTTTTCACCGTGTACTCATGGTAGTAACCGCGAGTTTGGCGCGGCAGAATTCGTTCATAGTTACCGAAAACCACACCGTCACGGGCATAAGGAAACGGCCCGCCCTGCTTGATTAAGCGCAAGGTTTCGCGGCCTTCCTCGGGCATCTCAGCTGCAGTAATCGCCGCCAACTGCCGTGTCTCCGCAGCTGGCTGATACGCTTGGGCCGACGGCATACTCAACGCCGCCGCCAGCATCACGCCAGCCCATCGAAATACCGCCACCGCTTACTCCTTGGCAGCGTCGGCAACGACCGGCTGACGCAAGCGGATATGCAGATCGCGCAACTGACGCTCATCCACCGAACTCGGTGCCTGAGTCAACAGACATTGCGCACGCTGAGTTTTCGGGAAGGCAATCACATCACGGATAGATTCGGCACCGGTCATCATCGTAACGATGCGATCCAAACCAAAAGCCAAACCGCCATGCGGTGGCGCACCGTATTGCAGAGCATCAAGCAAGAAGCCAAACTTGAGCTGAGCTTCTTCTGCGCCGATGTTGAGCGCGCGGAACACCAAGCTCTGCACTTCTTCTTTATGGATACGCACCGAGCCACCGCCCAACTCCCAACCGTTCAATGCAAGGTCGTAAGCCTTGGCCAAACACTTGCCCGGATCGGTTTCCAGAAACTGGATATGTTCGTCTTTAGGTGAAGTGAACGGATGGTGGCAAGCAACCCAGCGCTTACCTTCGTCGTCGTATTCAAACATCGGGAAATCAACCACCCACAACGGCTCCCAAGGTTTGCCGTTGGTATAGCCCTTCTCGTGGCCGATTTTGCTACGCAACGCACCCAACGCGTCATTAACGATCTTGGCTTTATCCGCGCCAAAGAAAATAATGTCGCCGTTTTGCGCGCCCGTACGCTCGACGATGGTTTTCAATGCCGCTTCATGCAGATTCTTGACGATAGGCGATTGCAAACCAGTCTCGTTCAGTTGCGTGACATCGTTAACCTTGATGTAAGCCAAACCCTTGGCACCGTAGATGCCAACAAACTTGGTGTAGTCGTCGATTTCACCGCGCGAGAATGCCGCGCCTCCGGGTACACGCAAAGCGGCAACACGCCCAGTTTCGGAATTCGCCACGCCTGCAAACACCTTGAACGCCACGTCCTTCACCGCATCGGTCACCTCGGTCAGTTCCAGCGTCACGCGCAGATCCGGCTTATCGGAACCAAAACGCGCCATCGCTTCGGCGTAGGTCATGCGCGGGAACGGGTTAACCAGATCGACATCCAGCGCTTCTTTAAACACCGTGCGAATCAGCTCTTCCGTCAAAGCCATAATCTGTGCTTCGCTCAGGAAAGAGGTCTCAATATCAACCTGGGTAAATTCCGGCTGACGGTCAGCACGTAAATCTTCGTCGCGGAAACACTTGGTGATCTGATAGTAACGGTCAAAACCAGCCACCATCAGCAACTGTTTGAACAACTGTGGCGATTGCGGTAAAGCGAAAAACTCGCCCGCGTGTACGCGCGAAGGCACGAGGTAATCGCGCGCACCTTCTGGGGTAGACTTGGTCAGCATCGGTGTTTCGATGTCGATAAAGCCTCGACTATCGAGGAAACGGCGGAACGCCATCGACACCTTGTAACGCAGCATCATGTTCTTTTGCATTTGCGGACGGCGCAGATCAATCACACGATGCGTCAAACGCACATTCTCGGACAAGTTTTCGTCATCCAACTGGAATGGTGGTGTCACCGCCGCATTCAAGACCTCGATCTCGTGGCACAAAATCTCGATCTCACCGCTGGTGATATTGGCATTGGTTGTACCGGCCGGACGGCGACGCACTTTACCGGTAATACGCAAGACAAACTCGCTACGCACCGACTCGGCGATCTTGAACATCTCAGCGCGATCAGGATCGCACACCACCTGAGCCAGCCCTTCGCGGTCGCGCAGATCGATAAAAATCACACCACCGTGGTCGCGGCGGCGATGTGCCCAGCCGCAGATGCTGACGGTTTGATCGAGTTGGTCGGTATTAAGCAGGCCGCAGTAATGAGTTCGCATGGTTCAGTTTCTTGATAAAAATCAGGTTGGGTTGGATTGCGCCAGCTGCGGCGCAACAGTTTCCGGTGTCGCCACGACACCCATTGAGACTATCGTGCGCAAAGCTACATCGACCGTCATATCCAGTTCTATTGTGTCGACACGGCGCACAAAGAAATAAAAGCCGTTCACCGGGCTCGGCGTGGTGGGAATAAATACCGCCACCATTTCATCGTCGAGCTGGGAGGCCACATCGCCCGGCACACTGGTTTGAAACGCCAGCGACCATGCCTGCGGATGCGGGTAGCGAACCAGCAAGACTTTGCGGAACGAGTTGCCGTTACCGGACAACAGGGTATCGCTGACTTGCTTTACCCCCTTGTAAATACTGCCCACGAACGGCACATGCAACATCGCCTTTTCGGACGCATCCCACAGCCGTTGACCAAACACGTTGCGGATCAACAAGCCCGTTAGCAGCACCACACCCAAGGTCAAAATGATGCCCAAGCCCGGAATATGCACTGGCAACAGATTATCAGGATGCCATTCAGAGGGTAGCAACAATAACGTCTGATCCATGGTCGTAATGGTCAAATTCAGCACCCACAGGGTAATTCCCAGCGGCACCCAGACCAGCAAACCAGTGATCAGATATTTTTTAAACATGGGCATCAATTGGCCACCGGGCATAAACCCGATGCAGCACAGGGCGCACACTCGGCCTTGGGCTTATCTTTAAAGTCGGTGACGTAATAACCATTGCCCTTCAACTGGAAGCCCGCAGCAGTCAGTTGTTTTACAAAGGTTTCTTTACCGCAACCCGGACAAACCGTGAGCGGCGCATCACTCATCTTCTGCATCACATCCTGCTGCAAACCGCAGCTGGAGCAGGCATAAGCATAAATCGCCATTTCTCTCTCCTATCGCTAATCACAAAGCCGGTGCCGAGCTTACGCTCCGCCGCACCGGCCTTTATTTTTGAGGCGCGCATTATACATTAGGCACTATCGAAATTCCCTCAATTTCAGCTTGAGCCAACATCACAAACGGCAAACTACCCGCGCAAGAAAATAACATTGACATCAGAACGTTCGTTCTTTACGATGCGCAGCACGTTCGTTCTGTAGGGAAAAATCATGCAGCAAGCCCAACTCAGCTTTGGCCACCGCCCCGCCTCTTCCGCACTCCTGTCACTGACCCATCCCAGCAAAGCGCTTTTTCAGCGCCAACGCGCATTACTGCAAAAAGCCGTTCCCGCAGGCATCCCCAGCCAAGCGGATGATCGCGTACAAGAACGGCTGAGCTTAGACGATCACTTAATCCAGCATAAGGAATCCACTTTTTTTATGCGCGTTGCCGGAGACTCGATGAGCGGATTGGGAATTTTTGATGGGGACTTACTGGTGGTTGATCGCGCCATCCCCGCTGGCGACGGCAGCATCGTCATCGCCATCGTCAACGGCGAATTCACCGTCAAACAGTTACTGCATAAACCCAGCGGCACCATTTTGCGCGCGGCACACCCCGACTACCGGGACATGCCGATCAATACCTACAAGGATTTCAGCATATGGGGCGTAGTGAGCTGGAACGTGCATAAACACACCACATAATTCAAACCCTCACCCGATTTCGAATAATGACGGGGCGGCATTACCCCCGCCAATTCGCGCGTTACTCTGTATGCAGTGCCGTTACCGGGTCGAGCCGCGCCGCACGGCGAGCCGGAGCGACACCCGCAATCAAGCCGATCACCACCGCACTCAACTCGGCCAGCAGCGCAAATATCCAAGGCGTATGCACAGGCAAAGAAGGCATTAGCCAGTGCAAACCTTGCGCAATTCCCGCGCCCAAGGCAAGTCCGACCGCTCCGCCCAATGCCGAGAGCAAAATCGCCTCGCCGAGAAACAGCACTAGCACCTGCCCCTCGCGCGCACCCAGCGCACGCAACAAACCGATTTCGGCTGTGCGCTCGGTCACCGCCATCGTCATGATGGTAAGAATACCGACCCCGCCCACCAGCAAAGAAATACCGCCCAGCGCGCCAACGGCAAAAGTGATGACATCCAACACCGAGCCCAATACTTCCAATGCCTGCTCTTGCGAAACCAGCGAAAAATCTTCGCGGCCATGCCGATCTTTCAACCGCTCAGTGACAATGCGCGCAACAGTGGCTGCATCGGTTCCTGCGCGGTAACTCACGTGAATCTCCATCAAGCCCGAGCGATTAAACAACTCCATCGCCCGTGCTGCCGGTATAAACACGGCATCGTCCATATCCAATCCAAGTATCTGCCCCTTGGGCTCCATCACCCCGATGACGCGATAACGTTGGCCGCCAATACGCAAATATTCGCCCAGCGGGTTTTGCCCGCCAAATAACTCCTGCCGCACCTTGGCACCCAACACGACTTGCGCGCGCGCCTGTTCGTTGTCGTCATCATTCCAAAAACTGCCGCTCTGCACCTTCATCGTAAATGTACTGGCGAAATCGTGACCTTCGCCAAATACCGTTGTACGTCGGGTTTTACCGTTGGCGCGCAACTCGGCATTACCCATTACCGCCGGATTGATGGCCTCAACATAAGGCAACTGCCGTAGCGCGTCGGCATCCTCCAGCGTTAACGCTCTGACCGAACCAAAAATACCAACACTACCGCCCTGCGTCTGCGTTTTTCCCGGCTGCACGGTGATGATATTGGTGCCAAATTGCGAAAACTCGGCCAAAACAAACTGATGCAATCCCTCGCCGATGGAAGTCAGCAAAATCACCGCCGTAATGCCAATAGCAATGCCGAGCCCAGTCAAAAAACTGCGCATGCGATAAGCCAAAAAGCTGGAAGTAGTAAGCCGGATAAGATCAGCGAATTGCATTGCTATCTCCCCGCCAATGCTGTCACCGCATCCAGCCGCGCCGCGCGCCGCGCGGGCCAAACACTGAACAGAATACCGGTTCCAAGCGCCGTACCAAAAGCGGCCAGCACCGCCCACCAAGGTGGACTCACCGGTAAACTCGGATAAAGCTGCCCAATCAAAATACTGCCCGCATAACCCAACGCCAAACCGAGCAGACACCCCATCCCAGAAAGCAAAATAGCCTCAGCAAAAAACAATTTGCGTATCTGCACGGCGGGCGCGCCCAGTGCCTTGAGTAAACCGATCTCCTTCACCCGCTGCGACACAGCGATCAGCATCACATTCATGATGAGCACACCTGCCACCGCCAAACTAATGGCCGCGATACCGCCCACCGCCATCGTCAGCGCGGTCAAAATACGGTCGAAAGTCGCCAGCACGGCATCCTGCGTAATCACCGTCACATCCCGCTCGCCGTGATGGCGCTGCACGATAATCGACTCAACATCACGCTTGGCCGCTTCAACCAAATCACGATGCCGCGCTTCCACCAGAATGCGGAACAAGCCCGACGTGTTGAACAACATATGCGCGGCAGCCACCGGCACGATGACAATCTCGTCGGTATTAAATCCCATAGACTCGCCCTGCGCGGCCATCACCCCGATCACGCGAAAGCGCCGGTCACCCAAACGCACCCAGCTGCCAACCGCATTTTGCGAGCCGAACAACGTCTGCCGAATCTTCGCGCCAAGCACGCACACCGACTCGCTGTTATGCAAATCACCGCGCGGCAAAAACTGCCCCTGCCCCAGTTGCATATGGCGCACTTCCAGCAACTCGGCAGTAGAGCCCAGCACCACCACCTCCCGATTCAGCGCGCCCTGCGAAATCTGGGATGAGCCCACCGTCAGCGGTGCGAGGCGCGATACCGCAGGGCTACGCAACAAAGCCTGCGCATCGTCCAAACTCAGCTCGCGCGGAATCTGCCCAAGCAACATTCCCGGACCAATGCCTGCTGTTTCGGTGCGACCGGGAAAAACAATCACAAGATTGCTACCCAAGGAAGAAAACTGATTGATCACGTAGCGTCGCGCACCTTCGCCCAATGCCGTAAGCACCACCACGGAAGCCACCCCGATAGACATCGCCAGCATCATCAGCAAAGTGCGGGTACGGCTGCCGCGAAGACTAGCCGAAGCAAACTGCATGACATCGGCGAATCTCATTCTTCCCGCTCGCTTTGACTGACAATCTGTCCGTCCACCATCTGCAATTGCCGCAGCGCGCGCGAACCGATCACGGGATCATGCGTCACCAGAATCAGCGTGACATTCTGCTCGACCAATTGCTCCAGCAAATTCATCACCTCTTTGCCGGTGGACTGATCGAGATTGCCGGTCGGCTCATCCGCCAACAGCACCGCTGGTTGCATACTGGTCGCGCGGGCGATGGCCACGCGCTGACGCTGCCCGCCAGAAAGCTGATCCGGCCTGTGATCCGCCCGCTCGGCCAAGCCGTAGTTATCCAGCAATTTAGCCACCCGCTGCCTACGCTCATGCGGTGCGATCCCCGCCAGCATCATCGGCAACTCAATGTTTTGCGCCGCCGTCAAACGTGGCACTAGGTGAAAAGACTGAAACACAAAACCGATTTTTTCGCTGCGCACCTTGGCCTGCTGCGCATCATCCAATGTGGTGACATCGCCGCCATCCAGCCGGTAAATACCCGAAGTCGGACGATCCAGCAGACCGATCAAATTAAGCAATGTGGACTTACCCGAACCCGATGGCCCCATGATGGAAACGTAATCGCCCGCACCAATATCGAGATTAATATCGCGCAACGCGGTGACCTGCTGATCGCCGACTTGAAAGCTACGAGTGATGTGACTCAACGCGATCATTTTGCTGCTGCGCTCACGGCGGGCTGCACCTTGATACCTGCTTTTATGCCGGTTTGATCCGGCGACAGCACAATCTGCTCTCCCTCCTTCAGTCCGGCGGTAATCTCGGTCAACTCCCAACTAGCTAACCCGGGCGTAACCGCGCGCGCTTCCAGCACACCATCTCCCGCGCGGTACAGCAACACACGTTGTCCTTCGAGCAAAGCCTGAGTCGGAATACGCAACACATCGGCACGCGAGGTATGAACAATCTCAACATCCGCGCTATATCCCACCAGCAAACTATCGGCCAACGGCGGCTCAGCAAACTCCACCTCGACCTCAACCGTGCGCGCCTGTTTTTCCACTTCCAAAACATAGGGCGCGATACGCCGCACCTTGCCGACAAACGACTTACCCTTCAGCGCATCCAGCGTAATACGCCCCGCCTGCCCGACTTTCACATGGGCGGCATCCACCTCATCAATCGGCGCACTAACATACAAGCAACTATCGTCAATCAAATCGATAGCAGGCAAAGTCAAAATGCCGGGCGGCGACGGCGTGGCGTATTCGCCCAGCTCGCCGCTAATGTCCGCCACGACACCGTCAAAAGGCGCACGCAACACCATCCTATCCAAACCCGCTTGAGCAGCGGCAATACGCGAACGGCCTTGCTCAATCTGACTACGCGCCGCATCACATCCGGCACGCGCCACCTCGGCGGCGGCAATACGTTGCGCGACCGCCTCTGCCGAAATAAATCCGCGCTGCTTGAGCTGCCGCGCCCGCTCGGCTTCTTGCTCGGCTAAATCGGCTTGCACACACGCCTGTTTCGACTGGGTCTGTGCCGTGCCGAGTTGCACGGTCGCCAAGCGCTGCTGCGCTTGCAAATCATCGTTCCACAACTCCAACAGCACTTGCCCAGCTTTCACCCGCTCGCCTTTTTTCACCCGCAGGTGTGCGATCTGCCCACCCGCCGGTGGTGCCAGCTTGGCGCGGCGGCACGCTTTCACCGTACCGGCCCGCGTATTGCTGATGCTGGCCTGCACCGCGCCGCGCGTCACCCCCACCAATTGCACAACCGGTGGCGCGGGACGCGTCGCATACCAAAGCCCCGCTGCCAACAACGCAAGTAGCACCACCACACCCGCATACTTCAACACAGCATTCGATTTTTTGTTTTGCGTAAACATCACACCACCTCCACCACTTCACCACAAAAAAGACCGGCACAAAGTCCGGTCTTTTTTATCGGCACAGCAAAAACCGGATTAAACCGCTGCGACCTTTTTGCATTCCTTGTAGCACGCGGCACAGCTTTCACCGCAAGCTTTACACTCGGCATGTTTATCCGCGTGTTTCTTGCATTCCTCTTCGCATTGCTTGCACGCATCCATCGCAATAGCAGCCATACGCGCAACATGCTTGGAATTTTGATTAACCAGATTTTGTAGCGCGGAACAAATAGCCAGCATTTGATTGACCGCTTTGGCGCATCCCGCCATATCCTTGTCGCCGTCGCCCAGCAAAATCAGGCAATGACTGAGGCAGACCTCGCCTTTTTGCACACAATCCGAAGCTGCGGCTGCCAATCCCGCATTCGGTGCGGCATGATCGTGATGCATGTGCATATCATGATCGTGCGTTGCTGCATGCGCGCTACCCACCATCGCCGCACTAGCCATTGCCACACTGCCCAACAACATTTCTCTTCTATTCATCACAACTCTCCATTAGTTGATTATTCATCCACCGCATCCCGTCCGGGAAACAGCTCTTCACTAAAACCGAAATTTTTCATATCGCGGATGCGTTGCGGATAAAGTACCCCATCCAAATGATCGCATTCGTGCTGCACCACCCGCGCATGAAACCCGCTAACGGTGCGATCAATCAGCGCACCGTGCTCATCATACCCCTGATAGCGAATTCGGTTAAAGCGCGGCACCAACCCGCGCATACTGGGAATACTGAGACAGCCTTCCCACCCCTCTTCACTCTCATCGCCCAAGGGCGTAATCACAGGATTGATCAGCACCGTTTCCGGCACCTCTGGCGCATCGGGATAACGCTCGCTTTTCGTCACACTAAAAATCACCACACGCAACGACACACCAATCTGCGGTGCGGCCAAGCCAACCCCCTGCAAAGCCTGCATCGTGTCGCGCATATCAGCCAGCAACTCGCGCAACACCACCCCGCCAAACTCGCGCACCGGCGCAGCCACTTGCCACAAACGCGCATCCCCCATGCGCAACACCGTTCTAATCGACATCGCTGCAATTCACAACACGTTCAAGCACATCACGCACGCGGCTCATGGCGGCCAGCGCAACCATATTGACGCTTTCCATATTAATTCCCTCCCGACTACTTCCCCGTCCTGCCGCCTGATTAGCCACCACGGCAATCGTGGCGTAATGCAGCTCAAGCTCCATTGCCAGCGCAGTTTCCGGCATCCCCGTCATCCCCACCATATCCGCACCGTCACGCTCGTAGCGGTTAACCTCGGCGACACTATCCAAGCGCGGCCCCTGTGTTGCGGCATACACCCCGCCATCAATACACGACTGTTGCGCCAACGCCGCACCCTGCAAAATGCGCTGACGCAAATTGGGCGAATACGGCAAACTAAAATCGATATTGCTGTAAGGCACATCGCGTGCATCAAAGAATGTCGCATCGCGCCCGTGCGTGTAATCGATGATCTGATCCGGCACGATCAACATACCCGGCTCCAGATCGCGACGAATCCCGCCGACCGTCGCCACCGATACCACCTCGGTCACCCCCTGCTCGCGCAGCGCCCACAGATTAGCGCGATAGTTCACCAGATGCGGTGGAATGGTATGGCCATAGCCGTGACGCGCCAAAAAAATCACCTCATGCCCGTTCAGCGTACCAAACAAAAACGCGCCGGAGGGCTCGCCATAAGGAGTGCGCATCACCTGACGGTGGGTGATTTTCAGATTGGACAACTGAGTCAGACCGCGTCCACCGATGATTGCTAACATTCGAATCTCCCCTTATTAGGATTTAGTTTAGGACTTAGTAAAAACGGGGCAGCTGTCGAAGTGCAATCCATTAATTTATCGAGCCGCATAAACGCTCTGCCCTTCGCCCTGATAACTCTGGTACACATGCTCAAACACAGCTGAGCATTTGGCCTCATATAGCTCTTTGGAGTACGCACGCGGCAAGCCTTCATCTAGGGCGTTCTCAATTTGCTCGACGAGTTGGTCTTCGGTGTAGGCGTTGGGAGTCATTCGTTTAATTTTCCGCTTTGCCTAATGCTTTCAGCCAAGCACTAACTTGCATATAGGCATCGACCTGAACCTGTTCAGGACTCATGTCTCCAAGCGCATCCGATTCTGCGAGAAAAACTCTGACTGTTTGCGGGCCAAAATCGTCCACATGTCTAAATTTCCCAGCTATGTTTTGATAGCCTTCGACAACAGTCTTATCCGAAAGCAACGCTCTACAAGATTCCGCTAGAGCGGCTGCACCACCCTCGAAATTTCTGACCGAGAAATAAATATCGTAGGCATCTTTCTTCTTGTCACGGCCTATCAGTGCAAAGCCTTTCATCACAAGAAAAGCCGGAATCGAAGCAATCAAAAGATCGACTTCATTATTTCGTCCATCAGGCATTTTTCCTTGGATGTGGCGGGTAACATGATGATCCAGTGCAACCCTGCCACCACTAGCTTCAATTACACGCAATCCCGCAACGAATGGCGGACGATTTTTCTTGAACTTTGCTTCATTAGGCATCAACAAATCAATGATGATCGCAACCGCTTCGCCATCATCCAACTTTACCCAACGTCTCAATTGATAAGGTTTCAGATTCTCAACGCCGCGCTCATAACCCGCATTTTCCAGACACTCAATCAGGTTTGCATATTTACCTTCTGACAACGCCTCTGGCTCAAGATTGAGGTCAATATCCAGCGTACCAATATGCGAAGGAAGAGCATCTGGCATCAACAGCCAAGGCACCGCCCCACCCACAATCACAAAATTACCCCGATAAGCCCCTAACACCTGCCCTAATTCGATTAGCACCGAATAGACCGCAGCTGTGCCGCGCTCGTGATAATGAATAGCAATATCAGGTTCGCTCATGACATTCCCTTCCATAAGGGGGTGAGTTTGGTCTGACGCAGATGGGCTGAGGCCTCAATACCCCGCTCACCCAATTGAGTGAGATCAAGAAAAGTTTGAACCAATCCTGTCGTCCAATAACCAGGTGCTGCCTCAATCCGATCAGCAATCACCCCGTCATCTTCTGGCCGCTCGATGACCACATTTTCTCCCTTGCTGAGCGGCACTAATTGCAGGCGCTCACGCAATACAGACTCACCCGCATCATCCGCATAAAACATCTGCGAGGGATAGCGCGCAAAGGGGGCCAGCCAGCGTGCGGCAGAAAAAGCAGCCAGCACTGCATGTGCGCCTTGCCCAGCATCCGCCAATGCAACCTTGATTTGGCTATCCAGACTATCGCCAAGCAACGGGGTGTAATAACCCGTACGTGTACCACCACGTTTGTTATATGTGCTGCTCCACGCATCCAACACCGCATTGGGGCGAGCCAACCTCAAACCATCACTTTCAATTTTCGCCCATTCCTGATCCACCAATGCCTTACGCACATTACTCACCTGCCCATAACTGGTGCCAGTTGCCTCGGCCAAATCCGCCACCTTCCACGCCTTATCAGGCTCGCGCAGCAAGGCGCGCAATATCCGTGCCGATTTGGGAGAAAACACCGAGCGCAATCCTCGCTTCTCCACCTGCGGATTAGAAACCCCAGAGCGTTCAATAAACACATTGCCAAACATCAGGTGGCAATTACCCGCCAAATCCGCATACCCCACCCCGGCTTGCCTGCAAATCTCTGCCGAATTGGGCGAGATATAAGGAGCCAACAATATGGGATAAGCGCGCGGGTCATCCAACGTATTCAGGTAATCTTTAAGCTCCAGCACCGCCATGCGGATTTGACGTGGTTGAGCCTGCATCTTGATTTCACCGATCAAGCGCCAATGCTCATTGCCTATCTCTACGGGTAAGACAAAATCTGGACACCCTTGCCCGTGCACACCCAAATTCTGTGCAATCTCAAGTGCTCCCAAAGTAATAAATGAAACCCGCGCCAGCAGCTCTTTCAATTCGAGCTTTGCTTGAGCTTCAAAATCCGATTCAGCTTGCATTATCATCTTTCAGCAAACGTTGAAAATACTAAATACAGTGAAATAATGGCGCACATATTCAGTGAATGTCAACATTTTCAACATTCGATGAAACAGTGCAATTAACTGAAACCATCAATTTTACAGCGCAGCATTAAAAGGGAAGCAAAAGGTGGGGTGGGGTATTGTGCGAACTGGCATTCAGGGGGCGCCAAGCACTTGGGAAGTGCCGCTTAGTCAGTATCCAAACTCAACCCACGCTGCCCGTCTTCGCGTAAAGCACACGAATCAAAGCCATCGTTGGCGAGGTCTTTTTCAGAAGGGGCAATCCAAAGCATTCGTGTTCCCTGTTAGCGTTTTTTGTTATCGGCGAATGCTAGCACGATGAAGAAACACGGCAACCCTATTCCTTCACCGCATAGATCGCGGGCAGGTTACGCCATGCGCCGTGAATATCCATGCCGTAACCAAACACAAAACGATTCGGTAATGTCATGCCGACAAAATCGGCTTGCATCGGTTTTATCTTGCCGTTTTCTTTGTCGGCGAACACTGCGCTATAGCAATGCGTTGCGCCCAGTGCCAACACCCGCTCGCGAATGGCATGCAATGTTTCGCCCTCGTCCAGAATATCGTCCAGCACTAGCACGGTACGCCCGGCGACATTTTCACGCGGTGCCACGCGCCAATGCAGCTCGCCGCCCTGCGTATTGCCGCCGTAACGCGAAACATGCAGATAATCGAAATCGAGCGGAAAATTCAGCAAGGGCAATAACTGCCCGCTAAACACCACCGCCCCACCCATCACCGACAACACTAGCGGATGCTGATCGGCCAATTGCGCATTGATCTGTTGCGCAACACGATGCAGTGCCGCTTGCACCGCATCTGCCGAATACAGCAACTCGGCATCGCGCAATATCGCGCGCGCGGTGACAGCATTGAGGGCATCGTTTCGGCGTGTCAACACTTCACCATTTGCCGATAGGCGGGAGTTTTTTCGCGCAACTCAGGGGTGCAAAAAATAACCGCCTGAATGATTTTTTGTTTCATAGGGACTCGTGTTTACTTAGCAATTCAAGGAATTCAGTTTCGCCCAATACTGCCACATTTAACGCGATGGCTTTATCCAGCTTGCTGCCTGCTTCGCTCCCCGCCACAACGAAGTCAGTTTTTTTGGAAACACTTCCGCTGACTTTCGCCCCCAACAACTCCAATCTTTCTTTCGCCTCGTCACGCCCCATCGCTTCGAGCGTGCCAGTCAGCACAAACGTTTTTCCGCCGAACGGTGCAGCGGCTTGCGCCTGCACTTCCTGCTCATCCCAATACATGCCGTGCGCGCGTAATTGTCGCACCACATCACAGTTATGCGGCTCGGCAAAAAAAGCTAACAGACTTTGTGCAACGATAGGCCCCACGTCGGGCACCTGCTGCAAACGCTCGGCATCCGCCGCCATCAGCGCATCCAGCTTGCCAAAATGCTTGGCCAAATCTTTAGCTGTAGCCTCACCAACATTGCGGATACCCAAAGCGTAGATGAAACGTGCCAGCGTGGTGTGCTTGCTTTGCTGCAAAGCCTCGACCAGATTCTGCGCACTCTTCTCGCCCATGCGCTCCAGTGCAGCCAGCTTTTCCACCGTCAGCTCGTACAGCTCGGGCAGCGTAGCAACCATGCCACCATCCACCAACTGCTCGACCAACTTATCGCCCAGACCTTCGATATCGAGCGCGCGCCTTCCGGCAAAATGCAACAACGCCTGCTTGCGTTGCGCGGGACAAAACAATCCGCCGCTGCAACGCCAATCTGCCTCACCTTCTTCGCGCACGATGGCGCTGCCGCACACCGGACACTTACCCTGCAAACGCTGAAACAGATCGAACGGCGCACCGATGTTAGCCGGGCGTTTTTCCAGCACCACCGCCGCCACTTCGGGAATGACATCGCCCGCACGCCGCACGATCACGGTATCGCCGATACGCACATCTTTGCGCCGCGTTTCGTCCTCGTTATGCAAAGTCGCATTACTCACCGTAGTACCGCCAACAAACACCGGCTCCAGCTTTGCCACTGGCGTGAGCTTGCCGGTACGTCCCACCTGAATATCAATATCGCGCACCAGCGTGATCTGCTCTTCCGCCGGATACTTGTGCGCCACTGCCCAGCGCGGCTCACGCGTCACAAACCCAAGCTGCGCTTGCAGCGCGCGGTCGTTAACTTTGTAAACTACGCCGTCGATATCGAAAGACAGTGCATCGCGCTTAGCGGCAACCTGCTGATGAAAATCAACCAAACCCGTCGTTCCGCGCACCACGGCACGCTCGGCACAAACTGGCAATCCCAGCACTGCCAGCGCATCCAGTATGGCGCTGTGCGTCGCGGGCATATCCCAGCCTCGCACCTCGCCCAAGCCGTAAGCAAAAAAAGACAACAAGCGCTTCGCCGCAATGGCGGGATCGAGTTGACGTATGCCACCCGCCGCACCGTTGCGCGGGTTGACCAGTGTGGGCAAGCCGTGTGCGCGCTGCTGCTCGTTATAACGCTCGAAATCCGCGCGCGACATATAAGCTTCGCCGCGCACTTCCAACACATCAGCCGTGAAACCTTGCAAACGCAGCGGAATCGCATGAATAGTGCGGATGTTTTGTGTGACATCTTCGCCCGTCTCGCCGTCGCCGCGCGTGGCCGCCTGCACCAGCACACCGTGTTCGTAGCGCAGATTGATCGCCAATCCGTCGAACTTGAGTTCGCAGGCGTATTCCACTGGCGCATCGGTTTCGTTCAGCCCCAGCTCTTTACGCACCCGCGCATCGAATGCCTGCGCACCGCCCGCCGTGGTGTCGGTTTCAGTACGAATGGAAAGCATCGCCAGCGCATGACGCACTGGCGCAAAGCCATCCAGCACCTTGCCGCCGACACGTTGCGTGGGCGAATCAGGTGTGAGGAATTCGGGGTGTTGTGTTTCCAGTGCTTGCAGCTCGCGGAACAGCTTGTCGTATTCCGCATCGGGAATCGTCGACGCATCCAGCACGTAATAATTGTGACTGTGACGCTCGACCTCGGCGCGCAACAGCGCGATGCGTTGCAAAACCTCCATCAGGCGAACAGCCTGCGCGCCTGCGCGCTACCTGGCGTAATGCCCTGCTCGCGCATTTGTGCATCGATATTGTTGATCTGAGTGCGAATGCGCCCGATACCTTTTTCGGTCAACACCACGCGATGATCGTCCACCACATTCATCTGTAACTCGCGCGCCAGATCGTGAGCTGCCTGCACCATGCGGTCAAACTGCACCGCAGGCGTGCGGGTACGCGGCACATCCAACAACAGCGTCAGCGCGGTCGAGCTAGATTTTTCCAATGTATGCACGGCAAACGGCGAAGTGTCGAGATTACTCAAACTAAACACACTGTGCCCCAATTCACCCAGCAGGTGAAATGCCCCATCCGCTTCCAGCGACATCCCCATTAACCCCGCAGTTTGCGCAATGCGGCTGGCCGGAATAGTACGATCACCAGGTGGAACCAGATTGATACCCACCATTTGGTCAACCGAAGCGCAAAACGCATCCAGTGCCTGTGCGCGCTGCTGGGTTTCTTGCACATCGGTATGGGCATACTCGGCTTTGATCTGCTCGGCCACGCCCGCCACCAAATCGCGGAAATCGCCCAACTTGACCAGACTGACCGAACCGCTGCGATCAACCAATTGCAGGGCAATACGAAAGCGCGCGTAGAGCGTGGGACTATCGGCGATCACGCGCTCCCATTGCTGAGTACTCAGCGTCATCCCGCACACATGCACCGGCTTGCCGAAATCAAACTTGCGCTGCCAAAACCCATCCAGCACCGCAGCAGGAGAAGGCTCGGCCAACTCCAGCGTAATCACAAAATCGCTGCTCACATCAATCAAGGCACACGACTCATCCAGCACATCATGGGGCACACTCGGCACAACCTCCTGCACGGTAGAGAGCAACACAATCACATCGTCATCCGCCGTTTCCGGCACCAGTACCACCGGGGCTTTAGGCTCCGCCGCATCACTCACGACAACTGGGGGTTGCTCATACAGCGCATCCGTTTGAGCCGCCTTAAACGTCGCGCCAAACTTTTTCCGGTAGCTGCGCTGCTGCCACCAACCGTAGCCATACACCACCACGACCACACTCAAACCGATCACCAGCAACGCTTGTTGTAACTCGCTCATATGCAAACCCTAAAAATCACTGCTGCAATTATCTCAAGCCCTTAAGCCAAGGGCAATTCGGGATTACTCATACCGATACAAGCCACCTCATCCAATGCTTTCAAAAATACACTCTGCTCGTGCAACTCAGCCTGAGACTCAGGCTGCGCCCGGCCACGCATTTGCATCAAACGCACCTTACTTGCGGCGGGCATCTCCCACTGCAAACCGGCCAACAACTCATTGGCAGAATCAGGCTTATTGCACACCAGCACCATATCGCAACCCGCGTTCAGCGCCGCCTCTGCGCGCTGCACAATACCGCCCGCAACCGTCGCGCCTTCCATGCTCAAATCATCGCTGAAAATCACGCCTTCAAACCCCAGCTCGCCGCGTAAAACCTGCTTGAGCCAAACCGGCGAGAAACCAGCCGGACGCAAATCCACCTTGGGATAAATAACATGCGCAGGCATCACCGCGCTCAAACCACACTCAACCATGCGCCGGAAAGGAACGAGATCGCACAACTCAATATCAACATACTCGCGATCATCCACCGGAATATCCAAATGCGAATCCGCCTGCACAAAACCGTGCCCCGGAAAATGCTTGCCCACACTATGCATCCCGCCCTGCTTCAAACCCAGCAACAAACTGTGCGCCAGCTCCGCAATCGCGTGCGGATCGCTATGAAAAGCGCGGTTACCAATCACACTACTCTGCCCGTAATCCACATCCAACACCGGCGTAAAACTAAAATCCACCCCGTAAGCGCGCAACTCCGCAGCCAACACATACCCCGCCTGCTGCGCCAAATGGCGCGCGCGCTGCGGATGCTCATCCCAAATCTTACCCAACTCACGCATCGCCGGAATCTTAGTAAACCCCTCGCGGAAACGCTGCACCCGCCCACCCTCGTGATCCACCGAAATCAACAGCGACGGCGAACGCACCGCACGAATTGCCGCCGTCAATTCAGCCAACTGACTAGGCGACTCATAATTACGCGCAAACAAAATCACCCCACCCACCAAAGGATGCCGCAAACGCGTCACATCCTCCACCGTCAGCTGCGTCCCCACCACATCCAGCATTACCGGCCCTAAACCCATACCCATCTCCAATTCATACCATTAACAAAATCATCCGCACTTTGCGCAGCCTGACCGCCAAGCAGTTTATCCTGAGTTCATCGAAAAGATGACAGCCTAGTGATAGACAAGTGAAGTTTTAGGGAAATACCACTTCATTCACCAAACCCGCCATTTCCGTCATTGCGAGGAGCGAAGCGACGTGGCAATCCAGTTGCTTCAATCATAAATGCCGTTGTTAAACCTACTGGATTGCCGCGCTTCGCTCGCAATGACGGCTACACCTTACAACCACTGAATCGCCACGCTTCGCTCACAATAACAACCGAACCTCTCCGTCATTGCGAGGAGCGCAGCGACGCGGCAATCCAGTCGCTTCAATCATAAATGCCGTTGTTAAACCTACTAGATTGCCGCGCTTCGCTCGCAATGACGGCTACACCTTAAAACCACTAGATTGCCGCGCTGCGCTCACGATAACAACCGGGCCCCAAACTACACAATCTCATCAAATAAATCACGCCAATCAGGATTCTTCTCCTCAATCAGCTGCAACTTCTTTTTCCTTGAGCCTGCCTTAATCTGCTTTTCCCTTGCAATAGCCGCCAGCATATTTTCACCCAACTCAAAATATACCAAGCTATGCACGCCATAACGCTTTGAAAACCCCTCAACCAAAGAGTTAAGTAACATTTCGTGGAGGTTTTTGGGTGTTTTTCCTAGCCAAATACTCATCCACCGGTAATCCCCCCATTTTTAGCGTGAGCTAAAAGTAGAGGTTAAATTGCCAAGGCCAACTTCTGTTTTGGCGTAATACGGTAATCCCCCCTGAAATTAGCATGAGATAGAAGTAGAATTTTCTCACTAAGCAATGGAGGGAGTTTTACATGAAGACATCACGCTTTTCAGATAGCCAGATCATCGGTGTACTCAAGCAAGCAGAG
>JAQUAI010000011.1 GCA_028687335.1 Gallionella sp.
GGAGTGAACAGACAGAACAGTGTTTTTTTCATCGGATCAGACTACCACCTTGTCTAATTATTCCGCTTCGCCCAATAGCCACGGGCGTTACAGACGGAAAAACCTCCACGAAATGTCACTTAACTCCTGGATATTTAAGATTGCCAAGTGTCACAAGTTTTACTTTGATTTTCTTCACTCAAGACCTCCCTTTATTCTTCAATGTACCGAAGTCGAATTGTTTTGACTATGGTGGGCAGCGAGCTGCCCACCATTCGGTTTTGATCTTCGCTTTACCTTCCCCTGTGCGCCGCCGAGTAGCGCAGGCTGGTCAGGGGATTTCGGCGAGGACTGTCTGAGCGCGTAGCGCGAGTTCCGCAGCCGCCTGACCAGTCGAGCAACGCAGGGAACTGCGAAGCAGCGGCGCGCCGGGGTCGCCTTCTTTTTGGTTACTTTTTCTTGGCGAAGCAAGAAAAAGTGACTAGCTGTCGGGCTACCCCCGACGGTGTTGGGTTAGCGGAACGTTCACCCTTCGACAAGCTCAGGGCGAACGGGCAATAGATTATTAATGCGCCTCATCCCAATTAGCCCCCTCACCCATTCCCACTTCCAATGGCACTTTCAACTGCGCCACATTGCACATCAACTCGCGCACTTTCTCTTTGACGAGAGCTAACTCATCAAGCGGCACTTCCAGTACTAATTCGTCATGCACTTGCATGATGAGTTTGGTTTGGAGTTTTTCTTTTGGCCGTCCCTCGAAACTCGCCGATGGCTCGTTTTCCAGCCAACTCTGCACGGCGATCATCGCGAGTTTTATCAGGTCTGCTGCTGTGCCTTGCATGGGGGCGTTGATGGCGGCGCGTTCGGCTCCTTGGCGTTTCATGCCGTTGCTGGCGTTGATTTCCGGTAGCCACAGGCGGCGGCCAAATACGGTTTCGACGTAGCCTTGTTGTTTGGCTTGTTCGCGGGTGTCTTCCATGTAGCGTTTCACACCGGGATAACGCGCGAAGTAGAGGTCGATGTATTGCTTGGCGGCACTGTTTTCGATGCCGAGTTGTTTGGCCAGCCCAAAGGCGGACATGCCATAGATGAGACCGAAGTTGGTGACCTTGGCGAAGCGGCGCTGTTCACTACTGACGGCATCGAGCGGCACGCCGAACACTTCGGCGGCAGTAGCGCGGTGGATGTCTTCGCCATTTGCAAACGCGCGCAGCAAGCCTTCGTCGCCGGAGAGGTGCGCCATGATGCGCAGCTCGATTTGCGAATAGTCGGCGGAGACGATGCGCGAATTTGCGGGTGCAATGAAGGCTTCGCGGATGCGGCGGCCTTCGGCGGTACGCACGGGGATGTTCTGCAAATTGGGATCGCTGGATGCCAAGCGTCCGGTTACGGCAACGGCTTGCGAGTAGCTGGTGTGTACGCGCCCGGTGCGGCGGTTAACCATTTGCGGCAGTTTGTCGGTGTAGGTGGATTTCAGTTTTGCCATACCGCGATAGTCGAGCAGCAGTTTCGGCAGCGGGTAATCCAGCGCGAGTTCTTGCAATACTTCTTCGTCAGTGGAGGGGTCGCCGCTCGGCGTTTTTTTCTTCACTGGCAGTTGCAGTTTGTCAAACAGGATTTCGCGCAGTTGCTTGGGCGAGTTGAGGTTGAAAGGTTGTCCGGCAGCTTCGTGTGCGCGCGCTTCGAGCGCGATGAGTTTTTCGCCCAGCTCGCGGCTTTGCACTTGCAACAGGGCGCTGTCGAGCAGTACACCGTTGCGCTCCATCACATATAGCACGTGCATACTCGGCAGCTCGATATGGCGGTAGATGTGTTGCAAGCCGCTTTGCGCGCTGATTTGCGGTGCGAAGTTTTGGTGCAGTTGTAGGGTGATGTCGGCATCTTCTGCCGCGTAACGGGAAGCGGTGTCGAGATCAACCTGATCGAAACAAATTTGCTTTGCGCCTTTACCGACAATCTCGGCATAGCTGATGGTTTTGACGTTGAGATGGCGCAACGCGAGGTTGTCCATGTCGTGCGGTTTGTGCGATTCCAGCACGTAGGATTGCAGCAGTGTGTCGTCGTGAATACCGGCTAGTTGAATGCCGTGGTTGGCAAAAATGTGCCGGTCGTATTTCAGATTTTGGCCGAGCTTTTTGTGCTGTTCACTTTCTAGCCAAGGCTTGAGTTTGCTCAGTGCGTGTTCGCGTTTAAGCTGGTCGGGCGCACCGGGGTAGATGTGCGCCAAAGGCAGGTAAGCGGCTTCATGTGCAGTGATGGCGAACGAGATGCCGACCAGTTGCGCATTCATCACGTCCAGCCCAGTGGTCTCGGTATCGACACACACCAATTCGGCGGCGAGTAGCTTGTCCAACCAAGTTTCCAGTTGCGCATCCGTGAGGATGGTTTCGTAGTGCGCCTGATCGGTTCGGGTAGGCGGGGTGTCAAACAAATCCAGCGTGGCGGACGGTGTGCTAGCGGCGGAAGGCGGTGTGGAAATTTCTTTTCCGCTATCCAATTCGCGCAGCCAAGTTCTAAAACCAAAACGCTCAAATAGGGCACGCAGCTGTGCTTTATCCGGCTCGGGCGCGGTGAGTGCATCGTAACGTTGTGCCAGTTCCACATCGCATTTCACGGTGAGCAGGCGGCGGGCTTGCGGCAACCATTCGAGTGCGCTGCGCAGGTTGTCACCGACCACGCCTTTTACCTCGGTGGCACGACTAACAAGGTCGTCCAGCGTGCCGTATTCGGTCAGCCATTTCACGGCTGTTTTAGGGCCGCATTTGTTCACGCCGGGCACGTTGTCCACTGCATCGCCGGTGAGAGTTAGGTAGTCGACGATACGTTCCGGCGGCACGCCAAATTTAGCCACCACGCCGGGCACGTCCAAGGTTTCGTTGTTCATGGTATTGACCAGCGTGATGCGCTCGTTCACCAGTTGCGCGAGGTCTTTGTCACCGGTGGCGATGATGCAACGCACGCCGTCACGTTCGGCTTGTTGTGCCAGCGTGCCGATGACATCGTCGGCCTCGACACCATCCTGCGCGAGTACGTTCCAACCGGAAGCGATGATAAGTTGGTGCAGCGGTTCGATCTGCACGCGTAAGTCGTCCGGCATTGAGGGACGGTTAGCCTTGTATTCGGGGTACCAGTCGTCGCGGAAGGTTTTGCCCTTGGCATCGAACACGCACAAGCTATAATCCGCCGGGTAGTCGTGGCGCAACTTGCGCAGCATGTTATGCACGCCATAAATCGCGCCGGTCGGCTCACCCTGCGGGCTGCGCAAATCGGAGTTGGACATGGCGTGAAATGCGCGGTATAGAAAGGACGATCCGTCCACCAACAATAATGTTTTCATTCTCGGAACAAGGGAAATCGCATGAGTAAAACGTCCAAATTGCCTGCCTCTGCCGTCCCTGAAACATGGAACTCGAAAGAAGCCTGGCGCGTGTTCGGCATTATGTCAGAGTTCGTCTCCGCGACCGAACGCCTGAACCATATTCACCCCGCCGTGAGCATCTTCGGCAGCGCGCGCACCAAGCCCGGACAGCCCTATTACAAACTCACCGAAGAAATCGCGCGTCTGCTTTCGGATGCAGGCTTTTCGGTTATTTCGGGCGGCGGCCCCGGCATCATGGAAGCCGCCAACAAAGGGGCGTTTTACGGCAAATCACCCAGCGTCGGACTCAATATTCAACTGCCGCACGAACAAGTCGGCAACTCGTATCAGAACATCAGCCACACCTTCCAGCATTTCTTCACGCGCAAAGTGATGTTCGTCAAATTTGCCAGTGCTTATGTGGTGATGCCGGGCGGTTTTGGCACGCTGGACGAATTGATGGAAGCGCTCACGCTGGTGCAAACCGGTAAAACTCGGCGCATGCCCATCATTCTGGTCGGCAGCGCATTCTGGGGCGGCATGGTCGAGTGGTTCCGCACCGCATTACTTGCTGAAAAAGTTATCAGCCCAGACGACCTCGATTTGATTCAGGTCACCGACGACCCCGAGGCGGTAGTCAGCGCGATTTTCAAGCACTACGAGACGCGCGGATTCGAGCCGTCGGAAGCCGAACGCGAGCGGCAGCTGTACCTATAACATGGCAGCAGCAATCTACTGCGCAACCGGATGGCGGCGTTGCGCGGTGCTCGGAATCCTCATGTACGTTGAGTACATTCCGGTTCCTGCGCTCCGTGCGCCTTGCCCTCCAGTCGCTCGCTACGATTTCTGCCACCATGTATAAATCAGCTAAAATGCCCCCATCCCATCTTTCTAGGCCACTACGATGCGCTTCCCCACCTTATTACTGTTGAGTGCCCTGTCATTTTCCGCTTACGCTGCTGAAAGGCCCTCCAATTTAGAGCCGCTACCGCCGCCGCCCGCTTTTGACGCTAGCGCCGAGGCCGCACCGGACAGCGAACCGGAGGTAACCATCTCCAAAGAATCCGAGCAGACTGTGGAAGAGTATCGCGCCAACGGCAAGCTCTACATGATTAAAATCACGCCAAAACATGGCGTGCCGTACTATCTGGTGGATGATCGTGGCGACGGTAAATTCGTGCGTCAGGAGGGCTTGGATTCGGGCTTGCGCGTTCCCCAGTGGATCATTCACCGCTTCTAAATTATGGCTGTCTTCACTAGCGTCTCCGAAGCGGAGCTGGGTGCTTGGCTGGGCGATTATTCGCTTGGCCGTTTGGTCGAGTTGCAAGCCATCGCTTCCGGTATCGAAAATACCAACTACTTCGTCACTACCGACAATGGTCGCTTCGTGCTGACCCTGTTTGAAAAACTCAGCGCCGACGAGCTGCCTTTCTATCTCAATCTGATGGCGCATTTGGCGCGGCACGGTATTCCCTGCCCCGCACCGATGGCGAATCGCAGCAACCAGTTTCTCGGCGCACTCAACGGGAAGCCAGCCTGCATCGTCAGTCGCCTCAGTGGTAAATCTGTCACCGCACCAAGTGTGGCGCAATGCAGCGCAATGGGCGCGATGCTGGGACAGATGCACATCGCCGGACAAAGCTTCAGCCAGATTATGCCTAATCCACGCGGCACGGCATGGCGCTCAAGCACTGCGCCGCTGGTGCGCGGCTTTCTCAGCGCGGAACAAGCCGCTTTGCTGGATAGCGAAGTGGCGTTGCACCAGCAGCAAAATTGGGGGGCATTACCGCAGGGCGTGATTCATGCCGACTTGTTCCGCGACAACGTGTTGTTGGAAGGCGACCGTGTCGGCGGCCTGATCGATTTTTATTTCGCTTGTAGCGATGCGCTGTTGTACGACGTGGCGATCACCGTCAACGACTGGTGTTTGCAACACGCCGAAGGCACGCTCGACAGCGCACGTACGCAGGCGTTTCTTTCCGCTTACCATGCCGTGCGGCCATTGCAGGATGCGGAGCGTGCCGCTTGGCCGCTGATGCTGCGCTTGGCCGCATTACGTTTCTGGATTTCACGTTTGTTCGACATGTATTTGCCGCGCGAAGGCGAGTTGATTCATGCGCATGATCCGCGCCATTTCGAGCGTGTGTTGCAACAGCACATCGCCGCACCGCAAGCCATTTAAGGGAGCACAAGTTATGGAAGTAAAACACGTCGCCGCCGGACACGGCTGGCTCTGGCTCAAACAGGGTTACGCGCTATTCATCAAGTCGCCCCTGCTATGGATGGTGCTATTGATGATCTGCTTCATCGGTGCTGCGGGCGTGTCGCTCGTTCCCGTGGTCGGCCAGCCGCTGGTGTCCTTGTTGACTCCGGTCATCATGGCCGGACTGATGGCCGGATGCCGCACGCTGGAAGAAGGTGAAGAGTTAGAGCTCGCGCATCTCTTCAGCGGCTTTCAAAACATGACCAACCAGCTGGTCACGCTGGGCGGCATCACGCTGGTGGCGCAGTATCTGATCTTCGGCGTGATGATCGCGGTGGGCGGCGGCGCGCTGGTCACGATTTTGATGAGCGGGGAACAGCCACCTGATCCGAATGCGTTCGCGCAAATTATCGCCGGAGCGGGCATCTCGGTGATGATTGGTATGGTGCTGTTTAGCGTGTTGCTGATGGCGATGCAATTCGCGCCGATGCTGGTTTACTTCAACAAAGTAGCTCCCATTGCCGCACTCAAATTAAGCTTGAGTGCTTTTCTTGCCAATGTTGGCGCGATGTTTGTTTACGGCATGATTTTCATCGGCCTCGCCATCATTGCCAGCATTCCGATGATGCTCGGCTGGCTGGTGTTGATCCCGGTGATGATTACCTCGATCTATGCTTGCTACCGCGACATTTTTCCACCAGTCGCTATCGTCTCCGCCGAGCCACCCCAAGCCGACGATCCTTTCAAACCCGAACAAGGAACCTTCTAATCATGCTCTACGAAGCCGCCAGCAAAGAAGAACGCCGCCAAGCACAAGCTCCGCACAACTTGTTCATCATCGGCGTGTTCGCCTTTGATCTGCTGATGACTCCGGCGATGATTGGTTTGAAAATCGGCATGATCGCCTTGCTGATTCCGTTGTTTTGCTCCAGTGCGCTGCTGGCTTGGATTTACCTGCGCGGACGCAATCACAGCGACTGGTTTATTCGGATGCACTGGCTACAAGCGTGGGCACGTGGCCGTTTGCTGCTGCTGGGCTATGCCGTTTCCGGCACGTTGATTTTGCTGGCTTGGCTGCTGAGCCTGAACTCCAGCGACGCGCACATGGGACACATTTTGTGGACCGCACTCACCCGCGTCGCATTGCTGCCCACGCTCATCATGGTGATGGTCACTGTGGTGATGGAATTCAGCGCGGCTTCGCAAGCGGCAAAAGGAGAAGTTGCGGACGATCTGGCCGCCAAGTTTCCGCCACCGGGTTAAGGTAGCGCAACGAACACCGCAGCCTGTCCGTGGTAATCGCCCTGCTCGTCTATCAGATTCCACAAGGTGCAATCCGCAATCGTGAAACGTTTGCCACTGCTGGCAATGCGAATGCCGGAATAGCCGTCGATATAGCCACACTCCATTACTTTACGCAGCACCTGTTCACGCGCGTCCTGTAGCACCGGTTCTGCCGAAAGGCGCGACGGCAAACGCGAAAATTCGTCGAACGTCATTTCAAAACAGCGCAACGCATAATCGTTAGCGTAGAAAAAGATAGGATCGACTTCCGTGCCGTGCGCGACGATTGCGCGCGGCGCTTCCCATATGGCGGCGCGCAACTCGCTGTCATTCTCATGCAGGGGGAGGTGCTCAAGCAGCGGCTTGCCGGTGAGCCGTTGATAGCTCTCGGCGATTAGCCGCAGCGTGGCATCAGAGGGCTTCGAGCTTGGCATATTCGAGTGCCAGCCATTTGCTGCCAGCGCGTTTGAAATTCACTTGCACACGACCTTCCGTACCGGTGCCTTCGCTGCCCGTCACCACGCCCTCGCCAAATTTCTGATGGAACACGCGCTGACCGATGCGCCACATCGCACTCGGCGCAGGAGGCGCTTTCTCCATGGGCACGGCGTTGAACGCTTTGGTGTAGCTGTTCGCCTCATAGCTGCTGGGCTGGAACGACCTGATGGCACTAACTCTGGGCGTGATCCAATGCAGCAGTTCCTCGGGCAACTCGCGCATGAAGCTGGACACACGGCTGTAGTGCGTCTGCCCGTGCAACATGCGACGCTGTGCGAAGGTGAGATACAAACGCCGACGCGCGCGCGTGATCGCCACGTACATCAGGCGGCGCTCTTCATCGAGGTCGTTATTGTCGATACTGTTCTGGTGCGGGAATAGACTCTCCTCCAAACCCGTGATGAACACGGTGTGGAACTCCAATCCCTTCGCTGCATGCACCGTCATCAGATGCAGCGCGTCATCACCGTCTCCTGCTTGATGTTCACCCGACTCCAGCGAGGCATGGGTCAGAAATGCGGTGAGGCTGTCGTCTTCACTCTCATGCACAAACATAGTGGCCGAGTTGATGAGTTCGTTCATATTCTCCAAACGCTCTTCCGCTTCGCGCCGTTTGGAGGCGACCGCCTTTTCACCCTCGTAATGCGCGACCAAACCGCTGTGGTGCAGCACATGCTCCATGATCTCCGGCAGCGGCAAACCTGCGATGCCACTGCGCAGGGATTCGATAAGGCCGACGAATGCCGTTACTTTGCCGCCAGCACGCGCAGCGGCATCCCATAACGTCGTGTTGTTGATGCGTGCCGATTCTTGCAACTGCTCGATGCTGCGCGCACCGATGCCGCGCGTGGGGAAGTTGATGATGCGCAGCAAGGCGTTGTCATCATCTGTGTTCTCCATCAAACGCAGATAGGCCAGTGTGTGCTTGATCTCTTGCCGCTCGAAGAAGCGCAACCCGCCATACACACGGTACGACAGCCCCGCCGACACCAGCGCATGTTCCAACACGCGCGACTGTGCATTGGAGCGATACAGCAAAGCCATCTCGGTCAGCTTCACCCCCTCGCGTTTAAGCTCCTGAATCTCCTCGACGATGAACCTTGCCTCGTCCACATCCGTCTCGGCTTCATACACGCGCAACTGCTCGCCGCCATTCTCGGACGTCCACAGATTCTTGCCGAGGCGGTTCTTGTTGTTGCTGATGAGTGCATTGGCGGCATCGAGGATGTTGCCGTGCGAGCGGTAGTTCTGCTCCAGCTTGATGACGTTCTCGACATGGAAGTCACGTAACAGCTCTTGCATATTGCCCACGTTGGCGCCACGGAAGGCGTAGATGGATTGATCATCGTCACCCACCGCAAAGAGGGAGTTATTGCCGCCCGCCAGCAGTTTCAACCAGCGGTATTGCAGCGGATTGGTATCTTGGAACTCATCCACTAGGATGTGTTTGAAGCGCTCTTGATAATGTTCACGCAAGCCTTGATTGCGCGAGAGCAACTCATAGCAACGCAACAACAACTCGGAGAAATCGACCACACCTTCGCGCTGACATTGCGCATCGTATTCGGCGAACACTTCCACCTTGCGTCGTGTGAATGGATCGTAGGCTTCAACTTCGTGTGCGCGCAGGCCTTGCTCTTTGCTACCGCTGATGAAGTTCTGCACATCACGTGGGATGAACTTCTCTGGATCAAGGTTCTGCGCTTTCATCACGCGTTTGATGGCGGAGAGCTGATCACCCGAATCAAGAATCTGAAAAGTCTGCGGCAGATTCGCCTCGCGAAAATGCGCGCGCAACAAACGATTACATAGTCCGTGGAAGGTGCCTATCCACATGCTGTTGATGTTGACGGGAAGCATGCTCGACAAGCGCGTCTTCATCTCCTTCGCCGCCTTGTTGGTAAAGGTCACCGCCAAGATGCTGTGGGGGTTAGCTTGCCCTGTGCTGATGAGATAAGCGATACGCGTGGTGAGCACGCGCGTCTTGCCGCTACCCGCACCCGCCAATATCAGTGCAGATTGGGCAGGCAGTTCGACGGCGGCACGTTGTTCGGGATTAAGACCGGAAAGTAGAGATGAATTCATGGCTGAATTATCCCATAGAAGCCATCACGCTCAGTTGAGTCAGGGATAAATCGGGACTGCAAAACAAGGTATTAATTTCTACACCACACTAATTACGCCTGTCATGCGCGCACCGCTCTGAAGCACAGTGAAAACTATCAATCTGCCGCTGGTAAGCGAATCGTGTACTGCCCCGATTTTTCATCCTTCACTAGGATGACCAACTTGTTTTTCTGCGCATCCTCGATCAACTCTTTGAATGAGCGGTAGCCGTAATAGGATTCGGTAAAGCCGGGTTTGCGGCGTTGCATGGTGGGTTTGACCATGGAGCCCCAAAGCTTTTCGTCCGACCCGCGCTCGGAGATGAGGCCTTCGACAGTCTCAACCAAGAAATCCATCGCCTCCTGTTTTTTATCATCCTCAACTTTGGCTTCAGTTGGTTTAGTAGTCTCGGCTTTCACTTTCGCAGGGACTTTTTTCGCAGCCTGTTTCTTCTTTGCTTCCTGCACGCGCACCAGATCGTCGTAGAAAATAAACTCGTCGCAATTCGCACTAAGCAGGTCGGAGGTCGAGTCTTTCACGCCGATGCCGATGACGTATTTGTTGTTCTCGCGCAGTTTGGAAACTAGCGGTGAAAAATCGGAATCGCCGCTGATGATGACGAAAGTGTCGATGTGAGCTTTGGTGTAGCAGAGGTCGAGTGCATCGACGACCATTCGGATGTCGGCGGAGTTCTTGCCGCTTTGTCGCACATGCGGGATCTCGATGAGTTCGAAAGCGGCTTCGTGCATGGTGGCCTTGAATTCCTTGTAGCGCTCCCAATCACAATAAGCTTTCTTGACCACGATGCCGCCTTTAAGCAGTAGACGTTCCAACACTTTTTTGATGTCGAATTGCGCGTACTTGGCATCGCGCACGCCCAACGCCACGTTCTCGAAATCGCAGAACAGTGCCATGTTGGTGATCTCAGGTTGGTTTGCCATGCACGTTCCTCCTCGGTATGAATCGGATAGCGACACGGATGCGTCGCTTGCCTAGTGCCTTATATCACTTTACCCGGATTCATCAAGCCGCGCGGATCCAGCGTGCGTTTGATGTTGCGCATCAGCTCCAGCTCCAACGCGCTCTTGTAGTGCGTGATCTCTTCGCGCTTTAGCTGGCCAAGGCCGTGTTCGGCGCTGATACTGCCATCCAGTTGGGCGACGACCTCGTACACGATGCGATTTACTTCATGCTCTTGCTGGCCGATGAACGCATCGTTCTGCGCGGCATCGAGCATGGAGATGTTGTAGTGGATGTTGCCGTCGCCGATGTGGCCAAAGGCAACGATACGAATGCCGGAATAAGTGGCACGCAAGTCGGCACTGGCCTGCGTGATGAATTGCGGCACGCTGCTGATCGGCACAGAGACATCGTGTTTGATGCTGATGCCTTCTGCTTTTTGCGCTTCGGCGATGTTCTTGCGCAGCCGCCACCAACGTTCAGCATCGGCTTCATCGGCAGTGATTTCAAATTCGACAATACCTTCTCCAAACGACTTAAGTGCGTCACGCAAAGGCTCGTCCAGCGGGGCAGGCAACACGTCAGCCAATTTTGTGATGACGATCCATTCGTGCTGATTTACGAAAGGTTCGCGCGTATCGGCAATGTGTTTGAATACCAGATCAAGGCAGCTGCGCGAGATGATTTCGAAGCCGCTGATCTTATCGCCGCAATTGGCACGCAGATGCGACAGCAAGGCAACTGCCACTGCCGGATCACGCACCGCGATACAGGCGGTCGCCACCGATTTCGGACGTGGAAAAAGTTTGAGTACGGCGGCAGTAATGATGCCCAGCGTGCCTTCCGCCCCCATGAACAAATGTTTGAGGTCGTAGCCGGTATTGTCCTTGCGCAAACTGCGCAGGCCGTTCCAGATACGCCCGTCTGGCAAGACCACTTCCAAACCCAGCACCAGATCGCGCGCGCTACCGTAACGCAACACGCCGATGCCACCCGCGTTAGTCGAGAGGTTGCCGCCGATTGCGCAATGCGGCGCAATGGCGGTCAAGCCCAGAGGAAACAGCCGCTCCGCATTTTCCGCTGCCGTATAAAGCGCAGCCAGCTTGCAGCCCGCCTCGACAGTCATGGTGTAGTTAACGGCATCCAGCGCGCGGATGTGATTCATGCGCGAGAGGTTTATGACGATCTGCTGACTGCCGTCGGCCAACGGCACAGATGCGCCGCACAAGCTGGTGTTGCCGCCCTGCGGCACGATGGCAACGCTCTGCGCCACGCACAGTTTTACAACCTCGCTCAGCTGTTGCGTATTGGCTGGAAATACCACCGCAAGCGCAGTACCGGAATATCGTCCGCGCCAATCCTTGTAATACGGCGCGGCCGCCTCTCCCGTTAAAACGGCATCGCCGCCAACGAGGGCGGCGATGCTTTCAAGCAAGTAAACCGTTTCTGTCACAGCTTATTTTGTACCTGTCACTTGCTTGGCTTTGAGCTTCATTGGCAATACCCACATCTGGTACAGCGAGGTGAAGATCATGATGCAAGCTGCCATGCTGTAGCCGAAGCCACCGATGATGACGAACCAAGCAAAGTTAGGGCTCCACTTAGTCAACCACCAAGATGCAATATCGATGATAAGGAAAGCAAACGGAGTGAAAATCAGAATGGCCTTGTTCAGCGGCGAAATGCCGGTCGCGTAAGTGAATATCCAGCCCACGAAGAAGAAGATAAAGGAGATGCCGAACAAGTGGATGTGCGACACACGCGTCAGCGTGGAGACGGTTGCCCCTTCATCCTGTTTCACCATTTCATCCATCACGGCCTTGTCGGCGATATTGGCCAAGCCCGGCATATTGGCGTGGCAAGGTGAGCAATACTGTTCCACCTTAAGCTGAATATCGTCCGCCCACTGCGCTTCGGGAGCGCCTGCCGCTGACCATTTGAGCAATGCCATGCGAATTTCGGGCGGTGCATTCTCTTTCATCGAGCCATTCAGTTTGGACTCCAGCTTGGTCGCATTCCCGCCGTCATGGTTGCCGTGATAGCTGTAGATGATGTCGTCTACCGACAATCCAAACTTGCCGTCCGCCATGCCGTGAGTCAGCATAATCTGACCGCCCGCCACTAGCAAACCCACGCCGATGGCCAGCAGATATCCGGTAAACAACGTTTTAATCGGTAAAGCAAGGTCGGCCAGGGTAAAGCGTTGAATCTCTTTCAGCATGATTCTTCTCCGTGCGGTAATTTAATTGCGGGCATTATACCCCTTCCATTAGTCAGGGCTCATATAGCCCTGACGGGTCACCGCCTCAAAAGTCCATCGGGTCGATATCCAGCGACCAGCGCAATCGTTGTGCGGGAATGGCATCCAGCGATGGTCGCCACGCCCGCACAAATGTTTGCAGTATTTTGCGCGTATCGCCCTGCACCAATAGTTGCGCGCGAAAATGATTGGCACGCTTCGGCATAGCTGCCGCGACCACGCCATAGACTTCAACTGTATGTGCCAACGCCTTGGCTTCCGCATGCGCCCGTTGCAAAAACGCATACACCTCACCTTCTTGTCTGCCCTCGGCACGCAGCAACACTTGGAAAACAAACGGCGGGAATCCGGCCATCTCGCGCTCGATCAATAATGTCTGCGCCCATGTTTCGTAATCATGCTCACGTAACGCGCGGAACAAAGGATGGTCGGGGAACGCGGTTTGAATAATCACTTCACCCGCTTTGGCACTACGCCCCGCCCGACCTGACACTTGCGCCAGTTGCGCAAAAAGTTTTTCCGAAGCGCGAAAGTCAGCGCTATATAACGCGCTGTCGGGATTCAACACACCAACCAGCGTTAGCTCAGGAAAGTCGTGTCCCTTTGCCAGCATTTGCGTCCCCACCAGCACATCCACTTCGTTTGCGTGTATCTGCTCGCGCATGGTTTGCCAGGCGCGTTTGTTACGCGTGCTGTCGCGATCCACGCGCAGGATACGTGCCTCGGGAAAATGTTCTTGCAACACCGATTCGATGCGTTGTGTGCCGCTGCCCACGGCTTGCAGATCGGCATTGCCGCAACTCGGACAGGCATGGGGCACTCGAATCTGATAACCACAGTGATGGCAACGCAACCGTTTGTCGCTCAGATGCAACACCAGCTTGCCCGCGCAATGCTTGCAACCGGATAGCCAACCACATGACGTACACATCAGCACCGGCGAATAACCGCGTCGGTTGATGAACAACAAACTTTGTTCTTTACGCGCGATGCGTTGCGCGATTTCACGTAGCAGGTTTTCGCTGATACCGTGATGCATCGTCGTTTGATTGATGTTGAGGCAACGCACGCTCGGCAAGCGTGCCGCCGCCTGCGCGCGACCGCTTAACTTAAGCAAGTGATAACGCCCACTTTGCGCGTTGTGATAGCTTTCCAGCGACGGTGTGGCTGAACCCAATACGATAGAAATGCCACGCTGACTCGCGCGGAAAATCGCCACATCGCGCGCGGAATAGCGCAGACCGTCCTGCTGCTTGAAGGAACTATCGTGCTCTTCGTCCACGATGATCAGTGCCAGCTTTGGTAGTTCCGCAAATACCGATAAGCGTGTTCCCAAAATGATTTGCGCCGCGCCGGATTGCGCCTGCAGCCAGTTGTGCATCCGTTCACCTTCGCCCAATCCGCTGTGCAAACTCACCAGCTCCGCATCGGGAAAGCGGCTGCGGAAATAGTGTTCCAGTTGCGGAGTCAGATTGATTTCCGGCACCAGCAGCAACACTTGCGCGCCCTGTTGCAACACGTGATGCATGAGATGCACATACACCTCGGTTTTGCCGCTGCCAGTAATGCCGTGCAACAAAAAACAGCCGAAGCCTTTTTGCCGCGTCACCGCCTGCACAGCCACCTGCTGCTCATCGGTCAATGTGTGGGCATTTACTAGGCTGTGCGCCGCGCGCACCGGCTCGCAACGCACCACATACCCAGCTTCCAACAAAGCTTTGAGCTGCCCGCCCGCCGTCGATGACAAACGTTTGATCTGATCAAGGCTGCACGACTGTTGTGTCAGCATATCGAGAATGCGGTGTTGCACCACTTTACGCTTGGGCACAACAAGTGGATCAGGTGTACTGCCTGCTTCGCTCAGTCCATACCATTCCGGCAAACGTACCGTTAGCGGTTTGTCGGAGCGCAAGCGCGTCGGCAACGCGGACAGCACCGTCGGCCCGATAGGGTGATGGTAGTAATCGGCGCAAAAATTCAAGAGCCCAAGCAACTCTGCGGACAATGGCGCGCTGTCTTGCAATACGCTTGTCAGCGGTTTGATCCGCTCTGCCGCCATTTCGGATTCGGCAATCAGTTCCATCACCACGCCCACCATCTGCCGTTTGCCAAACGGCACAAGTACACGTTGCCCTACGCTGATTTCCATGCCTTCGCCCACCGTGTAATCAAACAAAGTGGGAAGTGGAATATCAAGGGCGATGCGGGCAATAGGCATGGGGCGATTGTCGCAGAAATGCAAAAGCCGCAGGGAGTACCTGCGGCTTTTGGTGCTTACGATTGATTAGTGATACTTACGGCTCAGCTCGTGTACCGCCGCCACCAGTGCTGCGGCATGGTCAGGGTTGGAGTGCTGCGAAATACCGTGCCCCAAATTGAACACGTGACCGCTACCGTAGCCGTAACTGGCGAGGATACGTTCCACTTCGTTGCGAATCGCATCCGGCGAGGCAAACAGTACGGCTGGATCCATATTGCCTTGCAAGGCAACTTTATCGCCTACTTTTTGGCGCGCAATGCCGATATCCATCGACCAATCCAAACCCACTGCATCGCAGCCGGTGTTGGCAATACTTTCAATCCACAATCCACCGCCTTTGGTAAACACAATGGAAGGGATACGCACGCCATCTTTTTCCTTGATCAGACCATCAACAATGCGTTGGGTGTAAGCCAACGAGAATTCGTGGAATGCAGCATGCGACAACACGCCGCCCCAAGAGTCGAAAATCATCACGGCTTGCGCGCCCGCTTCAATCTGCGCATTCAGATAAGCAATCACAGACTGCGCAGTCACTTCCAAAATATGGTGCATCAGCTTGGGTTCGTTGTACATCAAGGTTTTAACCTTGGCGTAGTCGTCGCTGCCACCGCCTTCAACCATGTAGCAGGACAGTGTGAACGGGCTGCCGGAAAAACCAATCAAGGGCACGCTGCCATCCAATGCCTTGCGAATTTGCGATACCGCATCGGTGACGTATTTCAAGTCGGTGCCAATGTCGGGCACACGCAATGCCTTGATATCTGCCTCTGTCTTCAAAGGGCGCTCAAACTTCGGGCCTTCGCCTTCGGAGAAATACAAACCCAAACCCATCGCATCTGGCACGGTAAGAATGTCGGAAAACAGAATTGCGGCATCCAGCGGGAAACGCTCCAGCGGTTGCAGGGTAACTTCAGTAGCGAAATCTGGGTTCTTGCACAAGCCAAGAAAGCTGCCCGCCTGCTTGCGCGTGGCACGGTACTCCGGCAGATAACGACCTGCTTGGCGCATCATCCACAATGGGGTGTATTCAGTCGGCTGGCGTAACAAGGCGCGCAGGAAGGTGTCGTTCTTTACTTTGAAGTTCATTGTTATTTTCCGAATTTAATTTCTAAAACCTAAAATAAAAACTGTCCACGAAAAACACGAAACTCACGAAAAAAACCGAAGAAAAAATTCTCCTAACGACCTGTAGCAAAATACCTGAGAATTTTCTTTGTTCGTGGCTTTCGTGTTTTTCGTGGACAAATGTTTTGAATTAACGAGGCAACACCGACGCGCCCATCAAAAACTCATCCACTGCACGTGCTGCTTGACGACCTTCGCGGATAGCCCATACCACCAGCGATTGGCCGCGACGCATATCGCCCGCCGCAAAAACTTTTTTCACGTTGGTGTGATAACAACCCGCACCTTCGGTACCCGCTTTGACATTGCCGCGCCCGTCTTTTTCCACGCCGAAAGCATCCAATACTTTTGCCAGCGGATTGGTGAAACCCATCGCCAAGAAAACGTAGTCAGCTTTGATCTCGAATTCGCTACCGGCAACTTCGTTCATTTTGCCGTCTTTGAATTCAACGCGCACGGCACGAACCGCTTTGAGCTTGCCGTTTTCGCCGATGAATTCTTTGGTTGCAATCGCCCAATCGCGCTCGCAACCTTCGTCGTGCGAACTAGAAGTGCGCAGTTTCATCGGCCAGTACGGCCAGGTCAGCGCTTTGTTTTCTTGTTCTGGAGCACGCGGCATAACTTCGATTTGAGTAATCGCGGCAGCACCGTGACGATTCGATGTACCAACACAGTCAGAGCCGGTATCACCGCCCCCGATTACCAACACATGCTTACCATCAACATGTATCGGATTGCGGCCATCGCCCGCCACTTCTTTGTTTTGCGGAATCAAAAACTCCAGCGCGAAATGCACACCGCTCAACTCGCGGCCGGGCACTGAAAGGTCGCGTGGTTGCTCGGCACCACCCGCGAGAATCACGGCATGGAATTCCTTCAGCAGCTTTTTTGGGCTGATGGTCGTGGTCGCATCATTGGTAACCTTGCCCAAATCGGCATCGTCGCCGATGTAGGTGTTGGTGCGGAAAGTCACGCCTTCAGCTTGCATCTGCGCCATGCGCCAATCGATCAAACCTTTGTCGAGCTTAAAATCAGGAATGCCGTATCGCAATAGGCCGCCGACGCGGCTGTTCTTTTCGAACACAGTCACATCATGCCCAGCGCGTGCCAGTTGTTGCGCGGCCGCCAAACCGGCAGGACCGGAGCCGACGACTGCCACTTTCTTGCCGGTTTTCTTCGCGGCAGGCTGCGGTACGACCCAGCCGTTTTCACCAGCCTTGTCGATGATGGCGTGCTCGATGGATTTGATACCAACAGCATCGTTGTTGAGGTTCAACGTACAAGCAGCTTCACATGGGGCGGGGCAGATGCGTCCGGTAAATTCAGGGAAGTTGTTAGTCGAGTGCAACACTTCCAGTGCCTGTTTCCAATTGCCGCGATACACCAGATCATTCCAATCAGGAATGATGTTGTTAACCGGACAGCCGTTGTTGCAGAACGGAATGCCGCAATCCATGCAGCGCGCACCCTGTTGCTTGGCTTCGGCATCGCTCAGATGCATGACGAACTCTTGGTAATTTTTCTTACGCTGTTCAACGGGCAGGTAGCCCTCGTTCACACGCTCGAATTCCATAAAACCGGTTGGCTTGCCCATTATGCGGCCTCCTTCTGTTGTTGCGCCGCGATCTCCAGCAGGGCGCGACGATATTCTGTCGGCATCACTTTGACGAACTTGGGCAAGTAACTCGCCCAGTTATCCAAGATGTGTTTTGCGCGCAAGCTGCCGGTGTAGCGCAGATGCTTTTCGATCTTGCCGCGCAGCGCGGCTGCATCAGCTTTATTTAGGTGATTGAAATGCACGCGACCTTTGCTGTGCACTTCGCCAGTTTCGCTAGCGGCCACTTCTTCTGGAATGGCTTCCAGTTGCACCATGCTCATGTTGCAGCGTTTAGCAAATGTACCGTCTTCGTCCAGCACGTAAGCGACACCGCCCGACATACCTGCTGCAAAGTTGCGACCGGTTTGACCCAGCACGACAACCATGCCGCCGGTCATGTATTCGCAGCCGTGGTCACCCACGCCCTCGACTACGGCAATCGCACCGGAGTTGCGTACGGCAAAACGCTCGCCCGCCACGCCACGGAAATAACACTCACCGCTGGTCGCGCCGTACATGACGGTGTTGCCGACGATGATGTTGTCTTCGGCAACAATCTTGCAATCGTCCGACGGCTTGATGACGATACGTCCGCCGCACAAACCCTTACCAACATAGTCGTTACCCTCGCCAGTCAACTCGAAGCTAACGCCGTGCGCAAGGAAGGCACCAAAACTTTGCCCAGCGGTTCCTTTCAGCTTCACCTTGATAGTGTCGCTAGGTAAACCGCCGTGGCCATAACGTTTGGCCACTTCGTGCGACAACATGGTGCCAACGGTGCGGTTCACGTTCGAGACGGTTGTCTCAATCGTCACATGCTGCTTGGTATCCAACGCGGGTTTGGCTTGTTCAACCAGATATTGGTCGAGTGCTTTTTCCAATTCGTGATCCTGCGATTCGGCATGACGACGGGCAACGCTGGCAGCAACATCAGGCTGATGGAAAATCTTCGACAAGTTCAAGCCCTGCGATTTCCAATGGGTAATGCTCTGATTAGTATCCAGCAAATCGCTGCGACCAATCAGTTCGTCAAATTTTCGGATACCCATTTGCGCCATCAGTTCACGCACTTCTTCGGCGACAAAGAAGAAGTAGTTAACGACGTGCTCCGGCTGTCCGGTAAATTTCTTGCGCAACGCGGGGTCTTGTGTGGCCACGCCGACTGGACAGGTATTGAGGTGGCACTTGCGCATCATGATGCACCCCTCAACCACCAGCGGTGCTGTCGCAAAACCAAATTCATCCGCGCCCAGCAACGCGCCGATCAGCACGTCACGGCCAGTTTTGAGCTGACCATCCACTTGCAGCGCGATACGACCGCGCAGCTTGTTCAATACCAGCGTCTGTTGCGCCTCGGCCAAACCTAGCTCCCACGGCGTACCGGCGTGTTTGATTGAGGACAAAGGTGAAGCACCCGTACCGCCGTCGTAACCCGAAACAACGATATGGTCAGCTTTCGCTTTTGACACACCGGCGGCCACGGTACCCACACCAACTTCGGACACCAGCTTGACCGAAATGGAAGCCGACGGATTGGCATTTTTCAGATCATGAATGAGCTGCGCCAAGTCTTCGATGGAGTAAATGTCGTGATGCGGCGGCGGTGAAATCAAACCTACGCCTGGCACCGAGAAACGCAGCTTAGCGATGTACTCGGATACTTTTCCGCCCGGCAGTTGACCGCCTTCGCCCGGCTTTGCGCCTTGCGCCATTTTGATTTGAATCTGGTCGGCACTGCTCAAATATTCTGCCGTAACGCCAAAGCGACCGGATGCGACTTGTTTGATGCGCGAACGCAGCGAGTCGCCTTCTTGCATCACCAGATCGGCTTCAATACGTTTTTTACCGATGATATCGGACAGTTTTTCGCCCGCCTTCAAAATGCGGAAACGGTTGGCATCTTCGCCACCCTCGCCGGTATTCGACTTACCACCGATGCGATTCATCGCAACCGCCAAGGTGGTATGCGCCTCGGTCGAGATCGAGCCTAGCGACATCGCGCCAGTTGCAAAACGCTTCACGATCTCCTTAGCCGATTCTACTTCCTCTAGCGGCACGGCCTTACCTGCCGACTTGATCTCAAACAAACCGCGCAGCGTTTTCAGCTTGTGCGCTTGGTCGTTAATCAGCTTCGCGTACTCTTTGTATGTTGCGAAATTGTTGGCACGTGTTGCATGTTGCAACTTGGCAATCGAGTCCGGTGTCCACATATGCTCTTCACCGCGAATACGGAAAGCATATTCGCCGCCTGCATCAAGCATCTCTGCCAGTAACGGATCATTGCCGAAGGCGGCGCTATGCATGCGCACTGCTTCTTCCGCCACTTCGCCCAAACCGATCCCTTCGATTTGAGTTGCTGTGCCAGTAAAGTATTCGGTGATGAATGCTTTATTCAAACCAATTGCTTCGAAAATTTGCGCGCCGCAGTATGACTGATAAGTCGAGATGCCCATCTTGGACATCACTTTCAGTAAGCCTTTATTCACGCCCTTGATGAAACGTTTTTTGGCTTCTTTGGCATCAATGCCGCCGGGCAGTTGGTCGGCAATCGACGCGATGGTTTCAAACGCAAGCCACGGGCAAACGGCTTCTGCGCCATAACCTGCAAGCAGCGCGAAGTGGTGCGTCTCACGCGCAGAACCGGTATCCACCACCAGCCCAGTGCTGGTACGCAGCCCCGCACGAACTAGGTGATGATGTACGCCGGATGTCGCCAGCAGCGCGGGAATTGCCACGCGCTCGGCCGTAACGTTACGATCAGACAGGATCAGTACGTTGTAACCGTCGGCAACCGATTGACTCGCCGCTTTACGCAGTGCTTTCATCGCCGCATCACAGCCTTTAGCACCTTGTTTGGCTGGATAGGTGATATCCAAAACCAGCGATTTGTATTGCCCCTTGGTCAGCTTGCTGATGTCGCGCAATTTAGCGATGTCGTCATTCGACAAAATCGGCTGGTGCGCTTCAAGACGCAGCGGAGGATTGGTTTCATCTATGCCGAGCAGATTCGGTTTAGGGCCGATAAATGTCGTCAATGACATCACGATCTCTTCGCGGATCGGATCAATAGGCGGGTTGGTCACTTGAGCAAACAACTGCTTGAAGTAGTTGTACAGCACCTTGTTCTTGTTAGACAACACGGGCAATGCCGCGTCGTTACCCATCGAACCAGTTGCTTCTTCTCCGGCTGCGGCCATCGGCGCGAGCAGGAACTTCACGTCTTCCTGCGAATAGCCGAACGCTTGCTGAGTATCCAGCAACGATGCCGACAAGGTCAGCTTGTCTTTCACAACAGGCAGATCATCTAGGTAATAGCGCGATTTTTCGATCCACTTGCGATAAGGCTTGGCTGTCGCCAGCTGCGTTTTCAACTCGGCATCGTCAATGATGCGACCCGCTTCCATGTCAATCAGGAACATCTTGCCCGGCTGCAAACGCCACTTGCGCACAATCTTACTTTGCGGAATCGGTAGCACGCCCATTTCGGAGGCCATCAGCACAACATCATCGTCGGTGATGAGATAACGCGCGGGACGCAAACCGTTGCGATCCAGCGTCGCACCGATCATTCGACCATCGGTAAATGCGACGGCTGCGGGACCATCCCATGGCTCCATCAGGGCGGCATGGTATTCGTAAAAAGCGCGGCGCTCTTCATCCATTAGCGGATTGCCTGCCCATGCTTCAGGAACCAACAACATCATTGCATGCGGCAGCGAGTAACCTCCTGCCACCAGCAACTCCAACGCGTTGTCGAAACAAGCGGAGTCGGACTGACCATCAACAATCAGCGGCCACAATTTTTCCAAGTCTTCACCCAGTAAGGCAGAAGACATGGTCTCGTGACGCGCTGTCATCCAGTTCACGTTGCCGCGCACGGTGTTGATCTCGCCGTTGTGAGCGATCATGCGGAACGGGTGTGCCAAATCCCAAGTTGGGAAGGTGTTGGTGGAGAAACGCTGATGCACCAGTGCCAATGCACTAATTACGCGCGCGTCCTGCAAATCGAGGTAGTACTTACCCACTTGATCGGCCAGCAACATGCCTTTATAGACGATGGTGCGAGACGATAAGGACGGAATGTAGAACCCCTTGCCTTGATCTTTGGCAAGTGCTTTGACTGCATGTTCTGCCGTCTTGCGAATTACAAACAGTTTGCGCTCAAAACTATTTTGGTCGGCAGTCTTTTTACCGCGCCCGATAAACACCTGACGCACAACTGGCTCGACTGCTTTGACGCTTTCACCCAAGCCACTGCTATCCACGGGAACATCGCGCCAGCCCAGCAGAATTTGACCTTCTGCCTTGACCTTTTTCTCAATGATCGCCTCGCAAGCTGCGCGGGCAACCTGATTGCGGGGCAGGAACATAATGCCCACGCCATAATCACCCACCGGCGGCAACTCAATCTTGCCCCAGCCCATTTCATCACGTAGGAATTGGTCGGGAATCTGGATCAGAATACCCGCACCGTCTCCGGCCAGCGGATCCGCACCGACCGCGCCGCGATGTGTCAGATTCTCCAGAATCTGCAATCCCTGACGCACCATATCATGGCTTTTTTTGCCTTTGATATGCGCCACAAACCCCACGCCGCACGCATCGTGCTCATTACGCGGGTCATACAAACCTTGTTGTTCCGGCAAACCTTGCTGCACAGACATAGAAGAGTTACTCACGGCATTCCTCAATCATTTTTTAGAGCCAAAAAATGGCGACACACGCCGCCACGTCATTTGATAAAGCAAAAGGGCGGGAATATTACCTTTTCTGGGGAACGCGGGCAACCATAACCAGTTGCACAACTTGACTTGGGTGAATCCCGTATGGCAGGAAAAATTAAGCCAATGTCTCTTCCACCGCAAAAATACGGCGGTGTTCGCGGATGGCATAGCGATCAGTCATTCCAGCGATGTAGTCGGCAACAGCCCGAGCGCGGTCCTGCTCAGCCGTACGCTGAAATTGCGGCGGCAATAAGCGCGGATCATCCATAAATGCGGTAAATAGGTCTCGCACGATACGCTGAGCTTTGGCACTCATGCGCATCACCCGATAGTGCCGATAAAGATTGATGCGCAGAAATGTTTTGAGTTTACGCTGCGCCTCGTCGATTTCCGCACTGAATCCAATCAAGTTCGGCGCGGCACGTACGTCATCAAGGCTATCCAGTTGCTGTCCGGCGATATTTTGTTCGCTGCAAACAATCAAATCGGAGACCAAGGTGTTAATCATACGGCGAATGGTTTCATGCACTACACGACGTTCGTTCAATGCCGGGTAAGCACCCCGAACTTCACTCAGATGCTCCGCCACCAGCGGCACTTCGGTCAATTGATCCAACGTGATGAGCCCTGACCTCAGACCATCGTCCACATCATGGTTGTTATAAGCAATTTCGTCGGCAAGATTGGTAATCTGCGCTTCCAACGAAGGGCGGCGGTTGTTCAAAAAGCGCTCGCCCAGCGCACCAAGCTGGGCCGCATTTTCCATCGAGCAATGTTTGAGAATGCCTTCCCGGGTTTCAAAAGTCAGATTGAGTCCATCAAAATCGGCATATTTCTCTTCGAGCTGATCGACCACCCGCAGCGATTGCAAGTTGTGCTCAAAGCCTCCGAATTCTTTCATGCAGGCATTTAGCGCATCCTGCCCAGCATGACCAAACGGCGTATGTCCCACGTCATGCGCCAGAGCAACCGCCTCGGCGAGGTCTTCATTCAGGCGTAAACGCCGCGCGATGGAGCGCGCGATTTGGGCAACCTCAATGCTGTGTGTAAGGCGGGTGCGAAACAGGTCACCTTCGTGATTAACAAATACCTGGGTTTTATATTCGAGGCGACGAAATGCCGCCGAATGGATGATGCGATCACGATCACGTTGAAACTCACTGCGCCCTGCTGGTGCAGGCTCGGAATACGTACGTCCACGCGTGTTTGCACCCGTAACAGCATAGTTAGCCAGTTTACTCATGGACGCAGGCATCCAGTGTTTGCCGCACCAATTCGGCAGGGGCATCACCATAAATAACTGCTTGCCCAAGCTGCTTTAGCAGAACAAAGCGTATTTTTCCACCCTCGACTTTTTTGTCCAAACCCATCAGGTCCAAATATTTTTCAGCACCAAGATTCGGGGCAACAACCGGCAATTTAGCCCGCAGGAAAAGGTTGCGCACTCGTTCCGCATCTTGTGCGCTAATCCAACCAAGTCGGCATGAGAGATCAGCGGCCATTACCGTTCCTGCCGCCACGCCTTCGCCATGCAGCCACTTGCCATACCCCATCCCTGATTCGATAGCATGGCCAAACGTATGCCCGAGATTCAGCAAAGCTCGCTCGCCACTTTCACGCTCGTCCGAACCCACCACTTCGGCTTTGTTTTGACAACTGCGCTGAATCGCGTACTGCAAAGCAACTTTGTCGCGCGCCAACAACTTTTCCATATTCTGCTCTAACCATGCCAGAAAAGGCAGGTCACGTATCAGCCCATACTTAATCACTTCAGCTATTCCTGCCGACAATTCTTTGTCGGGCAAGGTCCCCAGCGTTGCCGTATCCGCCAGCACCACACTGGGTTGGTAAAAGGCACCAATCATATTTTTACCCAAGGGGTGATTTATGCCGGTCTTTCCACCAACCGAGGAATCTACCTGAGCTAATAATGTAGTAGGGATTTGAATAAACGGTACGCCACGCAAATAACTCGCCGCTGCAAATCCCGTCATATCTCCAACCACGCCACCGCCCAAGGCAATTAGTGGCGTACTACGCTCGCATCGGGCTTGCAAAAGGCCGTCGTAGATTAGATTTAAGGTCTCAGTAGTTTTAAACTTTTCTCCGTCCGGCAATACAATTGCGATACTTTGCACACCAATCCGCTTTAGTGTGCTTTCCAACTGCCCTAAGTACAGGGGCGCAACCGTTGTATTGCTAACTATCGCCACACGCTTTCGCGGAATGGCCCGCTCCAATAACCCCTCTTGGTCGAGCAGCCCTCCGCCAATATGGATCGGATAACTTCTTTCAGCTAAACCAACTTGAAGTGTTTGCATCATTCTTCATTTTCCTTGGAGACATAAGCATCAATTTCGCCGAGCAGATGGTGCATCAAGGCGTGTACATTCTGCCTGCCCGTGTGAACTACAATATTCGCCACCTGTTGATACAACGGATCCCGCACCAATAGCAGCTCGGTTAATTTTGCACGGGGATCCGCAGTTTGCAACAATGGGCGGCCTCGATCATGACGTGTCCGCTGGTATAAATCAGAAACACTGGCTTTTAAGTAAATAACCACGCCACCTCGCGCAAGCAATGCACGGTTCTCTTCAGCCACCACAGCACCTCCGCCCGTGGCCAGCACCAATCCCTCATGCTGAAGTAGATCGCCAATCACGGCCGTTTCTCGCGCTCTGAAACCCAGCTCTCCTTCAACATCAAATATATGAGGTATGGTCACTCCGGTACGACGCTGAATTTCCTCGTCGGTATCAATAAAACGCTTGCCAAGCTGCTTGGCAAGTAAACGTCCCATTGTTGTTTTACCGGAACCCATCATGCCGACCAGAATTAAATTCTCCGATCCAAGTTTGTGTTGGGGTGTTTTCGGATGACTGTCGGCTTCGCTATGCATGGAGATATTGTAATCGATAAAAACCAAAGCCCGGACTAGCCGGGCTTTGAGAGTAACAACTTGCTAGATCATCTTAGGTTCAGTGTATCTTTCATGATCTTCGGTGAAATAAAGATCAACAACTCGCTCTTGTTATCAGTGCGATTAGTACTTCTGAATAACCCACCAAGAACCGGAACATCTCCCAGCACTGGCACTTTGTTTGTTGTGAATGTGTCGGTCTGAGCATACACCCCGCCGATTACGACGGTACCACCATTCTCCACCAACACTTGCGTTTTAACTTTATTGGTATCTATGGTTGGTACACCGTTAAACGTTGCCGCACCTACCGAGTCTTTAGTGACGTTCACATCCATGATCACATTATCATCAGGCGTAATCTGCGGTGTCACTTTCAAACTAAGTATCGCTTTTTTAAACGAGGTCGTGGCAGCACCACTACTGCTGGCCTCTTGGTACGGCACTTCAGTACCTTGTTCAATATTTGCTTCAACCTTGTCCGCTGTCACCACACGAGGGCTCGAAATAATCTTACCTTTGGTATCGGTTTCCAATGCCGACAACTCCAAATTAAGCAGGCGGGTTGCAGCAGAGTTAAACAAGATCATCGAGAAAGTTCCTGCTGAAGCAGCCGCAGGCAGATTAACATTGGAACCATTGATCGTGCCGCGTACCGCCGACGGATTATTACTGCCAACCGCAAAACCTGCTCCAGCAGCGGGGGCTGGTGCTGTATAGCCCAATTTTACGCCAAGATTCCGCCCAAATTTATCCGATGCCTCAACGATACGCGCCTCAATCATTACTTGACGAACCGGCACATCAATTTGCTTGATAAGCTTGCGAACTTCTTCAAGTCGAGAAGGCGTATCCTGAACAAACAAGGTATTAGTACGCGGATCAACCACTGTGCTTCCGCGCTTGGACAAAATACGCTGTTTATCGTTGGAGAGAATCTTGGTGATTGCGTCACCTTTTTGATAACTCAATTGGAAGCTCTCGGTACGTAGCTCCTCCAGATCCGATATTTCTTGCTTTGAGGTCAAGTCAATCTTTTCTTTGGCTGCAATTTCTTCGCGCGGGGCAACTTGAATCACGTTGCCATTTTTGCGCATATCCAAACCCCGACTGCTCAAGATGATATCCAACGCCTGATCCCATGGAACATCTTTCAGACGCAAGGTCAGATTTCCACCCACAGTGTCGCTAATCACCATGTTCAGATTTGTGAAATCCGCAATTACATTTAGCGCTTCGCGAACATCAATCTTTTGGAAATTCAAAGTCAGCTTCTCACCTGCATATCCAGCCTGATTACCCTTAACTAACTTGTTCGGGTCTTCAGCAACCGGCTTCACTTCAACAATAAATTTATTATCTGTCTGGTATGCCGCATGCTCCCAAGTACCTTTGGGATCTATCACCATACGCACGTTATCGCCTTGGGTGTAGGTATCGATCCCCTGCACTGGTGTAGCAAAGTCAACCACATCCAGCTTGCGTTGAAGACTACGTGGCAAAGATGTTTTCACAAACTCCACAATCAGCGTAGTTCCCTGCTGCTTAATGTCGATACCAATATTAGAATCCGACAGATCAACCTGAATACGGCCTTCGCCGTTCTTGCCGCGCCTGAAGTCGATATCCCGCAACGAGTGTTTTTGATTGCCTGATTTAGCTTCGGCAAAACGCGACGTACTACCCTCGCCTGTCGCTGCCTTGCCCTCAAGCGTAATCAACACACTATTTCCATCTACTTTCGTGTTGTAAACGAGCATTTGATTCAGATTTACCACCAAGCGCGTACGGCTACCCGCTTGTACGACGTTAGCTCCGCGCAGATCCCCCTCAGAAAATTCTTGCGCAGTTTTTCCCAATCCGTTTGTTGTGTTAGGAAAGTCGAAAGCGATACGAGGTGGCGTATTGATTGTGAAACCGGCAGGAGGATTAGCTAGCGGTTGAGCCAAGTCAACTCTGAGCACAATTTTGCCGTCTCCACTTGAACTTGCACTCAAGCCAGTAATGTTATTCTGCTCTGCCGCTTGAGCGCAAACAACTCCCAAGGAAAGCAATAACAGCAAAGAATGCGCCACTTTTTTAATCACAGAATCAATCATTATTACCCCCAAATCATTCCGCCAGTTGTAGACTACTCATGCGTTCAGACCAATCACCTGCGCTGTCCTGAACCATTTCTTTCACCACAACCTCGGTTTCATGCACTTCTTTAATCAAACCGAAATTCATTCCCAAATAATTGCCAACTTTCACGCGATGCAGCTTTCCATCCGGCGCGCGCACAACAGCGTAAGGCACTTTATTTTGAAACAGATACCCGACCATACTTAAGCCTTCAAGCGGAAACTCTTCAAGCTCCTCTTTGGGACGATCCAAATCCGGCTGATTAATCCCTGACTTGCCTCCGCCACGCAACTCCGGTTTGCGTGGCTTGAAAGGATCTGCCATACCCGCATCATTATTGTAAGCAAAGGGCTCGTAAGGCTTCACTTCGGGGGGAGGGTCAATTTTGCCGCGCATATCGGCACCGGCATTTTGCACAAACTCACGCAAATCCTGAAACTCCTCGCCGCCGCACGCGACAAGTAGCAATGGAAGTAAGACTACGCCTATGCGCTTCATTTCTTCGCCCCTGCTGGTTTCTTTTGTGCCGCAGTCTCAGTTTCATCAAGATAACGGAATGTTTTGGCTATCGCATCCATAGACAAACCCGCGCCAGTTGGATTGATCGACACCTCGTTTAACGTAACAATTCGAGGTAACATCGCGATATCGCTAGCAAACTTACCCAAGTCATCGTAATTCCCAGTGACGCGTATCGTAATTGGCTGCTCGGCAAACGCACCATTCATTGTTTCACCACCAGGGCGAAACAAATCAAACTGCAAGCCACGCCCCAAACCGGCCTGATTAATATCGGTCAGCAACGCGTCCATCTCGGACTTGCTTGGTAATTGCTTCAGCAATGCACCAAAAGATTCCTGCGTTTCCGTCAACTGCTTCTTAATTAAATCAAGATTGATCGCTTCTTTTTTCTTTGCCAAGAAGGTGTCTTTCAAACTGACCTCTTCCTGTTTCGCAACATCCAGCGTTTCCCATTGAGACTGCCAATCAAGCAAGGCACCCGCAATCACAACCGCAAGAAACATCAGCCCAAACGCCATCAATTTTGCCACCCAAGGCCAAGAGCCAGGGTTGTTTGGGTTAAGGTTTTTTAATTCTTCAATATTAATCATGGCATTAGCCCTTCACTGCCGGGATTGCAGCATTCCCAGAGACAGACTGCCCTTTAGTCAAATTGAACGTGAGTGTAAACTCACTTACACGAGCCCCATTTGCACTCGCCGCATGAATCTCTACCAGCGCGGGAGAATCCAGCCACGGAGAATCTTCAACCGCACGCATCAATGTTGAAATACGTGCATTGGATTGAGCATATCCCGTAATAGAAATCTTGCTTCCGGTTTGTTTCAACGTTCTGAGATAGACACCGTCAGGCAGAATACGCAGCATCTGATCCATCAGATGAACGACATCCGCACGATCACTTTGTAGCTTTTCGACCGCATCTTTACGCAGCATGAGCGCATGAGTTTGCTCGCGCAGCTTTTTAATCTCGACAATCTGCTTATCCAGCACCGCAGTTTCCGCGCGCAAATAATCGTTTCTAGCCTGCTGATTTGATATTTGAGCACTAATCGCAGCGTGAACAAATCCCACCAATAGCGCCCCTAATACCAGCGAAATGACACTCAATGCGGCAAATTGAATTTGCCTAGCCCGTCTCTTTTCCGCGCGATGCGGCAATAAGTTGATGCGTATCATGATGGATCAAACCTCCGCATTGCCAATCCGCAAGCAACGATCAAAGACGGAGCATCTGCCTGCAATTGTCGCGGTTTAATACGGCTCGAGAGAGCCATCAAGGCAAAAGGATTTGCCACCATGGTGCTCACCTGCGTGCGCGTTGCAACAGCATCATCCAAACCTGGCAGCACAGCACAACCACCCGCCAGCACAATGTAATCGACCTCATTGTATTGCGTCGATGTAAAGAAGAATTGCAACGCCCGCGCAATTTCCATCACCACATTTTCGCGGAACGGTGCCAGCACATCGCTTTCGTAATTATCGGGCAAACCGCCATTTCTCTTGGCAGATTCGGCCTCTTCAACCGACAACCCGAACATACCCTGAATTTGCTGAGTCAATTGATTGCCACCAACCTGTTGGTCGCGCGAATAAACCGATTGCCCATTGCGCAGAACATTGACGTTCATCACGCTTGCGCCAATATCAATCAAGGCCACGCACTTATCTTCCGCTCCATCGGGAAGCTGTAGACGGATTTGCTCAAATGCGGTTTCAGCCGCATACGGCTCGACATCTACCACCACAGCCTTCAAGCCAGCCGATTGCGCCGCAGCAACACGATCTTCCACGTTAGCCTTACGCGAAGCCGCAAGCAAAACCTCAATTTCTTCTGGATTACCAGGAGCCGGGCCAATGACCTGAAAGTCGAGATTTACCTCATCCAGCGCAAAAGGAATGTACTGATTGGCCTCCGACTCGACCTGATACTCGAGATCTTCTTCACGCAATCCAGCTGGAAGCAAAATCTTTTTGGTGATAACTGCGGCGGCAGGCAGCGCAACACTAACATTCTTTATGCGCCCGCCCAAACGCTTCCAAGCACGCTGGAGGGTTTCAGACACCGCATCAAGATTATTTATGTTGCCATCGGTAACCGCATCTTTGGGCAAAGGCTCGATTGCGTATCGCTCAACAATGTAGCCCGCTTTTTTGGGAACCTCGCTTAGCTCAACCATCTTTACCGATGACGAACTAATATCCACCCCAATCATTGGGGGTGTCGAGGCCTGCAGAAAATCTAATGGAATATCAAAATTTACTTTAGCCATAGGCCAGTTATAGCTCTTTTGTATAAAGTGGTTTAAATCCTAGCAATAACTATAAATCATGTAAAGCTATTTCTCGCAACACCATTCGCCAGCAAGCTGACTATATAATCGCATCACGTCCCGCACCTTAACACCAATATATCATTTACAACAACCACACCATGTCATCTCGCCCTTGGCTGCTACCTGCTCTTATCACCACCACATTATTGATGCTCCCCGCTATTTTGCTCGGATTGGCCGTAATGCTGACCTATCCGACCTTACCCTCACTTGAGACATTGACAGACTACCGCCCCAAAATACCGTTGCGCGTATATAGCGCAGAAGGTTCGCTCATTGGAGAGTTTGGTGAAGAACGTCGCGCCTTGGTAAAAATCTCCGAGGTCCCCGATGCTATTAAACACGCTATTCTGGCAGCTGAAGACGACGGCTTTTATAAACACGGCGGCGTTGATTACATGGGCGTGTTACGCGCCGCGCTTTCCAATTTCACCGCTGGCGGAGCAAAGCAAGGGGCCAGCACAATTACCATGCAGGTAGCACGCAATTTTTTCCTATCCAAAGAAAAAACACTCACACGCAAATTCAACGAAATTTTGCTCGCCTTCAAAATCGAACACACACTCAGTAAAGACGAAATTCTTCAGCTTTATTTCAACCAAATTTATTTAGGGCAACGCTCATACGGCTTTGCTGCCGCTGCACAGATTTATTTTGGCAAAGACTTGAAACAACTCTCCGTCGCCGAGTCAGCCATGTTGGCCGGACTACCCAAAGCACCTTCCGCGTACAACCCCGTCGCCAATCCAAAACGCGCGAAATTGCGCCAGATGTATGTATTGCGTCGCATGCACGAATTACGCTACATCTCCGACGAACAGTTCGCCGCCGCCCAACAGGAGGCTTTGAACATCAAACATGGCAACCAAGAGTTCGGTACAAAAGCCGATTACATCGCGGAGATGGCTCGTCAAGTCGTTTATGACAAGCTTCAGGACGGTGCTTACTCACAGGGAATCAAAGTTTATACGACAATACATCAGAACGATCAGCTCGCAGCTTATACCGCCGTGCGTAAAGGCGTACTCGACTATGATCGTCGTCACGGTTATCGCGGCCCAGAAAGCTTCGTTAGCCTCCCACCAGAGGCCGGCGATGAACAACTAGAAGAAGCTCTCCAAGACTCCATTGAGAATGACGATCTACTTCCCGCTTTGGTTCTTCGTGTCACACCGCAGTCGGTACGTGCCTATCGAAAGGGCGGAGAAACAATCGAAATTGCCGGTGACGGACTGCGCTTTGCGCTGCGCGCTTTGGGTGACAAAGTCGCCCTTAATCAACGTATCCGCGCCGGATCCATTATCCGCGTTCAGCAAGATAGCAAAGGTTTCTGGCAAATTACCCAACTCCCACAAGTTGAATCGGCTTTCGTATCGGCGAATCCGCAAACAGGGGCGATTTTGGCACTGGTCGGCGGGTTTGATTTCAACCGAAATCAATTTAACCATGTCACTCAGGCATGGCGTCAACCCGGCTCCAGCTTAAAGCCGTTCATTTACTCAGCCGCACTGGAAAAAGGCTACACGCCGGCAACTATGATTAATGATGCACCTCTTGTTTTTGATGCGGAACAAACCGGAAGTGAGCCTTGGCAACCAAAAAATTACGACGGTAAATTTGAGGGGCCAATGCGCATGCGTCAAGCCCTAACAAAGTCAAAAAATCTTGTATCCATTCGCATCCTACAAGCCATTACGCCGCAGTATGCCCAAGACTATTTGACCAAATTTGGTTTCGATGCCGAAAAACATCCACCTTATCTGACAATGTCACTAGGCGCAGGCACGGTTACGCCGATGCAGATGCTGACTGGATATTCGGCATTTGCAAACGGCGGCTTCCGCATCCGCCCTTACTTTATTGATCGAATTGAAGATAGCCGTGGAAATCTCATCAGCAAATCATCGCCCGCCGTAGCGGGCCAAACTGCGGAACAAATCATTGATGTACGCAATGCATTTACGATGGTTAGCATGATGCAGGATGTTGTTCAGCACGGTACCGCCATCCGCGCCATGTCTCTGGGGCGGCATGATTTAGCTGGCAAAACCGGCACCACCAGCGACTCAATGGATGCGTGGTTCTGCGGCTTTCATCCCGCCGTAGTCGGTATTTCTTGGATAGGCTTTGATCAACCGCGCAGCCTTGGAGACAAAGAAACCGGCGGCGGCGCAGCATTGCCAATGTGGATCGATTACATGGCGCAAACTCTGAGAGGAATTCCCGAGGGCGCTTACTCCATGCCGGAAGACATGGCCGCCGTGCGCATCAACAACAATGGCCACCGTGACGAAAATGGAAATCTAGTAGAGTTTTTCTATAAAGAAAATATCCCAGCTGAACACTCCATGCCCGCACCTGAAGAAAACAGCGGAAATTCGCCCGAGGCCGTGAAGGACCAATTGCTTTGATGCCATCCCACCCGTTACGCCGCGACCAGATGCGTGAACAACTTGCACATCTGGCGGCCAAATTAATGGCGGAAGACGGCATTACCGACCACGCTTTTGCCAAACGCAAAGCTGCAAAGCAGCTAGGCGCTGCGGACACGCAACACCTCCCTAGCAATCAGGAGGTTGACGAAGCGCTGCACAGCTATCGCTCACTTTATCAACACAACAGCTACCCAAATATTCTGCGCCAACTGCGTGAAGATGCAGTATCTACCATGCGCTTATTGGCCGAATTCCATCCCTACCTTACCGGTTCAGTATTAAGCGGCAGCGCAGGTGCGCAATCAGATGTCAATCTAATGCTATTTTCTGACGATGCAAAAGCCGTACTACTTTTTCTGCTCAAGCACAAAATAGAATTTGAAGATGGGGATTGGCATGTTCGCATCGGCGGTCGCGAGGAAATCGTACCCAGTTACACACTGAGTAGCGAATCAGGCATTCAAACACACATTGTTGTTCTGCCCGAAAACGCCCGATTCAGCGGCAGTCGCCATCCTGAAACACATGCCGACATTGCCGCAGTTGAAGCACTGCTAGTCGACTGACTTTAACCAGCGCGCCGCATCCAGCGCAAAATAAGTCAGGATGCCATCTGCGCCAGCACGTTTGAAGGCCAGCAATGATTCGAGCACACAAGCCTGCTCGTTCAACCAGCCATTTTGCGCAGCAGCTTTCAGCATCGCGTATTCGCCGCTAACCTGATACACAAAAGTTGGAGCTTTGAACTCATCCTTCACGCGACGCACGATGTCGAGATAAGGCATGCCGGGCTTAACCATTACCATGTCAGCCCCTTCTTGCAAGTCAAGACCAACCTCCCACAAGGCTTCGTCCGAATTAGCCGGATCCATCTGATAAGTATATTTATTCCCCGAACCCAAATTACCGCTAGAGCCAACCGCATCACGGAATGGGCCATAGAAACTGGAGGCGTATTTGGCCGAGTAGGCCATGATGCGAGTATGAATGTGCTTGTGCTTGTGCTCATCCAATGCTGCGCGAATCGCTCCGATGCGTCCGTCCATCATATCTGAGGGAGCAACAATATCTGCCCCAGCCGCTGCGTGACACTGCGCTTGCTGTCGCAGTACAGCGATAGTCTCATCATTCAAAACATAGCCACTCTCATCGAGTAAACCATCTTGGCCATGACTGGTATAGGGATCGAGTGCAACATCCGTCATCACCCCCAACTCGGGGAAGTTTCGCTTCAGCTCGGCAATCACACGAGGCACCAGCCCCTTGGGATTGTAAGCCTCACTGGCATCCAGACTTTTCAGCGAAGAATCGATTACCGGAAATATCGCCATCACTGGCACTCCCAGTTTGACGCATTGCTCGGCATCCTTAAGCAATAAGTCTAAGGTTTTGCGTTGAACCCCCGGCATGGACTTCACATCCTCAACTTTGTTGCTGCCTTCCAACACAAAAACCGGATAAATAAAATCGCCAGAAGTAAGCACATGCTCTCTCATTAGGTCGCGCGAAAACTTATCTCGGCGCATACGGCGCATTCTGGTTTGAGGATACTTTCCAAGCGTCTGCATAATTTTTCCTAAAAATTTTGAATTTATTGGAACTATTTTCGCACAAGGGACTCAGAGTCTGCGAGCGGCGCAAGCTGCTTCCCGTTTCTCCTCCCTGAGCGGGTGTCTTAACCAAGTTAAGGCCTTTTGCCCCTGACCTTCCCCTTTGGTTCAGGGGCATTTTTTTGCCAGCTATTTCAACCAACCACCGATCACAGTCTCAGCTTCATCCGTCCCCAGTTTTTTCAAGCTGGAAAAAAGCTGCGCCGAACATTGCGGAAAATGCTCCGTTAAATATTCTTTTACTGATCGTAGTGTTTGCGTAGCCTGCTGGCGACTAAGCTTGTCTGATTTGGTCAATAACACATGAATTGGTTTTCCCGTAGGTGAAAACCAGTCCAACATCCCCACATCACGCTCGGTCAAGGGATGTCTCGCATCCATGATAACCACCAAACCCGCCAACTCTTCGCGCGTCTGTAAATACTGTCCCAGCAAAGCCTCCCAGTGCTTCTGCACATCAGGCGGCACTTTGGCGTAGCCATATCCCGGCAAGTCAACGATGAAACGTTGGTCGCCTAGATCGAAGTAGTTCAGATGTTGCGTGCGTCCCGGTGTCTTACTGGTGTAAGCCAGACGCACATGGTTTGCTAGCGTGTTGATGGCGCTCGATTTACCTGCATTGGATCGACCAACGAAGGCGACTTCCTTGCCGCCGTGGAAAGGAAGGTCCTTGATGTGGTTGACCGTGGTGTAGAAGGTCGCTTTGGAGAATAGTCCCATTATTTCCAGGCCGCGAAAACTTTGTCAGCCGCCGCGATGGTCGCCGCGATGTCTGCATCGCTATGTGCCGCCGACACAAAGCCAGCCTCAAATGCGGAGGGTGCAAGGTACACACCTTCAGCCAGCATGGCATGGAAGAAGCGATTGAACGCGGCCTTGTCGCTGGCCATCACCTCGGCATACGAAGTTGGCGCGGTTGCGCTGAAATAAAGGCCGAACATGCTGCCAATGGATTGCGCGCTGAAGGGGATGCCGTGTTTCTTAGCAACCGCAGTCAGGCCTTCTGTCATCTGTTTGGCGAGTTGCGTCAGGCGATCATAGAAGCCGAGCGCTTGCACCAGCTTCAAGGTGGTCAAGCCTGCGGCGACGGCGACGGGATTGCCCGACAAGGTGCCTGCTTGATACACCGCGCCAAGCGGGGCGAGGCATTGCATGATGTCGCGACGTCCACCGAATGCTGCGGCAGGCAGACCGCCGCCCATCACCTTGCCCAAGGTGATGAGGTCCGGCTTGATGCCGTAATGACCGTGTGCACCTTGCAGGCCGACGCGGAAGCCGGACATGACTTCATCAAGGATCAGCACCGCACCGTGCTTGGTGCAAAGCTTGCGCATCGCATCGAGGAACTCGCGCTTCGGTAGGATCAGATTCATGTTGCCCGCGACCGGCTCTACGATCACAGCGGCGATCTCGTTGCCATATTCAGCAAAGGCTTTTTCCAGACCGGCTGCATCGTTGTAATCCAGCACCGTGGTCAACGCGGCGATCTCGGCGGGTACGCCGGATGAGCTAGGTTGGCCGAACGTCAGCGCGCCGGAGCCCGCTTTCACCAACAGGCCATCCGAGTGGCCGTGGTAGCAACCTTCGAATTTGATGATGCGTGAACGGCCCGTGAAACCACGCGCCAAACGAATCGCCGTCATCGTCGCCTCAGTGCCGGAGCTGACCAGACGCACCATCTCCAGCGACGGCAAAATCTTGCACAAAGTTTCAGCGATCTCCAACTCGGCAGCTGTCGGCGCACCGAAGCCCAAGCCTTCGGCCGCAGCAGCTTGCACCGCTTTCACGACTTCGGGATGGCAGTGCCCAACGATCATTGGCCCCCATGAGTTCACGTAATCGATGTATTGCTTGTCGTCTGCATCCCACACATAAGCACCCTTGCCGCGCTTGAAGAACAGCGGTGTGCCACCCACGGATTTGAATGCGCGCACAGGCGAATTCACACCGCCAGGGATGAGCTTCTGGGATTGGTCGAAGAGTTCTTGATTGTGAGAGGTCATTACTTAAGTCCTACTGAATAAGGTTGAAAATTCTTTTGCTGCTTGTTCGATATCGGGTGCATCCCACAGAGCCGAGATGACAGCGAGTGAGTTTGCGCCAGCCTCAATCAACATCGCGCCATTCTGTTGTGTGATGCCGCCAATCGCCACGATGGGTACGTGTATCTCAGGGCGCGCTCCGCGCAACATAGATACTTCCGCTTTCACGGCTTCGGGTTTCACACTCGATGGGAAGAACGCGCCGAACGCCACGTAATCCGCACCTTGTTGCACGGCCGCCAACGCCAAGGGCGCGCGATTATAGCAAGATACCCCGATGAGCTTGGCTTCACCGAGCATCGCACGTGCCGCCCCCACGCTGCCGTCCTCGCCACCTAGATGCACCCCATCAGCATCGACCTGTGAGGCGAGTGCCGCATCATCGTTCACGATGAAGGTGGTGTTGAACTCGCGTGTGAGATCTCTTAAGGCCGACGCTTGGTGTAATTGAAGTGCGGCATCAGCACTTTTGTTGCGGTATTGCAGTACGCGAGCGCCGCCTTGTAGTGCGCGGCGGACTTTGCGTATCAATATCGCTGTATCCGACTCATCCGGCGTGACGGCGTAAAGGCCGTTAATTTTTGAGAGCGGGCTCATCCTCTTCGCCACGAGCCCAGAACAAACGATCAGGAATATGTTGCCCCATACCGGGACGGAACCCTGCATTCAGCGTTTGCCAAGTATATTCTTGTGCCTCTTTGACCGCGTCCGGAACATCCACATCCTGCGCCAACAGTGCTGCAATGGCGGATGCCAAGGTACAGCCAGAGCCGTGATAAATACCGGGCAAACGATCCCAGCTATCGCTACGAATCACCCCGTTTTCGCCGTAAAGCGTATTGACAACTTTGGCGGTTTGCTCGTGCGTGCCAGTAATCAGCACATACTCGCAACCCATGCGCAACAAGCGCTTGGCACATTCTTCCAAGCTGGGGTCATCATTTTCGTCATCATCATTCAAAGCCAGACGGCGTGCTTCGATACTATTAGGCGTAATGATGGTCGTTTGCGGGATGAGCAATTCACGCATTGCATCCAGCATATCCTCGTCGGCCAACTCGTCACCTCGACCGGATGCCAGCACCGGATCAAGTACCAACGGGATATCAGGGTAATCCGCCATCACTTCGGCAATCGCTGCAATATTTTCAATGCTGCCGAGCATGCCAATCTTGAATGCCGCAACCGGCACATCTTCCAGCATTGCCCGCGCCTGATCGACCACACACTCTGGGTCGATTGGAAACACATCTTCAACTCCGCTGGTATCTTGCACCGTCACTGCCGTAACCACCGAAAGTGGATGACATCCCATACTGGCAATGGTCAACAGATCTGCCTGCATACCCGCTCCGCCGCTCGGGTCGGTAGCGGAAAAAGTCATTACTAAAGGAAATGATTCAGACATGATTTTGGCCTAATGCCACTAGATGAAACGACGCGTCATTCTACCTTATCGCCCAGCCACATACGCCGCGACTTTGGCAAATTCGGCGACTGGCAAATTCTCGGCGCGCAGCCCAGCATCAATCCCCAGCAAGACAAATTCATCATCCGTCAGATACGCGCGCAAAGTGTTGCGCAATGTTTTGCGCCTTTGACCAAACGCGGCCGCAACAATTTGGGCAAACACAAGCTCATTTTTCACCACAATTTGCTCCGTTCGCAGAGGAATCATGCGCACGATGGCAGAATCTACCTTAGGCGCAGGTCGGAACGATTCCGGCGGCACGTCCAGCAACTTCTCCATATAAAAACGGTATTGCAACATCACAGACAAACGTCCGTAGGCAGGTGTTGAGGGATCGGCCACCATGCGTTCCACCACTTCGTTCTGCAACATGAAGTGCATATCGGTGATGCGCTCGGCGTACTCGGCGAAGTGGAACAGCAACGGCGAGGAGATGTTGTAGGGCAGGTTGCCCACGATGCGCAGCGGCGTGCCTAGTGTAGCGAAGTCGAACTGCAACGCATCACCTTCATGGATGACAATCTTGTCCTGCGGATAGTCAGTCTTCAAACGCGCGATGATGTCGCGGTCGATCTCCACCACGTGTAGTTTGTTCAGCTGTTTCAACAGCGGACGTGTCAGCGCACCAAGCCCAGGGCCGATCTCCACCATGTTGTCATTTGCTTCGGGGCGGATGCAACGCACGATGTCAGCGATGATGTTCTGATCAACGAGGAAGTTCTGCCCAAACTGTTTTTTAGCTTTATGCCCGCTCATTTTTTGCCATTTCTATTGCGACTTTGATCGCCTCCAACAAGCTGCCGACATTGGCTTTGCCCGTACCGGCTAATTCGAGTGCGGTGCCATGATCGACGGAGGTGCGGATGATGGGGAGGCCGAGGGTGATGTTCACGCCTTCGCCGAAGCTGGCGTGTTTGAGTACGGGTAAGCCTTGGTCGTGATACATCGCTAGCACGGCATCGCATTCGTGCAAGCGGTGTGCGACGAACAGGGTGTCTGCAGGTAGCGGTTGGCTCACATTGAAACCTTCGGCGCGCAATTTATCCAGCACCGGAATCATCACATCCATCTCTTCGCGACCGAGATAGCCGCCTTCACCCGCATGGGGATTCAGCCCTGCAACCAAAATACGTGGATACGCGATGCCAAAACGACATTGCAAATCCCGTTGCATGATGCGCAGGATATTTTCCAATAGCGGCTGTGTGATGGCATCGGCCACCTCGCGCAAAGGTATATGTGTCGTGGCCAAGGCCACGCGCATGCCGCCACCGGAGAGCATCATCACAACCAACGGCGTATTCGTCTGCTCGGCGAGAAATTCGGTGTGACCAGTAAAAGTAATGCCGGCATCATTAATGATGCCTTTGTGTACAGGGGCAGTGACCATGCCTGCAAACTCACCAGACAAGCAGCCGCGTAGCGCATAGCGTAACGTCTCCAATACATATTGTCCGTTTAGCGCATCTAGTATGCCAGCCTGGCACGGCACGACTAGCGGCACATGCATCACCGTCAGCGTATGTGGCAATGGCAGACATGGATCACCTGCCGCGTAATCACGCAGTTGCAACGGCACACCCAGTCGAGCCGCCCGCTGTTGCAGCATTTCCTTATCGGCAACAACAAGCAATGGCTGTGTCAGTCCGGCACTGGCGAGACGCACACACAAATCAGGGCCGATACCAGCAGGCTCGCCCGACGTGACGATCAGTGGTGCAGAATTCAGCAATTAATTTTGTTCGAGGCGATATTCGATGAAAGCGCGGTCACGCAGTTGACGCAACCAGTCCTGATACAGCTCATCCGATTTAAACGAGCCGATTGCCTGCCGAGCCTGCTGGCGTTTTTGCTGCTCACTGACATCGGTGTTGCGACGCTCAATCACTTGAATCAAATGCCAACCGAACTGAGTCTGTACCGCACCGATCATGCCCGGCTCCAACCGATTCATGGCTTCTTCGAACTCGCCCACCGTCTGGCCGGGAGATAGCCAATCCAGGTCACCACCTTGCTGAGCGCTACCATCCTGCGAATAGCGTTTGGCCTGTTCGGCAAAGTCGGCACCGCTCTCGATGCGCGATTGAATCTCAAGAATACGTTTACGCGCTTCTGCCGCCGGAACAATTTCGCTGGTCTTAATCAGAATATGGCGCGCATGCGTTTGTACAATGACCACCGGCGCACTACCGCTGCGACGCTCAACCAATTTCAAAATATGGAACCCGCTTGGACTGCGCAACACTCCGGTCATTTGCCCCGGCTGAGCCGATTGCAATTCGTTCAAAAATAATGGCGGGATACGGTCGCTGGGACGCCAGCCGAGATCGCCACCCTTTAACGCATCTTTTGCGTCCGATGCACCAGCTGCCACTTGCGCAAAATCGGCACCGCCGCGCAGTTGCGCAAGTGCTTGCTCGGCCTTTTCGCGCGCGGCCTGAATTTTGTCGGCGCTAGCTTGTTCGGGCACGACAACCAAAATGTGCGCCAAGTGCAACTCTTCTGTTTCGCCACCCGCCTTAGCTTTGTTGGCCAAATAACTATCCACTTCGGAATCGCTGATAACCAACTTGCTTTCCACTTCACGCTCGCGCAAACGGGTAGAAATAATTTCATTGCGAATTTCCTCGCGGAATTTTTTGTAGTCAACTCCCTCCGCCTCCAGCTTGGTACGAAATTCCGCTAGCGAAGGAAAACCGTTTTGTTGCGCAATCCGCGAAATCGCCATGTCAAGCTGAGTATCGTCCACACGAACGCCTACTTCTTTGGCATATTGAGTTTGCAGCAAGTCCGAAATCATGCGTTCGAGAATTTGCTTTTCCAAGACTTCAGGTGCGGGCAGCGGCGTACCCTGCTTATTCAACTGCCCCACCACCACACGCAAACGGTCATCCAATTCGCGCCGAGTAATCACATCCTCGTTGACGACGGCCACCACGGAATCAATCACGGCAACCTGTTTTTGTGGGTCAAGCGCGGGAGAGACAACAACAGGAGCCGCTTCTGTCGGCGGCACATCAGCCGCAAATGCAGCCTGAGCTACCAACAACAAACACATCATAGAAAGAGACTTGGCTTGCATCATCATCCTTTGGTTATTCAACGTAATACGACCGATTTTTTGTCGCTGGGCTTGTCATTGAGTTTGGTATAGCCAGGCACACTACGTTTGAGCAAGCCCAAGGGATCGGAACCAACCTTAACTAAGTCATTTAATTCGAGTTGTATGAAAAAGCCGGTATTGGCTTGCTGGGTACCCACAGTAAAACGCTGTGCTACAAAGCGTAGCGTCCAGCAGCTTTCATTATACTCAAGCCCGCCAATCGCCTCCAAAAGGCGAGCATCTTGGAACGAGTAATTCCAACGTGCCACTGCGTGCCAGCGATGCGATAACGGCCATTGTGCCGACATATCGACTTGGCGCAAGGTGTTGCGCTGGAAGCGATAACCCAAGTTAAGTACTTTCCCCGGCTCTGGCACATAACGTGCAGCAAGGTTGTAGCGTTGGGTATGCGACTGATTCGGATCAATCTGAAATTCACTATCCAGCGTCAAGGCATCAGTCAGCCGCCCACTGGCCGCCAGCAAAATATCGGAACGGCTAGTACCCAAAGTAGGGGCCACTAAATTCACTTGCGGCGCACTGAAGCTGAAACGCTCGCCCACCGTCACCTTCAAACGCTCAGCGCCGTTGCTCTGTTCCAGCAGACGCGATGTCATCGCCAATGTGACGTGATTGGCATCACCAACTCGGTCACTGCCGAAAAAACGGTTTTCAGAAAATATCTGAGAGAAATTGAACGTCGCTTGTGCGGTGTCAAAATTAGGCAATTGCGCTTGATCACGATAGGGCACAAAAACATAAAACAGGCGTGGCTCCAACGTATGGGTGTAATCCGTCCCGAGCAAATTCCAGTCACGCTCCAATGCCACGCCGCTATCCACACTCAACAAAGGCAAAGTGCGTGAAGCATTAGGCAATGCGGCAGCATTATTGGCACCCATCACATAATGAGTGCTGTGCAACGCCAACTTAGGTGTCAAGTAAAAAGCGGGATTGCTGATGAGCGGGTAAGTCACGCTTGGATTGAGCACCAGACGCCGCGCATTCAGCGCCGAAGGATGGCTAAAATCAACGAACTCACCCGCAAATGTAAGCGCGGCACCGTTATAGTCCTGCTGTGCGGAAATATTTAACTGTGGCAGGCGCGCATACGGCACCGCAATCGGCGCGGCTTGATCCTGCAAAGTCTGATAGCGCTGCACGCGCGCACTCGCATTCCACCAACCTCCGCTATAAGCCAGCACCCCCTCTTGCAGCAAGTTCACCTGCGAAGTCGTCGTCACACCATCGGCCAAATCACGGAAATAAGCATCATCCGAAGCCCGATTAAAATTAACATAAGCACTGAAGCCGCCACCTAACGCCTGCGAATGCTTCAAGGCAAGGTATCCCCGACTCCGGTTGGCGATGGCATCGCCAGGCAGTACATCTACTCTTAATTCACCCGCATACTGCGGCTCAAGATAACGAAACTCGGTATTCAGCATCACCCCGCGCTTAGTCATTACTCGCGGTGCAAATGTTGCATCGCGATTAGGTGCGATATTCCAGTAATAAGGAACCGTAATTTCGGTACCGCTCTTGGTTGTGCCGCCGAACACTGGCGCAAGAAAACCGGATTTGCGGTTGTCGCCCAGCGGGAAGTCCATCCAAGGCGAATACAAGATCGGCGTACCCATAAACTCGACCGTAGCATGATGCGCCACGCCAATTTGTGCTTCACGGTCAATCTCCAGCCCTTTCATCTTGAGCTGCCAATCCTCATTGTCGGCAGGGCAAGTGGTATAGCTTGCATTATCCAGTGTGTAGTGTTGCTTATCTTGAAAATGCATCACATCAGCTGCACCGCGCCCGTCATTTTCAGCTAGATAGTAGACCGGCTGCGTCATCGTGCCGACACTGGTTTCGAGATTAAGCACCAGATGCGGGCCGCTCATCGTATTGCCCTCTTGCTCAACCACAACATGACCCTGTGCATCCAGATCCTGCGTCTCCTGGTAATACAGTAGCGTATCTGCCTTGATCGACTGCCCACGCTTGCGCACGATGGCGTTGCCCGTCGCCTCGATCTGATTTTCTTTTTTACCAGTCAGATGATCCGCCTCGACAAAAGCGGGCGTATCTTCCTCGGTCTCGGCCATCGCCATAAAAGTCTTATCCATTCGCAGGGCGAGCACATCCACTTCGGCTCCAGCCGCAGGGGCAAGGGAGCAAAGCAGGGCAAACACAACAGGCTTAAGACGGAACTGCATGAATTACGATAGGCGATGTCAGTGGTAAACTGGCGCGAGTTTACCATTAAGCCTCTCTGGAATCTTCCTATGCAACGTCAGCAACAACTGACAACCTGGTTGACCGGGTTGTACCCCAACAAAACCTTCACCCTCGCCCCCGCTTCTGCGGATGCCAGCTTCCGCCGCTACTTTCGCGCCACTTTTGCGGATGACACAAGCAAAATCGTCATGGATGCGCCGCCGCAACACGAGGATTGCAAGCCATTTTTGCATATCGGAAAATTGTTCGAAGATGCCGGAACTCATGTCCCGCACGTTTATGCGCAAGATTTGGAACAAGGCTTTCTACTGCTCTCCGACCTTGGCAACACCACCTATCTGCAAGCACTGAATGCGGACAACGCAAAGCAACTTTATAGCGCAGCAACTGATGCCCTGATTCAAATTCAACTCGCATCCCAAGCGGACGAACTACCCGTTTACGACGAGGCACTGCTGCGCCGCGAGCTAAATCTGTTCCCAGAGTGGTACATCAACAAACACCTCGGCATCACACTCACCGAAAAACAACAGGGCAAACTGGAAGAATGTTTCCAGCGCATCCTGCGCAACAATCTTGCCCAACCGCGTGTTTACGTACACCGCGACTATCACTCCAGAAATCTCATGGTGACCGAACCCAATCCCGGCATCATCGACTTTCAGGATGCCGTGTACGGCCCCATCACCTACGACCTAGCCTCGCTTTTCAAAGATGCCTATATCCGCTGGGAAGAGCCGGAAATCATGGACTGGCTGATCCGTTACTGGGAAAAAGCGCGTAAAGCCGGATTGCCGGTACGCGAAGATTTCGGCGAGTTCTACCGCGATTACGAAATGATGGGCGTGCAGCGCCACATCAAAGTGCTTGGCATTTTTGCGCGGCTTTACCACCGTGACGGAAAAGACGGCTACCTGAAGGATATGCCGCTGGTATTCGACTATCTGCATCGCGCTTGCGCACGTTATATCGACCTCAAGCCACTGCTGAATCTTTTGGATGAGCTGGTTCCGCAGGATCAACGGATGGGGTACACATTTTGATCGCAATGATTCTGGCGGCTGGACGCGGCGAACGCATGCGCCCGCTGACCGACCACACCCCCAAGCCACTGCTACAAGTCGGCGACAAACCACTCATCGTTTGGCATATCGAACGCCTTGCCCGCGCGGGCATCACCCAGCTTGTCATCAACCATGCCCACTTGGGCGAACAAATTGAATCCGCACTGGGTGACGGTTCACGCTTCGGCGTATCCATCCACTATTCGCCCGAACGCCCTGCCGCGCTGGAAACCGCAGGCGGCATCGCCCATGCCTTACACCTGCTGGGCTCCACCCCGTTCGCGGTCATCAACGGCGACATCTGGTGCGACTACGATTTCACCCACCTGCCCGCGTTAGCAACCGCCATGCAAAACAACGGGGATCAGGCTCATCTGATATTAGTGAATAACCCCGAGCACAATCCCAAAGGTGATTTTGGCTTGCATGATGGCCGCGTACTCAATCCGCCGCCCCTTTCCGGTGCCTATACCTTCAGCGGCATCGGCCTCTACCAGCCCGAGCTATTCGCCCATATTCCGCATGGAACCAAGGCCCCGCTCGCCCCACTGCTGCGCGAACAAATCGCGCTCGGTAAGGTTAGCGGCGAACATCATGGCGGACGCTGGATTGATGTTGGCACACCGCAACGGCTGTTCGCGCTCGACAACGAACTAAGCGCCTAGCTTCGCCATGCCGCTCTCCCGCGCCAATCGCCTCGTCCTGAAATACATCAAACACATCGAAATGACCGGTGTACTGATGCGTATTTTCAGCTTTTCTCTGGTGAGCTGGATGGGCCCCGCCAGTCCGTTCATGTTCGTCTGGGTATTCAACACGATAGATGCCGTGATGCTGTCGTGGTGCTCGGCGCTCAAGAAAGATACTGCCTACACCCTGCTCAACACCTTCTGGATACTGGTCGGCATCATCGGCATTCTCAGGGCTGGGGATTGGCTGCATTAAGCGCTTTGCGCGCAAATCGGTTTATCATCCGCCCATGACACGCCCCAACCCAAACATCGCCCTGTATGCCGAGCGTCGCCGCAAGCTGCAACAACAATTGCAACGCGGCATCGCCATCATCCCCACCGCCACTGAAGTTGCGCGCAATGCCGATACGCATTACGACTACCGTTACGACAGCAATTTTCATTACCTGACTGGGTTTGCCGAACCGGAATCGGTACTAGTGCTGATCGCGGGTGAAAAACCGCAAAGCATCCTGTTCTGCCGCGACAAAAATCTGGAACGCGAAATCTGGGACGGCCATCGTTATGGCCCCGATGCCGCATGCGAACAATTCGGTTTTGATGCCGCCTACCCCATCGCACAACTGGACGAAAAACTCGCCGAACTCATCGCCGACCAGCCCGCATTGTTCTATCCGCTGGGTGCTAATCAGGCATGGGATACGCGCATCATTCAAGCGCGTGAAGCCGTCAAAGCCAAAGCTCGCAGTGGCGTGCGCGCGCCAAGCGACATTTCCGATATTTGTGTGCATCTGAACGAAATGCGCCTCATCAAAGACGCGCACGAACTGGACATCATGCGTCGCGCCGCCACCATCTCCTGCGGCGCACACCGCCGCGCGATGCGCCACACCCGCCCCGACCGTCAGGAATACGAGATCGAAGCCGAGCTACTGCACGAATTTTGCCGCCACGGCGCCCGCCACCCCGCTTACACCAGCATCGTCGCTGGCGGCGCAAACGCCTGTACGCTTCACTATGTCGGCAACAATGCGCGTCTCAAAGACGGTGACCTGCTGCTGATCGACGCAGGTTGCGAGCTCGACGGTTACGCCGCCGACATTACCCGCACCTTTCCGGTCAATGGCCGCTTCGACAGCGCGCAAAAAGACGTGTACGAAATCGTACTCGCCGCACAAGCTGCTGCCATTGCAGCCGCGCAGCCGGGCAATACTTGGAACATGCCGCACGATGCCGCCGTGCGCGTGCTGGCACAGGGCTTTATCGACCTCAAAATTTGTCATGGCAGCCTTGATGCCGTGCTCGAAAAAGAAAGCTACAAACGTTTCTACATGCACCGCACCGGCCATTGGCTGGGACGCGACGTGCATGATGTCGGCGATTACAAAATCAACGGCGAATGGCGCGCTCTGCAACCCGGCATGACACTCACCGTTGAACCGGGCTGCTACATCCGCCCCGCCGACGATATACCGCTGGCACTGTGGAATATCGGCATCCGCATCGAAGACGATATCCTCGTCACCGCAAGCGGCAACGAAGTATTGACACAAGCCGCGCCCAAAACCGTAGCAGACATCGAAGAGGTGATGCGAAATGAAGACTGAATGTGACATCGCCATCATCGGCGGCGGCCCCGTCGGAGCGGCATTGGCGCTCGCGCTACGCCACAGCAATCTGAACATCACCCTGCTGGAAGCCCGCGCACCCGAAGCCGCCGAGGCAGACCCTCGCGCACTGGCACTGTCTTACGGCAGCCGTTTATTGCTCGACCGTCTTGGGGTGTGGGATCAAATCACGCAGGTATCTTCCATTCGCACCATCCACATTTCGCAACGACACAGTTTCGGTCGCGCCATCTTGCGCGCCGAAGATATGCAAGTCGCCGAACTTGGTTACGTGCTGCCTTATCCGGCTTTACACGGCGCGCTGCGCTCACGCTTGCAGCAATCGGTAGTGCAGTATCTCAACCATGCCGCCGTTACCGAACTACATAGCAGCGACAACGAAACAACGCTAAGCTATCAGCACGAGGGCTCAACTTGCGAACTCAACGCCAAACTAGCCGTCGTTGCCGATGGCGGAAAACTGCTGGAACAATCGCACCCGCCTAGCGTCCACGAGTACGGTCAGAGTGCCGTCATCTGCCACGTCACCTGCGCACAGCCCCTGCCACAAACCGCGTTTGAGCGCTTCACCACGCAGGGCCCGGTTGCCCTATTGCCGTACAAAGACGGCTATGAACTAGTCTGGACAGCCGCACACGAACAAGCCAATGCCATGCTGCAATGGGACGACGCAAGCTTTCTTTCCGCCCTACACCAGCACTTCGGCGACCGCGTCGGTGCATTTATCAGCGCAGGCAAGCGCAGTTGCTTCCCGCTGCGTCTCAAACGCGCACCGGCCATCACACTGCCGCACACCGTATTGATCGGCAATGCGGCGCAAACCCTGCATCCCGTTGCCGGACAAGGTTTCAACATGGGAGTGCGCGACGCGTGGGAATTGGCGCAAGTGATTCTCGACACCCCGCCCGCCGCATTGGGCGATGCCGCCATGCTGGCGAACTATGTGAAATCACGCCGCGTTGATCGTACCGGCGGCATGCGCTTCACCGACAGTCTGGTAAAAATGTTTTCCAACGACCTGCCAGTGATCGGCGGTGTGCGCGGCACGGCACTCAGCGCGCTGGATTGCCTACCGCTCGCCAAACGCTTTGTTGCAAAACGAATGATGTTTGGGGCAAACGGTTAATGGGGACTTCTATAAACCCAAATTTCGTCGCAATACTGCGTTGCTCACAAAAAATAGCTCCTTACATATCAAACATATGCCGCGTCGCAATTTTTTGTTCGCGCCTTGTCTTGCTTAAAACTTTGAATTTATAGAAGCCCCCTTAATTCAGCTCTGCCACTACCGGCGTGTGATCCGAAGGGCGTTCGAGCTTGCGGGGAGACTTGTCGATTTCGCATGCCACACACGTCAGCGCTTCGCTAATCAGAATATGGTCGATGCGCATACCCATGTTGCGACGGAAAGCCATCATGCGGTAATCCCACCACGAATAGCTTTTCTCGGCTTGCTCGAACAAACGGAAAGCATCGCGCAAACCCAGTTGCAGTAAATTCCGAAATGCATCCCGCTCCGCTTCGCTTACTAAAATATTGCCCTGCCAAGCTACCGGATCATGGCAATCGCGGTCTTCTGGCGCGATGTTGTAATCGCCCAGCAAAACCAGCTTGGGATATCGCGCCAGCTCCTGCTTTAGCCACGTCTGCAATGCCGCCAGCCATTTGAGCTTGTAGTGATATTTGTCGGAACCGACTTCGGAACCATTGGGAATATAGACACACACCACACGCACGCCGTCTATCGTGGCAGCAATAACGCGCTTTTGCTCGTCGTCGAAATCGGGAATGCCGACCTGCACATCACTGATCGCGGCACGGCTCAAAATCGCCACACCGTTATAAGTTTTTTGACCCACAAAAGCGACGTGATAACCCGCTTGCTGTAACGCTTCCAACGGGAAGTTTTTATCCTCAGTTTTAGTCTCTTGCAGGCACACCACATCGACCGGATTGGCCGTCACCCAGTCAAGCAGATGCGGTAAACGCACCTTGAGAGAATTTACGTTCCAAGTTGCTATTCTCATGGCACGACGGGAGCAACATCCGAACTAGGGGCGGGAGCCGGGGTGGGTTTTGGCGCGCGATAGGGTGCGGTTGCCGGATAACCCGCCACGTCCAATTCGCTCGCCCAACTTGCCGAGCTATAGCCGATCAGAAAATTTTTGCCGACCGACAGCGAAGGTATCTGGTCACTGCCAGACTTGGCTTTGAATGCGTCGATCTCTTCTTTCATCACCAGCTTTTGCTCATCGAATGGAATCCCGCGTTTGTTCAGATAAGCGCGTGCTTCATCGCATGCACTACCGCAGCCCTCACCCACATACAGCGTAACGGGGAAACGTTCGCGCGCGCGGCGTGCGGCATAGGGCAAATTTTCATCGGATGAAGCATTGATGTGGAATTTTTTTTCTTCCACCTGCGTCGCATCAAGTGCCGGTCGATCACCGTAATGCACCTTGCCCTGCGCATCAACCCAGCGATACAACTCGCCCGCCTGAGCAGACATCGCCGCAAGCAAAGCGGCAGAAATAAACCATGTTATTCGTCCCATATTTATCTCCTTTCTGAGCCAATCAACGCCCGGGCAACTGGGCTCACACCAAGCCGTTATGCCGCAACAGCGCATCAATGTTCGGCTCACGCCCACGGAATGCACCAAACGACTGCATCGCCGGACGCGCGCCGCCCACCGCCAAGATTTCGGCACGAAAACGCGCGCCGACATCGGGGTTCAACACGCCGTGCTCCTCGAACAAGCTATACGCGTCGGCAGACAATACCTCCGCCCACTTATAGCTGTAATAGCCTGCGGAATAACCGCCGGAGAAGATGTGCGCAAAACTCTGCGGAAAGCGATTGAACTCAGGCGGGATCAGCACTGCCACTTCGGCGCGCACTTCGTCCAGTAACTGCAATATCGTCTTGCCTTGACCGACTGCAAAGTGGCTATGCATCAGCATATCAAACAGCGCGAATTCGATCTGGCGCAGCGTCTGCAAACCGCTTTGGAAATTCTTCGCGGCCAGCATTTTGTCAAACAAATCGCGCGGCAGGCTTGCGCCGTTTTCCGCATGGCGTGTCATGCCCTGCAACACATCCCACTCCCAGCAGAAGTTCTCCATGAACTGGCTAGGCAACTCGACCGCATCCCACTCCACACCGTTGATGCCGGATACGCCCATGTCCTCAACCTCGGTCAGCAGATGATGCAAACCGTGACCGCATTCGTGGAACAGCGTGATGACTTCGTCGTGCGTAAACAGCGCGGGCTTACCCCCCACCGGCGCGGAAAAGTTGCAATTGAGATAGGCCACTGGCGTTTGAATACCGCCATCGACTTTGCGACGACGGGTGATAACTTCGTCCATCCACGCGCCGCCACGCTTGCTATTACGCGCGTACATATCCAAATAGAATTGGCCGACCAGCTGATTTTGCGCGTTGCGCATATCGAAAAAGCGCACATCCTCGTGCCACAGTGGTGCGCTGGCGGGCGTAATGCGCAGGCCATACAGCGTTTCAATCAGTTTGAACAAACCGTCCAGCACTGCATCTTCAGGAAAGTATTGTTTTACCTCCTGCTCGGAAAATGCGTAACGCTGCTCGCGCAGTTTTTCGCTGGCAAATGCCACGTCCCACGAATGCAACTCGGCCAAGCCCAACTCGGTTGCAGCGAATGCGCGCAACTCCTGCAAATCGCGTTCGGCAAAAGGACGCGCGCGCCCAGCCAACTCGCGCAAAAATTCGGCCACCTGCTGCGGTGATTCCGCCATCTTGCTCGCCAGCGACAGCTCACCGAAATTGGCAAACCCAAGCAAGGCCGCCTCTTCCGCGCGTAAAGCTACAATCTCATCCATCAGCGGCGTATTGTCCAACTCTGGCTTGCCAAATTCGGAAGCACGCGTGGCATAAGCGCGATACAGTTTTTCGCGCAGTTCGCGGCGCTCCGCAAACTGCATCACCGGCAGATACGACGGCGCTTTCAGCGTGAATAACCAGCCCGTCTTGCCTGCCGCATCCGCTGCCTCACGCGCGGTTTGCAACACATCCTCGGGCAGACCGTTCAACTCACCGCGATTCTCGACCACCAGCGTGTACGCGTTAGTCGCATCCAGCAGATTGTCGGAAAAGCGCGAAGTCAGTTCGGACTGGCGTTCCTGAATTTCCAGATAGCGCTTCTTTTGATCGTCCGGCAACTCCGCCCCGCCCAGACGAAAATCGCGCAACTCGTTCTCGATAATCTTTTTGCGTGCCGCACTCAGCGTGGCAAATTCGGCGCTGTTGCGCAGCGCTTTGAATTTATCGAACAGCGCAAGGTTTTGCCCCAGCTCGGCGTAATACTGCGTGATCTTCGGCAACGTGGTGTTATACGCCTCGCGCAATTCGGGCGAATTCATCACCGCATTCAAATGCCCAACTGGTCCCCACGCACGCGCCACGCGCTCGTTGGCATCTTCCATCGGCGACACAAAAAGATCCCACGCGGGCGGTGCGGAGTCGGCAATCAGCCGCGCCACCAGCGCGCGGTTCTCGTCCAGCAACTGCTCGATGGCAGGCGCAACGTGTTCAGGTTTGATCTCCGCAAAACGCGGCAGACCGGAGCAATCAAGCAATGGATTCATAGTGACCTGCATCAAAAACGGGAATAAATGTCGGCACGCATTATCGCATCAGACCTTTGTTTGGCGATAAAGATACAGCGAAATGCACCCGATGATACTCATTAGCCCACGTCTTCCAAGCCTTCAAGCGCTCTTCCGCCTATAATCCCCGCACCGAGCGGGTAATTATTTCCGCGACCCTAAAGGTGTTCAAACCATGTTGAACTCAATACGCACACGCTGGCATAAGTTAGGGGTACAGGAAAAACTGCATATCCTGATTCAAGGCTCGCTTATTTTCTTGTTTGTCATCTCAATGAATTGGGTGATCGAACGCTTTGAGCAGCAGATCATCGCTCACGCCGAGCAGCGCGCTGACGAAACGGCGGATGGTCTGATCAATGGCATGAACTTGCTGATGCTGACCGGCACGATTTCCGATCCAGCTAACCGTCAGTTGCTTATCGAAAAGATGGCCAAGTCTGACGGCATCAAGCAGCTACGCATCGTGCGCGGACAGTCGGTCATTGATCAATTCGGTCCCGGCTTGCCCGAGGAACAGGCGATAGACGAGCTGGATCGGCAAGTACTTCGCACCGGCAAGCCTGCTTTCCAGCGCATCAATGAGGCCGGTCAGGCTCCGGCACTTCGCGTGGTGGTGCCGTTTATTGCGACGGAAAATTTTCGCGGCACGAACTGTCTTTCTTGCCATCACGGTGCGCCCGGCAGTGTCAACGGGGCGGCCAGTGTAACGATCGATTTGAGCAAAGATGCGGCAAATCTGGCCGATTTGAAAGCGAATCTGTGGTGGGGGCATCTCGTCATTCAGCTATTGTTGTCGGTGCTGATTTGGTGGTTTGTGCGCGCACTCATCGTGCGCAATATCGCCGAGCCGGTGAAAAAGCTGCAATTGGCAATGGCCGAAATTCAGCACAGCAAAGACTTGTCAAAACGTGCTGATGTGAATGAGCGCAACCCGGACATCGGTGCCATGGCACACAATTTCAACGATCTGCTGGCCAGTCTTGAACGTGCCAACGAGCGGCTCGATTTGTTTGCTCGAATGTTCGAAAACAGCAGCGAAGCCATCATCATCACCGATGCTAACAGGCGCATCATTACGGTCAATCCGGCCTTCGAACATATCACTCAATTCAGTTCGGCAGAGGTGGTCGGACAAAATCCGAAGATTCTCAGCTCAGGCAAACAGACCGACGAGTTTTATCAGCAAATGTGGACTGCGATCAACACCGCAGGACAATGGTCGGGCGAGATATGGAACCGACGTAAAAACGGCGATGTGTATCCAGAATGGCTGTCTATTGGCGCGGTAATAAATGCCAAAGGCGAGGTGATTAATTACGTCGCCCTTTTTTCCGACATCACTCAGCGCAAAGAGGCCGAGCAGCGTATTGAGTTTATGGCGCACTACGATGCGCTCACCAAGCTACCCAACCGCGTACTGTTCCATGACCGCCTAAAACGCGCACTGGTGTTGGCGCAGCGCAATCAAAGCAAAGTCGGCCTGATGTTCCTCGATTTGGATAAATTCAAATCGATCAATGACACGCTCGGCCATCTGGCGGGCGATCAGTTATTACAATCGGTGGCAGAGCGGCTGCGGTCATGCGTACGCGAATCCGACACGGTCTGCCGTCAAGGCGGGGATGAGTTCATCGTCTTGCTGGAAGAGATTAAAACCACGGACGATATCAGTCTGGTCGCGCACAAAATCATGCAAGCCATGTCGCTTCCGCATCGCTTGGGCGAAGTGGAGCGCATCGTTAGCTTCAGCATCGGCGCGGCACTCTATCCCGATCATGCGCAAGACGATGAAATGCTGACTCGTCGCGCCGATGAAGCCATGTATTTAGCCAAAGAAACTGGGCGCAACAATTTCAAGCTTTACCATCCGTCGGAGTAAACTCTGCCCGCAGCCGTTTTAGCAATACCAGACCCTAAGCCCATAGATGGCGGGCTGGAGAATGAGGAGATTATGAACACACCACCCGATCCGTCACGGCGGATGTTTTTGCACGTGTTAGCCGCTTTGGGGCTGCTCGGCTTGGGCGGCTGCACGCCGCCGCGCTCACCGCTTAAAATTTCCGGGCAGATCTGGCCGGGTTTCGAGTTTATGTTTCTGGCGCGCGATCTAGGATGGATGGACAACAACGAAATTCGTCTAATCGAAACCACCGATGCCACCGATTCAGCACAGTTACTCGCTGAAGGGTTAGTTGACGGCGCGGCACTGACGCTAGATGAGGTGCTACGCATTCGCGCCAGCGGGCTCCCTTTGATTGTGGTCAATATATTCGACTTTTCGGCTGGGGCAGATATGTTACTGGTCAGACCCGGTATTCATTCGCTCGCCGAGTTGCGCGGCAAACGCATCGGCGTGGAAGAAACTGCGCTTGGCGGGCTGATGCTCTCCAAAGCATTGCAACATGGCCACTTATCAATCAAACAAGTCGAATTGGTTCACGCCAGCGTGGACGAGCACGAGTCGCTTTGGCAGCACGGTAAGGTGGATGCCTTGGTCACTTACAATCCGGTAGCCGCCCGCCTAGAACGGCAAGGTGCACAACGAATATTCGACACGCGCGCCATTCCCAATAGCGTGGTGGATGTGTTGGCGGTAACGCCGCATGCATTGCAAGAACATTCCACCGCCATCAAAAAATTAGTTGATGCACATCACCGTGCTCGCGCGTATTTCAAAACCCAACCGCTGGATGCGCATCTGCACATGGCCGCCCGCTTGGGCACCAGTGCCGATCATGTGAGTGACGAGTTCGAGGGGCTGCGTTTGGTGGATGTGGAAGAAAATCGGCGCTTACTAGCAGCGACCAACAGCCCCTTACTACAAAGCGCGCGCGATCTGGTTGCCACTATGTTGCAACAGCAATTGCTGGCGCGGGAAGATGCACTCGACGGGCTATTTGACGCGGGTTATCTGCCGGCAGCGGGAGTGGCTCCATGATATTTAAACCATTCAATCGCCTACCTTTACGTTTTAGCCTGCCGCTAGTGGTGCTGGTAAGCTTTCTGTTTGCCACGCTGATCTCGCTGATGATCGGCTTGCATCAGGCACACGAGCAATTGCTGGAAGCCGCCTCGCAACATGCGCGCGCCGAAGCGCACCGTTTTGCCCGCCGCGCCGAAAACGAACTTTCGCACGACACCAAAGACGTACGGCGCATGATTATGCTGCACGCCGCCGAGGTGGAAGACTTTAACTCCACCATGACAGCATTGCTCGACCCGCAGGGACGGGTGATCTATTCCTTCCGCAGCGATTGGAGCGGACGTGAATTTGGCGCAGTACATCCGGGCTGGGACAAGCAGCGCTTTTTGCGAGTGCAGCAAGGAATAACCAGCGATATCAGCCTTGATGTCGAGCATGAAAAATTAAGCGTGCTCACTCCCTACCTTTATCCGCGCGACGAATCACGTATCGCTTCCATACAAAAAGGCGTGGTGTATGTGGAATACGATTTGCGCCCCGCGTATGTCATCGCTCGGCACCACGAACTGGAACATCACGCCCCGCATTTACTGGCGGCACTGCTGGCTTTTTTGCTGCTGGCATGGTGGTTGCGCCGTAATCTTTATCAGCCGATTAACGAGCTTTCCCGTCACACCAAACGGATCGGCTCCGGCCTGCCATCGGTTGTGTCCGCCAATGATTTCCCCGGTGAGTTGCAAGATCTCGGCCACAGCCTTGCCGATATGGGCGAGCAACTGCGGCGCGAACAGCACAACTTAATTCAAGAACGTGACCGTAGCCAGCAGTACCTCGCCACCGTCAATGCCATCGTGGTGGTGCTCGACAACGAAGGCCGCGTGCAAATGATTAACCGCAAAGGCTGTGAGTTGCTGGGGTGGACAGAAACTGAGCTGCTTGGCCACAACTGGTTTGTCCGCTGCCTGCCGCAGCCGCAGGGCATGACCGAGGTTTATCCGATATTTCGCCGCATGATGGCGGGTGACCTTCAAGCCGTCGAATATTTCGAAAACTCGATTCTCGCCAAAGATGGTTCGCGCCACTTGATTGCTTGGCACAACGGCTATTTCAAAGACGACGCGGGCAACATTACCGGCACCATTTCGTCCGGAGAGGACATCAGCAAGCGTGCCGCACAGGAAGAAACGCTGCGCAAATTAAATCAGGCCGTCGAGCAAAGTCCAGAAAGCATCGTAATTACCGATCTGCTCGGCAATATCGAGTACGTCAACGAAAGTTTCGTACGTACCACCGGTTACGCGCGCGAGGAAGTATTGGGACGCAATCCGCGCATGCTGCAATCGGGAAAAACACCGAAGTCGATTTATACCGCCATGTGGGAAGCGCTAAAACGCGGTGATGTTTGGCAAGGTGAATTCACTAACGGCGACGCAACGGCGGCGAATATGTCATCGCTGCCACGCTTTCCGCCGTGCGCGATGCACGCGGTCAACCCAGCCACTATGTCGCGGTGGAGCAGGACATCACCGCGCGCAAACAGGATGCGCAAACTATTCATCATCTGGCAAATTTCGACGCGCTTACCGGCCTGCCCAACCGTGCCATGCTGCTCGACCGCATTGAAATGATGCTGCCTTTTGCACGCCGCCAAAAACGTCAGGATGCGCTGCTGGTACTTAATATCGACCGCTTCAAAACGCTCAACGATGCGCGCGGCCATGCCACCGGCGATCTGCTGTTACAGGCAGTGGCTTTGCGCATCAAAGAGGTGTTGCGCGAAGGCGATTTACTGGCGCGTATGGGTGGTGATGAGTTTGCCATTCTGGTGCCGGAGCTAGCCTCGCGCAGCGACGATGCCATGCTGCGTATGTTGCATATCGCCGAACATGTACACGATAGCTTGCACATTCCTTTTGCTGTGGACGGCGAGACCATCCGGCTCGGTGCAAGCATGGGCATTGCGCTCTTCCCACAAAATGCCGACGACTCGCAAATCGACATTTTGCGCCGTGCCAATACCGCACTGCACCAAGCCAAAACACAGGGCGGCGGGCGTACCGCATTTTTTGAAAGCGCAATGGACGAGGCGGCCAAACAACGATTTCAGGTGGAACGCGAACTGCGTACCGCCATCCCCAATGGTGAGTTGCGCGTGTTCCTGCAACCGCAGGTGGATGCTCAAGGCAATATGGTTGCCGCCGAGGCGCTGGTACGCTGGCAACACCCGCAGCGCGGACTACTCGCACCAGGTGTGTTCATCCCCATCGCGGAAGAGAGCGATTTGATTGTCGATCTCGATGACTGGATGCTGGCCGAGGTATGCCGTTTACTGGCACGGGATATGTTTGCAGGTCGCCAGTTCCGCATCGCGGTCAACGTCAGCCCACGCCAATTCCGCAAGGCGGGGTTTGCCGAAGGCGTGCTGGCTCGCTTGCGCAACAGCGGTGCCGAAGCCAGCCACCTCACACTGGAAGTTACCGAGGGACTCATGTTGCAAGATGTGAATTCGGTTATCGCCACAATGAGCGGCCTGTCCAACAGCGGCATCCATTTTTCCGTGGACGACTTTGGTACGGGCTATTCCTCGCTCGCCTACCTAAAGCGGTTGCCGCTTAACGAGCTCAAGATCGATAAGACGTTCGTGCAAGACGCACCCAGCGACCCGGATGATGCGGCACTGGTTGAAGGTATGCTGTCGCTCGCCAAACACTTGCACCTGAGCGTGGTGGCCGAAGGCGTGGAGACACAGGCACAAGCCGACTTCCTCAACGCGCACGGTACGGTTATTCATCAAGGCTATTTGTTCGGCAAACCCGAACCGGCCGAAACAATATTGGCAAAATTAAAATAAAGGCATTGCAGTATGAAAGAGCTCTCCGTTATTTTTCCTTGGAATCCGAATTTTGAAACCGGCGTAGCCATCATCGATGAGCAGCACAAAAAGCTGGTCGATCTGCTTAATGCGCTGGCCGAGCATCTGGCTTACGGTTCCGATGCACCCACGCTGGAGCGCGTGTTCGACGAGTTGACCGATTACACCGTGTACCACTTTCAGACCGAAGAAAAACTGTGGCACCAATATCTGCCGCAGGACGAAATGACGCTAGCTCACGAACGCACTCACCTAAGCTTCGTTAATGATGTGATGCGCTTCCGGCAAGACATTGATCGTTTGACTTCGGATCAGGTAGTGGAAGAAGTGGTGTCTTTTCTCACCCACTGGCTGGCATTTCACATTCTCGAAACCGACAAGCATATGTCCAAAATTCTGCTCGCCTTACAACAAGGGCAGACGTTGGAACAGGCCAAGGCTTTTGCCAGCGTGGAGATGAGCGGCGCGATGCGTGTGCTGATCGAAACGATTCTCAAAATGTACGACAACCTTTCCACTCGCACTCTGCAACTGATGCGTGAAATCGCCGAACGGCAACGCGCCGAAGCACGCCTGCGCTTATCCAAAGATGTGATCGATAGCACGCTGGAAGCAATTTTCGTAACCACTGCTACCGGCGAGATCATTGATACCAATCCCGCATTTAGCAGCGATGTCGACGCAACTCACGAAGCCCTGCTCGGACGCAATATCCGTGCGATTAAACCGACGCTATTCACCAATGAAAAGACCGATGAGATATGGGAAATCGCCGCCGCTAGCGGCCACTGGGCGGGAGAAATTATCGGGCGTGACGCGCATGGCGCAATGGAATCAGGCTGGCTGTCACTCTCGGCTATCCGCGATAAAGAGGGAGAAATTACCCACTACGTTGGCGTACTTTCCTCCATCCGCCAATTAATCGCGCGCCAGCAAAGCTTGGAGCAAGCCGCAAATTTCGACATGCTGACCGGCTTGCCCAATCGCCGACTACTGAAAGACCGACTCGACCATGCGCTACGCCGCAGCCAGCGCAGTGGTGAAATGCTGGCGATTTGTTTCCTTGACTTGGATGGCTTCAAACAAGTCAACGACCAATACGGTCACGATGCGGGAGATGAATTACTGCGGGTGGTAGGCGCACGTCTTGGTCATCTGCTGCGCGGCGAAGACACTGTGGCACGGCTGGGCGGCGACGAATTCGTGCTGTTGTTTGAATCGCTACATCAAACAGAAGACCTACCTCCCGTGCTGGAACGCGTCCTCGCCGAAGTGGCGTTACCCATTATCTGCGACGGCCGCGCCGTGCAAGTCACCGCCAGCATCGGTGCAACCGTGCATCCGCGCGACAACAGCGAAGCCGAACAACTACTCGCCCACGCCGACCAAGCCATGTATGAGGCCAAGCGACTAGGTAAGTCGCGTTACTCGCTATTCGTCAGCTGATGCCAACGATTGGACGGAGCCTGCACGCAAACTAAACGGCGATAGCACCTCCCCCATGGGGGTCAAAGCTTGTCTTTCTCCCCTGTTTCCAGTACCTTGCGTCCCTCGCTAGGGGTCTGCCCGAGAAATTAAAATCGCGGCAGTGAGACACACCCTTTGAACCTGTACGGGTCATGCCGTCGTAGGGAAGCATCCGATGATGCTCCCCGTTAATTTTGGAGCATCACAATGAACGCCAATCCCCAATTCCTCGCTACCTCTGCTCACGTCGATGAGGCCGCCGTCAAGCCGTTGCCGAATTCACGCAAGGTCTATGTGCAAGGTTCGCGTCCTGACATCCAAGTGCCGATGCGCGAGATCACACAAGACGAGACACCCGCCAGCATGGGCGCGGAAGTGAACCCTCCGGTCTACGTGTACGACTGTTCCGGCCCTTACACCGACCCTGCGGTGAAGATCGACATCCGCTCTGGCTTGGCCGAGATGCGCGCAAGCTGGATCGCCGAGCGTGACGACACCGAAGCTTTGCCTCACCTCACTTCCGAATACGGTCGCCAACGTTTGAATGACCCCGCATTGGCTGACATGCGCTTCAACCTGCAACACACTCCACGCAAAGCCAAGGCAGGCAAGAACGTGACGCAGATGCATTACGCACGCCAAGGCATCATCACCCCTGAGATGGAATACATCGCCATCCGCGAGAACCAAAAAGTAGATGGCATGAGCGAGATGATGTTGAAACAACATCCGGGCGAGAACTTCGGCAAGGCGATGCCGAAGAAGATCACCCCTGAGTTCGTGCGTGCTGAAGTGGCCGCAGGTCGCGCTGTCATCACCACCAACATCAATCACCCTGAATGTGAGCCGATGATCATCGGTCGCAATTTCTTGGTGAAGATCAACGCCAACATCGGCAACTCGGCGCTGGGTTCCAGCATCCAAGAAGAAGTCGAGAAGATGACTTGGGCCATCCGTTGGGGCGGCGACACGGTGATGGATCTGAGCACCGGCAAGAATATCCACGAGACGCGCGAATGGATCATCCGCAACTCACCTGTGCCTATCGGTACTGTGCCTATCTACCAAGCGCTGGAGAAGGTGAACGGCAAGGCGGAAGACCTGACTTGGGAGATATTCAAAGACACGCTGATCGAGCAAGCTGAGCAAGGCGTGGACTACTTCACCATTCACGCGGGTGTGTTGCTGCGCTACATCCCGATGACGGCGAACCGCATGACCGGCATCGTGTCGCGCGGCGGCTCCATCATGGCGAAGTGGTGCTTGGCGCATCACAAAGAGAACTTCCTTTACACGCACTTCGAAGAGATCTGCGAGATCATGAAGGCGTATGACGTGACCTTCTCGCTCGGCGACGGCTTGCGTCCTGGCTCCATCTACGATGCCAACGACGAAGCACAACTGGGCGAATTAAAGACGCTGGGCGAACTGACCCAAGTGGCATGGAAACACGACGTGCAAGTGATGATCGAAGGCCCCGGCCACGTGCCGATGCACATGATCAAAGAGAACATGGACCTGCAACTGAAGTGGTGCCACGAAGCGCCCTTCTACACACTCGGCCCACTGACGCAAGACATCGCGCCCGGCTACGACCACATCACCAGCGCCATCGGCGCAGCGATGATCGGCTGGTTCGGCACGGCGATGCTGTGCTACGTGACACCGAAGGAACACTTGGGCTTGCCTAACAAGGCCGACGTGAAGGAAGGCATCATCACCTACAAGATCGCCGCCCACGCCGCCGACCTCGCCAAGGGCCACCCCGGTGCGCAGGTGCGCGACAACGCGATGAGCAAAGCACGCTTCGAGTTCCGCTGGGAAGACCAGTTCAACCTCGGCCTCGACCCCGACCGCGCACGCGAATTCCACGACGAGACCCTGCCCAAAGAGTCCGCCAAGATCGCGCACTTCTGCTCCATGTGCGGCCCGCATTTCTGCTCGATGAAGATCAGCCAAGACGTGCGTGACTTCGCAGCGAAAGAAGGTATCGCCGAAGCGGATGCGTTGGCGAAAGGCATGGAAGTGAAATCGATTGAGTTCGTGAAGCTGGGATCAGAGGTTTATCACAAGGCTTGATGGGCTACTACTGACGGAGGTAGTAGATGTTGCGTAAATTATTGTTGGTTGGCGCGCTACAAGGGTGGGCACTGTGGGGACTCTGGAAGGCGCGCGAATTAAAAGTATGGCCCGCGACAGATGCCCTCAGCGAACGCACATTCCTGTACCTTTTTCTTGCCGTTCCCCTCGCAATTTATCTAACTGAAGGTATCGTCGCGCTCGCTCGCCAACGGCGTTTATGGCTGCTTGGAGTGATAGCCGCACTTTTTCCTTTACTCGGCGCATACAGTGGATGGGCAGACTATGCCGTCAGCTTTATGGGCAACGTAGGCAACCTTCCACCTGCACGTCCATCAGATTTATTTGCCGCCGCCGTGCTCGGATTTGTCTTAATTCCTTTGCTGACACACTTTGACACGCAACAACGTAGCTGGCCTTACCACGAGCTGTTTGAGACAGCGTGGCGCAATGTCATTCTGTGCATCAGTGCGGCATTTTTAACGGGTGTTTTTTGGGGTGTGCTCTTTGCGGGGTCAGAGTTGTTGAATCTGATTGGACTAGGCTTCATGCGTGAGCTCATCAAACAGCCTCTCTTTTCAATCACCATCACGAGCATCGCTTTTGCTACCGCCTTTGCGCTAGCGTTAGATCGTGCCGAAATGGTAGTTACCTTACGACGCTTCCAGCTTTCTATGCTGGCATGGTTGCTGCCGTTGTTAATGATGTTCATCCTGATATGGGTGGTAGCCGTTCCTTTCACAGGGGTTGAGCTACTGTTCCAAACGCATAGCGCAGCATTCATCCTGCTATGGTGTGCTGCTTTATGTATCAGCTTCGTCAACGCTGCGTATCAGGATGGCACCGCCACCCCGCCTTATGGCAAACACTTGAGCAAATTACTCGCATGGACTTGGCTGGCACTTCCCGTTGTTATCGCGGTTGCGTGGTGGGCAATCGGGCTACGCATCGCGCAATATGGTTGGAGCGAAGATCGTGTGTGGGGCGTATTTGTTGTGGTGATGACAACGTTGTACGTAATTGGCTACTCCGCCTCTTCGTTGCGCAATAAGGGCTGGTTAAGCTCTATCGGCAAAACCAATATGTGGTCAGCCGTGGTGCTGTGCTTAGGCTTGTTTGCATTGCTTTCACCCATTGCCGACGCCCGCCGTATCGCGGTGAATAGTCAAATGCAACGCTTAACTCAACAAGCGATTGCCAGTAATGAATTTGATTTCGATTATTTACGTTGGCACGCAGGCAAATATGGCCAAGAAGCTTTGCACACATTGGCCGCAGGGATTGAGCATCCTGACCACGATTCCTTGGCTTCCAAAGCCAAGCAGGTATTAGCGCAAACACAACGCTGGCAAACTGAAGTTGGTATTAAAGCACTCACGCTGGATGAGGTGCGTTCGCGTATTCATGTATTGCCGACCTCGGCACAGCTAGATGATGCGCTATTACAAGCCATGCAATCTAAATCTAAGAACTGGCAACTTCAGCAATGCTTTAACACTGATACCGAATGTACGGTGTGGATGATTGATTTAAACGGCGACCACACTCAAGAAGCTGTTGTACTAATTAAGCACCGCACCGCAGATTCGGGCACGGCACTGGTAATGCAACGCGGCGTGGAAAATCAATATCAGTTAATCGGCACACTCGATTGGCCTAATGACACGCCACTTTCCCAGCGTCTTAAGGAAATAGAAAACGGTCAATTTAAGGTTGTTGCACCCACTTGGAATGCAATTGAATTAGCGGGAAAACGCCTGCAAGTTAGCCCCTACCGTTTTAACCCGTAATGAACTGCCGTCCCGCCTGCGCCGCCTGCTGCATCGCGCCTTCCATCACCTCTCCCTTACCCGGTATGCCGCACGGCAAACCCGCCGGATTGCCGTGCGTGCAGCTTGATGCTGAACTGCGCTGCAAAGTATTCGGCAAACCGGAACGTCCGGTTTTCTGTGGCGGGCTGCGACCGTCAACCGAGATGTGTGGCGAATCGCGTGAGCAAGCGATGCAGTGGCTATCAAGCTTAGAGCTTGCTACGCGACCGTCGGTATAATGCGCGCCATGTCACGCAGCCATTCTTTGTTTCCTTCGTCCGAGGTTACCTCCGATTCACCTTGCATCGGCCATTGCACTACGGTGCTAGGCGATAACGTGTGCCGCAGTTGTTTACGCACGTTTGACGAAATCACGCACTGGGTGGAGATGAGTGAAGACGAGCGGCGGCAGGTCAATCAACGTATCTTTAATCTACAAACCACTGGATTCCGGCCTACGCTGGAATGACGAAAACTTATGGACATCACCCTGTTATTTAAAGCCGCCATTCTTGGCGTAGTCGAAGGTCTGACCGAATTTCTGCCGATTTCTTCCACTGGCCATCTCATCATCTTAGGTGACTTGATGGGCTACAACGACGAGACCAGCAAGGTATTTAAGATCGTGATTCAGCTCGCGGCCATTCTTGCCATCTGCTGGGATTACCGCGAGCGTTTGACCAAGATGGTGGTCGGGCTGCCGACTGATCCGCTGGCACAGCGTTTTGCCGGCATGTTGTTCCTGGGTTTTCTGCCCGCAGCGGTGTTGGGGCTGATGTTTCACTCCACCATCAAGGAACTGCTGTTTAATCCAATCACGGTTGCCACGGCGCTAATCGTGGGCGGCTTTATCATCCTGTATGTGGAGCGTCGCGCTTACCACCCAACGATCAATTCAGTAGATGAAATGCGCTGGCAAGATGCGCTCAAAGTGGGCTTCGCGCAGGCGCTGGCGATGATCCCCGGCACTTCCCGTTCCGGTGCCACCATCATGGGCGGAATGATCTTCGGCTTGAGCCGGAAAACAGCGGCAGAATTCTCGTTCTTCCTCGCCATTCCAACCATGTTCGCCGCGACGGCTTACGACTTGTATAAGAACTGGGCTCTACTGCGCGTCGAAGATGTGCCGGTATTTGCCGTTGGCTTTATTGCTTCGTTCCTCGCCGCGATGTGGGCGGTGAAGAGCTTCATCAAGTTCATCTCCAACCACACCTTCGTGGTCTTCGCTTGGTACCGCATCGTGTTCGGTTTAATCGTGCTGCTCACGGCTTATACCGGAGTAGTGAACTGGTCCACGCCGTAGTTATTCCTACTGCTACAGCAGCAATGTCGCGCAATAAAAAACCGCCGGGGGCTCCGGCGGTTTTTTTATTTCCAGAACGACAATGGAAATTAGAACTTCACAGTAACACCCGCATTGATAGAGCGTCCCATGCCTGGTACTGCTGTGCCATATAGAACGCCGGTTCCCATGGTTGCACCTTGGCCAACATAGGCACCGCCCAGCGGATCGGCATAAGATTTGTTAAGCAGGTTTTCCACGCCAACATCGAAGCGCATTTGTTTCCACTCATAGCTGCTGTACACATTGAGCAAACCATAACCAGCGGTTCTCATTTCTTTACGCACGGCTTGCACGCGTGTTTTGGAGTCGACCAGCTTGGCCTCAAGCGTGTTCGTCCAGTTGCCCATGCGTTGCTCAACCGCAAGTTTCACGTTCAGCGGCATGATGTTGTACAAGTTATCACCGGAAGTCAGGTTTTTGCCGTTAACGTAGTTAAGCACACCGGTCGCTGTGAAGTTGCCGTATCCACTGGCATTACCCATGGGCACGCGCGCAAACACATCGGCACCGTACAAACGCGCAGACTGGTTCGCCAAGCTGAGATTGAGGAAACCGTCGAGACGCGCCGCACACACTTTACCAACTGAAGCGCAAGTGACCGCATCAATATAGTTCTGTACGTGGGTATAGTAAGGCGAGACTTTGACTTCGAAACCGTTCTCTTGATTGTCATGCCAGCTGGCCGAGCCACTCAGTGTGCTAGCCACTTCGGGTTTTAGGTTCAGGTTACCGACATAGCCGTTACCGTCGCCGTACCAGTTGTTCATGTTCATTACCATGGTGTTGGTATTAGACCAAGCGAAACGCTCGTAAAGGTTGGGCGAACGGGTCTTCTGCGCAAAACCGAATTCGAAAGTTTTGCTCTCATCCGGTGTGTAACGCGCCAATGCGGTGAGGTCGATGTTGTTGTCGGTACGCTGGTGAGGCAAGGCATTAAATACGGTCGCTGCTGCGGCGTACATCGGGCCATAACCTTGCACGTTGCCAGTATTCATTTTCACGCTGTCCAGACGCAAACCCAGTTGCGATGTCCACTCCTGACTCCAGCGAGCTTCCCATTCGCCAAAAATATCAGTGCGGTCACGCTGACCGTTGTTGATGTTTTGGAACACCAGCGGCGACATCATGGGTGAGTTCGCAACCGGATTCCACCAGTCGCTCATACGGTAAGTTTGATATTCCGCACCGACACGCAAAATGTCGCGTTCAGATAAAACCACGTCACCCTTAATCAGGAAGCCTGTGTTCTTACCGTCGGTATCCATCGGCATACCGGCCACATTAAAGAGTGCGCCGTACCAGAACCGTTTGTCACCCAAAAACTGCATGCTGTGTTTGGTGTGTTCGTTGTAAGCGCGTGCTTCGAGCGCACCCCAGTCGAATTGACCGGCATAGCGCAGATTGATCTGGGTACTGTCGTTCCCAGTCATATCCATACGCTGATTCGGGAAAGCTTGATAAGGGATATTCTGCAAGCCTAACTTCAACTCAACCAAGTGATTGTCGTTGCGCAGCCCAAATGCCAGCGCGTGATTTTCCGATTGATAACTGGAGGAGCCGACTTCATCACCTGCAACAACATTGCCTGTGATAGAGCCAACCACTGCGCCAGCCGCTTTGAAAGCACTGGCCGCTTTGTAGTTCTTCGCCTGCACCGTTGAGCCGATGTAACGCATCGATAGCTGTTCGGTTGCAATCGTGGTGGAAAGATTGATCCCCTGTGCATTATTGTTGCTACGGTAAAACGCACCCGCTTGGCCTTTGAGCAAGGTGCCTTGCCCTGCCTGAGCAAACTCAGCCCCGTTTGAATCGACCAGAATGGTGCCACCGATGCTGTCGCCGCCGACGCTAACTGGCGTGATACCCGCCATGACTTTGACGCTCGCAACGTTGGCTGGATCGATGTATGACAGTGCCGGATTCATATGGTTGGCGCAGGCCGAAATCAGATCCATGCCATCCACCTTTACCCGCACACGATCATCTGCCATGCCATGAATCACCGGCAGGCTGGATACGCCACCAGCACGATAAACGTTCACGCCGGGTTGGTTATCCAACATTTGGGCGGTGTCGCTAGTGTTGGTGCGCAAACGCACAAGACTATCTTGACCCAAGCCGGTATCGTTCAACGATGGCAGTGGCTGAACCTTTTTAGCCACTACATCCACTTGTGGCATCACTACCGGTTCGGCAGCAAAAGCACTCGGCGCAAACGCCAGTGCTAGACAGATCGAAATACGTTTTACTTGCATGACATAACACTCCTGATTAAAAACCGCGCGATTATCTCCATTCTGTCCCTGCGGCGGAATGCGGCATTTTGTCGCACCCGCGAATCTATTGGCTTACAGCGCAGAGGAAGCGCAAATGTCATCACAGTGTCATAATCTCGCCACATACTTACCCACATAGGAGATACCCGAAATGACAAGGATGGTGCAATGCGTAAAACTGGGACGCGAAGCCGAAGGACTGGATCGCCCGATGTACCCCGGCCCGCTGGGGCAGAAAATATTCGACAACGTGTCGAAGGAAGCGTGGCAGGGCTGGATCAAATTTCAGACCATGTTGGTAAACGAGAATCGCTTGAATCTGGCGGATCCACAGGCACGCAAATATCTGGCCGCACAAATGGAGACTTACTTCTTCGGCGAGGGAGCTCAGATGCCGCAGGGTTACGTGCCACCGAAAAATTGACCGCCCGTTCCGTGGCCAAGAAACACCCTCACCAGCACTTTCTCAACCGCGAACTCGGGCAACTCGAGTTCAATCGTCGCGTGCTGGCGCAAGCCGAAGACGAGTCGATTCCGCTGCTGGAACGCTTGCGCTATCTGTGCATCGTTAGCAGTAATCTGGATGAGTTTTTCGAGATTCGCGTGGCAGGTTTGAAGGCACTGGTGAAACTAAGCGGCATCACCACCAACCCCGATGGTATGAGTGCTGGGCAAACGCTAAAGCGCGTGTGCGAACAAGCGCACCAAATGATCGAGCGGCAGTATCTGTTGTTCAATAAGCACATTACGCCAGCGCTGGCGGAACAAGGTGTGCGCTTCCTGCGCCGCACGCACTGGAATGAGGCGCAGCAAGCCTGGGTAAAAGATTATTTCTTCCGCGAAGTGATGCCGGTACTCACGCCCATCGGGCTGGACCCTGCGCATCCTTTCCCACGCGTGCTGAACAAGAGCCTGAATTTTGCAGTTGAGCTGCAAGGCAAAGATGCGTTCGGTCGCACACAGGCACGTGCCATCGTGCAAGCACCGCGTGTGCTGCCGCGCACGATTCTGATGCCGCCGGAAATCAGCGGTTGCGAACACGGTTTTGTGTTTCTTTCTTCCATCCTGCACTCCCATGTTGGCGAATTGTTTTCTGGCATGGAGGTGCTAGGTTGCTTCCAGTTCCGCGTCACGCGCAACAGCGATTTGTTCGTGGACGAGGAAGAAGTGAAAAACCTGCGCCTGAGTTTGCAGGGTGAATTGCCGCAACGTCATTTCGGCGACGCAGTGCGGCTAGAAATTGCCGACAACTGCTCGCCGCAAATCGCCGAATTTTTGATGCGTGAATTCGAGCTCGACCCCGAAGATATTTACCGCGTGCACGGCCCGGTAAATTTGGTGCGGTTAATGGGCATCCCCGACATGGTTGCACGCGACGACCTCAAGTTTCCACCCTTCGCGCCCGGCATGCCGAGCGTGATCCAGAAAAAAGGCGCGGATATGTTCAAAGCCATCCGCAAGGGCGATGTATTGCTGCACCATCCCTATCAGTCGTTCAAGCCGGTCATCGACTTCATCCAGCAGGCCGCGAGCGATCCCGGCGTGGTTGCGATCAAGCAGACCGTGTACCGCACCGGTGCCGACTCCGCCCTGATGGAAGCATTGATTGCCGCCGCCCAACGCGGCAAGGAAGTCACCGTGGTGGTCGAGTTGCTGGCGCGCTTTGACGAAGAGGCCAACATCAATTGGGCCAACCGTCTGGAAGAAGTCGGCGCACACGTGGTGTACGGCGTGGTCGGCCACAAGACGCACGCAAAAATGCTGATGGTGGTGCGCCGCGAAGACGGCAAGCTGAAGCGTTACGTCCATCTCGGCACCGGCAATTATCATCCGCGCACCGCACGTCTTTACACCGACTTTGGCCTATTTACTGCCAATGAAGAAGTGTGCGGCGACGTAAACGAAGTGTTCGGTCAACTCACCAGCCTAGGCAAAGCCCGCACCTTGAATCATTTGTGGCAATCGCCGTTCACACTGCATAGCCAAGTGCTGGCTGCTATCCGCAACGAGACGCGTCTGGCCAAAGCGGGCACGCCCGCACACATCATCGCCAAGATGAATGCCTTACTCGAACCGGAAACAATCGAAGCCTTGTACGAGGCATCGCAAGCAGGTGTGAAAATCGAGCTGCTGGTGCGCGGCGTGTGCGCCCTGCGTCCCGGTGTAAAAGGCTTGTCGGAAAACATCCGCGTACGTTCGGTGATCGGCCGCTTCCTTGAGCACACCCGCATCTTCTACTTCCGCAACGAACTGAAACACGATGTCTATCTCGCCAGCGCCGACTGGATGGATCGCAACTTCTTCCGCCGCATCGAAGTCTGCTTCCCAGTACTGGATAAAAAGCTCAAAAAACGCGTATTGGACGAGGGACTAAAGGCTTACTTGCAAGACAACTGCCAAGCTTGGGACATGACCGACGACGGCAGCTATCATCGCAAACCGGCCCGCCGTGGCAACACGCGTTGCGCCCAACAGCAACTGCTGGAATTGCTCGCCGCACCAACGATCAAACTGGCTTAATGCGGATCAATCATCCTAAAAACCCCAGTTTGACTGGCATGTAGTGTGCGTTCATCGTGGTATAGGATAAGACGTGACGCATGAGGAATGATCGCTCCATCCGAGAATCAGTAACGCCGCCATACGGAACAGTCAACTGCGGTTTTTTAGGAGCACTATTCCGTTGGCTCGCTCTTGCGCCGGAACAAAGCAGCCATGGGTTTGGTTGTCGTAGCGGGTAGCGACTTGGCGGCGAGCGGTGCGGGCGCAGTGGTTGGTACAGGATTCGTGGGTTCGTAGGGCTTATTGAACCAATCGTCTGTTTTGGGTTTGCGCGGATGGGCGGGAGCCGGTTTGAGCGGGCCGTGCCCGGTGTACAGGCGTTTGTGCGCGGGCTTGACGATAGTTTCCCGTTGGAAAGTACGCTTCAATAATTTTTCGATGTCACCGAGCTTGCGCTCTTCTTCTTCATCCACCAGCGAGACAGCTTCGCCGCTTGCGCCTGCACGACCAGTGCGGCCAATGCGGTGTACGTAGTCTTCTGCGTGCATGGGGAGCTCGTAATTAACCACCAACGGCAGGTGGTCGATGTCCAAGCCTCGCGCGGCAACGTCAGTGGCGACCAGTGCGACGATGCTCCCAGCCTTGAATGCTTCGAGTGCTTTGATGCGTTCTTGCTGGGTTTTGTCGCCGTGAATAGCATCAGCTGCGATGCCGTCTTTATCCAGCATACGGGCGATGCGGGCTGCGCTGAGTTTGGTGCGGGTGAACACCAACACTTGTTTAACACCGCGCGCACGGATGACTTCGACCAGTGCATGAAATTTGTCGTCGCCACCAACCATGTAAACCGTTTGTTTGACGGTCTCATTCGCACTGTTGACGCGCGCAGTTTCCACGGTGACAGGGTTGCGCAAAAAGTCCTGCGCAAGTTTTTTGATGCTGTCGGAAAAAGTAGCAGAGAACAACAGCGTCTGCCGATCTTTGGGCAGCAACGCGAGGATGCGCAGCAGATCGGGCATGAAGCCCATATCCAACATGCGATCAGCTTCGTCGAGAATGAGGATCTGCACCTGATTCAGCATCAGGTTGCGGCTTTCGACGTGGTCGAGCAAGCGCCCCGGTGTGGCAACCAATATTTCCAGCCCTTTCATCAGCACCGGTTTTTGCGCTTTGATGTCAGTGCCGCCGTACACCACGGTTGAGCGCAAAGGTACGTGTTTAGAGTAGGTGACCACACTCTCGCCGACTTGCATCGCCAGCTCGCGTGTCGGCGCAAGAATCAGCGCGCGAATCGGGTGGCGTGCGGGCGAGGCACTGGTGCTGGCATGGGGCAACAAGCGTTGCAATAACGGTAACGTGAATGCCGCCGTTTTGCCCGTGCCGGTTTGCGCCATTGCCATCAAGTCGCGTCCAGCCAGCACATGCGGAATGGCTTGTGCCTGAATCGGGGTGGGAGTGGTATAGCCGGTGTCTTCAATAGCACGCAGGATCAGCGGATCGAGCGCAAGGGAGGAAAACAGGGGCGTGTCAGCAGTAGAGTCGGTCATATGGGCTGCTATTCTACCGAATCAGCCCGTTCGTGGCTTGAATTACTCACTCGCCCTTCGCGGACTGAACGTTCTCGGGAAAAACACGATTTCGTTCGGATGCGTGAGTCGATACATTTGAGCGGGGCGATTAGGGCCAACGCGCACCTTATCGATCGCTTCGACTAAGTTAGCTGAAAATATTCTCGTTCTAAATGCACTTTTTTCAACTGGCCGCTCCAGCACAAGTTCGTACATGCGCTGCAAGTCACTCAAAGTAAACTCTTCTGGTAGCAAGTGTGCGGGTAGTGAGGTGTATTCGACTTTATTGCGCAGGCGCTGAATAGCAAATTCCAGCAGCTTCGCATGATCAAACGCCAATTTGACAGTAACTCCCTGTCCCTTAATCGGAAACCATGTCGCATCCCTATTCTGCGCGTGTGTTGGGGGGGGCGGAATCAAAGCGAAATACACATGGGTGGCCGACCAGCCGCGCGGGTCTCGCTTACTCCCTCCCCAGCTTCCCACTTGTTCAAGATAGGGGGATTTAACGCCCGTTTTTTGCAACAATTTGCGGCGCGCACAGCCCTCCAAATCCGTATCTTTCTGCACGTCAACAAATCCACCCGGCAATGCTCGCATACCTCTAAACGGTTCATCTGGCGTATCGGGTCGATTTGCCAATAGCACGTGTAAGCACTCGTCCATCACAGTAAAAATCACCACGTCTACGGTCGTCAGCGGGCGTTCAATTTGTTGTGGGTCAAAACGGGATTCAGACTGTGTGGCTTTCATTCGCGGGAAATATTTTGGTGAAGGTGTTGACAGTGTATTTTAGTTGGTGCTACTGTGCAACTAACTTAGTGCCACAGGGCAACTAAGTAACCACACAAGGAGAACATCATGTTTGGAATACGCTTTGTAAAATCTCAGCCAACCACCTACTTGATCGAATACAAGTCGGGGAAAATCGCGCGCCAGGGCGCTGGACTTTCCTTTCTGTATTTCGCCCCCACCACCACCTTGGCCGCGATTCCGGCAGGCAGCCGCGACGAGTCGTTCATCTTTCAGCAGGTGACTGCCGACTTTCAGACGATCACTGTGCAGGGCAAGATTGTCTATCGCATTGGCGAGCCAACCAAAGCCGCCGCCATGTTGAACTTCGCGCTCAAACCGGACGGCAATGGTTATGAATCGGATGATCCCGAGAAATTGCGCCAGCGTGTATTGAGCGCCGTCGAGGTGTTGGCGCAGAAATGCATCAAATCGCTGGTGTTGAAAGAAGCGTTACTCGCTTCAGACAAGTTGGCGCAAGAGATCACAGCCGAACTAAGAGTCAGCACCGAAATCACTGCGCTTGGGATTGAAGTGCAGGGCATTGCGGTTTTGGCAATCAAGCCGACTCCTGAAACCGCGCGGGCATTGGAAGCCGAAGCGCGCGAGGGCATTTTGCGCATGTCTGATGAAGCCATCTTCGTGCGTCGCAACGCGGCGATTGAAAACGAACGCACCATACGGGAAAGCGAGTTGGATACCGAGGTGGCCGTCGAACAAAAGAAACGCACCATACGGGAAACGCAAATGGAGGCAGAGGCCAGCGTTCAGCGCAAGCAACAAGAATTGCGCGACAAAAATATGGACGCAGACATCGCGCTAGAAGAAAAACGCAAATCGTTTGTGGCGAAAAAAGCTGAAAACACCAAGATGATCGCCGAGGCCGAAGCACATCGCGTGGCAGCCGTGATGCGGGCACTGGATGGTGCCGACCCGCGCATCGTGCAAGCGCTGTCGGCGGCTGGCATGCAACCAGACCAACTAGTCGCCCAAGCCTTCGTGGGCATCGCTGAGCGCGCGGACAAGATCGGGCAGTTCAACATGTCGCCTGATTTGCTCCAGACATTGCTAGGACAACCGAAATAAGGGAGACAAGTCATGAACGCCGTATCAGATCGCAAAATCATTCTGGTGACGCGTAAAACTCGTCTGGAGGAGTTGCTGCTCCGTTTCCACACGCTGGCGCAGGCCAGGTTTTATATCGAACACTTGGGCGCGGATTTTAATGATTACCTGAACGAGCATGAACGGTATCAGTCCGCTACGCGGCTGGCGTTGGAAACGATGGAGGAATGGGGGCGCTACCAACGCATCGACCGGAGCTTCCTGCCCAATTTTCTGTTTGCGCCGGATGATGTTGTAGTGGCCTTGGGGCAAGACGGGCTGGTTGCCAACACCATCAAATATCTGGATGGGCAACCGCTGATCGGAGTCAATCCAGATCCTGCCCGATATGATGGCGTGCTGCTGCCGTTCGGGCCGCGCGACTTGAAATTGCTTGTTGCGGAAACAGCGTACAACCGGCGCTCATGCGAGGCGGTCTCCATGGCCAAGGCAACGTTGAGCGACGGGCAGGTGCTGTATGCAGTAAACGATCTTTTTATCGGGCCAAAGTCGCACACTTCCGCGCGATATGAGATTCAGTTCGGCAAGCTAAAGGAAGTACAGTCTTCCAGTGGCGTGATCATATCAACCGGACTGGGATCGACGGGCTGGATGAAAAGTATCGTGACAGGATCAGTCGGCATAGCGGCGGGCTTGCTGAACCAACGGGCAAAGTTTGCCTACCCTGCAGAAAAATGGGATAGCGATACATTACGTTTCGCCGTGCGAGAGCCATTCCCAAGCAGGGCATCAAATGCCGAGTTGGTTTTCGGCGAAATCAGTGCCGGGAAACCGTTGGAACTCTTGTCGCAGATGCCGGAAAACGGCGTGATATTCAGCGATGGAATTGAGTCTGATTTCTTGGACTTTAACTCGGGAGCTAAAGCTGTCATTACGCTTGCGGAAAAGCAAGGACGGCTTGTTGTATGAGCCAACGCTTCACTTCAAGCCAAATAAGGAGAATCCCATGAACACCAAAAAAATACACTTGCTGATTATCGACCCGCAAAACGATTTTTGCGATTTGCCCGCTAACTATCTACCCAATGGAGTTTCGCCATCACTTCCTGTAGCGGGCGCGCATGCTGATATGTTGCGCGTGGCGGAGCTAATCCGGTTGGGCGGTGCGGGATTGAGCGATATTTCGGTGACGCTGGATTCTCACCAGTTGGTGGACATTGCGCACCCCACTTTCTGGCAAAAAGGCGATGGCTCGGACGTGTTGCCGTTCACGCAAATTCAGGCGGTGGATGTGCGAGCCGGTCGCTACTTGCCGCGCAGGACAGAGTTTGTTGAGCGCACCTCGAATTATTTGAACGCGCTTGAACAAAGCGGACGTTATGTCCACATGGTGTGGCCTGTTCACTGCCAGATCGGCACTTGGGGCAACAATGTGCATGACGATGTGCGCTTCGCTTACAACCAATGGGAAGTATCTAACACGCGCATCGTGAACAAAATCGTGAAGGGTACAAATCCATGGACCGAACACTACAGCGCTATTCAAGCCGAAGTGCCGGATCAGGCGGACAAAGCAACTTGGACTAATGAAGAATTGCTGGCGTTGCTCAGGCAATCCGACACGGTGCTGATCGCTGGTGAGGCGGGCAGCCACTGCGTCAAAGCTACCACTGAACATATCGCGCAACACTTCGGCGCGGACGCGAACAAGCTGGTGTTGCTCACTGACTGTATGAGCGCAGTAGCAGGGTTTGAGACGCAATACCGCGATTTCATCGCCGACATGGCGGCGCACGGAGTAAAGATGATGCAATCGGCTGAAGCTCTGAAAATGCTACTTGCCAATGAGGAAAAATAAGGAGGCAATATGAACCAAGCATTCAACAAACCTATCGTCAGCAGCTTGCTGGAAAACGATCTGTACAAATTCACCATGTGGCAGGCGTTGCTGCACAGCCATCCTGGCGCTCAAGCGGAATATGCCTTTGTTTGCCGCAACACACCTGCCTATCCGCTGGCGATGTTGAAAGCGGAAGTGGAAGCCGAACTCGACCGGTTGTGCGCCATGCAGTTTGCGCAGGATGAACTGGATTATTTACGAGGCTTGCGCTTCATAAAAAGCGACTTCGTGGATTTTTTGTCAGTGTTCCGTTTCCAGCGCCGCTTCATCGAAGTGGATACCGACGGCGATAAATTAACGGTGGTGGCGAAAGGGCCGATTGTGCACGTGATGGGCTTCGAGATTTTTCTGCTGTACATCATCAACGAGCTGTATTTCCGCCGCCTGCCGCAGGAAGGCGTGATGGAAGTGGCGCGCGCACGCTTAAACGAAAAAGTTGCTGTACTGAAAAACAGTCAGGGACTTGACGGGAGCAACCCGTTTGTATTTTTCGATTTCGGTCTGCGCCGCCGTTATTCCGGCGCGTGGCACGAAGAAATGTTGCAAACGTTAAAAGTCGCCGTGCCGCAACATTTGCGCGGCACATCTAATGTTTATCTGGCAAAAAAATATGGTCTGACTCCCATCGGCACCATGGCGCACGAGTATTTGCAGGCGTATCAAGCGTTCGGTTTCCGCCTGCGCGATTTTCAGAAGGCGGCACTGGAAGGTTGGGTGCAGGAATATCGCGGCGACCTCGGCATCGCGCTGACGGACGTGGTGGGTATGGATGCATTCTTAGCCGACTTCGATTTGTATTTCGCCAAATTGTTTGACGGTCTGCGCCACGATTCGGGCGATCCGATTGCGTGGGGAGAGAAGGCCATCGCGCGCTACAAGGAGCTGAAGATTGATCCGTCCGGCAAGATATTGGTGTTCTCAGACGGTCTGAATATTCCTTCGGCTATCGGCTTGTACCGGCACTTCAGCGGACGCAGCAAAGTATCGTTTGGCATCGGCACTGATCTTTCCAACGACACACCGCACAAGGCGCTGAACATCGTGATGAAAATGAAGAACTGCAATGGCCAGCCGGTGGCGAAACTTTCCGATTCGCCGGGCAAGACATTGTGTGATGACCGCAAGTTCTTGGACTATTTGGCGCAGGTGTTCGGCTGCAAAGTAGATTTCTAATTTCCTCTCCCGACTGCGGGAGGTGGGAGAAAATCAGGAGGTGCATGATGAAAGAACTAACAATCACCCTCGCTCAAATCAATCCAACCATCGGTGACATTACTGGAAATATCGGATTGATGTCTGGAGCGGCGCGGCAAGCTCAAGTGGATGCCTCTCAGATGGTGATCTTCCCCGAGCTTTCCCTGACCGGTTATTCGCCGGGCGATTTGCTGGATGATGGCGCATTTCTGCAACGCGTCGAAATCGGCTTGCAAGCCTTGCTCGCCATGACCCAACAAACGCCCGGCTTAAACTGGGTGGTGGGTGCCCCCACGCGCCGTGTGGGGGCGGGCAAGCCGTTGGAGAATAGTTTGTTGGTGATGCGCGATGGCGAAATTGTGTTGCAGTACGCCAAGCAACTGTTGCCAACGTACAACGTGTTCGACGAGCGCCGCCACTTTGAACCGGGACCGGACGTGGCGCGAATGTTGCACATTGGCGCGACCAAAGTTGGCTTCATGATTTGCGAAGACGGCTGGAACGATGCGGGACAGGACTATGCGATGAACCCGTTCGCGTCGTTGGCCGCAGCCGAGCCCGATTTGATCGTGAGCATCAACGCCAGCCCGTCCGATTTGGGCAAACGCGAACAGCGCCAGCAGTTGTTTGTTGCAGCCAGCCGCCGCTACGGCGTACCGCTGGTTTACGTAAACCAAATCGGCGGCCACGATCAGTTGGTGTTCGACGGTGCATCGTTTGTGGTTACGCCGCGCGATGGCGTGGTGTTTGAATCAGCGCAATTTACCGAGGCGGTGGATACCGTGCAATGGGACGGTACTGGCTTCCGCGATAGCGCGGGCACACTGCTCGCCACGGTGAGAAACAACCCGCTGCCGCTGATGGAGTTTTACCGCCGTCAGGTCGTGCTGGGCTTGCGCGATTACGCGCGGCGCTGCGGTTTTACACAAGTGGTGGTCGGATCGTCCGGCGGTATCGACAGCGCGCTGACGTTGGCGCTGGCCGTTGAAGCGCTGGGCGCGGACAACGTGGTGGCGATCACCATGCCATCGCGTTTTTCCAGCGCGGGTAGCGTGGATGATTCGCAAATCCTTTGCCAAAATCTCGGCGTGAAATTGCTGGAGCATCCCATCCGCGAATTAGTCGCGGATTACGAACGTGGCTTTGCTGCATCGTTTGCCGCGACATTACAAGGCACGGCGCTGGAAAATTTGCAGGCGCGCATTCGCGGCACATTGCTGATGGAATATTCCAACGCCTTCGGCCACCTACTGCTCACCACTGGCAACAAAAGTGAAATTTCGGTCGGCTATTGCACCTTGTACGGTGACACCAACGGCGGGCTGGCGCTGATCGGCGATTTGTACAAAACCGAAGTATTCGAGCTGTGCCGCCATCTGAATGCGCGCGCAGGCCGCGAACTGATTCCGCAAACCATCATCGACAAACCGCCCTCCGCCGAACTAGCTCCCGGCCAACGTGACGACGACAGCTTGCCGCCTTATCCGGTGCTGGATGTGATCCTGAAAATGTTGGTAGAAGGGGCGCGGCTGAATGCAACGGAACGGGCGGAGGTGGCGCAACAGTTCGCCTCACTCACCCGAAATGAAACTGGCCAAGCGCTGGTGGATAAAATCAAAAAGATGATAGGCCGCAACGAATACAAACGCCGCCAAGCCCCGCCGATATTACGACTGCGTGCGGTGGCTTTCGGCAGTGGGCGGCAGATGCCAATTGCAGCGAAGTATGATTAAACTCGGTTTATCCATTAGCGCCGCGTTGAGTTGCGAAGCTGCATTCCAAGCAATTTTATGAACTGAGAAAACCATGAACCCCCAACCCAGTTTCGATATCGCCGTGTTAATCGGTCGTTTCCAACCCTTTCACATGGGTCATCAAGCCTTACTCAACCAAGCGCTGCAAGCAGCCTCTCGGGTAATCGTGGTGCTAGGCTCAGCCTTTCAAGCGCGCAGCGCTAAGAACCCGTTCACCTGGCAAGAGCGCGCAGCGATGATAGCTAGCACCTTGGACGAAGCCGACAAAGCTAACGTGAGCTTCACCCCGTTACGCGATTATTACGACGACCAACGCTGGTGCGCAGCGGTGAAAGACGCGGTAAACCAACACCGCAACGCGAGCGAAAACAATATCGCACTGGCCGGATTTCACAAGGATGCGAGCAGTGAATACCTCGCGCGTTTTCCCGAATGGACGTTTATCGAATTGCCGCAGTTTGGGAAAATCGACGCGGTCAGCGTGCGCCGGATATATTTCGGCAACGACTCCGAAGCCGCGCGACGAGCGCTGTTGTCCGGGCTGTTGCCGCCAGCCGTTGCGAACTATTTGCACGGCTGGCAACAGCTGCCGTATTTCGCTGACATGCAGCACGAACATCAGGCGGTCGAAGCGGGCAAAATTCGCTGGGGCAACGGCCCGTTTATCACCGTAGATGCGGTGGTGACAGCAAACAACCACGTATTGCTGGTACGGCGCGGCGGCGAATTGGGGCACGGCTTGTGGGCCGTACCGGGCGGATTTCTCGAAACACGCGAACGTCTGTTGCAAGGTGCAATCCGCGAACTAAAGGAAGAGACCGGCTTAGCCACGCTCAACACACGCATGGAAGAGTGCCTGCAAGCTGTCGCCGTATTCGACCACCCCGACCGCAGTCAGCGCGGCAGAACGATTACTCACGCGCACTGGTTCGACCTAGGAGAATGCACACATCTCCCGCAAGTTTCAGGAAATGATGATGCCGACGATGCCCAATGGATTGCGATTGCCGACTTGAACAACATGGAAGAATCTCTCTTTGAAGACCATTTCGTTATTTTGAAACATTTTTTGGCTGTTTAACTCAGAACACCCATTAGCTCCCAAACCGCGCCACTCCCTTCATCCACAAGAAGTGGCGCGGCCTGAGCCTCATAAGCAATCGCAGGGACAATTTTGCAGTATCTGACTTGAGGCTTAACTCGATCCGTTCGAAACCAAACCGCCGCCGCTTGGTCTATGCTTCGCCCTAATCATCACACCGCATTTTCATGTCCCGCTCACTTCCCGTTCGCATAGGCCAGTATTCCATCATCCGCCAGCTCGGATCGGGTGCGACTTCGGACGTGTATCTGGCGCAGGATGCATCCTTCTCCATTGTCGCCATCAAGCAATTCAGCAAAGCGTCAAACTCATCGTGGCACAAGCAGATGTTTTTGACCGAAATGGAATTGGGGCAGCAAATGCAGCACAAGAACATCGTGCGCGTAATGGGTGCCGATTTGGACGAGCGCAGCGGGGCTTATCTGGTGATGGAATATGTGCCGGGTGTCTCACTCGACCGGCACGAGCAAGAGGCCGATTTACTGCCCATCAATTTGGTGCTGTCCATCATCGAGCAAATCGCTGGCGCATTAAGGTACGCGGCAGAATTAGGCATCGTGCACCGCGATGTAAAACCCGCGAATATTATTTTGATGGCCGACGGCACAGCCAAGCTTACCGACTTCGGCTGTGCCATACCAAGCAACCGGCTGGGCTCGGTGGTGGCGGGCAGTCTGGCTTATATGTCACCCGAACAAATTGAAGGAGAGGCACTCGACCAGCGTGCCGACATCTACGCGCTGGGCGCGGTTTTATATCGTTTGCTAACGGGCAAGTACACCTTTGAAGCGGAATCGAATTTCGATGCCCGCATCGCCATTTTGAATTTCCCCATCATTCCCATTGAGCGCTTCCGCCAAGGACTGCCACCTGACTTGGTAGCAGTCATCAGCCGTGCCCTGAAAAAAATTGCCGCCGAACGCTATGCCACATGGGATGCGTTTTTGCACGACTTCGGCGATGCTGCGCACGGTATCCGCATGAGCGACCACGATCTTGATTTGTATCGTGGTCTGAGCATACCAACCCAGTCTGCTCTTTCCAGCTATTCGTCTCCCTCACGCGAATTTTCGCGTAGCGGGTTTTCTCGCAGCACGATGCCAGAGTCATTCGGCGGATAGTTGTGTAATAGGTTTTGGTTAGGGTTGTACTCCACTAAAAACGCACATCGCAATGATGCTGATTGCAACGGCAGGGGCGATACCTGCCAGTTGCATCAAGCTTGTATAAGCACTGTGTATTTCACCTTTGCGCCGTCTCTTAAAAAACCCGCTCGTTGCGGTTTTTTGGTTTTTGTAGATGCCTTTTTGCACTGCTTCAAAAATCAACATCGATGTGCATTACCTTGGCAAAACGATTAAAGCCCGCGAATAGCTCCATTACGCCAAGTGCTTCGATAATCTCTGCCTCGGTATATCCCGTGGCAATCAAATTATCAAAATCCTGACGCTGAATATCATGGTTTCGCTGGTTTGCCTGACGGACAAATCTGACCAGCGCGACATCCCGTTTCGATAGATGTGCGGCGAGTTCGCCGCGAACCATATCCGCGATTTGCTGGTCCTGCATTCCCATACTGCGCAATGCGGCCCCGTGCGCCGCAACACAATAACTACAGCCATTGTCATGCGATACAAGCAAAGCGATCACTTCTTTGAGCAAGCGTTTGATTTTTCCGTGAAGCAGCAGCAAGCGAACTTTGTTCCAGTTAGCTTCGAGCAGCGGCGGATATTTGGCATATGTCTGAAAAAGATTGGGGATAAAACCAAAAGTTCTGCCAATGTCGTGAAGTATAAGTAGTGCGTGATCTGTTTCGGTTTTTGCTTCTTGAGTCATGGTTAAAGTCTCCGTGAAATTAATGATCCGGCATGCGTCAAATGGGTTGTCATACCGTTTGACTACACGCTTTATTGCATTCGCTTTTCACCACGCCATTGCGGCGCAGTACATCGAGATAGACATCTGGCTCGGGACGAATACGGTAGTTGTCTGTTTCGTGCGTCCACACGATTTTTCCGTCCTTGCCGGTGATGATGACCGTCGGCATTACCGTGTCGCTGTCATAACCCAGCATCTGCATACCCATGGGCAAGCCGTTTTTATGCTCGATACCCAGCACACGCGCTGCCGCATTACCTTCATCGGTAAGAAAGTCGAACTTTGCGTCATATATCTTGGAGACCCCCACCGTGTTCTCATGCGGCTGCGGCGCAATCAGAGCCACACGCACGCCGAGTGCATCGATTTGCTTATAACGCGCCATCAACTCCTTGATCTGCGCGGTGCAGAAGGGGCACCAGTTACCGCGATAGAAAATCAGGATCGCGGGCTTGTCGGTGAGTTGTGCAGAATTGATCAGCTTGCCATCCACATTGCGCACAATGAAGTAAGGTAGCTTGCCTCCGACCACCAGCTTCATGCTGGGTTGACGATGGCCATAGGTCGAAAACCAGTAGGAGTACAGCAGGAATGTCACCCAGCCGACCGCCCCCAACAACGCCGCCACACCTTCCGCGCCAGTGGTAGCCCAGACGAAACCCGCCACCGCCGCCCCAGCCACGCCCAGCAGATTGATCAATGGAAAGTGCGCACTGGTGCGCGCCATGTCCTTCAGCATCATGGCGCGCATGATGACCGTGAGGATAGGTGCGACTGTCAGCAGCACGCCGCCCCAGGCCATCAGGTTTTCGCCCTGATAAATCATCCAGCCCGCATAGCCTGCGATGCCCATGATGAACATCATGTAACTGCTGATAAAAATTGATTTGAGTAAGTTCATGGTTTTCCTTTTTCATTGTCCGCACACCCCGCGCACCATTCGTGCGCGGGAGCGGCTATTGATTCATCGCTCGCAATGCTTCGGTGGTAACGGGATGGCCGCCGACACCCCATGCGCCCGAAGCGACATCCTCGATCAGCACCCACGTAACCTGACGCAGACCTTCGCCTTCCACCGACACAACCGCATCAGTAACTTTGCGAATAATTTCCTGTTTTTGTTCGAGCGTCAGATAGCCGCTGACACCTTTGATTTGAACGAGTGGCATGGTTTTCCCTCCGTCGGTTAATGGTGATTGCAACTTGGGTTCGCAGACGGTGCTTGCCATACCTCTCCGGCAAAGGCGACATCCAGCGGTATGTCGGCCAGATGGTTAGTGTAATTGCTCAGTGTTTTCATCGTTACACCAAGCACAACTTCCAGCGCGTGTTGCGCGGTGTAACCGGCAGCAAAAAAATCTTTGAGCAATTGGCTATCCGCCACCCAGCCCCGCTCACGCACCACGGCTTGGGCAAACTGGCTAAGGATGTTCAATTTGTTATTCGCCAGCGGCTGTGCGGCGCGCAGTGCGGCGATGATGTCGCCGGAAACTTTGACCATATTGCGCGCGATAAAAGAATGGGCTGCCACGCAATATTCGCAACGGTTTTCAACGCTGACGGTGATCAGTACCACTTGCTGCTCTTCTGGTGTCAGTGAGCTTTCTTCCAGCAGCGCGCTCAATTGCTTGTATGCCTGTAGCGTGGTTGGTGCTTCAGCAAACTGAGCGTATAGATTGGGGATAAATCCCAAGCCTTGCTGGGCAGCTTCAAGCAAGGGAAGTGCAGCGATAGGCGCAGTTGCGAGGGTGTGCAGTTTGAAGTGGCTCATGTTGTTCTCCTGAAGTTAAGCAACGATGCTGTTGCTGGAACGTATTTTCAGGAAGCGGAGCATTTCTCTCCATGACTGCAAAGCGGGGATTTATGTCTGATCGTCCAGACGCTTAGGGATGCACTGATTAATTCATCTTTGCGAGGAGAGCAGCGACGTGGCAAACCAGAATTCTATTTAAGATCAATAAACTGGATTGCCACGCTGCGCTCGCAATGACAGACTGGGTGAATAAATCAGTATCTCCTTAGCTGTCGTCATATATGGCGGCGCGCAATAACCAACGACGGAATTGATCGCTGGGGCACCGTCGGATACCAGCCTGACCAAAGGTCAACCAGACCTGAGTTCATCGAATGGACGGTATGGCATAAGAAGGGGCGTACGCTATCAATTGCCGCGCGCTTTGCCGGGCGAAATGCCAATGATGCGTTTGAACGCTTTGCGGAAAGCGGCTTCCGACTCGTAGCCGCATTTCATAGCGACATCCAGCATATTGGCATTGCCGTCGGCGAGCATACCGCTGGCAAGTTGCATGCGCCATATTGCAACAAATTCCATCGGCGACATTCTGACCTGTTGCGTGAAACGCTCCGAAAACGCCGAGCGCGATTGGCATGCAAGACCGGCCATGCGCTCCACTGTCCAAGATTCGGCTGGCGCGTCGATAAAAGCCGTGACGGCAACGCGCAGATGTTCGTCCGATAATGTCGTTAGCAGCGGCGACAGCTTTGGCTCCACATGCAACGTGTGCCGGATGACATAGAGAAACAGTGTGTCCGACAGACGATCCAATACCGCAGCCGCACCGAGATCATTCCGGCTGGCTTCCTCAGTCATCATTTCGATCAAGCCTCGCATTTGCCGACCAACAGGACTTTGGTCAGGTCGAATCAACATGAAGTCAGGAAACGCAGCCAGCAATAGGCGACGAATATGGGCGGGCAATTTCAAATGGCCGCACAGCAAACCGGTACCCGGTGCGGTTTTATCCAGCGGCGCGGGTTGGCTGTAATCAAAGTCCTGCTGCGAAATCATCGCGTGCGCGCTGAAGCTGTGTGCGGCATCGTGCGGAAAAAAAGCAATATCGCCAGCCAGCAACAATACCGGCTCGGCTTGTTGCGGCATATGTACCCACGCCTCGCCGTGACACACCAAATGGAAGGTGGTGGCATCAGAACCTCCGGGCGTGGACATATGCCATGCATCACACAACTGGCCGACGTAATACACCTCCGAGCCGAGATGTAAGCGGCGCAGAAAATCGTCAATATAGGCAGTAACCGTCGGCATATTTGACCAGTCTTAAAGTTTGCGCGGCAACTCACGCGCTGCCTTACGGATAAAAACGAGCTGTTTCTCGAAGTTGCGACAGCCCCGGCACATCAGCAAATGCATGCGCATCGCGATGCGTTCACCCAGCGTAACGGGTCGCTCATAAGATTGCGACAGCAGTTCGGTATTTTGTTTACAGTCGAGCATATTCACCTCGCATTTCCAAACCAGTTCAGATCGAGACATTCGCGCAATGCCAGCCGCGCGCGGTGCAATAACACCCAGCAGTTAGTCGGACTGACGGACAGTTCCTGACAGATTTCTTCCGTTGTCATTTCCATAAACTCACGCATCATAAAAGCGCGCGCGGTGTTAAGCGGCATGCGCTGGTTGCATTGCTCAAACACGTTCCAGAAATGCGCGTTCTCCAACGACTTTTCCGGCGCGTTCCAAGTTTGCGGCGGATCGGCCCAATGGCCGTTTTCCTTAAACAAAGCATCGACTAACTCGCTTTCGTCCTCGCCTTCGGCAACCTCCAATTGCGGCTCGCGCGCGCGTTTACGCACTACGTCCATGATTTTGTGCTTGAGGATACCGACTAGCCAAGTGCGCAAGGAAGACTGGGCGGCGAACTTATCACTTTCGATGGCGGCAATTAGCGTCTCCTGCACCACGTCCTCGGCCAGATGCGGGTCGCGCAATTGCAACATGGCGTAACGCAACAGGTAGCTGCGGTGCTGTTGCAAATCATCGTGATCAATGGTGTTCATTCAGGCTCCGGTTGGCAAGCAAGGGGCGAACGCATGGTAGCACCCACCGGAATGCAAAACACCCGCCGAGTGAGGGCGGGTGCAGGCACAGCTTAAACTCAGTGCTGCGTCGCGGCACAGGGATTTTTTGCCGCACAAGGGTTTGTGGCAGCGCACGGATTTTTTGCCGCGCAGGGATTGCCCGCACGGAATCCTTTTTGCAGTGAGCCGGTATAGGCAGTGAGTGCGGCCAAGCGTTTACTGTTCCATGGCAGCGGTTTTGCCGCCATCGGTGCCACCATGCAAAACTGCACCATTTCATCCAGATGCACGGCTTTGACTCCGGCGCGCTCATCACTCATCTGCACATAGTGCGGATATGGCTGAGCAAAGGTGTTTTGAAATGCACCGTGGTTATCGTGACAGGTGTTGCACGACATGCCGTTACTGCTCAAATTGGTATCGCTAAATAGTCGCTTGCCGTATTTCAGCAACTCCGCCTGATTACCCCGATAAGGACGGTAGCGTGCCGGACGCATCACTTCTTTGGCATCCATTTTCATCATCGCAGCAGCGCAGGGATTGGCCGCAGCACAGGGGTTTTGGGCCGCACAGGGATTGGTGCGTGCGCTGCGCGGGGCACAAGGGTTAGCGCGGCAAGGGGCGGCGTGTGCCATGCCACCCAGCGTCAAACTCAACACGCCGGAGGCAAGCAATGTATGCATTACACGGGTTCGTTTCATGTTGTGCCCTCCTTAACCGAGCAGCCAGAAAGCAGCAAAGCCAACCACAATCATAATCACCATGCCCAGCATCATTTTTTCATGGATGCACATACCGTGCGCCGTTTCACAACTGCCATTCATTTTGCACATCATGGACATTTCAACCTCCTATCAAGTATTGGATAAGTCACGAATCTGACGGTGACATGCGTTGGTCGCGCAGTTTCGGGAAACCTTACATATTTTTATGGCGTGTAAGGAATTGCGATCTGATACGACAAATGGCCATCGAACGACTCGATACCCACATTTAAGGAGATCACGATGAAAATGCTACGCAATCTAATCACCACATTGGCTCTACTTTTGCCGCTGTACGCCCATGCCGTTGGCCAGCCCTACACGCAGGACAAGATGGATGCGCTGAACAAATTAGGCACACCGATGCTGGTATTTATTTATGCCGATTGGTGCCCAACCTGTAAAGCGCAAGAAAAAATTCTGGATCGCCTGTTACCCACCGCCGAGTTCAAAAACATCGAGGCCTTGCGGGTTGATTTCGACACGCAAAAACCCGTTGTGCGCGCGTTTAGCGTGCGCTATCAGAGCACACTGATCGTGTTTAAAAACGGGGCAGAAGTGGCGCGTGCCACGGCAGAAACTGATTCCGATACGATTGCTGCGCTGTTGCGCCGCATCCGCTGATTCGTCATGGAATTGGGGCTTTCCAGTTTCGGGTTGTCGTTTTTGGCGGGCGTGTTATCTACGCTGTCGCCATGCGTATTACCGTTGGTTCCGATCATTCTCGGCGCGGCCGCTAGCTCGCACCGCACAGGGAAATACGCGCTAATCGGCGGCTTGATGTTGTCATTCACGCTAATCGGAATCGTACTCGGTTCACTCGGCAATGTTATCGGCATAGAACAAGACAGCCTGCGTCTGGTTGGCGGCACGGTACTCGTCTTGTTGGGTAGCTTAATGGTGTCCCAGTGGCTGCAAGAACGCTTTGCCGCCGCTATCAGTCGCCTAGGGGTAGGGCAAAATCTGTTGGCACGTTTTGATATGGGCGGATTGCGCGGACAGTTTGTTTTGGGCATGTTGCTCGGCATCGTCTGGAGCCCCTGCGTCGGCCCCACACTGGGCGTGGCCATCACCCTCGCCAGCCAAGGGCAAAGCCTACCGCAAGTCGGCGCGGTCATGATGTTGTTCAGCCTCGGGGCAGCGTTGCCCTTACTGATACTGGGAGCACTCTCCGGGCAGGCCATGGCAACTTGGCGCGGACGCATGCTAGACGCAGGCCAAACCACCAAGAAAATTTTTGGCGGTGCCTTGCTAATCCTGGGTATGTTTATCCTTTCCGGCGCGGATAAGTCGTTTGAAAAATGGGCAGTCAATGCAATGCCCGACTGGCTGCTGACATTAACCAGCCGCTATTGAAGGAGGTTGTGATGGCGGAAAAAGAGTCACTATTGAACACGCTGCTTGGCTTGTCGATGATTGTCGAGGCGCGCGACCCCTACACTGGCGGACACCTGTGGCGCGTGTCGCAATTCTCCAAATTGTTGGCGCAGCAAGCGGGATTATCGCGTCGCGACATCGCGCTGTGCGAAGTCGGCGGCTTTCTGCACGACCTCGGCAAAATCGGCGTGCCCGATGCCATCCTTAACAAGAATGACCGACTAACCGATGGCGAATACGCCATCATCAAAACGCATCCCTCGGTCGGCGGAAAACTTCTCTCCAACCATCCCTTGGCAAACCTTGCGTTCGAGGCGGTGGTCGGCCATCACGAACGTCCCGACGGCAAAGGCTACCCGCACGGCCTCGCGGGCGATGTCATCCCCGAAGTCGCCCGCATCGTCGGCATCGCCGATGCCTTCGATGCCATGACCAGCACGCGCGCCTACCGCAACGGCATGCCGACGGAACAAGCCTTAAGCATCATTAGCAACGAGTTGGGCAGGCAGTTTGACGCACCACTAGCGAAACACTTCCTGTCGCTAAACGCATCCGCCGAGCTGGCCCACATCGTTGGCCACAGCGAACCAGGACTGCCGTTATTACAGTGCGGTTGCGGTGCCCCGCTGGCAATACGCAGCGCACAGCGCGACGGCGACCATGTGTATTGCCACTGCTGCGGTGGTGAATCGCGCCTGAGCAAACATGGCGATGATCGCAAGATCGAGATGACAGGAGAGAAGGGCGATGCCTCGGTACTGGCACCGGATTCCGATTCCGATTTGATCGGTGCAATGGTGGAAGACATCGCGCCGCATGTCTTATGATTGGATACACCGATCAAACCATGCTCGTCGCTCCTGCGCAGATGTGTAGGAGCCCGATTTATCGGGCTCCTACAAATGGGATTCGTTCAAGCAATATCTGCTGTGTAAGGATGAATAAACTGAGAGGTCTGCAATGTCCGAACTAAGCAATACCGTACAAATCAACGGCAGAGCAGTATCGGTCGAATGGAGCAAAGCCGCCGCGCGCGAACTGGCGCGGCGCGCGCAACCGCTGGTGGTCGAACTGGAACTCTACTTCTCCTGCCTGGTGAAGAAGTTCGTCCACTTCCACGAAACGGCACCGCAATGCGACACCGTCGCCGTCAGCGACAAACTCGCCGTCTTCTTTCGCCCCGTCACCTCCACCGCCTGCTCGTTCGAAGTCGCCGACCGTTTGGGCCGCCAGCCCGAAATCGAACTAGATACGCCCAACGTGCGCAAGATCGCACCCAAACGCGTCAGCATCAACTATGTGCGCGGGGAGTGGAAGGGGAAGTTCTGGATATAGATACTTCTGGAGGAGCGGCAGATATTCGGCCTTATGGAAATCTTTCCATAAGGCCGATAAGCCGTCATGATCAGCGTATCCGCCCGGCAAGCGCCAGTTCCACCATCCATTGCGTGTCCTCGACTGAAATATCCAGCTGACTGGTGATATCCAGTTCCCTGTCCTCGAACACATCCTCGCCGGGATGTTCCGCTGCCCATGTCCACACTATCTCGTCGCGCTTCCGCAGCAGCGCTTCGATGTGCGGGCGGTAGAGTACGAACATGGCGCTGATCCAGCGATTCAACGGCAGCGATGGAAATGCATGGTCGATGACGAAGTGGTCCAGCATGCGGATCACTTGTTCGGCGGGATACCAGGCTTCGGCGGTCACCCAGCGGTTGGTGGTGAACAGGGTGGTCGGGAAGCCGTAGCCGTCCATGGCGATAGCGATCAGGTGAGACAACGCTTCGTCGCCTTGCGGCCACGGATCGGTGGCGGGATATTCGATGGGAGAGACACCGGCGGGCATGCCCTTGGGGCGCAGAAAGCAATGAAAGTGGCCGTGTTCGCCTGCTGCGCTGCGATGGGTGTGGTAGTAATACTGCGCATGGCTCTCGCGGTCGTACACATCGTCATCGGGGTAGTGGTTGAATTCGTAAAACGTCTCGCCCCGATTCAGACTGTCGCGCAACACTTCGCCGACGATGTTCAGTTCGGCTTTTTTCAGTACGCGATAGTTCTCTACGATTTCTCGTCCGGCCTGCCGCATCACAAGCAATTGCGACAGTGGTATAGCCGATAAGTCGGGCACCTTCACTGGCTCCAGCACGGAACCAGTGCAAAGTGCCAGCCCGCTTAATGCATCTTGGCGGCGCATGGATTTTTACCCGAACATGGGTTCTTCGCTGCACAGGGGTTTTTAGCACTGCAAGGATTTTTAGCTGCGCAAGGATTGGCCTTTTTGTGCTTTGCCATACAGGGATGCTTGCCTGCACACGGGTTTGCGGATACCTCCATTTTGGAGCGGGCCGCACAGGGATTGGCTGCACCGCAGGGTGCTGCCAGTGCCGCACCGCTCATCGCGGCAGCCAGCGCGCCGGAAGAGATGAGTGTTTTTGCAATTTGATTGAGTTTCATGATGATTCTCCTAATGAGTTCGACGGGTTGAGCATGGCCGGAATGGCGAATGCACAACTTAGTCGCAGGAGAATTTGCATCCTTACAAAATATTGTGTGCCCGCACTTAAACTCCTTGATTTACCTCGTCCCTGCGCGTGGGCTCATCAACCTCGAACCCACTCCTTGCGAGTGTAGCCCTCTCAGGTGGAACAACACGCCACTCGACTAAGCTGGCAAGAGGCTAGGGCAGTGCGAGTAACGCTTGCATCCGGTTTCAGCGCAAGCTGAACAGGTATTTATCTTCTTGCTGCTCTGCCGGTGCGGGCGGTATATGCGTTGCCACCGGTTTTATCTGTCGTGCCAACAAGGGATGTATCTCTTCGATACGATCCGCCAATTCATTCAGTTCCGCTGTATCAGCATCCCGCGCCAGCTCAATCACTGCACGGGCATATTCGCCGTTGATTGCCAGCCACTCCACATCAATGATGCGATTTGTTGCGCGCCGTAAGATGACATGCAAACGACCAGACAGGGAAAACAAGACTTCAGATTCGCCAGCCATTAGACCTCCATGGTTAATACGTTTTCGAAAAAAAGGGCACCTTGCGGTGCCCTTGAAAAGGAGCCGTGAGGGCTCCGGGAGGAGACGGTTTTACATGTTGTAGGCGCGTTCGCCGTGAGTCGTCGTATCCAAACCTTCGCGCTCGTCTTCTTCTTTGACGCGCAGGCCGATGGTCAGGTCAACGATCTTGTAGCAGATGAATGCTGCCACGCCAGACCAGATAACCGAGGTCAACACAGCTTGTGTTTGAATCCACAGTTGCGAGCTGATCGTGGTATCAACGATGGTGTTGTTGACGTAGTCGATGATGCCGGTACCACCCATGCTCCAAGTGTTGAACACACCTGTCAGCAATGCACCCAAGATACCGCCCAGTGCGTGGATACCAAACACGTCAAGTGCATCGTCCGCACCCAACATCTTCTTCAAGCCAGTTACGCCCCAGAAGCAGACCACACCAGCCAGCGCACCGATCACCAGACCGCCGCCGATACCAACCCAACCGCAAGCCGGGGTGATGGCAACCAGACCAGCAACTGCACCAGAAGCCGCGCCCAACAAGCTAGGTTTACCTTTCAGTACCCATTCGCAAGCCAGCCAAGTCAACACTGCGGCAGCAGTAGCGAACAAGGTGTTAGCAAATGCCAGGGTAGCTGTACCGCCCGCTTCCAGCGCAGAACCTGCGTTGAAACCGAACCAACCCACCCACAGCAGGGAAGCACCGATCATAGTCATCACCAGATTGTGCGGAGCCATTGGCTCTTTGCCGTAACCAACACGCTTGCCAACCAAGTAAGCACCCACCAGACCGGCAACACCAGCGTTGATGTGCACTACGGTACCGCCTGCGAAGTCCAGCGCGCCCTTTTGGAACAACCAACCAGAGGCAGCAACCGCAGCAGCAGCAGCATCCGCATCAGTGAAGGCATCTGGGCCAGGCCAGAACCAAACCATGTGCGCGATTGGCAGGTAGCTGAAGGTGAACCACAGTGCGGAGAACAACAGCACAGCGGAGAACTTCATACGCTCAGCAAAACCGCCCACGATCAGCGCCACAGTGATGGCAGCGAAGGTCGCTTGGAAGGCCACGAAAGTAAACTCAGGAATCACAACACCCTTGCTGAAAGTCGCCGCATTGGCAACTGCACCCGTCACCGGATCATAGATGCCGGACAGGAACAGACGATCAAAGCCGCCGATAAACGCATTGCCAGCGGTGAACGCCAACGAGTAGCCGTAAATCGCCCACAGTACTGCGATCAGAGCAAAGATACTGAACACTTGCATCAGGATGGACAGCATATTTTTGCTGCGCACCAAGCCGCCGTAGAACAGCGCCAAGCCAGGGATAGACATCATGATCACCAACAGTGTGGAGGTGAGCATAAAACCAGTGTCGCCCTTGTTAGGTGTCGGTGCGGGAGCCGCTTCGGCAACCGCTTCAACTGGTGCAGCAACTTCGGCAGCCGGTGCGGCCACTTCAGCTACAGCGGAGACTGCTTCGATCACGGCAGCGGCCTCTTCGGCATAAGCCGAAACAGACATCCCGCTCAACGCAGCCAGTAATGCAAATAGTGCGAAAAATTTCTTCATGTCGCTCTCCTTACAGGGCTTCTGCGCCGGATTCACCGGTGCGGATGCGGATGACTTGTTCGACAGGGGTAACGAAAATCTTGCCGTCGCCGATTTTGCCGGTTTGGGCTGCTTTTTCGATAGCTTCCAGTACTTGATCCAGCATGCTGGCTTGCACGGCAGCTTCCACTTTTACCTTTGGCAGGAAATCAACAACATATTCCGCACCGCGATACAGCTCGGTATGACCCTTTTGACGCCCGAAGCCCTTGACTTCGGTAACGGTAATGCCTTGCACGCCAATGGCGGACAATGCTTCACGCACTTCGTCGAGCTTGAACGGCTTGATGATGGCAGTGACCATTTTCATAGCAATCTCCTATTCAAAATAAGGGGGCAGGTGCCCCCTGTTGGATTTAGAACGCTTTAGAAACCCATGCGAAGGCTTGGCCTTTACCCAAATCTTGGGTGTTTGCATCGGTCCATACGAGAGGATTGGCGTTGGTGTCGGAGTAAGCAGCACCCACAGTCATGCCGGAACCCAAGTTGTAGGTCAGGCTGATTTTCCAGTCGTCGTAGTTTTGTGCGCCGTTGTTCTTGAAGTTGAAAGTACCCCAATGTGCGCCGGCAGTCAGACCAGTTTCACCGATAGGCAGACTGGCGGAAAGGTCTAGGTAGTCAGAACCTCTAGCATTGCCAAAACCGAAAGCTCCGCTGCTAGCAACATACGAATACTTCGCGGTGACCCACTTGTAGCCCAACGCGGCATAGAGCTCGGTGGTGTCGGCATTGACGGTGGCACCAACGCGTGTGCCAGGGTAGTAATACTGGATCGCGCCCAAGTCATAGGTAACATCGCCGCCAGCGAAACTGCTGCGATAGCCGCCGTAAAGGTCAAATTCCATGTTGCCCGAAGCGTAGCCTTGGTAATCTTCGATCCAACCCACATTGGAGCCCCAAACGCCGACGTAAGCACCGCTTGCGTGTGCATAATCAAAACCGCCTTGAATTGCTACATCATGGCCAGTTTGGGTAATACCACGGAACAGATAGTCAGTTGTGAGGCTAACATTGGCAGCGATTGGCAAAGCATCTTCAGCCATTGCTACGCTAGGAGCTGCCAATGCAGCCAGAATCAAGGTACCCAATAATTTACGTTTCATGTTTTTTCCTCTCAAAGTTATAACGGGACAAAAGTATCCACGCCTATTTCCAAGCACATCGCGTGCCAGAAATATTTTTCTAATGTATTCAACAAGATATATGAGTAAGCTCATTTTGAAGCGATAACGGCGCATGGTCGTGGTGCATCAATCCCGTGCGCAGCACCGATTGTGTGCACCTTTGCTATTCGCTGCCGCTTCCCTGCTAAACTTGGGGTACCTATTCAATCTCGGAGAAAACCCACCATGATTAACAGCAAATTTTTTGAAGATATGTCCACAAAACTGAACGAGGCTGTTGCCAACAGCCCCGCAAAAGACTTTGAAAAAAACGCCCGCGCCTTGCTCTCACAGGGATTTGCCAAGCTCGATTTGGTCACCCGCGAGGAGTTTGATGTGCAAGCGCAAGTGCTGGCACGCGCACGCGAGCAACTCACTGCGCTGGAAGCGCGCATTACCCAACTGGAAGCCGAGAAAAAATAATTATGGGCTTGGCTGTACTTTACAGCCGCGCGCTCTCCGGCATGGAGGCGGCGCAAGTCACGGTCGAGGTGCATCTGGCCAACGGCTTGCCGCAATTCACCATCGTGGGCCTGCCTGAAGCCGAGGTCAAAGAGAGCAAAGACCGCGTCCGTGCCGCTTTGCAAAATTGCCAGTTTGAATTTCCCGCCCGCCGTATCACCGTCAACCTCGCTCCCGCTGATTTACCCAAAGAAAGCGGGCGTTTTGACTTACCCATTGCGCTCGGCATCCTTGCCGCCTCGGGGCAAATACCTGCTGACCGCCTGAGTGAATATGAGTTTGCCGGTGAGCTGGCGCTCACTGGTGAATTACGGGCCATACGCGGGGCGCTGGCCATGACCTACCGCGCGGCAAATTCTGGCCGCGCTTTTATCCTGCCCGCACTCAATGCACCCGAGGCGGCTTTGGTGGATGATGCTGCGGTTTATCCCGCCCAGTCATTGCTGCAAGTGGCGGCTCACTTAACAGGACATGAGCCACTGGCAAGATTCATCCCAAACACCGCAGCGATTGCCCCGCATTACGCCGATATGCGCGAGGTAAAAGGCCAGCTGCAATCAAAGCGGGCGCTGGAAATTGCGGCGGCAGGTAATCATTCGGTGCTCTTGAGCGGCCCACCGGGCACGGGGAAATCAATGCTGGCGGCACGCTTTCCCGGCATTTTGCCCGCGATGACGCAAGCGGAGGCGCTAGAAAGTGCCGCGATGCAATCGCTCGGCGGCACCTTTGATGTTGGCCGCTGGAAACAGCGCCCCTACCGTTCGCCGCACCATACCGCGAGCGCTGTTGCACTCGTCGGCGGCGGTGTAAACAGGAATACTAAACGCGACTGCGGAAAATTATTTGCGACTAATGCAGCGCTATTTGCGACTGGCAGACCTCTGATTGAGGATCAATGGCTTTTCGGCCATGCTTGGTAATAGCATGAAAAACGATGCGCTAAAGCCATTCACTGTACTCAAGAAAACGGACAACCTAGTTCGTCTCGACTGGTTTACTGGAACCAAATACAACATCGCTGAAACCGATAACCCGCTCGTTGAATGCATTTTCACTCCGTTCGATCTTCCACCTCCGGGCAGCACAAAACCGAAGCCGCTGCGCCATAGGCAATTCAATGTGTGTTTTTCGGTTGGCTACCTTCCAATCCTGTCACTTGGCGTGTGTTTTCGTGGTGGGAAATTGGTGCGTTCGGCAGATTTTTTTCCAATCGAAACCATCGTATTTGATCTCGACGTTTCAGAACCAACAGCAATCACTGAATGCACCCTTGCGGACATCCCGCTGGATTTGTCGGCAAGGTTCATCTCAAAGCGCTATCAAAGCGCAGCGAATCGTGCTGGCCTCAAAAAATTGAGCGGCATGATTCGCCGCTCAACAAACGAAAATATCAACAAGAAGATCCGAGCCACAAAATCTCCCTTGCCAGCAGTGGTGCTTATTCATGAGTTGGAGATCGTGCGCTTCTATCTCACCAACTCATCTCACTCCTGCAAGAATATTTTTACTGGGGCTTTTTCAGCCGCCAATCTTGAGAAACGTGTCGTGAATGAGCTGCATGAGAAACGGTATCTCGATCCAGTCACAGGCAAGGGACGATTCGTCTATCGGCATGGGTACAAAGAGAAGGACGCATCTTCATTGGGGAGGATATTGTTTGAGCCAAACGATCTCGCGCTTCAGGCTGCCCAGCGGGTATACAACAAGGCAACGGCTGACCGAATCAATGACGAGCAAGATTGGATGGGTTATCCAAGGACTTTTTTTCCATTCCACGGAAAGACCAAACTGAAATTATCTGGGCGATGGGTTAAAACAATTTCGGGAGAATTTATTTTCCTCGCCCACAGGATTCATTCGTGCAGCGCAGCCTTTCCATATAAAGAGTTAAGTTATTGCGATGAAATCACTCCCGGAGGGGCACCGGCTCCAAAAGATGCTGAACCCGCCTTTTCCGGTCAGACAACGGAAACAGGACCTGCCAACGACGATAAAACTATCGGAGAGAGCAAAAGCGATCAGCGCCCGAGAGCACCTTCCAATCCGCTGAGAATCGAACTGCATGAGCGCGAGTATGCGGGGTTGAGAGGCATCCGGATTTACAAGGAAAAACTCCGCGATTGCACTCATAAGTACAAGAAGAAACCCCATGTTTATCGCGAAACCATGATCGATGGGAGCACGGGCGAGGGAACGTCCGGCGATAGCAGCGCAGCACGCCAGTCAATCACGGAAAAGATTATTACCCCCTCTCCAGTTACGATTGATCTGCGCACCTTCATGCAAATGCTTGAGCTGCTGAAAACACTCCGTCCAAGCTGGAACATTGACCGAATTGTGGTCGATGACGGTCCAAACGATGGTGAATCGACTTCTTACTTCCCAGAGATTGGTTGTCCAAAGCTGAAGCACATCTCTCGTCAGTTCTCATTCACGGATGAAGATAAACTTGTTCGTCGGCGCTTTCTCTGCGTGGAGGTTTGCGTAGATGGCCGGTACGTTTATTTGTTTGAGGCACAGAGAAGGCTGAGGAATCCAGCGCCTCCTGATGATCCCTTTAAGGAGGACATGGCGGTTCTGTTGCTTCGCTCCCAAACTTTCGAGGAAATCCTAGGCGATGATTTTCTCCCGATGATCGTACAGACGGTGGAAAATAAGCACTGGCCAAATGCAGATGAGATTGGCGAGTTCGTGCGTGACTACACTAATCACAGCAAGGATGATAAATCGATTGATTCGTTGTGCGAACGGGTAATGCAGTTGGTGGAAAGACATGTGTTATGAAGGCGGGCACGAGCGCTCCATCCATCTGCACTGGGTGTATACACCGCCCATAAACAAAGATGCATAAGCGGCATTGGTATACCAAGAGTGCATAATTAGTTTTTTGCGGTTCATGTGTTTTATCTCCAGTGGTTAGAAGGCACAGAGCCGGTTTTCGACGGCCACCACACACAATCGTAGGTGGCAAAGCTGGGTTCCGACTTACTTGTTCGAGCTGATCTATGATCCATCTGCGCAGCGTGCATGGGAGCATTGGATTGAGAACTCAGATGATGCGATGGTGGGCAAGCTAATCAGCTATGAAGAGCTAGTTCGGCGGACTGGTATTAAATTCTTAATCGGTGTTTCACCAAGATTGATTTAGTGGCGTTCGCGCGGGAGCTGATGGTGTCTACTTCTTGGTTCCAATTTTTGGGTGTGCCATATGCCCACGCTCAATAGTATTTTCTATACCTCTTGCCACCATATTGTTTGCTACTTCGGTCATTGTTTTGCCGTATAGACCTCTTTCCACTAAGCACTCAAGGTAATACCTCATCTGGGGCGTCACATTAATAGTGATCCGTTCAGTTTTATGAGCGTTAGGCTTGCGTGGCATTTTGGTTGTATTTATATGTCAATTAGCATCTAATTAGCGCATAATTTAACCACAATTTTTGTTGCAACGAAAGCTGGGGGGCGATGATGTTTCAAACAGAGACAAACTTGGTGGACGCCTTCATTTCACATTTGGGTTCGAATGCTTCTCCATGGGTTACTCGCGCCTTTGTTCGCGAGTTTGACTACATATCAGGACGAACGGATATTCTTTCCCTAAGTATTGGAAATGAAATCATCGCCTTTGAAGCGAAGCTTTCCAATTGGCGTAAAGCCATGCATCAAGCTTGGCGTAATACCAGTTTTGCCAATCAAGTGTATGTCGTATTACCTCGCAAGCACGCTACTGCGGCCATAAAAAATAGATCTCAGTTTGAAGAGTGTGGCGTTGGCCTCTGTGTTGTTGACGAAGTGGGCGTTGAAGTTGTCGTACATTGTTCAACTCATCAGCCAGTAATGCCATGGCTTAATCGCAAGGCAATGCACACACTGGTTGAGAATGGCAGCATCCACTAATACACCTGAGCAACTGGCAAGACAGATTTGCGCCAATAAAGGGTTGAGCTTCATTGGCGAAGTTGGGGTGGGCGCTTTCAAGAAAACGTTCCATGTAAAAAGGAATCATGATGATCTGGCGCTGAAGCTCATCATTCGGGGAGATGATAAAGCGCGGGTTGATCGTGAAATCGCGGCCCTGAAGATCTGCAATCATCCTAACATCTGTCGATTGCTGGAAACGGATAGCATTGAAGATGGCGAACACTCGGTCACCTATCTAATTGAGGAGTTCCTGCCGGGTGGGACTCTTTCCGATCATCTTGCAAACGGATGCCTTCAACACGACAAAATAATTCTCCTTGCAGTTAAACTCACCGAAGCAATCTGTCATCTAGCTCAACAACGTATTACTCACCGCGACATAAAGCCAGACAACATTATGTTTCGCGCCGATGGTATGCCGGTACTCGTTGACCTCGGTATTGCTAGGCATCTTGAGGCCAGCTCACTGACAAAAACATTCCTGATGCAGGGGCCAGGTACTCCGCTTTATGCCTCACCTGAGCAACTTGTGAATGACAAAAATCTGATTGATTGGCGAAGTGACCAATTTTCACTAGGTGTCACCCTGACCTATGCCGCAATTGGCATACACCCTTTTGCTGAAAATACCTCTCTAGAACATACCGTGGAACGAGTTGCCAACAGGCTTCCTGCTACTGATAATTTCAAAAAATTAGTCCATGAGCACGAGCTTGATGTATTAGTAAAAATGGTCGAAACTTGGCCAGTGAAACGATATGCGCGGCCAGAAATGTTGTTAGCCGCATGGTGTGATAACTCTGGGAGAACGACTTGAGCACTTACCATCAGATAGGGCATGACTCAGAGAGCATGATTGTTGAACCGCAATTAAACCAGTTCTCTGGTGCAATCCTTAGCCCAGTTAATTACTCGCTCAGCAATACGATTTCTCAGTGCGCCAGATTTCGCTCCGCCATGCCGGAAATCGACATAATATTTGACCCTCAGCTTTATGTACCATCTGCCAATCGTGGTGAATTACAGCACTGGCCACACAAACCAAACGATATTGATACCGCCGACCAAAGTTCCCTTGAATGGTGGAAGGCTACAACGATCAAGATCATTGATGTTTGCCATTCTTTTAAGCCCGCTGGGCTGTGCAGTCCAGCTTTCTTGCCGAGAACTTTTGACGATGCCTATTACAATCTGCTTGTCGATATAGGCGATGTCACCGCGCAACAACTTAAAGAAGATGCGGTTCTCAAAGATGTTACTCGCCCATTCCTTACAGCCTTAGTTGGCTTGCCAGATTTAGGAAGGAGTCAGCGCTACCTTCAAGTTGGCTCCATTCTTTCGAGATACCGCGAAAAGGATATTTATCTCGTATTTGTCGACGATGAAAAACCACGTAACGAACGATCTGACTCAGGTGCTCTTGAAGGTGCCGCACGACTTATTCGTGTATTAAGCCAAGCTGGATTCCGCGTTACCGTTGGATTTACTTCTTCAGAAATGGTGTTATGGAAAGCTGCTGGGGCTGCAAATGTAGCGACCGGGAAATTCTTCAATTTACGCCGCTTTACTAGAGGTCGCTGGGATGAGGAAGAATCGAGTGGCGGGAGAAATATTCCCTATTGGTTTGAACCAGCACTACTCGCGTTTATTAGGGAAGCGGACGTGCGCCGGTACATGAAGGAATTCCAGATTGACCCGTCTCATGATGCGAATCCGTTTAGCAAATCAATCCTTGAAAAATTAGAGGCTCCTGAGCAAAAGGCGTGGGTGGCAGATTCTTGGAGGCAGTTTTTATATTGGTTCGCTCATTGCGAGTCCGTCATTGGAAATGATTTTACAAAATGTTCGGGGATGGTTTCCAATGCTGCCGATACATGGCATGCCGTAAAAGGTGCCAAGCTGAGATTTGAAGAAGAGCGAAATAATGGCGAATGGATCAGGGCTTGGGATATTGTTCTCAACGAGTTAGATAGACGCCCCGACTAGGTCAATTGGCTATACAAAACTGGAGGTAGATTGGGTATCAACAAAGTATGGCTACGAGATGAGCCATTTGCTCGAAGTATTACGCGCCAAATTGATAGAGAAACACTTGTCGATTTGCTTGGCATCGTAAAGTATGAAGCCGATCGCTCGGCAATACTGGAAGACGCAGGCTTTACTGATCAGGCTAGCAGCGTTGAATGTTTATTTGATTACGTTCTCGATGCACTGGGCATCCCTCCTGAAAACGACACGTTTAGCCGCGAAGCATTTGAGAATTTGTTCTATAACGATTACTGGATAGAGCGTCAGTTTGAGTCACTTGAACAGGTGTTGACTGCACTGGAACAACTACGAGAAGTGATGATTTCAAGATTGGCTGATGCGGAAGCACGGCGTGCCAGCATGCGTGTTGTTGATACTGATTAACTGTAGTGGTTCATATTTGATCTAACAAAGCATTGTTAGAGATCGAGGGTGTAAGAATTTTTGTGTAAACGGTCATTTGGCAGGAAACTGCCGCCACTTTGAAAGGAGTCGCAATGACCGCAGCAAAAGCACTACCCGCAGATTTAATCGACAGCCTGCTGTCTGGCTA
>JAQUAI010000001.1 GCA_028687335.1 Gallionella sp.
ATCGAATCGGGGACATCCCCCGCGATCAAGGATCGAAGATTTACGTCAGGTGCAGCAATGCGAAGTGGGGAAACTACAGATGGGATGGTGGAATCGGTACTCCACCGCGATAGCGGTTTAGTTCAACGTAATTTAGAAAACATTTTCATAGGGCCGCAATGTCGCCTAAATTTATTGAGGCTGTCAAGCTCGCTTTTGATTCAAAACGTTAACTTCACTTTTTGCTGGACTTCATTTTTAGGGCAACCTAAAATTTCGCGGATGGAAGCTAAGGTTGTTTCTCAAGATTCTCCCAAGTTGCTCGACCGAATGCGTGCCGAGATCCGTCTTCGCCACTACAGTATTCGCACCGAAGAAGCGTATGTGGATTGGGCGCGCCGCTTTATTCTCTTTCACAATAAGCGCCATCCGAAAGAGATGGGGGCGGAGCAGGTGCGTGATTTTTTGAGTCACCTTGCGGTGGAGCGTAAGGTGTCTGCCTCGACGCAAAATCAAGCCAAGTCGGCGTTGTTATTTATGTATCGAGAGGTGTTGCAGATTGAGTTGCCTTGGTTGAGTGAGGTGATTGCGGCCAAATCAGCCAAGCGTTTGCCTGTGGTGCTGACTCCGACGGAGACGCGTCGTTTGTTGAACTCGATGTCGGGTACGATGGGGCTGGTGACCAGTTTGCTTTATGGCACGGGGATGCGTTTGTTGGAAGGTCTTCGCTTGCGGGTGAAAGATGTGGAGTTCGAGCGGCGCGAGATTATTGTGCGTGAAGGCAAAGGCAATAAGGATCGTGTGACGGTGTTGCCGGAAAATCTTATTTTGCCGTTGCAGGCGCATCTGGCCAAGGTAAAGGCTTTGCACGAGCGCGATCTAGAGGCAAGTTTTGGCGAGGTGTATTTGCCCGATGCATTGGCGAAAAAGTATCCCAAGGCGGGTAAGGCGTGGGGATGGCAGTTTGTGTTTCCTTCGGCGGTGCGTTCAGTTGATCCGCGTTCCGGCATCGAGCGTCGTCATCATTTGTATGAGGCGAGTGTGCAGCGTGCCGTGCGTGAGGCGGCGAAGTTGGCGGAAATCGCCAAGCCTGTTTCGCCGCACACTTTGCGCCATTCATTTGCCACCCACCTGCTGCAAAACGGCTATGACATTCGCACCGTGCAAGAGTTACTCGGTCATTCGGATGTCGCCACTACGATGATTTATACGCATGTGTTGAATAAAGGCGGCAAGGGTGTGGTGAGTCCGCTGGATAGATAAAAGGGAATGAGATGATCGGAAGATTGAGCGGTACTTTGCTGGAAAAGAATCCGCCGCAGATTTTGTTGGATGTGCAGGGCGTGGGCTATGAGGTGGATGTGCCGATGAGTACGTTTTACAACTTGCCTGCGTTGAATGATACGGTGGTATTGCATACGCATTTTGTGGTGCGCGAGGATGCGCAGTTGCTCTATGGCTTTGCCACGCAGGAAGAGCGCACCGCGTTTCGGCAGTTGCTCAAGATCAGCGGTGTGGGGCCCAAGCTGGCGCTATCGGTGTTGTCCGGTTTGAGTATCGGCGATCTTGCGGCGGCAGTGGCAAATAAAGAGGCCGGACGGCTGACCAAGATTCCCGGCGTGGGCAAAAAAACTGCCGAGCGTTTGTTGCTAGAGCTGCAAGGGAAGTTTGCAGTGACAGGCACGGTATCCGCAACAGGTGCGGCGGCGGGTTCAAGCGCGAGCGACATTGTGAACGCCTTGCTAGCCTTGGGCTACAACGAGAAAGAGGCCGATTGGGCGGCAAAACAACTGCCTAAGGATGCGGATGTCTCGGGCGGTATCAGGCAGGCACTTAAGCTATTATCCAAAGCATGATCCATCACGACGACCTTACCGCCGCGCCGCGCCTAATTTCTGCCGCCCCTGCTTCGCCACAAGAGGAAGCGCTGGAGCGGGCGCTGCGCCCAAAACAACTCGACGAATACGTTGGGCAGGAAAAAATACGCGGGCAACTGGAGATATTCATCCAAGCGGCCAAGATGCGCAAAGAACCGCTCGATCATGTGTTGCTGTTCGGCCCGCCAGGGCTGGGTAAAACGACCTTGGCGCAGATCATCGCGCGCGAGATGGGCGTCAATATCCGCCACACATCAGGGCCGGTGTTGGAGCGTGCGGGTGATCTCGCTGCCTTGCTCACCAATCTTGAGCCCAATGATGTGCTGTTCATCGACGAGATTCATCGTCTGTCGCCCGTGGTGGAAGAGATCCTCTATCCTGCGCTGGAGGACTATCAGATCGACATCATGATCGGCGAAGGGCCGGGGGCGCGTTCGGTGAAGATCGATTTGCCGCCGTTCACGCTGGTCGGCGCGACCACGCGCGCGGGCATGCTCACCAATCCTTTGCGCGACCGTTTTGGCATCGTGGCGCGATTGGAGTTTTACACCGCGCAAGAATTGCAGCGCATCGTCACTCGCTCTTCCGGTTTGTTGGAATTGCCTATTTCGCAAGATGGTGCCTTAGAAATTGCAAAACGCTCGCGTGGCACACCACGTATCGCTAACCGTTTGCTAAGACGCGTGCGAGATTTCGCCGATGTGAAGGCGGATGGGAATGCCACACGCGAAGTGGCAGATGCTGCACTGACCATGCTCGATGTGGATTCGCAAGGGCTGGATGTGATGGACAGGAAGTTGTTGCAAACCGTTATTGAGAAATTCATGGGCGGGCCTGTCGGCGTGGATAACCTTGCCGCCGCCATCGGCGAAGAACGCGACACCATCGAAGATGTGCTCGAACCCTACCTCATTCAGCAAGGCTATCTGCAACGCACGCCACGCGGACGCATGGCCACGGCAAATGCTTACCAACATTTTGGTTTGATTCAGCCTCGCAGCGGCAACAACAAGGAATTGTGGGATGAGTAGTAATACGCAACGAGTGCCTGAAACATCGGACAGTGGTTTGTATCAAGGCATTCGTAAGGTTTTGTTGTCGGCGCGCACGCAGGTGCGTCAGACCGTTAATACGGCGATGGTGCAAGCCTATTGGCAAATTGGCCGATTGATTGTGGAAGACGAGCAAGGCGGGGAGGCGCGTGCTGAGTATGGCAAGCGTGTGCTTGTTGAGCTTTCGCGGCGACTCTCGGCTGAGTTCGGCGCTGGGTTTTCTGCCACCAATCTCAAGATGTTTCGGCAGTTCTATCTGGCATTTCCAATTGGTCACACGCTGTGTGACCAATCAGGTTTGGGACGCTTGAGTTGGTCGCACTTCCGTAACTTGCTGCGGGTAGAAAACGTGAAGGCGCGAGATTGGTACGCCAATGAAGCTGCCACGCAAAGCTGGAGTGTGCGGGCACTGGATCGGCAGATTGCCACGCTGTATTACGAACGACTGCTAGGTAGCCAAAAACAGGAGGGTGTGCGCGAAGAGGCAGCGACCAAAATTGCCAGCGAAACACCAAACGATCCGCGTGATTTTATTCGCGATCCTTACGTGCTGGAGTTTCTCGGTGCACAGCCGGGCACTGGGCTATATGAGCGGGATGTCGAGCAAGGTTTGATCGACCGCTTGCAGCAATTTTTGATGGAGTTGGGCAAAGGCTTTGCTTTCGTGGCACGCCAAAAGCGGTTGCAGGTGGAAGGTGATGATTTCTTTGTTGATCTGGTGTTCTATAACTATCTGTTGAAATGCTTTGTGCTGATTGACCTTAAGGTGGGCAAGCTGGCGCATCAGGATGTCGGTCAATTGGATATGTATGTGCGAGTGTTCGACGAGCAGCAGCGCGGCGAGGGGGATAACCCAACTATCGGTTTGATACTGTGCTCGGAGCGCAATATGGCGGTGGCGAAATATTCTGCTCTGGCTGATAAATCGCAGTTGTTTGCCAGTAAATACCAAACTTATCTGCCCAGTGAAGAAGAGTTGCGCGCCGAGTTGGAGCGTGACCGCGCTTTGTTGGAAAATGCACGAGATGAAAGTGAGCTGAAATGACTAAGCACAAAGTTTTTTCTTGGCCTGTGCGGGTGTATTTTCAGGATACCGACGCGGGCGGTGTCGTTTATCACGCCAGCTATGTGAACTTTATGGAGCGCGCGCGGACTGAGTGGTTGCGTACCTTCGGCTATAGTAATGCGGGGCTGATGAAAGAGTTGGGCGTGGTTTTCGTGGTGCGCTCGATGAAGCTTGAGTATCTGAAACCGGCGCTACTCGACGATATGCTGGAGGTGACCGCGCAGATTAAAGAGGTCGGGCGCAGTCGTTTGGTGTTGTTGCAGCGGGTATGTCGCGGCGAAGCGGTGCTGACCGAAGCCGAGGTGCATCTGGTTTGTGTGGCGGTGGAAACCTTTAAGCCGGTGAGTGTGCCGGATGTGTTGAAAGTGCAATGGAAGGATTGAGATGGAAGTGACGCAGGATTTGTCGTTTGTGCATTTGATTGGTAATGCCAGTGTGCTGGTTCAGTTGGTGATGGGTTTGCTGCTGCTGGTGTCGCTGATGTCGTGGTGGTATATCTTTTTGAAGATGTTCGCGATTCGCGCCGAGAAAAAACTGACTGAAGATTTTGAGGAGGCGTTTTGGCGCAATCCCGATTTGCAGCAGTTGTATCGTCAGGCCAGTAGCGCATCGCGTAAGGATATGGGGGCACTGGAACGCATCTTCGAGGCGGGTTACGCCGAATACAGCAAGCTTAAAAAGCAGCGTGCCATGGATGATGGCGCGGTGATGGAAGGCACGCGCCGTGCCATGCGCGCAACGTATCAGCGCGAGATGGATAGGTTGGAGTCGCATCTCGCTTTTCTGGCTTCGGTTGGTTCGGTCAGTCCCTATGTCGGTTTGTTTGGCACGGTGTGGGGAATTATGAATGCGTTTAGAGGCTTGGCGAATGTGGGGCAGGCGACATTGGCTCACGTTGCACCCGGTATCGCCGAGGCGTTGGTGGCGACAGCGATGGGCTTGTTCGCGGCGATTCCGGCGGTAGTGGCTTATAACCGTTACGCGCATGACATCGACCGTTTGGCTTCGCGCTTCGATAGCTTTACCGAAGAGTTCTCCAATGTATTGCAGCGGCAACCGTAAATGATGCGGAGTAACCGTCGCACTCGTCGCCTGATGAACGAGATCAATGTGGTGCCCTACATCGATGTTATGTTGGTGTTGCTGGTGATTTTCATGATTACCGCGCCGCTGATGAATCCGGGGCAGATCGATTTGCCAAGTGTTGGCAAATCACTCGCGCCGCCTGTTGCGCCACTGGAAGTGATCATCAAGAAAGATAACTCGCTGGCTTTGCGTGACCATAGTCGTGGCAGCAAAGAGAGTGCGGTTTCGCGCGAGGAGTTGATTTCCATTTTGAAGACACGCCAGCAGGAGCAAGCCGAGCAAGCTGTGGTGATTTCGGCTGACAAGAGTGTGCGCTACGAAGAGGTCATTAATGTTATGGATGTGCTGCAACAGCAGCACATAAAAAAAGTGGGTCTGCTGACACAGACAAAGGGCAAATGAACGCGGTGCTTTACCCAGAACCTTATCGCGTCCCAGCTGGGGTGCTTGCGCTGTTGGTGCATGGCGCATTTTTTTCGCTGTTGTATTTTGGTTTTACTTGGCAAGCCATTGAGCCAGAAACGATGAGCGTCGAATTGTGGCGTGATTTGCCGAGCCATACTGAGACAGTCTCACCGCCGCCCGCGCCCAAGGTGGAAGAGGAAGCCCCACCACCGCAACAGGTCAAACCAGAAATCGCTGTGCCAGACAAAAAGAAAGTAGCTCCCAAGCCTGTGCCGGTGAAGCCTGATACACGTATTGAGGATGCTGCCGCCCGCGAGCGGGCAGCGCAGGCGGCAGCGCAAGGCAAGGTGGTGGATGAATATGTCGCCAAAATTATGACGCGCATACGCAGCCGCATCGTGATGCCGCCGGATGTGCCGGACGATGCACGTGCCGAGTTCGCCGTGACGGTGTTACCCGGTGGTTCGGTGCTAAATCCGCGTTTGCTCAAGACCAGCGGAAATAGCGCATACGACAGTGCGGTGGAGCGCGCAATTTTGAAGGCGCAGCCGCTGCCATTACCGGCGGATACAGCGTTATTTAATCGATTTCGTGAAATGAAACTCGGCTTCAGGCCCAAAGAATAAGGAGTAAATATGCAGATCATGCGCGGCATTTTGGGAATATTTTTATTGGTGCAAGCCTCGCTGGCGAATGCGGTGTTGAGCATTGAAATTATCGGGGCGGGCGAGCATCAAATTCCTGTTGCGATTGTGCCGATGGGGGGGGATGCCAAGCTGGCGCAAGAGATTAACGAGGTGATAGTGGCCGATCTGCAACGCAGCGGGCTGTTTCGTTTGGTCGATGCAGCAGGCAAAACGCCTCATGAGCCGAATGAAGTGAGTTACGCAGACTGGCAGACGCGCGGTGCGGATGCTTTGTTGATTGGCACTGTTGCTGCCCAGCCGAACGGACGTATCGAGGCGCGTATCCGTTTGCTGGATGTGGTCAAGCAGAGCGAGGCATTGGGACAAGCCGTTGCATCGAATGATGGGCAGGTGCGTGCCGTTGCGCACCGTATTGCCGACTTGGTGTACGAAAAACTTACTGGGGATAAGGGGGTGTTCAGCACGCGCATCGCTTATGTCAATCGCTCCTCCAAGCGCTTTCGTCTCGTGGTGGCGGATAGTGATGGTTATAACGAGCAAGTGCTGATTGCGCAGGATGAGCCGATTATGTCGCCGTCTTGGTCGCCCGACGGCAGCCATCTGGCCTATGTCAGTTTTGAAACGGGGCATGCGGTAGTTTATGTGCAGTCGCTCTATACCAATCAACGTATGGTAGTGGCGGATTTTCGCGGTAGTAATAGCGCACCCGCATGGTCGCCTGACGGTAAGCAGATGGCGATTGTGCTGACGCGTGACGGCAGTTCGCAGATTTATCTGGTGCAACCGAATGGCAGTAACATTCGCCGCATAACATTTAGCGGCGTGATCGATACCGAGCCGAATTTTTCGCCGGACGGGCAGTGGTTGCTGTTTACTTCTGATCGTGGCGGCAGTGCCCAGATTTATCGCATGCCTGTCGAGGGCGGCGCGGCGCAGAGAATGACGTTCGGCGAGGGCAATAACTATTCGCCGCGCCATGCGCCGGATGGAAAAAGCTTTGTTTTCACCCATCGTGAAAACGGCAAATTCCATATTGCAGTACAGGATTTTCAGTCCGGTCAAATGGAGTTGCTGACTGAAGGCGGTTGGGAGAAAAAGCCGAGCTTTTCGCCCAACGGCAAGCTGGTTCTGTTTGCCAGTGAGGCACGCGGGCGTGGTATATTGGCGACCGTTTCCAGCGATGGTCGCGTTAAGCAACATATGTTTTCGCCCAGTGGCGATGCGCGTGAGCCTATATGGGGAACTTATCCTTAATTTCAACGAGCGAAGGGGAGCACCATGAAAAAAGTCGTCATCAGTATCCTGTTGGTCAATTTGCTGGCCGCTTGCGCGAGCAACAAGCCTGCTGAACCTGTTGCTGAACAACCTGCTGCTCCGGTGGCTACAACTCCAGTTGTAACACCACCTGCTGCAACAACTTCCGTTGATCCATTGAATGACCCAGCCAGCATTCTGGCTAAGCGCAGCGTGTACTACCCGCTGGATGTTGACACTGTGCAAGATGCCGACAAGCCAGCCGTACAAGCACACGCGAAATACCTGAGCGAGCATGCCGACCGCAAAGTTCGTCTGGAAGGTAATTGCGACGAGCGCGGCAGCAATGAGTACAATTTGGCACTCGGTCAACGTCGTGCCGACGGCGTGAAGAAGATGCTGGAACTGGGCGGTGCTAAAGCGGCTCAATTGGAAAGCGTCAGCTATGGCGAAGAAAAGCCAAAGGGTTCCGATCATAACGAAGCCTCTTGGTCGCAAAATCGCCGTACCGACTTGAACTACGCCAAGTAATCACATGATGTATCGCGTCCTTCCTTTGCTGGCTTTGTTGTTTGCAACCTCCGCGCAGGCGGGGTTGTTTTCGGACGATGATGCCCGCAAGCAAATTCAGCAACTGGAAGAGCGCGTTCTCAAGCTGGAAGATGCCAGCAAGCAACAAACTAAATCGATGCTTGATCTGCAAGGGCAGATTGAAGCACTCAATACCGAGATACGCCGATTGCGCGGCCAGAATGAAGAGTTGGCGCACGGCTTGCTCAACGCGGAGAAACGCGAAAAAGATTTCTATATTGATCTAGACACGCGCCTGCGCCGATTCGAATCGGTTGATGAAGCGGCTGCGAATAATGCCAGTTCTGCGGCACCGGTCGTGCCTGCTGATCCCAATGATGTCACCGCAGAAAATCGCGCTTACGAAGCGGCTTATGGCTTGTACAAGGGTGCAAGTTACGCCAATGCAGCCAAAGGCTTTGGCGGATTTATTCAAAACTATCCGCAGTCGGTGCATGTGCCTGCGGCCAAGTTCTGGTTGGCACAGGCTTTGTATTCGATTCGTGATTACGAAGGTGCGCTGGCCGCTTATCGCGTGCTGTACAAAGAGCATCCCGATAGTGCCAAAGTACCGGATGCCTTGCTCGGCATTGCTTCATGCCAAACCGAGCTGAAGCAGGTTCCGACCGCACAGAAGACCCTCAAGTTACTGATCTCCAAATATCCGCAAAGCGAAGCGGCGGCTAAGGCCAAGAAGCTGCTTCCGGCTGCCAAATAGTTTTCACCCCCATGAGCTCCTCCGTTTCTGAAGCGCAATTGCGCATCACCGAGATTTTCTATTCTCTGCAAGGCGAAACCAGCCGCATTGGCTTGCCTACTGTGTTTATTCGTTTGACGGGCTGTCCCTTGCGTTGCAGTTATTGCGATACGGCATACGCTTTTACCGGCGGACAGGCAATGTCTTTGACACAGATTTTGCAGCAGGTTGCCAGCTATACGCCGCGTCATGTCACGGTTACCGGTGGCGAGCCGCTCGCACAGAAAAACGTTTTTCTGTTGCTGGTAGCCTTGTGTGATGCGGGTTATGACGTGTCGCTAGAAACCGGCGGGGCAATCGATATTAGCGAAGTCGATGAGCGCGTTGCGCGCATTGTCGATATTAAAACGCCAGCTTCCGGCGAAGAGGCAAAAAACCGTTGGGACAATATCAATTTATTGCGGGCGAGTGACGAGATCAAATTCGTTATTTGCGATGAAGCCGATTATCGTTGGGCGTGTGTGCAGTTACGCGAAAAAAATCTGGCCGCGATTTGTCCTGTACTGTTTTCTCCCGCTCACACCACATTGACGGCGACTCAACTTGCCGATTGGGTGTTGCGCGACCGCTTGCCGGTGCGTATGCAAGTACAGTTGCATAAAATACTTTGGAACAACGAGCCGGGGCACTGATATGAGTTCGACTAATAAATCGGCGGTGGTTTTGCTTTCAGGCGGACTTGATTCCGCAACCGTTCTGGCGATGGCGGTACGTCAGGGGTATCAGTGTTACGCGCTCAGTGTTGATTATGGGCAACGTCATCATGCCGAACTGGCGGCGGCTCAGCGTGTTGCGCAAGCACTTGGCGCGACCGAGCATCGCGTGGTGAATATTGATCTCACTGGTTTTGGCGGATCGTCACTGACAGATAGTCGTATGGCTGTACCGCAACAATTGGCGGCGGGGATTCCCAGTACCTATGTGCCTGCGCGTAATACCATCATGCTATCGCTAGCCTTGGCTTGGGCCGAGGTGTTGCGGGCACAACATATTTTCATCGGCGTAAATGCGGTGGATTATTCGGGTTACCCCGATTGCCGTCCGCCGTTTATCGAGGCGTTTGAACGCATGGCTAACTTAGCCACCAAAGCGGCAGTTGAGGGGCATGGGATGAGCATACATGCGCCTTTGCTGCACCTGACTAAAGCCGAGATCATTCAGCATGGAATGTCGCTGGGGCTGGATTATGCGTTGACCGTATCGTGTTATCAGGCCGACGAGCAAGGACGTGCGTGTGGTGTGTGCGATTCTTGCCGTTTGCGCAAGGCAGGTTTTGATGCGGCGGATGTACCAGATCAAACGCGTTATCAAAAATAGAACAGACTTGCTTGGAGATGCATTTTTTGCGTTGACAGTACAGGTCAAATCCGTATAATTCGCGCTCCTTTGCGATGGGGGTCGGTAGCTCAGTCGGTAGAGCAGCGGACTTTTAATCCGTTGGTCGCGAGTTCGAATCTCGCCCGACCCACCAAACATGTATTCATAGCAAAGTACCTCGTTTTACTCCATCGCCGCTTTAGCTCAGTTGGTAGAGCAACCGCCTTGTAAGCGGTAGGTCGTCAGTTCGAATCCGACAAGCGGCACCAATTTAAACCCGTTAATCCAAAAGGTTAGCGGGTTTTTTCTTGTGCTTTATGTTGCTATGCGTCTGTTGCGAATGATTGGTTGGATAAATTCTAACCCCTCATGTGCTAATCTTTTGCACCAACCAATACACAACGGTCACTCCGATGCATACCCCTCTTCCAGAAAAAAATATCATTTCTTTTGTTGCACATCACGCGCAAGTGGAGGTGCATCGGCATCATTGCTTTCAGATTCTGTTGGGGCTTTCTGCGCCATTCAGTAGCAATATTAACGGCACGTTGCATGCCGGACGGCGAGCCTTGCTTATCAATCAGAACGTGGCGCATGCCTGCAATGCGAGTGAGGGCAGTAGCCTAATTTTTTTTATTGATGCGGAAAGTCGCACTGGGTGGCAATTGCGGCAGATGTTGGATGGGCTGCCTATCCTTGATTTGACGGAACTGTGGTTAGAGGCGGTGCCACAATCACCGACGATTGAAGAGATTCAAGCATGGTCGCATGAGCGTCGGTTGGCAGCGGCGGAAGATGCGCTAACACTGCTTGCTGAGGATGTTCAGTTAGCGAACGTTCGTGACAGTCGTATCGACGTGGCGATTGCATGGGTGGAGCAACATGTGCACGAGAAAATAGGTTTGCCGGATGTGGCGGCCCAGATACAGCTTTCACCGGAACGCACGCGACATTTGTTTATGCAGGAGGCTGGGGTGTCGTTCTCGCAATTCCTTATGTGGAAGCGTATCAAACTGGCTATCGTGTATGTGGTGCGCGATGGAGTCAGTCTTACCGAAGCGGCCTCGCGAGCGGGCTTTTCAGATCAAGCTCACTTCTGTCGTTTGTTTAAACGCACTTTCGGTATTCCGGCTGGTGGCTTGCTCCAGAATAGCCGTTTCATTCAATTCATCCATCCTTCAGTTAGCTAACATCCCTAAGCCTTCCGCCGGCGATACGGAGGCGGAAGTTTTCAAGCGCAGAGAACTTTGTTCGTTATAAATATTGCCTTTTAGTGGATAGGAGGCGGTAGTGATACAACTCTGGATGCGCAAGTCGGCCTCGTTGATTTTTCTGTTGTTGTCGGGGGCTACATTCGCGCAAGCGGCTGTTGATTCAGGCGCTATCCTCCGTGAAAGCCAAGAGAGTCAGCTGGTTACGCCGACATTACGTGCTCCTGAGTCGCCTTCACCAGTTCCTTCAAATCGCGGCCCCAAAGTGATGGTGCACGCATTCAAGGTGGAAGGAAGCAGCCGATTTTTGGCAAGCGAATGGCACACAGTACTTCAGGATTTTTCAGGCAGAGAATTGACGTTTGCTGAATTGCAGGCTGCAGCGGATAGGGTCAGCTTGCATTATCGCCATGCGGGTTTGCATGCCTTAGCGGTACTTCCAGAACAGTCCTTGCAAGAAGGGGAAGTGCGCATCGTTGTGGTTGAAGGCCGTCTAGGTAAATCGCAACTTGAACTGCCGGTTGCTGCAAAACGAAGTCCTCAAAAACTACTCACGAAGATTCTCAATCAAGGGCAGCAGTCAGGGGCAATCATTGACCTTGATGCGTTGGAGCGCGCCACTCTGCTGGCGAACGATTTACCCGGACTGAAGGTGTCTACCGTGCTCGGCGCTGGCGAACATCCCGGCGAAACGGATGTGGTGGCTCGGGTGCAATTGTTACCACTCGTCTCGGCTGTCCTCACTACGGACAATCATGATCCTGCGGCAACTGGCCGCACCAAAGGAATTGCCTCAGTTTCACTAAATAGCCCTTTGGGAATGGGCGATCAAATCACTTTGTCGGCTCAGCGTTCTAAGGGAAAGCAGTTCGGTAGCATGGGATTCAGTCTGCCGCTTAATAGCGACGGATTGCGTGCTGGTGTCAGTTACTCCAGTCTCGACTACACATTGCTCGACGGTTTTTCCTCGACGGGCGGGAAGGGTGCAGCTAAAACTTGGGCGAGCAACCTGAGTTACCCCTTTATTCGCCAGCAGCAGACAAATCTACAAGGGCAACTGAGTTATTCCGAGACGCATCTAGTCAACGATGCCAATACAGGAAATATTTCTGATAAAAGAAATTGCACATGGAATATCGGCCTGAATCTTAATCATAACGATGGATATTGGGGCGGAGGGGTTACCCTCGCCGGATTGAGCTATACGATTGGCGAGATTGATTTAAGTCGCAATGCCAGCGAGCTTGCCCAGGATCAGGCAGGTTTGCGGCGCAACGGGCGTTTTGCCAAGCTGAGCTATAACGTCGCACGTCTTCAGCGCTTGAGTGAGAAGGGCATATTTTGGCTGAGTGCCAATGGGCAGCTGGCTAACAAAAATCTGGATTCGACGGAAGAGTTTTCCTTGGGCGGTGCGAACGCTGTCAGAGCTTACCCCTCGCTGGAAGGCGCAGGGGATGAGGGGCAACTGGCGACGCTTGAATATCGCCATGAATTATTTACACAGGTGCGAGGCAAAGTTTTTTACGACTGGGGCCGTGTTCGCATCAACCACAACAACAACTTTGCCGACGGGGCGATACGTAACACCTATACCTTGCAAGGTATAGGTGTTGGAGTGGACTGGAGTGCTCATAAGCAACTTGCACTTAGAGCCAGCCTAGCTTGGCGGGTTGGCAGCAATCCTGCGGCCCAAGCGAACGGACAAGATAGCGATGGCAGTAAACGAATGCCTCAGTTCTGGTTTTTTGCACAGTACGACTTTTAAGCCTTTTTCATTAATTAATCTTGGCGGGTTGAGATCATGAATCATGTCTATCGTCTGGTTTGGAGCACAGTTCACAATGCGTGGGTAGCGATTGCGGAAAACAGGCCCAGTCGCGGCAAAAACGGAGGAGGCAAAGCCAAACGCTTACTAGCAGCTACGCTGCTTTTGAGTGCGGCAAGTTCGGCTTTTTCACAGTCCTCTGTGCTCTCTGCCACAGCGCTGCCTCAAGGCGGGCAAGTTGTGGCGGGACAGGCAAGCATCTCCCAATCGGCCGCGACGATGACGGTTCAACAGGGCTCTCAACAAGCTATCCTCAATTGGCAAGCTTTCAATATCGGCAGCAGTGCATCCGTTAATTTTCAGCAGCCGAATGCCGCTGCGGTTGCACTCAATCGAGTGATTGGTGCGGATGCGTCACAGATTATGGGCAGACTCACTGCCAATGGTCAGGTGTTTTTGATCAATCCCAACGGCATCATGTTTAGTCAAAGTGCTTCGGTGAACGTCGGTGGCATGGTTGCGTCAACACTTGGTGTTAGCGACAGCGATTTTCTGTCCGGCAACTTTCGTTTCAACCGTAACGGGGCCACAGGTAAGATAGAAAATGCAGGCTCGCTGTCGAGTGCGTCGGGCGGCTATGTGGCTTTGCTGGCTTCAGACATTCACAACAGCGGCATCATCAGCGCCCAGCGCGGCACGGTGGCGCTGGCGGCGGGGGAGGCGGTGACTTTGAGCATGAATGGCGGGGCTGTTCAGGTTCAAGTTGATCCTGCTCAGGTGCAGGCGCAGATCGCTAATAGCAACTTGGTTGAAGCTGAGGGCGGTACGGTGATCATGAATGCTACAGCGGCGAATGTGCTGCTTGGGGCCTCAATTAACAACAGTGGCACGCTGAGTGCGAGCAGTCTGGTCAACGATGGCGGAACGATCCGCCTTGCGGCCGACCATGTGCTCAATACCGGCACGATCCAAGCCGATGGCCCTCAAGGGGGGCGCATCGATATTTCCGCTCGCCAACATGACGCCTTCGGACAAATGTCTGCGCAGGGTACGCAGCTTGCTGGTGGTTCGGTGAATATCGATTCGTATCGCACGGTCATGTTGCGCGACGCAGCAATCAACGTCGATGGGCAAACAGATGGAGGTCGTATCAGTTTAGCTTCCGGTTTGAGCGGGACGGGAGGGATGTATCTGTCAGGGAGCATGACGGCCGACGGCAATGTGGGACAGGGCGGTGAGGTGGTCGTCACGGGGAGCCAACTGGATCTATTCGGGATAAATATCTCAGCCAAAGGCGGCGCGGGAGGTGGTCAAATCCGTGTTGGCGGTGATTATCAAGGCAGCAATGCTGCTGTTCCTAATGCCGAGCGACTGAACGTTAATGCGGGTACTTTCGATGTGTCGGCAACGCAAAATGGCAGAGGTGGACAGGCTATCTTTTGGTCTGAGCAGCAGACCTTGTTTGCTGGTCGCGTGGAAGCACGTGGTGCCACGAATGGAGTGAAAGTAACCAACACGGGTGGTTTGGTTGAAGTATCCAGCCGTGGTGAGTTGGGTTTCGGTGGGACAGCGCAGGCCAAGCAGTTACTTCTTGACCCTTCGGTGCTCAACATCATTGAGCCGGGTATGGGCTTCGAGATGACGAATTTCGTTGATCCAGATGCAGCGGCAAGCGGCTTCGGCACGGCTGTCTACGATGTCAGCAACACCAATGTCCTTGTTCTTTCTCCCAATCAAAATGCCATCGGTTCAGGGGCAGGTTATGTATTTCAGCGGGATGGGACGCTGGTTTCAGCAATTCGTGACACAGGGGGGGTAACGAACTGGAATCCATTGGGCAGTGATCGCTACTTGATCGCGAATACGAGTGCCAATGCGGGCCTTGGGGCGGTGAGCTATTTCAACTCGGCGACGTCCACGGTGAATGGGCGTATGGATGCAAGCAATAGTTTGGTGGGGGACGGAACTTATGGGCAGGGCTTCGGGAAGCTATACGATTTAGGGGGCGGCTACTACGGCGCAACGCTCGCAACTGATCGGGTTGGCTTGAACTCTCTTGTCCTGCAAAGAGGGGCTTGGCATTTCTTCAAGGCTAATAATGCGAGTACCAGTCTAGCCACGGGGATAGTGGGTAGTGGCAACTCGCTCGTGGGTAGTACGGCAGGGACTGCGCCAGCGACGGACCCTGCGCCGTTATCTGGACAGAACACCTGGATGGCCACTACGCGGGGCGATGCGATTGGTTTTTTTGCCTCAAACGATTTGCGTAACAGTACGAATACCCCCGATACGGAACCTTATGTTTCGCGGACGCTGACCAGCATTGGTGCAGGCAACTGGGTGATGAGTAGCCCGCTATGGAATGGTAATACCGGGGCGGTGACGATCATTAGTCCCTCGTTGATTGATAACGGCACCCTACGCGGTGCGATCAGTGCTTCGAACAGCATTCTTGGCACAGCGACCAATCAAAATCTTGGTCTTGAGTTGAGAAATGATGGACGAGGTGGAACGGGGCTCCTTCAATTCGGTGGTTCCAGCAGTACCAACTACCTACTCAATTTAACAACGTACGGAGGTGTTGGTGCCTTTGTCGCATTAACCCCCAGTGTTGCAACAACGGGTATTTTTGGGGCGCTGAACAGTAGTAACGCCTTGCTGTTTCAAGCAGGAGATGCGGCAACGGGAGTGACGCAGCTTTCCGATGGCTCTGTTGTACTTAGCAATTCACTCTGGAGTTCAAATCGCGGCTATGCCCGTGTGTTGCCATTCAACACCAACTTTGAAACGACCTTGCGCGGGCAGCTCAGTGCAGTCGATGTGACCAACAGCCTGATTGGTGGTACGACGACAGACAAGGTCGGTCAGGGCATCACTGATTTGGGAAGCGGGAATTTCTTAGTGCGGTCTGCCTACAATCGTTCATTCACTAAGTGGACTGGCCCCAGCGGCACGATTGATTTGGGGGCGCTGACTTTTATGAGCGCTTCGGCTCCTGTAGTCGGAACGCTGTCGGCATCCAATAGCTTACTGGGGCGCACAAACACCAGTGCATCGACCGGCGTGTTTGCGCTGGGCAACGTCACCGCGCTGTCCGATGGGACTTACGTTGTACTGGGTAGGGATACTTCGGGTGATTTGAGTTTGGGTTGGGGGTTCGCTGCTTATGGGCGTGCCGGTGTGGGTGTTGTGGGGCAAGCTGGAGCGGGAGCCGGAAGTGTCGGGCTATACGATGCGGTAAATTATTCTGGTTTCAATTCTGCTAGTGTCACGGATCTTGGCTCGGGCTCTTGGGTGATTTCTGTTCCGTGGCTTACTAACTACAACGACCCTTATCTTGTTTGGGGCGGCAGCTCAAATATTCCGTCTGGGCAAGTCACAACGGCCAATACCTTTACCTTGCAAAATCCAGGCTCTGCCAATATTGGTTCGCTCGGTGGTGGTAGGTTTGTTTTGGGTATTCCGAATTACGGAGCGAATGCCACAGAGGGGGCGGTCACCATCATTGACGCCGCCAATGCCACAATCCCAACACTGAGCAGCGCAAATGCAATGTTGGGTAATGCGGGGGATCATTTGGGCGCAGGTGTTTCCGCATTGGGGAATAATCGATTTGCCATTCTTAATCCAAACTGGAATGGCAATACGGGAGCCGTTACTTTTGTTGATCCAAGCAATGCCGCAACGCGGTTGGTCGGTGCAATCACAACATCGAATAGCTTCACGGGAACATCAGCAGGTGATGGTGTTGGAAGTGGTGGAATTGTTAGCGTGGGTTCAAGCGGCATTTCAGCTCTGGTATCCCAGAACTGGGGCGGCAACAAGGGGGCGGTGACTTTATTCAATACTGCGACAGGCGACTTGTTGGGTAGCTTAAGTGGTAGCAACAGTTTGGTCGGGCGCAATGCGGGTGACCATGTTGGTGTGGCCAATTACGGAGCGAATGGTTCGACAACAGATTTATTTGTCGATCTGGGCGGTGGCGAATTCGCTATGCGTACTGCAGGGTGGTTAGCCAACACTGGCGATAGCAGTGCAGCGGGTGCTGTGACATGGATCAATACCGCACAAACGATGCCAACTGGGACCGTAGGGGCGACGAACAGTCTTGTTGGGGCGAATGCAGGCGATGTCATTGGTGCTGATGGATTGGGAAGTTTATTGACTTCGCTGGGCGGTGGCTATTACGCCATGCGTCATGCCTATTTCGCTAATGCAAAAGGCGCGATGACTATTTTTGATCGCGCCGCCCCAGCGGTGGGGAGTGTTGGAACTGGCAATAGTCTGGTCAACACCAGCACAGCTACGGGCGTGTTCAATGCTGCCAATGCCTCGTTCGTACAATTGGGTAACGGCTATGCCTTGATGACTCCGATGTGGGGCAATGGTCTAGAAGGCGCCATTACCTATATTCCAACGGGAACAACGGCAACAGGCGCTATTTCCAGCGCAACCAGTCTGATCGGTGCCGCCGGCAACGCTCTGGGTGGGCAGGTCATGATATTTACTAACAGCGCAAACAACGCTCAGTTATTGATCGGCAGCCCACTATGGAATGGCACACGTGGAGCTGCAACGTTGGTCAGCAATGCCAGCGGCTTGAGCAATACCCTCAAAGGGGTGTTGACGGTTGATGCAACAAACAGTTTTATTGGAAGCGCGGTTGGCGACAAGGTCAGTTCCGGTGGATTCAATTATCTGGGCAACGACATCTATGTCGTTCAAAGCCCAGACTTTGGTTCTGGTGCTGCATCACGTACTGTTTTCGGTGCGGTGACCATGGGCGACAGTGTGACCAATGCACTTAAGGGGGATGTGAGCAGCATCAACTCTTTCTTTTCATCCATTAGTGGGCAAAGTGCAGCGCCGTATATCAGCGGACAAGGTCAGACGGGGGCCATTCTCTCGACCGGTAGCGAAGTGGGACTGATCCAAGTTGTGCAGCCGGTCAGTTTGGTGAATAGCAGCTTACTCTATTCCGACTATGGTACCCGCCGCGTCAATATGCGTCCGCTGACCATCGAAGCTGTTCTGAGCACAGGGACCGATTTGGTCTTGCAGGCAACAAATGCGATTAATTTGTATTCGCCGATTACGGTTAATAATCCAACAGGCAATGGCGGTCATCTGACATTGCAAACCAGTTCGAGTAGCGGCGCAATTACGATTGGTAGCCAAGGACGCATCACCACTGACAACGGCGAGTTGACGATTATCTCAGCCGGTAGCTTCATCAACAATGCCTCGGCAATACCGTTTAACACAGGCAGCAATCGATGGACGGTTTATGCCAACGACCCAGCAACCAGTTCGCTGGGGAGTAATTTGGGTTTCGGTTTTAAAGAATATGGCAAGACATTCGGGCAAGTGCTTGATGGACGGACAGCGCTGGGTAGCAACGTCAATGCTGTCGTATTTGCTCAGCAGCCCACACTGTCGATGCCTAGCGTCTTGGACTTCAAGACTTACGATGGTACGACCGCGCTGGGCACGCCAGTTTCGATCACGGGTTTGGTCGATGGCGATCTGCTCGATCATACCTTTGCCTATACCGACATCCACGCCGATCCGAACTGGAACTCGAAAGACATCGTTCTGACGGTAGGTAATGGGGGGCTGACGAGTAGTGTCGCAACAGGTCAGAAACCTGTTTATGGCTATTTGAATCAACCCGCAGCAGGCTTTACCCAGACCTTTGCCGGCGCGGGTTTCATCCAGCCTTTTAGTTTGAATGTCGATTTGGCAGGAACGGTCAGCAAGGTTTATGACGGTACGGATACCGCCCCGACGGGATACGCCCTGCAATTCGTTGTGCCAGCGTGGCAGCAAGCCGCGCCGGATTCTGGCCTGACCTTTGATTCCTCTCAGGTCAGTGGCAATTTCTACTCGGATCCTTGGGGTTGGGGTGTGCCATCTAACACAACGGCCTTGGTGAGCGGCCATTCATCTGGTAACGGTGCGCAGTACTTTCAGGCCGGCGGGCCGATTGCTGTAACTGTACCGAATGGGGCGCGTTATCTGGCAACGGACTACAGCATTCAAATGAACAACTATTACGTGCAGGGCACGATTACGCCCAAGCCAGTTGTTGCTGGTTTGACTGCTAGCAACAAGACTTATGATGGCACAACGACTGCCTCTGTCACTGGTTCGCTAAGCCAGATCACCCCGATTCAGAGTATTTACAACTCAACGAGCGGTGCCAGTGCGGACAATGTTCAGCTTGCCGGAACGGCAACGGTTGGGAGTGCGAATTTTGTTGATGCCAATGCTGGTACTGGCAAGACTGTCACGATCAATCTATCTGGACTTAGCTTGACGGGGGCGGATGCCGAGAACTACACAATCGCCAACACCACGACCACCGCTGACATCACTCCTAAAGCACTGACTATCAGCGGCAGCACGGTAACTAACAAACAATATGATGGGACGGCGGCAGCTACCATCAACGTCGGAACGCTCGCCGGTTTCGTCGGTAGTGAAACCTTAGTGGCAAGCGGGGCTGGCACCTTCGCCAGTGTCAACGTTGGCAACAACATCAATGTGGCAACAACCTATTCACTGGCTAACGGTAGCAACGGGGGCTTGGCCTCCAACTACTCTTTGGCGAGCGAAACACTCACTGGCAACATCACGCCAGCTTGGCTGGCGGTGATCGTCGGCAGTCTCACTGGTAGTTCCAGCAAAGTGTATGACGGCAGCACGGCGGCCACACTGAGCACGGGAAATTTCTTGTTGTCTGGCTGGGTGAATGGCGACGGTGCGGATGTTAGCGTGACCAAGACTCTCGGTGTTTTTGCCGATAAAAATGTGGGTAGCAACAAACTGGTGACGGTGACTTTGACCAGCGGCGACTTTGCGGCGACCACGACCAATTTGAGTAACTATGGCCTGCCCACCACCGCCAGCGGCAATATCGGCACGATTACCGCAAAGAGCCTGACCGCCAGCTATACCGCCAGCAACAAGGTGTACAACGGCAATATCACCGCGTCAGTGAGTGGTTCATCGAACGATGTGATCAACGGTGACACCGTGAACTTTACGCAGACGGCCAACTTTAGCGACAAGAATGTTGCCAATGGCAAAACGGTCAACGTCAGCAGCATCAGCTTGAGTGGTGCGGATGCAGGCAATTACAGTTTGCAAAACCTCACGGCAACCACGACAGCAAACATCATCGCTAAGGCATTGACCGCAACTTTTACAGGCAGCAACAAAGTATATGACCGCTTAACAACTGCCTCGGTGGCGGGGGCTTCGAGTGACATCGTCAGCGGAGACGCGGTCAGCTTTACGCAGACGGCTAATTTCAGCGACAAGAACGTTGCCAACGGCAAGACCATTAATGTCAGCAGCATCGGTTTGAGTGGTGCGGATGCCGGCAACTACGTTTTGCAGAACACAACAGCAACGACCACAGCCAATATCACCGCGAAATCTCTGAGTGTGGTTTACACAGGCAACAACCGTGCTTATGACGGATCGACCTTGGCTACTGTGAATGACACGATCACTGGCATTATCAGTGGCGACACGGTGACGCTGAGTGAAACGGCCAGTTTTGTGAGCAAAAATGCGGGAACGAGCAAGACCGTCAATGTCAGCGCGATGACCTTAGCAGGTGCGGACGCTGGCAACTATGTATTGCAAAACACCACAGCCACGACCACGGCCAGCATCACAGCCAAAGCGCTAACGGCAAGTTACAGCGGAAGTGACAAAGTGTATGACGCAAACACCAGCGCAGCGGTGCTTGGCAGCTCGACAGATGTCATTAGCGGTGACACGGTAACGTTCACCCAGACAGCGGACTTTGCCAACAAAAACGTAGGCGCAGGCAAGACGATCAACGTGAACAGCATTGCATTGAGCGGAGCGGATGCGGGTAACTATGCTTTGCAAAACGTCACAGCCACGACCAGTGCCAACATCATACAAGCCACGTTGAATGTGACGGGTGCGACAGCGTCGAACAAAGTGTATGACGGCACAAGTGTTGCAACGGTGAGTGGAGGAGGCATCGCCGCATTGGGAAGCGATAGCCTGACGCTATCAGGCGCAAATGCCAGCTTTGCGAATAAGAACGTAGGCACTGCTAAGGCCGTGACCACGGCTTACACTCTGTCTGGCGCAGATGCGGCAAACTATGCTTTGGTACAAGCCAGCGGCCTAGCGGCAGACATTACCGCGAAGACAGTTACGGCGACTTACACTGGGGTAAACAAAGTGTATGACGCAGGTACAAGCGCCTCAGTGACGGGTGGTTTGAGCGGTGGCATCAGTGGTGACACCATCACCTACAGTCAGACAGCTGCATTTGCTGACAAGAACGTGGGAACGAACAAGCAGATCAACATCAGCGGAATCAGCCTTGGCGGTGCCGATGCGGGCAACTATGTGTTGGCCAATACGAGTTCGACCACGAGTGCCAATATCACACCGTTTGCACTGAGCATCAGCGGCATTACGGCCAATAACAAAATCTATGATGCGACGACGAATGCCATTCTGAGTGGTACGGCTAGTTTGAGTGGTGTGATGGGTAGCGATGTGGTTAACGTCAGCGGTACGGCTAGCGGAGCATTTGCCAATAAGCATGTCGGCGTTGCTAAATCCATTCTGGTCAGTGGCCTGAGCCTGAGTGGGGCGGATGCCGCCAACTATACGGTAGGTGCCTTGTCGGCTACGGCAGATATTAGCGCCAAGGCATTGACTGCAAGTTATAGCGGTAGCAACAAAGTTTACGATGCCGGTGTCAATGCGACGGTAGCGGGTAGCTCTGCCGACATCATCAACGGTGACACGATAGGCTTTAGTCAAACGGCAGTGTTCGTCGATAAAAATGTCGGTACGGCCAAACAGATCGGTGTGAGCAATATTGCGCTGACCGGTGCCGATGCGGGTAACTATGTCTTGCAGAGCACCACGGCCACGACCAGTGCCAACATCACACAAGCCACGTTGAATGTGACGGGCGCAACAGCAGCGAACAAAGTTTACGATGCCAGCACTGCCGCGAGCGTAACGGGTGGCGGTGTGACCGCTTTGGGAGGCGATAGCATCACCTTGTCGGCAGCCAATGCAACTTTTGCTAACAAGAACATTGGCACAGCCAAGGTCGTGACGACGGCTTACACCTTGTCCGGCACGGATGCTGCGAACTATGCCTTGGTTCAAGCGGCGGGTCTGACTGCAAACATTACCCCAGCTAGTATTTTTGTGACGGGTGCTACGGCGGCTAACAGGGGATACGACGCGACGACTATCGCGACAGTAACAGGCGCTAGCGTGACGGCCTTGGGGAATGACAGTCTTGGCCTTGCGGTGGGTAGCGCAAACTTTGCGGACAAGAATGTTGGAGCAGGGAAAGCCGTGGCAACATCGTTCACCCTTACGGGCGCTGATGCGAGCAACTACGTCTTATCGCAGCCGAGCCTGACTGCGGACATCACACCGAAGATGCTTACCGTGACAGGATTGGCTGCGAGCGATAAGACTTACGATGCTAACACCTCGGTGGTGATGACGAATTGGGGAAGTGTCAGCACTGGCATCGGTACGGAAACGGTGATGCTGAATCACGGCGGTGCCAGCTTTAGCGATGCCAATGCGGGTAACGGTAAGACTGTTACGGCGAGCGGCTACAGCTTGTCAGATGGCAGTAACGGCGGTTTGGCGGGTAACTATCAGTTGAGCGCGAGCACGGCTACAACGAATGCGAACATCGCCAAGGCAGTGCTGACGATGACGGTGCAAAATACCAGCAAGGCATTTTCCGACATTGATCCGACGCTGGGGGCGACTTACAGCGGCTTCGCTGGCGCTGAAACCAGCAGCGTGCTGAGCAATGTTGCTGTCACTCGCGTTGCGGGTGAGGCGGCGGGTAACTATGTCATTACGCCGACCGCGACCGCAGCGAATTACACGGTCACGCCAGTCACGGGAACTTTCACGGTTGCACCAGCTGACCAGTTAGTGATTCAGGTTAGCAATGCCAGCATGGTATATGGCTCGACGATCACGTTTGGGGTGACCAGTGCCAAGTATTATTCATCGACAGGCAATGCATTGCGGACGCTGGGCGTGAGCAATACCAACGGCGTGTTCACAGTGGATGACGGTTTGGGGACGACAGCCAGCTTTAGCTTGACCGCCACCGGTGCAGGCACCAGTTCGGCAGGTTTATATCAAGCAGGAAACCACACCCTTACGGGGACGGGTTTTCAGGTGCTGAGCGGCGGCAATTTCAGCAGCAGCAATTTCTCTACAGGCAATCTGGCGGTAAGTCGTTTAGCGGTTGATCTGAGCGACAGTGCAAACACGGGAACGCTGGATGCGGGCTCCTCGACCACTCGCCACGAGTACGATGGAACGACATCAGCCACGCTGCAAAACTTGGCGAATATTGACAACTTGGTTGTGGGCGATTTGGTTACGCTGAATACGAGCAATGCCATTGGTGGTTATGCCGATGCGCATGCCGGAAACAACAAGTTGGCGACTTTTACTGGTGTGACATTGGACGGGGCGGATGCCAATAACTATTCCTTTGGCGGGACATTGTTGGCCGAGGGCAAGATTGATCCGCGCACGTTGACTTGGAACAACATTCAAGTGGCTAACCGAGTCTATGACACGACCACAAATGCGACCGTCACGAATCAAGGTTCGCTGGGTAATATCGTTGGTAGTGACCAAGTTAGCTTGCAGGCGAATAGCGCATTTGCCGTATTCCAAACCAAAGATGCTGGTGTGGGCAAGCAAGTGGATGTGTATGCAAGTCTGACAGGCGCTGCGGCTGCCGATTATCAGTTGCCAGCTGGCGGAACGGCTTACGCTGATATCGCTCAAGCGAACTTAAGTGTCACGGGCGTCAGCGCAATCAATAAAGTGTATGACGGTACGACAGCGGCTACAGTAGTGGGAGGTACGTTGAGCGGGGTGCTGGTTGGGGATAGCGTCACGCTTGGTGCTGGCAATGCCAATTTTGCCGACAAGCATGTTGGCACAGCTAAAACAGTTACCACGGCTTATACCTTGTCGGGAACGGATGCTGCGAACTACAGTTTGGCGCAAGCGAGTGGCTTGAGCGCGAATGTTACGGCAAAGCCTTTGCAGGTTGCGTATCTAGGGCGTGACAAGGTTTACGATGGCAGTACGCTGGCTCATGTTGCGGGAAACTCGTCTGACATCATCGTGGGGGATGCAGTTGCCTTTACTCAGATTGCGAATTTCGCCAATCCAAATGTCGGGACAGCTGTGACCATCAACGTGACTTCCATTGCTCTATCGGGGAGTGATGCGGGAAATTACAGTCTTCAGAACGCGTCTGCCAGCACCAGTGCAGACATCACCCCGCCGACAAGCAATCCAGTTAATTCGACATCCAATCTGGTGTCGCTGATCGGCGGGCAATTGGCGACAGGAGGGGGGAGCGGCGGCAATGTGAGCTCAGCTAATTCAGTGAGTGCGTCAGGTAATATGGCTCAAGCTGGTTCAATTACGCACAGCTCAGCATTAATGGTCAATGCGTTGGTGAGCGGTGGTACGGCTTATACCCCGCAAAGCGGGGGGGCTACTGTTGGAGCCGCGCAGATAATAGCAGGCTTGGGAGCGAGTTCCTTATCGGTTCATGTTGGGGACGTGGGAAATGGTTTTTCACCGGTGATGATTCAAAACGTGACAGAGAATCAAGGGTTCATCAGTGTTGATCCTATCCGACCAATCCGAGTTGCATCAGGGCAATCAGCTGTCTTTGAGGTGTCGCGTGGCGTATTCCATCACAGCGATGATTCTGCTGTATTGCGTTTGGAAGCCCGACAAGCGGATGGAGCGCCTTTGCCAAATTGGATGAGTTTTAATTCGGTATCAGGTATCCTCAGCATGCAATCCCCTGTGGGCATCGTTTCTGAAGTCAGGATCGTTGTGACTGCATTTGACGGTTTTGGCAATACGGCATTAGCTAGCATGGAGATTGTGGTGAAATGATTCGTTCTGAGTAGATTGACATACGGCGCAGATTCGTTGAATGAATGCTCATCACTTTACTTAATGCAGTGGGGCTGTTTTGCCTAGTGTCAATCTCCATTTCTTTGGGCTCCCCGAGTTCACCTAAGCCAGTATCGTCAGGATTCTGGCTTTTTGTTTGAGCATTGGCTATATACATTTCTCGACTGAATTTCTCTGTTTTCGGTAAACTCGCTTTCGGGTCGTTGTCATGTGTCAAATTGACTAACAGAAAGTATTTCGGATGAAAATTCACGAATATCAAGGTAAGGAAATCCTGCGCGAATTCGGTGTGCTGACACCACGCGGAATGGCGTGTTTCAGCGTTGAAGAAGCGATAGCAGCCGCAACTAAGCTAGGTGGCAAGGTGTGGGTGGTGAAGGCGCAGATTCACGCGGGTGGTCGAGGCAAGGGCGGTGGTGTGAAGGTGGCGAAGTCGCTGGATGAAGTGAAGCAGTTCGCAAGTCAGATACTTGGGATGCATCTCATCACCCACCAGACTGGCCCCGAAGGTCAAGTGGTGCGTCGTCTGTTGATCGAAGAGGGGGCGCAGATCGCTAAAGAGCTTTATGTGGGTATGGTGGTGGATCGTGTGTCGCAACGCGTCGCGCTGTTGGCTTCTAGTGAAGGCGGCATGGAGATCGAAGAGGTCGCCAAACATAATCCAGAGAAGATACACACGGTGCGCATCGATCCCGTGGCAGGACTGGATGCAGTAGAGGCGTCGCGCGTGGCGCGTGCCATCGGCGTGCCGGATGCGGCGAATGCCGAAGCGGTGCAGATACTGCAAGGCTTGTATCGCGCCTTTGTGGAAAAGGATGCGATGTTGGCGGAGATCAATCCTTTGGTGATCACGGCAGACAATCACGCCATCGCACTTGATGCAAAATTCAATTTCGATTCCAACGCGCTCTATCGTCGTCCCGAGATCGTGGCGATGCGTGACTTGGACGAAGAAAATCCGGCTGAGATCGAAGCATCTAAGTTCGACCTCGCCTATATCCAGCTCGATGGCAACATCGGCTGTCTGGTGAATGGCGCGGGCTTGGCGATGGCAACCATGGACATCATCAAGTTGTACGGTGGAAGTCCTGCCAACTTCCTCGACGTGGGCGGTGGTGCGAACAAAGAGAAGGTCACCGAGGCGTTCAAGCTGATGTTGAAGAACCCCAATCTCAAAGCGATTCTGGTCAACATCTTCGGCGGCATCATGAAGTGCGATGTGATCGCTGAGGGGGTGGTGGCAGCTGCGCGCGAGGTGAGTCTCAAAGTGCCGCTAGTGGTGCGTCTCGAAGGTACGAACGTGGAGTTAGGTAAAAAGATATTGGCCGAATCGGGACTACCCATCATCTCGGGTAACGACATGGCAGATGCGGCGCAGAAAGTGGTTGCAGCGGCGGGAGGTCAAAAATGAGCATCCTCATCAATAAAGATACCAAGGTCATCACACAGGGTATGACGGGCAAGGTCGGTCAGTTCCATACCTTTCATTGCAAGAGCTATGCGAATGGTGCGAACTGTTTCGTGGCGGGCGTGAACCCTAAAAAGGCAGGCGAAGATTTTGAGGGTATCCCTGTCTATGCCAGCGTGCTCGATGCAAAGAAAGCAACGGGTGCGACGGTTTCGGTCATCTACGTCCCACCCTCAGGTGCGGCTGCGGCTATCGACGAAGCAGTCGAAGCGGATCTCGACTTGGTGATCTGCATCACCGAAGGCATCCCTGTGCACGACATGGTAAAGACGCGCTACAAGATGCAAGGTAAGAAGACCATTCTCATTGGCCCGAACTGCCCTGGTCTCATCACGCCCGACGAGATCAAGATCGGCATCATGCCGGGGCATATCCATAAGAAAGGTCGCATCGGTGTGGTCTCTCGCTCCGGCACGTTGACTTATGAAGCAGTTGGGCAACTTACCGCGCTGGGCATGGGGCAATCCTCTTGCGTCGGTATCGGTGGTGATCCTATCAATGGGTTGAAGCACATCGACGTGATGCGCATGTTCAATGACGATCCTGAGACGGATGCAGTCATCATGGTGGGGGAGATCGGCGGCAGTGACGAAGAAGAGTGTGCACGCTGGATCAAGGCCAATATGAAGAAGCCAGTGGTCGGTTTCATCGCGGGCATTACCGCTCCACCGGGGAAGCGTATGGGGCATGCGGGTGCCATTATTTCGGGTGGTCAAGGCGGCGCAAACGAAAAGCTGGCGGTAATGGAAGAAAGTGGTATCTACATCACACGTAATCCAGCCGAGATGGGACGCACTATGCAGAAAATATTGAAGGGGTAATTGATGTTAGAAATGTTCTCGGCACCGCAGTTCTGGGTGGATGTATTCAAGATCATCATGATCGATTTGCTGTTGTCGGGAGATAACGCCGTGGTCATCGCTTTGGCGTGTCGCAACCTGCCTGAAGCTCAGCGTCGTAAGGGAATTATGTATGGCGTGGGTGGTGCAATCGGATTACGTATTGTGCTGACATTCTTTGCTGTTAGTTTGCTGGCCTTGCCTTACTTAAAGCTGGTCGGAGCAGTGCTGTTGTTGTGGATCGGTATCAAGCTGATTTTGCCGGAAGATGATGCGCACGGCGAAGATAGCATCAAAGCGGAAGGTAATCTTTGGGGCGCGATTAAAACGATCATCATCGCCGACTTTGTGATGAGTTTGGACAACGTGCTGGGAGTGGCTGCCGCCGCCAAGGGGGATGTGTTTCTGCTGGTGTTTGGTTTGTTGATTAGCATTCCGATGATTGCCTGGAGCAGTCAGTTGGTATTAAAACTGATCGATCGTTTCCCCTTCATTATTTACGCTGGTGGGGCTTTGCTTGGTTATGTTGCGGGTGAGATGCTGGTAAGCGAGGCATTGTTCAAATCGTTGCTTGAGTCACGGCATTATTTGCATTGGTTGGTGCCGGCTGTATGTGCATTATTGGTGTTGCTTGTGGGCAAGTGGCTGGCGCTTAGAAAAATTCAGGCTGCTCCGGTAACTGACTTACTAGATCAGAGTGTAGGAATTTCGGATCACAAAGAATAACAGGGGAAACTGATGAAATTATTGCTTCCGATTGATGGATCAAAAAATGCGGATCGCGCAGTGTCCTATGCGATCAAGTATGCGGCACAGTTGGCCACCTTGCCGGAGGTTGTGTTGCTGAATGCGCAATGGAATGTTGCAGCAGGAAACGTGAAACTGTTTATCAGTCAAGAGACAATCAACGACTACTATCAAGAGCAGGGAATGCAGGCATTGGCATCTGCGCGCGCGTTGCTTGATGAAGCGAATATTCCTTATCGTCTCCATATCAGCATTGGCGCTCCGGCAGAGGCAATTTGCCAATTCGCATTAGCCGAGTCTGTCGATCAAATCATCATGGGGCGCGCTGGGCAGGGTACGCTCAGTACCATGTTGCTTGGTTCGGTAGTGGGTAAAGTTTTACATCTTGCCGAGTGTCCGGTGACGTTGGTGAAGTAGATGCACTAATGGTGAATTTTGCCAAGCAAATCAACTGAGTTGTGGTTTGTTACTGCAAAATACTTTAGTATTCCGGCACAATTGGCGAAGAAATTAAGAGGCGGCTTAATGAATAAATGGTCATTTTGGAAAAAAGACTGGTTCGTCGGGTTAATGGTTGCGCTCTTGTTGTTGGTGAGTGCCAATAGCGAACTAATACAAAGCTTGGAGCGCAAAGCCTACGACTGGGGAGTGATGGCCTCGTCGCGGATACCCAGCGATAAGATTGCCGTCATTGCCATTGATGATCAGAGTATTGCCAATTTAGGACGTTGGCCATGGCCGCGTGAGATTCACGCCCAAATGGTGGATGTGTTGAACGCGGGTCATGCCAAAGTTGTTGGTAACACCGCATTCTTCTTCGAGCCGCAAGTTGACCCAGGCTTGATCTATATTCAACGTATCACCGAAATGCTAGGTAAAACAGCGTTACTGGGTGAGGCAGTACAGACTGAGTCGATGGCGGTCTCGGCAGTTAGCGCGGCATCAGATGTCGCAGCAACTGCGCCGCAGGTACCAGAATCGGAACAGAAGTCCCCCTTGGATGCATTGCTGGCAGAAGCGCTACAAAGTCTGGATAACGACCAGAAGTTGAGTGCGAGTATGGCTAATGCGAAGAATGTTTTGCTGCCCATGTTCTTCGAGTTGGGCGAGCCTCAAGGTAAGCCTGATCAAGCTCTGCCAGATTACATTTTGCGTAACGGTTTGATGAATGTGAAGGATGGCGGAACGGGCGCATTGCCGCTGCCGTCGCAGGGCGCATTGCCGCCGATTCCCGCACTCGGTATGCAAACTGCCGCGATTGGGCACTTGAATAGTTTTCCAGATGTTGATGGTGCGGTACGCACCGAGCCTTTGGTGATCGGTTACTACGATCAGCTATACCCATCGCTCTCGTTGATGTTGGCGGCGAAGAGTCTGAATTTGGATGGCAAAGATATCGAGGTATCGTTGGGCGAGGGCGTTAAGTTGGGCAATCACATGATCGCCACCGATTCTGCGCTGCAAATGCACACATACTTTTATAAAGATCGTGATGGGCACTCGGCATTTCCCGTGGACTCATTCTACGATGTCATTACCGGCAAAATTCCAGCCGACAAGTACCGCGACAAAATTGTGCTGATCGGCGCCTCGGCGGCAGGCGTGGGCTCTTTGCAAGTTACGCCGATTTCCGCCGCCATGTCCCCCGCCGAAACTTTGGCACACTCGGTTTCCAGCATTTTGCAGGGTGATTTCTTTGTGACGCCGTCTTGGGCGACGTTGGTCGAGTTTGCTGTATTTGTACTGATTGCGCTGTATCTGACATTGTTGCTACCGCGTTTAAGCGCGGCGTTGGGCGCATTGATTACGGTCGGTATTTTTGTGGTGTTGATGGCGACACATTTTGTACTGATGACAACCCAAGCGATTTGGTTGCAGTTGATGTTGCCAGCGACTTTGTTGGTGATTGGTCATGCTTTACTGACCACCAAACGCTTCCTGATGACTGAAAAAGGCAAGCAAAAATCTGATGCCGAGTCTGCCGAAAGCAATCGCATGCTGGGATTGGCATTCCAAGGGCAGGGGCAGTTGGATATTGCTTTTGATAAGTTCCGCAAAGTGCCGATTGATGACAGCCTGATGGATGTGTTGTACAACTTAGGTTTGGACTTCGAACGTAAACGCCAATTTAATAAGGCGGAGTCGGTATTCAATTACATGGCTGAGTACAACCCCAAGTTCCGTGATCTGGAGCAGCGTACCTCGCAGGCACGCGCGATGTCGGAAACAGTGATTTTGGGTGGCGGCGGTGGCCGTACTAATGCCAGCACGATGGTGCTGGATAAAGCTGGGATGTCCAAGCCTATGTTGGGGCGCTACGAGATCGAAAAAGAGTTGGGCAAAGGTGCCATGGGTGTGGTGTATTACGGCAAAGACCCCAAAATTGGTCGCGTTGTAGCCATCAAAACTATGGCGCTGTCGCAGGAGTTTGAAGCGGATGAGTTGCAGGACGTCAAAGATCGCTTCTTCCGTGAAGCAGAAACGGCTGGGCGGTTAAATCACCCCAATATTGTCACGATGTACGATGCTGGCGAAGAGCACGATCTGGCCTATATCGCGATGGAGTTCCTCAAGGGTAAGGATTTGGTGCCAAACACCAAGCCAGACAATCTTTTCCCTCTAGCAAAGACGATGAGCATTGTTGCACGAGTGGCGGATGCGCTGGACTATGCGCACAAACAGAACGTGGTGCATCGCGATATTAAGCCTGCGAACATTATGTATGACTCGGATAGTGACACCCCCAAAGTGACCGATTTCGGTATTGCGCGCATTACCGATTCGTCCAAAACTAAAACTGGAATGGTATTGGGGACACCTTCTTACATGTCGCCAGAGCAACTTGCTGGCAAGAAAATCGACGGACATTCCGATCTCTTCTCGCTGGGTGTGAGTCTGTATCAGATGGCTTGTGGTAAGCTCCCGTTCGAAGGCGACTCGATGGCGCAATTGATGTTCCGTATCGCCAATGAGCCGCATACCGATATTTTGAGCGTTAAACCTGATCTGCCTCCATGTTTGGTGGGAATTATCAATAAATCGTTAGCAAAGCAGGTGGAAGACCGTTTTGCTAACGGAGCCGAAATGGCCGAGGCGTTGCGCCAGTGCGCAGCCAGCCTGCAGGAGTGATTCATGAAAATAAATGAAGCGCTGGAAATCGTCAGCTTGAGCAACCCTGGCATGGTGCGTTCGCACAATGAGGATAGCGTTGCGGCTGAGCCTGCGTGCGGATTGGTGGTGTTAGCCGATGGCATGGGGGGCTATAACGCGGGTGAGGTTGCCAGCGGGATTGCGGTTTCGGTTGTGGCAACCGAGATTAGTCACCGCTTGCAACAGGCTAGTCCAGTTGCGCGCGATGTGGAAAGTGGTGAGGAGTTGGGTTTGCAGTTGCTGCGCGATAATGTGCGCAAAGCAAATGCTTCAATTTATCAGGCCGCGCAAAGTCAGCCGCAGTATGCAGGGATGGGAACCACAATTGTCTCGGCAGTTTTTTATGATAATCGCGCAGTTGTGGCGCACATTGGCGATTCGCGTATGTACCGGCTACGTGGGGACGTTCTCGAAACGATTACCCGCGATCACTCGCTATTACAGGAGCAGATCGACAGCGGCATGATTAGCGTGGAGGATGCGCGTCTGTCGAAAAATAAAAATTTGGTGACACGCGCGGTTGGCATTGATGCCGACGTTGAGCCGGAAATCCATGTGCACGATGTCATATTGGGTGATATTTATTTGCTGTGCTCTGATGGCTTGAACGATATGGTCGAGGATGAGGATATTCAATCCACGCTGTATGCGATGCAGGGTAATTTACCTATGGCGGCGGAACAGTTGGTGCAGATGGCAAACGATAATGGCGGGCGTGATAATGTCTCGGTGATATTGGTTAAAGTTAAAGGTGACTTTGCCGTGCCGCAAGGCTGGTGGGCAAGTCTGATGAATTGGTTCAAGAAGTAAAACAAGTACGAGGAACACAACTATGGCTGCAAAACTGATACTCAGCATGGATGGTGCGGTGATTAAAGAATATCCGCTGAACAAAGAGCGGATGACGATTGGTCGCAAGGCACACAACGACATTGTTATCGATAACTTGGCAGTGAGCGGTGAACATGCTGCGGTCGTGACGATTCTGCATGATTCATTTTTGGAAGACTTGGATAGCACAAACGGTTTGCAGGTGAATGGTGCGGCGACCAAAAAACACTTTTTGCAGAACAATGATCTGATCGAGATTGGTAAGCACAAGCTTAAGTATATTAACGATCAAGTTAGCCAAACTTCTTCTGCTGATTTTGAAAAAACCATGGTTTTGCGTGCGCCAGTGAAAACCTCATCCGAGGCGACTACTGAGGCATCCGGCTTCATGAAGACACAGATTAATACTCCGACGGATGCGCAAATCGAACGTACTGGGCGGTTTGATGTGTCAGCGACCGTGCCTGTCGCACCTACCTCAGTAGAAGTTGTAGCACCGACTCCCGCTGTTCCTGCGCCGACTGTTGCACCACCGCTGGTTGCAGTGGTACAGATATTGACTGGGCCGAATGCTGGGAAAGAGCTTGAGTTAGTGAAAAGCCTGACAACGCTGGGCAAGCCTGGTGTGCAAGTTGCCGTGCTGACCAAGCGTCCACACGGTTTCTTCATTACTCATGTGGAAGGAGTGAATCATCCTTTAGTGAATGGACAAGCCCTCTCCGATCAGCCGCACCAATTGAACGATCATGATGTGATCGAATTGGCTGGTGTGAAGATGGAGTTTTATTTCAAAGGCTAACCTGAGTGTGATGAACAGGAAGCACTTCTGAGGAAACGGCGTGAAAAAAAACGCAATCCTGATCGGCCTAGGGCTATTGATTGTTCTGTTCGTGGTCGGTCATGCGGCCAGTTTTTATCGCGTCGGTTTGATTAACCAGCTGTCGTCTATTCTGTACGACTATCGTTTGCAACTCACCATGCCGCGCACGATGGATGAGCGCATTGTTATCCTCGATATTGACGAAAAAAGCCTGAAAGAAGAGGGGCGCTGGCCGTGGGGGCGAGATCGACTCGCGTTGCTCATGGATAAGTTGTTCGATAAATATGGCGTTGCCGTGGTCGGTTTCGACGTGGTTTTTGCGGAGAAAGATGACAGTTCGGGATTAAAGGTATTGAAGCGACTGGAGCAGAATCAGCTTAAGGGCGATATGCAGTTTCAGTCGATCTTGGCTTCAATTACACCTCAACTTGAGTACGATAAATTATTCGCCAGTAAAATTGCCAATCGTAATGTGGTGCTGGGCTATTACTTGACCAATGCGCAAGCAGGCATGACGCATATCGAGATTGGCGCTTCCGGGACTTTGCCGGAGCCAGTGTTCCCACCGGGTACATTTAAGGGTAAGCCGGTCGGATTCGTAACTTGGACTGGCTACGGGGCTAACTTGCCCGAGTTACAGCAAGCCGCCGCCTCGGCAGGTCACTTCAACCCTTTGGTTGATTTCGATGGCGAGGTTAGACGTGTTCCGATGATCGTCGAATACAAGGGGGCTTATTACGAGTCACTGTCGTTGGCAATGGCCCGAACCTTGCTCGGCAAGCCCAAAGTTATTGCAGGATTCGCCGAAGGCAAGTCGGGCGATTACTCGGGTTTGGAATGGCTGGAGCTGGATACTGCTGGAGGCAAGCTGCGTATCCCGGTTGATCAGGATGTCGCCTCTTTTGTTCCTTATCGCGGCAAGCAAGGAAGCTTTCCTTATGTTTCCATCAGTGATGTGTTGCATGAGCGTGTGGACGTGGCAAAGTTGAGAGATAAAATTATTCTGGTGGGGACAACCGCACCGGGATTATTGGATATGCGAGCCACTCCGGTAGCCGAGGTTTACCCAGGGGTCGAGGTGCATGCGAATATGCTTTCAGGCATCCTCGATCAAAATATCAAAGAGCATCCCGGATACATGGTTGGGGCTGAGGTTGTCTGGTTGTTGCTCATCGGTGTGGCATTGGCACTGCTTTTACCGCAACTCACTCCGCTGAAAGCGATTTTGGTGTCGGCTTTCGCACTTGCTTTGACTCAGGGGGCTAGTTTGGCTGTGTGGCATTTCGGTAATGTATTGATGCCAGTGGCCACTACGCTGGTGATGATTATCCTGCTGTTCGCATTGGACATGTCCTACGGTTATTTCATCGAGTCACGCACCAAGCGCCAGATTACGGGGCTGTTTGGTCAATATGTTCCGAGCGAGTTGGTGGAGGAAATGAGCAAGCACCCGGAAAGCGTTTCCATGGTGGGTGATAGTCGTGAAATGACAATTCTATTTTCCGATGTGCGCGGCTTCACTACCATTTCCGAAGGCTTGGATCCGAAAGAGTTGTCGTTGTTGATGAATGAGTTTTTGACACCGCTGTCGCGTGTGGTTTACAAGCATCGCGGTACGATAGATAAGTACATGGGCGACTGTATCATGGCCTTTTGGGGCGCACCGCTGCCGGACGAGTCGCATGCCAAACATGCGATCATTGCTGGTCTAGAGATGCAGAAGACACTGGCCGAGTTGCAGCCGCATTTTAAAGAACGCGGCTGGCCGGAAATTCATATTGGCGTTGGTATTAATAGCGGGAGAGTCAGTGTTGGCAACATGGGCTCGGAAGTACGTGTGGCCTACACGGTGATGGGGGACGAGGTGAATTTGGCTTCACGTCTCGAAGGCATTACCAAGCAATATGGCGTGGGCGTACTCGTAGGTGAAAATACGCGAAATGCGGTACCGGAATTTCTCTATCGTGAGCTGGATCATGTTAGGGTTAAAGGCAAAGACAAGCCAGTCGCTATCTATGAACCAGTCGCGCTGGCGAGTGAAGCGAGCAAAGCCTTGCAAGATGAAGTAAAACTGTTTCACGAAGTGCGTCGCCTCTATCGTAGACAAGACTGGGATCAGACTGAATTGCAGTTAATGAATCTCCAGCGCATGTCGCCGGCAGCAAAGTTGTATCCGATCTATGCGGAACGCGTGGCATACTTCCGCAAGAATCCGCCTCCGGCAGATTGGGATGGCGTGTTCGTGTTCCAAACTAAATAACAGGACGGTCATGAAGCTAAGGGTGCTAGGCTGTAGCGGCGGAATCGGTGGCAATCTACGCACCACGTCATTCCTGCTCGATCATGATGTGCTTATCGATGCAGGTACCGGTGTCAATGAACTCAGTCTTACTGAGCTGAGTGTGATTGATCATATTTTTGTGACGCATTCCCATCTGGATCATATCTGTAGCATTCCATTTATGGTTGACAGCGTCGGCTTTATGCGAGATCGACCGCTCACGATTTATGCGACGGCTGATACGCTACAAATTCTGCAGCAGCATATGTTCAACTGGAAAATATGGCCTGACTTCAGCGAAATTCCTAATTCTCAGCAGCCGATTATGCGTTATCAAGAAATCGCATTGGGCGAAACAGTCATGCTGAACGGTCGGCGGATTACCGCTTTACCTGCGAATCATGTGGTCCCTGCTGTTGGCTATCACTTGGATAGCGGCACCAGCAGCTTAGTATTTACTGGAGATACCACCAGTAACCCAGCGTTATGGCCTATCGTGAACAGGATTGAAAATCTGCGTTACCTCATTATCGAGACCGCTTTTTCCAATAGCGAAAGAGAGTTGGCTGTGCTGTCGAAACATATGTGTCCAAGCATGTTGGCGGCGGAGCTTAAGTTGTTCAAACGAAGTGCTGAGGTGTTTATTACCCATCTGAAGCCGGGCGAAATCGAGCTCACTATGTCCGAGATCGAGCAAGCAGTCGGCGCACTTAGCCCCAAAATGTTACTGAACAATCACGAGTTTGAGTTCTGAGGTCATGATGACTTACGCGCTTGATATCAAAGTGTTGGCAGGGTTGGAGCCTATTGCTTCATTCACGCCGTCGCGACTGCGCGAGATGCTGGATTACTGCCATTTGGAGTCGGTTGCCAAAGGCGACGACCCGTTTAAAACGCAGGGACTATCCGGTCAGGCGGTGTACGTAGTGCGCGGCGAAATTGAAGTGATTTATCAGGACGGTAATCGTGTGGTTGTTGCGGCTGAGTCAGAGTGGGCCAAGCATCCTTTGGGTAAGCGCCAGCCGGAAGTGCGAAGTGCAGTGGCCTTGCGTGATAGTCAATTACTGCGCATTGATGATGAATTATTGGATCGCATGGTCACTATCGATCAATTTGCCCAGCATGAGATGGCTGGTATTCCCGTACACGAGGGAAAAGAAGGCGAGCGTGATTCATCGTTGGTTGTTCGCCGCTTGCTTAATTCTAGTTTATTCAGTGCGGAAAGTTTAAGGGATGGGCCGCTGGCGCATTTGCCGGTATCGAATATCACCGCACTGCTGCAGCGTATTGAAGTTATCGCGGTTTGGGAGAGCGATGTCGTGGTGCGCGAAGGCGATGCGGGCGATTACTACTACATGATAGATAGCGGGCGTGCGCTAGTAACGCGCCGTGTCGGCGGGGTAGATATGCCATTGGCCGACCTTAAAGCAGGCGATGTATTCGGTGAAGAGGCGCTGATTTCCGATGCCAATCGCAATGCCACGGTGACGATGAAATCGAATGGCGTATTGCTGCGCTTGGAAAGAAAAGACTTTCTTGAGCTTATGCGCGAGCCATTGTTGCATCGGCTGAGCTTTGAGGATGCTAAACGCGCCGTTGCCGAAGGCGCGATTTGGTTGGATGTCCGCCATCCACCTGAGTATCGCTATGATCGTTTGCCGGGCGCAATGAACGTGCCTTTGAATGACATTCGTAATGCGATTGATGTATTGGATCGCGAAAAAAAATACGTTGCGTATTGCCAGAGCGGTAGACGTAGCGCGGCAGCCGCATTTATCTTGGCGCAATCCGGTTATCGGGTATGGGTGCTGGAGAATGGTTTGTGGGCAATTCCAAAATCGGTATTGCAGGGATAATCAGGTAGGGACAGTAGATGAATACGATGATGGGCAATGCGTTAGGCTCCGGTTCGGGAGAGATGAGCCTCAAGCTCGAATTTACCAAGAACCTCAACCACGTCACCAATAAGATACATGCCACCAGCAATATCGACGAAATCATGCTGGATGTCAGCAAGGACATCTGCGCGCTATTTAATGCCGATAGGCTGACCATCTACGTTGTCGGAGAAGACAACGCCTCGCTGATTTCCAAAGTCAAAACCGGCCTGAATTCGTTCAAAGATTTGAAGCTGCCAATCGCTGAGCAAAGCATTGCCGGTTATGCCGCTATGCACAAAAAAATGCTCAACATTCGTGATGTATACGACGAAACCGAGCTTGCTGGATACAGTCCGCAATTGCGCTTTCTGCAAGAAGTCGACAAACGTACCGGATATCGCACAAAGCAGATGTTGGTGGCACCGATTTTGGATACCGCCGCGAATGAATTGGTTGGCGTAATTCAAGTCATCAATAATAAAGCAGGGGTGCCGTTTACCTCAATGGTTGAAGAGGGGGTGACCGACTTGGCGCAAACCATGGCAGTTGCTTTGCGCCAGCGCCAGCAAAACAGCACCGTCAAAACAAAATACGATTACCTAGTCGCCGATGCAGTGCTTTCCGCCGCAGAGTTTGAGTTGGCAACGCGTACTGCGCGACGCAAAGGAATCGACATTGAAGAGGTTTTGCTGGACGAGTTTCAAGTCAGCGTTGCTGCATTGGGAAAAGCGTTGTCCAGTTTTTTTGGCGTGCCTTATGAGTCGTATAAGGCCGATCGGATCAAACCCTCCGACTTGCTGAAAAATCTCAAACGCGAGTATGTAGAGAGCAGCCACTGGATACCTGTCGATGAAACACAAGAAGGGCTGAATATTCTGACCACAGATCCCGAGCGCATTCAAACATCGCGCGTGGTCAATAATATTTTCCCGCGCCATCGACTCATTTACAAAGTTTGTTCACAGCGCGAGTTTAAGCAAACACTGGACTTGTTTTACGGCGGGAGTGGTGCATCCGATTCGATCGGCGGATTTGCGGTGGACGAGTCATCGATGGACGATTTGCTGTCGAGTATGGGCGGTGATGATGAGGAAAGTAGTGCTGTCTCGCAGGATGATGTCAACGCAGCGGCAGATAATGAGCTGGTCAAGCTGGTGAATAAGATCATTGTTGATGCCTATCGCATGGGCGCATCCGACATACACATCGAGCCGGGGCCAGGCAAAATGAAGACGCAAGTACGCGTGCGCAAAGATGGCTCCTTATTGAACTACATTGAGGTGCCCTCAACCTACCGTAATGCCCTAGTAACTCGCCTGAAAATCATGTGCGATCTTGATATTTCGGAAAAACGGAAACCTCAGGACGGCAAAATCAAGTTTAAAAAATACGGTCCGCTCGACATCGAGTTGCGTGTCGCGACCATTCCTTCACAGGGCGGCGTGGAAGATGTCGTTATGCGTATTCTGGCTTCCGGCGAGCCTTTGCCATTGGAGAAAATGGGTTTCTCGGCGCGCAATAGTGAGATCATCAAAGCGACGGTCAGTAAGCCTTACGGATTGTTTTTTGTTTGCGGGCCAACAGGTTCGGGTAAGACCACAACGCTGCACTCGATTCTGAAATTCATCAATACGCCTGATACCAAAATCTGGACAGCGGAAGATCCGGTTGAAATTACCCAGAAAGGTCTGCGCCAAGTGCAGATCAACAAAAAAGCGGGACTGGATTTTGCCACCATCATGCGCGCATTTTTGCGCGCCGACCCTGATGTAATTATGGTCGGCGAAATGCGTGACAAAGAAACCGTATCCATCGGCATTGAGGCGTCACTCACGGGCCACTTGGTATTTGCCACGCTGCACACCAATAGCGCACCCGAATCCATCATTCGCTTGCTCGATATGGGGATGGACCCATTCAACTTTGCTGATGCATTGCTGGGGATTCTTGCTCAGCGTTTGGCTAAACGCCTGTGCGGTGACTGCAAAAAACCGCACATCGCATCAGCCGACGAAATCAAGGCAATGCTGGTCGAGTACAGTGAAGAGTTAAAACATACCGAAACTTGGAAAAAGGATCCGGTCGCCGCAACCAAGGCGTTGCATGAGGAGTGGGCTAAATTGTTTGCCAACGACAAGGGGCAGTTCACTCTGTATGAACCGGTAGGTTGCGACAAATGCACCAACACCGGCTATCGCGGACGTGTCGGCTTACACGAGTTGTTGATTGGTACTGATCCGGTCAAAAAAGCGATTCAGGAGCACGCACGCGTTGCCGAATTGTTAGCCATCGCTTTGGAAGAGGGTATGCACACCCTGAAGCAAGATGGCATGGAAAAAGTCTTGCAAGGCATTACCGACATGCATCAAATACGTGCTGTTTGTATCAAGTAGCCGGAACTGCCCAATGTCCTCTGCCGACTATTTGCTACATCGACTGAAAGAGCTCAACGAGATCGGCATTGCCTTATCCCAGCAGCGCGATATTGGTAGTTTGCTTGAACTGATCTTGGAAGCTGCCAAACGCATCACCAATGCGGATGCCGGCACGCTCTACTTGCTGGAGCCGGATGCGCAGGTATTACGCTTCGAAATACTGCGCAACGACTCGCTCAATATTGCCATGGGCGGTACCAGTGGAGTACCCATTACCTTTTACCCTATTCACCTGCATGATGAAAATGGCCAGCCCAACCATGCCATGGTCGTGAGTCATGCTGCGCTGAGCGGGGAGACGGTAAACATTCCCGATGCCTATATGGCGGAAGGTTACGATTTTTCTGGCACGAAAAAATTTGATGCCAAAACAGGTTATCGCTCGCAGTCCTTTTTAACTGTGCCGATGCGCAATCACGAAGACGAAGTCATCGGCGTGTTGCAACTTATTAATGCTCAGAGTCGCAATAGCGGAACGATTGTGCCGTTCTCCGGCGATGATAAACAGTTGCTGGAATCGCTGGCCTCGCAAGCCGCGATTGCATTGACCAATCGACGTCTGATTGAGCAGTTGGAAGAATTGTTCGAAGCCTTCATTCAGCTAATCAATACCGCCATCGACGACAAATCCCCTTACACCGGCGGACATTGCGCGCGCGTACCGGAGCTAACTATGATGCTGGCCGAGGCAGTTAACCGTACCAAGCACGGTGCGCTGGCTGACTTTGTGATGAGCGACAAAGACCGGCGTGAACTGAAGATTGCCGGTTTGCTGCACGACTGCGGAAAAATTACTACGCCCGTTCACGTGGTAGACAAAGCGACCAAGCTGCAAACCCTGTTTGATCGAGTACATATGGTTGATACGCGCTTTGAAGTAATCAAGCGTGATGCTGAAATTGCCATGTTGAAAAACGAAATCGACCAAGCCGCTTATCAGCAACGTCTTACGCAACTGGATGCGGATCGCGAGTTTTTACGGCGCTGTAATGTGGGTTCTGAAAAAATGGCAGATGCCGACATTGAGCGAGTACAGGCGATAGCCGCTTATCGTTGGCGCGATGTATCTGGTGATGAATCGAGTTTCCTCAGCGCCAACGAAGTGGAAAATTTAACCATCCGTGCCGGTACATTGACTGCTGCCGAGCGCGAAATTATCAATCATCACATCGTGGTAACCATCAAAATGCTGGAGTCGCTACCGTGGCCCAAGCATCTCAAAAATGTTGCCGAATATGCTGGCGGGCATCACGAACGTATGGATGGCAAGGGCTATCCGCGCGGACTAACGCGTGATGAAATGTCGGTTCAGGCACGCGTGATGGGCATCGCTGATATCTTCGAGGCGCTCACCGCTAAAGATCGTCCCTATAAAGAAGGTAAAACGCTCACCGAGTCACTCACCATTCTCGGAAAGTTCAAAGAAGGCGGACACATCGACCCCGATCTTTTCGATGTGTTTATCCGCGAAAAAGTCTACTTAGACTACGCCCAACGTTTCCTTGCCAAAGAACAGATAGACGAAGTTGACCTGAGTAAAATACCAGGTTATATCGCAAGGTGACGTAAAACGTCAGTTCGCTACCAAAGTTTGTTTTGCGCGGTTGATGTCTGGCCTTGGATTTTAGTTAAATTATTTAATAATCATTAGGTTATTAATGTGGCACGCAGATTGCTTTATAAAGGATGCACACAGTTGGTGTGTTTTGACAAAAGGAGCTTCACATGAAGAATGTACAAAAAGGTTTTACCCTGATTGAATTGATGATCGTGGTTGCGATTATCGGTATCTTGGCTGCTGTTGCGATTCCTGCTTACAGCAACTACACCAAGAAAGCCAAGTTCACAGAAGTTGTGCAAGCGACACAAGCGGTCAAGACTGCCGTTGAAGTCTGCGCTGCTGACAATGGTGTGATTGCCTCTACTTGCGGTCAAGGTAGTAGTGGTATTCCTTCAGATATTGACAGTACCTCGGATACGACTGCCATTATGGGTAAGTATGTGCGCTCGATTAAGACCAGTGTCGATGGTGTGATTACCGCGACCGCCGTTGGTACAACTGCATCTGCTAACCAAGGCTTGAACGGAGAGACATTCATCTTGGTGCCAACATTTGGTTCGACTACAGGTGTTAAATGGGCAACTAGCGGTACTTGTTTGGCTGCTAACTTGTGTAAGTAAGCTGTTGCTTTGATCGAAAAGCCCCTCTTGGAGGGGCTTTTTTTATGGGATGAAGGGAGCGTATGTTGGGAAACTTTGCCGTATTAGGGTATCTGATTGTTTTAGCAATCCTGCCTTCCATTTTGTACGGCTCTTTTTTGACTAGCCCCTTGGTTTTTGATGACCCCAATGTAATCAACTCGGCGACCTTGCAGTTTTTTACGGTGCATCCGTTTGCATTTCAGTTGCGATGGTTTCCGTACGCTTCATTCGGCTGGACAGAAAAGTTGTTAGGACTGGATCTGGGTAATTTTCGCATTGCGAATTTGTTGCTTCATATTGCTGTTTGCTGGGTGTTGTTTTTATTTTTGCGCAGACTTTACAGTATCGTCTTGGCGCAAGTTAATTTGAAAGTTTCTGTTGAGATTCTGGCGTTTGGGGCAGCACTGGTTTTTGCGCTCCATCCGATAGCGGTTTATGGCGTTGCCTATCTGGTTGAACGCAGTATTGTGATGGCTACTTTGATGGTTTTGTTGATGCTTGTAAGTTGGCAAGAAGGGGTTATTCAGGGGCGCGTACGCTGGTTTTATTTTGCAGCTGTATTTTATACGGTTGCCCTTTTTTCAAAGGAGCATAGCGTGATGGCTCCGGTTTTGTGTGTTGCGCTTACTATTTTGCTAGGCTCTCGTGCTAGGCAATTATTTTCTCTAGGAATGCTTGCCCCCTTAATGCTAATGGGGGTGTCGGCTGGCATGGTATTGCTTGCATCGAAAGGGGTCGTGGGTAATGCCTACGAGATCAATGCCAGTGATATGCTGAAGTTCATTGCGCAACAAGATGGTGAAAGTACCACCTTTACTTACCCGCTAAGTGTTCTGAGTCAGGGGTTCCTCTTCTTTAAATATGTAGTTCTATGGCTGATTCCGAGCCCTGGATGGATGTCAGTTGATATGCGCGAACCGCTGGCTATGTCTTTCTGGAGCTGGCCGCACACAATCGGGTTTGTTTTTTTTGTGTTCTATCCATTCGTTGCCTTGGCGTTTTTATTTCGTCGCGGCGGGCGAGGAATATTGGGTTTCGGATTGCTTTTTCCGTTTGTTCTTTTTGCGACAGAGTTAGTAGCGATGCGACTTCAGGAGCCATTCGTGTTGTACCGCAGTTATTTGTGGATGATTGGCCTTGTTTGTATATTTCCATTGTTGTTGTTACAGCTGAGAGCCGCGATGGTATGGCCTGTGCTGATTGCGGTTGGTTTTGTGTTGGTGATAGGAGCGTGGGATAGGTTGATCACCTTTTCTAGCCCGATGTTGCTCTGGCAAGATGCCGCTAACTTGGTCGAGGGTAAGCCTTACCAGCTTGGGGCGCAACGCATTTATTACAATCGCGGGAATTCGTATTTTTTTGCTAAAAAATATCCCGAGGCTTTAGCAGATTACTCTCGTGCGGTAGCTTCTGGCGAGCGTGCGGGTGTGTATTTCGGATTGCAAGGTCGTGGAAATATTTACTTCCATTTGAGGCAATATGATCTAGCTTTAGCGGATTTTGACGAATTGGTTAAGCAAGAGCCGGGAATGTCGATTGGCTACTATGGACGAGGACGAATCTATGAAGAACTGGGAAACAAAAAACTATCGCAACAAGATTACAAGATAAGCTGTGCTCTGGGGCAACGGGGTTGTGAAAGGTTACTTCAGGTAGATAGTGAGTGATTCGCTTTGACTAAGGGGAATGAGTCATCTCCCGTAACTCCCTCAAATCACTCTCCACAGTAGACATTTGATAGAAGCTGCCGCCCGCGCGTTTGGCAAGTTCGAGTTGTTCGATGGCGGCGGTTAGTCTGCCTTGCCAGGCGTAGCTGTAGGCTTGCGCTTGATGCTGTTCAAAGCGTTTCTCTAGCGAGCTATAGGCACTCGCTTGCAGGTTATAAAGCGTGATGTCGCTGGGGTGTCGAACGAGTTGTTCGGTGAGTAGTTTTACTGCGGTGTCGGCTTGTTTCGCTTGAATCAGCAGTTCCGCATAGTCGTAGATCAGGGCGCGGTGCTGCGGAAAGTTTTCCACGGCAGTGCGATAAAAATTCAGTGCCTCACTATTCTTGCCGCTGGCGCGTTTTACTTGGCCGCTGAGCGTTTCTATCATCGGATCATGTCCGGCTTTCTTACGCAGTTTATTGAGCTCTTCGCTCGCGCGGACGGTTTGATTGTCGCGCAGCAGCGAGAGGATTAAGCCGTATTGTTGGGCAATCGGATTGCCGTGTTGCTGCGCTCCCAGTGCGTCGGTGAAATAGCGCACTGCGTCGGACGGTGTCTTTTGCGCGGCAATCAGCTTGGTGCGCATGAGTTGAAACCCAAGGCTATCCGGTATGAGTTGATAGGGAGTTTTTTGCACGCGATTTTCGATGTCGGCGACGCGCTCGCTGGTGATTGGGTGAGTGCGTAAATAGCCCGGCGTATTGCCTTCCAGTAATCGTGTGGCCTTTTGCAGACGATCCAAAAACTCCGGCATGGCATGAGTGTTAAAACGAGACTTTTGCAGGATGTCCAAGCCGATGCGGTCGGCCTCCTGCTCATGGGTGCGAGTGAAGTCGAGTTGTTTCTGTACGGCACGAGCTTGCACGCTGGCAATTGCGGCTTGCGCCGCTTGCGAGTTGTTACGCGCAGCAAGAATGGCAACCGCGATGGCGGCCATGGAAGCCCACGAATCGTTTTGTGTGCCCGCCACCATGCGAGCCAGATGATGCTGGGTAACGTGGGCGATTTCGTGGCTCAGCACGGCGGCGAGTTCGGATTCGCTTTGTGCGGTAAGCAGTAGACCAACATTGACACCGATATACCCACCGGGCATGGCGAAGGCGTTTACGTTGTAGTCATTCAGGACGAAGAATTCGAAGCCTAGGCCGGGCTCTGCACTGTGTTCCACCAGACGATAACCGAGTTGATTCAGATAATCGGCGATTTCTGGATCATCCAGCATCTGTTGGCTGGCGCGGATCTGTAGCATGCTCTGCTGGCCGATTTGTTTTTCTTGCAATGGCGTGAGTATGGTCTGCGAGACATCGCCTAGGTCGGGCAACCCATCCCCTGCTGAGAGTGGGGAAAAAGCCAGTAGCAAACACAAAGTAAGTTTCTTCATGGACTCTATGATAGTGGCTTTTATGCTTGGTTCGCCGACGAAATGTGTAATCGTATATTTCAGCTAGACAGCGTTTGTCAAAGTCAGCAGAATTGACAAACAGGAGCAGCGCATTGACCATAAAAATAATCGGCAAATATCAACTGGAACGTGAGCTTGGAACCGGGGCAACTAGCACCGTGTACTTAGCCATCGATACGTTCAGTCAGCAGCAAGTCGCAATCAAGTTGTTTGATACGGAGAACCTGCGTGCGACTCATCGCGCCAAAATATACCGAAAACTTTTGCTGACTGAGGCATCGCTGGCCGGCAAGCTGTCGCATCCGCACATCGTCAAAATTCTTGATGCGGTGATGGAAGGCGATGTTAATTACATGGTGATGGAATATGTCGAAGGCGAGACTTTAGAGCGTTTTGCCGAGGTGGATCATCTGTTGCCAATCAGCACCATTGCCGAGATTTTGTACAAGTGCTGCAAGGCGTTGGAATATGCGCAATTTCAGGGAGTGATTCATCGCGACATTAAGCCGGCAAACATCATGTTGCAAGGCGAGTCGGACATCAAAATCACCGACTTTGGCGCTGCCGCAATTCAGAGTGAGACGACCCAAGTAACCGGCATTGGATCACCTGCCTACATGTCGCCGGAGCAAGTAAAAGAATTGCGCCTGACCCACCAGACCGACATTTATTCGCTGGGTGTGGTTATGTACCGTTTATTGACCGGCAAGCTACCGTTTGATGCCAGCAACAACGCCAGCATGATTTATCAAATCATCAATATTGAGCCGCCTTTACCGAGTGCCTTTCGTCCTGAAGTGCCGCATGAGTTGGATATCATTGTCCGTAGAGCAATGGAAAAAGATACCGCGTTGCGTTATCAAACTTGGGATGAGTTTGCTATTGATCTGGTGGGGTTTTTTAATCATGTAACCACGTCCAAAGCGGCAATCTACGACACCGAAAAATTTGACTCTTTGCGCAGCCTGACTTTTTTTAAAAATTTCAGCGATGTTGAACTGTGGGAGGTGTTGCGTTTGAGTGAGTGGCGCAAGGTAGCTGAGTCCGAATACATGTTGCGTGAAGGGGATGGCGGACGCTCTTTTTATATTTTGGCGCAGGGCACGGTCAGAGTGCTTAAGCAGGGGCGCTTGCTGAGTTTGTTGCATCGCGGTGATTGTTTTGGCGAGATGGCGCATCTCACCGAGGGCGAACACAAACGCAATACGGATGTGGTTGCCAAAAGTCCAGTTACTTTGATTGAAATTGATCCAGATGTTTTGCAGCAGGCTTCCAGCAACTGTCGCTTTCAGTTTGCTGATGCGTTCCTGCGCATGCTGGTGAAACGGCTTGCGCTGGCGAATACCCGTATCTCACACTTGCTGTCCGATCAAAACTAAATATTCTGTCGCCAGACCGGATATTTCATCAGTGCATCTCAATAAGTTGCAATGAACGGTCAGGTATTCGCCTCGAACGAAAAATTTATCGTCGCATTTACGTACAAGCAATGCAGATTGCTTGCCCTGTCTGCTTCGTGGACAATCGCGGTTTAGAAAATTAATCCAAGAGGGTGTTGTAAATGAATGGTTTCAAAAATATCACGGTTGCCGAGTTGGAAGAGATGTTGGCTAAAGGCGGTTTACGGTTGATTGATGTGCGTACTGATGCCGAAGTCGCGCGCGGAAAAATTCCGCAAGGTGAGAGTATTCCGTTGCATCTGATTCCTTTGCGCATGGCAGACCTTAATAAAGCGACACCGACTGTATTTTATTGCCAAATGGGCGGACGTTCGGCGCAGGCGGCGGCATTCGCCGCAGGCAATGGATTGTCGGATGCGTATAACTTGCAAGGCGGCATTACGGCATGGGCTCATGCGGGGCTACCAATCGCATGATGCCTTTTGATGTGGAGTTGGATGTACGTCGTTTGGCTTGTCCGTTGCCGATACTGCGCGCCAAAAAGTCACTCGCAGCCATGAGCAGCGGGCAAGTGCTCAAAGTCGTGGCGACTGATGCTGGTTCGCCCAATGATTTCATCGACTTTTGCGGTAAGACAGGTAACGAATTGCTTTCATCCACGACAGAAGGCGATGAGTTTGTATTTTTAATTCGCCGTCGTGCGCCGGAATAATTGTTGAGCTAAAAGCTATGGTATAGTTTCACCCAATGGCTGCGCCATTTTCACCGATATTCGTTAATCTCAAAGGAGTCGTTATGGAACACACCCTGCCCGCATTACCCTATGCCAAAGATGCGCTCGTGCCGCACATGTCTGCTGAAACGTTTGATTACCACTACTCCAAACATCATCAGGCTTACGTTACTAATCTGAACAACCTGATTAAGGGTACCGAGTTTGAAAATGCAAGTCTGGAAGAAATTATCAAAAAATCTTCCGCTGGCATCTACAACAACTCCGCCCAAGTGTGGAACCACACTTTCTTTTGGAACTGCATGAAACCCAATGGCGGCGGCGCACCCAGTGGTGCATTGGCTGATGCGATCAATGCCAAGTGGGGTTCGCTGGATGACTTCAAGAAAGCCTTCCAAACCTCTGCTGTGGGCAACTTTGGTTCCGGTTGGACATGGCTGGTCAAGAAGGCCGATGGTTCGCTGGAAATCGTCAATATGGGCGCGGCAGGTACACCGCTGACAACTGGCGACAAAGCCTTGTTATGCGTTGACGTGTGGGAACACGCTTACTATGTGGATTACCGTAACCTGCGTCCTAAGTTTGTGGAGACATTCCTGAATAACCTGGTCAACTGGGATTTCGTGGCGCAAAACTTCGCCTGAGTGATTCCCGTATCTGAATAACAAAAAGCCCTGCCGAGTTGCAGGGCTTTTTGTTTGTTTATCCGCAGCCAAGTGGGCTGGCAAAGTTGTTGTTGGTCACTTCATTGACGCATAATGCGCCCTCGTTATTTTTCGGGTTTGACTATGAAAAAGATTCTAGTGGTAGCAGTGTTGCTGTTTGGTTACTGCGCGGGAGTTTCGGCGCAGGTATTCGAGCGCACGCTGGCGAACGGACTGAAAGTCATCGTCAAAGAAGATCGTCGCGCGCCAGTAGTGGTGCAGCAAATCTGGTACAAGGCTGGCAGTATGGACGAGCGCACTGGCGTGACGGGTATCGCGCATGTACTGGAGCATCTGATGTTCAAGGGCACAGCCAAGGTGCCAATGGGAGAATTCTCCAAGCGTATCGCGGCGGCAGGGGGGCGCGAGAATGCTTTTACCAGCTACGACTACACCGCCTATTTCCAGCAGTTGCACAAATCTAAATTACCGCTGGCGATGCAGCTGGAAGCCGACCGCATGCGCAATCTCAAACTCTCAGCTGTCGAGTTCGGCAAAGAAATCAAAGTGGTGATGGAGGAGCGTCGCTGGCGTACTGATGACGAGGCGCACTCGCTGTTGCAGGAAAAAATGATGGCCGCGATTTTTCAGGAGCATCCCTATCAGCATCCCGTGATCGGCTGGATGAACGATCTGGAAGCACTCGGTGTGGGCGACGCGCAAGCCTGGTACGACCGCTGGTATGCGCCCAACAACGCCACGCTGGTGATTGCGGGTGACGTGCAAGCGAGCGAGGTATTTGCGCTGGCACAAAAATATTACGGTGGCATCGCCAAGCGAGCTATGCCGGTGCGGCGAGACTTTACCGAGCCCAAGCAGGTAGGCATCAAACGCTTGGTGGTGAAAGCCCCTGCCGAATTGCCGCACGTGGTGATGAGCTTCCGCGCGCCGACCATTAAAAATCCGGCGCAGGACTGGAAACCCTATGCGCTGGAAATTTTGGCTGGTGTGCTAGACGGCAATGAGTCGGCACGTTTGAACAAACATCTGGTGCGCGAACAACAAGTTGCCAGTGGTACCGGTGTCGGTTATGACTCAGTTTCACGCGGCCCTGCTTTATTCATGCTGGAGGCAACGCCGAGCGAGGGTAAAACCGTCATCGATGTGGAAATCGCCTTACGCAAAGAAATCGCACAGCTAGTGAAAGAGGGCGTGAGCGAAGAAGAATTGCAGCGCGTTAAAGCGCAAGTCACCGCTGGTGAAGTGTACAAGCGCGATTCGGTGTTTTATCAGGCCATGCAAATCGGGCAGATGGAAAGCATCGGCTTGGGGCACCAAGCCATTCCGGTGATGCTGGAGCGTTTGCAAGCTGTCACAGCAGAGCAAGTACGCCAAGTCGCGGAAGAGTTTTTGCAGGACGACTATCTCACGGTTGCCACGCTTGATCCGCAGCCGCTGTCAGACAAACCGAAGCGGGCACCACAAGGAGGCGCACATGCGCACTAAGATTTTTTTGATCGCCGCACTCTGCGGTATGGCAGCTTCCGCCTCCGCTACCCCCACTATTCAGCACTGGCAGAGCAGCGGTGGTGCCAAGGTATTGTTTGTGGAAGATCACGATATTCCGATGCTGGATGTGGCGGTGAGCGTTCCGGCTGGCAGCAGCTTTGATCGCGCCGAAAAATCGGGCGTGGCTGGGCTGACACATCATTTGCTGGATTTGGGCGCGGAAGGCTTGAGCGAGGATGACATTGCGCGAGGCATGGCAGATATCGGCGCGCAATTGGGCGGCAGCTTCGATCAGGATCGTGCCAGTGTGTCGTTGCGCACACTGAGTAAAGTCGCCGAACGCGATAAGGCGTTGGACACCATGGCACGGGTATTACAACAGCCGCTGTTTCCCGAAGCCGTTTTGACGCGTGAGAAAGCGCGCATTATCGCGGCACTCAAAGAAGCTGAAACCAAACCGGAGAGTATTGCCGACAAAGCTTTCCAGCGCGCGGTGTACGGCGGGCATCCCTACGCCTTGGCGGTTTCGGGCGACATTGCCAGCATTGAAACAATAACGGTGCAGGATTTGCGCGATTTCCATACCCGGTATTACCGCGTCAATGCGGCGGTGGTTGCCATCATGGGTGATGTGACGCGTGCCGAGGCGGAAGCGATTGCCGAAAAGTTGACTGCCAAGTTGGCTAACGGCGCAGCGCCCGCCGCCTTGCCCGAGATGACAATGAAAATTGCTGCCAGCGAACAGCGTATTGCGCATCCGGCCAGCCAGAGCCACATTCTGCTTGGGGCACCGGGAATGTCGCGTAGCGATGCGGACTATTTTCCGTTGTACGTCGGCAACTATATTCTCGGCGGTGGCGGGTTTGTCTCGCGCCTGATGTCCGAGGTGCGCGAAAAACGCGGCTTGGCCTACAGCGTGTATAGCTACTTCATGCCCCTGAAGCAGCCGGGTGCGTTCCAGATTGGATTGCAAACTAAAAAAGCGCAGGCCGATGAGGCACTGCAACTGGTGCGCGCCACCTTGGCTACATTTGTTACCCAAGGCCCCAGCGAGAAAGAACTGCTTGCTGCCAAACAGAACATCGTCGGCGGCTTTCCGCTGCGCATCGACAGTAACCGCAAGATACTCGACTATCTCAGCATCATCGGCTTCTACGATTTACCGCTGACCTATCTGGATGATTTTTCGCGCAAGGTCGAGCAAGTTACCGTCATGCAAATACGCGATGCATTTTCTCGCCACCTTGATCCCATGGCGATGGCCACGGTGATCGTTGGCGCGCCTGAAGGAGTCGCAAAATAAACAAGATACGCATCATCGGCGGCGAAATGCGCAGCCGTGTCCTCACGTTTCCCGATGCTCTTGGTTTGCGTCCCACGCCCGACCGAGTGCGTGAAACACTGTTCAACTGGCTGGGGCAAACACTCTATGGGCGCAGCTGTCTTGATCTGTTTGCGGGTAGCGGGGCACTCGGCTTCGAGGCTGCCTCGCGCGGGGCTGAACAGGTAACATTGGTCGAAAAAAATCCGCAAGTGGTGCGGGCTTTGCAGGACAACTTGCGCAAGCTCGGCTGCGGCAATGTTTTCGTCCGAGCGCAGGATGGGCTAGAATTCGCCTCCCGCGATGCGCACCGCTACGATGTGATCTTTCTCGACCCGCCGTTTGCGAGTGACTACCTGCCCAAACTGCTGGCGATTTTGCCGCAGCGGCTACAGCCGGAGGGCGTGGTGTATGTGGAGTCGGGTAGCGCTATCGAGATTGAATTGCCTTGGCGAGTATTGAAGTCGGGCAAGGCCGGACAAGTGCATTACCAACTATTGGGTTTAAGCAGTGATTAAAGTTATTTATCCCGGAACATTTGATCCGATTACACGCGGCCACGAGGACGTGGTGCGCCGTGCCGCCGGACTGTTCGACGAAGTCGTAGTGGCGGTGGCTGAAAGTCGTGCCCACACGTTATTTTCGTTGGAAGAACGGGTGGAGATTGCGCGTGAAGTGTTCGCTTCCTACTCGAATGTGCAAGTGTCCGGTTTTGGCGGATTACTGATGACTTTCGTGCAGGCGCAGAATGCCCGAGTGGTATTGCGTGGATTGCGCGCGGTTTCGGATTTTGAATACGAGTTTCAGCTTGCGGGAATGAACCGCAATTTGTATCCGCAGGTGGAAACCCTGTTTTTGACACCGGCGGAAAAATACACATTTATCTCCGCCACAATGGTGCGCGAGGTTGCGCGTTTCGGCGGGGATGTGAGCCAGTTTGTATCGCCTTCGGTGGCGGCAAGATTGCAGCAAAAAAATTAATCTTTAAGAGGAGAGTAACGATGTCTTTAATCATCACCGACGAATGTATCAACTGCGATGTATGTGAGCCAGAATGCCCGAATGATGCGATTTCGCAGGGCGACACCATCTACATCATTGATCCGACAAAATGTACCGAATGCGTAGGCCACTACGATACGCCGCAATGCGTGGAAGTGTGCCCAGTCGATTGCATCCCGAAAGATGACAACAACGTCGAGACACCCGCACAACTACAGGCAAAGTACGAAAGACTGATGGCTGCAAAAGCCTGATGAACCGAATATTTTGCCGCAAACAAAAACCCGCCGAAAGGCGGGTTTTTTTATGCCAGACTTGCCATTAGGCCGTCTTCATGGAGCATGACAGAATTTGCCTCCCCTTCGCGATGACCGGCAAGGGGGCTCTAATGGATCATTCGGATTTATGGTTTGGCGGCTTGCACCGAAGCGATGACCTTCTTCAATTCGGCAGCACTGAGTTTCCCTAAAAGCTGTAAACCAGCACGCAGTAGCTCACTTTTCTTGACGCGTGTACCGGCTGCGAGGCAGCTTTTTTTCAGTGTGGCGATACGCGCGTAATCTTCCTGCGGCATATTGAAAGTGTCGCGCACAACTTTGGCTTTTGCCACTTTCATTGGCTTCTTCGTTACCGCAGCAGGGCTGGCTGACGCGCTTTTAGCAAGCGGCTTGGTGGCAGATTTTGGCGCAGGTTTGGCAACGGCCTTGGTTGTTGTTTTGGGGGCTGCTTTGGCTGTGGGCTTGACTGTTTTTACAGGAGATTTAGGGGCAGGTTTTGCGGCAACTTTGTTCTCGGTCATGCGGATACTCCTTGTCAAAATGGGGTGGAAAAAATAGACACGGACCCGTTCACGCGAACGTACCTCAAAATTGTGACGAATCTTGGCCGAGTATAGCCATGCGCGGGATGGGAATGGAAGTGTAATATTTGCCGCAACCTTCACGGCAGCCCCCAAAAGGGGCGAATGAGGCAGATTAGCTGCGTGCCTGATGCTCGATTTCTTCCACCGTTACATGGCGTAAATCCAATCCTTTGACCATGTAGAAAACATACTCGGCGATATTTTTGGCATGATCGCCGATGCGCTCGATTGCTTTTGCGACCGAGACAATTTCCAGGGCAGCCGAGATCGTGCGCGGGTCTTCCATCATAAAAGTGATGAGATGGCGCAGGATGGAGTGAAACTCGGCATCGACCTGCTCATCCTGACGCACCACTTGTGCGGCCAAAGCAAGATCCAGTCGCGCAAAGGCATCCAGCGAGTTGCGTACCATTTCTAGTGCCATCTTGGCTGAGTGTCGCGTTTCTTTGTAACAAGGCAGGCGGAGGGTATTTTCTTCAGCGAGAAGCTTGACCATGCGCGCGATTTTCTTCGCTTCATCACCGATGCTTTCCAAATCTGCGATGGTTTTTAGCACCATCATCACCATCCGCAAATCAGATGCGGCGGGTTGTCGGCATGCCAATATTTGAGTGCATCCCTCGTCGATGCTAGATTGCAGTACATTGACAAGGTGGTCGTCGTCAATAACGCGCTCCATCAGCACCACATCACCGTTACTCAAACCTTCAATTGCCATGCGGATTTGATTTTCTACCAGATCGCCCATTTCCATGACGTGAGCGCGCAGGGCATCCAGCTCCGCGTCAAACTTGTGCGAGGTGTGCGGGGTGTTAGACATGAGGCAGCTTTCGTGAAATCGGTTGCCGGATGCTACTCGCGCAGCATGACGTTTTTATTACCTAGCTGAAAATCAGCAAACATTCATTTACCGCTCGCGTTATCGCAGTGGCGCGCAATAAATAGCGAAGCAGCCCGTGTTGTCACATTAAAATCATCCGAGCTTCATCAAAGATTCGCATGGGATGAACACACTCCGCCGCATGCGAAAAATACTCACAGGCTGGCGCTGGTGGTTACCCCTCGTTTTGTGGAGTGCGGATGCTCATGCTTGGGGTCTGTACACCCATGTTTATTTCGCGCAATTGTTGTTGTGGGCGACACCACTTACCGACCCGCGCTTTCGCAAAGCCGTACAAGCTTTTCCTCGGTTGGTATTGGCTGGGGCATGCTTACCCGACCTGTCGCTGGTAGGTCGTTACCACGGTGCAAGCAAGCTCGATGAAAGCCATTTTTGGAAGCATGCGCAACGTCAGCTTGATACCGCTGAGACCGATGCCGAGCGCGCCATTGCATTGGGTTTTGTCTGCCATTTACTGGTCGATGTTATTGCTCACAATCACTTTGTTCCTGCCCACGAAAAAATGTGGATTGAAATTCCCCTGTTGACCCATGTCGCAGCAGAGTGGGCGATGGACAGGCACATTCGGCAGCACCTGTTTGTCGTACCCGCTGCATTGCTCAATCAGCACCGACACGAACTCAGTGCCTACGTTGCGAAAAATTTCGACTGTGATCGCCACGACGTGTGGCGCAGCTTGCGTACACTAGCCAATGCCGAGGCCGTGTTACGCCAAAGTCGTTTGCCCGAAGCGTGTTATCACAGTGCCCGATTTTTCGAAGCACGTTTAAGCCAGCGGTTTAATCACTACCTACGCGAAACCAGCGTGCGCATGGTGCAGATCAATCGTGTTTTATCGGGCGAAGTACCGCAGTGGCTGGCTGAGCCATCATGCGCGCATGAAACGCGCGCACGTATCGGCTTATGTGCGCCGCATCAAATCAGAGGAAGAATGCCGCTACCGCAAGACCTGTTTGTGTCGTAGCGACACCGCGCGGCTTATTGATCCAATCAATAGAAGTTTTAAGCTTGAGTTAAATCCCTTCCCAGCCTTCTTATTAGGGGAGTGGGCGCGGCTCTCCCCCTGATAAGGGGGAGTCGGAGGGGGTTAGTTCTCGTACTTCAAGCTTCACTTGGCCGGATCAATAGGCATTTACCAGCCACATCCAATTGATTTCCCCTTCCACTACGCCGTCAGCCAGCGTGGCAGCCAACAAAAATGCATAGGCATTTCGGTCTATGTATCTCATTGCTCAGATATGCCAGAATCGCCCCAACTCGCCAAACCCAAAGCACATCAACCACCTCACCAAGAATGTGCGGAAAGTGGCGAACCGCAATACAAGGGGCATCAGCAGCACTCACACAAAACCAAACCAAGCTCACCACATCGTGAGACTGCATATGGTTGTTTTTTGCAAACAACTAGGCTACCCAGTAGCTCAGAAATTGCCGTATCGAAAAACAAGGGGTCGATATGCCATTGCTGTGGAAAACACCAACACCCAACTGCGCTTTCATAGCGCGCGGAATTGCCACGCCTCGGCATCAAGCAATACGCACGGTCTTCCGCACCACAGCCAACTCCTTACCAAGGGCAACCAACTGGCCGACTTGGGCACTTACACCCGTACCGACGGGAGCGCAGGTAGTGCGATGAATGATGGCAGATGGAATATTGCGGCATGACGACGACATCAGTACAAGCAGAGAAATTCAACAGCAACTGATTCGAACAATTTCAATAGGAGAACAACATGGCATTCGTGAACGAAAAAATCTCGGCCGAAGACTTGGCAAAACTTTCATCCATCCTCACCTTTGAAAAAATCAGCGCGCAGGCGCGCTGGGTACCGGAATTTTCACAGCCGTGGAGGTGGACGGTTGACCGTGAACGGGGAGTATATTTGTTGTTTTTGACTGGTGGGGGGGCGGGAACAACTGCCTTACTATGTGTTGGGTATCGAAGGGCAGACGGTTATATTTAATGTATATCGCAACGTTGTCGGGGACGACACGATTGGAATTAAGGAAGTTTGGGAGGTACACGATCTTTGTATTCCGCCCACTCTTGAGCCTCTACGGGATGAAATCAAACAACTGCTGCGGGAAGGGCTGGAAGAAATGGCATTTTTCAGGCCATTAGCTGATGGCGGTACTTTTGAAAAGCCGAATACGGTCGCGCGTGGCAACCTCCTTTCTTTCAGTGTCGAATTCAAATAAGGGGCATCCATCATGGCACTTACATACCAACAAGCGTTCGACCTGATCGGAACCCCGGGCTATACCGGGATCGACGGATTGCGGCAATTGGCCCAAGAAACTTCGGCGGTTGCCGTCAATGCCGCTCCCAACGCAACTACCTTGTTATACAGCGGCGACGTTGACGGAATTAATGCTTGGAAAATCGCGGAGCCTGCGAGCGCAGGCAGTGGTGGCCCCGCTCAGTTGGACATAAGTGGTGTGAGGAGGTTAAGGGGGATGCGCAAAGCGGCGAATGAGGCGGTGTTTGAGATGAGGAGAGTGGGATGTTAAGCGCTGCCATGTTTTATACCTTTGCAGCATTTGTTGTGGCTGCCATTACATATTTAGTAAGTCTGGTTTGTTACGAGCAGGAGTTAAAAATTATTGAGAAAGAGGATGCCTCTATTAATAGAAACGCAATCCCTCTTCTAATCGCTATTCAGACGATAAAAATATTTTCAAAAACACATCCAGTTGCTGGATTTGTTCATGCGTGCTCGTTTTATTACATGCTTGCTGCGGCTCCAATGTTGTTTTTTCTGATGGTGTTGGAATCAGCCCTTTAATTATGAAAGAGAGAAATTAAAATGGGAAACTCTGTTGATATTGTGGTTGTAACCGTAGGTGGGCTTGATGCGGCTCAATCTATTGCCGACTCTCCGACTTCAAGCACGATAGCTTGGAGCGGATTCCAAGCTGCAATAAATGCCACACCATTGATTGTTAAGGACGCGACTCAATTAGCCGGAATAGGGCAGATAAGTGCAGGACTAACCCTCATCAAAATTCAGGTAGATATGATTGATGGGAAATCGCCCTCTTTAGGTGATGTCATTAGTGTCGTGGGGGCTGGAATAACGCTAACGGCCGCAGTTGCGGCTGCGGGTACAGTTGCTGCACCATCAGTGGTTTTAGTGTCATTTGCAAGCGTGGTTGTCGCAACAAGCGCGTTATATGCAAACTCACAGGGTTATACAACCGCTACGTTATCTGACTCCATCTCCACCCTATTCACCTCCGCCCAAACCTGGACACAACCCATCCGCTACGACCCGCTCACCCTAGACCTCAACGGCAACGGTCTGGACACCGTGGGCATCAGCGCGAGCAACCCCATCCTGTTTGACCTCACCGGCAGTGGCATTAAAACCAGCGTTGGCTGGGTTGCCCCCAGCGATGGATTTTTAGCACTTGATCGCAACGGCAACGGCCTCATCGACAACGGCAGCGAACTTTTTGGAGACGCCACCCCGCTGGCAACGGGCGGCCAAGCAGCGGACGGTTTTGCAGCCTTAGCCCAAGAAGACACCAACCTTGACGGCCTCGTCAACAATGCCGATGCCCGCTACACCGCCCTGCGCGTGTGGCAAGACCACAACCAAGACGGCATCAGCCAGAGCAACGAACTCAAAACACTGTCATCACTGGGCATACAAAGTTTCAACGTTGCCAACATCACCCACAGCCAGCAACTTGCCAACGGCAACCAACTGGCCGACTTGGGCACTTACACCCGTACCGACGGGAGTGTGGATGGGATGGGGGGTACTTTCGAGCCAACTCCGTGTGGGTGCAACGGGAGAAGTTTTTACCGCTTGCCATGCCGCGAAGCGGCGAATGAGGCGGTGTTTGAGGTAGGGAGGCGAGTATGAGGATAATTCGTGCTACGCCGCTTCTGATCAGCCCCTTGATTGCATCCGTGATAGGGCTGTTGAGTCTAACTATTTCTCTCAGTGGCTGCGAGCTTGGGGGAGACACCAAACTCGCGCAGAAGATTAGGGTTGAGGTTATTTATCTAACACTAATCAAACACAAAATCTGTTCTGATAAAAATAGTTGCGAATTAACAAATTTGGCTCGTTATACAGTTGGTGATCAAATTTCTTGGCGAATCTATTCCACAACAGATAGGCAGATTATCAACGACATGTTTTCAAACATGCTGGCCTTTACCAAGCAGCTTCCCCGAAATAAAACATTTTCAATTTCGATTTATTCAGTCAGTGAGCAGGATGCAGGTTTTTTTGATAAGCCAATCGCACAACTATTTATTCAAGGAGAGCAATGATGGCTACTGTTGAAATTCGAGTAAACATTCTGGACTTGCCCATTGGAAATCAACAGGGCACGATCGCACAAAGCCAAATCCTGCCTGACATGCAAGGTGGCGGCACAGTACGCGACCTGAAAGAAGCGGCGAATGATGAAGCGTTTAAAGCGAGGAGAGTGAAATAAGTCCGTAACTGGAACAATAAATCGTATGGCAACTCTCGAATCAATAGACGAACAAAGAAGCCGTAGCGATGAATGCACCTAGTGCGGCTCCGGCGATGACATCGCTGGGGTAGTGCAGACCGAGAACTGGGCGTGATAGCGCGACCATGAATGCGAACGGTACGACCAGCCAGAATAGTGCGGGAAAGTAGGATACAGCGATGATGCTGAAGGCAACCGCGTGCATGGTATGGCCGGAGGGGAAGCTGAATTGATCTAGTGTTTTACCGACACATACGATGGTGGGATAAACGTTGAACGGGCGGGGACGCAGCGTTTTTCCTTTGATGAATTTATAGATGAGGGTGGCGATCAGGCCAACCGCCAGCATGTGCAGCACGGCTGGTGCGGCAAGGGCTTGATATTGCAAGAGCAACACTGTCATCAGCACATACCAGAACAAACCGTCGCCTAGTCTGCTGACGATCCGAAAAAAATTTCGCACGCTAAAACTGCGGCTCATCCGGTTGCAAAAGACGCACAACTCGGCATCCCAGTCGAGGAAGCGTTGATTCAAAGTTTCAATCCGCTGCGGGTGCAAGTTCTGGTTCGACATATCGCTCTCCCTGTTCACGCACGACGTTAATCAACACGTTTTCCATCTGCTGCATGATGTGATCCCACGTGAGCGACTCGACGGTTTGGCGGGCAGCTGTGCGCAGGCGTTGAATGCGTTCGGGGTCGCTGACCAGTCCGGTTGCAATGGCGGTAAATGACGCGGCATCATCAAACGGTGCGAGCAGGCCGTTATGTTCCTGACGGATGTGCTGGCGCGCAGCGGCGTAGTCATAAGCCAGCGTAGCCAGGCCGCTGGCCATCGCTTCGACGGTGACATTGCCATAGGTTTCGGTCAGGCTGGGGTAGAGGAAAATGTCGCCGGAAGCGTAATGGGCGGCAAGCTCATCACCGGTTTTCATACCGACAAACAACACATGCGGATGAGCACTTTGCAATGCTGCCCGCGCAGGGCCATCACCAACCATCACCAGTTTGGCGGTGGGATTAATCGCATGCATTTTGTCGAAGGTCTGAATGACCAGTTGCAGGTTTTTCTCGGCTGCGATGCGGCTCACCAGCATGACCACTGGTGTGTTGTCTTGAGCGCCCCAAGTAGCGCGTAATTCGGCACTGCGCTTGGACGGGTGAAATAGCGTGGCATCCACACCGCGCGACACCACGATCACATTTTTGTAACCTTCCTGCTCCAACTGCTGTTGCAAGGCGGTTGTTGGCACCAGTGTGCAGTCGGTCTTGTTGTGGAAGTAGCGCAAATACGTGGCGATGGGCTGTTGTAGCAAACCGATGCCGTAGTGTTTTGTGTAGCTGTGAAAATTGGTGTGGAAGTCAGTGCTGACCGGAATGTTCAATTTGCGCGCGGCTGACATTGCTGACCAGCCTAGCAATCCTTCCGTCGCGATGTGTACGATGTCAGGGCGTTGCTGCTGCCACAGTTTGAGCAATTTTCCTTTGGCGGGTAGGCCAGACTTGAGCTCGGGATACCCAGGTATCGGCATTCCCGAGACTAAGGTTTCACAGTAGTTATCTGTCTGCGCGGCGGTATCCTGTTTGCTTTGACGCGGACGAATCAGATGGATGTGATGCTGACGTTTCAGCAAGCCATCCACCATGCGGCCAAGTGTGATGGCAACCCCGTTTACTTCGGGCAAGTAGGTTTCGGTGACCAACGCGATGTTCAGCGTTGGCGTTTTTTTGGCGCTATCGAGTGGTGTATTCATGTCGCCCATCGTGCAGGGCTGGCATGAATCTTTGATGAAAGATCGTTGAAGAGTTTATGACACGGTGAGCATCAAATACCACACCACTAGCACATTGAGCAGACTCACCAGCACAGCGGCGCTGCCGATGTCTTTTGCGCGTTTGGCCAGCGCGTGGCTGTCGAGCGAGATGCGATCCACTGTTGCTTCAACGGCGGAATTGAGCAACTCGACAATCAGCACAAGTAGCACACTGCCAATCATCATCGCTTTGCTTAGATGATCGAGCGGAAACCACAAGGCGAGCGGAATCAATATTGCTGCCAGCAAAACCTCTTGCCGAAATGCATCTTCGTGCCGATAGGCGGCGCGAAAGCCGTCCAGCGAATATCCGAACGCATTCCATAAACGACGTAAACCGGTTTTACCTTTATAGGGACTTTCCAAGTGGGGTTCTCCTCGTTAAATTCATTTATCCATGAGTCATTTGTTGGTTGCGTGATGTCAAAACACCGCAAGGCTTTCACGCGGAGGTGCGGCGGAAATGAGGTTTCTCATGGGGTTGCTCCACACCCGCTGCATCTCAGCGTGAAGTTTTTTGGTTACAGTATAAAAATGACACAAAAAAACGCGCACAAACTGCATGCGCGCAAAGGGGGAAGTGTTCGGTTTAGTTTTGCGCGCTTTGACGCATGAAGTGTTTTGCGTACTTGGCATTCATGCGTGCGACGGGCAAGAGAATAAATAGGTCGGCAGTATTGAAATCGGGGTCCCATGCAGGCTCACCGGCGATGTAGGCACCGAGACGCAAATAGCCTTTGATGAGCGGTGGAATGATGACATCCATCTCTTGATTCAGCGCGTGCAAAGGCAACGGGCAACGCGGAAACACGCGGTACTCGATAGGCGCGGCATAAGTCCGATACAGCTTGTTGAACACGCTTGCCGCGTAGTGGCCGCCGTCGCCCATGCTGATACTCGCGCAGCCGATAATGTACTGATGGCCGTGATGGTTGATGTAGTCGGCCAGCCCGCTCCACAACTGGGTGATGGTGCTGCCATCGCGGTAATCCTGATGCACGCACGAGCGTCCCACCTCGACCATTTGATCGCGCAAGTGATCTAAACGGGTGATGTCGAATTCGGTTTCGGAGTAGTAGCAACCAGCGGCGATAGCCTGCTCGGGCGGCATGATGCGATAAGTGCCGACAACCTTGTTGTTGTCGCTATCGCGCACCAACAGGTGTTCGCAGAAACGGTCGAATACATCACGATCTAATCCTTCGGCAGCGGAAGGAAGGCGCGCGCCCATTTCTTCGCCAAACACTTTGAAGCGAATACGCTGGGCTTCCTTTAACTCCGACTCGGAACGCGCAAGACTGACGTTGAGGCGGCTACTGGGGCGGCGTGCAGGATGCAACTGAACTGCGGGTTGGAAAGCGGTGCTAGACATCAGTTCCGGCATGGCATGGTCTCCTTGATTTGACCCCGCCAAGTTAATCAAGTCATATTGCCCGCGCATGACGGGAAAATGAAGAATTGGTTAAATCCGAATAATTGTTAGGGAAATGCTGATTAACTCGTCTTTGATGAAGCAACCAGGCATCTCACTAAGCCGCAAAATACGCGGCAAGTGATTGCTTCGCTGCGCTCGCAAAGACACCACCCCGTCATTGCGAGGAGCGTAGCGACGTGGCAATCCAGATGCTTTAATCAGAAATGCTCTTTAGATCTACTGGATTGCTTCGCTGCGCTCGCAAAGACAAACAACCCCACTGGATTGCCACGCTGTGCTCGAAATGACACCACCCCGTCATTGCGAGGAGAAACGCGACGCGGCAATCCAGATGCTTTAATCAAAATGCTCTTTAGATCTACTGGATTGCTTTGCTACGCTCGCAATGACACACAACCCCACTGGATTGCTTCGCTACGCTCGCAATGATGGACTAAGTCAGTATTGCCTAAGAACTGCCCCATCCCTTCCATCAGAAAGTGCGAAGGGTTGCAACGATGGCTCATGCATTATTCTGGTCGGTAGCAGCATGTGATACATCGACTGAAAGCGGGGTTCGCCAGTGTTTGAGTGGGTTGCGTTACTGGTGTCATCCGGCAATTTGATATTTAGCGCGGCCGCGATGCTGTGTCGTGCTTGGGTTGCCAGTGTGCGGCGACTGGCATTTGTGCTGGGTAGTAACGGCAAGTCGGTTAATTGCACGCGCAATGCTGGGCTGCACAGTAGATTCCAAAGTGATGCAAGAAATGACATCTCGTCGATGTAGGCGGCATCGGTGCTGTGGTGGCCGTGTCGGTCGTGGTAGCGGATGGCGATAGGGCGGATTGCTACACCAGCATCAATGGCGGGTTGCAGTAAGGAGGCGTGAAAGTGGCGCACTTTGGTGCCGTCTGTTGAGGTGCCTTCGGGGAATAGCGCGATTTGCTTGCCTCGTTGCAAGGCGGTGACCGCGAGTTGATTGACTCTCGCGGTGTCATGGCGTTTTTCGCGATGAATGAAAATCGTGTTTGCGCGTAGGCACAGCCATCCTATGAACGGCCAGTTGCGCACTTCTGATTTGGCAATGAAACGGGTCGGTAGCACGGAGTTCAGCACGAATACATCCAGCCACGAAATATGGTTGGCAACGATCAGGCCGCCTGTGTTGCGCGTGGTGGTACTACGAAAAGTCACGCGTACATTAAAGATGCCGAGTAACGCAGCCGACCATTTGCGCAAGATGAGTTGACGCATTGCCGAGGAAAACATTGGATAGGGAATGACTAGCAACATTCCGTAGCATAGATGAACCAGCAGGCGTAGCGCGCGGAAGCAAGCGATCCATTGTCTGATTAAAGTTGGTTTCATCTCTGATGCTCATTTGGTAATGCAGCAACTAGTGATGGATTGTTTTTCAATGGCAAGCTTGGCCTCATGCGGGAGCAAAACGGAACTGAGCTATTGTTCTGTGCAGTGTTTGCGAGGTAGTCGTCAGCCCGTTCATTTCACCGCGCGTGACCTCAATGTCGCTGCTAGTGGAGGCGGTAATGTCCGACACCGCTTCGATGTGTGCCGCGATTTGTGTGCTGGCATCAGACTGTGACTGTGTGGCTAGCGCGATCTGTTGCATGCTATCCACAACGGCTTGCATGGAGCCTTCAATCGAGACTAGTACCTCGCTGATTTTTCGTCCGTGTGCCACGCCGTTTTGCGCTTCCTTGCGCGCTGCGCTCATGACTTCAACTGCGTTATTGGCCGACTGTTGCACGCCGTTTAGCAAATTCGAAATATCTTTGGCAGAGCTGTTGGTGCGTTCGGATAGCACGCGAACTTCATTTGCGACGACTGCAAATCCACGTCCGTATTCGCCAGCTCTAGCCGCCTCAATCGCCGCATTCAATGCCAATAAATTGGTTTGTTCGGCGATGTCCCGAATGACTTTGCTGATTGAGCCGATCTGTTTGAGTGACTGTTCCAGGCCGTTCATGGTGTTGGCGGAATGGCTGATGGTGTCGTCCAGTTTGGCCAGTCCGGTGATGGTTGCACGGCCAATGTTGGCACTCATCTGAACATCATCACGGGTACGGAGCGCGACCTTGTTCGCTTGCTCGGCATTAGCGGCAATTTTCATTACAGTGCGATGCATTTCTTCGATGGCGATTTTTGCATTGAACACTTTTTCAGATTGCATTTGCGCATTGCTGCTCGCGCTTTGAGTGACGTTGCTGACTTTGTCGGCGGCGAGAATGGTGAGCCCGGCGGAAGCATTAACCTCGCGCAAAATGGTTTCAAAGCGAGCAACAAAAGTATTCACCGTGGCGGCCATTGCGCCGATTTCATCCGCGTAACCGGCAGGCAAGCGGTGCGTTAAATTGCCGTCGAGCAAATGGCTCATGGCGGCAATCACCTCATCCACGCGATCTTTCAGGCGGCGATTGAAGACGGCCTGAAATACGACAATGGTTATTCCGGCAAAGACTAGCGGCACAACGATGATCCAGATGATTTGCTCGACTGTGCGGCTGATGGCTTGCTCAGCCTTGATTGCGCCGCTCTGATTGGTTTCGATTAGCTTGTCGATATCGGCGATCATGGGCTCGATTTTTGAGCGGTATAGCATGTCGGGTGCGGTGAGCGCATCTTCCGGGCTGGTGGATGCGATTTCAAAAGCCAGTTTGAAGCCCTGCACGTTCTCGTTCCACAAAGTGGCGATGTGGGCGATTTTTTCTACATCCGTACCGGCGGGGGCAAACTGTGTCAGCGGTTGCTGCAAGGCGAGGACGCGCGTGTTGGTCGCACCGAGTTTGGCTTCCGACTCAATCAGCATGGGATCAAGGCGTGATACCGCTAATGCTTCGCTCTTGATGGCCGCGAGGTTGTCGCTGAATAACTGTTGATTGCGGTATCGGTCAAAATCTCCGCGTAGTAAACCGAGTTGGATGATGGAATAAACAATCACACCACCCAGACTCAGCAATGTGACGATTGCAATCAGGCGCAGTTGGGCTTGCAGTGTCATAGCGTCACCTCGCTACGTAAAGTGGGCGCGCGGGGTTCGATGAACAGGCTGTTGCCGGACGTGCGCTTGGCCATTTTTTTTGCCTCGCTCATCGCGGCGGAGACTTCGTGCGGTGAAAAGTACTGTCCGGGTTGGACGTTAATCGCACCGATGGAAATGCTGCTCAGCGGATGGCAAACGACGTTGCCGTTGCGGTCTTCGCATTCGTAACCACGGGCAGCCAGATGTGCTGGGTCAAACATGAGCGACACGGCTTGCTCAAAAGCGACCAGTGCCTGCTCGCAGCGGCCTTTCCAGTCGCGGCTTTGCATCAGCAGAATGAAGTCGTCGCCGCCAATGTGGCCGATGAAATCTAACTTGGGGTCACAGGCCCAATTCAAAATGCGCCCGGTAAGCTGGATCATCTCGTCACCTTTGCGATAGCCATAAACATCGTTGAATGGCTTGAAGTGATCTAGGTCGCAATAGCAAGCCGTGAATGGGGTTTGTGCTTGCAGCAAACGTTCGATGTGTTCGTTGATAGGCACGTTGCCGGGCAGCATCGTCAGCGGGTTGGCATAACGCGCCGCTTCAATTTGCATCTGCGTCAGCTCGCGCAGCAGATCTTGCCCGGAAGCAGCACCGAGATAGCGGCCTTGTTCGGTGATGATGAATCCGTCGATGAAGTGGCGCGTGTCGGCATTGGCGACGAAGCCGCCCAGCTCGGCGATCGGCATATTTTTATCCACCAGCAAAGGATCGCTGCGCATCTCGGTAGTGCAGGGTTTGCGACCGCGCAATTCGTGCTGGAAGGGACGTGAAAAACTTTCGACAAAATCATGGCGATTAATGATGCCAATCGCAATTCCTTTGGCTACCACGGGAATGATGCGCAGCGAATGGTCTTCAGAAAAACGCTCAAACACTTCGTCATTGCTGGTTTCCGGCTTTACCGGCTCGATATACAGAAGTAATATTTCTGCGCTGGCACGCGGCGATTGAAAAAACGACGCTTTTGGAAAAGGGGCAATCTGCGAGGCACTGATAACGCTGCTGGCTTCCGCAGAAATCAAGAGCGACGGGGTTGGACTGGGACGGGCGAAGAAGTAACCTTGTCCGCAGGCGATGCCGATATTTTTCACGACACGCAATTCCTCAACCGTCTCCACGCCTTCGGCGATTACGCTGGTACCGCAACTCTCGGCGATTTGCTGGATAGATTTCAAAAACTGCAACTTGATTGCGTCTTTATCCACACCTTGAACAAAGTGCATATCGATCTTGATGAACTCGGGGCGCAACTCCGACCATAAGCGCAGGCTGGAAAATCCCTCGCCCAGATCATCGATGGCAATTTTGAATCCCATCGAACGGTAGTGCAGCAAGGCTTGGCGCATCGCCTGAAAGTCGAAAGTCGGTTGATTCTCGGTAATTTCGATAATGACGCGCGAGGGCGCAATGCCGAGCTTGGCCATAAAGTCGAGCGTCTGCCCGTTTTTAAAGCTCGGGTGAGTCAGCGTTTCTGGGCTGACATTGAGAAATAAGTGGCCGGGAAGATCTAGCTGCGCAAATGTTTCCAGCACAATCTGGCGGCACAACATTTCGGTTTCCAGCGACATATCATGCTTCATCGCGGCCTTGAATAAGTTGACTGGCGAGTGCAGCGGGCTATCCGCCGGGCCGCGAATCAGTCCCTCATAACCGATGAATTCCCCACTCTTGAGGTCGATGATAGGTTGAAACAAAGCACTGAGTTTTCGTCGCCGCAAAATCTCATACAACTCAAGCGATTCCGGCGCAATCACCTTGCCGGACGAACCGATTTCCAGCAGCGAGGAAAGCGAATTTGAAAAGCATTGTTCTATAGCGAGCATGGCGGACATGAAAACTCCCTAAGCGGGTTTGGGGAGCGGCACGATAACGCTGGCGTGTTACGGATTGATGACTCAAACCTCATTTTCTATGGCAGGTATCTTTAACTCTTTTGGTGTTTTGTTGTGTGAGTTTTTCGGAGTGAGGTGTCATTTTTTTGTCATCCCCCGTCACTAGAATCCGCCGCCAACATTGATGGAAGCACTGATTAAGTCGTCATTCCCACTTTCTTGGGAACGACAAACTTAATCAGTGCTTCCTTAAAACAAAAACTAGGATTCTGGAGGATGGATATGAGTGGGGTGCGTCAGTCTGAGAATGAAATTTTTGCGTTGATTAATTCCGTTGAAGCGGTTTCGCCGGAGAGTACTCTGGATGATCTGGCAGAGCTATTCGCCAACCCCGCATATGCGAACCTGCTATCGCTGCCCGTTGTTGATAACGGACGTCCGGTGGGGGTCATCAGTCGTTATCATTTTATGGATATTTATCTCAAACGTTATGCGCGTGAATTATTTGGCAAACGTTCAATCCGTCGATTTATTAATGATCACCCTTTGCTGGTGGAGTTGGATCAGCCCCTAGCCGAAGCGGCACAACATGTCGCAAAAAATATGAAATTTCCGCTGACCGAGGATTTTATTGTCACTCGTCACGGGCGCTATTTGGGTGTCGGATTTGTGATGGACCTATTGAAGGTGATGGAGCTGAAAATGCGTGCCAACACTGAAGAGTTGGAAAAAGCCTACACACAATTGAAGTCGTCGCAAATGGCCTTGGTGCAATCGGAAAAGATGGCTTCTCTCGGACAAATGGTGGCCGGTGTCGCTCACGAGATCAATACGCCGCTTGGCTATGTGCAGAGCAACGTCACGATTGGGCAGGAGTTATTTTCTCAGCTTAAAACCATGATTACCGAGTATGAAACGCTGGTGGATGGCTTGATGAATGAGCAGGCGGATGACGCGGAAATCGCGGCACAAATGCAACTGGTAGCCGAGATGCGTAACGATGTGAATACGCATGAAATGCTGGGTGAAATGCACGGCTTGATGACTGACTCGCTCTATGGCATCGATCAGATTTCCGAGTTGGTTCTTAACCTCAAGAATTTTTCGCGCATGGATAGTGCTGCTACGGATGTGGTGAATCTGAATGACTGTATTGAGAGTGCGCTGAATATCGGTCGCAACGTGCTAAAAAACAAAGTGGAGGTGATTAAAGAGCTGGGTGCGCTTCCCAAAGTGTCCTGCGCGCCGTCGCAGTTAAATCAAGTATTCCTCAATTTATTTACCAATGCAGCACAGGCAATGCTGGGGAAAGGAGTGCTGCGCATCAAGTCGTGGCATAAGGGAACGGACGTGTATATCAGTGTGAGCGATAACGGCAAAGGGATTTCGGCAGAAAATCTGACACGTATTTTCGATCCATTTTTTACCACCAAACCCGTGGGAGAGGGGACGGGTTTGGGCTTGGCGATTACGCATCAAATTATTCAGCAGCACGGGGGCGATATTCGTGTTGACTCACGCGTGGGCGAAGGCACGAGTTTCCATATTCGTTTGCCGGTCTCGTTGGCCGCAATAAAACCATCCGCAGAGCTGGAAGCGATTGCGTAAAAGAAAAAAGTAAAAGGAGAAGAAGATGAGTAAACCCACTTTGCTATTGATTGACGACGAAGAACGGATATTGCGTTCTTTGCGCATGCTGTTTTTCGTCGGCTATAACGTTCGTATGACCACCGATCCCCAAGAGGCTATCAGCATTCTGCGTGATGAGCGCGTACACGTCATCGTGAGTGATCAGCGCATGCCGCTGATGCAAGGGTCAGAGTTGTTGCGCATTGCCCGCGAAACATCGCCTGCCACGATGCGTATTTTGCTCACGGGCTATTCCGATCTGGAGGCTTCTATTGCCAGCGTGAATGAAGGTGAGGTGTTTCGTTATCTGATGAAGCCATGGAATATCGAAGAAGTGAAAAATGTGGTGGCCGAGGCAGCAGCCATTGCCGAAGCGAGTTTTGCCATGGCGAATACAGATATTGAGAGAGCTGCTGCGAGTGAAAAGCCGCGCGTGCTTATCATGGATCATGATGAAGCGACCGCTAAAACCGTGCACGAAACGCTGAGCGATAGATGCGAAATTGTATGGGCTTCTGATGCTCAACACGCCATGGAAGAACTCGCAAGGCAGGATATTTCGGTGGTGGTATCTGACCTGATGATGGGTGAAACCAATGTCGGATATATTTTGAAAACCATCAAGCAGCTAAACCCGCAAACGCAATGCATCGTTGTTACGTCATTTAGCGATACATCCCGTTTGATCGAACTGATTAATCAGGCCCAAATCACCCGCTTTCTACCCAAGCCGATTGCTAAGGGGGTATTGGCACGTAATCTTGAATCGATGCTGGAACGGTTTCATATGGTACGCAATCAACCGGTTTTGCAAAAGCGACAAACCGTTGCCCCAATCAGCGATCCTCAGGAAAAAAAGTTGGCTGGAAACTTTCTGGGTTTACTGGGAAGGCTGCGCGGCAGAGTGGGAGCTTGATCGGTTGCGGATGATGGTCTCGGCTACTTAGCTAATGGCCTTATAATCACGTCCCTCGCAATTCAAGTCGACACTGTCCTGTCCATCGCAATGAGTAGTGTTATCACCTTTCCCGGTAGTCCTTTCCGCTTGCATCAGCCGTTCGAGCCAGCAGGCGATCAGCCTGCGGCTATTGCGCAACTGGTGGAAGGGCTCAATGACGGGTTGGTGTTTCAAACGCTGCTCGGGGTGACTGGCTCCGGTAAGACTTACACCATGGCCAATGTGATCGCCCGCACCGGGCGGCCAGCCATTGTCATGGCACCGAACAAAACGCTGGCGGCGCAGTTGTATTCGGAAATGCGCGAGTTTTTCCCAGAGAACGCGGTGGAGTATTTCGTTTCCTATTACGACTACTACCAGCCCGAGGCTTATGTGCCCTCGCGCGATGTGTATATCGAGAAAGATTCCAGCATCAACGAGCAGATCGAGCAGATGCGTTTGTCTGCCACCAAGTCGATGCTGGAGCGTCAGGATTGCGTCATCGTCGCCACAGTTTCCTCGATTTACGGTATCGGCGATCCGGTCGATTATCACGGCATGATTTTGCATTTGCGCGAGCACGAGAAAATCGAGCAACGCGCGATTATCAAGCGCCTGACCGATATGCAGTACGAGCGCAACGAGATGGATTTTTCGCGTGGCAAGTTTCGCGTGCGCGGTGATGTGATCGACATCTTCCCAGCGGAAAGCAGCGAGCATGCAGTGCGTTTGACCATGTTCGATGACGAGGTGGAAACTCTGTCGCTATTTGATCCGCTCACGGGGCATATTCTCAGCCGCGTGCCGCGCTATACCGTGTATCCGTCCAGCCACTACGTTACGCCGCGCGAGACCACTTTGCGCGCGATAGAGACCATCAAGGTCGAACTGGCGGAGCGCATCGCTTTTTTTCAGCGCGAGAATAAATTGGTGGAGGCGCAGCGCATCGAGCAGCGCACGCGCCATGATTTGGAGATGCTGGCCGAGATTGGTTTCTGCAAAGGTATCGAAAACTATTCACGCCATCTTTCCGGTCGTCCCGACGGCGCGGCACCGCCTACGCTGATGGATTATTTGCCGCCCAATGCGCTGATGTTTCTCGATGAAAGTCACGTCATGATTCCGCAGGTCGGGGGGATGTACAAAGGCGACCGCGCACGCAAAGAAAATCTGGTTAATTACGGCTTCCGTTTGCCCTCGGCACTGGATAACCGTCCGTTACGTTTTGACGAGTTTGAACGCATCATGCGTCAGAGTGTATTTGTTTCGGCGACACCGGCAGCTTACGAGGCCGCGCATGCGGGGCAGGTGGTGGAGCAAGTGGTGCGCCCAACCGGGCTGATTGATCCGGTGATTGAGGTGCGTCCTGCCACCAATCAAGTGGACGATCTCATGTCCGAAGTGAATAAGCGCGTAATGGTTGGCGAGCGTGTGCTGGTCACCACGCTAACCAAACGCATGGCCGAGCAACTCACCGAATATTTCACCGAGCACGGCATCAAAGTGCGCTACTTGCATTCCGATATTGAAACCGTGGAGCGGGTCGAAATCATCCGCGATTTGCGTTTGGGTATGTTCGACGTGCTGGTCGGCATTAACTTGTTGCGCGAAGGTTTGGATATTCCCGAAGTGTCGCTGGTCGCTATTCTCGATGCCGACAAAGAAGGCTTTCTGCGTTCCGAGCGTTCGCTGATTCAAACCATTGGTCGTGCTGCGCGTCACTTGAACGGCAAAGCGATTTTGTACGCCGACCGGATTACCGAATCCATGCGCAAAGCTATCAGCGAAACTGACCGCCGCCGCGCCAAGCAACAGGCGCACAACGAAGCGCACGGCATCATCCCGCAAGGTGTGGTCAAACGCATCAAGGACATCATCGACACCGAATACGATATGGATGCGGGGCGCAAGTCATTGAAAGCGGCGCAAACCGAAGCCAAGTATCTGGCGATGAGCGAAAAAGATGTGTCGAAAGAAATTAAACGGCTGGAAAAGGACATGCTGCAAGCTGCCAAAAATCTGGAGTTTGAGAAAGCTGCCCAGTTGCGCGACCAACTGAAAAAATTGCGCGAAAGCGTATTCCTATCGACGCTGTAAATCTGCTGCGGGCATCCGCTACGCGGATTGCCTGCTGCCCCCCTTATCTGAGGGTAGCTGATGCAGCTCATCCCTTGCTAAGGGGAGGCTGGGAGGGGCTTGGGTGTATGCGTTTCTGAGTTCAAATATCATCTGAACGGATCAATAGTCGACTCAATAGCTCACCTGCGGAATATTCGATTGCGAATCGCCGCCGACCGTGCAACTATGATCGCAGCCTTTCGTGATCTGTACGAAGCGGCGCAACCAACCAAGGAGAAACGTCATGGGCAGCAAAGACAAGAAAAAAGAATCCAAAGGTAAAAAACCACAACCTAAACCGGTGCCAGCCGGAAAGTAAATTCCCCACGTGTGCCCCTGTTGGTGTCGCAAGCTTGTGCGAAAAGGGAGAGTGTCATGAGCAAACAAGTTCAAGAAGCCTATATCGTCGCCGCCACCCGCACGCCAGTCGGCAAAGCGCCGCGCGGCATGTTTCGCAATATTCGCCCCGACGACTTGCTGGTGCATGTGCTGAAAAGTGTGTTGGCGCAGGCACCGTCGCTTGATCCGGCCAGTGTTGGCGATGTGATTGTCGGTTGCGCGATGCCAGAGGCGGAGCAGGGCATGAACGTGGCGCGCATCTCGCTGCTGTTGGCGGGTTTGCCGAACAGCGTGCCGGGTATGACTATCAACCGTTTTTGTTCATCCGGTGTGCAGGCTGTGGCATTGGCGGCAGACCGTATCCGGCTTGGCGAAGCGGATGTAATGATCGCGGCGGGCACCGAGAGCATGAGCATGGTGCCGATGATGGGCAATAAGATCGCATTCAATCCCGCTATCTTCGAGCGCGACGAAAACTACGGCATTGCTTACGGCATGGGGCTGACGGCGGAAAAAGTGGCGGAACGCTGGAAAGTGTCACGCGAGGCGCAGGATGAGTTCGCTTTGCAAAGCCATTTGCGCGCTATTGCAGCAATCAACAACGGCGAATTCGAGGACGAGATCACGCCGTATCTCATTACCGAACACGTGCCGGACATGGGTAGCCGCGAGGTGCAAATCAGGACGCGCGAAGTGGGGCGGGATGAGGGGCCGCGCGCGGATACCTCGCTCGAAGCACTGAGCAAACTTAAAGCCGTGTTTGCGCAAAAGGGCTCGGTCACGGCGGGCAATAGTTCGCAAATGTCAGATGGTGCGGGGGCGGTGCTGCTGTGTTCCGAAGCTGCGCTTAAACGCTACAACCTCACACCTATCGGCAAATTTCTCGGCTTTAATGTGGCGGGCGTGCCGCCGGAAATTATGGGTATCGGCCCCAAAGAAGCGATTCCGCGCGCACTGAAACAAGTTGGGCTGAGCCTGCAAGACATGAGTTGGATTGAACTGAACGAGGCTTTCGCCGCGCAATCGTTGGCAGTCATCAATGATATTGGTCTCGATCCGGCCATCGTCAATCCGCTCGGCGGTGCAATCGCGCTAGGCCATCCGCTTGGTGCAACTGGTGCGATTCGCACCGCGACGTTGTTGCATGGCCTGCGTCGGCGCAAACAAAAATACGGCATGGTCACCATGTGCATCGGCACAGGCATGGGTGCAGCGGGGATTTTTGAAGCGTTATAAAACGTGCGGCAGTAAAAAAACACTGAGAAACGGGCGATAAAAAAGCCGCCGAATCGGCAGCTTGTTTTTATCCCGTGGTGCGGAAGACAGGACTCGAACCTGCACACCTTGCGGCGCTGGAACCTAAATCCAGTGCGTCTACCAATTCCGCCACTTCCGCGTGGGGCGCGCATTATACCCGAGCAATCTAACTCAGGAAGCGATTTCAACCACGGCGCGGCCACGTGCCTCGCCGCGCATCAGCGCCGCGCAGGCTTGCGGTAATTCGGCAAACGGAAGGCGGTGTGCGATCAGGGCGGTATCGATGCGCAAACCGGTTCTGAGTTCGGCTGTCGGGGACGTTGCCAGACGTTGCCACAGTTGTTGCCGCAGCGGCATCGTTGTCGCTGCCGAGTCCACACCGAGCAGTTTTACGCCGCGCAGGATGAAGGGAAATACCGTGGTGTGGAGCTCAACGCCGCCCGCGTTGCCAAAGCTGGCGATAGCACCATCCTGTTGCATGGTGCGTGCCAGCCAAGCGAGAGTGTCGCCGCCAACCGCATCTAGCGCGCCTGCCCATTGTGATTTTTCCAGTGGTTTAGTGCTGCTGAAATCGACCGCGCTGCGTGGCAAAACTTCGCTGGCACCGAGGCCGAGCAGATAGTCTTGTTCCTGCATTTTTCCGGTGAGCGCGACAACGTGATAGCCGAGTTGTGCCAACATGCGTATGGCCAAACTGCCCACGCCACCCGTGGCTCCCGTGACAATGACCTTGCCGCTTGCCGGAGTCAGTTCGTTTTGTTCAAGACGATGAATCGCCAGCGCCGCAGTAAAACCCGCCGTGCCCAATGCCATCGCGTCGAACAAAGACAAGCCCTGCGGCAGCGGGACGACCCAGTCGGCAGGAACGCGCACGTACTCGGCAAACCCGCCATCGTGCGCCACGCCCATGTCGTAGCCCGTGACTAGAACCTCGTCGCCCGCCTTGAAGCGTGCATCGGTCGAGCTTTCCACCACCCCCGCGACATCAATGCCGCCTACGCAGGGAAAGCGACGAATAATTCTGCCCACGCCAGTAGCGGCAAGCGCATCTTTGTAGTTCACGCCGGAGTAGCAGGCGCGGATGACCACGTCACCAGCGGCGAGATCATCCAGTGTTAAATCAACAAAACGGCCCTGCGACTTACCGTTTTCTTCAAAAATGCGGTAAGCGGAAAAAGTGTTGGTGTTGTGCATCATTGCCCTCTGATATTAGTTTCGCCACGTGCGCGTAGCGACTCGTAAAGTTGCGCTGGCCCTAGCAGAATGCCCTTCAACCCGCTACGCACTTTTTCCGAATCCAGCGCCTGCTTGCTCATTGTCGTATGTGCCGATAGGGCATCCATCACCGCGTTCATAATCTCCATAGCAAGGTCGGGCGAATTGGAGAATTGTTCCTTGGTGTTGTTGCTGGCTTGCTGCACCAGAATGTCAGACTCCAGCAGCTTGCCTTTCAGCACATGGTTCACATACACCAGCTTGTCTTCGTCACTCAGCTCGCCTTCGAACAGCGTATTCACCTTCTCGATGATTTCCGCGAGGAGTGCTTTTTCCTTTTCCTGCAACTGGCCGCTACCCGGATCAGTCAGCGGCGGCAGCGGCTCGCCCACCCCCAACGGCAAGGTTCGCTTGCCTTGATTCTTCAGCTTGTGGTGGGTCAGTACCACTCTGGATAGATCCACGCCTTCACGCTCGCGGCCAAATTCCAGCAGCGGCAGCAAGCGGCGGAAAAACATCGCGCGTTTCTCGATGGCTGTGTTGCCGTAATCGAATATTTGCGACAGGAATGCATACACGCGCATGAAGGTGCCGAGGTCGCGCTTGAACAACTGCAGCGAATTCATTTCGTCCTGCGCATCTTGTGTAGCCTTGGCATCCTTCAACGCCTGCGCGTCCTGCCATGCCTTGCGCGCCACGGCATAACGTTTCAGCAAGCGGTCGGCCACTGGCTCCAGCGCTGCATTCAATTCGTATTGCGCTGCATTCGGATTCATCTCCACCGTCACCACGCGCTCCACTTCGTTGTCGTCGTAATGCCCGGTCGCATCCAGCTTGGCGCGCAGGTCATACACCAGATTCGGATCGGTCACGCCTGCCAGTGTTGCCGTGGCGTAATAGGTCTTGAATGCTTCCAGCACCTCCTCCGCCACATTCACAAAATCGAGCACGTAGGTCGTATCCTTGCCCGGATAGGAACGATTCAGGCGCGACAGTGTTTGCACTGCCTGTATGCCCGCTAGCCGTTTATCCACATACATGCCGCACAGCAGCGGCTGGTCGAAACCAGTCTGGAATTTATTCGCCACCAGCAGGATTTGATATTCGTCGGTATTGAACGCCTCGCGCATGTCGCGTCCACGCAGGTTCGGATTCAGCGTCTTGCTGTTCTCGGTGAAAGGATCGGTGCCTGATTCCTTGTCGTTCACTTCACCCGAGAAAGCCACCAGCGTGCCGATCTTGTAGTTCTGCGTCTTGATGTATTGATTGATGGCAAGTTGCCAGCGCACTGCTTCTTGTCTGCTGCCCACCACCACCATCGCCTTGGCGCGACCTTCCAGCAACGGCGACACATTCTCGCGGAAGTGTTCCACCACCACCTGCACCTTCTGGCTGATGTTGTACGGATGCAGCCGCACCCAGCGCATGATGCCCTTCATCGCCGCGCTGCGTTCCACCTCCGTCTCGTCCCATTCCTGTCCATCGCTGGCAAGTTTGAAAGCTAAGTCGTATGGCGTGTAGTTCTTCAGCACGTCGAGGATGAAACCTTCCTCGATGGCCTGACGCATGGAATACACATGAAACGGTGCGGGGAGATTGTCAGGCCCGGCCGGCAACGCAGGATTTGGGCGACGCCCAAACAGTTCCAGCGTTTTGGATTTCGGCGTGGCGGTGAACGCCACATAGGTGATGCCCGCATCGTTGGCGCGCGCCGCCATCTGCGCGGCCAGCAAATCTTCCGTACTCACCTCGCCGCCATCGGCCAGCTCCTGCAACTCCTCAACAGAAAGCACCGCCTTCAAATTAGCCGCAGCCGAGCCAGTCTGCGAACTGTGCGCCTCGTCGGCGATCACTGCGAAACGCTTGCCCTCAGTCGCAGCCAGCTCCTGCACCGCCTTCAGCGCGAACGGGAAAGTCTGGATCGTGCACACCACAATCTTCTTGCCGCCGGAAAGCGCCTCGGCCAGCTCTTTGCTCTTGCTGGCACTCTCGCCCTTGATCGTCGCCACCACGCCCGAGGTGCGCTCGAAATCGAAAATCGCTTCCTGCAACTGTGCATCCAGCACATTGCGGTCGCTCACTACCAGCACCGAATCAAACAGCTTTTTGTGCTGCGCATCGTGCAGGTCGGCAAGGAAGTGAGCCGACCACGCAATGGAATTGGTCTTGCCGGAACCGGCTGAATGCTGGATCAGATACTTCTGCCCCGCGCCGTGCGTGGTTGTTGACGCTTCAGCGTCTTTACAACCACGGCCTACCCCTTGCGGGTGCTCGGCCAGCACAGTCGCCAGCAATTTGCGCGTCGCATCGAGCTGGTGATAACGCGGAAAGATGCTTGAGGTAATCTGCTTCTTGCTGTCACGCTTGGTCACGATGTAGCGGCCAATGATCTCCAGCCAGCTATCGCGCGCCCACACCTCTTCCCACAGGTAAGCCGTGCGGTGCCCGTTCGGATTCAGCGGATTCCCCGCCGCGCCATCGTCGCCCTTGTTGAACGGCAGGAAAGTAGTCGCCGCGCCCAGCAGGCGCGTGGTCATCATCGCCGCGCTGTTGCTCACCGCAAAATGCACCAGCGCCCCGCGCGGAAAATCCAGCAGTGGCTCGGCAGCGGGTTGTCCCTTCGGCCTTGGGTGGCGGTCGAAACGATATTGATCCACCGCGTCTTCCACCGACTGGGTGAAGTTCGATTTCAGCTCCACTGTTGAGACAGGAAGGCCATTCAGGAACAACACCAAATCAATGGCGTTTTCGTTATGCAGCGAATAACGCACCTGCCGCACCACGCGCAAACGATTCGCCGCATACCGCGCCTGCAATTCAGGATTCATCGCCAGCGCGGGCTTGAACTGCGCCAGCGACAACGGCTGGCGTAAGCCCAGCAATTCCACACCGTGGCGCAACACATCCAACGTGCCGCGATCATCCAGTTGCTTGCGGATGCGATCGAGCAAAACGGCTTCCGCCGCTGCGCCATTATTCTTGGTCAGCGTCTCCCATGCTTGCGGTTGCGTAGCCTGCACCCAGCCCAGCACATCGGCGGGGAATAAGGCGCGGGCGCGGTCGTAGCCGGTGTAATCGTTTTCGGCATGTAGCCAATCGTGCGCCGCAAGGTGCGCGCAGATGTCGTTTTCGAATTCGATTTCCTTATGCAAGCCTGTCATAGTTCACTTTCAATCAAAGAGACGTGCCAACAATCTGGCCAGCCAACCGACGCCCCACAAATCGCGCCTGTCCATGCTGCGTGCAACATAGTAATTGCGCACCGCAAAGAACAACCCAACCAAACCTAACGTAATGCCGATCCATTGCAACCAGTGCATGCGCTTGCCAAACAACGCCTCCACCATCGGCTTGTACATATTGCCCTGTAGCTCATCCAGCTTCGATTGCAACCAAAAAGGCAACGCCCAATAAAACAGAATGAACAGCACCAAACCGAGTATCGCAGCACCCCACCAAGGCAGTGCATTGGCGATATCCACCGTATCGCGCACCACGCCGCCAGCCGCACTACGCCTGCGGTAGCGCCTCGCCATCAGGCTGCCTGCCTCACATCAATCTTGCCCGTAACGGCGGCGGAAATCAGCGCGCTGCGACGCTCTTGAAGTAGCGCGATGGCGCGGTTGGCTTCGGCGGTGAGGGTGTCGAATTTGGCGGTTTCGGTGTCGAGGTGGGCGGCGATGATTTGCTGTTCTTCAAGTTGAGGAAACACACCGAACACTTTAAGCAAATTCTGAATAGAAAGTCTTGGCAAGCCAGCACCTTTAACAAAACCCTCCACCTGCTGAATTACAAGAAACGACCGGCATAAGTAATGAAGGAAAGTTGAGTCTAAAACTGCGCTGTCTGGTCGAATAATGATGAGTGAAGAGGCCACAACAAATTCACGCTCCTCTTTCACAACTACCGTCCGGCCGATTGTTCCATCTTTGCTAAACAACACATCTCCACGAGTTGGTTGACATCCCGATCGCACAAGATATTCATAGCTTGAAGGGGAAGTTTTCAAACAACTTTCGAAATCAATTCCAGAATCACTAACGTCTTTGGTTGAAACAAAATCATAGATTCCATCGTCGGTTTCTGGTGATATATGCGCTCCATCGGTAATGAGAAGCGTCATCCGCTTAATCGCGCACATCTCCCAATGCTCCGGCAACTCGCCCAGCCATTCGATGCCGGAGTCTTTCATCCTGGCGTTGGGGTTCAGACCCTTGGTGACGGCGTGCGAAATCACCGCCTGCCGCTTTTCCGCCAGCAGTTCCACCAACTGCTGCTGCTCGGCAATCAGTGCATCAATCTTCCCCGTCTCGCGGTCGAGAAAATTCAGAATGGCAATCTGCTCTTCCTTAGGCGGTATCCCTACACCAATACTTTTGAGAATGTCCCAGTTGATTGCCGCACGGTGTTCGAGGATGCCATTCCCAAATGACTGAGCGAAAGTCTGGAATGCACGATTCTCAAATATCCTGAAGGCGTAACGCGATTCGATTCTATCCGGCCGAGGACGCAAAACGATATAAACCGGGCTACAAATTCCGTCGAGCGCCGACAAGCCATAAGAGCCGATGCCGTAATTCATGCTGTTGATAACAAAATCCCCCTTGGACACCAACTTGCATTTGGTTAAGTCTTCTGGCTTTTTGTTTCCAACGTCGCCTTTATCTGCATACGGGATGATTCCGACATTTGCCATCAATGAGAGATAGTCCTTATTCTTGCCGTCATCATTTTTTGCTGTTTGCTCATCCACAAAAGCGCGACAGGGCAACACATCCCAATGCCCCGGCACCTCGCCCAGCCACTCTACACCGCTGTCCTTGTATTCCGAATAACGCGGCAAGCTCATTCTTTTTTACCTTCGATGCGTTTGATCTCGCGATCAAAGTCGGACTCAAACAATCTGTCCTGCACGATGCGGTATTTCTCGAATTCGCTTTCCGCGAAGTCTTTGGCGATCTGCGCCGTGACTTTGCCGCTGTCTTGCAGAATTTCGCGTTCGGTGAACTCCAAAAATTTGTCCAAGCGGATTGCCCAGTCTTCCATAGTCATAGGGATTTTGCGCAACGCTCTTTCTTCAGCCAGTTCCAGATAGGCGTTGACGATGCGCCCCAGCGATTCCAGCTCTTCCTTGTTCAGGTAGTTTTTGGCGACGGCAACATCGGTCCTGAGTATCTTGCCGTGCGGGGCGTTTTCCCATGCGGTGAGGCCCATGTGCTCTTTGTTGCTGTCGGCCCGATTCACGACCAGCTCGGCAGCGGTGTGTCCGTGTATGGCGAAGTGCAGTTTGTTTTGCACTTTGGCAAAAAAGTCGCGAGTGGTGGGGGCATCTTTGTTGTAGTCCACGCTGGTGGCGTAGATGTCGGTGATCTTCTGGTAAAACTTGCGCTCGCTGAGGCGGATTTCGCGAATTTCTGCCAGCAGCCGCTCGAAGTAGTCCTCGCCGAGAAATGCGCCATTCTCCATGCGTTTTTTGTCCAGCACGTAGCCCTTGATGGCGAACTCGCGCAGCACTTGTGTGGCCCACTGGCGGAACTGGGTGGCGCGCACGGAGTTGACGCGATAGCCCACGGAGATGATGGCATCGAGGTTGTAGAACTGGGTGTTGTAGTTTTTACCGTCTGCGGCAGTTGTCCGGAATTTCCGGATAACTGCCTCTTCCTGCAACTCTGCGCTGGCAAACAGGTTGCCCAAATGTTCGCTGATGGTTCGCACATCCACGGCGAACAATGCGGCCATCAGCTTTTGCGTCAGCCAGACCGACTCATCCTCGTAGCGCGCCTCAATGCTCTGCTCGCCGCTTTGACCTGTGAAAATCAGGAACTCAGCAGTGCTATTGCGGATTTGAAGTTTCTTTTCTTTACTCATAAAAAATATCCGGCTCAGGGAAAAGCTGCGTTCATTGGCAGCCTCCAATCCATACCATTTTGCTGACATCAACAAAATGGTTCTCCACCACACCCCAGCCTGCGGATTTCAGCATGGGGGCAATATGTTCGGCGCGGGTTTCGGCTTCATTCATAGAAAGTATGTGTCAGGCAAAACCAAGGAAAACCGCCAGCGCCCGATTTACCGCCAGCATTGTCTCGTCATCCAGGCGACCAATCACCGCGCCGATTTTTTCGCGCGCAATGGACTGCGGCTTATCCACCATCACCTGCGAAGGTTTGGACAGCCCGTTTAACTCATTCGGATTTACGGCAATGCGAAACAGCGGCGCAACGCGCAACTCACTGGTCACAGGCAAGACGGTAATGGAAGGATGCATATCGAACAGATCGGACTGAATAACCAATGCCGGGCGCGGCTTGCCCAGATCGCCCTGCAACGCCACCGTCACAAGGTCGCCGCGCCTCATTGCCAGTCCGCGCGGTCGCCTGCCGCTTCAAGCCAATCAGCGATTTCTCGCTCATGCGCATCGCCTTGCAACGACAGCGACTGGCGGCGGCACTCCTCGGCAAAACCAGCACGCCGGGTATCCGGCACCCAGATCTGCACCGGGCGCAGACCGGACGCACGCAATGCGGCGCGATGCCGCTGAACCCGATCAGATGTACTTGTTCTCATGGCTGTTCTCCAACAATTGTATTGTTACATGTAACGCATGGTAGCCCGCTTTTATGTTACATGCAACACCTGAAAAAGCCGCCAAACGGGTGACAACTTGTCACGGGTTGCGATGTGTCGATGGCGCGGACATGCATAGAAAACGGGATTTTCTTATCACGTCGCAGGCGACATGTTCAAAGGTGGCGATTTCTTATCACATCCGAACCATATCGATGACAAGCTCGATATGGTCTGCGCCCATCGTCAAAGTCACATCACCCCACTAAAAGCGGCAGTAGGGTGGGCACGTTGTTGTGCCCACGCGGAAACAAATGTCGCTACTGGTAGTACGCCAGCCGTTCGGCAAATTGTTCTTGCTGCATATTTTCTGCCTGACGCAGGAAGTTTTCCGCTTCCAGTTGGCGAAAGATGCGCCGGGATTCCCGCTCAAGATAGGCTGCGCGGCAAAATAACGAACCGCCTTTGCTCATATCCACGGTGCGGTACACGCCCGCCCATTCATAGAGCGTTTCAAAGGTGCGCTGCTGGAGTGATTTGAAAAAGGCTTCGTCGAAGCGGGTGGCGGGTTCGCATTCGGCAATAAAGATTTGGTATGCCTGCTGCAACAGTGCTTCTTCGATTTTGCGTATTTGCTCCGGCGCGGTTATCCCCAAACGATTTTTGGGGAGGTCAGTGCCGGGCAGGTAGATGTCACTTGCGTGGAACTGATACTTGGACACGGTGCTGTTCCATGAGTGCCTTGACCTGAGCCTTGATTGCCGGGGATTGTGTGGGTTTATAGCCTTCAATCTGCATGGAGGTCCGAACAGCTTTGCTGATTTGTTTATTCAGGCTGCTGGTAATTTGCATCTTGGGTGTCTCCAAATAAGTAACCCCCCGGTTTGAGCTTCACGACAGCGAACTGATGGATAGGCTTGGGGGGTGTTGTTGGCAGGATTATGCATGGCAACGCTCATGCCGACAGCCCTCCGATCATGGTCAATATTCGATCCGTGCATTGCTTCAATTCCGCATCAATCTCAGCAAGTTCGCGCGGTGGTTCGAACACGTAGAAGTGGCGGTTGAACGGGATTTCGTAACCCACTTTGGTCTTATCGTGGTCTATCCACGCATCCGGCGCATGGGGTAGCACTTCGCGCTTGAAATAGCTTTCTACATCTTCCGATAGCGGGACGTTTTCGGTGTCGCGCAGGTTGGCATCGGTTTGCGGCTTGCCTTTGAGTTTGCCTTTTTCGTTCAGTACAACTTTTCCCTGCGCATCCTTTAGCGGGCGTTCGACGGTGATGGTGCGGTAGCCGAAGTCTGCGTTGTTGAAGATGCGGCTGATGGGCTTGCCGTCCTTTTCCGCTTCGGCGCATTCGCCGAACAGGCGGGTGATCTCGGCGATGTGTTCGTCGGAGAGTTCCTTGCGCTTGCTGCCGAGGCTCTTGCGCATCTTTTGCCAGAAGGATGAGGCATCGATGAGTTGCACTTTGCCCTTGCGGTATGCCGGTTTGTGATTTGAGAGTATCCAGACGTAGGTGCTGATGCCGGTGTTGTAGAACATGTCGGTAGGCAGGCCGATGATGGCTTCGACCAGATCGTTTTCGAGCACGTAACGGCGGATTTCACTCTCGCCGCTGCCTGCGCCGCCGGTGAAGAGCGGCGAGCCGTTGAGCACGATGCCGAAGCGGCTGCCGCCGTCTTTGGCGGGGCGCATCTTGCTGATGAGGTGCAGCAGAAATAGCAGCGAGCCGTCGGAGACGCGCGGCAAGCCGGGGCCGAAGCGCCCATTGAATCCCTGAGTTTCGTGTTCCTTGCGGATTTCTTTTTCGACCTTTTTCCATTCCACGCCGAAGGGCGGGTTGGAGAGCATGTAGTCGAACTTGGTGTGCGGGTGGCCGTCTTCGGAAAGGGTGTTGCCGGGAATGATGTTGCCAACACTTTGCCCCTTGAAAAGCATGTCGGCTTTGCAGATGGCGTAGGACTCGTCGTTGAGTTCTTGTCCGCACATGGTGAGGCGCGCATCTGGGTTGTGTTCTTCGATGTATTCGCCCGCACAGGAGAGCATGCCGCCCGTACCTGCTGTTGGGTCGTAAATGGTGCGCACCACGCCGGGCTTGCAGAGCACTTCGTCGTCTTCGATGAACAGCAGGTTGACCATGAGGCGGATGACTTCGCGCGGGGTGAAGTGTTCTCCGGCGGTTTCGTTGGAGATTTCGGCGAACTTGCGGATCAGCTCTTCGAACACCAGCCCCATCTGCCCATTGCTGACTGCTTCGGGGTGGAGGTCGATGTTGGTGAATTTTTCGGTGACTTGGTATAGCAGACCTGCCCGCGCGAGGCGGTCGATCTGGATGTGAAATTCAAAGCGCTCGAAGATGTCGCGCACCGCCGGAGCGAACTCGCCGATGTAGCTGTAGAGGTTTTCGCGGATATGGTCCTGGTCGCCCATGAGCTTTTTCATGTCCAGCGGCGAGGTGTTGTAAAAGCCCACTTTGGTCTTCTTCAACAGGAACGGCTCCGGGTTCAGCCCGGCATTCTTTTGTTTTTCGTTTTCGGCCAGCACGGCGGGCTTGGTGGCTTCCAGTACGCAATCGAGACGGCGCAGCACAGTAAACGGCAGGATCACCTTGCCGTATTCGGATTGCTTGTAGTCACCACGCAGAAGGTCGGCAACCGACCAGATAAAAGAAGAGAGTGCTTGCTGATTCATGCCTACAAATCCAGCAAGACGCGTCCCGGATATTCCAGTGCTTCTTTGATGGTGACGAGGAATTGCACGGCTTCGCGGCCGTCGATGATGCGATGGTCGTAGGAGAGGGCGAGGTAGTTCATCGGGCGGATGACGACTTGGCCATTTTCGGCCACGGGACGATCCTTGGTGGCGTGGATGCCGAGGATGGCGCTTTGTGGCGGGTTGATGATGGGGGTGGAGAGCATGGAGCCAAACACGCCGCCGTTGGTGATGGAGAAGGTGCCGCCGGAAAGTTCTTCCATGGTCAGTTTGCCATCTTTGGCGCGCGCGGCGAAATTGGCGATCTGCCGCTCGATGTCGGCCAGCGAGAGTTTGTCGGCATCACGCAGGATGGGTACGACCAAGCCGCGTTCGCTGCCGATGGCAACGCCGATATCGAAGTAGCCGTGATAGATGACATCGGTGCCGTCCACCGAGGCGTTGACGACGGGGAATTTCTGCAAGGCGAGTACGGCGGCTTTGACGAAGAATGAAGAGAAGCCGAGTTTTACGCCGTGCTTTTTCTCGAATGCATCTTTGTATTTGTTGCGCAGCTCGATCACGGGCTGCATGTTGACTTCGTTGAAGGTGGTGAGGATGGCGGCATTTTGCTGCGATTGCAGCAGGCGTTCGGCAATGCGCTGACGGATGCGTGTCATCGGTACGCGCTGTTCGGCGCGGTTGCCTGAAGGGGCGATGCTGTCGGCTACAGCCGCTACCGCAGCTACGGATGCGGCGGGTTTTTCTAGTGCGCTCAATATGTCTTCTTTGGTGACTAGGCCGTGTTTGCCGCTGCCCGCTACGCTGCCGACATCGACATCATGTTCGTGCGCGAGTTTGCGTGCGGATGGTGTGGCAACGATGTTGTCGACTTTGCTGTCAGCCGCTGGTGCGGTGGGGGCTGCTTGTGCCACGGCAGCGGTGTCGATCTCGGCGATGATTTCGCCGCTGCCGACTTTGTCGCCATCGGCTTTGGTGATTTTGCTTAGCACGCCGCTTTTGATGGCGGGGAGTTCGAGCACGACTTTGTCGGTTTCGATGTCGATCAGGTTTTCGCCTTCCTGCACGGCATCGCCCACTTTTTTATGCCAGGTGAGTAGGGTGGCTTCGGAGACGGATTCGGAGAGTTGCGGGACTTTGACTTCAATCAGCATGGTGTTTGACTCCTGGTTTGTTCTTTACATTGAGGTCTGGGCGGAAGGCGGCATCGACCACTGCTTTTTGTTGCTCGTTATGGGTGGCGAGGTATCCCGCCGCAGGGGAGGCGGACGAGGCGCGCAGTGCGTAGTCGAGCCGCATGCCGGTACGCAAATGGCGCAGTAGGTAATGTTGGATGCGATGCCATGCGCCCTGATTCCCCGGCTCTTCTTGGCACCACACCACTTCGCTGGCGTTCGGATAAGCGGCGATTTGCGCCTTGAAGTCGTCGTGCGGAAAGGGGTATAGCTGTTCGATGCGGATGATGGCCATGTCTTCGATGTTGCGCTCATGCCGTGCTTTGATGAGGTCGTAATAGACCTTGCCGCTACAGGCGATGATGCGGCGCACTTGGGACGGACTCAATGCATCGGTCTCGCCGATGATGGGCTGGAAACGTCCGTCGGTGAAGTCGCTAATTGGCGACGAGGCATCCTTGCTGCGTAGCAGACTCTTGGGGGTGAATACGATCAAGGGTTTGCGGTAGGCGCGCAACATCTGGCGACGCAATAGATGGAAGATTTGCGCCGAGTTAGAAGGCACGCAGACCTGAATGTTGTAGTCGGCGCAGAGTTGCAGGTAGCGTTCGATGCGTCCCGACGAGTGTTCCGGGCCCTGACCTTCGTAGCCGTGCGGCAGTAGCATCACCAAGCCGCACAATCTGCCCCACTTGGCTTCACCGGAAGCGATGAACTGGTCGATCACGACTTGTGCGCCGTTGACGAAGTCGCCGAACTGAGCTTCCCACACGGTGAGGTTGTCAGGTTCGGCGGTGGCATAACCGTACTCGAATCCTAATACCGCTTCTTCGGAAAGGATGGAGTCGATGACGATGAAGTCGGCTTGGTCAGGGGCGAGGTTTTGCAGCGGGATGTGGTAGCCCTTGTCGAATTGCACGCGGTTTTGATCGTGCAGCACGGCGTGACGATGAAAGAAGGTGCCGCGTCCGCAATCTTCGCCGGACAAGCGTACCGGATAACCTTCGCTGACGAGGCTGGCATAGGCCAGATTTTCGGCCATGCCCCAATCCAGCGGTAGTTCGCCTTTACTCATTGCTGTGCGGTCGGCAATGATTTTTTCGACGCGTGAATGCAGCTTGAAGTTTTCTGGGACGGCGGTGAGGCGCTGCGCCAGTGTCTCTAGGCGTGCTGGTGAAATTGCGGTGTCTGTCGGCTGATTCCATGGCACTGGATTTTTGTATTTTGCCCAGCTGCTGGCGTGGCCGAATTTGTAATCGGTGAGCACTGGCTGAATCGGATTGTGTCCCTCGTCCATGGCACGGCGATAGGCCGCCACCATTTCATCCGGTTCGCCTAGATTGAGTGTGCCCTCTGCCACGAGTTTCTGTCCGTATAGCGTGCGCGTGCCGGGGTGCTGGTTGACGTAGCGGTACATGAACGGTTGCGTAACCAACGGCTCGTCTTGCTCGTTGTGGCCGAGTTTGCGGAAGCACACCATGTCGATCACGACATCTTTGCCGAACTGCATACGGAAATCGAGCGCGATTTCGGTGACGCGCAACACAGCTTCGGGATCGTCGGCATTGACGTGGAAGATCGGGGCTTCGACCATTTTCGCCACGTCGGTGCAATACAGCGAGGAGCGTGAGTCGCGCGCATCCGAAGTGGTGAATCCGATCTGGTTGTTGATGACGATATGCACTGTGCCGCCAGTGCCGTAGCCGCGCGTTTGCGACAGGTTGAATGTCTCCTGATTGACCCCTTGTCCGGCAAATGCAGCATCGCCGTGCAGCAAAATCGGCAGCACTTCGTTGCCTTTGCGGTCGCCGCGTCGATGCTGGCGCGCACGCACCGAGCCTTCCACCACCGGATTGACGATTTCCAAGTGCGAAGGATTAAACGCCAGTGTCAGATGCATCGGGCCACCGGGCGTGGCAATGTCCGAAGAAAACCCCTGATGGTATTTCACGTCCCCCGAACTCAAGTGATGGTGATGGATGCCCTCAAATTCGGCAAACAGCATTTTTGGAAGTTTACCCAGCGTATTGACCAGCACGTTTAAGCGACCGCGATGAGCCATGCCGATGACGGATTCTTGAATGCCTTGCGCTCCCGCGCGTTGCAGCAGATGGTCGAGCAGCGGGATGAGCGTATCGCCGCCTTCGAGCGAGAAACGTTTTTGCCCGACATACTTGGTGTGCAGATAACGTTCGAGCCCTTCGGCTGCGGTTAGTCCCTCCAGAATGCGGCGTTTGGTTGCGGCGGAGTAGGGATGCTCGGCATCGGGGCCTTCGAGACGCGCCTGTATCCAGCGTTTTTGCGCCACGCTGCTGATGTACATGTATTCCGCACCGACACTGCTGCAATAAATACGACGCAGCCGTTGCATGATTTCGCGCAATGTCAGGCGCGCACCACCAACCAGCGAGCCGGTGTTGAAGGTGCTATCCATATCCGCTTCGCCTAGATTGTAATAAGCCGGATTCAGCTCGGCGATTTCTGGTTTGGCATGGCGCTTGAGCGGGTCGAGGTCGGCAATGCGTACGCCGAGAAAACGGTGCGCGTTGATGAGTTGCAATACGGTCGCTTGCTTGCGCATCTCGTCGGTTTGCAGTTCGCACGAGGGGGCGGTGTTGCGCGGCATGGCGGCAAAACCGCGCTGAATCGGACTGTGGGCGATGTCGGCCGGCTTTTCGGTATTTTGCATCCGATCGAAATAGGCGCGCCACTCGGGCGGCACACTGGCGGGGCTGCGCAGATAGTCTTCGTACAACCCCTCAACGAACACATTGTTGCCGCCGAACAACAGCGAGGTTTCCTGCATGGCCTGCATATAGTCGCGCGTGGGTACGGTCATCGCTTGCTTTCGATTAGCGTTTTTCTACAGGAACGAAATCGCGCTTGGTTGCGCCGAGGTAGAGTTGGCGTGGGCGGCCGATTTTGTGGTCGGCTTCGGACATCATTTCGTTCCATTGCGCCACCCAACCTATGGTGCGTGCGACGGCGAAAATCACCGTGAACATATTGGTCGGAATGCCGATCGCGCGCAACACAATGCCGGAGTAGAAGTCGACGTTGGGGTAGAGTTTGCGTTCGATAAAGTACGGGTCGCTCAGCGCGGTGCGCTCAAGTTCCATGGCCATTTCAAACAGTTTGTTGTTTTCCAGCTTGAGCTCTTTCAACACTTCGTAACAGGTTTGGCGCATGACGCTGGCGCGCGGGTCCATGTTTTTGTACACGCGGTGACCAAAGCCCATGAGGCGGTATTTTTTGTCTTTTACACCTTGCACGTATTCTGGCACGCGCGAGATGTCGCCGATTTCTTCCAGCATTTTCAGCGCGGCTTCGTTCGCGCCGCCGTGTGCGGGGCCCCACAGCGCGGCAATGCCGGAAGCCATGCAGGCGAAGGGGTTCGCGCCGCTTGAGCCAGCTAGGCGCACGGTGGAGGTTGATGCGTTTTGTTCGTGGTCGGCGTGCAGGATGAAGATGCGTTCCAGCGCGCGTACCAGAATGGGGTTAGGGACGTAGTCTTCCGCTGGTGTGCCGAACATCATGTACATGAAATTTTCGACATAGCTGAATTTATTTTTGGGATACATGAACGGTTCGCCCACGTTATATTTGTGCGTCATCGCGGCGATTGTGGGCACTTTGGCCAGCAGTCTTTCCGCAGAAACTTTTCGGTGCAATGGATTACTGATGTCGAGCGAGTCGTGATAGAAGGCGGACAGTGCGCCGACCACGCCGACCATGACTGCCATCGGGTGCGCGTCGCGGCGGAATCCGTTGAAGAAGCGCGCAAGTTGGTCATGCACGATGGTGTGATGGGTGATGCTGTGGCAGAACTCGGTCTTTTGCGCGGTATTGGGTAGTTCACCGTTCAGCAGCAGGTAGCACACTTCCAGAAAGTCGGAATGCTCGGCCAGCTGTTCGATAGGGTAACCACGGTAGTAGAGTAAACCGGCTTCGCCGTCGATATAGGTGATCTTGGAAGAGCAGCTAGCCGTGGAAAAAAATGCCGGGTCGTAAGTGAATAAGCCAAGTTTGGCAAGATTGTTCAAGTCCAGCACATCTGGGCCGAGCGTGCCGGAGCGAATCGGCAGTTCGATGCTGCGACCGTCATCCAGCGTCAGTGTGGCAATGCGCGGTTTTTGTGGTGTGGTATTGGTGTTATTTTCCATTGCGATAGCTCCCAGCGTGTGTATTTACTTCTCTAAAATTATTTAAGCGGCTCGAATTTTTTCCAGTAGGGGGCGCAGTGTTTCTTTGGCGGCATCCTGTACTACTTGCTCTGTTCTTCCCGCGATCATGTCCCACAGTAAATTGTCCGGCATATCCAGCAATTCGTCGAAATGTCGCTGTTCTTGTTCATTCATATCTGCGTAATGTTCGTCGACAAAACGCCCTAGCGTGAGATCAAGCTCTAGCAGGCCGCGCCGACAACGCCAGCGCATGCGCTGGATCACGAGCGGGTCAGCAATGCTGCCTGCGGGAATCATTTTGCCGTGATCGACCAAAGCTTCTGACTCGCTCATACCATTCTCTTTACCATCATATCCTTGATCTTGCCGATGGCCTCGGTGGGGTTCAGTTCTTTAGGGCAAACATCGACGCAGTTCATGATGGTGTGGCAGCGGAACAGGCGATACGGGTCTTCCAGATTATCGAGGCGCTCGCTGGTGGCTTGATCGCGGGTGTCGGCGATGAAGCGGTAGGCTTGCAGCAAACCCGCCGGGCCGACAAATTTATCCGGGTTCCACCAGAACGAAGGACACGAGGTCGAGCAGCAACCGCACAGAATGCATTCGTACAGACCGTCGAGATGTTTGCGTTGCGCTGGTGATTGCAGCCGCTCCGTTTCTGGTGGTGCTTCTTCGTTTACGAGATAAGGTTTAATCGAGTGGTATTGCTTGAAGAACTGCGTCATATCCACGACTAAATCGCGGATGACGGGAAGGCCGGGCAAGGGGCGGATCTCAATGGGTTGCTTGAGCGAGGACAGTGGTGTGATGCAAGCCAGCCCGTTGCGCCCGTTGATATTCATCGCATCCGAACCGCAGATACCTTCGCGGCAGGATTTGCGCAAGGTGAGTGTGTCGTCCTGCTCTTTCAGCAGCAATAACGCTTCAAGCAACATCGCATCCGGCGCATCTAATTGCAGTTCGTAATCCTGCACGTAAGGCGATTTATCGGTTTCGGGGTTGTATCGGTAAATTCGGAATTTCATTGTGCGCTCCTAGTACACCCGTGGTTTGAGTGGGAACGATTCCACGGTCAGCGGTTTTAGGCGTACCGGTTTGTAGTCGAGGCGGCTTCCTTCGCGGAAATACAGGCTGTGTTTTAGCCAGTTCACATCGTCGCGTTCGGGGAAGTCGTCGCGCGCATGGGCTCCGCGACTTTCTTTGCGTGCTTCGGCGGAGATCATGGTGGCTTGGGCGACTTCGATTAGGTTGTCCAGTTCGAGGGCTTCGATGCGCGCGGTGTTGAAGACTTTGCTCTTGTCCTTGATTTCGGTATGCATGACGCGTTCGGCGACTTGTTTGATTTCGGCGACACCGGCGCTAAGCAGGTCGGGAAAGCGGAATACGCCGCAATGTTTTTGCATGGTGTGGCGCATGGCATCGCCGACTTCGGAAACGCGCTCGCCATTTTTTTGCGATTCCAATCTGGCGAGGCGCGAGAGGGCGAGGTCAGCGGCATCGGCGGGTAGCGGTTTCGGGTGCGGATTGCCGTGTAAGTCTTCGATGATTTGTTTGCCCGCAGCGCGACCAAAGACGACGAGATCGAGCAGGGAGTTGCAGCCGAGACGGTTAGCACCGTGTACCGAAACGCAGGCGCATTCGCCTACCGCGTAAAACCCGTGCACGATTTCGTTTGGGCCGGTTTTGTAGGGGGCGACGACTTGGCCGTGATAGTTGGTGGGAATGCCGCCCATCATGTAGTGCGCGGTGGGTACGACAGGAATGGGTTTCTCCGCCGGGTTGACGTGGGCGAATTTGATGGCGATTTCGCGAATGCCGGGCAGACGCTGGCGAATGACATCATCGCCGAGATGGTCTAGTTTGAGTAGAACGTGGTCGCCCTTGGGGCCGCAGCCGCGTCCTTCTTTGATCTCGGTGGCCATTGCGCGCGAGACAACATCGCGGCTAGCGAGGTCTTTCGCGGTGGGTGCATAGCGGGGCATGAAGCGTTCGCCATCTTTGTTGAGCAGGTAGCCGCCTTCGCCGCGCACGCCTTCGGTGATGAGTACGCCTGCACCATAAACGCCAGTCGGGTGGAATTGGTAGAACTCCATATCTTCCAGCGGAATGCCCGCGCGAGCAGCCATGCCGAGGCCATCGCCGGTATTGATGTAGGCGTTGGTGCTGGATTGGAAGATACGCCCCGCACCACCGGTGGCAAATAGAGTAGCGCGCGCGTGGAAGATCATGGTTTCGCCGGTCTCGATTTCCATTGCGGTGACACCGAGTACATCGCCGTCTTCATTACGGATCAAATCAAGCGCCATCCACTCGACAAAGAAGTGCGTATTGGCTTTGACGTTTTGCTGGTACAGCGTATGCAGCAGGGCGTGGCCGGTACGGTCGGCAGCAGCGCAGGCGCGTTGCACGGGGGCTTTGCCATAGTCTTGCATATGTCCGCCAAACGGACGCTGGTAGATTTTTCCGCTATCGAGACGGTCAAATGGCATGCCGAAGTGTTCCAATTCATAAACCACTTCCGGTGCGGCGCGGCACATGAATTCAATTGCATCCTGATCGCCTAGGTAGTCGGAGCCTTTGACTGTGTCATACATATGCCACAACCAATTATCTTCATTAACATTGCCCAGCGAGGCGGCGATACCACCTTGGGCTGCCACAGTGTGCGAACGGGTTGGAAAAACTTTGGACAATACCGCGACTTTTAATCCGGCTTGCGCTAGTTGCAGTGCGGCACGCATGCCGGAACCACCGGCTCCGACCACGACGACATCAAAATTCCGTTTTGCAATCGCCATTACATTCCCCACAAAATTTGTACTGACCAGATGGTGTAGTACAGCAAGGCTAAAATAACCAGCACGTGGATCACGAGTCGGATGCTGGCTGGTTTAATGTAGTCCATTACGATGTCACGCACGCCGATCCACGCGTGATAAAACAAGCAAAGCAGGAATAACAAACTGGCGGTGCGCAGCCAAAGACTGGAAAACAGCGCGGTCCAAGTGTCGTAGTTTATTTGCGGCTGGAGGCATAGCAGTACACCGAGTGTAGCGATGTACAGCACCATGACCACGGCAGTAACGCGCTGAATTAGCCAGTCGCGCAGACCGTAGTGGGCTCCGACGACGACGCGGTTCACCATAATTTCACTCCTGCAAAAAATGTGAGCGCGAGACTGATGAACATGACGGCTTTGCTGCTGTTGCGCGCGCCGTTCAGATCGTGAATCCAGTGCAAGTCGATAGCGAGATAGCGTAAACCCGCAAAAAAGTGATGCAGAAATGCCCAAGCTAAACCGAGTATGACGAGTTTGGCAAAGGGAGGGCTGATGGTGTCGATCAGAGTGGTGTAGGTTTCAATCGAATTTAGGCTGAATTGCAGCATTAGCAATAGTAGTGGCAGTGCAAAAAACAGAAGCGCCCCACTGAGACGATGCAGGATAGAAACAAAACCGGGTAGGGGGAGCTTGATCTGGTGCAGTGCGAGGTATTTGGGGCGCGACTTGATCATGGTTCTCGCTGTGTTGTTTTGGACGGGGCGATGTTACACCTCTGAATCATGCGAGGAAAGTGACTGGGACATGAATGTTTCTGCGACTGGAAAATGATGCCGAAAGGGCTATGATGTCACCACAAAATTGTTCCGTTTTTATGCCCAAGGAGAGTCTCATGAAAGCCCCTATTCGAGTTGCGATTACCGGTGCCGCAGGACAGATTGGCTACAACATGTTGTTTCGTATTGCGAATGGCGATATGTTGGGGCGCGAGCAGCCGATTATTCTCCAATTACTTGATTTGCCGCAGGCGCAACAGGCGTTGCGCGGCGTGGCAATGGAGTTGGAAGATTGCGTGTTCCCGATGTTGCAGCAAATTATTGTCACGGATGATCCGCGTGTGGCATTCCGTGATGCGGAGGTTGTTGTGCTGGTGGGCGCGCGTCCGCGCAGTAAGGGGATGGAGCGCAAAGACTTGCTGGAGGCGAACGGTGCGATTTTTTCCGAGCAAGGGCGCGTACTTAATGAGGTTGCAGCACGGCACGTGAAAGTGCTGGTAGTGGGAAATCCGGCGAATACCAATGCCTTGATTACCATGAAAAATGCGCCTGATTTAGATCAGCGTAACTTTTCCGCGATGACGCGTCTGGATCACAATCGCGCTATCGCTCAAGTGGCTCTTAAATTGTTCCAGCCGATACGGGATATTAATAAGATGATTATCTGGGGGAATCATTCCGGTACGCAGTATCCCGATTTGGATCATGCCGAGATTCGGGGGCGCAAGGTTCGCGAGATTTTGCGGCAGAACGGCTGGGAAGATTGGGTTGAAAGCGAATTTATTCCCACGGTGCAAAAACGCGGGGCGGCGGTGATTGAGGCACGCGGCTTGTCCAGTGCAGCCAGCGCGGCAAATTCAGCTATTGCTCATATGCATGATTGGCTGTTGCATTCGCACCACAACGACTGGGTGACTATGAGTGTGCCTTCGGATGGAAGTTATGGCATTCCCGAGGGGGTGGTGTACGGTTTTCCGGTGACTTGTCGCAATGGACATTATTCCATCGTGCCGGGACTTGAGATTAGTGAATTGGGCCGAAAACATATGATGGATAGCTATCGCGAACTGACCGAAGAGCGGGAATTGATCAAGCATTTGCTGGTTTAAGCCGGACTTTGGCAGCCCGTGCGTATGGATGCGGATTCGCGCCCGTCGGATACGATGCCCTCGCGCCTGTGGTATCCTTCATGCCGGTTCCGAACAGAGTCGGGGCTTCCTGTGTCTTGCTTGTAGCCGACATCAAACAGTTTTCATACTGCTCTCCGTATCTTGCGGGGTGTGGTTGTATGGGGAAGCGTGAGCTGAGTAGAACGTAACAATCAATTTAAATTCAAGGAAATCAGAGTATGTCGAGTGTAGAAACCGTCAGCGGCCTGGAGCGCCGTCTTAACGCTTCCGTAGCCCAGCAAGTTCTTAGCAGCCAAGTTGCTGCGCGACTGAAAAATATCGGCCGGACGGCAAAAATCGCCGGTTTCCGCCCCGGTAAAGTGCCTGCCAAGGTGCTGGAGCAGTATTACGGTGCGCAAGCTCGTCAAGAAGCCTTGGGCGATGCTTTACAGCAATCGTTTGCCGAAGCGGCACAGTTGAATAACTTGAAAGTGGCCGGTTATCCACAGTTTGAGTTGAAAACAACCGACTTGAATGCCGCACAAATTGAATACAGCGCGACCTTTGAGGTCTATCCAGAGGTGGCGATTGGTGATTTGTCTGGAGAAACAGTCGAGCGCCTGACTTACGAACTGTCGGCTGCGGACATTGAATCCACCATCAGTACGTTGCGCAAGCAGCGCGCTACCTTCGAAAGCGTAGACCGCGCGGCTCAGGCGGACGATCAAGTGCGTATCGATTTCGTCGGTAAATTGAACGGTGAGGTGTTCCAAGGTGGCGAAGCCAAGGATTATCCGTTTGTGCTGGGTGTTGGCCGCATGCTGCCGGAGTTTGAGGCGGCGATTACGGGTATGAAGGCTGGTGAAGTTAAGTCCTTCGATATGACTTTCCCTGAGGATTATCACGGCAAGGATGTAGCTGGTAAGCAAGTGACTTTCACTATCACGCTGAATCAGGTTGAAGAGGCCAAGCTGCCAGCACTGGACAATGCATTTGCCACGGAAGTGGGTATCGCTGACGGCGACATCAGCAAGCTGGAAGAGGAAATTCGTAGCAATCTGGCACGTGAATTGCTGCGTCGACTGAAGGCGCGTAACAAAGATGTGGCGATGGATGCGTTGTTGAAAGTCGCTAACTTTGATATTCCCAAGTCTTTGCTCGAATGGGAGTCGCATAACTTGATGCAACAAACCGCACGGGATATGGAGTCGCGCGGGATGAACATGAAAGGTATGTCGTTGCCACCGGAGTTGTTCCGCGAGCGCGCTGAGAAGCGTGTGAAGCTGGGTTTGATTTTGGCGGATTTAGTACAAAAACATGACCTGAAAGCAAAACCTGAGCAGGTTAAAGAGTTGGCGCAAGAATTTGCGCAGAGCTTTGATCAGCCAGAAGACGTGGTGCGTTGGTATTACGCTGATGCCTCGCGTTTGCAGGAGTTGGAAAATTTGGCGCTGGAATTGAATGTGGTTGACTGGGTGTTGGCTCAGGCAAAAACAGTCGACAAAGCGTTGACCTTTAACGAATTGATGGGAAGCTAAAACGATGCGTTTAGATGAACCGCAAAATATCGGTATGATTCCAATGGTCGTTGAGACCAGCGGGCGCGGTGAACGGGCTTATGACATTTACTCCCGTTTGCTCAAAGAGCGCGTGGTGTTTTTGGTTGGTGAAGTCAATGATCACAGCGCGAATTTGATCGTTGCTCAAATGTTGTTTCTGGAGTCGGAAAATCCAGACAAAGACATTCATTTCTACATTAATTCGCCCGGTGGCTCTGTTACGGCGGGGATGGCGATCTACGATACGATGCAGTTCATCAAACCCAACGTCAGCACTCTGTGTATCGGTCAGGCTGCCAGTATGGGGGCATTTCTGTTGACAGCAGGGGAGAAGGGGAAGCGCTTTTGCTTGCCCAATTCCCGTGTGATGATTCATCAACCCTTGGGTGGATTTCGTGGGCAGGCATCCGACATCGAAATTCATGCGCGCGAGATTCTCTATCTGAAACAAAAGTTGAATCAGATGTTGGCTCATCACACAGGGCAGCCGGTGGAGACGATAGAGCGCGACACAGATCGCGACAACTTCTTGAGTGCGCCCGATGCGGTGAAATATGGTCTAGTTGATCAGGTGCTGGAAAAGCGCGTGTAAAGCGGGTTTTTTAGCAGGCTAAAACAGGAAAGGTTGGCTATGTCAGGCGACAAGAAATCAGGTGATAAGTTGCTCTATTGCTCGTTCTGCGGCAAGAGTCAACATGAGGTGCGCAAGTTGATTGCAGGGCCGTCGGTGTTTGTTTGCGACGAATGCATCACGCTATGCAATGACATCATGCGCGAAGAAATTCAGAGCGAGAGCAATGGCAAGTCTGATAAAACGGATTTACCAACGCCGCAAGAAATCAAGTCTTCGCTTGATGAGTATGTGATCGGGCAGGAGCAGGCTAAGCGGATTTTGGCTGTGGCGGTTTATAACCATTACAAACGTTTGAAGAGCAACGACAAGGATGGTGTCGAGCTGTCGAAGAGTAATATTTTGTTGGTTGGCCCGACTGGATCGGGTAAGACTTTGCTGGCTCAAACCTTGGCTCGGTTGCTAAATGTGCCTTTCGTGATGGCGGATGCAACAACGCTGACCGAGGCTGGTTATGTCGGCGAAGATGTTGAAAATATCATTCAGAAACTGCTGCAAGCCTGTGATTACGATGTTGACAAGGCACAACGTGGTATCGTTTATGTCGATGAAATCGACAAGATTTCACGCAAGTCGGACAACCCATCTATCACTCGTGATGTTTCGGGTGAGGGCGTGCAGCAAGCGTTGCTTAAGTTGATCGAAGGTACTAAGGCATCAATTCCACCGCAGGGTGGACGGAAACATCCGAACACTGAATTCTTGCAAGTTGATACAACGAATATTTTGTTTATCTGCGGCGGAGCCTTCGACGGTTTGGAAAAAGTTATTCGCAACCGCTCCGAAAAAGTGGGTATCGGTTTCGGTGCAACAGTTAGCAGTCGAGATACACGCAAGACGGGCGAAACATTGCGTGATGTTGAGCCCGAGGATTTGATTAAGTTTGGTTTGATTCCGGAGTTTGTCGGACGTTTGCCAGTGGTTGCTACGTTGGACGAACTGGATGAGGCTGCGCTGATTCAGATTTTGACCGAGCCAAAGAACGCATTGACCAAGCAGTATCAAAAGCTGTTTTCTATGGAAGGTGTCGAACTTGAGTTCCGTGAGGGAGTGCTGTCGGCGATTGCTCGCAAGGCATTGTCGCGCAAAACAGGAGCTCGCGGTTTGCGCTCGATTATGGAGCAAGCTTTGCTTGACGTGATGTTTGATCTTCCATCAACAACGGATGTGCGCAAGGTGGTACTCGATGAAACACCGGGTAGCGGCGAATTAAAGCCGATGTTGATTTATGCTGATGCGCCGATTGCGGCCTAGTTATATCGTCATCGCTTGACTTGAAAAAGTGGCCGGTCGCCCTAATCTGAACGTCAACCAACTGACAGGCTATAGATATGTTTGAACAAACCACTCCAGGTAGTACTGCCACCGATTTGCATCCATTGTTGCCGCTGCGCGATGTTGTGGTGTTTCCGCATATGGTGATTCCCTTGTTTGTCGGCAGAAGTAAGTCGATCAAGGCTCTCGAAAGCGCGATGGAAGCCGGTAAAGGTATTGTGTTGGTGGCGCAGAAATCGGCGGCCAAAGACGATCCTAGCAAGGAAGATTTGTACGCGATTGGCAGTATGGCCAATATCTTGCAGATGCTGAAATTGCCGGACGGGACAGTCAAGGTGCTGGTTGAAGGCGTGCAGCGTATTCGTGTTTTGCGAGTCGTTGATTCCGACAGTCATTTCGATGCTGAGGTTGAAACCATTCCCGTTGACGCTGGGGGAGATAGTGAATCTGAGGCAATGCGTCGCGCGTTGATTGCTCAGTTCGATCAATACGTTAAGCTTAACAAAAAAATCCCGCCCGAAATTCTGACATCTCTGGCCGGTATTGATGAGGCTGGTCGCTTGGTGGATACCATCGCCGCCCACTTACCGCTCAAGCTTGAGCAAAAGCAGGAGGTGTTAGAGGTGATTGAGGTGCGGCAGCGCTTAGAGCATTTGCTCGGGTTGCTTGAGACGGAGATCGACATTCTTCAAGTGGAGAAGCGTATTCGTGGTCGCGTTAAGCGCCAAATGGAAAAGAGTCAGCGCGAGTACTACTTGAACGAGCAGGTCAAGGCCATTCAAAAAGAGTTAGGGGATGGTGAGGAGGGCACAGATTTCGATGAACTGGAAAAGAAGATCAAAGCTGCCCACATGACCAAAGAGGCCCGCACGAAAGCCGAAGCCGAGCTCAAGAAGTTGCGTTTGATGTCACCTATGTCGGCAGAGGCAACGGTGGTGCGTAACTTCATCGATATTTTGATTGGTTTGCCGTGGAAGAAAAAAACCAAAATCAGTACAGACTTAAAGCAGGCTGAAGTGGTTCTTGAGGAAGATCATTACGGCTTGGACAAGGTTAAAGAGCGCATTGTCGAGTATCTGGCCGTGCAGCAACGGGTGGATAAGTTGAAGGCTCCGATTCTGTGCCTAGTTGGGCCACCGGGGGTTGGTAAAACTTCATTGGGGCAGTCCATTGCGCGCGCCACCAATCGCAAGTTTGTGCGTATGTCTTTGGGCGGAGTGCGTGACGAATCCGAGATTCGTGGCCACCGCCGCACTTACATTGGCTCTATGCCGGGCAAAATTTTACAAAACATGAGTAAGGTTGCGGTTCGCAATCCCTTATTCCTGTTGGATGAAGTCGATAAGATGGGCATGGATATGCGCGGTGATCCGGCTTCAGCTTTGCTGGAAGTTTTGGACCCAGAGCAGAATGCAACTTTTGTCGATCACTATGTTGAGGTCGAGTACGACCTTTCCGATGTGATGTTCGTGGCAACCGCAAATACCTTGAATATTCCCGAAGCATTGCTGGATCGCATGGAGGTTATTCATGTGTCTAGCTACATGGAAGACGAGAAAATCAATATTGCGACGCGCTATCTGGTACCTAAAGCCGTTAAAAATAATGGCCTAAAACCAGAGGAAATTTCGATTTCCGAAAGTGCTTTGCGTGACATCGTGCGTTACTACGTGCGTGAGGCGGGTGTGCGCGGAATGGAGCGTGAAATATCCAAAATTTGCCGCAAAGTGGTCAAGGCTCTTTCGTTGAAAGAACGCGACACCAAGGTGGTCGTTAATTCGCGCAACCTAGATAAATATTTGGGTGTTCGTCGTTATTCCTACGGGATTGCGGAAAAAAATAATCAGGTTGGGCAAGTGACCGGTTTGGCGTGGACCGAAGTGGGTGGCGAATTACTCACGATTGAAACTGCCGTTATGCCGGGTAAAGGAAAGACCACGACCACAGGTAAATTGGGCGAGGTCATGCAAGAGTCAATTCAGGCTGCGATTAGTGTCGTGCGCGGTAGGGCAAAACGATTGGGAATTGATGTTGATTTTTACCAAAAGTCCGATTTGCATATCCATTTGCCTGAAGGTGCAACACCCAAGGATGGTCCGAGCGCAGGGATTGGTATTTGCACTTCCATTGTGTCGGCATTGACAGGAATTCCCGTAAGAGCAGATGTGGCGATGACTGGTGAAATTACTTTGCGCGGTGAAGTCTTGCCTATCGGCGGATTAAAAGAGAAGTTGCTGGCGGCGCAACGTGGCGGAATTAAATTGGTTTTAATTCCTGAAGAAAATATTAAAGACCTTGCTGAAATTCCAGACAATATTAAAAATAAGCTTGATATTCATCCTGTTAAATGGATTGAGCGGGTTTTGGATTTGGCACTGGAACGTAAGCCAACACCTGTTGCGGAGACAGATGAAAAGCCAGCTGCGGAATTGCCAGCAGTAGAGGCAGTAGCTGTCGCGACGCCTGTGTTAAAGCACTAAAATTCCATATCAAAAACTTCGCGGATTTTGCAAGCTGAATATTTTATTTGCTATGGCTTGACCAGCTTCGCCAAGCCTTGATATAAAGCCGCCGCAGGATAACTCCTGTTTTTAAATCACTAGCAAAGGGGGCTTAAGTGAATAAATCTGATCTGGTAGAAGCGATTGCAAAATCTGCTGATATTTCCAAAGCGGCAGCAGGTCGTGCTTTGGATGCAACTGTTGAGTCGATCAAAAAAGCGCTGAAAAAAGGCGATACAGTTAGCTTGGTTGGCTTTGGTACATTTAAAGTGGGTAAGCGCGCGGCTCGTAATGGGCGCAATCCACGCACCGGCGCGACAATTAAAATCAAGGCAGCGAAAGTTCCTAAATTTTCCGCTGGCAAAGGTTTGAAGGATGCTGTAAACTAGCGTTCTTTGTCGGGTGCTTAGCTCAGTTGGTAGAGCGTCGCCCTTACAAGGCGAATGTCGGCGGTTCGACCCCGTCAGCACCCACCAGACAAAGTAGAGTTTTTGGAGTGGTAGTTCAGTTGGTTAGAATACCGGCCTGTCACGCCGGGGGTCGCGGGTTCGAGTCCCGTCCACTCCGCCAACATAAGGCGAACGCAAGTTCGCCTTTTTTCATTTTTAAATTCTGATTTCTTGGGTCCGAGCTATGTTTGATTTTGTTCGTGAGAAAAAGCGAGTTGTTCAGATCGTGCTCGCTGTCATTATTCTTCCATTCGCGCTTTGGGGGGTGGACTCGTATCAAAGATCAGGAAATGCGCCGGTTCCCGCTACAGTTGATGGCGCAAAAATTACCCAGCAAGAGTTTGATACGGCCATCGAGCAGCAGCGCGATCGTTTGCGCCAGATGTTGGGGGCATCTTTTGATGCGGCGATGTTTGATAACCCTGAGATGAAGCGTGCTGTACTTGATAATCTGGTTGCGCAGCGATTACTGCTTGAACGGGCAAAGAAAGCTGGGTTTGTGGTGAGTGATGAACAGCTTATTGATGTTATTCGCAACATTGCCGCTTTTCAGGATGGTGGTAAGTTCGACAAGAAGCTGTATGAAAGTGCGCTGGCATCCAAAGGCATGTCGCCAGCTATGTTCGAGGCTAAATTGGCTGAAGATATGCTCGCTCAACAACTCAGAGATGCCTACGTGCAGGGCGGTTTCGCTTCGCATCAAGTGGCGGCTGAAGTATTGCGATTGAATGAGCAGCAGCGGATGGTGAGTGTGGTTGAGCTGTCAGCGGCAAACTTGCAGTCGCAAGTTAAAGTAAGCGATGCAGAGGTGTCGAAGTATTACGATGAGCATCGCAAAGAGTTTGAAATTGCTGAGCAAGCGCGTTTCGAATATGTCAGATTTTCTCCGCAAGATGTTGCTGCGGCAGTGCAAATTGGCGACGATGAAGTTGCTCGATTTTACGAAGAGCATCAGGCTGAGTATGGCGAGCCTGAACAAAGGCAAGCATCCCACATACTGATTGCTGTTGATCAGGCTGCACCCCAAGCGGAGTTGGATGCCGCCAAGCAAAAGGCGGCTCAGTTATTGGCTCAAGCTAAACAAAATCCAGCTAAATTCGCTGAGTTGGCCAAGCAGAACTCCCAAGATCCGGGATCCGCAGCGAGCGGTGGTGACTTGGGCTTTTTTGCCAAAGGCATGATGGTTAAGCCATTTGAAGATGCTGTTTTTTCTTTAAAGTCTGGCGAGTTAAGCGGATTGGTGCAGTCTGATTTCGGCTATCACATTATTAAGTTGGTGAATATCAAGCCAGGTAAAGCTAAGCCATTGGTCGAAATGAAAGAGATTATTGCGGGCACTATTCGCCAACAAAAATCTATGGATAAGTTTGCTGAATTGGCCGAGCAGTTTAGTAATTCTGTTTACGAGCAAAGCGATACGCTTAAACCTGCGGCGCAGCTTGTTGGTGGAAAAATCGAACAAAGCGGCTGGTTGTCGAAGGGGGGCGTTGCATCTACTCCTTGGACGGACAAGCTGATGCAGGCCGCCTTTACCGAAGACGTGCTGAAAAACAAACGCAACACCCCCGCGATTGAAGTGGAGTCCGGTGTATTGGTTTCCGCGCGCATGATCGAATATAAACCCGCTTTTGTACGCCCCTTGAGTGAGGTAACTGCGGTAGTCAAGTCACGGCTTGCGCAGCAACGAGCACTTGAGTTGGCGGAACAGCAAGGCAAGGCAATTTTGGCGAAGTTACAGGCTGGCGAGCAGCCAGTGCTTTCGTGGAAGCCTTCCTTTGCCGTAACGCGTGCGCGTCACGAAGGTATTGCGGTTGATCTGCTTCGGCAAATATTCCAAGCCGACGCGGCTAAGTTGCCTACCTATGTTGGTGCAGTGAAAGCTGGGGCAGGCTATCTTCTGGTGCGTATTAGTGCTGTTAAGGATGTTCGGAGTGAAGATGCTGAACGAGTTACGCAATATGCGCAGCAAATTCGTCAGATGGTTGGTGAGGAAATGTTCCGCGCTTATCTGGATGCTGCCAAAAAAGATGCCAAGATTGAGTTTAATCTGAGCGTCGAACAAGTTGCTCAGTAAGGGCTGTATTCAGTCTGAGTCAGAATGCCACCTTCGGGTGGCATTTTTGTATACGGTATGCGTACTTGCGCTTCAGGAGACGCTGAGAACTGATTGTGTCAATACCAGTAAAGTCAATACAAGCATTGGCCGGAAGCTATCGTATATAATCCCGCGCTGTTAAATTTCAGGTCTCTTTCCCATGCTGGAAGTCAGCAATCTTGCCTGTAGTCGGGGCGATCACCGCTTGTTTGCCGGACTGAGCTTTGCCTTGTATCCGGGGCAGATCATGCAGGTGCAAGGCGTGAACGGAAGTGGTAAGACTAGCCTGCTGCGTACGTTGTGCGGCTTCATGATGGCGGACGAGGGCGAAATACGTTGGGAAGGTGAAAATATTCAGTCATTGGAAGAGGATTATTTCGCCGATATGCTCTACCTAGGGCACCTGAATGCGATTAAAGATGAATTGAGCGCGCTGGAGAATTTGCGCATCGCTGCGGGCTTATCTGGTCGGCAGCTGGAGGAGAAAGATGCTATTGCTGCATTGCGGCGTATGGGGCTGAAGGGGCGCGAGCGCCTTCCGACCAAAGTGTTGTCGCAAGGGCAGCGTCGGCGTGTTGCTTTGGCACGTTTGTTGGTAAGTGACGCGAAGTTATGGATATTGGATGAACCATTAACCGCTCTGGATGTCGGAGCTGTGGGCTTGATTCAGGAGTTGATTGCGGAGCATCTTGCTCGGAGCGGTATGGTGATTTACACCACGCACCAGCCGTTGCAGGTTGATGGCGTTGAAATGCGTAGCTTGTCGCTATCATGAAAAAATCCACGATGATTGATTTGCTTTGGGTGGTTACTCGGCGTGACTTGGTACTTGCCATGCGCCGCCGCGCAGATGTACTGACTACGCTGATCTTTTTTGTGATGGTGGTGAGCTTGTTCCCGCTGGGCGTTGGTCCGGAGATGGATATGCTGCGCAAGATGGCCCCCGGTGTGTTGTGGGTTGCGGCCTTGCTATCCTCGATGCTGTCTTTGGGACGCTTGTTTTCGGCGGATCATTTGGACGGGACACTGGAGCAAATGTTGTTGGTGCCGCAATCTTTATCGATGCTGGTGTTGGGCAAGATGATTGCGCACTGGATGGTGGCTGGGCTGCCATTGGTGTTGATGGCACCGGTGCTGGGGATTCAATTTGATATGTCGGCGGAAGCCATTGGTGTACTGATACTTGGTTTGTTGCTCGGTACGCCAATACTAAGCATGCTGGGAGCGATCGGTGCGGCATTGACCTTGGGTTTGCGCGGAGGTGGCGTGCTATTGTCGTTGCTGGTGCTGCCTTTGTGTATTCCGGTGCTGATTTTCGGCACGGGCGCGGTAGATGCCGTATCGAGTGGTTTGAGTGTGGCTTCGCATTTGTCGTTGTTGGGCGCGATGCTAGTGTTGGCGTTGGTCTTTACCCCGTGGGTAACGGCGCAGGCTTTACGTATTTCAATGGAGTGATAAGTTGGCGATAAACTGGTTCAAATATTCAGCACCGACTACCTTCTATAGTTTGGCTGGCAAGCTCATCCCCTGGTTCGCGGTGGCTGCTGCTGCGCTTTTTGCCGTTGGCATGTATATCGGTTTTTACATCGCGCCAGTCGATTATCAGCAAGGCGAGTTTTATCGCATTATTTTCATTCATGTGCCAGCTTCGATTTTGTCGATGTTTTTGTATCTCATCATGGCGGGGTATGCCGCCATGGGGCTGATTTTTAATACACGTTTATCCGCGATGATGGCGACCGCGATTGCGCCAACGGGGGCTTTATTTGCCTTCATTTCCCTGTGGACAGGTGCGCTTTGGGGTAAGCCGATGTGGGGTGCGTGGTGGGTGTGGGATGCACGTCTAACTTCCGAACTAATCCTGTTGTTCCTCTATCTTGGTTTTATTGCATTGCATGCATCAATTGATGATCCGCGCCGCGCTGATCGCGCCAGTGCGTTACTTGCTATTGTCGGTTCGGTGAATGTGCCGATCATCTACTTCTCAGTGAAGTGGTGGAATACTTTGCACCAAGGTTCAACCATCAAATTCAGCGGTACGAGTATGCATGTTGCCATGCAGCAAGCTATGTTCATCATGCTCGTGGCGTGCTGGCTGTATGCCATTGCGGTCATTCTTGCACGGGTGCGTAGCATTATTTTGGAACGTGAGCGTCACACCAAGTGGATTAACGAATTGCCGGAGGTGAAGCATGTGGCTTGATATCTGGATGCGGGAAAATCCCATCACCTACGTATTGCTCGGATCGTATGCAGTGGCGATGGCGATATTCCTTGTTGAGATCGCACTGGTTAGACACAAAAGAGCGCTTACTTTGCAGCAAGTGCGTTTGATGCAAGAAGCAGGAGAAGAGGAATAAATGAAAGCTCGCCAAAAAAGATTTTTATTTATCGCAGTCGGTCTTGCCGCAGTCGGTCTTGCTGTTGCTTTGGTGCTGAATGCGCTGGATAAAAACGTCAGCTTGTATTTCACGCCGACGCAGATATTTAACAACGAGGCACCGCAAGGGCGCAGCTTCCGAATCGGTGGTTTGGTTGAAGAAGGTAGCGTCAAGCGCGAAGCGGATGGCCTAACGGTGAACTTTGTTATCACCGACCGCCATAAAAGTATTCCTGTTATTTACAAAGGCATCCTGCCGGACTTATTCAAAGAAGGTAAGGGGGTGGTTGCTCAGGGCAAGATGGAGGCTGGGCTGATGCGCGCCGATGAAGTGTTGGCCAAGCATGACGAGAATTACATGCCGCCAGAAGCTGCTGACGCTTTGCAAAAAGCAGAAATTGCCAATGCGGCTAGTGCTTCAGCTGTTGTCCCCGCCAGCGCTCCTGCTGTCATCAAATAATTCGAAAGTGAATCCATGATTCCTGAAATCGGACAATTTTCCTTGATTTTGGCGCTGTGTTTGGCGCTGTTGTTGGGTGTGCTGCCTATTATTGGTGCGGCACGCAATAACCCCGTGCTAATGGGGATCGCACGTCCGCTGGCACACGGGCAGTTTGTGTTTCTCGCCATTGCATTTGCCTGTTTGACTTACGCTTTCGTAGCCAACGACTTCTCGGTGTTGTACGTTGCGCAACACTCCAACTCGCAGCTTCCCACGGCTTATCGCGTTGCGGCGGTGTGGGGCGGGCATGAGGGCTCCTTGTTGTTGTGGGCATTCATTCTGGGGTTGTGGACACTCGCGGTAGCGATCTTCAGCAAGCATTTGCCAGAAGAAATGGTGGCGCGAGTTTTGGGTGTGATGGGCTTGGTTGCAGTCGGGTTCCTCTTGTTCATGCTGGTTACTTCAAACCCGTTTGAGCGCCTAATACCTGCGGCGGCAGACGGGCGCGATTTAAATCCCTTGCTGCAAGACCCTGGTTTGGTGATACATCCGCCGATGCTTTACATGGGCTATGTTGGTTTCTCGGTTGCTTTTGCTTTTGCCATTGCGGCATTGCTAGGTGGTAAGTTGGATACCACGTGGGCACGTTGGTCGCGTCCTTGGACAACTGTGGCATGGGTGTTTATGACATTTGGCATTACACTGGGTAGCTGGTGGGCTTATTACGAATTGGGCTGGGGTGGCTGGTGGTTCTGGGATCCGGTGGAAAATGCGTCATTCATGCCGTGGTTGGTAGGCACCGCATTGATTCATTCGCTGGCGGTAACCGAAAAACGCGGTGCATTCAAAAGTTGGACTGTTTTATTGGCGATTGCGGCCTTCTCGTTGAGTCTATTGGGTACCTTCTTGGTTCGTTCCGGCGTGCTGACTTCGGTGCACTCTTTTGCTGCCGATCCCAAGCGTGGGATATTTATTCTGACTTTCTTGGTGTTGGTAATCGGTATTTCGCTGTTGCTGTTTGCATGGCGAGCTCCAAAGGTTGGATTGGGCGGCAAGTTTGATTTGCTATCGCGCGAGGCGATGCTGTTGTCCAACAACGTGCTGCTTTCTGTTGCTGCGGCATCGGTATTTATTGGTACGTTGTATCCCTTGTTTATGGATGCGCTTGGCTACGGCAAGCTCTCTGTTGGTCCGCCTTACTTTGAAGCGGTGTTTGTGCCGCTTATGATTCCCATGGTCCTGATGATGGGCTTGGGGCCATTGGCACGCTGGAAAAAAATTGGTGGCCTTGAGCTGGTCAAACGAGTGAAATGGGCGTTCGCTAGTGCCACGCTGATCGCCTTGTTGTTACCGCTGGTGCTGGGGACTTGGACGGCGATGATCGCGCTCGGTTTGTTGCTGGCATTCTGGGTAATCGCTTCGCTGTTGTTGAGTTTGCGCGAGCGCTTGGCGGGACGTGACAACTTTTTGCAGCGCGTTCGCGGCCAATCGCTCAGCTACTATGGGATGCAACTGGCGCATCTGGGCGTGGCAGTGTTCATCATTGGCGTGACCATGGTTAAAGGCTATGAGACCGAGCGTGATGTGCGTATGGAAGTTGGAGACACGGTACAAGCGGGTGGTTATGTATTCCGCTTTAATGGCGTGACCGAGGCGGAAGGGCCGAATTACGTTGCCGGACGCGGTAGTGTCACAGTGAGTAAGAATGATAAAACGGTGACTGAGCTATTTCCTGAAAAACGCCAATACAATGTTTCTGGCATGCCGATGACCGAAGCCGCGATTACAACAGGTGTGTTGGGTGACCTGTATGTATCGCTTGGCGAGCCCATCCCAGATAGTGATGGGGCTTGGGCGGTTCGCATCTACGTTAAGCCTTTCGTTGATTGGATTTGGGCGGGATGTTTCTTGATGGGACTGGGCGGCATCTTGGCCATCTCTGATCGTCGCTATCGCATTCACAACAAAAAACCTGCCAGTACTTCTGCCGATGCCGCGCCGTTGAAGGAGCAAACAGCATGATGCGTTTTATTCTGCCATTCGTCGTGTTTGTTGTGTTGGCCGGTTTCTTGTTTGTCGGCCTCAATCTCAATCCGCGTGAAGTGCCTTCTCCCTTGGTTGGCAAACCTGCACCAATTTTTTCTTTGCCGCAATTGCATGAGCCTAGCAAGCAGTTTTCGCCGCAAGACATGAAAGGGCAGGTATGGCTGCTCAACGTATGGGCATCTTGGTGCGTGTCTTGCCGAGAAGAGCATCCGGTGTTGATGGAGTTGTCGCGCCAAAAAATCGTGCCCATCTACGGCTTGGATTACAAAGATAAACAAGCGGATGCTGAGTTGTGGTTGAAAAAAGGTGGCGACCCCTACACCTTGAGTGTGGCCGATGTCGAAGGTCGCATCGGTATCGACTACGGTGTCTATGGCGTACCCGAAACTTACGTAATTGATAAACAAGGCATCATTCAGTACAAGCAGATTGGTCCAGTAACACCGGACAATTTGCGCGAAAAGATTTTGCCGCTGGTTGCGGAGTTGCAAGCCAAATGAGAAATTTGCTGATTGTTTTATTTTGCCTGCTGCCATCCCTGTCTTTTGCTGGTGAAGCAAAAGATATGGCGGAGGACCCTGTACTGGAAAAACGCATGATCGGTTTGGCCGACAAGCTGCGCTGTCTGGTTTGCCAGAATGAGTCACTGGCAAGTTCGCATGCCGAATTGGCGGAAGATTTGCGCCGAGAAGTGCGCGAGCAGATGCAAAAAGGGATGAGTGATCAGGAAATTATCGACTATCTGGTTTCCCGTTACGGTGATTTCGTGCTGTACGATCCGCCCGTTAAAAAAACAACGCTATTGTTGTGGTATGGCCCATTCGCGTTATTGCTGATTGGCTCCGGCGTACTTGTGTATCAGCTGCGCAAACGTAAAGATGCGGTGGCGGATGAAGTTGCCATCACCGATGCAGACTCGCAACGCGCCGCCGCACTGTTGCGCGAAACTCCCGAACAGACATCTCAAGCGAAAGACTCTCAAGCATGACCATTTTTTGGATTATCTGTGTAGCGCTAGTATTGCTTGCACTGCTGTTCGTCCTACTACCATTGTGGCGTGGCGCGGCGCGCAACAATGATGTGCTGCGCGATGCGGCCAACCTTGACGTGTTGCGCGATCAATCCGCCGAACTTGATGCCGACCTGAAGAACGGACTGCTAACCAGCGAAGCTTATGAGCAAGCTCAGCGCGAGTTGCAGTCGCGCCTGCTGCAAGAAGTTAAAGGTGAAGATGCTGCGGCAGTGGCTCCGCAGCGACACCCAGCCAAAGTGCTGGCTGTTGTTTTGGCCGTTATTCTACCTCTACTAGCTGTGCCGCTTTATATGGCGCTGGGCAACACCAAAGCAATGATGCCGCAGGAAGAAGAGCTGGCAATTGCCGAAGGTTTTGGCGTAATTCGCTCCGAAGCCGCTTTGCAAGAGCTGGAAAAAAAGATGGAGCGTCTGCCGGAAAATCCCGATGGATGGTTGTTGTTAGCGCGCTCGTATAGTGAATTACAGCGATTCCCAGATGCGATACGCGCATACCAAAACTTGGTGAAACTGGTGCCGAACGAAGCACAACTGTGGACAGACTATGCCGACGTTAGCGCCATGAACAATGGACAGTCACTGCTTGGCGAGCCCACCAAGTACCTCGACAAAGCATTGCAGTTGGACGGCAACAACACCTCCGCACTGGCACTCTCCGGCTCGGCGGCAATGGAGCGTGGTGATTATTTTGCGGCAGTTCAGCACTGGCAAAAATTGATCGCACTGTTGCCAGCGGATTATCCGGATCTTCAAATGATTCAAGGTGGTGTCGATCAGGCACGCGAGTTTCTTTCCAAACAAAAAGGCGGCAAGGAAAAGCTGGCGCAATTTGATGCGGGCGTGAGCGTGGAAAAACAACAGCCGGTTGATATGAGCAAAGCGATCAGCGGCAGCGTGATCTTAAGTCCGACGCTGTCCGCTCAAGTTGCGCCTACCGATACCGTATTCATTCTGGCGCGCGCAGCAAATGGCCCCAAGATGCCGCTGGCGGTGTTGCGCAAGCAAGTGAAAGACTTGCCACTGGAGTTCACCTTGGATGACAGCATGGCGATGCAACCGCAACTTAAGCTTTCTGGTTTTGATCAGCTTGTTGTTGTGGCGCGCGTTGCAAAATCCGGCGGCCCCGTTGCTCAGCCCGGTGATTTGCAAGGTATGACAAATGTACCGGTCACCCCAGGCAGCAAAGGTTTGCAGATCGTGATCGATACCGTGGTGAAGTAAAGTCACCGCCTGTAAAAATCGAGGCACTGGATACCATGGAAATTCAGTTGTTCAGATTTTTCAGGAGTGTGTAAATCGCTAGTAGCGTTCAATTGCTACCCGAATTCGGTGAATGGTGTCTTCCATCCGAGCTTTTTTGGTAACTTCCAACCCGAGGCTTTGTGCGATTTTACGAATTATGGATGGATCAAGCGGGACACCACCTGCGTCAATCGCCGCGATCAACTGCTTGGCGCGGCGAATTTCTGGCGGCATATTGTCTTGCGGCTTAAGCAAAGCCAAAACGCGAGTAATAAAAGAGTTCATGTTCGGCAGCCTTAATTCAATACTGGACGGATGTAATTCTAGCCAGTCTCCTCAAAGTTTGAGTTTTACAGCTTTTCAGTCCCCATTATCATTCCTTCAATACCGGAGCCTCATTGAGCTGCACACTGATACGCACATCCCCAAGGGATACCACTGAACCAGAGCGTATTTTTGCGGTTTTGCGCAACTCGACTTGACCATCGACGAAAACCACGCCCTCAGCCACCAAAGCTTTACCAGCCCCACCGCTGTCGCACAATCCGACTATTTTAAGCAATTGGTTAAGCTCTACAAACTCACCGTTTAGCTGAAATTCGGTTTTCTGCATGGCAATGATGGCTCCGTATCTTGTGGATTTTGAAAAAATGCTTGTGACCGTAAGGAGGTCTGTATATAGGACCGATTTCCAGCCCTGCATCCATTGTTTCGCACGCATTACAATGTCGTCCATGAAGCGTACTGCAATACCAACTCACGGATTTTTTTCTTCTCTGATGCCTTGTGTTACAAGGGTATCAATGCCGCCCCGCGACATTCTCAATGTTGAGCGCAAAAGAAAAGGCCTCGCATCGCTGCAAGGCCTTGATTTTCTTGGCTCCCCGACCTGGACTCGAACCAGGGACCTGCGGATTAACAGTCCGTCGCTCTACCGACTGAGCTATCAGGGAATGAAGAGGTGCGCATGATAGTGATTTTGCTTTGCTCGGTCAACCCTAAATTGGGGCAATTATGCGTTGGCTGAAGCGGACTATTCTGGCGGTGATAACTTTGTTGGTGCTGGTCATGGCATTGATCTTCATTACGCCGCTGGATACATATATACCGGAAATTGAGCGCCGCGTCGGTGCGCAAATACAAGAGCCAGTGCGGGTAGGGGCTGTGCAGCTGGGTTTGTTTCCACTTCCTCATCTGGACTTGAAGAATGTGCGCGTCGGACGCACGCCCAGTTTGCAGGCGGACGAGGTGGAAATCGAGTTGTCGCTCGTCGCGTTGATGAGTGGTGAGTTGGTGTTGCATCGGGTTTCAGTGTCGGGTGGTGTTGTTTATTTGCATGAGTTACAACTTTGGCTGGCCCGATTTATTTCTTTCCCGCATACCCAGTCGATACGGTTCACGGAGTTTCAGTTTCGCGGTGTGACGTTAATGATCAAAGGCGTTGCTTTGGATAGGCTGGAGGGGAAGGTTGAGCTGGATGAGCGCGGCCAATTGCGACGAATATGGTTGGCAGCGGATGAGCAAAAGCTGGTGGTGAGCGCTGTTCCTGTTGCGACGAAGGTGGATGTGCAACACCTGCCAGTGCTGGCATTTGAGGTGCATGGAAAAAATTGGCAGCCACCCTTGATGACGGACTTACCGCTCATGGAGCATGTGGAGGCCAGTGGTGTGCTCGATGGGAATAAGGTTGATGTTCGTTTATTCAATTTATCCACGTCATCGGCACATGCGACAGGCAGTGCTTTACTCGATTTTGCAATGCCTTGGCGGGTGAGTGCCGAATTAAAAGAGAGTGAGATTTCGTTGCCGCCAATATTGGCAATGCTGAATTACCCCGCCACTTCACGTGGCACCTTTCAGGCGCGCGGTGCGGTTCAGAGTGAGGGGGCATCTTTGGATGAGATGCAAAAAAACCTTCGCTTTAACGGGCGGTTTGCATTGCGTCAGGCGGAAGTTAATCTGGTGAAAGAAACAGGGAAGCCGTTTGTCATTGACGCACTTGATGCTCAGCTCGGTATGGATGAGGCAGTGGTATCGCTAAGCGACATTCATACCCGTCTTTATGACGGGCAGGCATCGGGAAAGTTAATGTTAGATCGGGCCACGCTTGGGCTGAGCGTGCAAGGCGTTGTGAAAAATGTGAATTTGCAACCTTTGATTGCCTCGCTGTCGAGCGAGGTGTTGTTGTCTGGACGAGCAGATGCACAAACGGAATTTCGCTTGCAGTTGCGAGACTTCGAAAAGTTTCCGGCAAATGTTCGGCTACAGGCTGATTTCCAAATGCGTAACGGCGTATTGCAGAAGGTGGACCTTGAGCAGGTTGCTAAAAATCCTGCGCAGTCTTACGCAAGTCAGGGGGCGACCAAGTTTGATCAATTAAACGGGCGAGTTCAGGTTGACGGTAATGGTTATCACTTTCGTCAAATCGCTCTAGCTTCCGGCTCGTTGAATGCGGAGGGGCGCTTGGATGTTTCGCCTAATATGGCATTGAAAGGCATGCTTGATGCCGATGTAAAAGGTACTGCGGGTTTGGTTAGTATGCCTATGGTGATTAGCGGAACGTTAGATAAGCCGAGTGTCAGTCCCAGCGGTACGGCCTTGGCCGGCGCGGCGGTTGGGACGGCGATGCTGGGGCCAGGGTTGGGCACGGCACTGGGTGTCAAGATCGGCGGATTTCTGCACAAACTATTTGGCAGCGATGATGCGCCCGCGAATAAAAAAGCGATGCATCCGAAGCAAAGTGAAAAACCATCTAAGCCGTGATACATCGCCTATTGTCGTGAGTTAGAATAAAGCTATGGACACAAAAGCCGTATTTATCAGAACGCCGAAAGGTGAAGACGAAGCTCGCAATCGCACATCGCTGCTTTCTGGCGATATTAAGCGCGCGTTACTAATGGTCGACGGTACCGCCACGGCGGGCGAGATCAGCAAGCGTGCCGCGCCCAGCTTACGTCAGGTATTGGATGAGATGGTCGACGAGTTACAACGCGCCGGTTTCATACAAGATAAGGCCAAAGCCGCCAATATTCCCAAGATGGTTGTGCCGCAACGCCCACCCGCCACACTAAAAAAACCAGCTGAAGACAGCGGCGAAGAGCTTGATTTTACTGCCGCCTATAAAGCACCTACTGCCGAAGTTTTAGCCGCCGAAGCGGCTCGGCTTGCAGCTGAAAAATCACAGGCAGAAGCGGTAGCTAAAGCCAAAGTGGAAGCTGAGGCAGCAGCCAAACTTAAAGCTGAGGCAGAGCAAGCGCGACAAAAGGCGGCGGATGAAGCCAAAGCTCGCGAAGCCGCTGAAAAACAAGCACGGGCAGAAGCCGATGCAGCACGATTAAAAGCCGAGCAAGAGTCTGCACGCGTGAAAGCTGAGTTGGTCGCAGCCAAAGCTAAAGCCGAGGTGGAAGCGCAAGCGGCTCGCCGTCAAGCAGAAGAGGAAGCAGCTCGCGCCAAAGTCGAAGCCGAACAAGTCCGACAAAAAGCAGCAGAAGCGAGCGCTCGCGAAGAAGCCGAGAAACAGGCGCGCGCACAAGCCGAAGCTGAGCGCCGTAAAGCCGAAGAGGAAGTTGCGCGCGCGCGCGCCGAACTGGAGGCGGCGAAAGCCAAAGCCGAGGCGGAGACACGCGCACGTGAAGCAGCCGAAAAGAAAGCACGTGAAGAAGCTGATATTGCGCGTCGCAAGGCCGAGGAAGAAGCGCAAGTTGCTCGCCGTCAAGCGGAGGAAGAGGCTGCAAAAGTGAAGGCAGCAGCAGACGCAGCGAGAGTTCAAGCTGAGGCCGAGGCGCACGCACGCGAAGAAGCAGAAAAGAAAGCACGCGAAGAAGCAGAAGTTGCACGTCGCAAGGCAGAAGAAGAGGTGCAAGCTGCCCGCCGTAAAGCCGAAGAAGAGGTGGCTCAGGCAAAGGCTGAGGCGGAGGCGGCACGCCGCAAAGCGGAGCAAGAAGCTGAAGAGGCACGTCGCCGAGCTGAAGAGGCCGCAGCACAAGCTAAAGCTGAGGCGGAGGCTGCCAAAGCCAAGGCTGAGACCGAGGCGCGCGCAAGGGCGGAAGCCGAAAGGCTAGCGCGCGAAGAGGCTGAGTCTGCACGTCGTAAGGCGGAAGAGGAAGCCGCTGATTTGCGGAGAAAGGCTGAGGAAGCCGCAGCGCAAGCCAAGGCTGAAGCCGAGGCGGCGCGCCGCAAAGCCGAAGAGGAAACGGCCAAAGCCAAAGCTGAGGCGGAAGAAGCTAAGCGTGCCGCTGAAGCCGCTGCGGCGCAGGCCAAAGTGGAGGCTGAGGAAGCGCGTCGCAATGCGGAGCAGGCTGCTGCACAGGCGAAAGCGGAAGCGGAAGAGGCTAAGCGGAAAGCCGAAGCAGAGGCGCAGGCCCGTGAGGAAGTTGAGAAAAAAGCGCGTGCCGAAGCTGAGGCGGCGCGTCATCAGGCAGAGCAAGAGGCGGCTCGCGTGCGAGCCGAGCTAGAGGAAGCCAAAGCACATGCCGCAGCTGAAGCACGCGCACGTGATGAAGTTGAGCAGAAATCTCGCGCCGAGGCGGAGGCTTTGCGCCTCAAGACTTTGCAGGAATTCGAAGCGTTGCAGCAGGCCACACGGGATTCTGAGGTGCAGTCCCAATCCCAAGCCGCTGATGAGCAGATCATGCAAGATGCGGCGGATGCCGCGCTGCTAAGTTCAATTGCCAGCTTTACCCAAACCAGTATTGATGATCATGCACATAAGACACACGATGCCGATAGCGCATCGCGTTCAACCAGTGCCACAGTCTTGTTTTTCGATGTGGTTGGCTATACAAAAAAATCTGTCAAAAAACAAATTGCGCTGAAGAAGCAATTCAATCAGTTGGTGTCCGATATTCTTGCGGCAGTTGGGCAGGGTGAACGCCTGATTCTGGATACCGGCGATGGCGCAGCGATTGGATTTTTGGATCATCCCGAAGATGCACTGGAAACCGCGCGTCAGTTCCGTGACCGTGTAACGGCTAACGATCATGCCGAATTTCCCGATATGAATGTGCGTATTGGTATTCATCTTGGGCCGATCAATGTTGTTAAAGACATGAACGGTCAAAGCAATATGGTCGGCGACGGCATCAATGATGCGCAGCGTGTGATGAGTTTTTCGGGTACCGACCAAATTTACGTTTCGCGTCCGTATTTTGATTTTGTTTCTCGGCTTAGTGACGATTATGCCGACTTGTTTGAGTATCGAGGTTCGCAAAAAGACAAACATGGACGCCCCCATCAGGTCTACGAATTATTGGGGGCAGCACCCAAGACGAGCCAAACTCCTTCCACATTTTCGGTCGATAATGCGGCGGCAGCGGTCAGCTTGGATCCCTTCACTTTTGCGTTGCCCGAAGAGGTGCCCGTAGCAGTCGCTGTAGTAGAACCTGCGGTTGACGATGCTGTCGCTACTGATGAGGCAAAGCTGTTGAAAGAGGTTGGGCAAGTGATGCAGGAAACGGCCAAGCCTGTTGAGGATTCGCCCACCAAGAAACAAGCGGTTAAAGAAGTGGCTAAAGCGCACATGCCCTCGGAAGATGAGGTGGCAAAACTGGCGGAAGAGCAGGCTTTGGCTTGGGCGCGGGCAGAGCAGCGTGCTTTGGAGTCTGCGCGCCATGAAACCGTCGAGCAGCAGGCGGTAGTAGCCAAACAAAGTCAGCCGCAATCAACACCTACGATACCGGTTGCTGCACGACGCAAACCGTTGCCTATCGGAAAAATAGTTGCGGGTGCTCTGGTGGTATTCATCTTGGCACTATTTATCGCGCCGCTGGTGATGCCTATGCAGCATTACGGCAAACAAATCGAAGCTGCCTTGGCTGACAAACTTCAACAGCCGGTCAAGATCGGTAGTGTGAGCGGGCGCTTATTGCCGACACCGCGTTTAGATTTGTCCGATGTAAGTATTGGTAAAGAGCAAAAAATTAAAATTGAGCATGCTCGGCTCGATTTTGCTTTCTCAGCTTTATTCTCCGACGATAAGCGCGTCAAAGGTATTCAACTAGATGGCTGGCAGGTAAGCGGTACATCGTTGCTGGATGCGCTGGCGTGGTTCAAGCAAAGCGTTGCTGATCCGGCCAATCCGATTGGTGTGGTTGCGCTATCGGGCGGCTCAGTTAATAACGAAGGACTGGCAATCAACGATGTTGCAGGCACTGTCACCTTTGATAAATCGGCAGCTTTTGGTGGTGCAAAGCTAACTGCTGAAGGGGGGCGTTATCAGTTGGACATCGGTGGGGCCCAAGCCGAGCAATACCCGCTGGCCGTGACGATGCGCAGCGGTGCATTACCGTTGTTACCGGCTTGGTCATTCGACGACTTTTCGGCAAAGGGAGTGATTGCCGCCGATGGCTTGGTGTTGAGTGAAATCGACGGACGCATCTTGGGCGGTATGCTGAACGGCGATGCAAAAGTAACTTGGGGTTCCGGCTGGCAAGTTAAGGTGACATTGATCGGCAAAACACTGACGTTGGCGAATTTGAATTCTGTATTGAGTGGTGATGCGGATGCCACTTTGCACCTTACTTCACAGGCAGCCAAGTTGGTTGATTTGCCCAGCAAGGCGCGCATGGATGGCACGTTTGAAATTAAAGCTGGTGTGCTTACTGGGGCGGATATGGTGGAGACTGCACGTTTGCGTAGCCGCGATCCTCAGCCTGGTGGGCGCACACATTTTGATACGGTAACGGGGCAAATCAGCTATAACGACAATCAGTATCGTTTGCGTCAAATCAGGTTGTCTGCGGGGGTATTGAAGGCAACAGGCGAAGTGGATATTGCGCCGCCGCAAGTGAGCGGACGCATCTCAGCTGATCTGAGTGCTTTGGCTGGGTTGGGCAATGTTCCGCTGATTTTGGGCGGAACAACACAAAGCCTGTCTTTGCGCGCCGCGCGATAAGTCTTTGCCTTTCTCAAACAAAAAGCCCGTCATAACGACGGGCTTTTTACATTTTGGTGAGAGCTATATCAAGAAAGTGCTTTCGCCATGCGCTCAAGCGCTGCCTTGAGGTTGTCCATAGAGGTGGCGAAGGAGATGCGGAAGTAGCCTTCGCTACCGAAGGCTGAGCCGGGTACGACGGCCACGCCAGCTTCTGCCAACAGGTATTCGCTCAGGGCGATGTCAGTCGTGTCTTTGATCTTGCCTTGTTGGTGCAAGCGGATGATGGCTTCGCGTGCATCAGGGAAAGCGTAGAACGCGCCACCTGCTTTGATGCATTTCACGCCGGGGATTTTGTTGAACGCGCTCACCACGAACTCATGTCGTTCGCGGAATGCGGCGATCATAGGTGCGAGGCAGTTCTGGTCGCCGTTCAGTGCTGCTTCTGCGGCTACTTGCGAGATGGAGGTGGGATTGGAGGTGCTCTGCGATTGCACGTTCTCCATCGCGGTGATGATGTTCTCGGGGCCAGCGGCATAACCGATACGCCAGCCAGTCATCGCATACGCTTTGGATACGCCATTCAGTACCATGGTGCGAGGATATAGGTCAGGGCAGGCATCAAGGATGTTGACGAATTTATCGTCTGTCAGCGCGATGTGTTCATACATGTCATCTGTCGCGATGAGGATATTGGGATGCTTGCGCAACACTTCGCCCAGTGCCTTCAGATCATCCAGTGTGTAAACCGCACCGGAAGGATTGCTTGGGCTATTGATGACGATCATGCGTGTCTTCGGCGTGATGGCTGCTTCAAGCTGCTTTGGCGTCAGCTTGAAGCCTTGCGCGATGTCAGCTTGCACGATGACTGGCTTGCCTTCCGCGATGATGACGATGTCTGGATACGATACCCAATATGGTGCGGTGATGATGACTTCGTCGCCGGGATTGATGGTCGCCAACACCAGATTGAAGAAGCTCTGTTTGCCGCCGCAGGAAACGAGGATCTGTTTCGCGCTGTATTCCAATCCGTTGTCGCGCTTTAGTTTAGCGATGATGGCTTGCTTGAGTGAAGGTGTGCCACCTACAGCGGTGTACTTGGTGAAGCCCTTGTTGATCGCCACGATGGCGGCATCTTTGATGTGTTGTGGCGTGTCGAAATCCGGCTCGCCTGTGCCCAGTCCGATGATGTCTTTGCCTTCGGCTTTCAACTTCGCCGCGCGAGCTGCGACTGCGAGAGTGGGTGAGGGCTTAATGGCTTGAACGCGGGTGGAGAGTGTCACGATTTTTCCTTGATGGGGTTAAACATTGGCGCGAATTATACTCGTGCCAATGTGAAGGTGGGATGGGGGCGACGGGAGAATTTTTCCGACGTATTAGCTTGGCGGCGGAGCAACTTTGCAGATTTCTTCCAGCGTGGTGAGCCCAGACGCGATTTTGAGTGCGCCTGAAATTCGTAACGCGGTCATTCCCTCGCGGCTGGCTTGGTCACGTAGCGCAGCGATGTCGGTATCGGCATGAATGAGCTTGCGCAAAGCGGGCGACATGAGCAGTATTTCATACACGCCGATGCGTCCTGCATAGCCTGTCATCCGGCATTCCAAGCAGCCTTGGGGGTGATATAGCTCGGCTGGATGCGGAGATTTCCACGGAGCGACCAGCGTATTCCATAGTTCGATTTCATCTGTCTGTATGGGCTGAGCCTGTTTGCAATGCGGACACAGCGTACGCACCAGACGCTGCGCCATGATGCCGAGCATGGTGGCATTGATGAGATAGGGCGGTACGCCCAAATCGAGTAAGCGGGTGATGGCTGATGGCGCATCGTTGGTGTGCAGTGTGGAAAGTACCAGATGGCCGGTAAGTGCGGCCTGAATTGCCATATCGGCGGTGTCGAGATCGCGGATTTCCCCTACCATGATGATGTCGGGGTCCTGCCGCATCAATGCTCGCACGCCTTCGGCAAAGGTCAAGTCTAGGCCTTGCTGGATTTGCATCTGGTTAAACGCGGGTTCGACCATCTCGATCGGGTCTTCCAGTGTGCATACGTTCACTTCCGGTGTGGCGAGATGCTTGAGTGTGGAATACAAAGTGGTGGTTTTCCCTGAGCCGGTTGGGCCGGTGACCAGAATGATTCCATTCGGCTTTGTGGTCATGTGTTGCCAGCGCGAGCGATCATCGGCGGAAAAACCTAGTTCGGAAAAATCGCGCACCAATACCTCGGGGTCGAAAATACGCATCACCAACTTTTCGCCGAACGCGGTGGGTAGCGTGGAAAGGCGGAGTTCAATTTCCTGTCCGTCTTCAGTGCGTGTTTTGATACGACCATCCTGCGGACGGCGTTTTTCCATCAGATCCATACGCCCTAACAGTTTGATGCGACTGGTCATGGCGGTGACGACCGACATCGGCAATTGATGTACCTGATGCAGTACACCGTCGATGCGGAAGCGCACGATGCCCGAGTCGCGGCGCGGTTCGATGTGGATGTCCGATGCGCGCTGATTAAATGCGTATTGCCATAGCCAATCGACGATATGCACGATGTGCTGATCGTTGGCATCGAACTGTTTGTTGTTTTTTCCCAGCTCAACCAGTTGCTCGAAGGAGGCTAGGTTAGATGTCTCGGGCGAGGTTTTGGTCGCACTCTTGATCGAACGTGCCAAATTGTAGAACTCGACTAAGTAGCGGCTGATGTCGGTTGGTGAGGACACCACACGGCGAATGCTTTTGCGTGATGTCTGTCTGAGAATGGTTTCCCAGTCGCGTAGAAAGGGCTCGGCGGTGGCGATTACCAACTCGTTGCCGTCAATGCGTATCGGCATAATGGCGAAGCGGTTCGCATAGTCGATGGACATCAACTCGGTTAATTCGGAAAAATCAATTTTGAGTGGGTCGATGTGGAAATATTCCAAGCTGACACTTTTTGCCAGCCACTCGGTCAACGTTTCCAGCGTCAGTGTGCGATGTGGTGTCGTCAAAGACTTCCAGTGTTTTTTCGCGATAACTACCAGCGGATGCACGTCCTGACGGTGAATGCGCCGCTCCGCGATCAGGGCTTCGGCTTCGGTTTGTGCGACCATGCCGTCGGCGACAAGAATGTTGAGTACCTCGACTAACTTCAGTTTGTGTTCGGCATGGCTACGGGACATGACATTCCTTTGTGGGGGATCAGCAGACGCAAATTTTGTGCGTGCCATTTTAACCAACATGGTCGGAGTCTCGTGGGTAAAATGCGCCTATGACCATGCTTAAAATCGCCACCTACAATATCCACAAAGGATTTTCCCAGTTCAATCGTCGCGTTGTGTTGCATGAACTGCGCGAACAGGTGCGTGAGTTGGATGCGGATATTCTGTTTTTGCAGGAGGTGCAGGGCGAACATACGCGGCATGTTTTGCGTCATCAAAACTATCCAGCGGTGGCGCAGCACGAATTTATTGCCGAGGATGTCTGGCTGCACCATGCTTACGGTAAAAATTCGGAATATCGCTACGGACATCACGGCAATGCGGTCTTGAGCCGATTTCCAATTGCAGCAGTGAGTAATCGCGATGTTTCGGCCCATCGTTTTGAAAGTCGAGGCTTGCTGCACTGCGAGCTGGATGTCGCGGGCGGCAATATCCATTGTCTTTGCGTACACTTTGGTCTGTTTGCTAAGGGGCGCAAGCTGCAAACACGCGCTTTGATCGAATATGTGCAGAGTGAAATTCCCGCCGATGCACCGCTTATCATCGCCGGTGATTTCAACGATTGGCGCAATGCACTGGGGCGGCTTTTATCCGCAGCACTCGATGTGCACGATGTGTTTCACACTCACACAGGCAAACCGGCGCGCAGTTTTCCCTCCCGTTTACCCTTGTTTAGCTTGGATCGTATCTATGTGCGCGGATTTCACGTCCAGCATGCAGTGGTACATGCGGGTGATGCATGGGGGCGGATGTCCGATCATGCCGCTTTGTCGGTCCAACTCATTCCTCGCTAAGTGATGGCTACCGAACACCGCATCGACGGACACACACTGACACTGTTGAAGAATGGCACAGAGTTTTTTCCTGCCCTGTGTGCTGCGATTGATTCGGCACAGCTGACGGTGGCGCTAGAGACTTACATCTTTGCCGATGACGAAACCGGTCGCACGGTAGCGATGGCCTTGCAGCGCGCGGCGTTGCGTGGAGTGACAGTGAGGTTGCTGCTGGACGGATTTGGTTCGGCGGAACTATCGCCTAAGCGAATTGATGAGTTGCGCATCGCGGGTGTTGAGGTGCAATGGTTTCGTCGTGAGCCAGCTTTTCTGTCTTTTCGGCGTAGCCGTTTGCGCCGCATGCACCGAAAAATTGCAGTGATAGACAGCGAAATCGCGTTCATCGGTGGTATCAATATACTGGATGACATTCCGGCGGACGCGGCATTCGATATACCTCGTTTCGACTATGCCGTAAAAATGGAAGGCATGCTGGTTGCAAAGGTGAATGATGCTGTGCGTCATTTGTGGGGCGTGGTGTCGAGAGTAACTCAGGGGCGGCGCGTGCTCCGATTTTTACGTTACATTTCTGGCACGCGGAAACGCGGTGCAACCAGACATCTGGCCTTTGTTGTGCGCGACAGTATTCGTCATCGCCGCGATATTGAGCGTGCTTACCTGCAAGCAATTGGTAACGCACAGCAAGAAATTATTCTCGCCAATGCCTATTTTTTGCCTGGTCGGTCATTCCGCAAAGCACTCAAACTGGCAGCTGCGCGTGGGGTGCGAGTGGTGATGTTGTTGCAGGGTAGGGTTGAGTACTGGTTGCAACATCACGCCACGCGCGAGTTGTACGGTGAACTGTTGGCGGCTGGAGTTGAAATATACGAATATCAGGCGAGTTTCCTTCACGCCAAAGTGGCGGTGATTGACAGCACGTGGGCGACGGTCGGCTCGTCCAATATTGATCCATTCAGCTTATTTCTGGCAAAAGAAGCCAATCTGGTGGTGCGTGATAGCGGTTTTGCCGAGCAATTACGCGATAGTTTACAAATGGAAATAGCGCAGCATGCAGTGCAAATTAAGCAGCTGCACGCTGGCATTGTCGCACGCGTGATGTCACGTATCAGTTATACGCTGATACGGTGGGTGATCGGGCTATTGGGTATTGCCCGGCGCAAGTGAGTCATGCTGTTTCAACACAATTTTTAAGGAATGCAAATGAGCAATTGCCCCTGCGGCTCCCCGCTTGATCTTGATGCCTGCTGCGGCCCGTTATTGGCTGGCGTGGCAGCAGCTACACCGGAAGCGTTGATGCGTTCGCGCTACACCGCGTTCGTGCTGGGGAAACTTGATCATATTGATCACACCAATGCCCCGGAAATTCGCGGCGACTTCAATCGCGCCGAGGCCGAGCGCACGATCGCGGAAGTCGAGTGGGAAGGCTTGGAGGTGATGGCGAGTAGCGAAAACGGAGATACTGGGAGTGTCGAGTTTTATATCCGCTTTTGCCGCGACGGTCAGGAGTTGGGGCAACACGAGTTAGCAAGCTTCCGGCGTGAAGGCGGGAAGTGGTATTACGTCAGTGGTAAGGTTGGCCCGAAGCCGCCGCCGCGACAGGTTGTTAAGATAGGCCGCAATGACCCGTGCCCGTGCGGTTCCGGTAAAAAATACAAAAAATGCTGCGGGGGGTGAGTGTGATGAGCGCGCGCGTAGACCGTTTTCGTTGCACCGCCTGCGGCAAGTGCTGTTACGGTGCGCTCCCACTGACATTGGACGATGCTCTCGCTCATGCGGGGCGATTCCCCTTGGCTTTGGTGTGGACGGCGGTACCGCAGGGTGTGAAGTCTTTTCCATTGACGGCCAAACTGGGCATCACACTCAAGCCGAAAAAACGTCCGCAGATCGCCGTACTTATCGCGCTGACCGCCTATATTCCTGAGGTATTGCCATGCCCCGCGCTGAGCGAGAGTGGGTTGTGCGATATTCAGGAAATGAAACCGCTGCGTTGCCGCACTATGCCGTTCTATCCGTATCGCGAGGAGGCAGATCAGGCTGATCTATTGAAGCCGCGTCAAGGCTGGCTGTGCGATACCTCAGCTAGCGCCCCTTTGGTATATGAAAATAAACGTATCGTCGAACGTGCTGATTTCGAGCTCGAGCGTGCTGCGTTGCTAACACAAGCGCAGGTTATGCAACAGTATGCCGACTATATGCTGAAATATTCACCGTGGATTGCTGATCATCTGGTTGCGCAAATCATTAAGCCGGGCGGACATGTCATTACTAGCCTGTCATCTTTTTTGACTGCGACTAAAAAGCTAGACAGCACTGATATTGCAGGGCGACAACTTCCTGTTTTGTTGAGTTTTGCCGAGCGGACTGCTGCGTTACCTGAGTTGGCCGACTATCACCGCAATTATTTGGGCTGGGGCAAAGAGATGAGTTACTTGGCTGGACGCGCTTGTGCTGAGTGAGGTGACAAAAATTAGCCCATCCCATCCCCCTCCGGTAAAATGCGCGTCTTTCGCGAATTAAAGGCAGATCATGGCAGCAAAGGCGCAAAAAACAGCGAGCTTCGAGGTGGCGATGACCGAGCTGGAAGGTATCGTGGCAGAGATGGAGGGCGGTAAGCTGTCGTTGGAGCAGTCGCTGGCAGCTTATCAGCGTGGCGCTGAGCTGCTTACTTTTTGCCGAACTAGGCTGGACGATGCTCAACAGCAGGTGAAAGTTTTGGAAGAGGGTGTGTTGAAAGATTTTTCCGCCGGTGGTGAAGCTTGAGCAAGATCGATTTTCAGGGTTGGGTAGCGCATCAGCAAACGCAATTCGAGGGCGTGCTGGGACAGTTATTGCCGTCTGCGGAGATTGCGCCGCAACGCTTGCATGAAGCAATGCGTTACAGCGTGCTGGACGGCGGTAAGCGCGTCCGTCCGTTGCTGGCTTTCGCGGCAGGTGAGTTGTCTGGGGCGGATAGCGCTCGGGTAAATTTTGCGGCGGCGGCGGTTGAACTGATCCATGCTTATTCGCTAGTGCATGACGATATGCCCTGCATGGATGACGATGTGTTGCGACGCGGTAAGCCCACATGCCATGTCGCGTATGATGAGGCGACCGCATTGCTGGTGGGAGATGCCTTGCAGAGTCTGGCGTTTCAGTTGTTGTCCGAGCAACGCTTGAGCGACGATGCCGAACGGCAATTAGAGATGGTGAAACTGCTCGCGGTTGCTTCCGGTTCGCGGGGCATGGCTGGTGGGCAGGCGATTGATCTGGCCAGCGTTGGCAAGCAGTTGACCTTGCCAGAGTTGGAGCAGATGCATATTCATAAGACCGGCGCACTCATTCGTGCCGCGATTTTGCTGGGGGCGTATTGTGGACAGTTGGATCAGCCGCAGATGGCCAAGTTGGATCGTTACGGCAAGTTGATTGGCCTCGCTTTTCAAGTGGTCGATGATGTGCTCGATTGCGAGGCTGATACGGCAACCTTGGGTAAAACAGCGGGCAAGGATGCGGACAATGACAAACCGACTTATGTCAGCTTGCTCGGTTTGGTCGGAGCAAGAGAAATGGCACAGCGGCTGCATGCCGAAGCACTTGAAAATTTGGCCGATTTTGGCGACTCCGCCCAGCGTCTGCGTGATTTGGCTGACTTTATTGTATTCAGAAAATTTTGATGTATTCACTACTTAACACTATTAATTCCCCCGACGATTTGCGCTCGCTGGAACGCGAGCAGTTGCCGCAATTGGCAAGTGAAGTGCGCGAGTTTTTGGTCGAGTCGGTCAGTAAAACCGGTGGTCACCTTTCGTCCAATCTCGGTACGGTGGAGTTAACCATTGCGCTGCATTACATTTTTGACACACCGTCGGATCGGGTGGTGTGGGATGTGGGTCATCAAACCTACACGCACAAAATTTTGACTGGGCGGCGCGAGGCAATGAGTGCGTTGCGCATGAAGGGCGGTATTGCAGGTTTTCCTAAGCGCGACGAAAGTGTTTACGACACCTTTGGTACAGGGCACTCCAGTACGTCGATCTCGGCGGCATTGGGGATGGCGACAGCTGCCAAATTATCTGGCTCCGAGGCGCGCGCGGTGGCCGTTATCGGCGACGGTGCAATGACCGGAGGTATGGCTTTCGAGGCGCTTAATAATGCGGGGCCGATGGATGCCAACTTGCTGGTGATTTTGAACGACAACGATATGTCGATTTCGCGTCCGGTTGGCGCGCTGAATAATTATCTGGCGAAGTTGATGTCGGGACGCTTTTACGCGGCGATGCGGCGCGGTAGCGAAAAAATGCTCAAGGGCATGCCGCCGATGCTGGAGTTCGCCAAGCGTGCGGAGGAGCACGTCAAAGGCATGGTGACTCCCAGTACTTTGTTTGAGGAATTTGGATTCAATTACATCGGGCCGATTGACGGGCACGACATCAATGTGTTGCTCGATACGCTGAGCAATATTCGCAAGCTGGAGGGGCCGCAGTTTCTGCACATTGTTACCCAGAAGGGAAAGGGTTACGCGCTAGCCGAGGAAGACTGTCTGCTCTATCACGGTGTGTCGAAATTTGATCGTACCAGCGGCATTGTGTCCAAACCCGCATCGCACAAAACCTATACGCAGGTATTCGGCGAGTGGTTGTGCGACATGGCTGCGCAGGATGACAAACTGGTCGGTATCACTCCCGCGATGTGCGAAGGTTCGGGAATGCAAGACTTCGCCGAACGATTTCCGCAGCGCTATTTTGATGTGGGTATTGCGGAACAACATGCGCTAACTTTTGCGGCCGGACTGGCGTGCGAAGGATATAAGCCGGTGGTGGCGATCTACTCGACATTTTTGCAGCGGGCCTACGATCAGCTCATACACGATATTGCCATTCAAAATCTGCCGGTCATTTTGGCGATTGATCGCGGCGGTTTGGTAGGGGCCGATGGTGCGACACATGCGGGCAGCTTCGACCTTTCATTTTTACGCTGCATCCCGAATATGACCGTGATGGCACCTGCCGATGAAAATGAGTGTCGACAAATGCTGACCACCGCTTATCGGATGAATACGCCCACGGCCGTGCGTTACCCACGTGGCACGGGTGCGGGTGTGCAGGTTGATTTTGCGCTGCAAGCGTTGCCAGTCGGGCAGGGAGAGCTGCGTCGTCAAGGGCGTGGTGTTGCAATGTTGGCTTTTGGCTCCATGTTGACTCCCGCTTTGCAGGCTGCAGAGCAGATTGATGCCAGCGTGGCGAATATGCGCTTTGTGAAACCGTTGGATGAAGCTTTGGTGCTGCGTTTGGCGCGCGAACACGACCTCCTAGTCACGCTAGAAGAGAATACGATTCAGGGTGGAGCGGGCAGTGCAGTAGCCGAATGTTTGGCGGCACACGGTATGGCGGTGCCTTTGTTGCACTTGGGCTTGCCGGATTATTTTGTCGAGCAGGGTGAGCATAAAGTTTTACTGGCAGATTGCGGACTTGATGCGGCAGGTATTGTGCAATCTATCGGTGCGGTAACAAGTCGGAAAATTTCCTGATTGATTTTGTCGGGTAATGGTTATAATGCCTATAGTCCATTTACGGAAAGTTAGAAATGAATTCAACTGCTTCAATCCCGGATGTGCAAAACAGCGCGGATGCGCGTCAACTAGCTATCAATAAAGTTGGTATTAAAAGCATCCGCCATCCGGTGGTGGTGAAAGATAAGAGTGTCGGTGTGCAGCACACGGTGGCTACTTTCAATATGTATGTGCATCTGCCGCATAACTTTAAAGGCACGCACATGTCTCGTTTTGTCGAAATACTCAACCAGCATGGGCGTGAAATTTCGGTTGAGTCGTTCGAGAGCATCCTGCGTGAAATGGTGGAAAAGCTGGAAGCCCGTTCCGGCTATATCGAAATGAGCTTTCCCTATTTTGTCAACAAAACAGCACCGGTCTCGGCGGTGCAAAGTTTGCTCGATTACGAAGTCACTTTTGTGGGGGAAATTATTGAGGGCGAGTATCGCTTCACCATGAAAGTACTGGTGCCGGTGACCAGCCTTTGTCCTTGTTCTAAAAAAATCTCCGAACGCGGTGCGCATAACCAACGTTCGCATGTCACACTGACCGTGCGCACGAAAAAAGTAGTGTGGATTGAAGATTTGGTGCGTGTGGCGGAAGAGCAGGCATCGTGCGAATTGTTTGGCTTGCTCAAACGGCCCGACGAAAAATTTGTTACCGAGCGGGCTTACGATAATCCAAAATTTGTTGAAGATATGGTGCGTGATGTTGCCGCCGTACTGAATAAAGATGAGCGTATTGACGCATTCGTGGTTGAGTCGGAAAATTTTGAGTCCATACATAATCACTCTGCATATGCGTTGATCGAAAGAGACAAGTCGCAGGCGTGAATGCGTTCGGTGCATAAGGATTAGTGCCTACTCCAATGAAACCTGTCGCTGTCTTCCGTCACTCTCCAGGCGAGGGCCCCGGTTATTTTTCCGAGTTGCTTGATGCGCGAGGTATTGACTGGATCCTGATCGCTGTTGATGCGGGCGATGCGATTCCGCTGAGCTCATCGTACTTTTCTGGCTTGGTGTTTATGGGCGGGCCGATGAGTGTGAATGATGATCTGCCGTGGATTGCGCCGGTATTGGCGTTGATCCGCGATGCGGTGGAGCGGGATATTCCCGTTCTGGGGCATTGTCTTGGTGGGCAGTTGATGTCTAAAGCCTTGGGGGGGGCGGTGTCGCGCAACACAGTTAAAGAAATTGGCTGGGGTGAGGTTGTGGTGGATAGTCACGAACAAGCGCGTGGCTGGTTTGGCGAGCTACGCTCTTTTGATGCTTTTCACTGGCATGGTGAGACATTTTCGCTGCCAGCGGGAGCGACTCATCTACTTTCTAGTTCTCATTGCGCTAATCAGGCTTGGTCTATCGGTAAGCACCTTGCGCTGCAATGCCATGTGGAAATGACTATGACGATGATTACCCATTGGTGTGAAATTGGCGCGAATGAGATAGCCGAAGCGGCGGCGAGTCCTGTCGTGCAATTTCCGACACAAATCATCGCTGAAGCAGTACACAAATTACCTTCGCTGAATCAGGTTGCCGAACAGCTTTATTCTCGCTGGCTTACAGCACTTAAGTATTAACCTTTCGACACAGTCGCAAAACATTGCAAGCTGTCAAATTGTCGCTCTCCTGAGTCCTATAATCGTCCGCGTCTCCTGAGTTATTTGGAGATTTTTCGACAACTTACATCAAGGGGATACTCATGAAGAAATTGATCGCAGTGGTTTGCTTGGGATTTGTTTTCGCAGTGTCGGCTCCAGCTTTTGCAGGTGCGCAGCACAATAAGATGAAAGGTTGCAACAAAGAAGCAAAAGGGATGAAGGGCGATGAGCGCAAGGCGTTCATGAAGAAGTGCCTATCCAAAGATTACGAATTGAAGAGCGGGGCGGAGGCGACCAAGCCGGTAGCAAGTGCTGATTCCCCAGCAGCGGGAGGGCAACGCGACAAGATGAAGAACTGTAATACGGAAGCCAAAATCAAAGATTTGAAAGGCGATGAGCGCAAAGCATTTATGAGCTCCTGCCTAAAAGGCTGACTGGTAAAACAACCTCAAATAATACGCGCCGCAAGGCGCGTTTTTCTTTGGCGGACGGTAAATTGTCGCAGTGTATAATCCGCGCCCTGTAGCGCGACTACCTGTCGTGCCTCTATGAAAAAAATTCATGATCAGAAAATTTATCAAACGCGTATTTGGCCGCGCCGAGCGTCCTAGGTTGGACGGTTCGGCTCAGATAATTCCGTTTAAAGCTCATGGCGTATCGCGCGAGCAAATCAGCTACGGCTCAAAAAAAGTCACCGACGGTTTGCAAGCGGCGGGCTATCAGGCTTATGTGGTGGGTGGTGCGGTACGTGATCTGCTACTTCAGCGCACGCCCAAGGATTTTGACGTGGCGACCAATGCGACACCGGAAGAGGTTCGGCGAGTGTTTCGCCGTTCGCGCATTATTGGACGGCGCTTCCGCCTAGTGCATGTAATGTTTGGTGAAGAGGTAGTCGAAGTTTCCACCTTTCGTCGCATGATCGAGGAAGAGGACGCTGAGACGGATGCGCATGGACGTTTGTTGCGCGACAACGAGTTTGGTGATCAGCAGCAGGATGCTGCGCGGCGCGATTTCACCGCGAATGCTTTGTTTTACGATCCTTCCACACAAGAAATACACGATTTTCATCAGGGCTATGCCGATACGCGCAATCATCTGTTACGCATGATTGGAGATCCAGCTACGCGCTATCGCGAAGATCCGGTGCGTATGTTGCGTGCAGTTCGTTTGTCGGCAAAACTGGATATTCGTCTGGATGCGGCCACAGCTGCGCCGATAGGCAAGATGAAGGACTTGCTCAATAACGTGCCGGAGGCACGTTTGTTGGATGAAGTCTTGAAGATGTTGCTATCGGGACACTCGGTGGAGTGCATCCAGCAATTGCGCAAGATGGATTTACATCACGGTTTGTTGCCACTGCTTGATGTGATTCTTGAGCAGCCTATGGGTGAGAAGTTTGTCATGCTGGCACTGCGCAACACTGACGAGCGTCTTGCGCAGGAAAAGCCGGTTTCGCCAGCCTTTCTGTTTGCTGCCCTGTTGTGGCATGAGGTGTTATCTTCATGGGCTAAGTTCAAGCAGCGAGGGGAAAATCCCGTACCGGCCTTGCATATGGCGATGGATGAGGTGTTACATAAACAGAAAGCCAAGCTGGCTATTCCACATCGGCATGATGCGGTAATGAAGGAAATATGGTTGTTGCAACTGCGTTTCGATCAGCGCGCGGGGCAGCGTCCGTTCCGTTTGTTAGAGCAGCCGCGTTTCCGTGCCGGATTCGATTTCCTCTTGCTACGATGCGCCAGCGGCGAGGTAGATGATGAGCTGGGCTTGTGGTGGGACGAGTTTCAGGATGCCAACGTGGAGCGTCGCGCAGAGATGTTGCAGCCGGAACGGGCGGGCGATAAAAAGCGTCGCCGTCGTCCGCGCAAGAAGGCAGTGGTGACGGAGAGTGCTGCCTGATGTCGCATATCGCTTTTGTTGGGTTAGGTAGTAATCTGGCTGATCCTTCCGCGCAGTTGGTGAGAGCTTTTGAGGATCTGGACGGGTTGGATGGCACTTGTTTGTTGGCGCGCTCCTCGCTCTACCGTAGTGCGCCGGTCGGTTATCTTGATCAGCCTGATTTTGTGAATGCGGTTGCCAAACTTTCCACCAAGTTGTCGCCGCAAGCCTTGCTGCATGCGGTGTTGCAAATTGAGCACAAACACGGGCGCGAACGGACATTTCGCAACGCCCCGCGCACGTTGGATATTGATGTGTTGCTGTATGACGATGTGATGCTGCATGAACACGGATTGACGATTCCACATCCGCAATTGCAGCACCGCGCATTTGTTTTGTTGCCGTTACTGGAAATCGAGCCGACGTGCGTTATCGCAGGCTTCGGGGCAGCAAAAGAGGCGATGGCGCTATGTCAGGATCAGCAAGTGGAGCGTGTGATTGATGCTGTTTGATAAGTATCGCTATGTGGTGGTGGAAGGCCCGATAGGCGTTGGTAAGACTAGCTTGGCTCGTCGCTTGTCCGATCACTTTGGCGCGAATACTTTGTTCGAAAAGCCTGACGAAAATCCATTTTTACCCAAGTTTTATCGTGAGCCGGAACGTTACGCGCTGGCGACGCAGCTATTTTTTTTGTTTCAGCGCGGCAATGAGGCACGAGATTTGGCGCAAATGGACTTGTTTGATTCCAGTACGGTTGCGGATTACTTGCTGGATAAAGATATGCTGTTCGCACGCTTGAATTTGACCGACGAAGAGTTTCGTTTGTACCAGCAAATTTACGCCACGCTGCAACCACAGGTGCCAGCCCCAGATCTGGTGATTTATTTGCAAGCCAGCCCTGAGACGCTGGTGGAGCGGGTACGCCGCCGGGCCAAGAGTTATGAGCAAACCATTTCGGATAATTATCTGCTGCGTCTGGCGCAAAGCTACAGCGATTTCTTCTATCATTACCAAGCTGCGCCAGTATTAACGGTGAATAGCGAGCAGTTGAACTTTGTTGATGGTGACGAAGATTTTTCCTTGTTGCTGAAGCGCATCGGTCAGATGCGCGGTGAGCGTGAATTTTTCAGTCGGGGAAGTTGATGCGAAATACATTAAGTAAGTTGCAAGCGATGCCGGGACGGGGCGAGAAAATCGCTGTGTTGACTTGTTACGATTCCAGTTTTGCCACTTTACTGGAGGCGCAGGGGGTCGATGTCCTGCTAGTGGGGGATTCACTCGGTATGGTATTGCAGGGGCGTGAAACGACGCTGCCGGTGACACTCAGTGATGTGGCTTATCACTGCGCCTGTGTGGCCACTGGTGCGCCTCAGACATTTGTGATTGCCGACATGCCGTTTGGTACGTCGCAAGTAAGTCCGCGCGAAACCTTTGCCAATGCGGCACAGTTGATGGCGGCAGGGGCGCAGATGGTTAAGCTTGAGGGCGGAGCAGAGATGACTGAGACTGTGGCATTTTTGGTCGGGCGCGGCATTCCGGTTTGCGGCCATATTGGGTTGACACCGCAGTCGGTACATCAGATTGGTTACAAAGTGCAGGGGCGCGAGTCTGATGCCGCGCAACGGTTGCGTGATGATGCGCTGGCGTTGCAGCAGGCGGGCGCTGGTATGGTGGTGATGGAGGCTGTGCCAGCTGGCTTGGCTGCTGAGATTACTCGTGTACTTTCGATTCCAACCATTGGCATCGGCGCGGGTGCGGGGTGCGCGGGTCAAGTGCTTGTACTGTACGACATGCTTGACATCTACCCGGGTAAAAAGCCGCGCTTCGTGAAAAATTTCATGGCTGGCGCGGGTTCGATTGCGGAGGCAGTTCGTGCCTACGTCATGGCGGTGAAGTCGGGGCAGTTTCCGTCCTCGGAGCATTGTTTCTGATGTTGACGCTGCACACGGTTGGTGAGTTAAGGGCGAGGCTCGCCAGTGAGCGCGAGGTTGTGTTCGTGCCAACCATGGGGAATCTGCATGAGGGGCACATCGAATTAGTTCGGCTGGCGCAGCAGTATGGCCGTTGCGTAGTGGTGAGTATTTTTGTTAATCCACTGCAGTTTGGGCCGAGCGAGGATTTTGAGCGTTACCCGCGTACCCTTGAGGCGGATTGTGCCAAGTTGATCGGCTTGGCAGACGTGGTGTTTGCTCCGACAGTGGCTGAGATGTATGCGCAACCGCAGCATGTGTTTGTTGAGCCGCCGCCGATTGCCAACGAGTTGTGCGGTGCGGCGCGTCCAGGGCATTTTCGCGGCATGGCTACCGTTGTGCTGAAGCTGTTCAATATTGTGCAGCCGCGAGTGGCTATCTTCGGCAAAAAAGATTACCAGCAGCTACTGATTATTCGGCAGATGGTCGAGCAGATGAATTTGCCTATCCGAATTATCGGGGGCGAGATTGTGCGTGCAGCCGATGGGCTGGCACTCAGTTCGCGTAACCAATATTTGAATGCTAACGAGCGTGCCGAAGCCCCGCACTTGTATCAGCTAATTTGCGAAATTCGCGAAGCATGGTTGCGTGATGGGCTTGTTGCGGCCGAGTTGGTGCGGCAGCGGGTGCTCACAGAGTTGGCGGAGCGGGCTTGGGTGGTGGATTATATTTCGTTGCGCAAGCTGGATACGCTGGCTGTGGCTGAAGCGGGGGATGGGTGTGGGGTCGTTCTGGTAGCCGCCAAACAAGGGGTGACCCGTTTGCTCGATAATGTCGAAGTTTTGCGCAGCGAATGACTGCGTATATAATCCGCGCCCCACTGAATCGGGAGGTTACTCCATGCAAACAATGATGCTAAAAGCCAAGTTGCACCGTGTGCATGTTACGCATGCCGAGTTGCACTATGAGGGCTCCTGCGCTATCGATGATAATTTGTTGGAAGCCTCCGGTATTCGTGAGTACGAGCAGATTGAGATATACAACGTTAGCAACGGGGAACGTTTTGCTACTTATGCGATACGCGCGCAGCGCGGTTCGGGAGTGATTTCCATTAATGGCGCGGCGGCTCATCGAGCGAGTCCTGGTGACATCATCATTATCGCTGCATACGGAATTTACTCCGAAGCGGAGCTGCAAAATTATCATCCTCAGCTTGTGTATGTTGACGAACAAAACTGTGTGCTTGCCAAGCGCGGGCACATCCCTGTGCAAGCCGCATAATTGCTTGCTTATTTACTGCTGAACTCGACGAAAGAGGTCTTCTTTCGTTGACCGGTTTGTGGTTACCGAGTAGCATTCGAAGTCGATTGAATTAATGCCGGAGTCTAAGTGATGCGTCGAAAACTTGTCGTTGGAAATTGGAAGATGTACGGAAGTTTGGCGCGCAACAAGGAATTACTGGAAGGCGTTCTCCAAGGGGTTAATGGATTTAAGGCGGCTGATTTTGGTGTGTGTGTGCCTTATCCTTATCTGGCGCAAGTGCAGGCAATGCTGCATGGAAGTAACGTTGCTTGGGGTGCGCAAAATCTTAGTCAGCACGAGCAAGGTGCGTTCACTGGTGCGGTTGCGCCGGGTATGCTGCTTGATTTTGGGTGTCGCTACGTCATCATCGGACACTCGGAGCGTAGGGCGTTATTCCATGAGAGCAATGATATTGCGGCTGCAAAGTTTGATGCTGCTATCAAGGCTGATTTAACCCCGATATTTTGTGTTGGTGAGACGCTTGCGGAGCGTGAATCTAATGTGACTGAGGAAGTGATCGCGCGCCAGCTTGAGGTTGTGCTGAATCATGCGGGTGTGTCGGCTATAACCAAAATGGTTATCGCTTACGAGCCTGTTTGGGCGATTGGAACGGGGAAAACGGCAACGCCAGATCAGGCGCAGGCAGTACACGCCTTTATCCGTCAAAGGCTTGCGCAATTAGATGGTCAGATGGCGCAGGGCTTGTGTATACTCTACGGCGGTAGTGTTAAGGCGAATAATGCCGAGCAGCTGTTTTCAATGCCCGATATTGATGGCGGTTTGATTGGTGGTGCATCTTTGGTTGCTGATGAGTTTGTTGCAATTTGCAAGGCTGCGAACGGCGCTCAGTAATTCAGGTTAAGTAAATTTTTGGGGTTGAGTGTGGAAACATTGGTTTGGGTTGTGCATGTACTGACTGCGGTAGTGCTGGTAGGTCTGGTGTTGTTGCAGCATGGTAAAGGCGCTGATATGGGCGCGGCATTTGGTACCGGCTCAGCTGGTAGTCTTTTTGGTTCCAGTGGTTCTGCGAATTTTCTTAGTCGTAGTACTGCGGTTGCGGCAGCTGTATTCTTTGTGACCAGCTTGTCGTTGACTTATATCTACTCGCACTCTTCGGGCTCGCAAGGCTTGATGGATCGGGTGGATGCTGTTGAAACTCAGGTGGCACCCGTAGCCCCTCCGGCTGCTCCGGTGGATGGATCGAAGTCCAAGGAGATTCCGAAATAGTTACTGTAGCAATGCCGATGTGGTGAAATTGGTAGACACGCTATCTTGAGGGGGTAGTGGCGAAAGCCGTAGCAGTTCGAGTCTGCTCATCGGCACCAACATTAGGATCGACACCATAGGTGTCGGCGCGATAACAAAACTAACAAGACGACTGTAAGTAAAGTCGCAGCGAGCAAAGGGGAGAACTCGATGTTGGAAAATTATTTTCCGGTGCTGTTGTTTGTTGTAATCGGTATTGTGATGGGGGTTGTTCCCGTCATTCTTGGTAAGCTTGTTTCTCCAAACAGGCCTGACAGTGAAAAGCTGTCTCCCTACGAATGTGGTTTCGAGGCATTTGAAGATGCGCGCATGAAGTTTGATGTGCGTTACTACCTCGTCGCCATTCTGTTCATTCTGTTTGATCTTGAAATCGCATTCCTATTTCCTTGGGCAATCGTCCTTAAAGAGATTGGAACGTTCGGTTTCGTTTCCATGATGATTTTCCTTGCCATCCTAGTGGTTGGCTTTATCTATGAATGGATGAAAGGGGCCTTGGAATGGGAATAGAAGGCATTTTGGAAAAAGGCGTTGTGACCACAACGCTGGATACCATTATCAATTACACCCGAACTGGCTCCTTGTGGCCGATGACTTTCGGTTTGGCGTGTTGTGCTGTGGAAATGATGCATGCGGGCGCGGCGCGCTATGACCTTGATCGTTTTGGCGTAGTGTTTCGCCCAAGTCCGCGTCAGTCAGACGTGATGGTGGTGGCAGGTACGCTGTGCAATAAGATGGCTCCCGCATTACGTAAAGTTTATGACCAGATGGCTGAGCCGCGCTGGGTAATCTCAATGGGTTCCTGCGCTAATGGTGGTGGTTACTATCATTATTCCTATTCTGTGGTGCGCGGGTGTGATCGCATCGTGCCGGTTGATATTTATGTGCCCGGCTGTCCTCCTACTGCTGAAGCTTTGCTGTATGGCATCATTCAGTTGCAAAACAAGATCAAACGTACCAACACCATTGCTCGCTAGGATGAATCATGGCTACTGATTTGGGTGTATTGAAAACTAGATTGACCGAATTGCTGGGCGAGCGTCTGGTAAGTGCTGATGTTAAGCTGGGCGAGTTGACTGTGGTGGTCAAAGCTACCGAAATGCTGGCTTCGATGACGTGCTTGCGTGATGAGGCTGGTTTTGAGCAGATGATTGATCTGTGCGGGGTTGATTATTCCGAATATGGCAACGGGGCATGGGATGGGGCGAGATTCGCAGCCGTTTACCACTTGTTGTCGGTTAAAAATAACGTCCGCGTTCGCGTGCGAATTTTTGCTGTCGATGATGAATTTCCGGTGTTGGAGTCGGTGACCAAAATCTGGCCTTGTGCGGGTTGGTTCGAACGCGAGGCATTTGATTTGTTTGGTATTGTTTTTAACGATCATCCCGATCTGCGTCGCCTGCTAACTGACTACGGTTTTGTTGGAAATCCTTTCCGTAAAGACTTCCCGCTTTCGGGGCACGTCGAGATGCGTTATGACCCCGAGCAGCGGAGGGTGGTGTACCAGCCTGTTACGGTTGAACCGCGCGAAGTCACTCCGCGCATTATCCGCGAAGCAACTTACGGTTGCGATTGAGAGAGAGCGTCATGGCGGAAATCAAAAACTACACAATGAATTTTGGCCCGCAGCATCCGTCTGCGCACGGCGTGTTGCGTCTGGTACTTGAGCTTGATGGCGAAGTGATTGAGCGAGCTGATCCTCACATTGGATTGCTGCATCGCGGCACAGAAAAGCTGGCGGAGCATAAGACTTTCTTGCAATCAGTTCCCTACATGGATCGGCTTGATTACGTCTCGATGATGAGTAATGAGCATGCTTATGTGATGGCAATTGAGAAGCTGGCTGGTATCGAAGTTCCATTGCGCGCGCAGTATATTCGTGTGATGTTCGACGAGATTACCCGCGTGCTGAATCACCTGCTGTGGCTGGGTGCGCATGGCTTAGATATTGGTGCGATGACGATCTTCCTGTATTGCTTCCGCGAGCGCGAAGATTTGATGGATGCCTACGAAGCTGCATCTGGTGCGCGTATGCATGCGGCGTACTACCGTCCCGGCGGCGTGTATCGCGACCTGCCAGATTCGATGCCGCAGTATCAAGCGTCCAAGATTCATAATGCGGCGGCAGTGAAAAAGCTGAACGAAAATCGTCAAGGGTCGCTGTTGGATTTCTTGGATGACTTTGTTGCCCGCTTCCCGACTTATATCGATGAATATGAAACTCTGTTGACCGACAATCGTATCTGGAAGCAGCGTACCGTGGATATTGGTATTGTCACTCCCGAGCGTGCTTTGGCACTGGGTTTTAGCGGGCCGATGTTGCGCGGTTCGGGTATCGCATGGGACTTGCGCAAAAAGCAGCCTTATGAGGTTTATGGGCAGTTAGATTTTGACATACCGGTAGGTACTAATGGTGACTCGTACGACCGCTATCTGGTTCGTGTTGAAGAAATGCGCCAGTCAAATCGCATCATCAAACAGTGCATCGACTGGCTGAAAAAGAATCCAGGTCCAGTCATGGCTACTAGTGCAAAGTTCTGTCCGCCACAGCGCGAGGCGATGAAGCAGAACATGGAAGAGCTGATTCACCATTTCAAACTTTTCACCGAGGGAATGCATGTTCCTGCTGGTGAGGCATATGCCGCAGTTGAGCATCCGAAGGGAGAGTTTGGTATCTATCTGGTGTCGGATGGTGCCAACAAGCCTTATCGTATGAAGATTCGCGCGCCAGGCTTTGCCCATATGGCGGCACTGGACGAAATGTGTCGCGGTCACATGATTGCGGACGTGGTGACTATCATTGGTACTCAGGACATCGTTTTTGGAGAGGTGGATCGCTGATGCTATCTGAACAGACAATAGGCAAGATTGAGCGCGAACTGAAAAAGTATCCTGCCGATCAGCGCCAATCGGCGGTAATGGCTGCACTGCGTTTTGTGCAGGATGAAAAAGGCTGGATATCAAACGATGATATGGCGGATGTTGCCGACTATCTTGGCATGGCCAAAATGGCCGTGTACGAAGTGGCTACTTTCTATCATATGTACAACCTCAAGCCGATGGGGAAGCATATCCTCACCATATGTACCAATTTGTCTTGCACCTTGTGCGGCGCGCTAGACACCGTGGCTTACATCGAATCCAAATTGGGGATTCGTATGGGAGAGGTAACTGCAGACGGCAAGTATGGCTTGCGTGAGGGTGAATGTATGGGGGCTTGTAAGGATGCGCCGTTGTTGACGTTGAACAACAAAAAGATTTGTGCGCGTTTGAGCAAGGAAAAAATCGATCAAATTCTCGCGGAGCTGGACAAATCATGAGAGGCCCAGTGATTTATACAACCATGGATTTCGACCAGCCTTGGACGCTGGAGAATTACCTTAAGGTTGGCGGATATCAAGCGCTGCGAAAAATTTTGACGGAGCAGATGTCACCCGATGCCATCATCGCCGAGGTCAAGTTGTCGGCATTGCGCGGGCGTGGTGGTGCAGGTTTTCCGACTGGCTTGAAGTGGAGCTTCATGCCAAGAAATTATGCTGGTGACAAATATATCGTTTGCAACACTGATGAAGGCGAGCCGGGCACCTGCAAAGATTGGGACATCCTGTTGTATAACCCGCACCTGCTCATCGAAGGGATGGCAATTGCCGCTTATACGATGGGTGTTAAAACGGGTTACAACTACGTGCATGGTGAGATATTCGAAGCCTACGAACGCATGGAAGAAGCGTGTGAAATTGCGCGTGCAGCCGGTTATCTCGGTAATAACATCCTAGGTTCCGACTTCAGCTTTGATTTGCATAACCACCTTGGTTACGGGGCTTATATTTGTGGTGAAGAAACGGCTTTGCTGGAGTCCATTGAGGGCAAAAAAGGGCAGCCGCGCTTCAAACCGCCGTTTCCCGCAACCTTCGGTTTGTACGGTAAACCAACTACCATCAATAACACCGAAACTTTTGCCAGCATTCCGTACATTATTAATAACGGCGGGCAAAAATTCCTCGAATTGGGTAAGCCCAACAACGGTGGAACCAAAATGTTTTCGGTTTCTGGTCATGTAAATAATCCGGGTAATTTCGAAGTGCCAATGGGTACCCCGTTCAGCAAGTTGTTGGAGATGGCTGGCGGAGTGCGCAATGGACACACGCTCAAAGCGGTGATCCCAGGCGGATCTTCCATGCCCGTATTGCCGGGGGCGTTGATGATGGATTTGACCATGGACTACGATTCGATTTCAAAAGCGGGTTCTGGTCTAGGGAGCGGTGCGGTCATCGTGATGGATGAAACCACTTGCATGGTGCGCGCGTTGGAGCGTTTGTCCTATTTCTATCACGAAGAGTCTTGCGGACAATGCACTCCATGTCGAGAGGGTACGGGTTGGCTCTACCGCGTGGTGCATCGCATCGAGCACGGTCAGGGACGTCCTGAGGATTTAGATCTGTTGCTGAGTGTGGGTGACAACATTGCCGGTCGTACCATTTGTGCATTGGGTGAGGCAGCTGTCTGGCCGGTACAAGGAATGTTGCGCCACTTCCGTGATGAGTTTGAATATCACATCGAGAACAAGCGTTGCTTGGTATAAAAGTTGACGGGTGAGCAATGATTAATATTGAAATCGATGGCAAATTAGTTCAGGCCGAGCGCGGCGAAACCGTGATGGATGCGGCGCATACCGCAGGTGTGTATATCCCCCATTTCTGCTACCACAAAAAGTTGTCCATTGCGGCCAATTGCCGTATGTGTCTGGTGGAAGTTGAGAAAGCACCGAAGCCGTTGCCAGCTTGTGCAACACCGGTGGCGGATGGTATGAAAGTGCGTACCCGCTCGGAATTGGCAGTCAAAGCGCAAAAAGGTGTGATGGAGTTTCTGCTCATCAATCACCCCTTGGATTGCCCGATCTGCGATCAAGGCGGCGAATGCCAGCTGCAAGACGTTGCGATGGGGTATGGCGGCGGAGCCTCGCGTTATCAGGAAGAAAAGCGCGTAGTGATGCGCAAGGATATTGGGCCATTGGTATCCACTGAAGAAATGTCCCGTTGCATTCAATGTACCCGTTGTGTCCGTTTTGGTCAGGAAGTGGCCGATATGATGGAACTTGGTATGGCGAACCGTAGCGAGCACGCCGAGATTATGAGTTTCGTCAACAGTACCGTTGATTCCGAGCTATCCGGCAACATGATTGATCTGTGCCCTGTCGGCGCATTGACCAGCAAGCCTTTCCGTTACACCGCCCGAGCATGGGAGTTATCTCGCCGCAAATCGGTCTGCCCACATGATGGGCTGGGTTCGAATCTGGCGATCCACATCAAAAACAACAAAGTATTACGCGTCACGCCAGTTGAAAATGAAGCAGTCAATGAATGCTGGCTGTCGGATAAAGACCGCTTTAGTTACGAAGGGCTGAACTCCCCGCAACGCCTGACACAGCCGATGATTAAACAAGACGGCAAGTGGCAGGAAGTGGCGTGGCAAACGGCGCTTGAGTATGTTGCCAATGGCTTGCGGCAAGTCGTGAGTTCGGCTGGGGCTGAACAAATCGCTGCATTAGCCACTCCGCACAGCACTTTGGAAGAATTGTATTTGCTGCAAAAACTGGTGCGTGGCTTGGGTAGCGAAAGTATCGATACGCGTTTGCGTCAGAGCGATTTTAGTGCCGACGGTAAACGTGCAGGAGCCCCTTGGCTAGGTATGCCCGTGGCAGAAATTAATACGCGTGATCGCTTGTTGATCGTGGGGAGTTTCTTGCGCAAGGATCATCCTTTGTTGGCACAGCGCGTGCGTCAAGCTGTGAAAAAGGGTGCGCAAGTTAGCGTGGTGCATGCGGCGGACGATGATTTGTTGATGAAAGTGGCGCACAAGTCGATCGTTGCGCCGGATCAGATGGTGAGCGTACTAGCGCAGATACTTAAAGCTTTAGCTAGCGAAAAGCAGGCGGGTGATCAAGGTGTGGGTGATGTCGCCGTTGGTACGGAAGCGGCGGCTATTGCTAAGAGTTTGGCTGCGGGCGAGCGTGTGGCGATTTTGTTGGGTAACTTTGCCCAGCAGCATCCGCAGGCGGCGCAGTTACAATTGCTCGCAGAAAAAATTGCGGCGTTGTCTGCAGCTCAATTTGGATTCCTAGGTGAGGCGGCAAACAGTGTCGGTGCGTATGTGGCCAATGCGATTCCAAGCGAGCGTGGCTTGAACGCCGCGAGCATGCTAACCGCACCGCGCAAAGCTTATATTTTGCTGAATGCAGAACCTGAGCTGGATTGTGCCGATCCGCAGGCGGCGATGACTGCGCTATATGCGGCCGATTTGGTGGTGGCAATCTCCGCTTACAAACATCACGCAAGCGATTATGCCGACGTGTTACTGCCTATCACTCCATTCACCGAAACATCCGGTACTTTTGTGAGTACCGAAGGCCGAGTGCAAAGTTTCAAGGGGGCGGTAAAACCATTGGGCGAAGCTCGTCCGGGGTGGAAAGTGTTGCGCGTTCTGGGCAATTTGCTGCAACTACCCGGTTTTGACCAAAACAGTAGCGAGGCCGTGCGTGACGAAATCGTTGGAACGAATGGCGTTGTTGATCGTTTGAACAATCACCTCGATATGGTTGTGCAACTAGCAGCCTCTCCTGCGCAAGGTTTGCAGCGCGTTGCAGAGGTGCCGGTTTATGCAGCTGATGCGATTGTGCGTCGTGCGGTGGCTTTGCAACAAACCCGTGATGCCGCTGCGCCAACTGTATCGCTGTGTGCGAGTGAATTGCAGAAGCTGGGCTTGAATCCGGGCGAGATGGCGAAAGTAAGCCAAGGTAAAGCCAGCGTACGACTGATGGTGCAAGCCGATCAGGGTTTGCCTGAGGGGGTTGCGCGTGTTGCGGCAGGTCATCCGGCCACCGCTGAGTTGGGCGCGATGTTCGGGACGATTACAGTGGAGCGCGCATGATGGAATTGCTGCAAATGCTAGAACAGCTAGGGCAAGGATTGCTTGGCCCCGCTTGGTTGCCAATCTGGACTATCGTCAAGATCATGCTCATCGTCCTGCCTATCATGGGGGCGGTTGCCTATCTGACCTTGGCAGAACGCAAAGTCATCGGTTATATGCAGATTCGTATCGGTCCTAATCGTGTTGGGCCATACGGTTTGCTGCAACCGATTGCGGATGGCGTGAAACTGCTGTTCAAAGAAATTATTATTCCCAGTGGATCGAACAAATTTCTGTTCATTCTTGCGCCAATTATGGCGCTGGCGCCTTCGCTGGCGGCTTGGGCGGTGATTCCTTTTTCTGATGGCATGATGCTGGCTAACGTCAATGCGGGCCTGCTCTATATTCTGGCAATGACCTCGTTGGGGGTGTATGGCATCATTATTTCCGGCTGGGCTTCCAATTCGAAATATGCCTTTCTGGGTGCGGTACGTTCGGCAGCACAGATTGTGTCGTATGAAATTGCCATGGGCTTTGCCTTGGTGTGCGTACTGATGGCATCGCAAAGTATGAATCTGAGCGAGATCGTGAACGGTCAGAAGGGTAGTTATGGTGCCCTGAATTGGTACTTGCTACCGCTGTTCCCGATGTTCCTTGTGTATCTGATTTCCGGCGTTGCTGAAACCAATCGCGCACCGTTCGACATGGCGGAAGGCGAATCGGAAATCGTGGCGGGTTTCCACGTTGAGTACTCGGGGATGGCCTTCGCACTGTTTTTCTTGGCCGAATACGCCAACATGATTCTGATTGCATTCCTGACCTCCATCATGTTCTTGGGCGGATGGTTGTCGCCGTTGCCGTTCTTGCCGGACAGCTTCGTATGGTTGTTGGGCAAAGTGTCCTTCATCCTGTTCTTGTTCCTGTGGTTCCGTGCCACTTTCCCACGCTACCGCTATGACCAGTTGATGCGTCTGGGTTGGAAGGTATTCATTCCGCTGACCATCGTGTGGGTGATCGTTGTGGCCACATGGATGCAGACACCGTTGTGGGTCTGGTAACGGCTGGAGAAGATGATGGAAATGATTAAGAACTTCTTTAAAACCTTCCTGCTCTACGAGTTGGTTAAGGGTATGGCACTGACCGGGCGGTATTTCTTTGCGCGCAAAATTACGGTGCAATTCCCTGAGGAAAAAACACCGCAAAGCTTCCGCTTTCGCGGCTTGCATGCGCAACGTCGTTACGCCAATGGTGAGGAACGTTGTATCGCTTGTAAGTTGTGCGAGGCGGTCTGCCCAGCCTTGGCCATCAAGATTGAGGTGGCGGAGCGCGAGGACGGTACGCGCCGAACGACTCAATACGACATTGATTTGACCAAGTGTATTTTCTGCGGTTTTTGCGAAGAGTCCTGCCCCGTCGATGCCATCGTCGAAACTCGCGTTTTGGAGTACCACGGTGAAAATCGCGGCGACCTTTATTACACCAAACCCATGTTGTTGGCGATTGGTGACAAACATGAACAGCAGATCGCCAAAGATCGCGCTGCCGATGCGAAATACCGCTAGCCAGTGAAGAGGATTCATACATGAATTTTGAAACGGTTGTCTTTTATCTCTTTGCTGCATTGACCTTGTTTGCCGCCGTGCGCGTTATTACTGCGCGCAACCCGGTACACGCGGTCATGTTTTTGGTGCTGGCGTTTATCAGTTCTTCCGGTATCTGGCTGTTGCTCGAAGCTGAGTTTTTGGCGATCACGCTGGTGTTGGTGTATGTGGGCGCGGTGATGGTGCTGTTCCTGTTCGTGGTGATGATGCTGGACATCAATCTGGTTCGTCTGCGCGAAGGGTTCTGGCGCTGGTTCCCGTTTGGTTTGGCACTGGCTGCATTGATGGTGTTCCAGATGGTGTGGGTGCTGGGCGCGGTTGATGTAAATGGTGGTGCAGAAGTGGTCAAGCATGCGGCGGACTACAGCAACACCAAAGAGCTGGGACGTTTGATCTATACAGAGTATGTCTATCCGTTTGAGATTGCAGCCGTGCTGTTGCTGGTAGCCATGGTTGCGGCTATTGCCCTGACGTTGCGTCGCCGCAAGGATGCCAAATCGCAGGTGGTATGTGAGCAGATCGCCGTGAAGAAGGCAGATCGATTGAAAGTCATTTCCATGCCGGCAGAGTCTGCCGCCGTGACCAAAGAAGAACAGGGAGTGTAAGACTTATGTTGACCCTTTCCCATTATCTGATTCTGAGTGCTTTGCTGTTCGCGATCAGTGTGGTTGGTATTTTTCTCAACCGCAAAAATCTGATTGTGCTGCTGATGGCGATCGAAATGATGTTGCTCGCGGTGAATACCAACTTTGTCGCTTTCTCGCATTATCTGAATGACACCGCCGGTCAGGTGTTCGTGTTTTTCATTTTGACCGTTGCGGCTGCTGAAGCGGCCATCGGTTTGGCGATTCTAGTGGTGTTGTTCCGTAACTTGAGCACCATCAATGTTGATGACCTCGATAGCCTGAAGGGGTAATGGGCATGAGTATGGAAAATTTGTATTTACTGGTTCCGCTGGCTCCTCTGGTTGGTGCGATCATCGCTGGACTGTTCGGCAAGGTGATTGGTCGCGCTTGGTCTCACCGCGTAACGATTGCTCTCGTGGCGGTTTCTTTCTTCGCGTCGGTCAGCATCTTTAATGACGTGCAGGCCGGTAATGAGTTCAACGGGGCGATCTATACTTGGCTGACTTCTGGACACACCTCGTTCCAAGTGGGCTTTTTGATCGACAAGCTCACCGCGACCATGATGTTGGTGGTTACCTTCGTGTCGCTGATGGTGCATATCTATACCATCGGCTATATGCAAGAAGATCCGGGTTACCAGCGTTTCTTCAGCTACATCTCTCTGTTCACGTTCTCCATGCTGATGCTGGTGATGGCGAATAACTTCATGCAATTGTTCTTCGGTTGGGAAGCGGTTGGTTTGGTTTCTTACCTGCTAATCGGTTTTTGGTATCAGCGTCCAACAGCAATCTACGCCAACCTCAAAGCATTTTTGGTCAATCGTGTGGGCGACTTTGGCTTCCTACTCGGTATCGGTTTGGTGTTGATGGTTTTCGGTACGCTGCAATATGACGCAGTGTTCGCAAATGTCGCCAGCCATGCGGCAGATATGGCACCGATTCCAGGTATGTCGGTGAATCTGATTACCGCTATTTGTGTTCTTTTGTTCATCGGTGCAATGGGTAAGTCGGCGCAATTTCCGCTGCACGTGTGGCTACCTGATTCGATGGAAGGCCCAACTCCGATTTCAGCTTTGATCCATGCGGCAACCATGGTGACCGCCGGTATTTTCATGGTGGCGCGTATGTCGCCGATGTACGAGTTGTCGGATGCGGCTCTTTCCTTTGTGATGGTCATCGGCGCGATCACCGCTTTGTTTATGGGTTTCTTAGGCATTATTCAGAACGACATTAAACGCGTTGTGGCTTACTCGACGCTTTCCCAGTTGGGCTACATGACCGTTGCATTGGGGGCTTCGGCCTATACCGGCGCGATCTTTCACCTGATGACGCACGCGTTCTTCAAGGCTCTGTTATTCCTTGCGGCAGGTTCGGTCATCATCGCTATGCATCACGATCAGGATATTCGCAACATGGGCGGCCTGAGAAAGTACATGCCGATTACTTGGATTACTTCGCTGATCGGTTCTTTGGCTCTGATTGGCACTCCGTTCTTCTCCGGCTTCTACTCGAAAGACAGCATCATCGAAGCAGTTGCGCTGTCTGGTTTGCCTGGTTCCGGCTTTGCTTACTTTGCGGTGGTGGCGGGTGTGTTTGTCACTGCGTTCTACTCCTTCCGTATGTACTTCTTGGTGTTCCACGGCGAAGAGCGTTTCGGTAAGGCACATCATCACGATGCGCATGATGCCCATGCTGACGCGGACGATCACGACCACCATCATGGTCTTGCGCCGGGACAGAAACCGCACGAAACCTCATGGGTTATCACGCTGCCACTGATTCTGCTCGCCATTCCGTCGGTGTTCATCGGTTATGTAGCGATTGGTCCGATGTTGCACGCCGAATATTTTGGTGATGCGATTTATATCGCCGCGAATCATCCCGCAATGCACGAGTTGACCGAGGAATTCGAAGGTCCGGTTGCGATGGCCATGCATGCCTTGCACACTCTGCCGTTCTGGCTGGCAGTTTTGGGAGTGGTCTCGGCATGGTTCTGCTACATGAAGCGTCCCGAAATTCCTGCTATGGTGCAAAAGCGTTTCCAGTTCATTTACACCTTGCTGGACAACAAGTATTACTTTGATCGCTTTAATGACTGGTTCTTTGCTGGTGGTGCGCGTCGCATTAGCGGAGTTTTCTGGAAAATTGGTGATGTGAAAATTATTGATGGTTGGATCGTGAATGGTTCCGCCAATGCGGTTGGTTTGTTCTCGCGAGTGGTGCGCCACCTGCAATCTGGATATATCTACCACTATGCCTTCTCCATGATCATCGGCGTATTCGTGCTGCTGAGCGTGCGGACTTGGTTTTAAGTGATTGCGGTTTGAATAAGGAATAACAGCATGATTTTTGGATTCCCCGTCATTAGCGTCGCAATTTGGCTGCCCATCATCTTCGGGATATTGGTGCTGGCAACTGGCGACGACAAGAATGCTCCGCTGGCGCGCATGATCGCTTTGGTCGGTTCGGTGCTGGGCTTTCTGGTAACGATTCCGCTTTACACCGGTTTCATGCTCGATACCGCCGAGATGCAATTTGTCGAAAGACACCAGTGGATACCGCGCTTCAACATCGAATACTTTTTGGGGGTCGATGGCATCTCGGTATTGTTCATTCTGTTGACGGCATTCTTCACGCCGCTAGTAGTGGTGGCTGGTTGGAAAGTTATTGAGAAGCGCGTGGCGCAATACATGGCTTCATTCCTCATTATGTCGGGCATTATGATCGGCGTATTTGCCGCGCTAGATGCCATCCTGTTCTATGTGTTCTGGGAAGCGATGCTAATTCCGATGTTCCTGATCATCGGCGTTTGGGGCGGTGCAAACCGCGTCTATGCGGCAGTTAAGTTCTTCCTGTACACCCTGTTGGGCTCGTTGTTGATGCTGGTGGCACTGATTTATCTCTACAACCAGTCGGGTGGCAGCTTCTCTATTTTGGATTTCCATCAGACATTGATTCCGATGTCTGCACAAATTCTGATTTTCATCGCCTTCTTCTTTGCCTTTGCGGTGAAAGTGCCGATGTTCCCAGTGCATACTTGGTTGCCTGATGCACACGTTGAAGCGCCGACCGGCGGCTCGGTAGTGTTGGCTGCGATCATGCTGAAGGTGGGGGCTTACGGTTTCCTGCGTTTCTCCATGCCGATTGCACCAGATGCCAGCCACGAACTGGCCGGAGTGATGATTGCCCTGTCGCTGATCGCCGTGGTTTACATTGGTCTGGTTGCCCTGACGCAAACCGATATGAAAAAACTGGTGGCGTATTCCTCAATTTCACATATGGGCTTTGTCACGCTCGGATTCTTTATCTTCAATGCCTACGGTATGGAAGGTGCGCTGTTGCAGATGATTTCGCACGGCTTTGTGTCCGGTGCGCTGTTCCTGTGTATTGGTGTGCTGTATGACCGCATGCATTCGCGCAACATTGCCGACTACGGCGGCGTGGTTAACACCATGCCGGTGTTCGCTGCCTTCTTTATGTTGTTCGCCATGGCTAACAGCGGTTTGCCGGGTACCAGCGGTTTCGTCGGTGAATTCATCGTGATCCTCGGCGCGGTCAAAGCAAATTTCTGGTATGCCTTTGCTGCAGCAAGCACACTGATTTTCGGTGCGGCTTACACTTTGTGGATGTACAAGCGCGTGATCTTCGGGGCAGTGGCCAATTCTCATGTGGCCGAATTGACCGATTTGACTTGGCGCGAAATCGCCATCTTCACGGTTTTGGCAATCACCGTTTTGGGCATGGGTCTCTACCCGTTGCCATTCAGCGAAATCATGCACACCTCGGTCAACGAGTTTCTAGTGCACGTAGCGCGTTCCAAATTGCCGATGTAGGCGAGAGAGTTAGAGGTCGATATGGGTTCGGATTTGATGACAAACTTGATGCCAGTGAGCGCGGAAATTTTTCTGCTGGTCATGGTCTGTGCGATTCTGGTTGCCGACCAGTTAATCAAGCAAAGCGGTCGTTTATTTACATATATGCTGGTGCAACTGACACTGCTGGGCTGCTCGCTCATCACGGTCGGTACGCATGAGCCGGGTGTGGCTTACGTATTCAACGGCATGGTGGTGGATGATTTGATGTCCGACATACTCAAGCTGCTGACATACCTTAGCGTATCGATGATGCTGGTGTACACCCGCCAGTATTTGACCGACCGAGGCCTGTTCACTGGCGAGTTTATGGCGCTGACGCTGTTTGCCACCATGGGCATGATGGTGATGATTTCCGCGAACCATTTCCTCACGCTGTACCTAGGTTTGGAATTACTGTCGCTGGCGCTCTACGCAATCGTCGCTTTGCAGCGCGATTCCGCCGTGGCGACCGAAGCTGCGATGAAATATTTCATTCTTGGCGCGCTTGCTTCCGGCCTGTTGTTGTACGGCATGTCTATGCTCTACGGCGCGACTGGCTCGCTACACTTGCAAGCGGTGTCGCAAGCGATTGCTTCCGGTGCAGCCGATCAGAATCTGCTCGTATTCGGGCTGGTGTTCGTAGTTGCGGGATTGGCGTTTAAGCTGGGCGCGGTTCCGTTCCATATGTGGGTGCCCGACGTTTATCACGGTGCGCCAACCGCAATGACCATGCTTATTGGCTCCGCTCCTAAGCTGGCTGCATTTGCATTTGTTTCGCGCATCTTGGTTGAGGGCTTGCAGCCGCTGATGCAGCATTGGTCGGGTATGCTGATTATTCTGGCCATTGGTTCGATGGCGCTGGGTAACATCACCGCGATTGCGCAAACTAACATCAAACGTATGTTTGCCTATTCAACTATCGCACACATGGGCTTCCTGTTGCTCGGCTTCATCAGCGGCAGCATCGAGGGCTACGGCTCGTCCATGTTCTATGCCGTGGTTTACGTGCTGATGTCGCTGGGTGCGTTCGGCATGATTATGCTGCTGTCACGCGAGGGCTTCGAGTCCGATAAACTAGACGACTTCAAGGGACTCAATCAACGCAGTCCGTGGCTTGCTTTCATGATGCTGCTCCTGATGTTCTCAATGGCGGGCGTGCCACCGACAGTGGGTTTCTACGCCAAGTTCATGGTGCTGAATGCAGTAGTGCAAGCCGGATATATCTGGCTTGCGGTCGCAGCGGTTATGTTCTCTCTGATTGGTGCGTTCTACTACTTGCGCATCGTCAAGCTAATGTACTTCGATGCGCCCGAAACGCATGCACCGATTGTCGTGGGTTCGGATACCTCTTTGCTGATGACCGTCAATGGTTTGGGCGTATTGGCACTCGGCTTATTGCCCGGCACATTGATGTCGGTTTGCTCGGTCGCGGTGCAGCAATCGCTGCTGATTGGACACTGATTACCTTGTAGTCGAAAGCCAAAAAACTCCCGCCATTGAGCGGGAGTTTTTTATTTGAGGCCGCATTTTTCATGGCAAAATGCTGCGGTAATTTTTAGGGAGCGCGGGCATGGATGCACATTGGTTATGGTGGCTGTGTGCGGTGATTTTGGTCATCGCCGAGATGTTTAGCGGAACCTTGTATTTATTGGCAGTTTCATCCGGTTTGGCCGTGGCTGGCATCGTCGCGCTCGCGGGCGGATCGTGGGCGGCGCAGGCGAGCGTGGCAGCACTTCTGTGTACCGCCAGTGTCAGCATTTTGTATCGCTGGCGCAGAAACGTACCGGCGCAGATCGACAACAGCAATCTATCTGCCGACATCGGGCAAGAAGTGCATATCGTAAACTGGCAGGACGAGCGGCGCGCGCGTGTCAGTTATCGTGGCGCGGAGTGGGATGCAGAGCTAGTTCCACATGTACTGAGCGACCATGAGCGGAATAGCTGGCGTATCAAAGAAGTCGTCGGCAGTCACTTGATCATCGAATAATCTGGAGAATATCGCATGGATACTTTTGTCATCGTCTTGGGCGCATTCGCCGCCTTCCTTGCCTTTCAATCTATCAAAATCGTGCCGCAGCAATCGGCTTGGGTGGTCGAGCGTCTCGGCAAATACTACGCCACGTTAGAGCCTGGGCTAAATATCGTCATTCCGTTTATCGACCGAGTTGCCTACCGTCACCGCCTGACCGAATTTCCTATCGACATTGCACCCCAAGTTTGTATCACTCGCGACAACACCCAAGTGCAAGTGGATGGCGTGCTGTACTACCAAGTGACCGATGCGGCTCGGGCCAGTTACGGCACCTCTAATTATCTAGCGGCAATTTCGATGCTGGCACAAACCTCGCTGCGTTCGGAGTGCGGTAAACGCGATCTGGATAAGCTGCTGGAAGACCGTGATGCGATCAATCGCGCGGTAGTGTTTGCACTGGACGAAGCCGGTTTGAACTGGGGGGTGAAAGTGTTGCGTTACGAAATTAAGGATATTACGCCGCCGCAACAAGTGTTGGCCGCGATGCAGAAACAAATTACCGCCGAGCGCGAAAAGCGTGCGCTGATTGCGCAATCGGAAGGCAAGCGGCAAGAAGAGATCAATCTGGCTGACGGCGCCAGACAAGCTGCGATTGCCGAATCGGAAGGCGCAAAGCAAGCCGCCATCAACAATGCGCAAGGTGAGGCGGAGGCTCTATTGCTAGTTGCCAATGCCACCGCAGCATCGATCAAGGTTGTTGCCGATGCAATCCAGAGCGAGGGCGGGCTGACAGCCATTAATCTCAAAGTGGCAGAAAAATATGTCGATGCTTTTGGCAACATAGCCAAACAGGGCAACACCATGTTGCTGCCCGGTAATGCGGCAGATATTGGAAGCATGGTGGCGACAGCGATGCAGATCATTAAAAAGAATTAATACATAACACCGGTACACGCACACCCCGATGAACAACAGCTCCGAAGCGCTAATTGAACAGCTGACTATTCCAAACTTCGTCAATTTGCGGGCAGACGGGGTATTTGTTCAGCCTGCATTGCTGCAAACCAATGGCGATTTTGAGCTATTTGTTCACCGCCTATTTTCCAGCGAGGGGCGTTTTGCCGGCTTGGACTATGCTGCTTTATTGTTTCTGTTATACGACTACGATGGTTTGCAGCAAGCGCGTAATAAAGGTTCGGAAATTAAACTTGCCACGCAAATTGTCCGTTTTCTCCCTCAGCGACAGACACTGTACCGTGCGGTCAAAGTATTGGAAGGCGGCAAACGCGCGGAGTACGTGTTTGAGCCGGTGAGCATCCAAGTAAGCTATGAAGTGCCGGTGTATGGCGAGCCGGATGACGATGGCATGGCGCAAATAGTTGGATATGAAAGTAAAACGCGCGAGCAGCCTGCCAAACTTGATTTCGACGAATTTGTAGCCGACATGTGGCGCAAGGGAGTGAAGTTCGGCATAGACGAAACCGCTGTGCGCGAGAGCATTGCATCCGGTCAGGCGACACGCATGACATTCGCGCAGCATCGCGAACCAACAGAAGGGCGCGATGCCTCGATACTCGAAGCCTGTCCTGATTTACACCGCGACAATTCACCTAAAGTGCTGGCCAATGGGCAGGTCGATTTACGCGTCTTCAAAAATCGTTTTCCACAAATGACCAAAGGCACGCGCCTGCTCAAAAAAATTCCACGAGAGTTGGGCAAGCAGGGGCGCAAAGTGACGGGCGAGGCAATCGAGCCCAAGCTGCCGAAAGACATTGATCTAAGCGCATTGTCGGCTCAGGGGACGAAGGTTGAGCAGCTTCAAGGCAGCGAATACATTGTTGCCACGCTGGATGGCTTTCTGACACTGGATACCAAATCGAACCAAGTCAGCGTAACTGAAAAAATCGAAAACAAAGCCGGAGTTAGCGTCAAAACCACCGGTGATTTGGCGCTTGGTGTGGATGAATTTATCGAGCATGGCGAAGTGCAGGAAGGGCGTGTGGTGAAAGGCATACACATGACCTTCCTATCTGATGTTTTTGGTAAGTTAAGTTCGATCAACGGCAATATCCGTATCGATGGATGTCTGTCGGGTGGCGAGGCGGAAACGCTGGGGGGAAGCGTGACACTCAAGGGGCACGTTTCGCGTTCGCTGGTGCGCGCCAGTGACGGCGAGGTTACCGCTAAGCATTGCGAAAGCAGCACGCTTATCGGCAAAGTGGTGCGTGTCGAACACGCAATCAATTGCGAAATCGTCGCGGAAGAGGTGTATGCCGATCTTATCGAAGGCTGTGTTATCGCCGCGAATAAAATTGAAATCGGGGTTGCCGATGAGCGTCGGGGTAATGAGACGTTGGTGACCATAATGATTCCCGATCTTGCCTCGTTTGATCTCTACATAGCCAAAATGAAAAAGACGATTGCCGATACGCAAGCGGCAAAAAATACCAAACTGAGCCAAATCGAACAGGTGAAATCCAATCAGGAGTTCGCAAAATATCTGGCATTGGCTGAACAAGTGAAAAGTGGTGCGCTGAAGCTGACAGATGAACAACTGCCGGGGTGGAGAAAATTATTGGCCAAGCATGAAAACTTGGCCGCATTGCTGGTGCGACTTGAAGCGGAAATTGAAGCCCTTGCGATTACCGACAGGCAATGCGAGGAAGAACTGTCCTACACCGAGCGCGAGTGTGACGTGTTGATTCAGCGTGCCGTCTGTAATATCAATAAAGTTGCTGGGCAAACAAGCGGACAAACCATGAAGGCCGAGCCGGGAGTGAAAGCACTGAGTGCGATGAGTGGCAGTGACATTCGTGCTTTCCTGCAAAAAAGTGATTCGCGCAAAGAGCGCATATTTTCCGGCGACTCTGGGCGTATCAACTGGAAACTCAAAGGCAATAATGCGTGACGAAAAAAGTATGAATCTGGAAGAAGTTTGTATCTCGACTACGTCGGTTTACGAAGGCAACTTTATTCAAGTACGCAAAGACACGGTGCGCCTGCCCGACGGCGCGGAGAGCACACGCGAATACCTGACCCATCCTGGGGCAGTCGCCATCCTCGCTTTGCTGGATAACGGCAAACTAGTTATGGAGCGGCAATATCGCTATCCGCCCCAGCGCGAATTCATCGAGCTCCCAGCAGGCAAGATCGATCCGGGTGAAGCGATTTTGCGTACTGCCCAACGCGAGCTGCTGGAAGAAACCGGTTATGAAGCAAGCGAGTGGATACACCTCACCACGGCTTGGCCTTGCATCGGTTATGCCGATGAACGTATGGAATACTTTCTGGCACGTGGACTCACATTTCGTGGTCGCCAGCTCGATGAGGGCGAGTTCTTGGAAGTATTCGAACTATCGCTCGATGAAGCAATCGAGTGGATAAGGCAGGGCAAAATCAACGAAAGCAAGACCATCGTCGGCCTGTTCTGGCTGGAGAAATATCTCAAAAACTGGGTGTAACTTATCGCACTATTATGGTGCGACGTTATGGTGCAATCTAAAATTTATGCACCAATAGTGAAATACTTGCTTTGTGCTAATTGATGTTGGCTTAAATCAACCATTTAATATCAGTTAGTTATAAAAGTGGAATGCATCTTGCATATGTCCCGCGATTCGCACCAAAGGAGATAGCTATGGAAGAGTTGAAAGTCAGTACCGATGTTTTATTCGTATTGCTGGGCGCCATCATGGTATTAGCAATGCATGCCGGATTCGCATTTCTCGAACTGGGGACCGTTCGCAAAAAAAACCAAGTCAACGCACTGGTCAAAATTCTCAGCGACCTGTCCATCTCCACCATCGCTTACTTCTTTATCGGCTATGGCATTGCCTATGGCACGCACTTCTTTGTTGGCGCGGAACAGCTGGCAGAAAAGAGCGGCTACGACCTCGTTAAGTTTTTCTTCTTAATGACCTTCGCGGCCGCGATTCCTGCCATCGTATCCGGCGGCATTGCCGAACGCGCCAAGTTCAACCCGCAACTCGCGGCCACCTTCATGCTGGTGGGCTTCGTTTATCCCTTCTTCGAAGGCATTGCTTGGAACGGACACTTTGGCATTCAGGCTTGGCTGCAAAACACCTTCGGCGCACCGTTCCATGACTTCGCTGGTTCCGTGGTCGTTCATGCAGTTGGTGGCTGGATCGGGCTGGCTGCCGTGCTGCTGTTGGGCGCGCGCCACGGACGCTACAACAAAGAGGGCCGTATCGCCGCCCATCCGCCGTCGAGCATCCCATTTTTGGCGCTGGGTGCCTGGATATTGACCGTGGGCTGGTTCGGCTTCAATGTCATGTCGGCACAAACCATTAGTGGCATTAGCGGATTGGTTGCAGTCAACTCGCTGATGGCCATGGTTGGCGGCACACTTACCGCGCTGTGGGCGGGCAAAAACGACCCTGGCTTCGTGCATAACGGCCCCTTGGCTGGACTGGTTGCCGTGTGCGCTGGCTCTGATGTCATGCACCCGATTGGCGCACTGCTGGTCGGCGGAATCGCAGGTGTTCTGTTCGTCTACATGTTCACGCTTACGCAAAATCGTTGGAAAATCGACGACGTGCTTGGTGTTTGGCCATTACACGGACTGTGCGGCGCATGGGGCGGACTCGCCGCCGGTATCTTTGGTCTGCAAGCCTTGGGCGGGCGCGGTGGCATCAGCTTCATGTCACAACTGATTGGCACTCTCATGGGCGTGGCCATAGCCTTGATTGGAGGATATCTGGTCTATGGCGCAATCAAAAAAATGGTTGGCATCCGGCTCGATCAGGAAGAAGAATTCAACGGCGCAGACTTGAGCATTCACAAAATTACCGCGACACCGGAACGCGAGTCGGGCTGGTAAAACTTGCTGGAATAAAAAAATAAAGCCGTCATCGGGTTACCGAATGACGGCGCAACGGGCGAATAAGTTTCGCCCGTTTTTATTTCGGCATAAACAGTTGGTAGCGATTTTTGCCCGACTGTTTGGCCTGATACATCGCTTGGTTGGCGTGGCGCATTAACTGGTCGGCATCGGCATTGTCGTGCGTTTTTCTGCCAATAGAACGCGGTTAGGTACGTCGGTTAGTGCATCCCTATGGTGCATGTGTTGTATATCTGACTGACAGGTATTTTGCGGTGATGCACAGAGGTAATCGGCTAAACTATCGGCTATGAGTTTCCATCTACATCTTGTTAGCCGCATCCGCCGCATCATGGGCGGATTGTCCGATCTGCTTGCCAAATACTGGAAGCAGAATTTTTACCTCTATCTGGCTGCGTTGTTCACTGTGTTGGCGGTACTGGATAACGCCGTATTCCATGTCACGTCCGAGATGCGCCAAGCCGCATTTGACACCATGGTGCGCTATCGCGTGGTCGTACCCAAGCCCGACCCCGATATTGTCATCGTCGATATTAACGAAGCCAGTCTGGCTGCTATGGCGCAGGACTATGGTCGCTGGCCGTGGCCACGCCAAGTGCTGGGCGAGTTTGTCGAACAGATCGAAAAGCAACAGCCGAAAGCGGTGATATTTGACGTATTGTTTAGCGATGCCGACATTTACAACGCCGATAGCGATGCTTATTTTGATGCTGCCATCGGCGGCACGAACAACACCTTCTTCCCCATGCTGCGGCTGGACTCATCCAGCGATTCGTTAAGCCAACTCAAACCGGGCATGATTCCCGGCGTACGTCCCCTGCCGGAAGTAACAGCGGATGAAAACGCAACGGTGGCGATGGTATTGCCGCATTTCCAATCCGCGCTGGACGGTGGGCGCTTGGGATTGCACAACATCACCCCAGATGCGGATGGCGTTGCGCGGCGCTATCAGGTGTACAGCGCGGATTACGGCTGGCGCATCCCATCGCTGCCTGACCGAGTGGCGAGCGAGCTGGGCTGGCCCGAGCAAAGCGCGCGCGAGGTTTTGCTGAACTGGCGCGGCCAGCCGTTCACCTATCAATACGTTAGCTTCAGCGACGTATTTACCGACATGGGCAGCAAGGACAAAAAACGCCCAGCGGATGAATTCAAAAACAAAATTGTGCTGATCGGTTCAACTGCTCCCAGCCTGTTTGACATCAAAGCCACGCCGATGAACAAAGCCTTCCCCGGTGTTGAAATTCTGGCGACGGCAATCGACAACTTCAAACACGACGACGCGCTGCGTTTCCCCGAGGGACGCATCTGGTATCTTGCACTCACGCTGCTCATCGTATGGCTTACCGCTTGGGCGTTTTATCGTGATGTTGGGCGCGACAAAACCGACAAACTGTTCGGACTGTCGCAGTTCATCCTGATCGGTATCACCTACGCCAGCATCAATTTCACCAACACCTACATCAACCTGACCGGGCCGGTCACGGTCGGCTTGGCCTTCTTCATGATCGCGCGCCTGTACGCCAGTGCCACCGGCAAAGCACTGGAGCAAAACATGGTGCGTGCCGCTGCCGCGCGTGACGGCGAATTGCGCGCCGCACTCATGCTCATTCGGCTAGATGATAGAGATAACGTGATGACCGACGCACTGATGAAAAAATTGCGTCACGGCCTAGAGCGTGCTGGCACGTTACCCAAGAGCGTTGACGTGCTCAACGGCGACCAGAAAGGCTTGTGGGACTTGTTCGAAAACACCATTGCCGTGTCATGGGTCGAAGAAGGCGGGCAGGGAGATGCGTTTGTCGCAGCGGTGGATGCCGATGCGCAAGTGCTGGCCGATACTTTGCAAACCTTGTTACAAAAGCATATTGCCCGTCCCGAGGGGGTTGCATTATGGTTCACGCATCACGGCTCGCTAAGCGGCGGTGACGGAGCACGAGAAGGCTGGCGGCGGATGTTTGGTGAAACCCTGCTAGCGTGGAAATACTAGTTTATTGAGCAATGCAAAGCTGGGTTCAATTAAGTTAAGGGTGGTTGAGATGAAACATGTTCGCTTTATTGATTTGTTTTGTGGGATAGGTGGTTTCCGTTTTGGAATGGAGCGCGCTGCTCGCAAGCGCAATATAACAACAGAGTGCTTGTTCTCCAGTGACATTGATGCGGCTTGTCAGGTTGCCTATGAGGAGAATTTTGGTGAAAAACCATGGGGCGACATCACGCTTAAAGATGCAGGTTCTATTCCCGCGCATGATGTGTTGCTTGCTGGTTTTCCGTGTCAGCCATTTAGCATCATGGGACAAATGAAGGGGTTTGAAGATACAAGAGGTACGCTGTTTTTTGAAATTGCACGAATTCTGGAGAAAAAACGCCCTAAAGCATTTGTACTGGAAAATGTGAAGCTTCTAAAGGGGCATAACCAAGGAAAAACGCTCAAAGCAATCCAAGATGTATTGTCGTCATTAGGTTACAGGCATGATTACCGGATATTTAATGCGTTGGATTTTGGGTTGCCGCAAAAACGGGAACGCATCTGGATCGTTGGGTTTGTTGAAGATACTTCTTTTAGATGGCCGTTGCCAGGCCATCCGATGCGCCCACTATCGAACATTCTAGAAGCCAAAGTTGATCAAAAACATTACGTTTCTGATCGCATTAGACAAAAGCGTTTGCAACATTGTATGCCGACTAAAGAGCCGACTATTTGGCATGAAAATAAGTCGGGACACATTAGTGCATATCCATATTCGTGTGCGTTGAGAGCGGGGGCTTCATATAACTATTTATTGGTAAATGGGGAGAGGCGTTTGACCTCACGGGAAATGTTGCGTCTACAAGGATTTCCTGAAGAATTTAAAATTGCCTGCACAGATTCCCAAACTAGAAAACAGGCGGGTAACAGTTTGCCCGTAAATGTTGCTGAGGCAGTTCTTGGTAGCGTCCTCGATGCACTGAATAAGCAAGATCCCAATTACTCGACTAAGCGAATTAAAGAAGAGCAAGTCGAACAACTCGTTTTGTTGCAGAAGAACAGTTCCTATCAAACTCAAACTGTATAGATCATGCCAAGTCCAAAATTAAGAAGCGTTCAAAAATATAAACCGCCATACCCTCTTAATAAGTTCCCAAAAAATTTGCCCTATGACCTAGGGCGGGAAATTGTTTATTTATTGGCAACAAGGGAAAGCCCAAGAATTGAAGGTGGCGATTGGGAGGAAGTTTTTTCACGCTTGATTTCAGCTCGCTGGAAGCCATCAAACGTTGGCTTGGATGATGTCGTATTGGAGCAAACAGCTTGGAGTGCCAAAACTGTTAAGAATGACAATCCTGCGGAAGCGCAGCGGGTGCGATTAATCTCTGGGAGAAACTCACCCGTTTACTCTTTTGGGGATAAGCAAATAACAGAGGTTGATCCCGATGTGTTAGGTGAAAAAATATTAAGCATTTGGAACGAGCGAGTTGCTGCAGTTAAGAAAAACTATCTACATATGCGGACGGTTGTATTGCTAAAGTCTGATGATCTACTTGAGCTCGCATTGTTTGAGTTCGATACTGAAATTTATCCTGCGGAGCAGTTTCACTGGGAGTGGAACCCGAGGGGAAATCTTGAAGGTAAAGATAAGCGAGGGCAGCATCGGTTTACTTGGCAGCCACATGGCTCTCAATTTACGATTATCGAGGATGTGCCAGCAGATCGTTTGGCAATACGAATTAAAGCTCCCGCCTTAATGTCTAGAGATCAGGTAACAAGTGCTTTGGGTTTTGATAGCTCTTGGGTGGAGATAATCTAAGAGATGCTGAGTCATTCAACATAATTGTTCTAGCGTGCCAGAAGGCAAAACTTGTTTGTAGCGAAAGTGAGGAAAAAAATGAAATTTAAACTAGGTTTTATTTTTGCGACCTGCCTGTTGGCAAGCGCGGCAATGGCGGGTGAAAGCGGTACGGCACTGAAAGCCGATGAAATCAAAGTCGAGCCATTCCGCGATGCGAAAACCGTTGCCAAGTTGGCTACAGGTGACAAGGTCGATATTCTCAAAAAAGACGGCGGCTGGCTGCAAGTAAAAGCGGGTAAGCAGCAAGGCTGGGTGCGTATGCTGAGCATTCGTCAGGGCGCGGCTGGCAAGACTTCCGGTGGTGCATCCGGCTTAGCTGCGCTGGCATCTGGGCGTGCGGGAACCGGCAAAGTGGTGGCAACCACCGGCATACGCGGCTTGAACGAGGAAGAGTTGAAGTCGGCGCATTTTGATGCGGCACAGATCAAGCGTTTGGATAGCTATACCGCCACTGCCGCCGCCGCTGGCAGCTTTGCCAAACAAGGCAAACTGCAAGCCCGTCGTGTCGATTATTTGCCAGCCGTGAAGTGAGGGATGCCATGAAAAAAATTATCGGAATGTGTTTATTGAGTCTGGCTTGTGGCACAGCTCAGGCCGCCTCGCCATTTGAGCAAGAACTGTTCAAAACACTCAAGCAAAGCGTGCAGGAAAAAGTGCAGGGAACACCGTCCGGCGCGACGGAAGAAGAGCTTGCTATTGGTCAGCAGATTGCTGGCAATTTGCTGGGTGCTGCGCCGTTGGTGAAAGACGACCGCTTGCAAAAGTACGTCAATCTGGTTGGGCGTTGGGTGGCAAGCCAGAGCGAACGGCCTGATTTGGTGTGGCATTTCGGCGTGATCGAGTCGAACGATGTGAATGCCTTTGCCGCACCTGGCGGATATATATTTTTGACGCGCGGGCTTTACAAATTGCTGCGCGACGAAGCCGAGTTGGCTGGGGTGTTGGGGCACGAGATTGGCCATGTCATTCGCCAGCACCATCTCAAAATATTGCAGCAAAGCAAGCTGCTCGATCTCGGTAGCAAAGCGGTTGCACGCAGTGTCAGCAACAACGACAAAGTGCAGGGGTTGATCGGTAGCGGTGCTGAAGTGGTCGCGCGTGGCTTGGATAAAGATGCCGAATTCGAAGCCGACCGTATTGGCGTGGTGCTTTCCGCGCGTGCTGGTTACGATGCATTTGGTCTGCCCGGTGTATTGCAGCAGATTGGCCATTACGCCAAGGATGACGGCGATGTTGCCCTGCTGTTCAAGACGCATCCGCATCCCGATGATCGCCTCGGCAAGCTCGATGTGTCGATGTCCGACCGTTTCGATTCCGTCAAAGGACTCACGCTGAGCAAGCGCTTCTACAAACTCAAGTGAAGTGAGCGTGCGGCGAAAAATGATTTTCTCCGCTTGGTTGAATGCGAGCATGCTCCTGCTCGCATTCTTGTTTCTACCCGCGCAAACAAATGCCGCGACACTTTCGCTTTCTGTTGGCGATATTGTCGCGCCGGATATGTCGATGCGCGGCATCGTGCTCGGCTTGGATGACAGCGGGGCGGCTGATCTGACTATCGCCGCGTTGCAACTTCAGCAGCGCACCTTTAAAAATCTCAAATTGCATTGCGTCGAATTTGCCGCATCCACCGCTGAATTGCATTGTCGGCAGGGGCGTTCGCCGCAATTTCCCGGTACAGCATTCGATTTCGACTATCGCTTTGATCGCGGCGAATGGCAGGTGTTGCTGACGCTCACCGCCGCCGCCGCGCAGCCGTATGCGCAATGGTTGCCGCAGGATATGCCGTTGCCGAATCACGGCAAGTTAGACGGTACCGTGCGCGTGGCCGGAGCGAAAAATGGCTTGAGTATTATCAAAGCCGACGTGCGCGCCAGTGAGCTGGGATTTAGCGATCAGGCCGGATTGCACGCGGCGGAAAATATGCGTGCATCGTTGCGGCTGGACGCGCAAAACGGGCGCGACGGCTGGCAGTGGAATGCCATGTTGGACTGGCGTTCCGGCGATCTATTTTGGCAGCCGCTATTTTTGCGCGGCGGTCTGGTGTTGAACGGCACGGGTCGTATTTCAGACACCGAGTTTCGTGTCGATCACTTGAGTGCGGAAACAGCGCAAATTGGCAAGGTCGAACTGGCTGGTGTTTGGCAACGCCAGCGCGGCGAATTTAGCGAGTACAGCGTGCGCGGCAAGCAGATTGGTTTGGAGCAACTGTTTGCTGATTTTGTGCGCCCCTATCTGGATAAAAGCGCGCTGGCCGAGACCAGCTTATCTGGGCGTGCTGATGTGGAAAGTTATTACCGCGACGGCGCACTGCGTTCTTTGCAACTCACGCTGCACGATGCCGGTATCGTGGATAAACAGAATCGCTTTGCTTTGCAGGGCATGAATACGCGCATTAATTGGCAGCCGGAAAACGCGACTGCTGCGCTGATTCATTTTCAGGGCGGGAAGCTGCTGGGCGCGGAATTTGGCGCGAGCCAGTTTGAGTTGAAAATGCAAGGCAGCGCATTCGACGCAAACCTGATCCCTTTGTCCTTATTGGACGGCAAGCTGGATGTACGCGATTTTCACCTGCATCAGGAACAAGGAAATTGGCACTGGTCATTTGCTGCTGCGCTGGGCGGCATTTCGATGGAACGTTTTAGTCAGGCACTGGGTTGGCCTGCAATGCACGGCAAACTTGCCGCGCGCATTCCGCGTGTGACGTATGACGGCAGCGAGATCAAAGTTGATGGCGCACTGATGTTTAACGTGTTTGACGGCACGGTGATTGCCAGCCAGTTGCGCATGGCAGACCCCTTCGGGCGCGCGCCTAAGCTGTCCGGTAATCTTGATATGCACGAGCTCGACCTTGACCTGCTCACACGCACATTTTCCTTTGGCAATATGCAGGGGCGCATCGACGTGGTCGTGAAAGATTTGCAGTTGCAAGATTGGCAGCCGGTGCGCTTTGATGCCAGCCTTTTCAGCAGTGCCGGAAACTATCCCAAAAAAATCAGTCAAAAGGCAGTGCAAAACATTTCCTCGCTGGGCGGAGCGGGCGCGGCGGCAGCCATACAACGTAGCTATCTGCGCTTTTTTGAGAACTTTGGCTACGACCGCATCGGCTGGCGTTGTGTCATGCGCAATAACGTATGCAATATGAGCGGTGTCGATGCGGGCAACAGCAGTGGTGCTTATGCCATTATCAAAGGTGGCGGCATACCGGCCATCAATGTGATGGGCTACAATCATTCCGTCTCTTGGAAAGAACTAGTCACGCGACTGAAGCGTGTGACGCAAAACAATGTAAAAGCAGTGGTCAACTAAAGGAGTTGCGATGAAAACAAGCGTGGCAAGTGTCTCTAAAAAAATCTGGTTAATCGTTCCTCTCGCGGCATTTGCGCTGAGTGCCTGCGTCACCATCAACATCTACTTCCCCGCTGCTGCGGCAGAAAAAGCGGCAGATAAAATCATCGAAGAAGTCTGGCAAACCCCTAAGGCAGATACCGCCACCGAACCCGCAGTGAAGGAGACAAAATGAACGCCCTGATTAAAACACTCACCAGCTTTTTTGTACTGCTGTTTGCTTTCAATGCCAACGCGGTTGATCTGGAAGTAAACAGCCCCGGCGTAAATGCCATCAAACAAAGCATGCAAGCGCGCCATGCGCAACTCGCCCCGCATTACGCCAGCGGTGCGGTCGGCATCTCCGCTGACGGCATGGTTGCACTGCGTGATGCCGGTGCGGTGCCGTTGGCACAACGCCAAGCGGTGAATGCTTTAGTTGCCGCTGAGAATCAGGATCGCAACGCACTCTATGCCGAAATCGCCAATGCCAACGGCCACCCCGAATGGCAAGCCGAAATTCGCAGCACCTTTGCGCAACGCTGGGTACAGCGCGCGCAACCGGGCTGGTGGGTACAGCAAGGCGGTAGCTGGTCGCGCAAATAGTAGGTGGCGCATAGCATCAAGCAAAAAGGGAAGCGTTGCCGCTTCCCTTTTTTATTGCACCTGCTTTTCTGTTGAATCTGGAAACTACAGTTGAGCCGGATCAACCGTTCACGCGTTTGATTTCGCCCAAGCCACAATACCGTTCACATCCATCGCCCCAGCCTGACGCGCGACCTCTTTACCACCTTTGAACAGTGCCAACGTCGGGATGCTGCGAATGTTGTATTGCGCGGCGATCTGTTGCGCCTGTTCCGTATCCAACTTCACCACGCGCATGTTCGGCTCCAGACGTTCGGCGGCTTGTGCGTAGGCAGGTGCCATCATGCGGCAAGGGCCGCACCACGGCGCCCAGAAATCCACCAGCACAGGCACATCACTACGTGCGATGTGCGTCGCAAAATTGTTCGCGTTGAGCTCCACGGGATGCGCGGTGAACAGCGCTTGTTTGCATTTGCCGCAGGTTGGGGCAGCTCTCAGTTTGTCTTCTGGCACACGGTTGACTGCGTCGCAGTGGGGGCAAACGATATGTTTAGGCTCGCTCATGATGACTCCGATTGAATCAGGGGATTCTAATATGCGGGTGAATTGGGAGATTTCAAGAGCGCTTGTCGATCAGAATCAACCCCCTCCAACTCCCCCTTATCAGGGGGAGAGCTGACCCGCTCCTCCCCTGATAAGGGGAGGTTGGGAGGGGTTGGTTTTTGATTTGGAATGATGGATTAAACAGGAGGCAACGAGATGCGCATCGACAGATCGATGGCCTTCACATCTTTGGTGAGCGCACCGATAGAGATACGATCCACGCCAGTCTCCGCCACAAGACGGATATTGTCCAAGGTGATACCGCCAGACGCTTCCAACTCCGCGCGCTTGGCGGCGTGGGTCACCGCAGTGCGCATGTCTTCGAGGGAGAAGTTGTCCAGCAGGATGAGCCGGGCACCAGCGAGCAAGGCTTCATCCAACTCTGCCATGGATTCCACCTCGACCTGTATCGACATATTGGGCGGAGTGATCTGGAAGGCGTGTTCCATCACCTTGCCGATGCCGCCTGCTGCTGCGATGTGATTCTCTTTGATGAGCACGCCATCGAACAATCCGATACGTTGGTTATGCCCTCCGCCCACTTTCACCGCATGTTTTTGCGCGATGCGCATGCCAGGCAGGGTCTTGCGCGTATCCAGCACCTTGGCTTGCGTGCCGCTCACCTCGTTCACATAGCGGCGTGTCTGCGTGGCGACTGCCGAGAGCGTCTGTAAGAAGTTCAGTGCAGGGCGTTCTGCCGATAACAGCGCACGCGCATCGCCATGTATCTCGCAAAGTGTCTGCTTGGCTTCGACGGCATCGCCTTCTTTATATTTCCACTCGACCTTGCAGTCGGGGTCGAGTTGCATGAAACACTCCTCCAACCACAGCGTGCCGCACAGCACCATGTCTTCGCGGGTGATGATCGTGGCGTGCGCTTGAGTGTGCTCGGCGATCAGTTGAGCGGTGAGGTCGCCCGTGCCGATGTCCTCGGCAAGCGCATTGATGACGTCGGAACGGATCTGGTGTGCAAGGCTGGTGTGTGGCATCGAACATTCCCTAAGTGGATGTCGGTAGTATAAGGGATGAAGGATGGGCTTGAAATCGAACTGACCTACCCCATCTACTGCACACCTAAAATCCGTTCGTGGTGAGTAGGCTGCAAGCCGTATCGAACCATCCGACGCGGTACGCGGCGGTGCGCCCTCGATACACCGCGCGATGCGCGGCACTCGGGACGAACGGACTAATTACTAATTTGATTACAGAAGGAGTCAATCATGCGTTTCGACAAATTCACCACCAAACTGCAACAAGCACTTTCCGATGCCCAAGGGCTGGCTGTCGGTGCGGACAATCAATTCATCGAGCCACAGCACCTGCTGCTGGCGCTGCTTAACGATGCCGACAGCGGGGCAGGCTCGCTGCTGGCCCGTGCGGGCGGCAACACCAATGCGCTGAAGACCGCGCTGACGGATGCCGTCTCACGTTTGCCCAAAGTAGAAGGCCATAGCGGCGAAGTGCAAGTCGGACGAGACCTGAGCAATCTGCTCAACCTTACCGACAAAGAAGCACAGAAGCGCGGTGACCAGTTCATTGCCTCCGAGATGTTCTTGCTGGCGCTCACTAACGACAAGGGCGAGACAGGCCGTTTGCTGAAGACGCATGGCGTATCGCGTGCGCCGCTGGAGACTGCCATCGCTGCCGTACGAGGTGGCGAGTCGGTCGGTTCGCAAGAGGCGGAAGGTCAGCGCGAGTCGCTCAAGAAATACTGTGTCGATCTGACCGAGCGTGCCCGTCTGGGTAAGCTCGATCCCGTCATCGGTCGTGACGACGAGATTCGTCGCGCCATCCAAGTGCTGCAACGCCGCACCAAGAACAACCCCGTGCTCATCGGCGAACCCGGCGTGGGTAAGACCGCGATCGTTGAAGGTTTAGCTCAACGGATCATCAATGGCGAAGTGCCCGACTCACTCAGAGGCAAGAAAGTGTTGTCACTGGACATGGCCGCCCTCGTGGCAGGTGCGAAGTATCGCGGTGAATTCGAAGAGCGTCTCAAAGCCGTGTTGAAAGAACTGGCCCAAGACGAAGGTAACAACATCGTCTTCATCGACGAACTGCACACCATGGTGGGTGCAGGTAAGGCGGATGGTGCGATGGACGCGGGCAACATGCTCAAGCCTGCGCTTGCACGCGGCGAGTTGCACTGCGTGGGTGCGACCACGCTGGACGAATATCGAAAATACATCGAGAAAGATGCCGCGCTGGAACGTCGCTTCCAAAAGGTGCTGGTAGATGAACCGAGCGTGGAATCTACCATCGCCATCCTGCGTGGTTTGAAAGAGAAATACGAAGTGCACCACGGTGTCGAGATCACCGATCCCGCCATCGTCGCGGCGGCGGAGTTGTCACATCGCTACATCACAGATCGCTTCCTGCCCGATAAAGCCATCGACCTCATCGATGAGGCTGCATCGCGCATGAAGATGGAGATCGACTCCAAGCCCGAGGTGATGGATAAACTCGAACGTCGTCTCATCCAGCTGAAGATCGAGCGCGAAGCCGTTAAGAAAGAGAAAGACGAAGCTTCCAAGAAACGTTTCGCATTGATCGAAGTCGAGATCAAAAAACTCGAACGCGAATACGCCGACCTCGAAGAAGTGTGGAAAGCAGAGAAGGGCGCAGCCCAAGGTGCGGCCACCGTGAAGGAAGAGATCGAGGCCATGCGTGCCGAGATCGTGCGTCTGCAACGCGAAGGCAAGCTGGAGAAAGTCGCCGAGCTGCAATACGGCAAGCTGCCGCAGTTGGAAGCCAAGATGAAAGAAGCCGCCCAACGCGAAGCGGAAGGTGGTACATCGAAGAACAAACTGTTGCGTACCCAAGTCGGTGCGGAAGAGATCGCTGAAGTGGTGAGCCGCGCGACGGGTATTCCCGTGAGCAAGATGATGACGGGCGAGCGCGACAAGTTGCTCAAGATGGAAGAGAAGTTGCACGAGCGCGTAGTGGGGCAGGATGAGGCCGTGCGTCTCGTGTCGGATGCCATCCGCCGTTCACGTTCCGGCTTGTCCGATCCGAATCGTCCTTATGGCTCCTTCCTGTTCCTCGGCCCCACGGGTGTGGGCAAGACCGAGCTGTGCAAAGCGTTGGCTGGCTTCATGTTCGATTCGGAAGACCATCTCATCCGCATCGACATGAGCGAGTACATGGAGAAACACTCGGTCGCACGGTTGATCGGTGCACCTCCTGGCTATGTGGGCTATGAAGAAGGTGGTGGCTTGACCGAGGCCGTGCGGCGCAAACCGTACAGCGTCATCCTGCTGGACGAAGTAGAGAAGGCGCACCCCGACGTGTTCAACGTGTTGCTGCAAGCGCTGGATGATGGTCGTATGACCGACGGCCAAGGCCGCACCGTGGACTTCAAGAACACCGTCATCGTGATGACGTCCAACTTGGGTTCGCAGATGATCCAGCAGATGCAAGGCGACGATTACCAAGTGGTGAAGCTGGCCGTGATGGGCGAGGTGAAGACCTACTTCCGTCCCGAGTTCATCAATCGTATCGACGAGGTGGTGGTGTTCCACGCGCTGGACGAAAAGAACATCAAGAGCATCGCGCGTATCCAGTTGCAGTATCTGGAGAAACGCCTCGCCGCGATGGAGATGAAGTTGGATGTGAGCGAAGCCGCACTTGCAGAGATTGCCAACGCAGGCTTCGATCCGGTGTATGGTGCGCGTCCGCTGAAACGTGCGATACAAGCGCAGTTGGAGAATCCACTCGCCAAGCACATCCTCGAAGGACAGTTCGCTGCGAAAGACACCATCAAGGTGGATTGCAAAGCGGGTGTCATGCGATTTGAGAAAGGTTGATATCGATGCAACAAAGATTCGTGTTGAACTCGCAAGCCCAGCCGCCTAGCTTGTTGCGCAAGCTGGTGGCTTTGGTCATCACCGTGGCGATGTTCGCTTTGGTGCTGATGTTCTCGGCGGTGGTGCTCGTCGTCCTGCTTATCGTCGGCATCCTCGCTTTTGCCTATATGTGGTGGAAGACGCGCGAAGTGAGAAGGGTGATGCGCATGATGCGTAGCGTCGCCACACCAGAAGCGCAGCGCGCGGCACAAGCTAGCAACGACGGCGTGTTTGAAGGTGAAGTGATACGAGTGGTCGATTCCAAAGATGTGAAGTGATGTGCAGTACGCAGTAAGTCGCATGAAATAAAGCCCGGTGATGCCGGGCTTTATTTTTTGATGAGTGACACTCCTTAGCTGCTTAAAGCAGCATCGCTCAAGCCACTTTGTTCTGCGCACTCTTGTTTTCTGCGTCCCGTTTCATCGCCCAGCCTGTCAGATACGGTATCGCCTGCTTCCCAGAGTAGTTGGAACACCGCCATCGCATCTTGTTTGCCACGGAACGATGCGCGGGTGACAGGAACGATCTTGTCTTCGAATTCGTCAGGCAGCACGTCGACGAACTCTTGTGATGTCATGGTCTGGCGCGCCCTTGTGATGGATGCGATGCGGGCTGCGACATTCACCGTGTCGCCGAACACATCGTTGGCCTTGAGGATGACTTCACCAAAATGGATGCCGATGCGCAAAGCGATGGTTTGCTCACCGCCAGGTTTTCTTGTATCGATGGCAAAGTGCATCGCACGCGCCGCAGCGGCTGCCAGTGCCGCATTAGGGAAGGTACACATCACCTCATCACCGATGGTTTTGACCAGTGTTCCCTTGTGTTTGGCGATCTCCTGTTTCACAAGGTTCAAGGTGCGCGTGATCATATTTAGCGCGGCCTTGTCCCCCAATTGCTCGTACAAGGCAGTACTGCCGCAAATATCAGCGAACATCACGGCCATATTTCGTGTCATCTGTGAGGAGTAGATAGCGCGGCTCTGGATAGCCATGTTTTGCGTTTCGGCGTAGTGCAGGATCTTCGCGACACGCGCTAAACGCAACTTCAGAGCAAGATCGGTGGGTGTCATGTCGAATTGGTTTTTTATCTTGAGCTTTGCTCCATGCAGCAATAACAGCAAAACGACATCGGCATTACCTTTTTCAACGGCGGCGAAGATGGGGATGCATCCATCCTGACTGAAGTTCACTTCCACATCCGAGATCAGCAATTGGTGCAGTGCGGCAAAGTCACCATTCATGATGGCGGAAAGTATGAGACTCCTAGATTCGATGGTGTCACGTAATTGGCTGACGAAAGCATCTGCCTCTGCGGGTGTTTCGTGGCCATACTCAACCGATTTCTCACGATCTTTTTTTAGCTTGTCGTAAAGCTTATACAGCAATGCGACTGCTACCAGCACACCAGAAGCAATGATGAATGCCGTCTGACTGAGGTGGAGTTGAGTCGCCAACTGCGCTGGCAGATTCGCACCGATGGCCAGCACCGACACCGTGAGGAACAACATGAACTTGAGATAGCGGAACAGTGAGATGAACACCGTCACTACCAGCGCGATCAACAACAGATTGCGGTCGACCACATTGCCGACTACGTCCGCTGGTAGATTGGCGCCGAACGCCATCAGCGAAACGATAACTAACAACAAAACATCGTTGCTCTTGAAATTGATTTGCATACTCCCCTCCTAAATATCTACTTTCACTATCGGAGAGAGACGCGGATTTCGGTTGGACGAAGCTAAGATACTAACGGAAACCGCTCGAAGGCTGAGTGGCTGCCGGCAATCCCGCTGTCGTAGAGCTAACCTCACTCCTTAGACCGGAAACTTTGCGTCCCTATCTTTCAATAGGTTTGCTCTTGGTTTGCTGCTGGGGCGCATTATCTTCCTGCCGTTTAAGATAGCAAGAGGGGAAGCCCTCCGTCTGTCGGTTTCACCAAAGGGGACGAACGGAAAGCCGATAAAAAAGCCCAGCAGAGCCGGGCTTTTTATTCACAGATACAAAAGCTTAGTGTGTGGTGGAAGGGGTGATGAACGGCTGAGCATCGTGATGATGCTTCTTCTCATGTTTCGCCATCCGCTTCTCCTTAGCGGTCATCAACGGCTTCTTCTTACTATCTTTGTGAGTGTTATGTGTCTTAGGCATGATCTGACTCCTTATATTGATTAAGAGCGGAACTGCGATTTCATCCTACTCTGATAGATCAGCCTTGTCCGTAGATTGTTTTGACTCACTCACCCCCATGAGCGGCAACTTGTTGCGCGGTAGCTTGAGTGCTTCGAACACTTTCAATGCCGCGTAAGCATCGTTCGCGGCGTAGAGCAATTGCTGCGGGGTGAGCGTGGGTTGTGACCAATTCGAGGTGCTGATCTTGCCCGACTTGGCAAAGCGCTGATTGAAAATCAGGCCGACTGCGGAGCGAACGCCGATTTCCTTGCGATGTCCTTGCATGCTGAACACCGTATTCAGATCAAGCACGCCGCTGAATTTGATACCCAGCTTTCGGAAAATATGGCCGCTATCCGACCTGAGGCCAAAGCCCACTTTGAGCACATCTTTAGCCTGCAATAACTCGATCAAAAACAGCAAACCTTCCGCACGGTGTGATTGAAACAAATACGCCTGGTCATGCAGAGCGAACTGCACCACATGCGGCCCGTTGCTCACCTCGCCAACAGAAAAGGTTGGCTTCGATTCCGTATCAAAACCCGCGATGCCAGCCGCTTTGATGGCAGCAGTAGCAGCTGCAAACTCTGCTTCGCTGGCGGGCACGTGGATGCGCTCCAACGTAAGGCCGACGAAGGGAGGCATCAGCGCGATGTCTGACTTGTTGGGGAGGGTGTTTTCCATTGTGGTGCTTAAATTCAAATTATCTGTAGAAGGCATCGTACTGTGACTCATCGTGATTTTTCCGCTCGTGCTCGCAACTGTCCGCACGCACCCTCCACCTCTTGCCCTGCGGAATCACGCACGCGGGAATAGATGCCTTGCTGATTGAGTGTGTGCATCATCGCAGCCGTGCGCTCGGTAGAAGGGCGGCGATAGGGCAAGCCATCCACCGCGTTGAACGGGATGAAATTCATCAGCGCGTATTTTCCTTTGAGCAATTGCGCGATGCGCGCCACCTCGGCATCGCTGTCGTTCACACCCTCGATCAACGTCCATTGATACTGCGTTGGGTAACCTGTGGCACGCGCATACACCTCGGCGCGTTCTACTAATTCTTCTACCGAAATGTCTGGTGCGTGGGGCAACAACTTCGCACGTAATGTCGCGTCGGTGCTGTGCAAGGAAAGGGCGAGGGCGGGTTTAACGGCAAAATCCAACCCCTCCCAGCCTCCCCTTTTCAGGGGCGGTGCTGTTTTGGCTCTCCCCCTGACAAGGGGGAGTTGGAGGGGGTTTGCATCTGATGTTTGAACTCGCGCCATCAACCCCTCAAAAACCCTTACATCTCCCACCGTCGAAAGCACCAGATTCTTATGCCCGATGCCGCCCAACGTACCCAGCACATCAATCGCTTCCAACACGTTATCCAGATTGTGCGCAGGCTCACCCATGCCCATGAACACTACCTTACTCACCGCACGGCGTTTGCGTGCCAGCACCACCTGCGCCACGATTTCTGCACTGCCTAGTTGGCGGATCAGACCGTCGCGCCCGCTCATGCAAAACACACAGCCCACCGCACATCCCACTTGAGTTGAGACACACAACCCGCCGCGCGGCAACAACACACTCTCCACCATCTGCTCGTCGTGCAGTTGCACCAACAAGCGTGCGACTTCTGCATCGACCGGATACTCACCATGCAAACGTGCCAGCCCAGCCAACGCCGACTCGATGGTGGGCAGCTCATCGCGCAATGCAGCCGGAAAAAATGTCTCAGCAGGGCTACCCTTGACATCATATGAGCGCAGCTGGCTCCAGCCGCGCAGCAGACGATCTTCGTGGCAGGGTTTGCAGCCTAACGCTTGCAGGCGTTGGCGGAGTTGAGTGATGCGTAGCGGGGGAAGAGAGGCTTGAATCAACGCGGTTTTGAAAAAGATGACGGGAAAGAGGGGCGGATTTTAACCCAAGCTTAGCGAGCTCATGCCGCGCATGGCAGCCGATGCATATTGCATTTAACAAAGGAAAGACGGTAGTGCGGCTGCCTATCCTTTAGAATCCTCATCCCGCACCCACACATAATGAAAGTGATATGAAACACATCGGCTTGTTAACCAGCGGCGGCGACGCTCCCGGCATGAATGCAGCGATACGCGCTGTCGTGCGTGCAGCCACCTTTCATGGCATCCAAGTGACAGGCATCGAGCGTGGCTACAAAGGCATGATAGAAGGCACGACACGCTCTCTCGGTCCGCGTGATGTTAGCGGCATCATCAGCCGTGGCGGCACCATCCTCCACACGGCGCGCTGCCACCAATTTCTGGAACCGGACGGGCGTAAACAAGCGGCGGAAAATCTAGCGAAATGGGGTATCGAAGGCCTCGTGGTAATTGGCGGTGATGGCTCCTATCAGGGCGCAGAAAAACTGCATCAAGAATTCGGAATTCGCTGCATCGGACTACCCGGCACCATTGATAACGACATCGGCGGCACCGACTACACCATTGGTTTCGACACCGCCATCAACACCGCAATGGAAGCCATCGACCGCATCCGCGACACAGCCGCCTCACACGACCGCATCTTCTTCATCGAAGTAATGGGGCGACGCAGCGGTTACGTCGCCATGATCAGCGGCATCGCGGGTGGAGCGGAAGACATCCTGCTGCCGGAAGTAGAGATGACAGTCGAGAAACTGATCGAACGACTGCGCGGCGGACAACAGAGCGGCAAGAGTTCCTCCATCATCATCGTCGCCGAAGGTTGCGAATACGGCGGCGCAACGGCACTGGCGAAAATGGTGAGCGAACGTTCCGAATACAAAGACAATCGCATCACCGTGATTGGCCATTTGCAACGCGGCGGCTCCCCCTCTGCTTTCGACCGAGTACTCGCCAGCCAGATGGGCGTGTACGCCGTCGAAGCCCTGATCGCAGGCGAGTCGGGAAAAATGGTCGGCATCTCAGGACAAAAATTGCACCTATGTCCCCTCAGCGATGCATGGGAAAAACGCACCCGATTCGACATGGGATTACTGCGCGTAGCGCATGTGCTGAGTATCTAAGGGATCAAATGCTCTTTGATCTACTGGATTGCCACGCTACGCTCGCAATGACAAACAACCCCACTGGATTACCGCGCTGCACTCGCAATGACAGACTTGGTGAATAAAACGGTATCGTCCTAATTACTCGAACCTGCTATTTCAATCAAACTTCGCGCGTAGCTCGTCGCGGTTAAACCACCACTTGTCGCTGACGATGATATTCACCACTTTGCTCAAACGCGGCAAGAAAATTTGCGGGTCGCGCAGTTCCAATTTATTCATCCACTGGTCGAGTGCGGCTTGGTCGCGCACTTTGCTGTGGCGTTCAGCTACGCGGCCAATCAGGGTGTTGGCGAGAAAGCTCAAGCTCGCGTGCGCCTCATCATCGGCGCGCAGATCAATCACATAACGCGCAACAACAGCGGCGAGTGCCGCACCGTCGGAGTTGTCTGGTGTTTCTTCCACGATATGCATCAGCATCGCCAGTGTCAGCTCGGGATCAACTGGAAAACTCACCGCCAACCACACGCCCATGCCCAGTGCTGCGACAGAATCTTGCTGCTCGCACTGATACAACACATCGCAAGCTTCCACCGCATCTTTCCATGCATCGAGTTGCAACGCTGCATCGAATGCCTCGCGTGCCAGCGACCAAGCTTCCGGTTTGCGTTCCAGCGCTACCAAAATCTCGGCCACGTCCAATTGCGCGCGCACACGATCTAGCGGTGATGCATTGGCCAGCTCTTTGAGCGCCTGCAACTTATCAAGCAATTGCTTCTTCAGTTCGGCTGATTCCTGCTCTTTTGCATCGTCTCTTTTTTCGACAAAGTTTTTGCTCATAGGTGTTCTGCCATCTATATTTCGTCATGCTGGCCTACGCCGGTATGACAGTCGAATGATGATTTGCTCTCGCTACTCTTTCGCAGGCTTCACAAAGTTGATCACTTGCGCACTTGGCAATTCGCCGTCTTGGTAATAGGGTTGCGATTGATTAAAGCCAAGCTGCTCGGCCAACTCCTTCTCCCGTTCCGAGATCAACGCAAAACAGTCCTTGATGTCCTGAATCGTGTCACCCGTCAACGGATTAGGTCGTCCGCCCAGCGGCGTAACATCTCTCACAACATTGCCCAGCGTCTTGCGCATCACACGCAAAATTTGCTGTTCCTTGCTTAATTCTTCTGTGTTCATGGAAATAAACCGAGGTTGATAGCGAAGGCCGACTTTACTAAAACCAATGCCGCGTAGCTACGCCCCTTTCGGGTCAGAACTTGAGCCAATATCTCCCGCTGGTGCGACCACGAGAACCAAACCTCATGTAGGAGCGCAATTCATTGCGCGATACAGGCCACAAAATCGCCCGATAAATCGAGCTCCTACAGAGAGCTGAATTTCATAATCGGTAATCTGGCTTAATCCGAGTTTGGTGTGGTTGGCTCGCTATTGATTCGGCATCAATTATCCGTGATAGGTGACGTGACCAAGTTCCTCCCCCTTCAAGGGGGAGGTTAGGTGGGGGATGGGGCAACGGCCTGTATTTCACCCATCCCCACCCTAGCCCTCCCCTTGAAGGGGAGGGGGCAATCAAGGCTGTACATTCACGGATAAATCGTACCGGATCAATAAGGACTCACGACGGGGCTGCAACGCTGCCACCATGCAGCTACAATCAAACTCATTTCGTTTTCGAAACAGCCCGCTATGCATAGGAACACTCGAAACTGGCATTCGCTATTACTGCTCCTGTGCATGTTGCTACAGGTGCAAATATCCAGCGCTTTTGCGGCGGACAAAAATTTGGACGCGAGCCGCATGGAACAGATGCCGGTTGTGCTGAGCGAATATTTTTCTGTACTAGAAGACACCACCCAGACACTCACGCTGGCCGACGTGCAAAAGCCCGAAGTGGCCGCGCGTTTCAATACCGATCAAGCCCCAGCATCCGCTTTGAATTATGGGCTCACCGGCTCGGCTTACTGGCTGCGACTAACCTTGAGTAACACCAGTGATCAACCCCTTGAGCGGATGCTTGAGGTCGCCTATCCCATCCTCACCAGCATCCAATTCCACTATGCCGATGCGCAGGGTGGCTACCGCACGGTGGACACCGGCAATGCTTTGCCTTTCGCCACGCGCGCCTACAAAAATAGAGCTTATGTTTTTCCAGTGACACTGCCGGCGCGATCTGGGCAGGTCGTGTATCTGCGGCTTCAATCCACCACACCCATCATCGTTCCAGCCAACCTGTGGGAGCCGCAAGCTTTTCATACGCATGAGCGGAACGACTACATTGCGCAGTCATGGTATTTCGGCATGGCTACCGCCATGATCTTATTCAACCTGCTGCTGTTCATTGCCCTGCGGGATGCCATCTACCTGTTCTATGTCAACTTCGCCTTCTGCACCGCGCTCGCTTTCTCTTCGGAATACGGCCTAGCAAAAGAATTCCTGTGGCCTGGGGCGACCCATTGGGCCATCATCTCCACTGGCATTCTGCTGTCGCTCTCAGTTGCGGCTGGCATAGCCTTCATGCGGCGCATGCTCGATACCGTCAAGCTCATTCCCAAGCTAGACAAGCTACTCAAGGCGTTGACCTATCTCTTCCTGATCATTCCCTTCAGCCTCGTTCTATCCATCGAGACCTTCATCCGCCCAGCCGTCAGCCTCATCGTCGCAACGATACTGCTGATCTTTAGCGTGGGGCTGTACTGCTCATTCAAGCGCCAGCGTAGCGCCATCCTCTTCACCATCGCCTTCGCCATCTTACTTGCGGGTGCTGCCGCTATGGTTCTGCGAGGGCTGGGGTACTTGCCTACCAACGGTTTTACAGCTTACGGCGTGCAACTGGGCTCTGCTATCGAAATGCTCTTACTGGCTTTTGCACTGGCCGACCGCTTTAACGTGATGCGCCGAGAAAAAGCCAAAGCACAAGAAGAAGCACTAAAGGCACAGCAACATCTGGTCGAACACCTGCAATCGCACGAACGCATCCTTGAAGACCGCGTAGCAGAACGCACCGGCGAATTAGAGATACTCAACCGCAAGCTTGAAGCGCTGAGCACGACAGATGGCCTGACCGGCATCGCCAACCGACGCCGCTTCGACCAAGTGCTAGAAAGCGAATGGAATCGCGCCGCGCGATCAGGGCAACCGCTGGCGCTCGCACTCATCGATGTGGACTGGTTCAAAAAATTTAACGACCACTACGGCCATCAAGCGGGTGATGACTGCCTACGTCACGTTGCGGATGTGCTTGCCGCTAGCGTGTGCCGCACCAGCGATCTAGTCGCGCGCTATGGCGGCGAAGAATTCGCCTTCATCGCCCCCGCCACAGATGCAGACAGCGCCCTCACCATGGCACGCAAGATTTGCGAAGCACTCCATGCGCGGGGCTTACCCCATGAGAAATCAGACTTCGGCTGCTTATCCGCAAGCATCGGAGTTGCAGTCATGATCCCCAAAGAAACCGACAAAGCAGACGTTCTGTTAAAAGCCGCCGACGCCGCACTCTACCGAGCAAAAGAGCAAGGCAGAAACAAAGCAGTGCTTGCGGAATAAAAGCAACAGCACCAAGGCATTGAGACGCGCGAGTGTGTTGCGTTACAGAAAAAAGCCCGGCGATGCTGGGCTTTTTGTTGGGGAGTATTTCACCGCTGCGGGGGCATTGTCGAAGGGCTCTGGTTGCGTAGCTGGTGGTTCGACAAGCTCACCACGAACGGTTAAGTGAACAGTATTGGGGCTATCCCAGATTATTCGATTCAAACTTCTGAGTTTTTGTGTAGCTCAGCTATGTCGAATTTCCGCATGCAAATTCACGCCTAGTGCCCGAACCACTTTCATTACCGTTTCGTAACGCGGTTTAGCCCCGGGAGAAAGCGCTTTGTACAAACTTTCGCGCCCCAAGCCGGAATCTTTTGCCAGCTGCGTCATGCCTCGTGCACGCGCCACCGCCTTTACCGCCATCAGAAAAGCATCAGGATCGGGTTCTTCAAGCGCGGCGGTTAAATAGGCTGCAATCGTTTCCTCGTTGTCGAGATAATCAGCCACGTCAAATGTGGTGAAATTGGTCATGATATTTTGTCCTCGGGTAATGTGTTTGCCATCTCGATGGCGCGTTTGATGTCGCGTTTCTGTGTCGATTTATCGCCGCCCACCAGCAGTAGGTAAACGACATTTCCTCGCCGAGTGAAATACACCCTGTAACCCGGCCCAAAGTGAATCCGCATTTCAGAGACCCCCGCGCCGACGGATTCGCAGTCTCCGAAATTCCCCCGTGCCGCACGATCAAGACGCAAAGCGATTTGGGCTTTTCCAATCCGGTCTTTCAAACCGGCCAACTAAGTATCGAATTCGTCAGATTTCTGGACGATGTTCATGGCGAGAGCGTATTCGCTTGGATACAAAAGTCAAGGCATTGCATTGCCGTAGACTGGTGGTGATTGTCAGCCGCCACATTGCCGCGATCAGTTAGCAGCTCAACCTGCTTGCTGTTTGCATTGACGATAGTATCCAGTCGCCAGTCTTTCACCTCCTGCACCACAATGCCCTGATTCGGATGCAACACCACAAAATCAGGACGCCTGCCGAAAGGCCCGACCGGAATGTTGTGCCACACCCAAGCGTTGTCTTCGAGGCAATCTTTCAGGCGTTCAGCGAGACGCAACTCGCCGCGTGCATCGGAGCGGGCAGAACCGAGGGAGGGGATTAGGGTGGCCATGGGGTGGGGTAGTGGTTAAGTGGCGGGTAAAAAATCGAAAGGGGGCAGGCTCTTTTTGTTTTCAGATGCATCGTGATTTGCATTACGTAAGTGGTTTTCAAAAATCAATTCGACCCGTTGATTGCGTTGATACGAGTAGGGTGATCTCTAATGATTTTACTTTTGAGAGCAGGTGGAACTATTACGATGCAGCCCCTTGATCACTCACCGCTAGCCCACATTCACCAGAATCGGTTTAGTCAGCGCTGACAGCGCCACACGCTGCTTGCCTTCAGCATCGAAGTTATCCGGCGACAGCCAAGTCTGAAACGCCTGATCAAGCGCGGGCCATTCTTTATCGATGGCGGCAAACCAGGCGGTGTCGCGGTTGCGTCCTTTGATGACCGTGGCTTGGCGAAACACGCCTTCAAACGACAAGCCAAGACGTAGTGCCGCAACGCGCGAGGGCATGTTCAGCGCATTGCATTTCCATTCGTAACGGCGATAGCCCAGCGCAAAAGCCTCCTTCATCATGAGATACATGCTCTCGGTGGCGATTGGTGTGCGCTGCATCAACGGCGAAAAATTCAGGTGGCCGACCTCGATAGAACCGCTGGCCGGATCGATGCGCAAAAAGCTAGCAACGCCCACAGCCTTGCCAGTGGCATTGCTGACGATGGCGAAGAACAACGGGTCTGTGGTGTTGCTGAATCGCTCTACCCAACTGCGATACGCATCAAGAGAATCGAACGGCCCATAGGGCAGGTAAGACCAGTTCCGTCCCTCGGCATCCAGTGCATTGCCTGCATACAGATCCGCAGCATGGCGCGCCGCATCAAGTGGCTCCAGTCGGCAATAGCAGCCAGTCATCACCTTGTGTGACGGGCGCGCTGCCGCTTGCCAGTTGGGAACGGCATCACCGATAACTTGGCCGAGAGAATTCTGGTTGGGGTGTGTGTGGTTCATGGTGTAAGCGGTTTGTAGTGTTCAGGTTTGGTTTGGTTTCTTCATTTATTCAGCTGCCGAACGCCGCCTGCATCACCTTGATCATGTAGCTCACATCCTGCACGCCCGCGCTCTCACGCAGGCTGTGCATGGCCCACATCGGTGAGCCGACATCCACGCTGGCGATGCCTAGGCTGGCCGCGACGATGGGGCCGATGGTGCTGCCGCAGCCGAGATCGGTACGGTGGGTGTAGTTCTGGCAGGGCACGCCGGCACTTTCGCACAGCGTGATGAAACGCGCGGCGGTATCCGCGTTGGTGCTGTAGCGCTGGTTGGCATTGGTCTTGATCACCGGGCCGGCATTCACCAGCACGCGGTGATTGGGTTCGTAGGCATTGGGGAAATTGGGCTGGTAAGCGTGCGCCATGTCCGCGCTGATGAAGAAGCTGTGGGCCGCCGCGCAATGCTGCTGTTCCTCATCCAGCCCCAGGCACAACGAGATGCGCGCGATCACGTCACCGGCAAAACTGCCGCCCGCGCCCGCAGCGCTTTCGCTGCCCACTTCCTCATGGTCGAAAAAGGCTGCAATGCAGGTGGCTGCCGGGGTTGCCGTGGCGAGCAGGGCAGTGAGCGCGGCGTGGCAAGAGGCCAGATTGTCCAGCTGGCTGCTGGCGATGAATTCCTGCTCCGCTCCCCAGAACACACCCGGCTGGGTGTCGGTCACGGCAAGCTCGTAAGTGAGGATGTCTGCCGCCTGCACCTGCAACGCATCCGCCAGCAGCTTGAGGAATCGCTCACCGGCGGCAAGTTGGCCATCGGTCATGCCAAGCAGCAACGGCAACTCGGTCTGCTTGTTCAGCTTGAGGCCTTGCTCGTTCACATCACGGTTCATGTGGATGGCGAGGTTGGGCAGGCGCAGCAGCGGCTGATCGAAATCGACCAAACGTGTTTCAAAACCCTGCGCCGTGCGCACATTCACGCGACCAGCCAAGCCCAGATCGCGGTCGGTAAAGGTCGCCAGTATCGGCCCGCCGTATACCTCAACCCCCAATCTCACCACGCCGTCAGTGGCCTGTGCCGCATTCGTCTTGAGGCGCAAGCCGGGTGAATCAGTGTGCGCACCTATCATGCGCAAGCCGGTATCCGCCAAAGGCTGCTGCCCAATTCGAAAAGCGATCAGCGATTCACCGCGCACCACGTAATAGCCGCAGCCAGCTTCCAGCTTCCAGCGCAGCTTCTCCTGTAGCGGCACAAACCCCTGCGCCTGCAAACGTTGCGTGATGGACTGCACGGCATGCCACGGGCTGGGGCTGGCGTCGATGAAATTCAGCAGATCTTGCGCGTAGGCGCGGTCTTCAGGCGTGATGGGCATAGTGCTTTCTTGGGGCAATGTGGACAGACGGGCGCAGTACGAAACTGCTTTGCGGGAAGAATTATAGAGGACAGCGTTGGGCTTGGTTCAGGCAATACCTGCTACTAAGAGACGGGCAGGGGTGATGTGGGAGCGGGAAGGTACCGGAGCGATATTTCTTTTAAATATCTCAGCCGACTTCAAAAATGATTCGACTCAGGTACCTTTGGTTCTAGCTTCAGCTGCGAAAGCGCTTTCTCGGCTGAAGTCGCTTCCACAGTAAGTCTGCCGTAGTTTCGGCTAATGCGTTGCGGATTCCACTGATTGCGCCAACGCCTGCCAACCAACCACCTGGCAGCCTTCGCGCACATACTGCCCATCACCACCATAAACAATGCCCGGTGGTAATGCGGCATCGCCGAACAAAGCCGACAACTTTCGCAACGCTGTCGTCCAATCGTTGCTGAAGGTCGCGCCGGATTTGATTTCCACCGGCATGAACTGATTGCCCTGCGGGATCAGCAGATCAACCTCGTGCCCCACGTTGTCCCGCCAAAAATACAGCTCGGCAACCTGGCCGGCATTGAACTGGCGCTTCACCCACTCTGACACCACCAGCGTTTCAAACAACGCACCACGCGAGGCATGGGTGGCCAGCGAATCAGCATCGCGTATGCCCAGCAAATACGCCATCAAACCGGTATCAAGAAAATACAGCTTGGGCATCTTCACCAGCCGCTTGCCGAAATTCTGGTGATGGGGACGCAACAGATAAACGATATAACTCGCCTCCAGTACCGTCATCCACTCCCGCGCCGTCACATGAGAAATACCGCAATCCGCCGCCAGCGCAGAAAGATTGAGCAACTGCCCCGAGCGAGCGGCACACATCTTGAGGAAACGTTGGAACAGAGACAGATCGCGAACCGCCAACAACTGCCGCACATCTCTTTCCAGATAAGTCGATACGTAGTTGGGGAACCAGTCGCCGGGCGCAACCGGGCGGTCGTACAGCGGCGGATAACACCCTCGCAACATCGTTTCATCCAGTGTTGCGGGCAGTAAGCCGCCATCCTTCAACTCAGTCAATGCGAACGGCAACAACTGCAATAACCCCACCCGTCCTGCCAGCGACTGGCTGATGTTCGACATCAAACCGAACTGTTGCGACCCCGTAAGAATGAACTCGCCCATCCGTTTGCGCGTATCCACCACGCCTTGCAGATAAGAAAACAAATCCGGGCAACGCTGCACCTCATCCAGAATCGCCCCCTGCGGAAACCGCGCCAGAAAACCGCGCGGATCGGAGTCGGCAAACGAACGCTCCTCCGGGTCTTCCAGCGAAACATAGGGCTTATCGGCAAACAGCGTGCGCGCCAACGTCGTCTTGCCGGATTGGCGCGGCCCCGTGATCGCCAGCACGGGGAAGCCCTGCGCCAGACGCAGGGCGGTGGAAAAAGCAGATCGGTTTAGCATATTTACAATTTGAAAGTTGAAACTTCAAATTGCATAGTAAGGGAAAGCGGGGTGGAGGGGAAGGGGTATGCCGTTAAAGCTATTGGGAGGCAGCCCCCTTTAGTTGATGAACGAAACCGTGGGCAGTCCCCGGTTACCTTGCTTAAGGCGGCTTGAGGACTGGAAAACAACTCGACCCAGGCCCCTTTGATTGGACGCGGGTGATGGCTGTTGCGGTGCAGGGCTTTCAGGCGTACTTCGACGTCCTGATATTGGTGCTCAATATAATTGGTTATGGCGAAGACCGGCGCGATCTGTGCACCGCGCTCGGCGGGGGGGCATTTAGTACACTGAAAAGAAGAAGCCCGGCGATGCCGGGCTTCTTCAATGGAAGGTGTTTCGATGCTGATTCCGTTAGCTCAGGATTACTACCCCTCTAGAACTGCAAAATTCGGGAGATATCGATACAGTGATACAAAATGGTTTGCATCGCTTAGCGGGATGTTACCAATTTGAAGATTGTCCCCCTCTTGCAGCGGAAGCTGGCTCTCTAGTTTCTTCAGCTCCCGAACAGTGAGTTTAGGTACATTGATTCGAATAGGCGTAGCCTCATTTGGGAGAAAATCTAGCGTTTCAAAATGGCACTGCGCTAACAAATGCTCCTCTTCTGGAGAGTAAAATACACCGACAAGCGTAGTCATTTTTGCACCGTCTTCGTATTCAATTTCGCAGATCTGCTTAAACTTCATTTGATTTTCATGGCTTCCGGAATTACGGGCAGCTAGTCCAGCTTCAATTTCCTGCAACAAAATCTTGCGACTGAGCTGTCCAAGTCTCCATGAATACAAATCTACCTCAACTGTTTCATGAGGAACTCTCTCTCGCCCAAATAGATTTATAAAACGGTCCAATGCATTGGGTGAGCCGGGTTGGTTATCTACTTTGGCTTCCGCTACTTGCGGTGCTGTTGAGCACTGCACAGAAATGGTAAGGACGGTACCGGATTTCGCCCTGCTGGCGACAGTCTGCATATCGTGAAGCATCTCAAGAGAAAGCGTATCGTCATAATCTAACCAAAGCAAATGATGTTTCGTCCAATCTAGCTTCGGCAGGGCATCTTTTGAGTGGCTAAAAATTACTGGTATGCGAAACGGCTTATTTTCTTCGATTCGATTTTCGGCAGTTACAGCTTGCTCAATGGAAATCATATCTTTGATTCCGAGTGCTCGGTGAAACAAAGAAAAATCTGAAAACCAAATTGAGCCAAAGCCAACATACACATAGTTTTCGATACGACAAAATGGCGTCACCCTGCGGTAAAGTTCGCAAAGCATCCTGCGTTCAGCATGTTTTGCGGGACGCAATGAGTAGTCGATACGCTTGAAGCTGGCGCTCATTCTCCCCCCATTTCCTTGTAGGTGAGTTCAAATGTCTTCTCCCCAACACTTTTTGCGCTGCTTAAGCTAAGTTCCTGCATAAGGTAGCTCACTTGATTGAGAGGTTTTGAGTACTGAATTTTAACGGTCTTGACTGTTTGTAGGATGGAGCCACGCGCAGGAGCAATAAATTCGGCTTTCTTGAGGTCTTCGGGTTTCACCGAAGTGGATTCACTGACGTACTTGAGAAGCGGGCTATTCTCTTTTGTGTGTTCGTCAATATCGCGATCTAGCTCATTTAAGAAAGTAATTACAGGGCGCATCATTTCCGTCATGCGCACAAAAGTTTTTTGCCATATTGAGCTATCCTGATCGACATCCGTCTTTGTAGTATTCCATGGGACAAGTGCTGAGTCGTTGGAGTCAAATGAGACAATGCCACGAAAGCGTGAAAACTGATTGTGGTAACTCGGAATGACAATTGCACTATTTGCGTCCTCGACCATCCCCCATCCGGTTGTGTTGCTACGATCAGCCTCCAGAATCACCCGGCCATTGCAGATGACATACCATCCAGCTTCACGAGGAGAGCTATAGGCAACACCAACAATAATCCGGACTTTAACCCCATTTAAATCAAACTCATCTACACCAGGGCGAAACTTCGCGTCATTAGCTACTAAGAGATAAAGGCTTGTGGCATCAATGTGCTGATCGTTGACGGTAATCGATAACCCACCGGCAATAAACTGCCGATGTTTTGACTTGATCATTGCAAGTATTGTATTTTCAAACAGCTTTGTCGAAAACCGCGTTGCGACCTCCGGTTTCAATTCGGTCACAACAATATCGGTTCCCGGTTTCTCCTTTGCGATTTTGTCATCATCAACATATGTACCCCAAGGAAAAGTCCAACCGTCCTGCGCTTCCCATTCGGGCACTTTCACATCTACTGACCAAGAGTCATTTGTGGTGGCGGAGCGGACAACGAAATGATTGCCAAACTTGAAAAGTGCTCTTTTCATTCCCACGCCAAACTGCCCAATGGAGTGCGGCGTACGCTCTTTCCTTCCATGCGGACTGCCAAATCTAAATGCATAGGTTCTAGCGGCGTCGCTGTCAAACCCTCCGCAATTGTCGAAGATTTCAAACTTTTCTTTTGAAAACTTTATTTGAATTTTGCGCCCATCAAATGGCAATGGTCCGTTGTCTTTTAGTGCTTTTGCACCATCTACTGAGTTGTCGACAAGATCAAGTACGGCCTGTTCCAAAGCAATGTCACGGGTAAGCATATCGACGAAAAATGACTTTGTTGGCTCTGCGCTAATTGGTTGCTTTGCTTGTTCATCGGACATGGCTTACCCCCCCAAAATTAACAATCCTTTTTGCTATAGCACTCAGTATTGCTTCAGCCACAATTGGACTAACGCTATTTCCTATCTGCCTAAAACTATGCCATTTGGTTCTATGCAATAAGAACCAATCAGGGAAACCTTGCAGTCTGGCTGCTTCGCGAGGAGTAATTACCCTGGGGCGCAAGTAATGAATGGGGCGTACGGCTTGAAAGCTCCCCTTGTCGCTTCCTGTACCAGCCCTAAGTGTTGGGCAAAATCCATCGGGATTTAGTTTGGTAGATTTCGATATGGCATCCTGTTCGCCATAGCGCAATTCGGAGTAGCGCTTTTCGACTTCGGGTGAATGAATTGTTCCGATACATCCAGAAACAATATTCTTTTCTAAGTAAATCTCTAGTGCAGTATTGTCGCCCACACCAATTGGTACGGCGTTAGAAACCCTGCTTAGGAAAGCACTCGCTTTTGCAATCTTCGTGCGCCCCCATCCATTGCTAGTGTCGTTCTTCCAGTCTGAAAGAATGTCTCTGGGTAGGCCATGCAATGCTTCTCTTACGGTTGTTGGTTCAACATCAATATTTGGTTCAAAGTCGGACATGGTCATGTCCTTCATCTTGGATGGGTCGTACCCAAAAAAGAAAATACGTGTTCGCGTAGTAGGCGCACCGTAGCGATCAGCCTTAACAGTTATCGGCGCGAGCATGATGTAGTTCTTGGGAAGGTGTGCAAATGCAGCTTTTCTTAAATCGTCATATTTCTCATTGAGGATTCCCGGCACGTTCTCTGCAAGGAAAAATGCAGGCCTTGTTTCGTTAACTAGGCGCATGAAGTGCCCAAACAAATCGTTGCGTGAGTCTTCCAGATTTTGCTTCCCCATTGTGCTGAAGCCTTGGCATGGTGGGCCGCCGATTAAGCCATCTAATTCGCCCTTGACTAGCCCCGCGCGCATAAGCAACTCTTTGCCTGTCAGTTTGGAAACATCGTTATCCAAATGAGTTGTAAAAGGGAAATTCTTGGTGTGACTTTCTAGGGCAAAGCGATCAAATTCAACAGCGGCAGCGACTGTAAATCCTGCGCGAGAAGCACCTAAACTTAGTCCGCCTGCGCCCGCATACAAATCGATTATTTTTGGTTGGGAGTTGAGGTGTAGCTGTACATTTTCCATGGCGGCAAATTATACAGATAAAATAATCAGAGACAGGCCATGGTTTTTTGCAGCCATCATTTTACCCCCACCCCCAGCCAAGCATCCGAAGTCAGCGGCCCCTTCAGCGTAGGCAGTGTCTCTTCCAGCCAAGCCAGCGCAAGCTTTTCCTTCTCGCGCCACAACGCTTCGCCCAATCCCTTCTTCATCATCTGTATCGGCGCGCTGCCCTTGACCATGTGCTCCCAAAATTCGGCGGTGCTGCCGACGGGGAAGGCTTTGGTGACGCTGCGTATCTCGATGTTGCGGAACCCGGCTTCTTCCATTTCTTGTTTGAAGCGTTCGGGGTTTTCCAGTGTGGCGATGGAGCGTTGCGGTTGCGGCAGGTCGGGCTTGATGGCGCGCAGTGCGCCGAACATGGTCTGCATGGCGGGCGATTGGTCCACGGGCGCCCAACTGGTGATGGCGATGCTGCCGCCCGGTTTGAGCGTGCGGTGGATCTCGGCGAAGCCGCGTTGCCTGTCGGGGAAGAACATGAGGCCGAACAGTGAGAAGGCGGCGTCGAAGGTGGCGTCGGCATAGGGCAGGGTTTGCGCGTCGCCGCAGTGCAGGGCGATGTTGCGGTGTCCGGCTTGTTCGATCTCACACTGAGGCAAGCTGGTTGCGGGTGTTCCCTCACCCCAACCCCTCTCCCGGTGGGAGAGGGGCTTTGCTCCCTTCGCCTTCCGGGAGAAGGGCTGGGGATGAGGGTTAGCGCAATGTCGATGCGCGGCCCACTTTGTTTTCTTGTTTGAGTTCGGTTTGAGCTTGCTGGCCGCGATGGCTTCGTCAGCGAATTGCTCGAACACGAGCATGGTGGTCTCGGCGTAGCCATCGGCGACGAGGTTCCACGGTTCGCTGGCGGAGAGGGGGGTGGAGGCTGGCTGTGTCATTTCTTTTCCCAAGGCGCAAAGCCGATGGGGCGCTTCTTTTTGTGTTCAGGCGGGGACATCAATTCATGGATGGCCTCGAAGACTGCCTTGAAACGCACGTCGTATTTCTTCTCCATCGCGTTGAGCTTGCGTGCGAGTTCGACATTGCTACCCAACATTTGCCGCAGGCGCACAAAGGTTCGCATTATCTCGATGTTGACCTGAATGGCGCGCTCGCTGTGGAGGACGCTGGAGAGCATGGCGACACCTTGCTCGGTGAAGGCGTAGGGTGCGTAGCGGCGACCGCCACGCACAGCGGACTTTTCGTTTGAGGTGCCATATTGGAACCTCAAACTTGCGAATTCCTCAGCCGTAAGTTGAAACATGAAATCAGCGGGGAATCGATCAAGGTTGCGCTTGACCGCTCGGTTCAACGCTTTGGTTTCAACTTCGTAAAGTGCGGCAAGGTCTTCGTCCAGCATCACTTTCTGGCTCCGAATCAGAAACATCTTCGATTCGATCTGCGCTACTGATGCGATCAATTTTTCAGTAGTCATCGTGCGACAGCCTTTGCAAAGGGCGTGCGAATTTCCCCGAAGATGTCACGGGCTGAGCAATGCGTGCTCGGTGTGATGTGGTTCAAGTGATTCCCCTCATTTGAACAGTTCTGATACTGGCGATGCGTCCCGTCGTTGCGGGTTTTTATTTCTTGCGCCAGCCTCACTGTTCTGGGGATTCTGCTGTGTGCCTCGCGCCATTCATGTGGCGTGATGTGCGTTGAGTAGATCTGCAAGTGGGGCGAACTTTATGCCTGCGAGGTGGGGAGTGTCAATGCGGACGGGAGAATGCCGACAAGGCTTTCAAAGCCCGCGCATATAAATCGGCATCTGATTCGATGAAACTGAGGAAACGACACACAGGTTGTTTTTAGGTGGGATGAAGATCGGTTTTACGCATTGGAAAGGTTTAATGGCGACATTCTTATTAAGAGTTACTGTGCTATATGCTTAATCAAAGTGCTCGCAATTAAATCTTTAGCCCAGTAGAGGCAGGGCGGGGATTGTCGCTGCCTTATGGCTTTCGCATATGAGCTGGCTTTAGCAGCCTATCTTTTAAGGCATGCCCGCTACGCGCCTTGTTTCGTTGAGTTTGGCGAGTTTGGCTTTTAGTTCGGGCAAGATTGCGGCGACGGCTTTTTCTCCTTCGAGCACGGCTTTGTTGCGGCCACTGACATCGGCAGAGGGTAGCCCCGTGGTGATGGGGCGAATGATGATGTCGGCGTTGGTGTGTTCGTGGCGGTTGATGGTTTGGCCAAAGATGGAGAAGGTTTGCCAGAGGATGTCGGTGAGGCCGTTGGTTGTTCTATCTTGTGGGCGGTCGGAGATGTCGACGGCGATGACAAAGTCGGCGCCGAGTGAGCGAGCCACGCTGGCGGGAACGGGGGCGACGAGGCCGCCGTCAACGTAGTCTTGTCCGCCGATGTTCACGGGCTCAAAAAATACGGGAACGGAGGATGAGGCGCGCACTGCCATGCCGGTGTTGCCAGAGCGGAAGACGATCATTTCTCCAGTGTTTAGGTTGGTGGCGACGGCGGCAAAGGTCTTTTTGAGTTTTTCCATCCGGCGATTTTTGACGTTTTGGTTAACGAAGTCTTGCAGGGCTTGTCCTTTGATACAGCCGCGTTTGGTTGAGAGGGTGCTTTCGACGATGCATTTGTACATGCCTGAGCCGTCGAGTACTTGTTCTACGCCCATGTCCATGGAGAGTTCTTGTATTTGAAAGCCGTTGAGTCCGCTTGCGTAGAGCGCGCCAACCACTGAGCCCGCGCTGGTGCCGACGATGATGTCAGCCGAGATGCCTTGGGCTTCCAGTGCTTTGATGACACCCACATGCGCAAAGCCGCGCGCCGCGCCGCCGCCCAATGCGAGTGCGATTTTGGCGGGCGGACGTATCACGACAGGCGGTGCAACAGGTTGTTCGACGGGCGGGGTGACTGGGGGCGGGACAACCGGTGGGGTGGTGCAGGCGGCGGTGCCAAGTAGCAGGAGCAGGGCGAGGGCGATTTTTTTCATGGTTGCGGTTCGGCGGGTGAGGGCGATATGCGGATTATTTTAGAGGAAGTCGAAGCGGGTTCGGCGATGATTTTTATCGAGGGTCTGATTGAGGTGGCTTCGAGGTATGATGTGAACGCTTTTTGGCGCAAGGGATGAATAAAAGTTGGAAGCCAGCCGTAACAATACACAGTACAAACTCACGCTAATGCTTTTGCTGGGCGTGTTTTTGTGTATGAGTGTCGTTGCGTATTCCGTTATCAAAAATACGGTCAATGAGACAATCGAACATCAGGCGGTTGCTTTTGCCGAGATTGCGGCGGCGCAGGCGACGACAGCGCGTTCGGTGTATGCGAGAGAGGTGGTAGAAAAGCTCAAGCGCGATGGTTTCGGTCCGCATGAGGATTCCGCGCATATGCCAGGCTATGTGCCGATTCCCGCCCAATTTCTTAAGTTGCTCGGTCAAGCATCGACCGAAAATACGTCGAATCTATTTCAGTATAAGCCGGTGAGTAAGTGGAATTTACAGGCATCGCAGGGACTCAACGATGATTTTTTGCGCTGGGCATGGCCGCAGGTTGAGCAGCAGGATGAGGAGAATCCGACGCAACCTATCGACTGGAAACCGGTCTGGCGTTTTGAGCAGCAAAACGGGGTGCGGGTGTTGCGTTATCTCAATCCAGATGCGGCCTCGCTAGCCTCGTGTGTAAGCTGCCACAACAGTTATGAAAATCGACCTGAGATCATGGCACGCCGCGCGGCAGATAATGTGCCGGTCGGTAAGCAGTGGCGTCAGTATCAGTTGATTGGTGCGCTATCCATCACGATTCCGCTGGATAAGGTGGAGGCAGTGGCGGCGATCAAGGTGCGTAAAACGGCTATTTTGATTTTTGGTATTTTATTTGCCAGTTTGGGTTTGGCGATTTGGCTTGTGCGCAGGCTGTCAAAGCAAGAGCTGAGTTTGCAAGTTGCCGCACGCGATTTACGCTTGTCTGAAAAAGAGGCGCGAGATGCGAAGGAGTTGTTGCTGGCCAAGCAGGATGTGGAGCGTGCTTTTACCGAGCTTTCCGCTTACATCCGCGCGATTGATCAGCACGCTATCGTATCGGTAGCCGATACGCAGGGACGCATCACGCAGGTCAATCAAAAGTTTTGTGAGGTGAGCGGTTATAGCGAGGCGGAGTTGATCGGGCAGGATCATCGCATCGTGAATTCCGGCCATCACTCGAAGAGTTTCTTCGTTGATCTGTGGCGCACGATTGCGCAGGGAGAAATTTGGCGTGGCGAGTGTTGCAACCGTTCCAAAACGGGAGAGTTGTACTGGGTGGATTCGACTATCGTGCCGGTGAAAAATAGCGCGGGCGAGATCGAACACTATATTTCAATTCGCATTGACATCACCGAGCGCAAGTTGGACGAGCAGCGCATTACGCACCTCGCCAACCATGATGCATTGACTGGTTTGCCTAATCGCTATTTGCTGGAAGACCGTTTCAAAACGGTGCTAGCGGCCTGTCGGCGTGGCGAGATGAAGACGGCGGTTATGTTCATTGATCTGGATAAGTTCAAGCCCATCAACGATACGCTGGGGCACAAGGTTGGTGATTTGTTGCTGGTTGAAGTAGCGCAACGTTTGCGCAACAGCATCCGTGAAGTCGATACGGTGTCACGTCACGGCGGCGATGAGTTCATTATTTTGCTGGCGGGAATTTCGGGCGTTGCAGATACCGAGGTGCTGGTGAAAAAGCTGCTGGAGTCAGTGATTCGGCCTTACGAAATTTTAGGCAACACACTGACAATCAGCGCCAGTATTGGTATCGCCGTATTCCCCGACGACGGCGACGATATGGATGTGTTGCTGAAACACAGCGATATTGCGATGTATATCGCAAAGCAAAAAGGCGGTAACAACTGCCAGTTCTATACACCGGATATGCACAAGTAAGAGGTGTCTGACTCGGCTCCGCCCGCTGACAGCGGAAGGGGCGCTGCGTTGCAGCGTGGCATCCTCCGGCGTACTCCTTGCGGGTGCAGCGGAAGGTCGGGAGGGGTTTAGCTTTGGCTGCAAACCCCACTTATCCAGATCAATCAGTGGCGATTTGCGCCAGCGTACATTCGATTTCGTCAAACAGCGGGCGTTGATTTATCTCGGGGGTGGCGCAGCGTTGTTGTAATACGCGCAATGCGGCAACGGCGGTGCGGGTCTCGGCTGTTGCGTCGCAGCGATCTAATAATTCTTCCAGCAGGCAGGCATAGGCGCGTACTTCGATGCGTTGTAATGCGGTGGCTTGTTGTGTGTTTTTCGGCAAAAACGAGGCCGCGCCAAAGTCGCCCAAGAGGCTGTCGCCTTGTTCGTTCCACAATATGTTGTGCGCGTACAAATCGCCGTGCGTGATGCCTTGCGCGTGCAGGTGTGCGGCTACGGCGGCGATACCGCGTGCGATGTTGAGTGCGGTGGAAAAGTCGAACCGTGTTTCAGCGGGGTAGATGTCGCGCGTGCACGATTCCAAACTGGGCGGCCCTGCCAGATTGCGGAAGCTGGGTTCGATGAGTGACATGACCAGCCCCGGTGTTTGTTCGGGATGGTCGGCAAGTTTACCGATGACAGGGATGAGTCCGGGGTGCGCGCCCGCCGCGATGCAGGCGGCTTTTTCGCTGCGCGGTAGGCCGTCGCTGGTGAGCGCACCTTTGAATATTTTTACCGCTACGGCGACATCGTTGGTGTGGTGATGAGCACGGTAGATGATGCCGGATGCGCCTTCGCCCAGCTTGTGTTGTAAAGCGAGCGTGTGCCACTCGATCTGGGTGACGGGTAGTTGTGCCAGTGCGGCGACTTCGTGGCTATCGCTGCACGGGTTGCCGGAGTAGGCCAGCCAAGCCAGACGCGGCATTTCAAACAGCCAAGCCGGTAAGTACGCGAAACGGTTCGCGGCGATGCGCAGTAATTCAAGATTTTTGCATGCAGCCAGTTCGTCCGGCAGTTGCGTGAGTTGGTTGCCTGCCAGCATGAGTTTTTGCAGGTGCTCGCACTGGCCGAGCTCGGCGGGAATGGTGCTCAGGCGGTTGTCGGTAAGGATAAGCCAGCGCAGTTTTTTGGGCAGGGCGTTAGCGGGTAGGGCTTCGATTCGGTTGGCTTTGAAGCCAATCATTTCCAGATTTTGGCAGCGCCCCAGTACCTCCGACACGCGGGTGAAATGATTGTCGGAACAGAATATGACGCGCAGTTTGTGCAGGCGCGGCAAATCGTCAGGTAGGGTGGTTAAAGCGTTGCCGGAAAGGTTGAGTATTTCCAGCGTGTCGGCCAGCGCGAATATCTCCGGTGGAAATTCGGTGAGGTTGCAGCAAAGGTCGAGACGTTGAATACCGGCCAGTTCACCGGCGCGCAGGGAGGCGAGTGTGTGCATGAGGGAGGCTATGGCTGGTTAGGAGTGCTCTGAGCCTTGATGGTCGGAATATGCTGAGTGTTGATCGTAGACTCCGATATGGTAGGTGTTTTTGCCGGCCATTTTGGCCATGTACATGGCATGGTCGGCTTGACTTACTAGCTCGTCTTCGTTGCCCGCATTTTCGGAGTAGTGCGCGATGCCGATGCTGATGCCGATATGAACATTGTTTCCATCTATGTCGAAGGGGGCGGAAATGGCATTGAGGATTTTTTGCGCGATGGCGGCGACATCTTCCTGATTGTGCGCATCATTGAGGATGATGGTGAACTCATCACCGCCTAGGCGCGATACGGTGTCGCTTTCCCGAACGCAGGCGAACATGCGCTCTGCGGCAATTTTCAGCACTAGGTCGCCAGCATGATGCCCTTGGGTATCGTTTACTTTTTTGAATCCGTCCAGATCCATGTACAGCAGAGCCAGTCCGACTTCGTGCCGCTTGGCCAGCACCAGTGCCTGACGCAGGCGATCATAGAATAAGGCTCGGTTCGGTAGGCCGGTCAGCGTATCGTAGTGTGCCATGTGCTCGATACGTTGCTGGGCTGTCTGCTGTTCGGTGATGTCTTGAACGGTGCCAACGGAGCGTATCGGGGCACCTTGCGCATCAAAAGCGGTTTGGCAACGTTCAGATACCCACTTGATGCGCCCATCCTGCATGAGCAGACGATGAATGATTTCATACGGCTTCTGGGTTTTTAATGAATGGGTGTAGGTGCTATTCACCGATTCGCGATCCTCTGGGTGAACGTTATTGAGGAATCCTTCGTAAGTAGGACGGAAGTCATGGGAGTCGATTTCGAACAGCCTGAAAATTTGCTCCGACCAGAAAAGTTCGCCGCTGATGTGATCCAGTGCCCAGTTGCCGAGATGTGAAATACGCTGCGCTTCCACCAGTCTTTCTTCGCTTTCGCGCATGCGTGCTTCGGCCTGTATGCGTTCGGAGATGTCGCGGTTGGATGCGCGTCGTCCAAGGTATTTTCCGGTTGTGTCGAATACTGCTTGGCAACTATGCTCGAGCCAGCGAGTCTGCCCGTCGGGCAGCGTAATGCGAACTACCAGTTCCGCAGGCTCGTATCCCACTTGTTCTAGCTGATGAAGATGATCCTTCATCTGTTGGCGATCTTGCGGGTGGGTGATTCTGACCAATAAATCCGGGTCTGAGATGAATTCCTCGGCGCTGCGGCCAGTGATGCGTTGGCAGGATGGGGAGCAGTAGACATAATTTCCTGCTGGGTCTATCCAGGTTTCCCAGTTGTGGGTGTAATCCGCGACGGCTCTGTAGCTGACATTCGCTTCGGCCAGCAAGTGCCATGAGCGGGCTAATATCCAGCAAGCCGCGCCACTAAAGGCGAGCAGCAAGCCGAGTATCCATGCTGTCCGCTGCCAGATCACCTGCCGCAGCGCATCCAATTGAGCCGCAGAGTAATGTGCAATCGATTTCCAGAAGTACTGACGGTATTCGAGTTCGCTGTGGCTTGGGGAAAACGCTTTGCCGGTACCTGTGGTGGTTTTTTGATTGGATAGGAGGGGATAGACCGTTTCCCATACCCATATTCCGTCATCGAGCATGACTTGACCGCTATCGTTGGCGCGTATGCGTTTCCATGCCGCAGGGGCGCGTACCGCAAGGGTTTGTTCTGGGCGATCAAACATGAATCCCCATTCGTCAGACGGGGTTGGGCTCATCAGCCAGAAGCCTTCGCGATTGACGAGCATGCGACTTGCCGCGATGTCGGCGGTTGCTTTGGCATAGGCTTGCAGCAATTTGGATCCGTAATAATTGAGTATGACGATCCCGCGCTTCCGGCCTGCCGCATCGGTAACCGGGGTGGCGATGCGGATCATGGGTTTATAGGGGATTTCGATCTTGTCTTGCTCGATGTTGAGGTCGAGCGGAGAAACGAATATTTCCCCAGGATTGAGTTTGATCGTGTCGGTGAAATAGTAGCGGGCGCTTTTGTTTTGGAGCTTGCTCGATGGAACGGATACGGGTTTGCCATTGAGGAAATCGACGCGAACCATTTCCATGCCGCTCTCGTCGATCCAGCGTATCTGGTCGTAATCTTTTTTGCTATTGGAAAAATTCGCAAAATCTCGGGCCAAGTGTGCGAGGTGTTCCGGCGTAGGTTGTTCGATAGCACTGAGCAGGGCACTGTGACCGGACAGAAACATGAGATCTTTAGCGATGAATTCGATCTTGTCTGAAAGCGTGCCGGCTCCTAGCTTGGCATTGGATTCCTGTTGATGATGCAGTTGCGCGATTTCGTTCTGGATCGAGTTGCTGGCAAAGAAAACAGCAGCGCCGCTCAACAGCAAAGCCAGCGGGAAAAATAGCTGTAAAAACAATTTGATGAGAATTTTTGAATTGCTTTGTAACATGATGATCACTGGACTCCGAGCTCGATATTACGCTGGAATTTCCCTTGCGTCATTGAGGTGATGGAGTCGCTACGCGATGTAACGAGGATGGTTATCTCGAATTCCTGTAAATGGATGGCTATGTTTCGCTCGGCTAGGTTGATTTCAGAGCGATAGATTTACCATTCAGTATCCCAGTGCGCGTGCGCTCTGATAGAAGATGAAGCTGATAACCCACGCCAAAGCGAGCGACCACACAATGGACATGGCGGTGAAGCCGGATTTATTTGCTTCGGTGCGCAGGGTGGCGATGGTGGAGAGGCAGGGAGTGTAGATCAGGGTAAACAACATGAAGCTGTAAGCCTGAACCCAGTCTAGTTGTTGCGCCATGGCATTGCCGAGTGCGTCACCGGACAGCCCGTAGATGACGGCGAGCGAACCGATGACGATTTCTTTGGCGACAAAGCCGAAAAGCAGGGCGATGGTGAGTTGTTCGTTGATGCCGATGGGGGCAAAGATTGGGTGCAACGCGCTACCTATCATGCCTGCAATAGTGTCGCTGCTGGCGGGTGTGGCACTGCTGGGTAGATTGGTTAGCAGCCACACCAACACGACACCCGCGATGATGAATTGGCTGGCGCGCACAAGAAAATGTTTTACTTCAAGCCAGCCGCGCAAGACTATCTGGCGGGCGGTGGGGAAGCGGTAGGGCGGTAGTTCCAGTACGAAAGGTTCGTGGCTCTGGAGTTTGTTTTTGAACAGCAGGGCGGTGAATATCGCTGCGATGAAGCTAAATAGATATAGGCTGAATAGCACCAGTGCAGCGTGACGCGGGGCGAATAGTGCGGCACTAATGAAGACGAATACTTGCAGCCGTGCCGAGCAGAGCGAGAACGGGATCACCAGCATGGTGAGCAGGCGCATGCCGCGCGAGCGCATCACGCGCGTGCCCATCAGCGCGGGTACGTTGCAACCGAAACCCATCAGCAACATGACGAAGCCGCGTCCATCCAGTCCGAGTCGCGCCATTAACGCGTCCATCAAAAAGGCGGCGCGCGAGAGATAGCCGCTGTCTTCCACCATCGCCATGAATAGAAAAAACAGGACGATGATGGGCACAAATGCGGCCACGGTGGATACGCCGTTGTAGAGGCCGTCGAGCAGCAGTCCGTGCAGCATGGCAGGCAGGCCGGACAAGGCCGGTTCGAGCAGACTTTCACGCACCCAAGATAAGGCTTCGGCAACGCCGCCTTGTAGTGGTTGACCAAGTAAAAAGATGCCTTGGAATAGCAGGTACATGATGCCAAAAAAAATCGGCAGACCGAGCCACGGGTGCAGCATTACGCGGTCGAGTTTGTCGGTGAGGTTTTCCGGTAATTGCGCGGGAATCTGTACTGCGTGTTTCATTACGCGCGCCATCTCGGCTTCGATGTGATCGTCTTGTTCGAGCTGGTTGCGTAATTGTTCGGCCATGCCTGGCGTCGGGTAGCGCAATGCTTTGGTGATGGCTTGTATTGCGTCGGGGTAGCCGTTTCCGTATTTGCCGCTGAGTTGCAGGATGGGCATTTCCAGTAATTCGGACATGCGTTTGTGATCGATAGTGATGCCGAGTTTTTTTGCTTCGTCGGCCATGTTTAGCAGTACGACCACGTTCATGTTGAGTTGCTTCAATTGCAACATCAGGCTCATCTGACGCTCGATTTGTGTGGCGTTCAGAATCACCAGCGCAAGATCAGGCACGTTGTCGTGCAAGAAGTGGCGTACCACTTGTTCATCGTCGGAAAAGCCGTGTAAGTCGTAGATGCCCGGTAGATCGATGATTTCGACCATGTCGCCGCCCAGCAATATCTTGCCGCTGAGAAGTTCTACCGTGATGCCAGGCCAGTTGCCGACACGGGCTGCGCCGCCGGTCATGCGGTTGAATAAGGTGGATTTGCCGGTGTTGGGCATGCCCAATAACGCGATCCGCTTCATGTCGAGGGGAGCTCCTGTGCTGCCTCACGGCTGATTGATGCGCCGGTTTTGCAGATGCTGATTTTTGCCGCTTCGGTGCGCCGCAGGAGAATGTCAGTCGTGCCGATGCGTACCTGTAGTGGCCCAGAAAAACTGGCTTTACGAATCAGTTCGATTTTGCGGCCACTGCGAAATCCCAGTGCGAGCAGGCGCAAATGCAGCGCTTCGTCGGCATGAATGGCGACGATGGTGGCGGTTTCGCCCGGACTCAGGGTGGCTAGCGTGGTTGAAGGCATGATGGTGGTTGAAGGCTCTGGCTGCATTATTTCACAGCGGCATCGTTCTTGTCGCGTATGGCTTTGTTAAGGGTGCGACGATTGGGTTAGAATGCGACCTTTATTTTTGCTGGCACAGCACCATGATTACAGGCAGCATTGTTGCAATCGTCACGCCGATGCAGGAAGACGGCAGTTTAGACTTGATCGCGTTCCGTTCGCTTATCGATTTCCATATCGCCGAAGGCACGGATGCCATCGTGGTTGTGGGGACGACGGGCGAATCCCCTACGGTGGATGTGGAGGAGCATGAGTTGCTTATCGCCGAGGCGGTAAAACATGCTGCTGGTCGCATTCCTGTTATCGCCGGAACCGGTGCAAATTCCACCAAAGAAGCTATCGAGTTGGCTTCGTTCTCCAAGCGTGCGGGCGCTGCCGCATCGCTAAGTGTGGTGCCTTATTACAACAAGCCGACGCAGGAAGGTTTGTATCAGCATTTCAAAGCCATCGCCGAAGCGGTGGATATGCCGCACATCCTGTATAACGTGCCGGGACGTACCGCCGCTGACTTGCATAACGATACGGTGCTGCGTTTGGCGCAGATACCGAACATCATTGGTATCAAGGATGCAACCGGCAATATCGAACGCGGTAGTGATTTGCTGTTGCGCGCACCGAAGGATTTTGCCGTGTATAGCGGTGACGATGCCAGTACGCTGGCACTGATGCTGCTGGGTGCGCACGGCACGATTTCGGTGACGGCGAATGTCGCGCCTAAGCTGATGCACGAAATGTGCGCTGCGGCGTTGCGTGGCGAGGTGTTCAAGGCGCGCGAAATCAATTTCCGTTTATTGGGTTTGCATCGTCATTTGTTCGTTGAAGCCAATCCGATTCCAGTGAAATGGGCGGTGGCGCGCATGGGCAAGATGAAAAATAATTTGCGTTTGCCACTGACACCGTTGTCGCAAAGCGCGCAAGCGACGGTCGAAGGCGCGCTGCGTCAGGCTGGCATCATTTAACTTGTAGTTCACGGAGCACTCATGAAATCTTTGCATATCGGAATTTCCACCTTGGTGATCGTCGCTTTGAGTGGGTGCAGTGCCGTTGGTCTGGGGAGCAAGCGCATCGATTATCGCGCCGGTTCGGTACAAGCCCCTGCGCTTGAAGTGCCGCCTGATCTGACTTCGCCCAGCAACGAAGATCGTTACAAGGTTCCGGGCAGCGAGGGTGAGTCTGTTGCTACTTATTCCGGTTACAACGGCTCGGCCGCCAGTGCTGATGCGGGACGTTCGCGCGTGCTGCCACAGGCTGTCGGTGTGCGACTGGAGCGTAACGGCGGGCAGCAATGGTTGGTAGTGAAGGATTCGCCGGATGCAGTGTGGAGTGTGGTCAAGTCATTCCTAGGTGAAAACGGGTTGTCGATTAAAGTCGAAGATCAAACTTCCGGTGTACTCGAAACCGAATGGGCCGAAAACCGCGCCAGCATTCCAGAAGACGGTTTGCGTAAGTTGGTTGGTAAGGTGTTGGATAGCATTTACTCGTCGGGCGAGCGCGACCAGTACCGCGTACGTTTGGCGCGCACTGCCGACAATGCGACTGAAGTTCATATCACGCACAAAGGGATGGAGGAAGTCATCTCTTCCGATGGTAATACTTCGAAGTGGCAGCCGCGCGCCAGTGATCCTGAGCTGGAGGCGATCATGCTTCAGAAGCTGATGGCGCGCTTTGGTGCCGATCAGCAGGCGGTAGCGACGGTAACGCCATTGGCAAATGCTTCGGCTGCAAACGGTGCGGCTCCGGCGGGCGATGGTAAAGCTGCATTGCAGGAGGTTTTCGACGGCAGCCGTATCATTGTTATCAACGATGCATTCGACCGCAGTTGGCGTAAGGCCGGTCTGGCTGTGGAACGTGCTGGTTTGACGGTAGAAGATAAAGATCGCACGCGCGGCATTTATTTGCTGGCACCGCGTAAATCGGAGCGAGGCTGGATGGATACGCTGATGTTCTGGCAGGACAGCGAAGATACGACTCGTCGTTTCCGTGTGGTCGTCAAGGATGGCGGCGCGGCATGCGAAGTCGCTGTGACGGATGAAGATGGCACCAGCGACGATACTACCAATAAGATGATCGACGCGATTTACAAGAATATCGAGCAGTAATTGTTGTCGGTCGTTGTATGAGGTTTGCCTCGCTTGGTAGTGGCAGTGAAGGCAACGCTTTGTTGGTTGAGGTTGGCGATACGCGGCTGCTGATGGATTGCGGTTTTGGCTTGCAAGACACTGTTGGACGTCTTGCTCGTTGCGGCCTTGCACCGGAGCAACTGGACGGTATTGTGGTTACCCACGAGCATGGTGATCACATCGGCGGCGTTGCGAGGCTGGCGAGAAAATATGCCATTCCCGTTTGGCTGACGCACGGCACACTGCGTACCCAGCCCGATGCTTTTTCCCAAGGGCTGGTCATTAACGAAATTGATTCGCATTGCAGCTTTGCGCTTGGCGATATCGAAGTTCACCCCTATCCCGTTCCCCATGATGCCGCAGAGCCAGTGCAATTCGTTTTTGGTGATGGTGCCCGCCGTCTGGGCGTATTAACCGACAGTGGATGCGGCACACCGCATATCGAACAAATGTTGAACGGCTGTCAGGCATTGGTGTTGGAGTGCAATCACGATGTGGATTTATTAATGAATGGGCCGTATCCGGCATCGCTCAAGCATCGTGTTGGCGGACGTTTGGGACATCTCAGCAACATGCAAGCAGCTGAAATATTGGCGCGTCTGGACACTGGTGCATTGCAGCATCTGGTGGCGGCGCATCTCAGTAGTAAAAATAACACGCAAGAACTAGCACTGGCCGCATTGTCGGCTGCGTTAGGGTGCGAAGCGGAGTGGCTTGGAGTGGCGGTTCAGCAAGAGGGTTTTGCTTGGCGCGAGTTGTGCTGAGCAAGTAAAAAGGAAAATGGGCAGTAGAAAATAAAAAAGCCGACTTGCGTCGGCTTTTTTAACGTGCGTAAGAAGTATGAATTACTTCTTTGCTTCTTCAGCAGGAACAGCAGCAACAGCGGATGCTGCGTCAGCAACAACAGCGGATGCAGCGTCAACAACAGCAGAAGCGGCTTCAACAACAGCAGGAGCTGCAACAGCAACAGCAGAAGCTGCGTCAACAACAGCAGCAGTTTCAGCTGGCTTTTCGCCACAAGCAGTCAGAGCCAGAGCCAACAGAGCAACAACCAGAGCAGAGCTTTTCATTTTTAATTTCCTTGGGAGGTTAAGTTAATCAATCGAGATAAATTTTTTACCAGATTTCCAAGTACTTGGAAACCGAGGCGCGGCATTATAGTGTGCTCTAAAAAAAAATACAGCTATTTTTGGGGGGATTTGTATCTATAACCCTAATTTTGATGCGGAAATGCCGGAATGGGATGTGCTCCACATTTCCAGAAAGCGGGATTTCAGCAATCTGGCCTGACTTGGGTCGTTGCGACCGAGGATACCGCGCGGGTCGTCAAAATGAAACCGGCGCACAAAATTAACATCGTCAGCGACAGCAAGCGGATCGCTGATCTGACGTAGGTTTAGCGGGGTTTGGTGGATAAACATGCTGTTGCTAAACTGGGTTAGCAACATGGTCATACGTGCGCAAGAGGTGGCTAAATAGTGGGTGTCATGTGTCAGTAAATAAAGACGATTGGCGGGATTGGACAGTAGAAAGGTGCGCAATACTTGGTAACGGACTTCACTGTTGAAGCCGATACCATCGAAATTTTTTTCAAAAATATACAATTCATGCTGCGCCAAGCCGCATAGCGTATCCAGTGCTTGGGTGTAGTCGGCGATGCCATCCAATTGGGTGTGTTGCAAGGCAGCTTCACTCATGATTGCCTCCTGTTATCAAGCTGGCGATAGATAACCGTCAAGATACCACTGGTACAACAAATCTAATGTTTCGGCGGACTGAGGCATCTCTGCCGACAAGCTGCGCTGGTCTGCCAATGTGCGCAAGGCTTCGAAGCTGTCGCCGTTTGCGGAATAGGCTTCCCCATTCATAAATATCCAGCCTTTATGGCTCAGCATCTGCGACTTTAGGTCTAGCTCAAGGCCACGTTGTTGTACGCGCTGGGCGAATTTGGCGGCAGATAAAGGGCGTTCTGGTGTATCAAAAAAGATGTGCGGCTTTGGCTCGGACAGATAGCAGCCGAGGAAATTGGCAATGTCTTCACGATCCCAGCGTATTTTCGCTACGGCGCTTTCCACCTGTTTGATCATGTCGATGCTGATCTTGGATGGGTGTTTTTGCGTCTTCAAGTCGGGATCGGCATACATGCCGTCGATATTGATACGGTCTTGCAGGTAAACCAGAAACTGTTCGCCCAGTTCTTGGTAGGCTGGGGTGCGAAAGCCGATGGAATAGGTCATGCAATCGTCCTCGGCGATGCCGTTGTGGGCGCAATGCGGTGGCAGATAAAGCATGTCACCTGCTTCCAGTACCCATTCCTGCTCGATTTTGAAATCACGCAGAATGCGCAGTGGGGCACCTTCGATCAAGGTGTGGTCAGCTTGGGTGGAAATTTGCCAGCGGCGATGTCCCAAACCTTGCAGCAGGAACACATCGTAGGAGTCGAAATGCGGGCCGACGCCGCCGCCTTTGGGGGCATAGCTAACCATTAGGTCATCCAGCCGGGTATGCGGGATGAAGTCGAAGTGTTTGAGCAGCGCTGCGCCCTCAGGCAGGTGATGGTTCACACCTTGCACCAGCACAGTCCATTTTTTCTTGCCGAAATGCTTGAAATCATCCGCCTCAAAAGGCGTATGACACAGGCCAAATTTGCCTTTGTCTTGAGTGACGAGGCGCGCTTGCACATCTTCTGTGCAGGCAAGTTGGATAAGCTCATCCGCGCCCAATAGTCCGGTGAAATCAGGTATGGCTTTACGTATCAGCAGGGGTTTTTTCTGCCAATAGTCGCGCAAAAATTCGTTGACGGATAGGCCGCCTAGCAAGGTAGATAGATTTTTCATACGTGCGATTATAGCCTTGCAATAAGCGTGGCGGCTGTCGCGAAAAAATAATTCAGACGATGTGCTAAATATGTTTAGAATTGACCGCAGGAGGATGTGATGCAGTCAATACAATTAAACGCAGGCGTAGAAGCGCCGCATTTTGAATTACCAGATGCGGACATGGGAACCTTCGTGTTGACCGCCCAACACGGCAAAAAGAATGTTGTCCTGTATTTTTACCCGAAGGACGACACGCCGGGTTGCACCATGGAAGCGAATGAGTTCAGCGATATCTCAGATGAGTTTGACAAGCTGGAAACGCTCGTCGTCGGTATCAGCCGCGATGACTGTATCAGTCATGCCACGTTCAGGGATAAGTACGGACTGTCGGTCATCCTGCTCTCCGATCCCGATGCGCGCATTTGCAAGCGTTACGGTGTGATGGTCGAGAAAGAGGTCGATGGACACAAGAAGCATGTGATCCAGCGTTCCACTTTTGTGATTGATAAACAAGGCATGTTGCGTCACGTGATTTATGGTGTCCATGCACATGGGCACGCGCAAGAAATTCTTAATTTAATAAAGGAAATGAAATGAAGATAGCAAAAGACACCGTGGTTAGCATCCGTTACGAACTGTTCGATTCTGAAGGTGAACTGCTGGAAAAGGTTGATGAGCCAATCAGTTATTTGCACGGCGGTTACGATGGCATTTTTCCACTGGTGGAAGAAGCGTTGCAGGGTAAAGCAGTAGGTGATAAATGCACGGTGACGATGCAGCCGGATGACGCTTTTGGCGAGTACGACCATAATCTGGTTGAAGTCGAAGCACGCAGCTCTTTCCCTAAAGAAGTGGCTGTTGGCATGCAGTTTGAGGGCGGCCCTGAGTCCGCTGAAGATGATGATTTCCTGCTTTACACCGTGGTTGAAGTCACCGACGACGAAGTGACTGTGGACGGTAATCATCCGTTGGCTGGCAAGACTCTCACCTTTGTGTGTAACGTGACTGGCGTGCGTGCTGCAAGCGAAGAAGAGTTGTCGCACGGACACATCCACGAAGGTGACTGCGGTCACGTGCACTAAAACACTTCTCACTCCTATCGATTCCCGTCACTGATCGGATTGCAGATGGCAAAAGCCAAGTCCATCTATAGCTGTACCGAATGTGGCGGGCAATCGCCCAAATGGCAGGGACAATGCCCGCATTGCGAAGCTTGGAACACGCTGGTTGAAACCGTTGCCGAGACTAGCGTTGCGGCGGGCAAAAATCGCTTTAGCGCACTAACCGCCAATGCCTCGGTACAGCGATTGTCTGATGTCGAGGCGGCAGAAGTGCCGCGCACACCTAGCGGAATTGTCGAATTTGATCGTGTGCTGGGTGGCGGTTTGGTGCAAGGCGCGGTCGTGCTCATCGGCGGCGATCCCGGCATCGGCAAATCCACACTATTGTTGCAGACACTTGCGCACCTTTCGGTGACGCGCAATGTGTTGTATGTCAGCGGCGAAGAGTCGCCACAACAGATCGCCTTACGCGCGAAACGTCTGGTGCTGGATGCCAGTTCGGTTCACCTGCTGGCGGAAATTCAGCTCGAAAAAATTCAGACCACCATTGCACAGCAAAAGCCCGATGTAGTGGTGATCGATTCCATTCAAACGATTTACTCCGAACAACTTACCTCGGCTCCGGGTTCGGTGGCGCAAGTGCGTGAATGCGCCGCACAACTGACCCGTATTGCCAAAAGCAATAACGTGACAATGATTCTCGTCGGTCACGTCACCAAAGAAGGTGCTTTGGCGGGGCCGCGCGTGTTGGAGCACATCGTCGATACCGTGCTGTATTTCGAAGGTGACACCCATTCCAGCTTCCGTCTCATCCGAGCGTTCAAGAATCGCTTCGGAGCGGTGAACGAGTTGGGCGTATTCGCCATGACCGAAAAAGGGCTGCGCGAAGTGAGCAACCCGTCCGCGCTGTTTTTGTCGCAACACGGCACGCAGGTGGCGGGCTCGTGTGTGATGGTGACGCAGGAAGGTACGCGTCCGCTGCTGGTTGAGATACAAGCACTGCTCGACGATTCGCATGCGCCTACGCCGCGCCGTTTATCGCTAGGGCTGGAGCAAAACCGCTTGGCAATGTTGCTGGCGGTATTGCATCGTCATGCAGGCGTGGCTTGCTTCGATCAGGATGTGTTCATTAATGCCGTTGGTGGCGTAAAGATCACCGAGCCGGGGGCTGATCTTGCCGTACTACTCGCCATTGTTTCGTCATTGCGTAACAAGCCCTTGCCGGAAAAAATGGTGGTATTCGGTGAAGTGGGGCTGGCTGGCGAAGTGCGTCCCGTACAGCGCGGGCAGGAACGTTTGAAAGAAGCTGCCAAATTGGGCTTCACTCACGCCATCATCCCAAAAGCTAATGCACCCAAACACAAGATAGATGGCATGACCATTATCGCGGTGGATAGAGTGGATGAGGCGGTGGAGAAGATGCGTTAAATCTACTTGCGCCCGATCTTGACGATTACCCACTGCTTTTTTTCACCTTGCAACATTTCAAAGCGCACCGTGTCACCAGCCTTGAGGTTCTTGGGCAAGGGGGCGCTCAACGTGAACCACATGGTCATTGCCGGCCAACCCAATTCAGCGATGGACTCATGCGCGATCTGTACCTTGTTTTCATTTGCGTTTACCGCTTTTAGCACACCGCTGCTTTGGTGCGTGATTTCGCTGCTGGCGGCGGGCATCGCCATTTGATGTTGCGACATGTCGTGTTCGTGCGAAGCTGCTTGTGCAACAACTGCGTTGCTTGCGGCGATGGCCAGGCCGATTGCGAGTGTGACCGTTCTCATGATGTTTCCTTTCTATGGGAATGGATGGTTGAAGAAATCTGGTGTTGCTTGATCAGCGCATAGATCACCGGAATGACCAGCAGCGTGAGCACGGCCGAAGAGATCATGCCACCGACCATGGGGGCGGCGATGCGGCGCATCACTTCCGAGCCGGTGCCGCTGCTCCACAGGATGGGCAGCAGGCCAGCCATGATGGCCACCACGGTCATCATCTTGGGGCGCACACGTTCTACTGCGCCTTCCATGATGGATGCATATAAGTCCTGGGCAGTGGGTTGGAGGCCAGCCTCGGCGCACTTTGCCTGCACTTCCTGCCATGCCTTCTCCAGATAGATCAGCATCACTACGCCGGTCTCCGCCGCCACACCCGCCAGCGCGATGAAGCCAACCGCCACCGCCACGCTCAAGTTGTAATCGAGCAGCCACAGCAGCCACACGCCGCCCACCAGCGCGAACGGTACTGACAGCATCACCACCAGCGATTCCGTGACGCGTTTGAAGTTGAGATACAGCAGCAGGAAGATCAGCAGCAGCGTGATGGGGATCACGATCTTCATTTTGGCGATGGCACGTTCCATGTATTCGAATTGCCCGCTCCAGGTGGCGTAGTAGCCGGGCGGGAACTTCACTTCAGCCGCCACGGCCTTGCGCGCCTCGTCCACATACGAGCCGATGTCGCGCTCGCGGATGTCCACGTAGATGTAGGCGGAGAGCAGGGCGTTCTCGGTGCGGATACTCGGCGCGCCTTTGCTGAGGCTCACCCTGGCGACATGGCCGAGCGGGATCATCGCGCCGTCCATAGTGGTCACCAGCACCTCGCGCGCGATGCGTTCCGGTGTGTCGCGCAGTTCACGCGGATAACGCACGCTCACGCCGAAGCGTTCCAGACCTTCCACCGTGGTGGTGACCATCTCGCCGCCCAGCGCGGTGGCGATGACGTCCTGCAACTCGCCGACAGTCAGCCCGTAGCGCGCCAGCGCCAACCGGTCGGGTGCGATGTCGAGATAGAAACCGCCGGTGATGCGTTCGGCGTAGGCGCTGGTCGTGCCCGGAATCTTCTTGACCACGGCCTCGATCTGCTTGGCGAGGCGTTCCATCTCGTCCAGATTCTTGCCGTATACCTTGATGCCGATGGGCGTGCGGATGCCGGTGGAGAGCATGTCGATGCGTGCCTTGATTGGCATGGTCCACGAGTTAGCCACACCGGGGAATTGCAGCGCGCGGTCCATCTCGGCGATCAGCTTGTCGGTATCCATGCCGTCGCGCCATTCCTCTTGCGGTTTGAGGTTGATCACCGTCTCGAACATCTCAAGCGGCGCCGGGTCGGTGGCGGTCTGCGCGCGCCCGGCCTTGCCATACACCGACGCGACCTCGGGGAAACTCTTGATGATCTTGTTCTGCGTCTGCAGCAGTTCGGCGGCTTTGGTCACCGACATGCCGGGCAACGCGGTGGGCATGTAGAACAGCGTGCCTTCGTTGAGCGTCGGCATGAATTCGCTCCCCAGCTTCATGGCGGGATAGATGCTCAGCAGCATCGCGGTGGCGGCGACGGCAAGCGTGGTTTTCTTGTGCTGCAGTACGGCGGCTATGAGTGGACGGTAGCCTGCGATGAGCCAGCGGTTGAGTGGGTTCGCTGCTTCCGGTTTGATCTTTCCTTTGATGAACAACAACATCAGCACTGGCACCAGCGTGACCGAGAGCAGTGCGGCACCGGCCATGGCGAAGGTCTTGGTAAAGGCGAGTGGTGCGAACAAGCGGCCTTCCTGCGCCTCCAGTGTGAACACCGGCAGGAAAGAAACGGTGATGATGAGCAAGGAGAAGAAGAGGGAGGGGCCGACTTCTTTACAGGCGGTCAGTATCGCGTCGAAACGAGATTCATCACCTTCCATGCGTTCCAGATGTTTATGCGCATTCTCGATCATCACGATCGCCGCATCCACCATCGCGCCGATGGCGATGGCGATCCCGCCCAGGCTCATGATGTTGGAATTCAGATTCAAAAAACGCATGGCGATGAACGCGATCAGCACGCCGATGGGCAGCATCACGATGGCGACCAACGCACTGCGCGCATGCATCAAAAACACCATGCACACCAGCGCCACGATCAATCCTTCTTCCAGCAGCGTCTGCTTCAGCGTGGCGATGGCGCGCTGGATCAACTCGGAGCGGTCATACACGGTCTGGATGGTCACGCCTTCTGGCAGGCCGGGGGCGATCTCGGCGATCTTGGCTTTGATGTTCGCTATCACTTCCAGCGCGTTCTGCCCATAGCGCGCCATGGCGATGCCCGACACCACTTCGCCTTCACCATCCAATTCGGTCAGGCCGCGCCGTTCGTCCGGCCCCAGTTCCACACGCGCGATGTCGCGCAGCAGCACCGGCGTGCCGCGCTCGGCTTTCACCACCAGATTTTCGATATCCGCTTTGCCGCGCAGATAGCCGTGGCCGCGCACCATGTATTCGGTCTCGGCCATCTCCACCACACGCCCGCCGACATCGCGATTGCTGTCGCGGATGACCTGCGACACTTTGCTCAACGGGATGCCGTAGGAACGCAGCTTCAGCGGGTCGACTGTCACTTGGTATTGCTGCACGAAGCCGCCGATGGATGCGACCTCGGCCACGCCGTGCGCCTTGGTGAGTTGGTAGCGCACATACCAGTCCTGCATGGTGCGCAGTTCGGCGAGGTCGTGTTTATCGCTCAACACGGCGTATTGGTACACCCAGCCCACGCCGCTGGCATCCGGCCCCAGTTGCGGCGAGACGCCTTGAGGCATGCGCCCGGCGATGCTGTTCAGATATTCCAGCACGCGCGAACGCGCCCAGTAGATGTCGGTGCCGTCCTCAAAGATCACGTACACGAACGACGCACCGAAGAAGGAGAAGCCGCGCACCACTTTTGATTTGGGCACGGACAGCATGGCCGTGGTGAGAGGGTAGGTGACTTGGTCTTCCACCACCTGCGGTGCTTGTCCCGAGTATTCCGTATAGACGATGACTTGCACATCGGATAGATCAGGCAGCGCGTCCAGCGGCGTCTTCACCAGCGCATAGATGCCCGCCAGCGTGATGAACAGGGTGGCGAGCAGAACCAGGAAACGGTTCTTCGCCGACCACTCAATGATTGTGTTCAGCATGGCTTGTCTCCGCTTGTGTCGCTTTCAATTTAGTGACCACCCATTCGCCTTCGCCGCGCTCGACGATCTCGAAGCTGATGGCACTGCCCAGCTTGATGTTGGCCGCCAGCGACGGATTCGTCAGCGCGAAGTCCATGGTCATGGCGGGCCACTTGAGCGCGGGGATGGGATCGTGGGTGATGCTCACGGTGCCGTCGTCGTTGATAGCTTCGAGTGTGCCTTGGGCTTGATGGCCCACGGGTTTTTGTGCCGCAGGCGTTGCTGCTCCTCCCCTGACTGGGGAGGGGGTGCTGCGCAGCAGCGGGGTATCCAGCGGCGCACTCCTCCCCGACTCCTCCCTCGCTCCTCCCCTGAGAAGGGGGGGCTGGGAGGGGAGGGGGTGGGGTACTTCGCTCATTCCACCCAACGCCGCCTTCAGATTACTCTCAGAATCGATGAGGAAGTTGGCGGCGGTGACGACCTGCTCACCTTCCGTGATGCCGTTCAACACTTCGACATAGTCATTACTGCGACCGCCTAGGGTGACGTTACGCGGCTCGAAGCGTCCTTCCGCCAATCTCACCAGCACCACTTGTCGCGTGCCGCTGTCGATGACGGCTGAGGTGGGGATGGCTAGCACTTTATTGCCTTTGCCTACGGCTAACTGCGCGTTGGCGAACATGGCGGGCTTGAGCATAGCCTTTGGATTCGCGACATGGATACGCACTTGCAGCGTGCGCGTCGCGCTGTTCAAGGTGGGGTAGATGAAATCGATTTTGCCGTCGAAGCTGTGCTGTGGATACGCATCAATATCAATTTTTGCCATGCTACCGAGTTGGAGTTGCCCGATCTCTTGTTCGGGTACATCGGCGATGACCCAGACAGTGGAGAGGTCGGCGATCTGATACAACACCTCGCCCGGCATGAAGCGCATGCCTTGCCCGGCTTTTTTCTCCAGTACGATGCCGGTTTCTTTGGCGTGGTAGCTGATGCGGTTGCCGCTTAGCTTGGCATTGCCGACATCCCAATTTTTCAGGCGTGTGGCACCGGCTTCGGCTAGGCGTTGCATGCTGTGTCGGGCTTCTTCATCGGCATCTTTCATGGCTGCCAAACCTTGGGCTGCGAGCGACTGTTCGCGCTGTGCCGAGACGAGCTCTGGGCTATAGGCTTCGAACAGCACTTGTCCTTTGGTGACGAGTTGGCCTGTGGTGTTGACATGCAGGCGTTCCACCCAGCCTTCGAACTTGGGCGCGATGGTGTAGGTGCGGCGCTCGTCGATCTCTACACGCCCAGTCACACGCAAGGTGCTGTTCAATTCACGCAAGGTCGTCGCTTCGCTCTTCACACCCAGCTTTTGCACCTTGTCGATGCTGATGTTGATGGAAGAAGTGGCCTGTTCTTCGCCTGAATACACCGCGACGTAGTCCATACCCATCGCATCTTTCTTAGGCACGGGCGAGGTGTCTGGCAGACCCATCGGGTTGCGGTAGTAGAGGATTTTGTTTTCGATTTTTGTATCAGCACTTGGCACCAGATGCTCGGTGCTGGTTTTTCCATACCAGTATCCACTCCCCGCCATTGCGGATAGCAGTGCGGTACTCAGCAGTATTTTGTATGTCTTATTCATAATGGTTCTCCCAACAAGTTTTCAATATCGGCCAAGCGAAGTTGCGCATCGGTTTGCGCTTGCAGTTGTTGTTGACGTGCTTTCAATATCTGTTTTTGCGCGTCGATTAACAGGGCAAAGTCGGCCTTTCCCGTTTCATATCCGGCCAGTGCAGACTGATAGCCCAGTTCGGCTTGTGGGAGTAAGCGTGTGGCGATGAGTGCTTCAGTACGTCGTGCTGCTTCCAAAGCGGCCACTGATTCTGCTAATGCCGATTCAAGTTGATAGCGCAAGGCTTCCTGTTGTGCCGTGGCTGCTGCCACCGTGACTTCTGCTTCGCGCTCTCGGGCGCGGCGCGCCGACTGTTGCATGGGGATGTTGAATTCAACCATGAGATCCCATTGCCTGACGGTATTGCCCGTTTGTGTGGGTGCAATTCCCAATGTGAAATTCGGATAGCGATTCAGGTAAGTCAGCTCGCGGTCTTTGTTTGATGCGTGCAGATTTGCTTCCGCAATGCGTAGTTGCGGGCTATTGCCGCGCAGACGTTCCAGCAATGCTGTTTCATCCAGCTTGGCAGCGGCAGGCAAGGCAGGAAGTTGTGCGGGTTCAGCTAACGGTGCGTTAGCTGGGCGTGCCAGCAAGGCGTTGAGGCGCACATGGTTGTGATGTTGTTCGCTTTGCAGGGTAATCAGTTCGCCGCGCAATTGGGTTATTTCCAGTTGCGCACGGATCACGTCTTGCTGCGCGCCCAAGCCGTGCGCGTAGCGGGTTTGCGCAATCTGCTCCAGTTGTTCTAGCAAAACTAGGGTTTGCTGGGCCAATTGCGCGCTGCTACTGGTCAAATAACGCATGGCATAAGTTTGTTTGATTCGCGTTGCCAATCCAGACCAAACGGAGGCGGCTTCGCCATCAGCTTGCGCAGCCTGAGCTTCTGCCGCGTCATGTTGCGCATCACGTTTACCAAACCACGGCACAGTTTGCATCAGCAGATAGCGTGTGTTGGTGGTGCGGTTAATGTCCATAAACTCCGTGCGCAAAACCGGATCGGGCAAGGCTCCGGCTGGTATGACGCGTTGTTGCGCCGCGTCAACGGTAAGGCGGCTGGAGGCTAGTTCGGGATTGTGTTCGCGCGCGTAGTCGAGTAAGCCGCCGAGGTTGCTGCCCAATGCGGCTTCGGTCGCATAGCAGGGTGCGAGGTTTAGCGTGCATAGCAAGGTAACAAGTAGGGAAAGTCGTTTCATGTTTGTGTCCCGTGATGGTGAAATCACAGCGATGGTCGCAAACGACCACCGCACCTAGCGGGACGAAACCGAAACTATGAAAGCAACAGACGGACTCGTCCCGCGTTAGGCGTGAACGAGAGGAGGCGGCAGCAGAGGGAGCGTGGTGACAGAGGCAAATGTTTCCAAGGAGTTGGAAACGATGCCGGAGGTAATGCGAATTTCGGGTGTGTGAAGCGCAGGTACAGAAACATAGGCTGCGCAGGCTAGATGGCAGATGCCGCAATCGGTGCAGGCGGGCGTGGGCACTTCCGCAGCGACGGTGGTGGTGTCGAGATGGTGATCATGTGCGTCGGCATGGTTGTGCGTTACTTCGTGTGATGCGACTACCTTATGGCACTCGCCGCTCTGCATTTGCATGGACACCGATGCGGCCAGCGCGCTGCCCGTGGAAAGCGGGAGCCACAGCAGCATAAGTAACGCGATGAATTGTCGGATCGATTGCTTCATGCATGCAGTGTGGCAAAAGGTTGCGGACAAGTCAATTTGGAAAGTGGTGCTGGCTGCGGGGGAAGTTAGTTGGCTTACCGCAAGATATTTTCCGTGATCGGGTTGTGATTCGGTGCTGCTCGCGTTACAGTTCAGCCGCTACAAACAATAATAACGAGGGGGCGGCAATGACGATAACGATGATCGCAATCGTGCTGGTCGTATTTCTGGTGTTGGCATTTTTCCGTGCGTCGGTCATCAGTTGGGTGCTGGCCATTACCGTATCGGTTTTCTTTCTGGCCAGTTATCTGCGCATCACTGATGGGGCGCTGAACGGTATCTATCTTTCCCTACTGACTTTTTTCGTGCTATTCGGTATTGCACCGGTGCGGCGCATGCTGGTGAGCGGCAATGTCCTGAAATTATTCCGTCGCATCCTGCCGCAAATTTCGGCAACCGAGCAAGAAGCGATTGATGCCGGTACGGTGTGGTGGGACGGCGAGTTGTTTAGCGGCGAGCCGGACTGGAATAAATTACTGGCTTTACCAAAGTGTGGATTACAGCCGCACGAGCAGGCTTTTCTCGACAATGAAGTCGAGCAGTTGTGCGCCATGCTGGACGATTGGGACATTACCCACAACCGTGCCGATTTACCGCCGCACGTCTGGCAATTCATCCGCGAAAAAGGCTTTTTCGGCATGATTATCCCCAAGCGCTACGGCGGGCTGGAGTTTTCCGCGCAAGCGCATTCGGCTGTGGTGGCCAAGGTGGCTTCGCGCAGCGGTACAGCTGCGGTTACGGTAATGGTGCCAAATTCGCTCGGCCCAGCCGAGTTGTTGTTGCATTACGGTACTGAGGCGCAAAAAGATCAGTATCTGCAACGTTTGGCGCAAGGCAAAGAAGTGCCGTGTTTTGCTTTGACCGGGCCGTTTGCGGGTTCGGATGCGGGGGCGATTCCCGACTACGGCATCGTTTGTCACGGCGAGTTTGCTGGTAAGAAAAATGTGCTGGGTGTTCGTCTGACTTGGGAGAAGCGTTACATCACGCTGGCCCCTTTGGCGACGTTGCTCGGACTGGCTTTCAAACTACATGATCCCGATCATCTGCTGGGAGGCGATGTGAATCGTGGTATTACGCTGGCGCTGATTCCGGCTGATACGCCGGGCGTGCAGCTCGGTCGCCGCCACTTCCCGCTCAACTCGGCTTTTCTTAACGGCCCGACGCAGGGTGATGATGTGTTTATTCCGATGGATTACATCATTGGCGGCACGTCGCGTGTTGGCCAAGGCTGGCGCATGTTGATGGAATGTCTTGCGGCGGGTCGCTCGATTTCGCTGCCAGCCAGCAGCATCGGCGGTATGAAAGTGGCCGCGCGCAGTTGCGGTGCTTACGCCCGCGTGCGCAAACAGTTCAAAACGCCTATCGGTAAATTCGAGGGAATCGAAGAACCAATGGCGCGTATCGGCGGCCACACTTACATGATTGATGCGGCGCGGCGTTTGACCGCATTGGCAATTGATCTGGGCGAGAAGCCGTCGGTGATTTCCGCCATCATCAAATATCACGCTACCGAGCGCGGTCGCATCGTTGTCAATGATGCGATGGATATACACGGTGGCAAGGGTATTTGTCTCGGGCCGGATAATTACCTTGGCCGTTTTTACCAGCAAGCACCGATTGGTATTACCGTCGAGGGCGCAAATATTCTGACGCGCACCCTGATGATTTTCGGGCAGGGCGCGATCCGATCTCATCCCTATGTGCTGAAAGAAGTGGCCGCGACGCGCGAGCCGGATCATCAACGTGCCCTGCATCAGTTCGATGAAGCGTTGTTCGGGCATATCAGTTTTGCCTTGGGCAATGCGGCGCGCAGTTTTGTGTTTAGCCTTACCGGCGGGCGCGGCATTCCGGTTCCGCACGGACGCGAGACTAGTCGCTACTATCAGCAGCTCACCCGTTTTTCAGCCGCGTTTGCATTTGCGGCGGATGTTTCGATGGGCGTGCTGGGGGGCACTTTGAAGCGGCGTGAAAAGCTTTCCGCCCGCTTGGGTGATGTATTGAGTTTGCTGTACTTGTGCTCTGCCACGCTGAAGCGTTTCGAGGATGACGGGCGGCCAGAAGCAGATTTGCCGCTGTTGGATTGGGCGATGCAGGACGCGCTGTACAAAATTCAGCAAGCCCTGCAAGGCGTGGTCGCCAATTTCCCATTCCTGTTGATGCGCGGCGTATTGTCGGCATTGATCTTTCCGCTGGGTGCGCGACTGTCACCGCCGTCTGATCAGCTTGGTCATCAAGTGTCGGCGCTAATGATGCAGCCGGGCGCGGCACGTGACCGTTTGACGGACGGGATATATTTGCCGCGCGACGAGCAAGATGCCTTGGGTGCACTGGAAGCTGCGCTTACCAGCACATTGCAATGCGAGCCTTTACTGGCGGTGGTCGAACAAGCACGCAAAGATGGCAAGCTGACAATGCCGGACGAGTTTCGGCGTCTTGCCGAAGCACGCGACAAAGGGATTGTTACGGCTGGGCAGGCGACGCAGTTGGAGCGTGATTACGCGCTGCGTCGCAAGGTCATTATGGTGGACGATTTTTCGTCTGCGGAGTTGGCGGTGAAGTACGAGTAGTTTTGATCCGGGGGTGATGTGAATAATCTGGCTGGAAAAACAATTTTTATTACCGGGTCGAGCAGGGGTATCGGGCGCGAGATTGCTTTGCGGTGCGCGCGCGATGGCGCCAATGTGGTGATTATCGGCAAAACCGATTCCCCTCATCCGAAGCTACCCGGCACGATCCACACGGTTGTACAAGAAGTCGTCGAAGCCGGTGGGCAGGCGCTGGCGTTGCAGTTGGATGTACGCAACGAACAGGATATTTTGAAAGTGGTGGCGCAAGCGGCAGCGCATTTTGGCGGCATTGATGTGTTAGTGAATAACGCCAGCGCGATCTATCTCACACCTACCGCGCAGACTCCCTCCCGACGGCTGGACTTGATGTGGGAAGTGAATACCAGAGCGACTTTTCTGGTGTCGCAAGCCTGCATTCCTTACCTCAAGCAGGCGGACAATCCGCATATTCTGACGCTCTCGCCGCCATTGAACTTGGATGAAAAGTGGTTCGCACCACATCTTGCTTACACGCTTTCGAAATACGGCATGAGCATGTGCATGCTGGGCATGGCGCGCGAATTTGCTGTTAATCGTATCGCCTGCAACAGCCTGTGGCCGCGTACCACGATTGCGACGGCAGCCATTGAATTTAATTTCCCCGAAGCCATTCTGCGTGCTTCGCGCCGTCCCGCCATTGTTGCGGATGCGGCTTATGCCATCCTGCGGCGAGATAGCGCGACATGCACCGGCAATTTTTTTATCGACGAAGACGTGCTGCGCGCCGAGGGCGTGACTGACTTTTCCGGCTATGCGGTGAATCCCGACAGCGAACTGTTTACTGATTTGTTTTTGTAGGGGGGAAGGTATGGGAGAGATTGCATTGGATGTAATTGCACCGCAGCAGGCGGGCACCTTGCACGGTTTATTCATCGAGCGCACAAAGCGCACACCGGACAAAATTGCCTATCGCCACTACATGCAAAATCGGTGGCGCGATTTTACTTGGGGCGAGATGAGTGGGCACGTCGCGCGCTGGCAGTCGGCGTTGGCCGAGCTTGGGTTGCAACCGGGTGATCGTGTCGCCATCATGCTGCGCAACTGTCCGCAATGGATGATGTTCGATCAGGCCGCGATGTCGCTTGGGCTGGTAGTTGTACCGCTGTACACCGTGGATAGACCCGACAACATTGCCTACATCATTAACGATGCCGGTGTGAAAGTGCTGCTGTTTGAGAACGAGGAGCAATGGCAAGCACTAAGCACGGTGCGTAATCAACTCACCAGCATTGTGCGCTTTGTCAGCATCGAGCTAATTCGCGCCGAGCACGAGCCGCGTCTGATTGCAGCGGATACATTTTTGCCGCCGTTCGCCGAGTTGCAGCCCGCGCTGCCGTGCCCGATGAATGCACTGGCCAGCATTATTTACACCTCGGGGACAACGGGCAAACCTAAAGGCGTGATGCTAAGCCACGCCAATATGCTGAGTAATGCCCATGCCGCGCTGGATACTTTTGTTATGCGCGGAGATGATTTACTGCTGTCATTCCTCCCGCTGTCGCATACCTTTGAGCGCACCTGCGGTTATTACTTGTCGGTGATGGTCGGTGCGACGGTGGCTTTTGCCCGTTCCATTCCGCAATTGTCGGAGGATTTGCAATTCATCCGCCCGACCATTCTGATTTCTGTGCCGCGCATTTACGAGCGTGTGTATGGCGCAATTCGTGCCAAGTTGGATGAGGGTTCACCGTTGAAGCGCAAGCTTTTCAATTTGGCCGTCGAAGTGGGGTGGGCGCGATTTTTGCGCGATCAGGGGCGCGGTGAATGGAAGCCTTCGTTCCTGCTGTGGCCGTTATTGAATAAGTTAGTGGCGCAAAAAGTGTTGGATCGTCTCGGTGGCCGATTGCGTACTGCCGTTAGCGGTGGCGCGGCACTGGCACCGGAGATTTCGCGCATGTTCGTTGGCCTCGGACTGCCCGTTGTACAAGGTTACGGCCTGACCGAAACCAGCCCGATCATCACTGGCAACAAGCTGGAGTGCAATTTCCCCGACAGCGTCGGACAGCCGATACGCGATGTGCAGATCAAGCTGGGCGAGCAGAATGCGCTGCTGGTCAAAGGGCCGAATGTGATGATGGGTTATTGGAATAATCAGGAAGCCACAACAGCTATCTTTGATGCCGATGGCTGGCTTAATACCGGCGATGTGGCGCACATTAGCGATACTGGGCATGTCTATATCACTGGCCGTATCAAAGAAATTATCGTCATGTCCAACGGCGAAAAAATTCCTCCGACGGATATGGAGATTGCCATTCTGCACGACCCGCTGATCGACCAGATCATGATCTTTGGCGAAGCGCATCCGTATCTGGTGGCGGTTGCCGTAGTGAATCCTGAAATTTGGCAACACTTCGCGCAAGAAGTCGGCATTCGCCCTGAGATGGATGAGGCACTTAACGATAGTCGGGTTGAGGCTAAAGTGCTGCGCCGAATCGCCCGCAATTTGCGCGGCTTTCCAGGCTATGCCAAGGTCAATCGCGTTTATCTGATGCGCGAACCATGGAGTATCGACAACGGTCTGCTGACTCCGACACTAAAAATCAAGCGCAACGAAATCGCCAAGTATTTTGATGCGCAAATCAAAATGCTTTACGAGGGACACTGATATGACGCATCAATTAACTACGACGCTGCCCAACCGCGAACCGACTATCCGCGTCGCGGCTATGCCGTCTGATGCTAATTACACTGGTGACATCTTCGGTGGCTGGTTGATGGGGCAAGTAGACATCGCTGGCAGTGTGCCCGCTGTGCATCGCGCCAAGGGGAGGGTGGCGACCGTTGCAGTCAACTCTTTCGTATTTAAACAACCGATTTTTGTTGGCGATCTGGTCAGTTTTTATACGCACATCGTCAAAGTTGGGCGCACCTCAATCACGGTTAATGTCGAAGTGTATGTGCAGCGCAATCCTGAAAAACCAACATGCCTGAAAGTCACCGAGGCTACGTTAACTTATGTCGCGGTGGACGAGAATCGCAAGCCGCGTGTTGTGCCAGAAATAGAATAGGGGCATGATTGTCCAGCAGTTTTGTGGTGCGTGATTTGGCTAGGCAGTAACTAAAACTAAGGGAGATAAAAAAAGATGAAAAATTTCACACAATCGCTTTTGAAGGTTTCTTTGGCGGCGGCACTGACTGCTTTGTCTGGCAGCGCTGTTGCGGGTGGCTTCGGTCTGATCGAACAAAGCGGCAGCGGCATGGGTAACGCATTTGCGGGCGGCGCGGCGAGTGCCGAAGATGCCAGCACGATTTATTTTAATCCGGCGGGGATGTCGCGTTTGAAGGGCAAACAGATTGCGGTGGCATTGCATGCGATCAATCCGAGTGCGAAGTTCACGCCATCGGCAACGGCAACAGGTGGTGCGTTGCAAGTGGCAGGTAACAACGGCGGAGATCCCGGCGGTTGGGGTTATGTCCCCAACGGCTATTTCGCCATGGAAATTGATCCGGCATTGAGCTTCGGCATTGGCGTGAATGCACCGTTTGGGATGCAAACAGAATATGACGCAGGTTGGATCGGACGCTTTCAGGCGATGAAATCTAGTATCAAAACGGTCAATATCAACCCGTCTATTTCTTACCGCATGAGCGACACGGTAACTTTGGGTGCAGGTATCAGCTATCAAAAAATTGACGGTGAATTAACCAGCGCAACGAACTACAGCGCGGCGGCTTTTGCGGCGGGTGGTGCACCTTTGCTAGGCGCAATTGGCGGAGCGGGTGTGGAAGGCGTAACAACGGTTAAAGGTAAGGATGCCGCGTGGGGTTACAACTTGGGTGTGTTGTTTAACGCCACACCGCAAACCCGAGTGGGTTTAGCTTATCGCTCCACGATTAATTACACCCTAAATGGCACGGTGTCGTTCAGTAACCGTCCGGCGTTACTTGCCGCAGCCATTCCTGATGGTGCGGTAAATTTGAACATCAAAATGCCAGATACTTTTTCGGCAAGTGCCTTTCATCAGTTGAACGATAAATGGGACATCATGGCCGATGCGACTTGGACTGGTTGGAGCGTATTCAAACAACTCAAGATTGACCGTGCCAGCGGTGTGAACCTGACGACCGTCCCGGAAAACTGGAGCGATACATGGCGCTTTGCCGTAGGTGCAAATCACCATTACAACGATCAATGGACGGCGCGCATGGGGCTGGCCTATGACCAAACGCCCGTTTCTGATGCTTTCCGTACGGCGCGCATTCCAGATCAAGACCGCACATGGTTATCGTTGGGTGGACAGTACAAGCCGAGCAAAGAGTCGGCTATTGATTTCGCCTATACCCACCTGTTTATTTCCAATGCGACCATCGCTGACAACAAAGCGGCAGCAGGTGCGGGTAATCTGGCGGGTACTTACAGCTCCATCGCAACTAATATCCTTAGCGTTCAATATACGCACGGTTTCTAAGGCGTGTTCTGAAAGGGGAGGTGCAAGCCTTCCCTTTGTATTTGGAGAATCGACATGGGAAACGGAATTCGAATTCGCAAGGTCGCGGTGCTCGGTGCTGGTGTGATGGGTGCGCAGATCGCTGCGCATCTGGTGAACGCCAATGTCGAGACCTTGTTGTTCGAGTTGCCGGCAAAAGAGGGTGATCCGAACGGCAATGTGAACAAAGCGCTCGAGGGGCTGAAGAAGCTCGACCCCGCGCCTATCGCTAGTCCCAACAAACTTAGCTACATCCAGGCTGCGAACTACGACCAGCATCTGGAGAAATTGCGCGATTGCGACCTCATCATTGAAGCTATCGCTGAACGCATCGATTGGAAATCCGACCTGTATCGCAAGGTCGCGCCGTTTGTGAATGCGAATGCCATCTTCGCGACCAACACCTCCGGTCTTTCCATCAACAAACTGGCCGAAGCCTTTCCTGAGAATCTGCGTCATCGTTTCTGCGGCATCCACTTTTTCAATCCGCCACGCTATATGCACTTGATCGAACTCATTCCGTGCAAGGGCACAGAAGCGGGATTGCTTGATCAGTTGGAGACTTTCCTCGTCTCCACCGTAGGCAAAAGTGTTGTGCGCGCAAAAGACACGCCTAATTTCATCGCCAATCGCATCGGTGTGTTCTCTATGATCGCCACCAAGCATCATGCGGCGGCGTTCAATCTTGGCTTCGATATGGTGGATGCACTGACGGGTCGTTATCTTGGTCGCCCCAAGAGCGCCACCTTCCGCACGCTCGACGTGGTCGGTCTCGATGTGTTCGCACACGTGGTCAACACCATGCGCGATAACCTAAACGAAGATCCGTGGCACAAGCATTATGAGTTGCCGGGCTGGTTCCAGTATCTGGTCGAACAGGGTTCGCTGGGACAAAAGACCAAACGCGGTATCTATCAAAAGATCGGCAAAGAGATACATGTGCTGGATCTGCATACCAAGGAATATCGACTATCCGACGCCAAGGTGGACGATGGCGTCAAAGATATTCTGCGTGAACGTGACTGGGCTAAGAAGCTCGCAGGGTTGCGTTTGAATCCGCATCCGCAGGCGCAGTTCCTGTGGGCTACCTTCCGTGATGTGTTCCACTACTGCGCACTACATCTGGGCGACATCGCCAACAATGCGCGCGATGTCGATTTTGCCGTGCGTTGGGGTTTCGGCTGGGACAAAGGTCCGTTCGAGATATGGCAAGCGGCAGGCTGGCAGCAAGTGGCGGGCTGGATCAATGCTGACATCGCCGCAGGCAAAGCGATGGCGAGTGCGCCGTTGCCGTTCTGGGTGACTGCGCCATCGCGTATCGGTGTTCATTCTGAGCAAGGTTCATTCTCGCCCACCAGTCAGAACGATCAACCCCGTTCGACACTTCCCGTCTATCGCCGTCAACTATTCCCCGATGCGCTGCAAGGTGAGACGCACCACTATGGCGAGACCGTGTTCGAGACCGATGAAGTACGTATGTGGCACATGGGCGACGGCATCGGCATCCTCAGTTTCAAGAGCAAGATGCACACTGTCAACAACGAAGTGCTGGATGGTGTGTTGCGCGCGGTGGACGAAGCCGAAGCAAACTTCAGCGCACTCGTCATCTGGCAGACCGAAGCACCGTTCTCCGCCGGTGCGAATCTGTTGCAATTGATGCAAGGCGTGCAAGAGACGCCGGCAGAGTCGGGTCTGTTCGGCAAACTCAAAGGCGCGGTGAATCGTGTGAAATACACCGCAGCAGGCGGTGGTGGCATGGGCGATCTGTTCAACGCGGCGACCGGCAATGTGCCTAAGGTCGAAGAGGTGGTGGCCAAATTCCAACAGACCTCGATGCGTCTCAAATATGCTCAAGTCCCCACCATCGCTGCTGTCGATGGCCTAGCGCTAGGTGGTGGATGCGAGTTCTCTATCCACTGCACACGCATCGTCGCCACGCTGGAAAGTTATATCGGCCTCGTCGAAGTGGGTGTGGGATTGTTGCCCGCAGGCGGCGGCTGTAAAGAGATGGCTCAACGTGCCGCCGCCGAAGCAAGAGGTGGCGACATCTTCCCGATATTGAAACGCTACTTCCAACACATCGCCATGGGTGAAGTCGCCAAGAGCGCAGAGATGGCGCGTGAGATGGGTTATCTGCGTCCCTCGGATCGCATCGTCCTCAACAAGTTCGAATTGCTACACATCGCCAAAGAAGAGGCCAAAGCGCTCAATGCCACGGCCTACCGTCCACCCTTGCATCAACATCAGATACCTGTTGCAGGCCGCACCAGCATCGCCACCTTCAAGGCATCCATGTTGAACATGCTCGAAGGTGGCTTCATCTCCGAACACGACTACAACATCGGCTGTCGCGTGGCAGAGAGCATGTGCGGCGGAGATGTTGAAGCGGGTAGCCTGGTGGACGAGACATGGCTACTCGACTTGGAACGCAAGAACTTCATGGAGCTACTGGCGACTGAGAAGACGCAGGCAAGGATTGAATATATGTTGAAGAGTGGGAAGCCGTTGCGGAATTGATATGCAACTTTATGTTGCTAAATTTGTAATTAGTAATTCAATTAATAAATATGTAATTCACTGTTTAATAATAAAAACATATATAATATTTGTACTTAAAAAATTAAACTATTGTAATTAATGAAGCCTTCGTTCGTAGATTACCCGCTCAGAATTCTTGAGTTGAACTTCTCGTCTCCGTTGACCGATGTGGTCATGGAGTTGGAGTATTTACGTCGGCTGCAACTTTCGGGAGACACCCCGCCTGCCGTATTTTTCCAACTCAAAAATATTTTCCATACGCTGGAAAGTCTGGGGTCTGCCCGTATCGAAGGCAACCACACCACGCTGGCCGACTACATCGAAAGCAAAATCGAAAACGCGCCCAATCCCACCGAAAATATCCAAGAAATTCACAACATCGAGCAGGCGATGGATTATGTGGAAGAAGCGGTGCAGGTTGGCGGTCACATCACCGAACAATTGATACGCGAATTGCACCAGATGACTGTCGGTGGTCTAGTGCGTGAAGGCGACAAAACGCCCGGAAAATATCGTGGCGGAAACGTGCAAATCGCCGGAGCCACACACTTGCCGCCAGATGTATCTGCTGTGCTGGGCTATATGCAGGAACTGGTCGAATTCATCAACCACCCCGACGCGCACAAGTACGATTTGCTGAAAATGGCACTGGCGCATCACCGTTTTTGCTGGATACACCCGTTTGGTAACGGCAACGGACGCGTGGTGCGGCTGCTGAGTTACGCCATGATGATTAAGTACGGCTTTAATGTGCAGACTGGTGGCAGAGTGTTGAACCCAACCGCAGTCTTCTGCAACGACCGCGATGCTTATTACGCGAACCTGTCTGGTGCGGATGATGGGACGGAGCAGGGCTTGGAAGCATGGTGTCTCTATGTGTTGAGCGGCATCCGCGACGAACTGCAAAAAGTCGATAAGCTCACCCGCTACGATTACCTACGCGATGAAATTCTCAAACCTGCGCTGGCGCACGGTAAATCCAGAAAACTGATAAACGCGCAGGAAGAAGTCGTGCTGGCGATGGCGATAGCCAAAAAAGAATTCAAGGCAGCCGATTTGGATGCCGTGTTACCCGCAATGACTGCGCGCCAAAGAACCTATCTCCTGTCGAAATTACTGGCCGCCCAGATGATTCGCCCAACACGCGAAGGCGCGCGCAGCTACACCATTGATTTCTCCAACAACCACCTGCTGCGCGGCGTGATTTATGCGCTGGAACAGAAGGGGTTTATTCCGCCGCTGGTGAAGGCGGCAATGTGAATATGATGGTGTGCAGTAGTGACGTGGAAGGGGGCGGCATGGCTCTCGATTTGGAGCGCAAGAATTTCATGGAGCTGCTGGCGATGGAGAAGACGCAGGCAAGGATCGAATATATGTTGAAGAGTGGGAAGCCGTTGCGGAATTGATTTGATATCGCGAGCTATTGGTTTATGAGGGTAGACGGGAAAGATGACTGAGAAAACAGTGAAGTTCGTAATTAAGAAAGACTTTGTCCTAAAGCAGGAGCTTGGGCAAGGGGCCTGTGGGCGAACTGTTTTGCTATTCGATAGTGATATTGATGAGCAGTTCGTGTGTAAGAAATATTCACCGATTCATGAAAGCATGAAAGAGGAGTTCTTTAAGAATTTTGTTCGTGAGATAAAGTTGTTGCACCTGCTCAATCACCAGAATGTTGTTCGAGTATTCAATTACTACTTATACCCAGAGCAACAAACAGGATACATATTGATGGAGTATGTGAGAGGTTTTGATATTGAAGGCTACTTATCCAAGCATCCAGAAGATGTTAACGAGGTTTTTGTTCAGGTCATTGAAGGATTTACACATCTTGAGAAGAATCAAATTTTGCATAGAGATATTAGGCCTCAAAACGTTATGGTGACTGATGAAGGAATCGTAAAAATCATTGATTTCGGTTTTGGGAAACAAACTGTCAATCCAGAGGATTTTGGGAAAAGCATTACACTAAATTGGTGGTGTGAGCCCCCTCCTGAATTCAAGGAATCAATCTACGATTACAAGACAGAGGTGTATTTTGTTGGGAAGCTGTTTGAAAAAATTATTTCAGATAGAAACATAGAGCATTTTAAACATATGAGTTTGCTTGGTCGCATGTGTGTTGCTACCACACATGCTCGAATTGCTTACTTTGCAGATGTAAGGAAGGAACTGCTTTCTGAGAAATTCTTTGATATTGGATTCAATGATGCAGAGTTAGATGCATACAGGGAGTTTTCGAGCAGTCTTTATAACGCAGTATCAAAAATTGAGTCCAGCACGAAGTATTACGATGAAATTGGAGAAATTCAGGTAAAGATTGAAGAGTGCTACAAAAAAATAATGCTCGAAGAGTACGTGCCAAATAGTTCGCTGGTTCTTAATTGCTTTATCAATGGCTCTTATCATTACGACACTCACTATTCGATTCGCGTGGATGTGTTGAAGGCGTTTATTGATTTGTTTAGAACAGCGTCCCGTGAAAAGAAAAATATCATCATTGGAAATATTCAGACAAAACTAGATGCGGTGAAAAAGTACAGCAAGCCTGCCACGCCGTTTGATTTTGACGACGATATTCCGTTCTGATTTATAACCACATAACACCATGACAACACCAGTCAACCCACAACTCGATTTCATCGAGATCACGCAACTGATCCACGCCGCGCGGCAGCGTGCGGTGCTGGCGGTAAATACGGCGTTGATCGAGTTGTATTGGCAGGTGGGGCAGTTCATCAGTCGCAAGATCGCGCAGGCGGAATGGGGCGATGGGGTGGTGGTGAAATTGGCCGAGCATCTTGCGCAGATTCAGCCGGGGCTGAGAGGTTTTACCCGCCCAAACTTATTTCGGATGCAGCAGTTTTATGAGGCATATCAATGGGATGAAAAAGTCTCACCACTGGTGAGACAATTGCCGTGGACGCACTGCTGCAAGCCAAGCTACATGAATTCTATTTGCAGAATGCACCGGATGAGGATTCGGAAATCGTAAAGTGAGGAGCATGCCATGAGCAAATAAGTCCAGGAAGCCTACATCGCCGCCGCGTATGCTGTATGCAAATAGCATATGAAATGTGCTTTAAGCTCAATCTGTTACCTTGCCGTATTCTCAGTTCTCGAATTTTGTAGTTAAGTTCCGCTTGATTTGTAGATGATCTGCTGGTGTATGCGTAAACAATCGAGGAAGTACTAAGTTAGCTTGATAACTGCATAACGCCATAACAACGTCACTCAACCCACCATCGACTTCATTAAAATCACGCAACTGATGCTCGCCGCGCGGTGCTGGCGGTGAATATGGCGTTGAGTGGGAAGCCATTGCGGAACTGATAAAAGCGTTATGCTGTTCACTCGGGCTGTAGAATCCGAAAAAACAGTAGAGAGCGCATGAGAGTTAAGTGCGTTCCTTGGAGGAGTGTTATGCCGGTCGAAGAGGTTTCCGTTGGTCGCGGCGGCATATTTGTTGTGATCAGGGTGTATGAATATTTGCTCAAGATAAGTGGGGCGCTGCTCCCCTTGCTGGGTATATGGTATTTGCAGGCTTATCAGAGTCCGCAGATGTGTTCGGTTGAGCATGCGATGCACAATGTGGCGGTGTTGGCTGCCACGGTGCTGAGTGGTTTTGTAGCTTATGTGACTTGGCGCTGCTACCGTTATTCCGGCGAGCCTTTCCTGCGCTGGTTGACGCTGGGTTTTCTCGGCTTCACCATTATTTACGCGCCTCACGGTTTATTCACCAGTATTTCGGACACGCATATGGCGCTGTTCCTGCTTTATGGACCAACATCACGTGTCGTCATGGGGGTGTTGCTATTCATCGGTTTGCTGAGTTATGGCCGCCGCCGGGATGTGCAGTCGGAGCGCGATAGGCATGGGCGTTGGTGGCTATGGGGGGCATTCTTTCTTGCTATTGATGTCGCCGTTGCGGTGGTGGCTGAGACTAGCTTGCTCAAGTTGCTGAATTGGCGCATCTGGCTGGAAATGAGTGCCTTGGTTGTTTCAATCAGCGGGGTTCTGATCGTGCTGGCGCGCCATCGTTCATTGCCGTTGATGATGACTTATGCGCTCTCGCTTGCCCTGTTTGCCCAGTCTTCTATTTCCTTCCTGCTGGCCACGCCATGGAATCATCAATGGTGGTATGCGCATGCGGTATTCGCGGTGGGTTTTTTCTTTTTGAGCTACGGTGTGGTGCGGGCGTTTCTGACTACGGGTGCGTTCTCGACTGTGTTTAGTGCGGAAGAGCTGATGTCTAGGCTGCGCATTGAGAAAAATAACACGGAAGAGGCGTTGCGCCAGTTACAGGTGGCGAATAGCGAGCTGGCCTTGATGGCTTCGACTGATTCATTGACCGGGGCCAGCAGTCGCCGACATTTTCTTGCGACAGTCGGACTCGAATTGAGCCGAGCCGCGCGCAATGGGTTGCCGCTTTCACTGTTGGCGCTGGACATCGACAATTTTAAATCGGTGAACGATAAATATGGACATCAAGCGGGCGATGCGGTGCTTAGATACCTAGCGGAGTCGGTTAGGGATGCGCTGCGGCCACATGATGTATTCGGTCGGGTCGGTGGGGAGGAGTTCATGATCCTGCTACCAGATACCTCGAAGGGAGCGGCTTCGGTGCTGGCCGAGCGTATTCGCAGCAGGGTGGAAAGTATGGCGATCCCTTTTGTGGATGGTGTATTACGCGTGACCGTGAGCATCGGTGTCGCGGAATTTGGCATCGATGGAGAGATGCAGGACGAAGTGTTTAAGGTTGCCGATGATCGTCTGTACCGCGCCAAGCACGCGGGAAGGAATCTGGTCGTTTCCTGATTGAAACAATAGGCGAAACTGTGCCAGTGTTGTTGCAAGTGTTGCAAAAGCTGAGAAGCGAATAAAAGACCTCAAAAATCCTGCCGGGGAAACCTATTTTCCCGCCGATTTTTATCTCCGTCTTTTCCACCACAAATAACCGCCCATTCCCGCGAGCAGTAGCGGTAAGCCGAGTAACGCGCTGAAGCTGATGGCTGTGAGTTGGGCGGTGCTCAGTACTAGGTTGATGTCTTTCGCGGCGCGGGGTTGGATGGTGATAAGGCCGTCTTCGCTGGCAAGCCAGTTGACCATGTTTACGCCGAGATCAATGTTGCCGCCATTGCCGGCAAAGCTGTTGGCGAGGAAGGCGCCATTGCCGACCACGACGATGCGTTGTTCGCGGTCATTGATGTTGCGTTGCAGGGCAACGGCGATGACGGCGGGGCCTTGTGTGTCGTGTTGAGGGTCAAATCGCAGCGGAGCTTTGTTCGGATGGCGGCTCACCCAGCCGCGTGCGGCGACTTCGACGAGGACGTGATGTTGCCATTCGGGATTTTCATTCCACGAGATAGGGCGCGCTTCGGGGAATGCGGTGATGAGGTTGAAGTTGCGCGTGATGGCGTGCGGCGGATAGGCCGCACCTAGCGCCCATGTGGCGGGGGCGTTCATTTCGGCGGCGGCTGGGTCGATAACGATGCCGGGCGGTAATTGCAGGTCGAGTTTTTCAGCGAGGCGTTCTAGTCCGTGCAGCGGTTCGGCATCTACCAGCCAGAGCAGGTTGCCGCCGCGATCAATGTGACGCAGGAGTTTGTCCACTTCGCCCGGCAGCAGGTCAACTTGGGGTTGGGTGATGACCAGCATGCTGGCATTGTTTGGCACTTCTGGTGCCAAAGCTAAATTTAAATTGTTGATACGGAAGCCGTTGGCTTTGAGTTTTGCGCCAAACAGGCTGCCGAGCTCGTGGTTGGCGTTGCCGTCGAGTTTGCGTTCGCCATGGCCATCCAGATACATCACCACTTGTTCGCGGGTATGCGCTAAGCGCAGCAGGGTGCCGGTGAGGATGGATTCGTTCAATTGCGTCAGGTGTTCGCTGCGCCCGGCATAACTCACCACCATTTCGCCGTTGAGCTGGATATTGGCTGCGCGTGCTTTGGCTTCTTCTTTGGTGGGGTCGATGAAGACGATGCGGATGTCGCTTTTGTAACGCTGATAGAGCGAAATGAAATCGCGAATGATTTTGCGGATGTCGCCTAGGCGGGCGTCTTGTTCGGTGGCGTATACGGTAATTTCGACAGGGCCTTGCAGTTGCTTGAGTACGTTAACGCTAACCGGCTCCAAGCTATTCAGGGCGTTTTGGGTCAGGTCGCGTTGCAGCACATGGCGCGTGGCGAGTTGTCCCAGGCCAATGGCAATGGCCAGCGTTAATGCGGTGAGCAGCAGATTGCGCAGGGCGGGCGAGGTGAGTAGTTTGCGCAGCATGGCTTATCCGTAACGGCGATTGTTTTCGATGCGGCGCATCGTCAGCAGCAGAAATACAGTGCTGAATAAAATGAAAAATATGACATCGGCAGAGTTGATCAGGCCGCTGTTGAAATTTTGAAAGTGATGCAGTGGCGAGATGGCATGCCAAGGCGAATTGGGGGCGGTCGCTACCATGTCGGCCAGCCATAGCCCGGCGAGTAAAGCCAGCGCACCGATGGCGGCAATGACGGGCTGCACGGTGAGCGACGAAATATAGAGGCCGAGCGCGACGTAGCTGCCAGTGAGTAGCAACAGGCCGAGCCAATTGGCTGCGAGCAAACCGTGATCGAGCGGCGAACCCAGCGCAAGGGTGTAAAGCATGAGCGGGACGGTGGCGGTGAGCATGATCAGAAAAATCAGCAGTCCGGCAAATTTACCTAGCACGATGTCGCGGCTGGCAATGGGCGATGAGAGCAGCAGGGAAAATGTTTGGTTGCGTCGCTCTTCGGCAATCAGGCGCATGGTGAACATCGGGACTAGCATCATCAGCAGTAAGGCGGCGGTGTTGAATAGCGGTGCAGCAATGCTGACGGTGACTCCGGGTGGGTTGGCAAGTTGCGCCAATTGTGGCTGCACATCGAGAAAGGCTTCCAGCATGGCGAGGAAAAACCAAGCGAGGATGAATTGCAGTGCAGCAAGGAAAAACCAAGTCGAAGGGGTGACGAACAGGCTGCGCAATTCGCGCAGGGCGAGCAGCTTAATCATGGCTGTGTCTCCGTGATGCGGATGAAGTTGTCTTCAAGGTGGCCGGGTTCGCCGCCGTAACTCGCCAGCGCCGCCGTGGTGTCGCCGTAGATGAGTTTGCCTTCTTGCATGATTTGCACGCGGTCGCAGATGCTTTCCACTTCGCCCATCAAGTGGGTGGAGAGAATCACGCTGCTATGGTTGCCGAGTTCGCGGATCAGGCTGCGGATGTCGCGTATTTGCGCTGGGTCGAGGCCGACGGTGGGTTCGTCCAGCACGATCACATCCGGTGCGTGAATGATGGCTTGCGCGATGCCGACGCGCTGTTGGTAGCCCTTGGATAAGGTGCCGATATTTTTTCGGCTGACCGCTTCCAGTCCGCAACGTTGCTTGGTTTGCGCCAGCGCAGTTGCGACATCAGACTGTTTCATACCGCGCAGGCGCGCGGCAAAAGTCAGGTAATCGTCCACGCTGAGCTCGCGGTACAGCGGTGGAATTTCTGGCAAATAACCGATACGCGCTTTGGCCAACGTTGGCTGGCGCAACAGGTCGATGCCGCAGATGGTGATTTCGCCGCTTTCCGGCAGCAGGCAGCCGGTCAACATCTGCATCGTGGTGCTTTTGCCCGCACCGTTGTGGCCGAGTAGGCCGAGCACTTCGCCGCGCCGTAATTCCAGCGAGACTTCATGGACGATGACGCGCTTGCCGAAGCGGCGTGTCAGCTTGTGTGCGGAGAGGGTGGTTTCGGGCAGTTGATCAGACAAGATGGCGGCGGTTGAGAGTTGTGAGCGGGAGCGAATATAACCTAATATGTGCGCCCGCATCAAAACGGCATCATTATGAAACCGCTAGGCTATTCCCTTATTGTCAGTCTGCTGCTGTCGGCCTGTGCACAGACTTCGCCCAAAGTTGAATCGCAAGCACCTGTTGCGCCCGCGCCTGCCGTTGCGGCGCAGCTGGTGTTGCCAAATATCGAGCTAACCGATGCCTTGCTGTATGAGATTTTGCTGACCGATATCGCCAGCCAGCGCGGACATAAAGCCTTGGCGGCAGAAGGTAGTGCGGATCTGACGAGCAAGACGCGCGACCCACGCATTGCTAAGCGTGCCGCACAACTGGCTTTGGAGTCGGGTGATATGAACAAAGCGGTAGTGGCGTTGCGTCAGTGGCGCGAGTTGGAACCAACTTCGCCGTTGGCGGGGCGCATGCTAGCCACGATTCTGCTACGCGGCGGCAAGCTCGACGAAGCTCAAGCCGAATTGGCGCTGGTGTTGCAGGGCAGTGAAGATCAGGGCGGCGCGCGTTTCGTGCAGTTGTTCCAGCTAGTTGCGGGCTATCCCGATAAAACGGCAGTGCTTAAGTTGATGCGCAATTTGACCGAGCCCTATTCTCAGGTGGCGGAAGCGCGTTGGGCATTGGCGCAAACGGCGGTGCTGGCAAACGATAATGCGCTGGGTTTGAGCGAAGTTAAGGCGGCGCGCGGACTGAATCCTGAATGGGATATGGCGGTTTCTCTGGAAGCACAGCTGTTGCTTAAAACCGAGCCCAAGCAAGCGTTGGAGTTGTTGCAGCGCTATCTGGAACGCCACGCTGACGCGCGCGATATTCGTTTGCAGTACGCCCGCGCATTGCTGGAGCAAAAACAATATCAGGCGGCACGCGAGCAGTTCCAACGTTTGTCCAAAGAAAATCCGGAAAGTGCCGAGCTGGCTTTTGCGATTGCGCTGATCTCATTGCAAATGAATGATCTGAAAGGTGCTGAAACACAATTGCAGGAAGCCTTGAGCAAAGGCAATCAAAATCAGGATGCTGTGCGTTATTACCTCGCGCAACTGAGCGAGGCGAAGGAAAATTCGGCGGAAGCTATTGCGCGTTACCGCGAAGTGCAAGGGGGCGAGCATTATTTCCCCTCGCGTCTGCGCGTGGCGCATTTATTGGCGAAGTCGGACAAGTTGGACGAAGCACAGCGCGTATTGCACGAAACAGAGGCGGCGAACAATCAGCAGCGTGCGCAACTGGTGATGTACGAAGCCCAGCTGTTGCGCGAGGCGATGCGCGCTGAAGAGGGCTATCAGGTTTTGCAGCAAGGATTGCTCAAGCTGCCAAATCACACTGACCTGCTTTACGAAACCGCAATGGCCGCCGACAAGCTCGAAAAGTACGAGGCGGCAGAGCAATTGCTGCGCAAGCTGATGCAATTGAAGCCGGATCATGCGCATGCGTATAACGCCCTGGGATACAGCTTTTTGGCGCGCAATGTGCGCATTGAAGAGGGTGTTCAATTGGTGGAGAAAGCATTGCAACTTGCGCCGAACGATATTGCCATTATGGATAGCGTGGGATGGGGATATTTCCGTAGTGGCAAGTTGGATGACAGCATTGCTATGTTGCGCAAAGCATATGCGAGCAACCCTGACCCTGAAATTGCTACACATTTGGCTGAAGTGCTGTGGGCAAAGGGTGATAAAGAGGAAGCCAATAAACTCTTGCGGGATAGCTTGAAGGCCAATCCCGATAATGCTTTGTTACAGGCGACCATCAAAAAATTGGCGGGGCAGTGATTCTTACGGTGGGCAGCATGACACGAGGCGGTATCGCCTTTGTTTTGAGTGCGTTGCTTGCGGGGTGTGCTGTACTGCCAACAACCTCATCCCCTAGCGCGCCCGTCGTGCGCCCTGCGCAATCCGCATCGCTTGATTTTAGTTTTAATGGCCGTATTGCCATCACACGCCGTGAGCAGAAGCAGTCGGCTGGTCTGCACTGGCTGCATAGCACGCAAAAAGATGCCCTGTCTTTGTTGGCGCCACTGGGGCAAACGGTTGCGCGGATCGAGCGCGACGCGACGCGAGCCACGCTACAACAACAGGGCAAGCGTTATGAAGCGCCAGATGTGGAGGCGCTGATGATGCAAGTGCTGGGTTGGCATCTGCCGTTGGGCGGCTTGAATCATTGGGTGTTGGGCTTACCTTCGGCGACGGAAATAGAATCGCAGGAACGCGATGCACAGGGGCGTTTGTTATTGTTGCGGCAGGAAGGTTGGGAGATTCGTTATCTGCGTTATGCCGACGAGTCGGCGGCCAGCTTGCCCGTCAAGCTGGAATTGAAGCGCGAGGATTTGAGCGTGATTTTGATTATCGATGAATGGGAGGCAGTGTCGTGAATCAGCGTATTAGCTGCCCAGCACCAGCCAAACTCAATTTATTTTTGCATGTGATCGGTCGCAGGGCGGACGGTTACCACTTGTTGCAGACGCTGTTTCGCTTTATTGATCTGCACGATACCCTGCACTTTATGCGGCGTGACGACGGGCAGATACGTCGCGTCAATACGATTGCGGGAGTTGATGCCGAGCAGGATTTATGTGTGCGTGCCGCGCGTTTGTTGCAACGCGAGACCGGTTGCAAATTCGGTGTGGACATTGAGGTTGAAAAACGCATTCCCATGGGCGGCGGTTTAGGCGGCGGGAGTTCCGATGCCGCAACGACGCTGCTGGCACTTAATCGTATGTGGTCGCTGGGTTTGTCGCGCCAACGGTTGATGGACTTGGGCTTGCAATTGGGGGCGGATGTTCCAGTGTTTGTATTCGGGGAAAATGCGTTTGCTGAAGGGGTGGGCGAGGCTTTACAGGCGTATTCACTACCTCCGGCTTGGTATGTTGTGCTATTTCCGCCTGTGCAAGTTCCTACCGCTAAAATTTTTACGCATCCAGAATTGACACGCGACACGGTTTCTATCACAATGCGCGCCCTCTGTGACCCGAGGGCAGCGTTGCATAACGATTTGCAGCCAGTTGCGTGCAGTCTGTACCCGGAAGTAGCGCGGCACATCGACAGTTTGCGGCAGTTTGGCGCGGCGATGATGACAGGCTCTGGTGCATGTGTATTTGCACCATTTGCGAGCAAAGTTGAAGCAGAGGAAGTGTTGCGAAAATTGCCGCAGGATATGCGCGGTATCGTGGCACAAGGTTTGGACAGTCACCCGTTGCATGATTGGGTCGCTGAGTAGGTTCTGATGGGGAGTCGCCAAGTGGTAAGGCACCGGATTTTGATTCCGGCATTCGTAGGTTCGATCCCTACCTCCCCAGCCAAATATTCGGGCGCGTGCCCTTTTTTTATTTTATGAGAGGTTGCACGTGGCTCACGACAGCTTAATGGTGTTCACCGGCAATGCCAATCCCAAGCTGGCAGAGGCTGTAGCCAAGCATCTCTCGATTTCCATTGGTCGTGCCAGCGTTGGTCGGTTTTCCGACGGCGAAGTGATGGTCGAGCTGTTGGAAAACGTACGCGGTAAAGATGTTTTTGTACTGCAATCTACCTGCGCACCGACCAACGATAATTTGATGGAAGTGATGGTCATGGTTGACGCGCTGAAGCGCGCTTCTGCCGGTCGTATCACTGCCGCGATGCCTTACTTTGGCTACGCGCGCCAAGATCGTCGTCCGCGTTCCGCACGTGTGGCGATTACCGCCAAAGTGGTTGCAGATATGCTGTCGAGCGCGGGCGTTGACCGTCTGTTGACGATGGATTTGCACTCCGATCAAATTCAGGGTTTCTTCGATATTCCAGTGGATAACATCTACGCCAGCCCGATTTTGTTGTCGGACGTGTGGAAGCATGACTACCCCAATCTGATCGTGGTGTCGCCGGACGTGGGTGGCGTAGTGCGTGCCCGTGCTTTGGCTAAACAATTAGATGCTGATCTGGCGATTATCGACAAACGTCGTCCTAAGCCGAATGTGGCTAAGGTGATGAATATCATCGGCGACGTGGTTGGCCGTACTTGCATCATCATGGATGACATGGTGGATACCGCCAATACGCTGTGCGAAGCCGCCAATGCTTTGAAAGAGCGCGGTGCTTCGCGTGTGCTGGCCTACTGTACGCATCCGGTGTTGTCCGGTCCGGCAATCGAGCGCATTAGCAATTCTGCGCTAGACGAATTGGTTGTGACCGACACCATCCCGCTGAGCCAAGCGGCCAAGGATTGCGGTCGTATCCGTCAATTGAGTACGGCAGAGTTGCTGGCGGAAACGATACGCCGCATCAATAACGAAGAATCGGTGAGCTCACTGTTTGCCGAGTAAGAATGAGCACCGACCATGGGGGTCGATGCAAAGTGAGAGTTGTCTGGTCGCGGACGATTCTGTTTTTGGAGAAGTGAAATGACTATCGAAATTATTGCAACAACCCGCAAAGCGCAAGGTACGGGTGCGAGCCGCCGTCTGCGTCATGCTGGCCGCGTGCCTGGCATCGTTTATGGCTCCGGTGAAGCCGTTATGATCGAAATGGATCAAAATGACATGTACTACAAGCTGCGCTCCGAAGCGTTCCACGCTTCCGTGCTGAGCCTGAATCTGGATGGCAAGAAAGAGTCCGTGATGCTGCGCGCTTTCGTCATGCACCCGTTCCGTCAACAAGTTCAGCATATCGACTTTCAGCGCGTTGACGCAACCCATAAGATCCACATCAAAGTGCCGTTGCACTTCCTGAATGAAGAAGTTGCCCCAGGCGTGAAGACCGGCGGCGGTAAGATCAGCCACGTGATGCATGAGCTGGAAGTAAGCTGCCTGCCGAAAGATTTGCCTGCGCACATCGACGTTGATCTGGGCAAGCTGGAATTGGGCCACTCTATTCATGTTGCCGATTTGAAGTTGCCTAAGGGCGTTGAAGTCGCCGCTCACGGTGGTCATACTGCTGAAGCCGTGGTTGCAACCGTACAAGTGCCGCGTGGCGCAATCGAAGCAGCCGCAGCCGCTGCCGAAGAAACCGCACCAGCCAAGAAGTAAGTCGGGGTTTAAACCGATGCAACCCGCCACTGCTGATTTCGGCATGGCGGGTTTTTAATTTTAAATATGCCAGCTATTCGTTTAATTGTTGGTCTGGGCAATCCCGGACGTGAGTATGAAAATACGCGCCATAACGCCGGGTTCTGGTGGGTGGATGAGTTGGCGCGTTCGCATCGGTTAGACTTCAGAAACGAAGCCAAATTTCACGGCCTATCCGCGCGCGGAAATTTTCACGGACACGAAGTGTTTCTGCTTAAACCGCAAACCTTTATGAATGTGAGCGGGCGTGCTGTTGGTGCGTTGGCGCAGTTTTACAAAATTGCGCCAGCCGAAGTTTTGGTGGTGCATGACGAGCTAGATCTGCCGCCGGGCAGTGCTAAGCTGAAGCTTGGCGGCGGCCACGGTGGACATAATGGTTTGAAAGACATCATCGCGCATCTTGGCACCAAAGAATTTTGGCGCTTGCGTATTGGTGTTGGGCATCCGGGCGATAGAGCAGAGGTGGTGAACTTTGTACTCAATGCACCACGTAAAGAAGAGCAAGTTTTAATTGATGAGGCAGAGCGACGCGCACAAGATGTTGCACCACTCATCATTGAAGGAAAGCTAGAAGCGGCGATGTTGAAATTGCATAGTGCGTAAAACCAACCCCCTCTAACTCCCCCCTTGCTAGGGGAGAACCGAGACTCCCCCCTGATAAGGGGAGGTCGGGAGGGGTTAAGAAGTTAATAGAGGAAACGATCATGAGTCTCAAATGCGGTATTGTCGGCCTGCCTAACGTAGGCAAATCCACCATGTTCAATGCGCTGACCAAAGCGGGCATCGCTGCGGAGAACTATCCCTTTTGCACCATCGAGCCAAACGTCGGCATCGTTGAAGTGCCTGATCCGCGCATGGGCGAGCTAGCCAAAATCGTCAAGCCGCAACGCATGCAATATGCCATCGTCGAGTTTGTTGATATTGCAGGCTTGGTTGCGGGCGCTTCCAAGGGTGAAGGCTTGGGCAATCAGTTCCTCGCCAACATCCGCGAGACCGATGCCATCGTCAACGTCGTACGCTGTTTCGACGACGAGAATGTTGTGCACGTCGCAGGCAAGGTTGATCCATTGTCCGACATCGAAGTCATCCTCACTGAGTTGGCATTGGCAGACTTGTCCGTGGTTGAACGCACTATCCAGCGTGATGGTAAAAAAGCTAAGTCCGGCGACAAAGATGCGATCAAGTTGGTCTCCATTTTGGAAAAACTATTACCGCACCTGAACGAAGGGAAACCCGCACGCACCTTCAATCTGAGCGACGACGACAAAGAAATTATCAAGCCGCTGTGTCTGCTCACCATCAAGCCTGCGATGTATGTCGGCAACGTGTTAGAAGATGGCTTCGAAAACAACCCGCATTTGGATCGCCTGCGTGAACACGCCGCTAAAGAAGGGGCTCCTGTCGTTGCGCTCTGCGCCAAGATCGAAGCAGAACTGGCTGATTTGGATGATGCTGACAAAATGGAATTTTTAGCCGACCTCGGATTCGACGAGCCCGGTTTAAACAAACTCATTCGCGTCGGTTACGACCTGCTTGGTCTGCAAACCTACTTCACCGCAGGCGTGAAAGAAGTGCGCGCATGGACCATCCACAAGGGCGATACCGCACCGCAAGCGGCGGGTGTCATCCACACCGATTTCGAGCGCGGATTCATCCGTGCCCAAACCATCTCCTATGCTGACTTCATCGCCTGTGGTGGTGAGTCTGGCGCGAAAGAAAAAGGCAAGATGCGCGTAGAAGGTAAGGAATACGTTGTGCAAGATGGCGACGTTATGAATTTCTTGTTCAACGTGTAGCGTTTTTGACTTACTTGCACGGGGCGATGAAACTGGTAATATTCGCCCCATGCATTTCTCTACTCACATCGCTATTCTGCATTCCACGTTCAGCCTGCTGGCTGCGCTGCTGCTGCGCCCCGCGCGCTAATCTCACATCCCCTGTTTTAGAAAAAGTCGCGGGATCATATTGATTCCGTTTATGCCCTATTTGATTTGGAGCTCATGATGAATAACAAATTGATCATTTTTGATACTACCTTGCGCGATGGCGAGCAAAGCCCTGGCGCAGCCATGACTAAAGAAAAGAAGATTCGCGTTGCCAAACAGTTGGAAAAGCTGGGAGTGGATGTCATCGAGGCGGGTTTTGCCGCCGCCAGTCCCGGTGATTTTGAGGCGATTCGTGCTGTTGCTGAAACGGTCAAGGATTCCACGATTTGTTCGCTGGCACGCGCCAACGAGCGTGATGTGCGTGCCGCCGGTGAGGCGATTCAGCCTGCGCAACATAAGCGTATCCATACATTTATTGCGACTTCGCCGATTCATATGCAACACAAGTTGCGCATGAGCGAGGATGAGGTGGTAGAGCGCGCAGTGCAGGCGGTGAAATGGGCGCTGGAATATACCGATGATGTGGAGTTTTCTGCCGAAGATGCCGTGCGTTCTGAGATGGATTTTCTGGTGCGGGTGTTCGATGCGGTCATCAAGGCCGGCGCGAAGACTTTGAATGTGCCGGATACGGTCGGCTACAGCATTCCCTTGTTGTGGGGCGAGCGCTTCAAACAGTTGATTGCAACGGTGCCAAACAGCGATAAGGTGATCTGGTCCACGCATTGCCATAACGATCTCGGCATGGCATCGGCCAATTCTTTGGCGGCGGTGATGAATGGTGCGCGCCAGGTGGAGTGCACGATCAATGGTCTTGGTGAGCGTGCCGGTAATGCGGCTCTGGAAGAGATTGTGATGGCGGTCAAAACCCGCCGCGATGTATTTAACTTGGAAATGCGTATTGATGCAACCCAGATCGTGCCGACCTCAAAGTTGGTGTCGCAAATCACCGGCTATCCTATCCAGCCAAACAAAGCTGTGGTTGGTGCAAATGCGTTTTCGCATGAATCCGGCATTCATCAGGATGGTGTGCTCAAGCACCGCGAAACCTATGAAATTATGCGTGCAGAGGATGTGGGTTGGAATGCGAACAAGCTGACTTTGGGCAAGCTGTCTGGGCGAAATGCGTTGCGCCAGCGTTTCCAGGAATTGAATATCAATTTTGATTCCGAAGAGGCTTTTGTTGCTGCTTTCCAACGTTTCAAAGAGCTGGCTGACCGCAAGCACGAGATTTTTGACGAGGACTTGCAGGCGATTGCCAACGAAGAGCCTGTAGCGAATGTGAGCGAGCATTATCAGTTGGTATCGATGCGCGCACATAGCGAGACAGGTAGCTTGCCTCAGGCGAAAGTGGTGCTCAGCATTTCTGATGTGCAGCATGAAGCAGAAGCAGAAGGCGGCGGGCCAGTCGATGCAACATTCAAAGCGATCGAGCAAGTGGTGCAGAGTGGTACTGAGTTGTTGCTGTACTCCGTTAACAACATCACCAGCGGTACGGATGCACAAGGCGAGGTAACCGTGCGCGTGGCCAAGGGCGGGCGCATTGTTAATGGGCAGGGTGCGGATACCGATATCGTAGTCGCATCGGCCAAAGCTTATTTGAACGCACTCAATAAGTTACATGTTGGAATGGAGCGAGCTCACCCGCAAGTGTGAACTTTTCTCAATGCGTGCTCTCTGAGAGGGCGCGCATTGAGCGTTCATACTAATTTCAACAGGAGAGAGTCGTGAAGAAAATCGTATTGGGTACCGCACTGCTATTTGGTGCGTTGGCGAGTAATGCATGGGCTGATTGCTGGATTATTCCAAAGTCGCAGTGTCCACATGCCGAGTTGGCAGGCAAGCAACTGGCTGGCGCAGATATGCATGAAGCGATGCTGATGGAAGGCGATTTGACCAAGTCCGATTTTTCCAAAGCGAATCTTAGAGGCACCAACATTTATCACGGCAAGCTGAACGGCGGTAATTTCAGCGAAGCGGATATGACCAATATCACTCTGTACCGTGCCGACTTAACCGGTGCAAATCTGACCGGTGCAAATCTGACTGGTGCCAAGCTCAAGGGTGCGAATCTGACCGAAGCCAATCTGACTGACACCAATCTGACCGGTGCCGAGATCGAGCAGGCTGTGTTTGTTAGAGCTACCTTCTGCCGCACCACGATGCCAAACGGTATCGTCAACAGCGGCGCAAATTGCCCTGTGGTAAAGGGTGAAAAAGGTAAAGCGGAAGAGGCCGATAACAGTATCAACGGCTGCTTAATTCAGCCGCGTACAGTGTGTGCTAATGCCGCTTTGGTGGATGCCGACTTGGGTAGTGCAAACTTGTCCGGTGCGCAGTTCTATATGGGCAATCTAGCACAGGCTAATTTGTTCAAGGCCAATTTGGGTAAAGCCAACTTGACCGAAGCCAATCTGGCGCGCGCCAATTTGACCCGTGCCAATCTGTCGCAAGCCAATTTGACGGAAGCTAATTTAAGCAAGGCGCAGTTGCGCGGTGCCCAGCTGGAACGTGCTAATTTGACCGGTGCAATTTTGCTGAATGCCGATTTGACCGATGCTGACCTGAGTGGAGCCAATATTTCAGATGCCACACTGACCGGCGCGACTTTGTGCAATACCGTGATGCCTAACGGTACAGTGAATAACAGCAGTTGCTGGGCTGAAAAAAAAACTGAAGCGGTCGCCGAAACAGTGAAAGTAGAGCCGGTTGTTGAAACTGTTGCTCCAGTGACCAAACCGGTTAGCAAGGTGAAGAGTAAAGCTAAAGCCAAATAAGTTGATGAATAGCTGAATAGAGAGCCCGCATTGTCGGGCTCTCTGCTTTTAGCCTACTGAAAGATGCAGGTTAAGCGGTCAGTAGTGCGGTGATTGCCGCAGAAACTTCACGCTGTGCGGTGCAGGGAGACTCGAAATCCAAGCGCCAGAGTTGCGCGCCGTCGCTGACGCTAAGTCCATCGCAATCGATACCGATGACCGATATTTGGGCTGACTGCGTGCCGTGCTTTAATTCGAGTAGGTGGCATATCGCAGCCGTATGCTCGGCGTTGATATCAGCAAGTTGCGCGGCCTCCTGCAAGGCAAAGGTTTGTGCATCCGTGTTGCTGTATTGCTGCATATCCACCCAGTGGATACGTCCGAATCCGCCGATGTAGCGGACTGCAACGGGATGAATACGGTAGAAGGTAAAGTCCTGCATGGATAGCAAGTGTTCGGACTCGGGGAAATGGCGCAGGTAGTGCAGTCCGGCAGTTGTGCGGTTGACTTCGGCTTCTGCTTTGCCCAGCACAGTGACGCGGCCTTGTGTTTGTATCTGTGGATTGTGCTGGTCGTGCGTGATGAGGCTGACGCGTGGATCGTGCTGGATGTTTTTGGTGTGTTCGGCGAGTCCGCTAATTAGAATCAGCAGACTGCCGTCATGATCGACCAAATACGGCGTAATCGAACCAAAAGGGTAGCCGTCGAATTTTTGCGATAGTGTGCCGAGTGCGCCGTAACGATGGCTGCGCAATAGGCGGCGGGCTTCAATGGCGTTATTCATGCTGCCAACTTCAGCGCAGTTTCTGCTAGTCGCTTACCGAGTGCGATACAGAGTTTCTTTTCTTCTTCGGTAATGGTTGCGTCACTGGTTAATCCCGCCACATGACTGGCACCGTATGGGGTGCCGCCGCTACGGGTTGAAGCGAGATCGGGCTCGGAATAGGGTAGGCCGACGATAATCATGCCGTGGTGTAATAAGGGGAGCATCATGGAGAGCAAGGTACTTTCTTGCCCGCCATGCATGCTGCCGGTGGAGGTGAATACGGCAGCAGGCTTGCCCGCTAAAGCATGCTTCATCCATAGTCCGCTGGTGCTGTCGATAAAATACTTTACTGGTGCTGCCATATTGCCAAAGCGTGTTGGGCTTCCCAATGCCAATGCTGCACATTCTTCTAGGTCACGCAGTTCAACATAGGGTGCGCCCTGATCGGGTATGGTGGGTTCGCTGCTTTCGCAAACAGTCGAAACTTTCGGCACGGTGCGGAGTCGGGCGCGTGCGCCGCTGACTTGTTCAATGCCGCGCGCAATCAGGCCAGCCATCTGGCGTGTGGCACCGTGCTGACTGTAGAAGAGTACGAGAATTTCTTTGTCGGTTATCATGGTCGGATTATAGGTTAACGCTTGAATGATGCAAAAAACTCTTCTCGATCTGCGCAAGTTTCTGTTGTTTGTGTCGCAGCGATTTGCCCGAGACCGTTGCGGGCAGATTGCCGCCAGTCTGACTTTTGTAACGCTACTTTCCCTTGTGCCGTTGATTTCCGTTGCGCTGACGGTGGTGTCGGCATTTCCTGTGTTTGAGGGCTTGTCCAATGGCATCAAGACATTCTTGATCGGTAATCTGATGCCCGAGACGGCGGGCGATATTATCGCGCGATATATGCAAAAATTTACCGGTAGCGCGATGCGACTAACCACTTTCGGGCTGTTGCTGCTGACGCTCAGTGCAATGTGGATGATGCTGACTATCGATCAGGCTTTTGGCTTGATTTGGCGTGCGCGACGGGCTCGTCCGTGGGGTAGGCGAGTGGCAATTTACTCGGTGCTGCTGGTGGCGGGGCCGATTCTCATCGGTGCCAGTGTGTCCTTTAACTCATGGCTGGTCGAGCTTTCGCTGGATCATGCGCGGCAGTTACCTGTGCTGGGAGTATTTGCGTTGAAGTTGCTGCCTTTGCTTTCTACCGCGCTGGCTTTTGCCTTGTTGTTTCGTTACGTGCCGAACCGTTATGTACCAGTGCGCCATGCGCTGATTGCGGCAGTGGTTGCAGCCTTGTTATTTGAATTGATGAGTCATGGTTTCGCTTACTACATTCGTCATCTGGCCAGTTATCGTGCGGTGTACGGCAAGTTGTCTGGCGTGCCGATTTTTCTGCTGTGGATATATTTGTCGTGGATGGTGACGCTGTTTGGCGCGGTGGTCGCGGCATCTTTGTCGCATTGGCGTGAGCCGGAAACGCTGCATTTGCCCCCAGTTGTACACATGCTGGATGCTTTACGGGTATTGCGTTGGATGCATGATGTTCAAAGCAAAGGTGATATTGCCACATTCCCACAGATGTCACGCCAATTGCGCATCGGTTACGAAACACTGGAGGAAATACTGGAGCGGCTCGTTTCAGCGCACATGGTAACCAAAGCAAAAGGCCGGGGCTGGCTCATGGCGCGCTCGGCAGAAGAAATACGCGGGGTGGAATTGCTTCATTTATTTGTACTGGATCGCAGCAGTTTGTTTGTTGAGCATGGTGATGATCCACTGCTGCGCTGGCTGGCGGACTGCTCGGCGCAAATGGAGCAGCGCACCGATATGACTCTGGCGGAACTATTTACTGCCGGACAAGCCTGAGAAAGCTTGCTTCACCGTTTATAATGCACGTCTGTTTTTAAAAGGAGTTCAATGATGGGTCTGCTGGAAAAGTTGTTTGAAAAAGGATTATGGAATAGCCGTTTTATTATTCTCGTTGCCGTAATTGGGAGTTTGTTGGCGGGTGTGGCGGTGTTCTATATGGCGACCGTTGATGTGCTGAGCCTGTTCCAGCACGCATTGCACTACGGCGACTCTTCTCTGACAGCAGAAGCCCGCAAAGCGTTACACGACAGCACGATCTCGCATATCGTTGAAGTGGTGGACGGCTATCTATTGGCGATAGTGATGCTGATCTTCTCGCTGGGTTTGTACGAGCTATTTATTAGCGATATCGACGATGCGCATGGCACCAAGTCTTCCAGCAAAATTTTGGTGATCAATGACTTGGATGATTTGAAATCGCGCTTGGCCAAGGTGATTTTGATGATCATGATTGTTACCTTGTTTGAAGAAGCACTAAATATGCATCTGAGTACACCATTGGATCTGGTTTATCTGGGAGCCAGTATTACGTTGATCTCGTTGGCGCTGTATTTCACGCATGCCGCTGAGCCAGCGCATGCGCCCGATAGGGATGAGGCAGTGGATAAGCATGGTCATTAAGTTGCGCGTATTTTTGCTGCTGGCGGCACTCTGTTGCGCAGAGGTTGCCAGCGCGGCTGGTTTCGAGTTTGAAGATACTCAGGGAAAGATGCACCGGCTGGCGGATTATCACGGTAAGTGGGTGCTGGTGAATTTTTGGGCAACATGGTGTCCGCCTTGCCTGAGTGAAATACCGGAGCTAGTCGCGTTGCATGACGCGCACAAGGCGGGCAATTTGGTTGTAATTGGCATTGCGATGGATTCTGGCTCGCGCAGCAAAATCGTTCATTTTGCCGAGGCTCACCACATTACTTATCCGGTTGTGGTGGGGAGCGGCAAAATTGCGGCGCAAATCGGTGAAGTGGAAGTGCTACCGACTAGTTATCTATACTCGCCGGAAGGTAAGTTGGTAAGTTATCAAGCGGGTGAGGTGACGCGTTCCAGCGTCGAGAGCTACATTAAAAGCAAGCAGCTCAATTAGCCGCGAATCTTGCAGGGGAGTTATCCGCAGTCTTGCTGGGTAAGTCCCAATGGTTGCGCCATGCGGCACGAACCAGGTTGGGGTATTCCGGCTTGCCTAAGCTGCCGTTGTAACGCCCCAATGCGCGGTATAGATCGCCATTTTCGATTTTCAAATAGTAGCGCAGGATGGTGCAGCCATAGCGTAAATTGGTGCGCAGATGGAACAGGTTTTGTTCCTCGCTACCGATGGCTTTGGTCCAGAATGGCATAACTTGCATGTAGCCGCGCGCACCAACACTTGATACGGCATACTTTTTGAAGCCGCTCTCAACCTCAATTAAACCCAAGACCAATTGTGGATCCAATCCGGCGCGCGAGGCCTCGTAATGCACCGTACTCAGCAGATCGATTCTGGCATCCGCATTCGGAATGCGTTTTTGCAGGCGGCGTGACATTTCGTTAAGCCAAACATCCGCCTCGTATTGGGTGGCGAATGCCAGTTTGGGTGGGGCCTGATCGGATACGCTACGTTGCAGTACAGCACGCACGCTGGCGGATAGGGCTTCTTCGCGTTGCGCTCCTGCTTGCGCGGTGAAACTCATGCACAAAGAGAGCAGCAGTAGCGATGTGCGGGGGGCTGGAATTGAGCGCAGGGCGGCACAGAGCATCTTGCTCGATCCACATTTTCCCGTTATCAATCCTGCCGTTTTTGTTTTCATAGTTTCGATTGTACGAGTTCGGCGGCCTGATGCAAATCTATCGACGTGGCAGTTGCATCGTGACGTCCCTGATATTCCACTTTTCCTTCCTTTAGTCCGCGATCACCGATCACGATACGATGCGGGATGCCGATCAGTTCGAGATCGGCAAACATTACACCAGGGCGTTCGTCGCGGTCATCCATCAACACCTCGACACCTGCCGCGTTGAGCTTTGCGTACAACGCTTCAGCAGCTTCGCGTACTGCTTCACTTTTCTTGAAACCGATAGGTGCGATGGCAACTTGGAATGGAGCCATACCGGCTGGCAAGGTGATGCCACGTTCATCGAAATTTTGCTCGATGGCGGCGGCGACAATGCGTGAGACACCGATGCCGTAGCAACCCATCTCCATGATTTGAGCTTTGCCGTTCTCATCCAAAAAGCTGGCACTCAGTGCTTCAGAATATTTGGTGCGCAACTGGAAAATATGCCCCACTTCGATGCCGCGACACAGTTCTAGCGTGCCCTTGCCGTCGGGTGACGTGTCGCCGGTGATGACGTTGCGAATATCTGCCACCAGATCCGGCTCGGGCAGGTCACGCCCCCAGTTGATGCCGGCCGTATGGAATTTGGGTTTGTTGCTACCGGCAACAAAATCGCTCATGGCGGCTACAGTCCGGTCGGCAATGACGCGGGTTTTGCTGCGATCAATACCGACTGGCCCGAGGAAGCCTGGTGGGCAAGCGAAGAAATCACGTATCTCGTCTTCGCGGGCAAAGCGAAATTCGGCCAAACCGGGTAGTTTGTTTACCTTGATTTCGTTCAGCGAGTGGTCGCCGCGCAACAGCAAAATAACGAGCTTTTCCTCGGCGATGATAGCCAGCAGCTTGACGGTGCGCTGTAGCGGAATGCCCAACAGCGCGGCGACATCTTCGCAGGTGGTTTGTTTAGGTGTATCCACTTCGCGTAGCGCTTCTGTTGCGGCAGCGCGCGGCGTAGCGGGAACAACCGCTTCGGCTAATTCGACATTGGCAGCGTAGTCGGAGGCAGGACAATACGCCAAAGCGTCTTCACCGGAGTCGGCCAGCACGTGGAATTCGTGCGAGCCTGAGCCGCCAATCGCTCCGGTATCGGCCGCGACAGCGCGGAACTGCAAGCCCAGTCGGGTGAAAATGCGTGAATAAGTCTCGTACATGACACGATAAGTTTGTTCCAAGCTCTCAAAGTTGGCGTGGAAAGAATAGGCATCCTTCATCATGAATTCACGTGCGCGCATCACGCCAAAACGCGGGCGTACCTCGTCGCGGAACTTGGTCTGAATCTGGTAGAAGTTCAGTGGCAACTGGCGATAGCTCTTCACTTCACGGCGCGCGATGTCGGTGATGACTTCTTCGTGTGTGGGGCCGAAGCAGAACTGGTTGTCGTGGCGGTCTTTGATCTTCAGCATTTGCGGGCCGAATACTTCCCAGCGACCGGTTTCTTGCCACAATTCTGCGGGTTGCACGGCGGGCATGAGTAATTCGATGCCGCCACTTTTATTCATTTCTTCGCGCACTACCGCCTCGACTTTGCGCAGCACGCGCAATCCCAATGGCATCCATGTATACAAACCGCTGGAAAGTTTGCGGATATAGCCCGCACGCAACATCAGTCGATGGCTGGGTAGTTCGGCTTCGGAGGGCGCTTCTTTGAGCGTGGAAATGAAAAATTGCGAGACGCGCATGTCGATTTCTATCTGGGTAGTGGAAACAGGGGCGCGATTTTACAGCGAATGCGAGCCAAGACGCGAGCCGAGCTTTCCTTAACAGGTGAAATGTGAAAGAATTCGGGCGTTAAATTAATCAGTAAGGTGGCAAATGATAGACCGAGACGGGTATCGCCCGAATGTCGGCATCATTATCACGAATGAAAAGAATCAAGTGTTCTGGGGCAAGCGGGTCAGACAGCACGCATGGCAATTTCCACAGGGTGGTATCCAGCACGGCGAAACGCCGGAGCAGGCGATGTATCGGGAGTTGCACGAGGAAGTGGGTTTGCTGCCACAGCACGTAAAGATTCTGGGGCGTACCAAAGATTGGATGCACTACGATGTGCCACAAAGCTGGAGTAAGCGGGAATCGCGCGGCGGTTATCGCGGACAAAAGCAGATATGGTTCTTGTTGCGTTTGGTGGGTCGTGATTGTGATGTATGTCTACGCGCTTGCACGCATCCCGAATTTGATGCTTGGCGTTGGAACGACTACTGGCTGGACATCAATGCAGTGATTGAATTCAAGCGAGATGTTTACACCATGGCGCTCAATGAGTTGGCGCGCTATCTCCCTGTAATCAAGGGACGCGTTCGCCAAGGGCTGCATGTAGAAGGACAAATTATCTAAAGGAGGAAGCATGAAAGCAGAATACACAGAACTTAAATCTTACCCACTTAACACCGGCTCTACCTTTGTTCGCCCAATTCAGACTTTGCCGGAGCGCGTCAAACTGAGCAGCCCCGCAGCTGACGTGATGACCGACTTGACCAAGGTTTCCGTGGTCAGCGTGCGTGCTAAAACATCAATGGATAAAGCCAATGCCAAGATGATTAAGTATGGCGTGCGTATGTTGCTGGTGCTGGATGACAACGAACAAATCGCTGGCTTGCTGACCGCGACAGACGTACTGGGCGAAAAACCAATGCGTTTCCTGCAAAATATGGGCGGTACCCACGCCGATATCATGGTGCGCGACATCATGACAACACAGCGCGAAATGGAAGTATTGGACATCGAAGAAGTCAAAAATGCCAAAGTTGGCAACGTCGTTGCCAGCCTCAAACATGCACATCGCCAACACTCTTTAGTGGTATCCAAGTCGGCTGATGGTCGCCAGTCTGTGTGTGGTTTGTTCTCCATTAACCAAATCGCCCGTCAACTCGGTGCACAAGTGCAGAGCTTTGAATTGGCCAACACTTTGTCCGAAATCGAAGCAGCGATTGCGCGCGGTTAAGTTACAACTTTTAAGGTCGATTTCCATGAATCCAATGTTGCGTCACGCTGCTACCGTTGTTGTACTGTTGTCTTTGGGCGCTTGTGCCTCGGTTGATAGTGCCAAAAAATCTGTCACAGGTTGGTTTGGCGGCGGTGATAGCACGCTGGCGGCTGCGCCGGACAAAAAGTTAGGCAGTTCCGGCCCGCTGCTGAAGTATGGTGCGACCCTGCGTGTCAGCAAATATGTTGACCAACGCAAGGTTGATCCGCGCCTGCTTGGTCGTGCTGAAGCACGCGTGCGCGGCATCGATGGCGACCAAATGATGATGGATCAGGAAATCGCCACACTGGTTACTGCCGCGATCAAGAAGCGTTTTGATTCTGAAGGCTTCCAAGTGATGGAAGGTAGTGCGGCAGGTAATGCACTGTTTGAAGTTTCCGGCGTGGTTAAAGAACTGGCACTCAACGTTAAAAATCGCGATGAAATATCCATCGCGATTGAGACTACTCTGAAAGATCTGGCGACAGGTGAAGTGGTGTGGTCGGGCATGGTCACCGAGAAAAATGAACGTTTTGCGGGAGTCTCTGGCAACAACAAGGATGACGTAGTTGGCTACTTCAACAAAGAGTTGCGAGTCGCCAGTGCCAAAACAGTGGAGGCGGTGAGTTCGTCCTTGATGGCCGCTAAGCCGGAATTGTTTAACCTGACCGCAGGAACCAAAGCGATTCCCGGCGTGACGGTTTATGTTGCGCCGAAAGCGGCGACAATGGCCGCGCCAAGTGGCGCAGCACCGACTGGTTACGCTTATGGTGTACCGCAGGGCAGCGCAGTTCCGCCTCCGGCCTATATGCCGCACGCCAGTGCGACAGCGGGATTATTGTTGGTTAATACTAATCCGCAACGTGCCAAAATTTACTTGGATGGCGTGTACTACGGTTTGTCGCCATTGCGTTTGGAAATGGAGCCGGGCGTACATGCCATTGGCGTGAAGCTAGAAGGGTACAAAATGGTTACCGAAAAAGTATCGGTACGCAAAGGTGATAACACCGAGATGGAGCTAAATCTGGAACGTTGATGCCATCGGTTACATAGCCAATAAAAAACCCGCCGAGGCGGGTTTTTTATTAGCATTTTTAAACCTAGATTTTCATTCGCTGGTTTTTCGTAAATTTACAGCGACGGCATAAGTCTGACTTAATTCGTCTTTGCGAGGAGCGCAGCGACGTGGCAAACTAGATTTAATGTTTTCCGGTACTGCCAAAGCCACCGCTTCCGCGTTCGCTGAGCGGGAACTCATCCACGATATTGAATTTGGCCTGCATGACGGGAACGATGACCAGTTGTGCCATGCGTTCCATCGGCATGAGCGTGAATGGAATCTGGCTGCGGTTCCAGAGCGAGACGAATACCTGGCCTTGATAATCCGAGTCGATGAGTCCGACCAGATTGCCCAGTACGATGCCGTGTTTATGTCCCAGCCCCGAGCGCGGCAAAATCATCGCCGCGTAGCGGGGGTCATGCAAATGCATGGCGATACCGCTGGGAATGAGTTCGCACTGTTTGGGTTGGATAATCATGTTGTGGTCGATGCATGCACGTAAGTCGATGCCTGCGGAACCTGGTGTGGCATAGCCTGGCATCGCTTCACGCAGACGATGATCCAGTATTTTTATATCGACGTTGAGATGTTTCATTTATTGACTCCTTGGTAACACAGTGCAATGTGTTGCAATAGCTGGCGTGCTAGCGTCAGTTTGTCGGCACGCGGTAGCGGGTGTTGGCCAGCATCATCAAACAGAATAAGTTCGTTATCCTCGCTGCCGATGGCTGACTGTGCCAGATTGCCAACCAGTAGTGGCAGTTTTTTTGAGCGTCGTTTTGCTTCCGCATATTCCGCGAGCTTTTCGCTTTCGGCAGCGAATCCTACGCAAAAAGGTGGGCTTGGAAGATTGGCGACATAAGCCAAAATATCTGGGTTTTGTACCAGTTGCAGGGTTAACGCATCGCCATTTTTTTTGATCTTCTGATCATTTGGCGTGGCAACGCGATAGTCGGCTACGGCTGCCACGCCAATGAATACATCGGTTTGCTCTGCGTATTGTTTGACTGCGCTGAACATTTCATTCGCCGTTGTGACATCGATGGTGGTTATGCCACGAGGGCGGGCAAGTGCAGTTGGGCCGGAAATAAGCGTGACGGTTGCGCCAAGCTCAGAGGCTGCTTGTGCAATGGCATAACCCATTTTTCCGCTGCTGCGGTTGGTGATGCCACGCACCGCATCAATCGGTTCGTAAGTCGGGCCGGCGGTGATGAGAATTTTTGTACCGTGCAGCATGTCGGCGCTTACGGTGGCGGATGTTGCGGAGAGAGCAGAAGCGATTTCCCGTGCCAAGGTTTCTGCTTCCAGCATGCGTCCCATGCCTTCTTCGCCGCAAGCTTGCAGTCCGCTCGCAGGGCCCAGCAGGGTTACGCCGTCCTGATTGAGTTGTTGCACGTTACGTTGTGTTGCTGAGTTTGCCCACATTTGTTTGTTCATCGCGGGGGCAATAAGCAGCGGGCAATCTCGTGCTAAGCATAAGGTCGAAAGCAAATCATCAGCTAAACCATGCGCCAGTTTGGCAATGAAGTCAGCCGTGGCGGGGGCAATGACGATGGCATCCGCGCTGCGACTGGAATGGATGTGAGTCATTCCTTGCGTGTCTTGCCATTGATCGAGCAAAACCGGTTTTCCTGTCAGTGCCTGCATGGTTGCGGGGGTGATGAAGTGCGTTGCCGCTTTGGTCATCGCCACCTGAACCGCTATGCCCTGCTTGACCAGCAGGCGAGCCAACTCAGCCGCCTTGTAGGCGGCTATTCCCCCCGTAATGCCGAGGATGATGCGTTTGTCGGTTTGCTGTTCCATAATGCGCCGCATCTTATCAAGAAACAGCCCGTATGGGATGAGGAGGGTGTGATGGCAATCACTGACTGGCCAGAGGGAGATCGTCCGCGCGAGAAGTTGGTGCAACGCGGAGCTGCCGCGCTTTCCGATGCCGAGTTGTTAGCTATTTTTTTGCGTACTGGGGTGACAGGCAAAAGTGCAGTGGATCTTGCGCGCGACATCATCACGCGCTTTGGTTCGCTGACAGCAATGTTTGCCGCAAGTGAGGCTGATTTTTGCCAAATACACGGCATGGGGCCAGCGAAATATGTGCAGCTTCAGGCTGTATTGGAAATGTCGCGCCGAGCGTTGAAAGAGGAGCTGCAACGCGGCAATACACTGAGCTCACCCAAGGCGGTGCGGGAATATCTTCAGCTTCTGTTGGGAGGTAAGGCGCAGGAGGTGTTTGTTGTTTTGTTTTTGGATACGCAACATCGCGTCATCGCCAGTGAAGAGTTGTTTCGCGGCACGCTGAGCCAGACCAGCGTTTATCCGCGCGAAGTGGTCAAGCGCGCGTTAGCACACAATGCGGCGGCTGTTATTCTTGCCCACAACCATCCCAGCGGTGTAGCTGAACCCAGTCAAGCTGACAAAATGCTGACCGAGGCACTGAAACAAGCCTTGGGGCTCATTGACGTGCGCGTGCTAGATCATTTCGTGGTGGCGGCTGGAACGCCGCTGTCATTTGCTGAAAACGGATTGATTTAATAGGTTTTTTCTATTGTTTAGGGAGTATCTGACATAGAATGTAAACGTGTTGAATACAGTAACAATTTAAAGGGAGCAGGGTGTGAAATTTTCCAATGTTTTGATCTGCGGGGTATTGAGTGCCGCTTTTTTATTTAGCATCCCTGCCGATGCGCAAACACAGAACATAAAAGCCAAAAAGTCAAAAGCCGTAACGACCGCGAAAAAAAATAAGCGGAGTGAGATGAAGAAAGTCGATATTCACTCACAGCGCGAATCAATAGCGCGCGCTAAAGCAGCGCAAGAGGCCGCTGCCGCGCGAGCCGCCGAGCTTGCGCGCCAACAGGCTGAGCAAGCTGAACGCGACAAACCAATTGTCGAGGCGGAGGCTTTGATGAAGGCCAGCAAACCTGCGGAAGCCTACGCATTGCTTGAACCGTTTGAGTTTGATCGTTCCGGCGAAGTGCGTTTTGATTATTTGCTGGGTATCGCCGCGCTGGATAGCGGCAAAGCCGACAAGGCGACACTTGCGTTTGAGCGTGTGTTGGCACTTGAGCCAAACTTTGCGGGTGCTCGGTTGGACATGGCGCGCGCTTATTACCAATTGGGTGATTTGCCGCGCGCGAAAACAGAGTTTGAGTCTGTGTTGGATCAAAATCCCCCAGAGGCTGCCAAGATGACGATTCAAAAATATCTGGATGCGATTCGCGCGTATGAAGATGCAAAGCACACGCGCATTAGTGCCTATGTCGAGGGTGTGATGGGGCACGACTCAAACGTCAATAATTCAACGGCGCAATCTCAGATTCCTATTCCGGCTTTCGGTAATTTGGTATTTACGCTCAGTCCTACGAATCTGCAAAGTTCGGATAACTACGCTGGGCTGGCGGGCGGGGCTGAGGTGAGTCATAGCTATAACCAAAACTGGGGGGTATACGCAGGTGCGGATGCACGTCAGCGTAGCAATTTCACCATGGGTGCTTTTGATGCTTTTAGTGTGGATGGACGGGCTGGCATTACCTATGCATCCGAGTTTGATATGGTGCGAGTTGGTTTGAGTGCCGGACAGTTCACGCTTGGAAATGATCGCAATCGTGTGAGTACCGGTCTGATGGCAGATTGGCGACATAGCTTCAGTCCAGTTAATCAGATCAACTTGTTTACCCAGTACGGACGTAATCGTTTCGTTGATCCTGCGCTTCAGGTGAATGACTTTGATCAGTCTGTTATTGGCGCGGGCTGGATGCATGTTATGAATGATGGCAAAGCAGTGGCCTTCGTCAGCTATTTCCTAGGAAACGAAAACGATGTTGCGCTAGCTGGGCGGGCAGATGGTAACAAACGGTTTGACGGCATCCGCATGGGGGGGCAAGCGGTGCTGAGGGAGAGTTGGGATGCATTCGCCAGCATCGGTGTCCAGTGGGGAAAGTATGACAAAACCAATGCGGCATTTTTGGTGCAACGCAGTGATCGTCAGGAGGATATGAGTGTGGGTATCAACTGGCGTCCTGCGCAAAGCTGGACAGTCCGACCGCAACTGATGTGGTCGCGCAATCACTCAAATATCATCATCTACGGATACGACCGAACCGATATATCGGTGACTGTCCGCCGTGATTTTAGATAATCGGAGGTTCCTCATGTTGACTACGAAAAAAACATTTTATTGGTTCACTGTTGCCTCCGCCGGATACTTGCTGTCGGCATCAGTTGTGTTTGCCGATCAGGCTGGCAATGCGCAGTTTGTGAGCGGTACGGTACAAATCACCGACTCGTCCGGGCGTGTTAGAGGCTTGCAAAAAGGCGGTGTTATCAACGAGGGAGATACGCTGACTTCATCAAAATCTTCGGTTGCCCAGATTCGCATGGTTGACGGCGGTTTTATTGCGGTGCGCCCAGAGACCGAACTTAAATTTGACCAGTTTAAATTTGGCGGAAAAAACGGTGCCGAAGAAAAAAGTTTCTTTGGTTTATTTAAGGGGGGATTTAGAGCGGTAACCGGCCTTATCGGGCGCGTCAATAAACAAAACTATCGGATTACAACACCTGCGGCGACGATTGGTATTCGGGGCACTGACCATGAAACGGTGGTGGTGCTCCCTAACACGCTTGGTTTGCCACCGGGTACCTATAACATGGTCAACACCGGAGAAACGGCAATGATGACCGATGCGGGAGCCGTCTATATCAGACCAGGAGAGGGCATGGCATTTTCCCCTGGAATGACTCAGCAACCTACCGTGATGCCAGTTAACGCGCAGCTGTTTAATGCGGCACCTGAATCAGCTCCGGCTCCTGCGGCAGCACAAGACAATCCAAGTGAGCAAAATGGTGGTGGACAGCAACAAGCTGGGAATGAGACGGGCGGAGAGGCAGGTGCGGCGGCCGAGAATGGAGAAGCTGGCAGTGCCGGAAATGGAGTTCAGAATCCAGAGACATCCGTTGCCGCAGGTGGCGAGCCTGTGCGCGAATCTGCTGTGGTTGACAATATGGCTACCACTGCGCCGACAACAGTTAATGCAGGCACTGGAGTTGGCGGTGGCGCCACTCCGGCCCCAGCTCCGGCAGTGGTAGTGCCGCCAACATCGGTACCCGTTACGTTGACCAATACGGCAACCGGTACGACACTTAATACGACAACTCAGACACAGACGCAGGGTGGAACGACGACAGCATTGCCGGGTACGGTCGTAACGACTCCAGCAGCGACTACAACGGCGATCCCAGTGGACAATCGCATTGCTTGGGAAATTGCCGGTCTGTATTGGGGGCAGGCGCTGTCGGCACCGACGGATGTGCTCCCTCAAGGTAATCCGCCTTCTTTTACTGAGCGCTTTGGCTTGACTGGTAACACTTACCAAATGACGATTGCTATGAATGGTGCGACGGGGCCGACACTGGCGACGGCACCAGGAGGGATACAGTACGGTAGCTGGAGTAATGTAAGCGCGCCAACTTGGAGTGATAGCTATCCGTTTGGCTCAGGTAACGGTATGGGAGGCAGTGCTTGGATCTATGGGCCGACGGCATTTTGGAGTGCAACTCCAATGGCTGGCGTAATAAATTATTCACTAGATGGACATACAACACCGACGGATTACTGGTCAGGTGGCACAGGCGTGTTGAATAGTGCTTCGCTGTCGGCAGACTTCACGAATATGACGGTGAGTTTGGCACTTAATCTGACATTTGGTGCAAATACCTACGGCTCTGATACCGCTGGGATGAGTATGAGTGCGGCATCGTCCAGTGGCAGTTTCTGGGGAAATTCGATCATCACTCAGAATGGTGCTGCTTGCGCAAATTGTTATGGCAGCGTGCAGGGTGCGTTTAGTGCACAGGATTTCGCCGGTGCCATGGCGCAGTACTATATTGGGGACGGTTTAGGTAGCCAAATTGAAGGCGTGGCAGCCTTTACACGTAATGCTGGAGCCATGACACCTGTAACTCCTGCGGCAGGTTATAGCGTTTACGCGCGCCAAGGCTGGTGGGGCAACGTAGCGATGGTCACCAATACGGGGGGCGTGCTGACCAGCTATTCTACTGGGCAATCGAGTCAATCGGTGAGTTGTGCTGCGGGGGGATGTACCGGCGCAGCTGGGACGGATGTAGCGAATACCGGCATTTGGTTTGGTAGCTGGGATCAAGGCGCGATGACTTGGAGTGGTAGTGGCACGGCTGGGCCGCAGCATTGGATTACAGGCCCCGTTGCCGGCCCTGCCTATTTGCCTGAAGTGCTCTTGGGAACTGCGACTTATGCTATGACTGGAGCCAGTTCGGTGACGGACATGGCGGCGGTCAATGGACCGCTCAACGGTACATTGAATTCTGCTGCACTGACGGTTAATTTTACGCAGCAGACGGTTGCTGTCAGCATGGCCGGAACGGTTGGTGGGACTAGCTTTTTAGTGACTACGCCAGCAGGGAGCGAGGCAACGCTGAGCGGTAATAGCAGTGGTAGCGGTATGTCGACAAATTCTGCATTTTGGTTCAATGCGAATTGCGCGGGGTGTGTTAATTACGGCAGCAGCGGCAATGTCAGCGTGGTTGTAAATGGTACTGCTACCACGGGTAGTGGTTATGTCTCTGGGCAGTTGACTGGGCAGGGGCTGACGGGTGCCATTCTGAGTTATCAGCTCATGACGAGTTCGCCAACTGTGTCCACCTTGCAGGGCGTAGCTGCACTTGGCTTGGCGGCTAACACGCCGATCAATATGGCTACGTCTTACCGGATGGCGGCTGCGACGATGCCGACCTACACCTATCAAGGTACAGGGGCTGGTGTGATCGGTGGATTCAATAACTCAACTAGGATCGCGCTGGATGGGGCGGGTAATTTGAATAAGTTTGATGCCAGCAATAATGGTTTGGCTCAAACCTATTCGATTGCTGGTGCGACGGCAGTTGAACGCGGTACGGATCCTGTCAGCGGTATTAGCTGGGGCCGTTGGAGCGGCGGAACGCAGTCGGTACTGAACCGTGCTACCGTTGGAGTAGCTCCAGCAACCCAAGCGACCCCAGCCTCTGGAATGCATTGGCTACTCGGTCCAAGCATGACGGCAGCGGTTGATCTGCCCGTGAGTGGTACGTTTAACTATGTCTTGGCCGGTGGTACGACACCGACTGATCAGGCTGGTGTGACGGGTGTTGTGCAGGCTGCCACTTTATCGGCTAATTTCACAGCCATGACCGCGAATGTCGGGTTGACGGTGGCGATGCCAACGGCGACGTTGACTGCTAGCGCAACAGGTATGCCTATTTCGACTTCGGGCTTCTTTAATGCTGATTCGCGTTATACCGCGCAACAGGGCGTGGCGGGCACAGTGAACTGTACCGGAGCAGGGTGCGGCGTGGTGAGTTATGCCAAGGTTGATGGTGTGCTGACTGGCGCCGGTGCAATTGGCGCGGGGGTGATCTACGGTTTGCAAACGGGGACGATGACGGTTGGTGGTGTGGCCGCTTTTCACCGTTAATTAATCTTCAGATGTAAAAGACAAGCCCCGCAATTGCGGGGCTTGTCTTTTGGGTCGGCGAATTGAGATGGTTTAGATACGCTTAGCCAATTCCGCTGCTTTGCCAATGTAAGTCTCTGGACTCAACTTAAGTAAACGTTGTTTCTCATCCTCGGGAATGGCCAGTTTACCGATGAACTCAGCCAAGCTATCGCGGTTGATACCGCTTTGCCCGCGCGTTAACTCTTTCAATTTGTCGTAGGCGTTATCGATGTTGTATCGACGCATCACAGTCTGAATCGGTTCGGCCAACACTTCCCAGCTATTGTTCAAGTCATCGGCAATACGCTGCGGATTGACTTCCAATTTATTCAATCCCTTTAGGCAAGACTCATAACCAAGCAGCGTGTAACCGAGTGCCACGCCCATGTTGCGCAGCACGGTGGAGTCGGTCAGGTCGCGCTGCCAGCGCGAGATAGGCAGTTTTTCAGACAAGTGTTTCAACATGGCATTGGCCATGCCAAGATTGCCTTCGGAGTTTTCGAAGTCAATCGGGTTGACCTTGTGCGGCATGGTGGACGAGCCGACTTCTCCGGCCACAACCTTTTGCTTGAAAAAGCCCATCGAAATGTAGCCCCAGACATCGCGATCCAAGTCGATCAGAATGGTGTTGATGCGCGCATAGGCATCGTACAACTCGGCCATGTAATCGTGCGGCTCGATCTGTATGGTGTACGGGTTGAATGTGATGCCACGCGCTTCGACAAAGCGTTGGGCGAAACCTTCCCAGTCAATGTTCGGATAGGCCGACAAATGCGCGTTGTAGTTACCGACCGCACCGTTGATTTTGCCGAGAAGCTCTACTTGGGCGAGACGCTTTTCGGCGCGTTGCAGGCGATACACCACGTTGGCCATTTCCTTGCCCAGCGTGCTTGGAGTGGCGGTTTGGCCGTGGGTGCGGCACAGCATGGGAACATCGGCATGTTGCAGCGCGAGGTTTTTCAGGCGCGTAATCAGATCGCCCAATGTTGGTAGCATGACCGCTTCGCGCGCGCCTTTGAGCATGAGTGCGTGGCTCAAGTTGTTGATGTCTTCCGAGGTGCAGGCAAAGTGAATAAACTCCAACTTGTCGGCGGTTTCCACATTCTCTTTGAGCTTTTCGCGCAGCCAGTATTCGATTGCTTTTACGTCGTGATTGGTGCGTTTTTCGATGGCCTTGATGGCGGCAGCATCATCTTCACAAAAGTTGCTGACGATGGCATCCAGACCCGCAGTGGTTTCCGGCGAAAAAGGAGGAACCTCGTCGATGTCGGCTTGCGCACTTAATGCCTTGAGCCATTCGATTTCGACTAGAACGCGATAACGGATCAGGCCGTATTCGCTGAAATAGTCGCGTAAGGGATCAACCTTACTGTGATAACGGCCATCGAGAGGAGAAAGTGCGGTGAGTTTTGTCAGTGTGCCCATGATCATGCCTTGAATCGGAAAGCGCGCATTTTACGCGAATCGGCGGCGTGATTCTTGGGGTGATCCGAAAATCTTCGGCTTTACGTTGCGGTTATGCACCCGATTTGAGCAACACCAACACGGCACCGCTGCCGCCCAAGGCTGGAGGGGCACTGCAATACGCTAGCACCTGCGCATGCTGTGCCAGCCAGTGGCGTGCCAGTTTGCGCAGTACGCCGCTGCCGTCGCGGCTGTTCATGCCCTTGCCGTGTATGAGTAATACGCAGCGGAATTGACATTGCGTCGCATGTTGTAAAAATTCCTGCAACAACACGCGCGCGACTTCAGTGGTGCTGCCATGCAAATCTAAACTGTCGCTAACAGGCCATGTGCCGCGCCGTAACTTGCGCAAGGCCATGCGCGATAAACCGTTGGCTAGATATTCTTCGCGGGCATCTTCGCTACCGTGGTCAGATAGCACATCGGTGATGCCGGTGTCGGAGAGCGGGACACGTACGCGCGCAGGAGGGGGAGCGCGATGCGGCTGAATTCGATTGTCCGGTACGAGCGGAGTGACACCACTCACCGCCTGATAGAACAACGCGGCCTCCGTTTCCTCAACGGAGGCCGCGTTATCAGGCTTGGACTTCTTCAATTTTTACCGATGGATGCCAAGTATTTATCGGCATCCAGTGCTGCCATGCAGCCAGTGGCGGCGCTGGTGCAGGCTTGGCGATAAATCTGGTCTTGCACATCACCGGCAGCAAATACACCGGAAATGCTAGTCATTGTGGCATTGCCCTTGTTGCCGCCACGCGTGATGAGGTAGCCGTTATCCATCTCCAACTGCCCGGTGAAAATATCAGTGTTGGGTTTGTGGCCGATGGCGATGAACACGCCGTTGACTGCGATGTCCTTTTTCTCGCCCGATTGCACATCTTTGACTCGCATGCCTGTGACACCGCTGGCATCACCCAATACCTCATCCAACACACTGTTTAGTTGCAAGCTGATCTTGCCTTCTTTTACCTTTTCCATCAGGTGGTCGATCATGATGCGTTCTGCGCGGAAGGTGTCGCGGCGGTGTACCAATGTCACATGATTGGCTATATTGGCTAGATACAAGGCCTCTTCCACCGCTGTATTGCCACCGCCGACAACGGCAACTTGCTGGCCGCGATAGAAGAAACCATCACACGTGGCACAGCCAGAAACACCGCGTCCCATAAATGCCTCTTCCGACGGCAGACCAAGATATTGGGCCGATGCACCGGTGCAGATAATGAGTGCATCACAGGTATAGCTGCCTGAGTCACCGACCAGCAAAAACGGCTTTTGTTGTAGCTTGGCAGTGTGAATGTGGTCGAAAATGATCTCGGTACCAAAACGCTCTGCGTGTTGCTGAAAACGCTGCATTAACTCAGGGCCCTGCACGCCGTTAACGTCGGCGGGCCAGTTATCCACTTCGGTGGTGGTCATCAGTTGACCGCCTTGCGCTAAGCCGGTGATAACAACCGGTTGAAGATTGGCGCGTGCGGCGTAGACCGCAGCGGTGTAACCAGCAGGGCCGGAGCCGAGAATGACGAGGCGATGGTGTTTGGGTGAACTCATGATGATTTTCGGAAGGTGGATGACAGGCGACGAATTTACCAGCAGCCCCAGCCGCTGTCGAGTTATTGCATGTTCGTAGTATGGTCTGGCAAGCACCATGGGTTAGAATCGGTGCGCTATGAAAACACTAATCTGTACACTTCTGCTTCTTGCAAATTGCGCGGCTCAAGCCGCAACCCTGCCCGGGATTCCTGAATTCATTGAAAAAATGACCACGGAGCACAACTTCAAACGTGCTGAGCTGGAACAGGTATTTGCTCGTGCCCAGCATAAACCTTCCATCATCGAAGCAATTTCACGCCCTTCCACCATTCGGCCTTGGCCGGAATATCGCGCCTCCTTTGTGAATGCTAAGCGCGTCAAGCTTGGGCTAGTGTTCTGGGAAAAGTACCGGCAGACCTTGCGTCGAGCCGAGAAACAATTTGGTGTGCCGCAGGAAATCATCGTTGCCATTATCGGAGTCGAGACTGTGTATGGCGAAAACATGGGCTCATATCGGGTATTGGATGCGTTGACCACGCTGGCTTTTGACTATCCGCGTCGTGCCGACTTTTTTCGTAGTGAACTGGAACATTTCTTGTTGCTGGCTCGCGCCGAACAATTTGACCTGCTTGACGTGCGCGGTTCGTATGCCGGAGCGATAGGGATTCCGCAGTTCATGCCGAGTAGCCATCGCAAATACGCAATCGATTACAACCACAACCAAAAGATCGACCTGCGCCGTGAAGCGCGTGATGCCATCGGCAGCGTGGGAAATTATTTTCAAGGCTATGGCTGGCGTAAAGGCGAACCTGTCGCGCACCTTGCGCGGCTGGATATGAAAGAGTGTGTCAGTGACATTACCACGCCTCGCCCGCTATCAGTATGGGCCGCATCCGGCGTGACTCCCGTAGAAAAAATGGTTGAGGAAGGAAATGCGCGGCTGCTGGATTTCACGCTGGGCGAGGAAAAAGAATTCTGGCTGGGCTTCAACAACTTTGATGTCATTACTCGTTACAACAACAGCGATTACTACGCGATGTCGGTGTTCCAGTTGGCCGAAGCATTAAAGGCTGCGCGTGCAGCGCAAGCTGTCGAAAAGCGCTGAATTGCTTACGCGCGCTACTCAATATTCAACGGTGACTCGTCTGGCACCGTTGAAGCGTTGAATCCAGTAGCGATCATTCATATTGTCCACGCGGATGCTTCCGCCCGAGCTGGGGGAGTGAACAAAGCGGTCATCTCCGAGATAAATGCCCACATGCGAATAGCGATTGCGCCGAGTGTTGTAAAACACTAAATCCCCCGGTTGCAATTGAGTGGAATCAATTTGGTTACCCCGTTGCCATATTTCACTCGTGCTGCGCGGGAGGCGTATCCCGAGCGAGCGGTTGAATACATGCCCGACGAAACCGCTGCAATCAAACCCGGTATCAGGAGAGTTGCCGCCGTAGCGGTAAGGCGTGCCGGACAAACTCAGGGCGTAAAACGCCAGATCGTTCATCGCTGCCGTATCGGTTTCGTCTGCCGCCTGACTTGCGCTGCAAAACAGTAGAACCAGTGCTGTGAATAGATGTCTCATGCGGTGGAATTTAATGTAGATTGCTATCGTTACGCAATGGGGAAGGCTCACATGAAAAAGATATTCACATTGGGATTGCTGCTAATTTCCACACTGGCGCATGCCGAATTAGAAGTGATTCAGCTACATCATCGCAGTGCGGAAGAACTACTGCCAGTGATTCGCCCTTTGCTAGATCCCGACGATGTCGCCAATGGCATGAACTATCAGCTGATCCTACGCACCTCGCCGCGCCATTTGGAAGAGGTACGCGAACTTTTGCGTCGTCTCGACGTGGCTGCGCGTAGCCTTAAAGTTACCGTAATACAAGATGTCGATGTCGAAACGGCAACGCGGCTAACGCGTATTTCCGGTGATGTCGGTCTGTCGCGCGATGCGCGCGTGCGTATTCCCGCAGGTGGCAATAACGACGGTCTGAATGTCGAGTTGGGGCAGGGGCGTGACCGGATCAAAGCAAATATTGTCTCTACCCGTTCACTCGAACGGGACCACAAAACCCAACAGTTGCGCGTGTTGGAAGGCAATCGCGCGCTGGTGAAAAGCGGGCAGAGCGTGCCGGTGCCGCAACGCCGTGTCATTCAACGCTGGTGGGGTACCGAGGTGGTCGATAGCACCGAGTACCATCAAGTTGATAGCGGGTTTTATGTTTTACCTCGGGTCAATGGCGAGCGCGTCACACTGGAAATCAGTGCGCAAAACGACAGCCCGTCCGCATCGGGAAATTCGTCTTACCCCGTGACCAATGTGCAACGTACCGAAAGCACAGTGAGCGGCTATCTGGGTGAATGGATTGCACTCGGCGGCATTGACCAGCAGCGCGAAAGTGACGGTAGCAGTCTCTCCAGCAGCGATGCCGGAAAAAACCAATCTAAGCGTAACGTACTCATCAAAGTCGAGTTGATTGACTGATCTTTACAACAAGCAGTATCCCAGCCAAGCCTTCGATCAGATATACAACGCTGGATAAGCCGTGCAGCATTTTGAAGCGGTCGGCATAAATGCTTTGCATCACATCCGCACCATCACTTAGCGCCTTCAACTCTGCCATCGCGGGTTGTATACCGTACTGCAAAACCAGCGTCATACCTAACATCAGCAGCACAATGCGAAACGTTGTTTCGTGCCAAACCTGTTTGTCGAAAATCTGACGGCAATACCAAATCAGATACGTACCGCACAGCATGCCGATTATTCCGACCGCGGTAAACATCCGCCCCGCTAGCATACCGGCCAAAACCTTGTCCGGCTGCGCCTGGAATAGCACGGGAACGGCGAGATAGCCTATCGACCATAAACTGCCAGCCCAGAGTGTGGCCGTCAAAACGGCGAGTGTGCGAGTGATATTTTTCATGGTGTGGAGGCTATCACATCATCTCTCGCGACACGATGCGTCCAATAGCGACGATGCGTTTTGCGATAGTGCTCCAGCCGAATTTGTCGCGCATCCATCTCGATCATGATCGCCCCGTCGTCATCCGAACGTAGCAACTCCGCGCCGCTGTCGAGATACCGTTGTTGCACATCGGGATGGGGATGGTTGAAACGGTTGCGATAACCGGCGGTGAATACCACATGATTTGGCAATACCGCTGCGACAAATTCATCAGTGGATGAGCTTTTGCTGCCGTGATGCGGTGCGATCAGCACATCGGCGGAAAGTTTATCGCGGTGCTGTTGCAGCAGGCGAGCTTCGGAATACCGTTCGATGTCGCCCGTGAGTAGTATTGCGCGCGCACCGATGCTGATGCGCAATACACAACTCATCTCATTGTCGTGCCGCTTACTGCTGGCAGCATCGCTGGCAACAGGGTGCAACACCTGAAAGCTCACCCCGTTCCAATGCCATTGTTGGCCATCGCGACAGCGGCGCATTTCGGTCAATGCGAGCGAGGTGTTCGCCGCCGGTAAGGCAGATGATACCCAACCGACGGGGATAGACTGCAACACCGAAGCTGTGCCACCGATGTGGTCGAGATCGTCGTGGCTCAGCATCAATCCATCCAATTCGCTGATGCCGAGTGCGTGCAACGTCGGCACGAGAATGCGATTGCCGCTATCTGCCTCGCCCGCGTAGTCCGGCCCTGTGTCGTAGAGCAAAGCGTGATTACGAGTTTGGACCGCGACTGACAATCCTTGTCCAACATCGAACACGACCATACGCAGCGAGTTTTCATCCGGTGGTTCTGGGCGATTGACGAACATTGGTAACATCATCAGCACACCCAACCAGCGCGCCGGAAAGCCGCGCGGCAGTAGCAACCAAACCGCACCGCACATTCCGGCGACAACGCTCCAGACGGGCGGTGCATGTTGCGCCCACACTGCTTGTGGCAATGCGCTCAACCAAGTAATGCCAATCATCGTGGCCTCCATCACCATATGTGCCAGCCAGAGCGGTACCTCGCTGGGCAATGCCGCGCCAAGTAGCGCGAGAGGCACCACGACCAGACTAAGCAACGGAATGGCAAACGCATTAGCAATAGGAGAAACCAGCGAGACCTGTTGAAACAAGCCAAGCAGCAAGGGAATCAGGCCGACAGTCATCGCCCACTGCACTGTGCCGTATTCGCGCAGAATGTGCGGTAAATGCACGGCAAAATGAAATGGTTGCTCTTCCCGTGTGGCACTTGCTCCGATGCGGTGTGATGTGACATATAAAATGAGCGCTACAGCCCCAAACGAAAGCCAGAATCCTGCCGCGATGACCGCCCAAGGGTCGATACCCAGCACCGCAATCAGCGCAATCGCAAGCAACTGCCCCGGCGCAAAATTACGCCGTAACCATAGTGCCAGCGCAACCGCACAAACCATATAAACAGTGCGTTGCGCCGGGATAGCAAATCCTGAAAGCAGTGCATAACCGGATGCAGCCAATACCGCAGCTGTTGCTGCCGCTTTACGCGCTGGCAGCCGTAAAGTCAGCCGTGCGCTGCGCCGCCACAATCGGTAGCTCAAGGCAAAAGCTAAACTGGCCAGCATCGTGATATGCAATCCCGAGATCGAGACTAAATGCGAAATTCCAGTGCGGTTAAAAATTTGCCATTGCGCTGGCGGAATGCTGTTCTGGTCGCCAATAGCCAGCGCAATCAACACTCCCGCATAAGGAGCCGCACCCAGCGTCGCGGAAAATTTATCGCGCAATACCTCGCGCCAATGTTCGATACGGTAATTCCAGCCCTCCGCCAGCGCATCCAAGCGTTGATTGTTCCCTTTGCTATGCACATAACCCACCGCGCGAATATCTCGCTCCAACGCCCAGGCTTCAAAATCGAAACCATGCGGATTGGCCGTGCCGTGCGGCTGTTTCAGGCGCAGCGTCAACTGCCAACGTTCCCCCGCGTGTAACGCCAGCGGCGGATTTTTGTCATCCTGATAGGTGCTGAGATAAACGTGCTTCGGCACCTCAATATTCGGTGTGAGCGTGCGCTCAACATTAAAGCGAAAACGAAGCCCGCGCTCGTGGCTGCGAGGTAATTCTGCCACCACGCCAAGCACCGCAATATCGCGTCCTTGCCAAGCATCCGGCAAGACCTCGGATAAACGCTGCTGTCCCTGCCAAGCTGCATGAAAATAGCCAATGCCGAACGCGCTGATGGCGATTAACAACGCACGTGCCACGCGCCAAGTTCGGCCAGTGGTGGGTAAGAGCAGCACAAAAGGAAACCCGAGCAATAACCAAGCCCAGTCAAATGTGGGCAACGCTGACTGTTGCTGCAACAGCCAGATGCCCAGCGCAAAGAAGACCGCAAAAATAACCATGCCATAGCGTAACGCTAAGGGCTGGGCAGGTTAAGCGCGGATAAGTGAATCATTGTTGATTGAGCTGAATTACGGGTAAGCAACCCGCAAGTAGTGACGCGATGGAAAGTGGGCTGGATTAAGTGCCATCCCCACTTTCGCTCGAATAAATATTGACGGTCAAAGTTTGCTGTTTTGGCAGCCTGAGCTTACGCACTCGCGGTAGCGATCCTGAAGAAACTGTGCTCTGCCAATGGTCTGTTTAGTGGCACAGTTCAAATTTACGAAAAATCCCTGACTGCTGTCTCGTTTGCTACAACTCGAATTGCGCTCTTCCATCCACGCCAACTGGCTCTTTTTTAGAGTAGCCGTGCCATTTGCATCAAGTTTCCCCAGCAATTTTTTGTAGTTGGCGTTTAGCTCTGCGTCAGCCTGTTGATAAACCTTATTCATACAGTAAAGGCCATCGAAATCATCTCTCGGTTTATCGCATGCCGAGTTGGCAAAAGCGCCACTGGAAAATGCTGCGGTGGTAGCAAGAATCCAAAGTGTTTTCATTTTCATACTCCCTGAGTGAAAAAATAGGCTAACGCAATTAGCCTTGATTCTCTTATGTCAGTCTATGCTATGCAATGTGCCTAGAGCCAAGTCATCGCTTGGTTTTGTGGGTACGGTGACGCGACCTATCTTAACGGGATGCTTGCACTGTCGATGACTAACTCGCGTTGCATGGAAATACTAGCCATCAGTTTTTAGCATCAGCAAGACTTCATTTACTTAACATACGGCAAGAATAGCAGATTGCTACGTCTCCTCAAAAGTTGCCTAGCAACGCTGTATGAAATCCCTTCACACTTGCGTCGTGCTGAGAAACAAAGCAAAGATTAAGGTCGGAGTTATTGGGGATGGAACGGTACAAACACAACAAGGCTGGCGCGCGACTAGAATGTCGCTATGCGTAAATTTCTTCGTCGCTTTATCCCGCATCCCGATGGCATCCGTCAGCAGCGTTGGCTTAGGCCATTTGGTTCGTTGCTGCATCAGCCCGGTTTGTGGCATTTACATCGTCGCTCGGTGGCGGGCGGGGTGGCGGTCGGTTTGTTTTGTGGTTTGATACCTGGGCCGTTGCAGATGCTGACGGCGTTGTTGTTGGCGCTGTTGTTTCGGGTCAATTTGCCGGTGGCGGCGTTTGCCACGTTGTATACCAATCCGTTCACGATTATTCCGTTGTATTTACTGGCATACCGCATCGGGCTTTGGGTCGGCGGTGAGTCGGCGGATGGTTTACCGCTGATGCCTGAGTTGCATTGGCATAATTGGTCGAGCGAGTTATGGCCTTGGTTGGAAACATTGGGCAGGCCGTTGTTGCTAGGGTTGCCTTTGTTGGCGCTGGGTTTGGCAGCGTTGGGTTATGTGCTGGTGCGCGGCGGGTGGCGTTTGCTGGTGGTGTGGAAATGGCGACATCGCAAGGGTGGCGGGGTGCGCGGATGAATCTTTTGTGACAAGGGAACTTGTCGGGTGATGTCTAGTCTGAATCTGCGTCCGGTTGATGAATGCCGGATGTTTTTTGAGCAGATGTGTTGTTTTAACTACCAAGAGGTGATTTAGATGAAAAAGGCTTATGACAGTGTTGCAAGGTTGATTCGTTGGGCTGTGGCAGGAGTAGTTTCCGTCATCGTCGCGCTGCCGATGTTGACTTCTTTCGCTGCCAGCCACGCGTAATCGCTGCGAATGCTAACGCCCTGGTACTGTGTGCCGGGGCGTTTTTTATGGGTATTGGTGGTTAATGCGCAAGGTAACGCGCATAAGTTTGTGCGTTAAAGCCCCAGCGAGGCGAGCAGGTCGTCTACTTCATCTTGCCCGTTGACGCTGTTGTCACGCTTGGTTTGCGGGCCTGCGGTGAGGCCTTCGGTGCGAATCAAGGAGTCGCTGTTTTTTGGGGCGTACTCTTTCAAGATGTCGAGCAGGATGTTTTCGATTTCAGCGGCAGCCGAGACGATTTTGTTAACCATTTGTCCGGCGACATCGCGGAACTCTTGGGCTTCCATGATGTGCATCAGGTTTTGGTGTATCACTTCTTCCGCTGCTGCAATTTCGCCCAGACGCGAGACGGTTTCCATGATGAGTGCTTGTTGGTCGCCGAAGTCGGTTTCGGCAAGGCGCGCGGAAAGGTCGCTGCAAGTGGCCCGATTGCGGCTGGTGAGTGGCATGGCGTTCTCAACCGCGCTGATGGTTTTTTCCGAGGCTTCGTGCATGGCCTGGTCGATAAACGAAAGGCGGTCGCGCGCATCGGGCATGGTGGCAGCGGTTTGTTCGAGCTGGTGTTTGTGCCCCAACTCTTTGAGCAGGCGATGCATGCGCGCAGTGGCACGGCCGATCTGTTCCACTTTTGCGTTGTTCAATTCGGGGGCTTGCTGTGCGCTCATTTCCGGCTCCTTACTTTTGCATGGTCAGGAAGATTTTTTTCAGTTTCTCGTCTAGCGTGGCTGCGGTAAAAGGTTTGACAACATAGCCGGAAGCTCCGGCTTGAGCTGCTTCGATGATATTTTCTTTCTTCGCCTCGGCGGTAACCATCAGCACGGGCAAGTGCTTGAGTGAGGCATCGGTGCGGATGGCACGCAACAGCTCGATGCCGGTCATGTTGGGCATATTCCAATCGGAAACGACGAAGTCAAATTTATCCGCGCGCAGCTTGTTGAGTGCGTCTACGCCGTCTTCGGCTTCCTGCACGTTGGTAAATCCCAGCTCTTTGAGCAGGTTGCGCACGATACGGCGCATGGTGGAAAAGTCATCGACAACTAAAAACTTTGTATTGGGGTCTGCCACTGCTTAATCTCCGTTTGCAACTTGGTTTGTGAGGCGGGTATTTTAGCTCAACACGCCGTCCAGTAAGCGCAACTGGCGTTGCATTCTGGCGGCGAGGTCGAGGTCGTGGGTGACGACGATAAAGCTGGTGCCGAGTTTGGCGTTGAGTTCCTGAATCAAGCCAAACAGGGCGCGCGCCGAATCGCGGTCAAGGTTGCCGGTTGGTTCATCGGCCAGCACGCAGGCAGGCTCAGTCACCAACGCGCGGGCAACGGCAACACGCTGGCGTTCGCCACCGGAAAGCTCGGATGGTAAATGTTCGAGGCGGTGAGCCAAGCTGACCTGAGTCAGCATTGCCGCCGCAATCGGCTCCGCTTCGACACGTTTCATGCCGCGTATCAGCAGCGGCATGGCGACATTTTCCAGCGCGGTAAATTCCGGCAGCAGGTGGTGGAACTGGTAAACAAAACCGAGCGAGCGGTTGCGTAATTCGCCGCGCTGAACTTCATTCATTTGACGCACTTCCTGCCCAAGAATCTGCACGCTGCCGTCGCTGGCTTGATCCAGCCCGCCCAGCAAATGCAGCAAAGTGCTTTTTCCTGAACCGGATGCGCCGATGATTGCGATGCTTTCTCCGCGCCCCACTTCGAGATTCACGCCTTTGAGTACGGGCACTTCTTCTTTGCCAATGACAAATGTTTTGCGCAAGTCATGGCAAGCGATGACACAGTCGGATTTTTGCGAGTCCAGAACGCTACTCTGTGTATCTGGTTTACTCATAGCGCAATGCCTCCGCAGGCTGAGTTTGTGCTGCGCGCCAGCTTGGGTAGAGCGTGGCTAGCAGGCTGACAAGGAATGAAAAGGCGGCGACGGCAATCACTTCGCCGCTGCGCAAATCAGTGGGGAAGTCGCTGATGTAATACACATCCTTGGCAAGAAACTGGATGCCAAACAGTTGTTCGATAAAACCGATCACGCTGTCCAAATTAAGGGTGAGCGTGATGCCACCGAGCACACCAGCCAGCGTGCCTATCATGCCGATGATGACACCCTGCACGATGAAGATGCGCATGATGCTGTGCGGCGATGCTCCTAGTGTGCGCAGGATGGCGATGTCGGCCTGCTTATCGGTGACAGCCATCACCAGCGTGGAAACGATGTTGAAGGCGGCCACCGCAACGATGAGCGAGAGGATGATGAACATCATGCGTTTCTCGGTTTGTACGGCTTTGAAATAATTGACGTTCTGGTGCGTCCAGTCATTGGCATAGAGCTCGCGCGGCAGCTGGCTTTGCAGTTCTGCTGCCACCATCGGTGCGCGTTCGATGTCGCGCAGCTTGCTGCTGATGCCGGTAACGTTATCGCCGAGCTGAAAAAGCTTTTGCGCGTCGCCGATGTGAATCAGGGCAAGGTTGCCGTCGTAGGGAGCCATGCCCAATTCGAAGATACCGCTCACGCGAAACTGTTTGAGGCGTGGCACCATGCCTGCGGGGGTGATTTGTCCCTGCGGAGCGATGAGCAAAATTTTGTCGTCCACGCGCGCGCCGAGCGCACGGGCGAGGTCGCTGCCGATAATGATGCTGAATTCACCGTTGTGCAGATCACCCAGTGTTCCCAGTTTCATTTTTCCGGCCAGATCCGTAATGCCGGTCTCGCGTTGCGGATCAATGCCGCGCACCATTACCCCCTGCACACTCTGGCCGAAAGACAGCATGCCTTGCCCTGCGACATAGGGCGCGGCGGCGGCGACCAGTGGATGCTGCGCAACTTGTTCGAGCACAGGCTGCCAATCGGCGATGCGTCCGCCGTCGGCCACGATTTCAAGGTGAGGGGAAGCACCCAGCATGCGTGCGCGGATTTCTTTTTGGAAGCCATTCATCACCGACAACACCACGATCAGCGCCGTCACGCCCAGTGCCATGCCCAGCATGGAAATTAGCGAGATGAAGGAGATGAAGTGGTTGCGCCGCTTGGCACGGGTGTAGCGCAGGCCGATAAGCAGTTCGAAGGGTTGCAAGGAGTGTAACGGTAAGGTTGATAACGGGGCGAAGTGTGCCATAAGCGGGGGGCAGTGTCAGTGATGATAAACTCGCCGCCATGAAATCTCTGCGTCTGCTTATTCCCGATTTGTTTCTGCCGCAAGCACAAGCTGCCGATGTTTTGGCCGGTTTGCGCACGCCCTTATTGGAGACAATGCTGGCACGCGGTACGCGCACGCCGCTGGCAGCGGAGTCGCTGGAAGCTTGGTTGGTGGACTATTTTGGTGCCGCTGCGGCCACAGTAAGCGCCCGTTGCGACGGTTTGCCTGCCGGATGTTATCTGCGTGCCGATCCAGTGCATCTGCAATTGCAGCGCGACAAACTGATTTTGTTGCCTGTCGGCGAATTGCTTGCCGACGAGGCCGAGAGTTTGTGTGTTGAGCTGAATTGCCATTTTTCCGAACAAGGCATCGCGTTTTTTGCACCGCACCCGCAACGCTGGTATCTGCGTCTTGAGCAGGAGCCAGCGGTGAGTACGGTACCGCTGTCCTTGGCATTTGGGCGCAATACCAACAATCAGCTACCTCAGGGAGAGGGGGCCCCGCGCATGATTGCCCTGTTGAACGAGATACAGATGTCGCTCTTCGCTCATCCGCTCAATCAAGCACGGGACGAACGCGGTTTGTTGCCAGTAAATAGCGTATGGCTGTGGGGTAACGATAGTGCCAACAGCTCCGTCGCTGTGCGCAATGACGCGATATATGGCGACAACCCGCTGCTGGAAATGTATGCACGAGCGATGGGTTTGCCCTGCCGCCCGTGGCAGGAAAAAACTGCGGCAGATTCGGCGCTACTGGTTTGGACAGATTTGAGCGCTGCGCTGCAAAACGGTGACTTGTATGCCTGGCGCGAAGCCTTGAGCGTGCTGGAAACCGAAATTTTGCCGCCGCCGTGGCGTGATTTGCGTGCGGGGCGGCTGGATAAATTAGCTCTGGATTTACCGACACCGCATGGCGCGTGCAATGTCAGTTTGTCGCGGGGCGATGCGTGGCGTTTTTGGGTTGCGGGCAAACCGTTGGCAAATAGTGGCCTCGTGTAGAATCGCGGCACTCGCTTGATAAGGTATTGAATATGTCTTTTTGGGATAACACGATCCAATTTTTCTGGCGCGAAGAATCGTTGCCTGTGCTGGTGATGACGCTGTGCATCAGCTTTTTACTGTTTAACTTTCTCAAGGATGACCGCAAGAGCGTGGCAAACACGCTGGTGTTTTTCATCGCCTGTCTGTTCATTCAGTTTGTCGGTGCGCTGGTTCATGCGCTGGAGTTTATTTCCGCCTCGTCGGTATTCCGCGAAGCGGGATTGATTGGCAGCGGTATTGCGGTCATTCGTTTGTGGGGTTTGCTGGTATTCCGCATCGTATTGCCGAGTTTGAAGGTGACACCGCCGCGCATTGCCGAGGATATTTTCGTCATCATTGCTTACGTGGCGTGGTTCCTCGTTCGTCTACGCTATGCGGGGCTGGATCTGGGCAGCATCGTGGCGACCTCGGCCATGATTACGGCGGTGGTGGCGTTCGCCATGCAGGATACGCTGGGCAACATTCTCGGCGGGCTGGCGTTGCAGTTGGACAACTCCATCGAGATCGGCGACTGGATCAAAGTGGACGATATTTCCGGCAAGGTGGTGGATATACGCTGGCGCTCGACACTGGTGGAAACGCGCAACTGGGAAACGGTGGTGTTCCCCAACAGCCAGTTGATGAAAAACAAATTTCTCGTTCTTGGTCGGCGTACCGATCAACCGGTGCAGTGGCGGCGTTGGGTGTGGTTCAACGTTAATCTGGGCACGACCCCGACCAAGGTGGTGAGCGCGGTAGAGAATGCGATTTTGCAAGCCGAAATTAACAATGTAGCGAAAACGCCCGCGCCAAGTTGCGTGTTGATGGAGATGGACAAGGGATGTGCGCGTTACGCCTTGCGTTACTGGCTGACCGATCTGGCGGTGGACGACCCGACCGATGCGGCAGTGCGCTGGCATGTGTATACCGCCTTGAAGCGCGCCAACATTCAGTTGACGGTGGAAGAGCAGAACGTCCATTTCATTAAAGAAAATGAAAAATACGAAGAAGCGGTACACGAGCGCGAGATGGTGCGTCGCGTAAAGACCTTGCGCCGTGTTGAACTGTTTTCGCAAATGACCGAGGACGAACTGCGAAAACTGGCTGAAAGTCTGAAATACGCGCCGTTTGCCAAGGGCAATGTTATTGCCAAGCAGGGTACACCCGCGCAGCATTGGCTGTTCATCATTATCAACGGCGAGGCTGAGGTCTATCTGGAGTTGGAGCACGGTGAAAAGCGTCGCTTGAATACCTTGTCCAAGGGCGATTTCTTCGGCGAGATGAGCTTGATGACTGGTTCACCGCGCGTCGCGTCGGTGATGGCCAGAACCGATGTCGAGTGTTACCGCCTCGACAAAGACGCTTTCGAGGATATTTTGCGCGAGCGTCCGTCCATCGCGGAAGAGGTTGCGCAAGTGCTGGTTGCACGCCGTTCACAGCTAGATACCGCATTGCAGAACTTGGATAAAGAAAGCCTGAATCGTGAGATAAAGCAGCGTCACAACGAGGTGTTAGGCACGGTGCGACGCTTCTTTGGTTTGTAACGGGGGAATAGGGAGATAGGCCGCCCTGTAGTATCATCGCGCCGCTTTGAATTTAGCTGGAGAGTTTTTATGAAAGTATCATTTCTGGATTTTGAGAGTCAGGTCGCCGAGCTGGAAGACAAGATCGAGCAGTTGCGCTATGTGCAGGATGATTCCGCACTGGATATCGCCGACGAGATCGAGCGTTTGTCCAAAAAGAGCGCGCAACTGACGAAAGATATTTATGCCAAGTTGACTCCGTGGCAGATTTCCCAAGTCTCGCGTCATCCGCAACGTCCCTATACGCTGGATTACATTGAGCATCTGTTCACCGATTTTGAAGAACTGCACGGTGATCGCAACTTTGCCGACGACAAAGCCATCATCGGTGGTTTGGCCCGTTTTAACGGCCAGAGCGTGATGGTTATCGGTCATCAAAAAGGGCGCGATACCAAAGAAAAAATCCTGCGCAACTTTGGCATGCCGCGTCCCGAGGGGTATCGCAAGGCCATGCGCCTGATGCGCTTGGCCGAGAAATTCGGCATTCCTATCATGACCTTCATCGACACCCCAGGTGCTTATCCTGGTGTGGGTGCGGAAGAGCGCGGCCAGTCGGAAGCAATCGGTCGCAATCTGTACGAAATGTCCGAGTTGCGCGTGCCAGTCATTTGTACAGTGATCGGTGAAGGCGGCTCCGGCGGCGCGCTGGCAATTGCGGTCGGCGATGCTTTGATGATGTTGCAATACTCCACTTACTCGGTGATTTCACCGGAAGGCTGCGCATCCATTTTGTGGAAGAGCGCGGAGAAAGCGGCTGATGCGGCGGAGACGCTGGGTATCACCGCAATTCGTTTGAAAGCGCTGGGGCTGGTGGACAAAATCATTAGCGAACCGCAGGGCGGCGCACATCGTGATTACGAGGCGACGATGAAATCTGTGCGCAAAGCGTTGGAAGAGTCGCTGAAACAGGCGCAAAGCAAGCCGACGGCCAATTTATTGCAAGACCGTTTTAGTCGCCTGATGAGTTATGGCAAGTTCAAGGAAGTCGAACTTAGCTGATCTGGTAGCGGTGCGTCTCGCACCGCTGCTTCCCGAGCACTCCTCCATTCTGGTTGGCCTGAGCGGCGGTTTAGATTCCGTTGTCCTGCTGCACCTGCTACACCAGCTCGCCCCCCGTTTTCACTGGCATATTGCCGCCTTACACGTGCATCACGGCATCAGCCCGAATGCCAATGCGTGGGCGAGATTTTGCACGGACTTGTGCCGCAGCCTTTCCATTCCCCTGACAGTTGAGCGCGTCGATATTCAGCCCTTGCGCGAGCAGGGCATCGAGGCTGCCGCACGCACCTTGCGCCATGCCGCTTTTGCCCGTCAGCCATGCGACGGCATTGTGTTGGCGCACCATGCTGACGATCAAGCAGAAACCTTGTTGTTGCAACTGCTGCGTGGTGCGGGATTGCGCGGTGTATCAGCTATGCCTGTTGCGGCGGCGAGCGGTGCTGCGCAGCCTGCTGTGCTGCGGCCCCTGCTCGATATTTCACGAACGCAGCTGTGCGACTATGCTCGTGTGCATGAATTGGCGTGGGTGGAAGACGAAAGTAATCGGGACGAGCGTTATCCGCGCAACTTTTTACGTCACCGTATTTTCCCTGTGCTGGAGGAAAGCTTTCCCGCTTATCGCACCAACCTAACGCGAGCCGCGCAACACTTTGCCGAAGCCAGTGCGTTGCTGGATGAACTGGCGCGAGAGGATGCCGGAACAGATAGCACGGGGGCGGTGTTGTCACTCGCGCGTTTGCGTGAGCTAACGTTGCCGCGTGCAAAAAATTTGCTGCGCTGGTTTTTGCACGAGCGTGGCGCACCCATGCCATCCGAGGTGCAACTGGCGCAAATGTTGCAGCAATGCCTGACCGCTGCCGCCGATGCAAACCCGTGCATACGCTATGGCGACTGGGAGCTGCGCCGCTACCGCAATCACATTCACGCGTTTCCCGCCTTCGCGCAATATGACAGCGACTTGTGCTTGAATTGGCAAGGCGAGGCAGGTTTGCACTGGTCACCGTTGGGCGTTGATGTTGTTTTCACTCGGACGCGGGGGCAGGGTATGAGTTTGGCAAAACTGCAAAGTGCGCCCCTTACCTTGCGCTTGCGCCATGGCAATATCGGTTTGCGCCCCAACACAGGAGCCGCTACACGTAGCTTGAAAAATCTGTTGCAGGAAAACGCGGTGCCGCCCTGGCGACGCGAACGCTTGCCCTTGTTGTTTTGCGGCGACGAATTAGTGTGCGTGGTCGGCGTGGCGATTGCAGCCGAATTTCAGTGCGCTGCGGATGAAGAGGGTGTGCTGCTTAACTTGGTCGAGTAGATGAGTCTTATTAGTCTTTGCAGGCCGCGATAAATCGCGCTGTAATCAAGTCCATCGTGCTGACGTGATTAATGAACCATTCCTTCACCGTTACTGCCAGCCATTGACGTAACACGGCGGGCTGCGGGTCGTTCCGCCAATCTTGTAGTTGTTGTTCCATTTGTGCCAGCACGCGTTCGTGCTCTCCCTTGTGCATTGCGTAAGGCGGAAATCCAGTGCTTTGCATCTGGCGTTCTTCCTCGGCGAAATGGTGGCGAGTGTGGGCGATAAGCGTTTCAAGTTGTAAGGCGAGTTCAGCGCTTGCGGCGTTTGCATCTAATGCCGCAAGCAAAGCGGTGTGCATTGTTACAAAGTCGGCGTGGTCGCGGTTCATAAAATCCAGTGCAACTTGCGGGTATTCCAATTCTTTTTCCTCGCTTTTCAAGTGGGCGGAAAACCGCCGTCTCGCGGTATAATCGCCGCCGTTATGCAGATTCTACGCGGACTTCATTCCCCCGACACCCGGCCTGTTGCAATCACCATCGGAAACTTCGATGGCTTGCATCTGGGTCATCAATCCTTGTTGAGCGAGCTCAAGGAGATTGCGCGCGCGCGCAATTTGCCGACGGCAGTGGTGATTTTTGAGCCGCATCCACGCGAATTTTTCGCGCCGCAACAGGCTCCAGCACGGTTGACTAATCTGCGCGAGAAGCTGGAATTGTTCCGGGCTTTTGGTGTTGATCGGGTGCATGTATGTCGCTTCAATGCGCAGTTTGCGCAGATGAGTGCGGCCGATTTTATTAATGCGTTGCACCAACAGGCGCAGGCCAAATTTGTGTTGATCGGTGACGATTTTCGTTTTGGAAGTGGCCGGGTTGGCGACTATGCATTGATGGAAATGATCGCGTCACAGCAGGGGTTTGAGGTGCAGTCGGTGCATAGTGTGTTGCATGGTGGCGTGCGCGTCTCTAGTACCGCAGTACGGGGTGCGTTGGCCGCAGGTCAGTTGCATCGTGCAAAAGAATTTCTGGGGCGACATTACAGTATTAGCGGGCGGGTGGTGCATGGTGACAGTGTGGGGCGCAAGTTGGGTTTCCCCACGGCCAACATTCAGTTGAAACACAACCGTCCGCCGTTATCCGGCATTTTTGTGGTGCAGGTTCACGCGCAGGAGTTGGGCGTGTTGCAGGGCGTTGCCAGTCTAGGAGTGCGCCCGACGCTAAAGCATGATGCGCGTCCTGTGCTGGAGGTACATCTGTTTGAGTTTGATCAGCAGATATACGGCAAACATTTGCGCGTGGAGTTTTTGCAAAAGCTGCGCGAGGAAGAAAAGTACCCAGATGTGGCGGCGCTCACGCGCCAGATCACGCTGGATGTTGAAAATGCGAAAAAGTGGTTTGAACAACATGAGTGAAGATAAAAAATATCCGCTGAATTTGCCCGATACTAAATTCCCCATGCGCGGAGATCTCGCCAAGCGCGAGCCGCAGATGTTGGCGCAATGGCAGGCGCAGCAGCGCTACCAGCGTATTCGCGCCGCCCGCAAAGGTCGCCCGCAATTTATTTTGCACGACGGCCCGCCGTATGCGAACGGTGATATTCACATCGGTCATGCGGTGAATAAAATCCTTAAAGACATCATCATCAAGAGCAAGACGCTGAGCGGTTTTGACGCGCCCTATGTGCCGGGCTGGGATTGTCACGGCTTACCCATCGAGTTGCAGGTAGAGAAAAAACACGGCAAAGCGATTCCGCCTTCGCAATTCCGCGAGTTGTGCCGCGAATATGCCAAAGAGCAGATTGAGCGTCAGAAAAAAGATTTCATTCGACTCGGCGTGCTGGGTGATTGGGATCATCCTTACCTCACGATGGACTTTAAGACCGAGGCGGACATCATTCGCGCACTGGGTAAGATTTTTGAGCGCGGTTATTTGTATCAGGGGCGCAAGCCTGTGAACTGGTGTTTGGATTGCCAATCGGCACTGGCCGAAGCGGAAGTCGAATACGAAGACAAGACTTCGCCCGCCATTGATGTCGGTTTTGAGGTTGCCGACAAAGATGCACTTGCGCGAGCACTGGGCGTGTCACTGCCGGGTGATGCCAAAGTGTATGCGGTGATCTGGACAACGACACCGTGGACGCTGCCCGCCAATCAGGCAGTGAGCGTGCATCCCGAATATGAATACCAACTGGCTAAAACGGATAAGGGTTATTTGTTGCTGGCTAAGGACATGATCGAAAGCTGCTTGGCGCGTTATGCTTTGAGTGGCGAAAACATCGGCAGTGCCAAGGGCAATGCACTGGAAAACTTGCCTCTGCATCATCCGTTCCAAGACCGTATCGTGCCCGTTATCTGTGGCGAGCATGTGACGTTAGAAGCTGGTACGGGTTTGGTGCATACCGCGCCGGCGCATGGTGTGGATGACTATGTGGTTGGTCAGCGTTATAACTTGCCGGTAGAAAATCCGGTTGGTGATGACGGTAAATTTATTTCCACCACGCCCGCTATTGGCGAGGTGCCGTTGGCAGGCGTGTTTGTTTGGAAAGCGAACGACATCGTGTTGCAAGCGATGGAAGCTAGCGGTCATTTGCTGCATCAGGAAAAACTCAAACACAGCTACCCGCATTGCTGGCGGCACAAGACACCGATCATTTTCCGCGCAACGCCGCAGTGGTTCATCGGCATGGAGCAGGGGCATGAAGGATCGTTGCGTTCGTTGGCGAATCGCGCGGTGGATGCGACTCAATTCTTCCCGTCATGGGGGCGCGCGCGTTTGGAGGCGATGATTAAAAATCGCCCTGATTGGTGTGTATCGCGCCAACGCAACTGGGGTGTGCCGATGACTTTCTTCGTGCATAAAGAAACCATGCAATTGCATCCACGCACGCCGGAGCTACTGGAAAAAGTTGCCAAGCTGGTTGAACAATCGGGTATCGAGGCATGGTTTAGCCTTAACTCTGCCGACCTGCTCGGCGATGAGGCTGTGCATTATAAAAAGCTATCCGACACGCTGGACGTGTGGTTTGATTCCGGCGCGACACACTATGCCGTGCTGGCTCAGCGCGAGGGTTTGCGCGCTCCGGCTGACTTGTATTTGGAAGGCTCCGATCAGCATCGCGGCTGGTTCCAGTCTTCCTTGCTAACCGGTTGCGCGATCAACGGGCGTGCGCCTTATGACGCATTGCTGACACATGGTTTTGTGGTGGACGGTAATGGTCACAAGATGTCGAAATCCAAGGGTAATGTGATCGCCCCGCAAAAAATATTCGATACGTTGGGCGCGGATATTTTGCGTCTGTGGACGGCCTCGACCGACTACTCTGGCGAGCTGACCATCTCCGACGAAATTCTTAAGCGCGTGACGGACAGCTATCGGCGTATCCGCAATACCTTGCGTTTTTTATTGGCAAACGTGAGCGACTTCGATGCGCAGCGCGATGCGATGCCCGTAGCAGAATGGCTGGAAATCGACCGCTATGCGCTGGCGCTGACGCAGAAGCTGCAAGACGAAATAAGGGCTGGTTATGAGGGTTATGACTTCCATTTGGTGGTGCAGCAGTTGCAACATTTTTGCTCAGAGGACTTGGGGGGCTTCTATCTCGACATCCTGAAAGACCGTCTGTACACCGCTGGTGAGACATCGCAAGCGCGACGCTCTGCGCAGAATGCGCTGTATCACATCACTCAATCACTAGCACGTTTGATTGCTCCGATCCTCAGCTTCACCGGCGAGGAAGTGTGGGCGACGCTGAACGGCAGCGACGAAGTGAATGTGTTTGAACAGCTGTGGTATGAATTGCCGAGTTGTCAAGAAAATGAAGAATTTGATAATTACTGGCGGAATATTCGTGGGGCAAGAGAGATTGCGAATCAGAAAATTGAAGAAAAGCGAGCGCAAGGCTTATTAGGTTCATCCTTGCAAGCGGAGTTAGATATTTATGCTTCGGGTGCGATCTACGATTCACTGAATCATCTTGGTGATGATTTGAGATTAGTCTTTATTACTTCGCGTGCGACATTGCACAAGCGGGATGAAGGTTTTGAAATCACTGTCACCCCGAGCGCGCATGACAAATGCGGGCGCTGTTGGCACTACCGCGAAGATGTTGGTGCGAACGCCGAACATCCGACTTTGTGCGGGCGTTGCGTGAGCAATCTCTTTGGCGGCGGCGAGGCGCGCCAGTATGCTTAAGCAGGGGGGTATGACGCGCTGGTTGATGCTTGCCGCGCTTGTCATTCTGCTCGATCAGCTCAGCAAAATTTGGATCACCGACCATTTTGTCTATGGCGAAACGATGACAGTGAACGGTGTGTTCGATTTGGTGCGGGCTCACAACACCGGCGCTGCATTCAACTTTCTGCATGATGCGGGCGGAATGCAACGCTGGTTGTTTGGCGCTATCGCTGTGATTGCTTCGATCTGGATCGTGAGCATGTTGCGCAAGTGTTCGGGGCAGTTACTTTTTGCTTTGGCGTTGAGCCTGATTCTGGGCGGCGCACTGGGCAATCTAATCGACCGTATCGTGTACGGCTATGTGGTTGACTTTCTTGCGTTCCACTGGAGCGAGCATTATTTTCCCGCATTCAATATTGCCGATGCTGCCATCACTTGCGGTGCGGCCTTGTTGATATGGGATAGTTTCACCAATAAAGCGGAGAAGTGAATGGAGTTATTGCTCGCCAATCCCCGTGGGTTTTGTGCCGGAGTTGATCGCGCTATCACCATCGTCGAACGCGCCTTGGCTTTGCATGGCGCGCCAGTCTATGTGCGCCATGAAGTGGTACACAATAAATTTGTGGTGGATAACCTGCGCAACAAGGGGGCGGTGTTCATCGAAGATTTGGCTGAGGTGCCGCAAGGCAGCATTCTGATTTACAGCGCGCACGGCGTGCCGCAATCGGTGCGACGCGAGGCTGAATCGCGCGGGCTAACGGTATTCGATGCGACTTGTCCGTTGGTAACCAAGGTGCATATCGAAGTCTCGCGTATGCGCGAGCAGGGGCGCGAGATCATTATGATCGGCCATGCCGGGCATCCCGAAGTGGAAGGCACGATGGGGCAAGTTGAGAATGGTATGTATCTGGTGGAATCGCCCGAGGATGTGCCAGCGTTGCAAGTGAAGGACGAAAATAATCTCGCATTTGTGACGCAGACCACGCTATCGATGGATGATGCCGGCACGATCATTGCCGCGTTGAAAACGCGTTTTCCTTTTATCACCGGCCCCAAAAAAGACGACATCTGCTATGCCACACAAAATCGCCAAGATGCGGTGAAGCTGCTGGTCAAGCAATGCGATGCGGTAGTGGTAGTCGGTTCACCCAATAGCTCGAATTCGAATCGTTTGCGCGAGGTTGCGGCGAATGTCGGTGTACCCGCGTATCTGGTAGATAACGCGCAAGGCTTGCGACCTGAATGGTTTACCGGGAAAGTGCGCGTCGGAATCACGGCTGGCGCGTCCGCGCCCGAGGTGCTGGTACAGGATGTGATTGCCGGATTACAGGAAATGTCCGCTGCCGAGGTTGTCGAGTTGCAAGGTATCGAAGAAAACGTGGTGTTCCCGATTCCCAAAGCATTGCAAACCCAAATAAATGACGAGTGATTTCATTATCGCGGGCGCGGGTGCGGTCGGTCTGACCAGTGCTTTGACTTTGCTGGAAGCAGGCTATCGTGTGACGTTGGTCGAGCGCGGCGAGGTTGGGCGCGAGGCATCTTGGGCGGGCGGCGGGATCATGTCTCCATTGTGCTCGTGGGACTATCGGGAAGAAGTAACTCAACTCGCGCATCGCGGAATGAAGATGCTAGGTGATGCCGCTGAAATGTTGCATGCCACTACAGGCATTGATCCCGAGTATCAACGCAGCGGTATGCTGGTGTTGCCACCGTGCCGTAGTGACCTGGCAGAAGCGTGGTGCGCTCAGCATCAATTTCCATTGCAACGTGTGGCAATCGACCAATATCTGCGTCAGGCGATGGCGGGCGAAGCGTTGTTGCTGCCTGACGTGGCACAAGTGCGCAATCCGCGCTTTTTGCGTGCGCTGCGCCGACGCGTCGAAATGTCGGGAGGGCAGTTCGTCGAGCAATGTGAAGTACATCGTATCGAGGTGGCGGCTGATCGTGTTGTCGGTTTACACACCACGCAGGGAAAGCTGACCGCTGCCAACTATCTCATCACCGCTGGAGCTTGGAGCAAGCCATTACTTGGCGAGTTTGCGCCGACTGTCGATTTGCGCCCCATTCGTGGACAAATCCTGCTGTTCAAATTTGATACGCCGCCGTTCACTCAAATATTGCTGAAAGAAAGTTTGTATTTCATTCCGCGTCGCGACGGACATGTGTTGGTGGGCAGTACGCTTGAGGATGTCGGTTTTGATAAGTCAACCACCGCAGTAGCACGCGAGCAACTGATGCATGACGTGCGCGAGGTGTTTCCGTACTGGGATGCTGAGCCGATACAGCATTGGGCTGGATTTCGCCCCGGCTCGCCAGATAATGTACCTATCATTGGCCGTCATTCCAGCATTGCTAACTTGTATGCCAACACCGGACATTTCCGTTACGGCGTGACTATGTCGCTGGCGGCTGCCGAGATACTGCTCAATGAAATTGAAGGTGAAGCACAGCCTTTCGATACGACCGCCTACCTCTGGCGGTAGGTGCTTCATCCCCGTATAATTCGCCCCGTTTTTGCCGCTTTAGCTCAGTTGGTAGAGCAACGCACTCGTAACGCGTAGGTCGCCAGTTCGATTCCGGCAAGCGGCACCAAAGAAAAAGGGGTTGCGTGATGCGCAACCCCTTTGTATTCAGCTGTATTGAATTGTCTGATTCGATTGGTGGGCGATACTGGGTTCGAACCAGTGACCCCTGCCGTGTGAAGGCAGTGCTCTACCGCTGAGCTAACCGCCCAATCGAGGGCGCGCATTTAATCATAGCGGGCATGTCGGGTCAATTTTTTTATGCCCTGCGCTACCCGTTGTGGAATCGCTGCTTTAATTTTTGTATTTTTCAGGAAAACTCATGACTGTTCGTACCCGTTTCGCTCCCAGTCCTACCGGTTATTTGCATATCGGCGGTGCACGCACCGCGCTGTTTTCGTGGGCGTATGCGCGCAAGCATGGCGGTACGTTTATTTTACGCATCGAGGACACCGATGTGGAACGCTCAACACCGGAAGCGGTACAGGCGATCTTGGATGGTATGAATTGGCTGGATCTGAATTATGACGAAGGCCCGTTCTATCAAATGCAGCGCATGCCACGCTATAAGGAAGTTATTCAGCAGATGTTGGATGCGGGGCAGGCTTATCTTTGCTATACCGCACCGGAAGAGTTGGATGCTTTGCGCGAGGCGCAGCGTGCGCGTGGTGAAAAGCCCCGTTACGATGGTCGCTGGCGGCCAGAGTCGGGTAAAACCTTGCCTGCTATTCCTGCCGATGTGAAGCCTGTAGTGCGATTTAAAAATCCGGTCGGCGGCGTGGTGGGTTGGAAAGATTTGGTAAAAGGGCATATCGAGTTTAGCAATGCCGAGCTGGATGATCTCATCATCGCTCGCTCTGATGGCACGCCGACCTACAATTTCTGTGTGGTGGTGGATGATTGGGATATGGGGATCACGCAGGTGATACGCGGAGACGATCACGTTAACAATACACCACGCCAGATTAATATTCTGAAAGCCTTGGGCGCATCCGTTCCGCAGTACGCACATCTGTCGATGATTTTGGGTGATGACGGTACCAAGTTGTCAAAGCGTCACGGGGCAGTGAGTGTGATGCAATATGATGAAGATGGCTACCTGCCGGAAGCGGTGATTAACTATCTCGCGCGTCTCGGCTGGTCACATGGCGATGACGAAGTTTTCTCGGTTGAGCAGTTTTGTCAGTGGTTTGATCTCGATCACATCACGCCATCTGCCGCACAATTCAATACAGAAAAACTCAAGTGGCTGAACAATCACTACATCAAGCAGATGGACAATGCGGTGTTGGCTGGGAAGGTGCATCCTCGTTTGGTGCAACGTGGTGTGTCATTGACAGCGCAGCCAGCGTTGGAGGCCGTAGTCGGTTTGTACAAAGAGCGTGTGAATACGCTGAATGAATTGGCAGATGAGGCGGAAGTGTTTTATGTTGATATCGTGCCGGATGCAGAACTGCTTGCCACGCATTTGACCGATGAGGCGCGTGCGGCATTGCGCACCTTGGCCGAAAAGCTTGCTGATGTGGCATGGGAAACTGCGGCGATTGGTGCTGCAATTAAAGAAGTAATTGCTCAGCACGGATTGAAAATGCCCAAGCTTGCCATGCCATTACGCGTGATGCTGGTAGGTCAAACACACACTCCCTCGGTTGATGCAGTGGTGACACTTTTCCCGCGTGAAACGGTGCTGGCGCGTATTCATAAATATCTGTAATTTTTTTCGACTCTCGGCTTTACAAGCTAAAGGCTCATCACTATAATGCGCGCTCTTTCGAGGTACGGGGGTATAGCTCAGCTGGGAGAGCGCTTGCATGGCATGCAAGAGGTCAGCGGTTCGATCCCGCTTATCTCCACCAAAGAGAAAAAGTAGTACACGAAGTCCCCTTCGTCTAGAGGCCTAGGACACCGCCCTTTCACGGCGATAACACGAGTTCGAATCTCGTAGGGGACGCCAAACAAAATGAACGGCTTGCATATCAAAGTGCAAGCCGTTTTCTTTTGCGGTGACGCAAAGCGGAGATCGTATGAATACGGAGATTCTGATCTGCGGAGTGGATGAGGCGGGGCGTGGTCCGCTGGCTGGGCCTGTATGCGCTGCTGCAGTGATACTTGATTCGTCCCGTCCGATTGGCGGACTGGCTGATTCCAAAAAACTGAGTGAACGTCAGCGCGATTTACTGGCACCACTCATTCGCGAACGCGCGCTGGCATGGTGTGTTGCTTATGCCAGCGTGGAAGAAATCGACGAACTGAATATATTGCAGGCAACGCTCTTGGCAATGCGGCGCGCGGTGGAGGGATTGCAGGTGCGTCCGGCGCGCATGATGGTGGATGGTTTATATTGTCCGCAGGTGGACATTCCCGGAGAGGCTATTGTTAAAGGCGATAGCAAAGTTGCTGCAATTTCCGCTGCATCCATTTTGGCCAAAACTTCACGTGATGAATTAATGCTGAAGTTGCACGAGCAGTATCCTCAGTACGGCTTTGACGGGCACAAGGGGTATCCGACTGCGGCGCATGTGGCCGCTTTGCGTTTGCATGGTGTGAGTGCTGTACACCGACGTAGCTTTAAACCTGTGCGCGACTTATTGCCGTGCGGCTAAGGGAAGTACGGATTTGTTTGCTACACCCGCTTTCGCGGGAATGACAAAGCCGAATAAATCAGCGCATCTTGCGTATTATGTATTGACCATTACTGACTTCAACTTCGCGTCTCAGATTTACCGCGCGTCAGCTTGAGGTGCTGTTGTCCGACAATTTAACCAAGGAGATTTTGATGGGCTTGTTCAAAATGTTGCATCTGTTGTCGGTCATTGTCTGGGTGGGCGGAATGTTTTTCGCTTATATGGTCTTGCGTCCTGTTGCGGCAGAGAGCTTGCAGCCGCCGGAACGTTTGCGTTTGTGGGATGGTGTGTTTCGCCGCTTTTTCAACTGGGTGTGGCTGTCTGTCGGGCTGATTCTGGTGACTGGCTTGTATATGCTTTATCTGTACGGCGGTATGGCGCATGCACCGCACTACATTCATGTCATGTTGTTGCTCGGGTTGCTGATGATGGGGATTTATAGCTACGTCTTTTTTGCCTGTTATGTGCCATTCAGCTTACATGTGAGTAAGCAGCGCTGGTCAGAGGCGGGTGCAGTTCTGGGTAAGATACGTAAGCTGGTTGGTTTGAATCTCATGCTTGGCATCATCACCGTTGTGTTGCTAGAGATGATGCGCGGCTAGTAAATAGCCTTATTCGGGGATTTTTCGTTTGTCCCTTTCCAGCGTTTCAGTAGTAATGCGTTGCTAACTACGGATACCGAGCTCATTGCCATTGCAGCACCGGCAATAACTGGGCTGAGCATACCCGCAGCCGCGAGCGGGATGCCGAGGATGTTGTAGGCGAAAGCAAAAAATAAATTCTGGCGTATTTTTTTCAGTGTGGCGCGGGATAGCGAAATCGCGTCAACCACACTCATCAAGTCATTGCGCATCAGTGTTAGGTCAGCGGCTTCGATGGCGATGTCGCTGCCGCTCTTCATGGCAAAACTTATGTCAGCGGCAGCCAGTGCAGGGGCATCATTGATGCCGTCGCCGACCATGCCGACAATACCGTTTTTTGTTTTGTACGACTGCACCAGCGCAGCTTTATCTTGCGGTAAAACTTCGGCGCGAAAATCATCAATACCGGCTTGAGTTGCAATGGCTTGTACCGTGGCGTGGTTATCTCCGCTTAGCATGACGACGCGAATACCCATATCGTGTAGCTTGTTCACGGCGGCGCGACTGCTGTCACGCAGTTGATCGGCAAAAGCGACAAATCCGAGCAGTATATTTTCCCGCGCAATAGCGATGACACTTTTGCCTTGCTGCTGTAAAGCTGTAGCGGCGGAACGATCAAACTCGATGCCGTGTGACGCGATAAAAGCAGGTGAGCCGAGCAGATAAAGATCGCTGTCGATTTTTGCACTGACTCCTTTTCCTGCGTACTCGTGAACTTCCTCGGCTGCTGCTGGGATAATTTGCTGTCGTTGCGTGTGCTCGATGAGTGCGCGGGAAAGTGGGTGGGTAGAAACTTGTGCGAGTGAGGCGGCGGCGTGCAGCAGCGTGGCGGATGAAATGCCGGGGGCAGGAAGAAGATCAGTGAGTGTTGGTTGCCCTGCCGTCAGCGTCCCAGTTTTATCCAACACCAATACCGAAAGCTTATGTGCTCGTTCGAGTGCCGCCGCGTCTTTTACCAGTATGCCGGCATGGGCGGCACGCCCAGTGGCTACGACAACGGCTGTCGGAGTGGCGAGTCCCAAAGCGCAGGGGCAGGCGATGACGAGTACCGAAACAGCGTTGATTAGTGCCGTACTGAAATCAGCTCCCGCTAGCCACCAGCCGAGAAAAGTGAGCAGGGCGATGGTCAATACGGCGGGAACGAATACCGCCGAGATGCGGTCGGCCAGACGCTGGATGGCGGCTTTTGAACCTTGTGCCTGTTCAACTAAACGGATGATCGCGGCAAGTTGAGTGCGTGATCCCACTGCCAGTGCGCGGCAGCGCAGCAAGCCGTGTTGATTGAGTGTGGCGGCGTACACTTTACTTTCCGATGACTTGCTCTGCGGTAGGCTTTCACCAGTCAGCATGGCTTCGTCGATGCTGGACTCGCCTTCCAATACCAATCCATCGACAGGCACGCTTTCGCCGGGGCGAACGATGAATATGTCTTCGGGGCGCAGTTGTCCAACTGAGACATCGAGTAATTGTCCGTTGCGTTCGATATGTGCGGTTTTCGGTTGTAGATTGATGAGCGATTCGAGTGCCGCTGATGCTTTGCCTTTTGCACGGGCTTCAAGTAGTTTTCCGAAAAGCACCAGTGTGATGAGGGTTGCGCTGGCTTCAAAATAGACTGGCTGATTAAGACCAAGTAGCCATACCGTGCAACTCATTAAATAGGCAGCGCTGGTGCCGAGCGCGACCAGTACATCCATATTGCTACCGCCTGATCTGAGCGCGCTCCATGCGCCGGAATAAAAACGGCTGCCAGCCCAAAATTGAACTGGGGTGGCGAGCAGCCATTGCAGCCAGAGTGGCAGCATGAAATGCACGTCCAAGAGCATTAATACCATTTCACCAAGCAATGGCAGCGTCAGAATTAATGCAACAAAAAACTGAGTACGTTCATGCCGTAGAAGCGTCTCGCGAGCTTGTTTTTCGGCGGCAAAATCGCGCGCTGGATGCGCGTCAAAGCCGGTTTTTCGCACGGCTTCGATGAGTGCGTTGACATCTGTGGTCGCGGGATTGAATGTGAGACTGGCTTTTTCCGTGGCAATGTTGACCACAGCTGAGACATCGCTAAGTTGGTTTAGTGACTTTTCTAGGCGCGCGGAACAGGACGCACAGCGCATACCAGTGATTTGCAGTTCGGCGTGATCGGTTTGAGTATTCATCATGGCCGACTTTACCACGAGGTGCCGTGAACCACTATCACGGCACCATTGCGGAGATTACAGCGGGCGTTTGATGCTGACACCGCCGCGCAGTTGGCCAGGCTCATAGCCAGTCGCCTGATCGTGCGGGTAGTCCTCAGCAAGGCGCGCTTGAACATTGGCAGGGATATCATCTTTTTTGCCATGACAGGCGACGCAGCCGGGTTGCAATACGATGCCTTTCATATAGCGGAAGGTTTTTCCGTTCGACTCTTTGACGATTTCTGCCGCTTCCAGAGTCTCAGGTTTTTCACCTTTAGCCAGACGCGCTTCAAACTGTTTCAAGGTTTTTTGTTCCCATGCATCGGGGGTGCCAAGCAATGGGTTGCGAACTTTCATGCTGACGCGGGTTAGCTTCCAGCCTTGTTGGCGAGAGATGTCGCCAGCCATCTTGGGAGCGATGTCTTTGCATACTTTAATGGCTGACTCTGGGCCGCCTTCTTGCACGGCCTTTTTGTTTTCGGCGGTCAGTTGCTGTACGAACGGACCGACGACAGCACGACTTTCGTCTTTGTACTTATTTAAATCATCAGCCGCCAAAGCGGAAGTAGTGAATGCGGTGACTAGGGTTGCAAATACGATTTTTTTCATGAGATTACCTTCCATAAAAAAGCCCGAATAAATTCGGGCAAAGGGGATGAAATTGCTTTACTTCTTTTCCATCGGGCAAGTGCTCATGCCCAGCATTGGATAGAACGGGCAGAATTTGAACAGGCCAGTGACCAGCGGAACAACGCCGATCCAACCCCATGCACCCACGGTGCCAGTTGCGGCCAGCGCAATCAGCGCGATACCGACGAGAATGCGCAAGGTGCGATCGATACCACCAACGTTTGCTTTCATAAATTTTCTCCGAGATGAGTGAATGAGGGAGCGCAGAATATGCGCTATACCACCAGTCGTCTGTGAGGAAAATCACATAGCGATCTTTTGACCTTGAGCAATGAAGGGTTTCCTGTTTCAATGCGTCCAGTTTTGATTGATGGAGCAGGGCGTATGCAAGGAAAAATCGGCATCATCGGTGGTAGCGGGGTTTACGACATTGATGGCTTGGAGAATAAGCGCTGGGAAAAGGTTGGATCACCGTTTGGATCACCTTCCGATGCGTTATTGTGTGGCGAGTTGAATGGCATTCAGTTGGTGTTTTTGCCGCGTCATGGGCGCGGGCACAAAATCCCTCCTTCGGAGATTAACTTTCGCGCCAACATAGATGTGCTCAAGCGTACTGGCGTTACTGATGTTATTTCGGTCAGTGCGGTTGGTTCATTGCGTGAGGATTTGGCACCGGGAGCATTCGTTATTGTTGACCAGTTTATTGATCGTACTTTTGCGCGTGAAAAATCATTTTTTGGCAGCGGTATGGTGGCACATGTATCGATGGCTCATCCTGTTTGTCGACGACTCGGCGATCATCTTGAAAATGCGGCTAAAGAGGCAGGTATCAATGCTGTGCGTGGTGGCACCTATCTGGTGATGGAAGGTCCGCAGTTCTCCAGCCTCGCTGAATCCAAGCTTTACCGCCAATGGGGTTGCGACATCATCGGCATGACCAACATGCCCGAAGCCAAACTCGCCCGCGAAGCCGAGCTGTGCTACGCCACCGTGGCGATGGTCACCGACTACGATTGCTGGCATCCCGACCACGACCACGTGACCGTGGATCAGATCATCAAAGTGTTGTTGGAGAATGCGGACAAAGCCAAGACACTGGTGAAACAAGTCGTGCCGCGCGTGGGTGGAGATGCCAAAGCGTGTGATTGCGGTTGCCGTAGCGCATTGCAATACGCACTTATCACGGCACCGGAAGCTCGCGATGTTGCGATGAAAGAAAAACTGCAAGCTATCGCTGGGCGCGTACTGAAAGGTTGAACATGAGCGAACAAGAATCCCGCCAACAACTCCTAGTCACTTCGCGCCGCCTAGTCGAACTAGGACTGAATCGCGGCACGGCAGGCAACGCCTCGGTGCGACATGGGGAAGCCCTGCTCATCACTCCTTCTGCGCTGCCTGTGGCTGAGATGACAGCCGACAGCATGGTGCGTATGGATCTGGAAGGTAAGGTGCTGCAAGGTGGCAAGCCTTCCAGCGAATGGCGCTTCCACCGCGACATCTTTGTTGCCCGCCCCGAGATCGGCGCGGTGCTACACATGCACTCCACTTTCGCCACCACCATTGCTTGTTTAGGGCGCGACGTTCCAGCGGTGCATTACCACATCGCTATAGCAGGCGGCGACAGCATCCGTTGCACGCCGTACACCATCTTCGGCGAACAGAACCTTTCTGACTTGGCACTCGAAGCACTGCATGACCGCAAGGCTTGTCTGCTGGGTAACCACGGCATGATCGCCTTGGGGAAAAACTTGGCTGATGCCTTGTCCGTCGCGCAAGAAGTCGAATATCTGTGCGAGATCTATTGGCGCACCCTGCAAGCCGGTACACCGCAGATACTCACTGCGCAACAGATGCACGCAGTCAAAGAAAAATTCGTCGAATACAAGAAACGTAGTTAGGAAAATCATGCCCATCAAATCGAAGATACGCACCGTCCCCCATTACCCCAAACAAGGTATCCAGTTCCGCGACATCACCACCTTGCTCAAAGACCCAGAGGGTTTCCGCGCCACAGTGGATGAACTGGTGCTTCGCTACAAAGACATGAAGATAGACAAGATCGCCGGCATCGAATCGCGCGGCTTCATCCTCGGTGCGCCATTGGCTTATGCACTAGGTAAAGGCTTCGTCCCTATCCGCAAAAAAGGCAAACTGCCCGCCGAGACCATCGGTCACGACTACGCGCTTGAATACGGCACCGACCGCATCGAGATCCATACCGACGCCATCCAGAAAGGCGAGAAGGTATTGCTGGTGGACGACCTCATCGCCACCGGCGGCACCGCCGAAGCCGCCTGCATCCTCATCGAAAAGATGGGCGGCAACATCGTTGAATGCTGCTTCATCATCGACCTGCCGGATATCGGTGGGCGCGCAAGGTTGGAGAAGCTGGGGCAGAAAGTGTTTGCGTTGTGTGAGTTTGAAGGGGATTAAGACCTGTATTTTTTTACGGTTTTTACGCTGGCGGTCAGCGAATGCATATGCATTCTGGTCTATTCATTTCTGGCTGAGAATAAGGTAGATTAGGCTATCGGATGGATTAGCTCCATCAACTTCGTCTGGGCTGTATGCCTCTGCTTCTGTGTGTTCAAAACTTTTGGGGAATAATCAATGAAATCAGTGCACAGTGGATTGATTAAGCCGCATGGTAGTAAGTTTGCTTTGCTGCATCGTTTACACGATGCAATATTGATATTCGTGTTGCTGATTTTTATATCAGTGGTACGCGGTATCGGGTTCGATGAAACATACGCCTTGGCGGGCGCATGGGCAGTCCTGTTTTATTTGCTATTTGCAGAGGCGAGGGGACTGTTCATATCTTGGCGGGTTGAGAGTTTGTGGCAGGAGGCAAAGAACGTACTGACTGTGTGGGTGATGGTGTTGTGTGCGCTGATTGTGGTCGCATTTTTCGCCAAAATATCGAGCGACTTTTCCCGCTTGGTTGTCGGGGGGTGGGCAATTGCCACCCCAATGTCGATTATCTTGTCACGTGTGGTGACGCGAACTTGGTTGCGGTCTATGCGCGCGCGCGGCATGAATACACGCACACTGGCTTTTGCGGGGGGGGGCACTTTAGCAAGCAAGATGCTGACGCATATCAACAATTCTGCATGGATGGGGTTTCGTGTGGTGGGCGTTTACGATGATCGTGCAGCGGGGCGCTTGACGCTGGGGGATTTACCTTTACAGGGGAAGCTGGAAGATTTGCTGGCTGCAGCGCGTGCGGGGGAGGTTGAGTATGTCTACATCACGCTGCCTATGCACGCAGAAAAACGCATCATCAAGCTGGTTGATGAGTTAGCTGATACCACGGCATCGGTGTACATCGTGCCGGATTTTTTCGTGTTTGATTTACTGAATGCTCGCTGGTCGAATGTCGGTGGCGTACCTTTGGTTGGCGTGTTTGAAACTCCCTTTTTTGGTGTGGATGGTTGGTTGAAACGGGCGGAAGATATTGTGCTGGGTACGCTGATTTTGATGCTTATTTCTCCGATTTTGCTGGCAATCGGCTTAGCGGTGAAGCTGACTTCACCGGGGCCGATAATTTTTTCGCAGCGTCGCTATGGTTTGAATGGCGAAATTGTTGAGGTGTGGAAGTTCCGCAGCATGAGTGTTTGTGAAGATGGGGATCATGTACCTCAGGCGCAGAAAAACGATAGTCGCATTACCCCGCTGGGCGCTTTTTTGCGTCGTACTTCTCTGGATGAATTACCTCAATTTATTAATGTGTTACAGGGGAGAATGTCTATTGTGGGGCCTCGCCCACATGCTGTGTCACATAACGAACAATATCGCCGACTGATTCACGGTTATATGCTTCGCCACAAGGTACGTCCGGGTATCACTGGCTGGGCGCAGATCAACGGTTGGCGCGGTGAAACGGATACGTTGGAGAAAATGCAGAAGCGCGTGGAATGTGATTTGTACTATGTGCGCAATTGGTCGTTGTGGTGGGACATCAAAATTATCTATAAAACCTTGTTCAAAGGTTTTTCAGGAAAGCACGTTTACTAATGGAATTAGCGGGTGATTTCTCAACCAGCTTGCGTTCTCGGGCGGTTGACTCTATGCAAGCTCCGGGCTTTTGGGGGTTGATGCTGGTGTTTGTACTGATGCCGTTGCCGCTAGCAAGCAATCGTCCTTGGTTGGTGTCCATATGGGGAGTGGTTGTGGGCGGATTGGTGCTCTGGCATATTTGGCGCAAAAAAAGTGCTCGTGTGTCAGCAGATTCGACTGGGGGAGGGCAGTGGCAGCGTGGTCGTGTTCTGTTTGTGCTGATGGGGTTATGGTTGCTGCTATTAGCGGTGCAGATTACGCCAATGCCGATAGCGTGGGTGCAAGCTTTAGTGCATGCCGCCCCCAGTCCTTATGTGATTGATGGAAGTGCTTTCGCAACGGTAAGTATTGATGTTTTTTCAACGCAGTTATATTTGGTTAAAGGCCTTATTTTTGCCGCTGTTTTGTGGCTTGTTTTTAGCTTGATCGATACGCCAAAGAGATTGGAGTTGATGGTCAAAGTATTGATTTTCTCTGGATTTTTTCAGGCGTTAATCGCTGTGGTGTTACTGGCTACAGGAGCAAGTTATGATTTATTTTTTGTGCCAATTGACCACTTGATGCGAGGTAAGGGGACATTCGTTTACCACAATCATTTTGCTGGTTATATGGAGTTGACTTTGTCGTTAGGGATCGGGTTGATGATCGCTAAGTTGGAGGATAAGCAGGTACGTAACTGGAAGCAGCGGGCGAGCAACTGGTTGTCATTGATTGTGAGTAAAAAGGCACTCTTGCGCATCGTGCTAATCATTATGGTGGTTGGTTTGATTGCCAGTCGTTCCCGCATGGGAAATTCTGCGTTCTTTATTAGCTTAATGTTAGTCGGGGTGTTGGCCATTATTTTGTCCAAAAATGCGACCAAATCGACGATAGTCTTCATTGCTAGTCTGATTATTCTGGATGTGGTCATCGTTGGTGGGGTGGTGGGGATAGAAAAGGTTATTCAGCGGATTGAGGCAACTAATCTTCGTGCCTATTCGACAGATGATCCCGCACCTGCGGTATCCGGTGATGTCGTAGCAAAGCGCGATAATCAAGGGCGCTTGAGGTATCAGCAGTTGCGCGAAGAGTCAGTTGAGGCGCGTGTCGGGCCGGGATTGCATGCGCTAGAAATTAGCCGAGATTTCCCCGTCCTAGGGGTGGGGGGGGGGACGTTTCACTTGGCATTCTTCCCATATCGCCCCATTGAGGTGCAGGGGTTCTACGATCATGCACATAATGACTACTTCGAGTTCGCGGTCGAAGTGGGTGCGGTTGGGATGATGCTATTAGCCCTGATGACCATGCACAGCATGGTTTATGCGGTTCGCATTCTAGTCAATCGCCGCGATCAATTTGCCCGTGGCATGGCGTTTGCTTCGTTGATGGGGGTGGTTGCGCTGTTGATACACAGCACGGTCGACTTTAATTTGCAAAATACGACGAATGGTTTGTTGTTTATTGTGGTGTTGAGTATTCCGTATCTGGTGGGTGCGCAAGGACGAGGCACCAAAAAATTAACAATTTAGTCTGAATTGTCTGCGTATTTCGGGTAAAATCGCGCGCTCAAAAATTGGATTCTGTCTTTAATCAAGGGGATGTATATGTACGCTAACAAATTTCAATGCAAAAAAGTAGTTTTGGCTCTGTCAGCATTATTGTGGGTTGGTAATTCAGTTGCGGCTGAAGAGCAGCCTTTGGTGGTTGCGGCCGTAAGTGCGCAGCCCGTTAGTGAAGCGCCTGTTGCTGATGCGGTAGTGATGGATGCTGCGAATTTCCAAAGTCAAGAGGCCATCGTTTTGGCTGCTGCTGGCGGCGGTGAGGCTGCTGATTATGTTGGCGGCGGCAAGTCGAGTAAGCCGATGACTCAGCTTAACCCAGCTAGCATCAAGGCTGAGCCATTTACGATTACTCCTTGGGCGAATCTGATTGCGGGCTCGGATGACAATGTGTCCTTGGCTTCGGCGGTTAAGACTAAATCTAATTTCTATGTATTTAATCCGAATGTGATGGCGGGGTTGCGTAGTGGTATGCATACCTACACAGCAATGTATTCGGGCAATTTTGCGCGCTACACCTCTAGCTCTCAAGACAATTACAACGACAATGCTGTGGGATTCGATGCGAATAATTCTTGGACTGCTCGCTTTAATACGCTAGTGCATCTGGATTATCTGAAAGGGCATGACGGGCGTAATGCGTTGGGTAATGGACGAAATACGCTTGAGCGTTGGCATAACACGGGCTTGCGTGCTAAAGCTCATTACGGCGCGGAAGGTGCGCAGGGGCAATTCGAGGTTGCTGCAGGCTTGAGTAACAAGCGCTACGAGACCAATCTTGCTGTAATGAATGTTTATGATGTAGATAAACGTGATTTGTCGGCAGCTTATTTTCATCGTGTGGGGGCAGCTACTCAAGCGATCATTGAGGTGCGTGATGCGCACTTAACTTATCCAATGTCGGCGAACTCAAGCAGTACTGAGCGTCGTTATTTGGTGGGGGCGCAGTGGGAAGCAACGGCTAAAACGAGTGGCTCGTTCAAAATTGGTAGAATGAACAAGAGTTTTGATTCTGGCGTGCGTGCCTCTGGTTCTGGTGCGACATGGGAAGGTGGCTTGCGCTGGTCCCCGTTGACCTACTCGGTGGTGGATGTGACTGTTGGGAAGGCAATGGGTGAATCTTCTGGCGTGGGTAATTTTATGGATAGTCGTCAAGAGAATTTGGCATGGCATCACGATTGGTCATCACGTGTTCGTTCTACGTTAACGCTAGGCGCAACCAAAAATAGTTACCAAGGTGTAGCTCGTGAAGACTCGCTGAGCAACTATGGTGTTAAGGTGTCTTATGGCATCCAGCGCTGGCTACGTGCCGGGGCTGAGATTCAACAGCAGAAGCGTAGTTCGACTGCTGCTGGTTTTGATTACACCCGTAATTTGGTGATGTTTTCGCTTGAAGGTTCGCTGTAATTTATTGGTAGTTTGAACGGAGCGTGGCCGCAAGGTTGCGCTCTGTTTGTTGGTGGGTATGATTGAGGTGGTTTGCTGTCCAAGGTGGAGGTTGCATGAGGTTCGTTTCTATTTCTAACATTAGCTCATGGCTGCTTGCCAGTTTTTTGGCAATGGTGTGTTTTTCGATGTCCGTCTCCGCAGGAGAAGAGCAGGTTGCGTCACCGGTGATCGAAACACAAGTGGGTTTAGATGGTGGATTTCGTCCTAGCGGATATCGCTTGGGTGCGGGCGATGTGCTGACTATTCGCGTTTACGGCGAAGATGATTTAACGCGAGAAAAACTGCGTCTACCCGACTCTGGCGTGGTGTCATTTCCGTTTGGTGATCTGATGGCCTTGGGAATGACGGTTAGCAATTTTGAGGCAAAGATTGCAGACGGCTTGCGTGGTCGTTTTTTGGTTAACCCTCGTGTATCGATCAGTATCGAAGAATACCGTCCATTTTTTATCTATGGGCAAGTTGAGAAGCCGGGTGGTTATCCATTTCAGCCTGGTTTGAATGTTCGCAAGGCGGTTTCATTAGCTGGTGGCTTTAAAGAGCGAGCATCATTGAGCAAGATTTTTGTTGTGCGAGAAGGTGGTATGGGAAATCGTGCAGAAAAAATTGATTTGAATACCTCGGTTTGGCCGGGGGATACCGTAACAGTTGAAGAAAGCTTCTTTTAAATGACCGACGCTCAAGCTTTGCAGCCAAATAAGCATCATGCACTTCCTAGTCTCAAGGAGCAGGAGGAGGGGGAATTGGATCTTCTGATTTACTGGCGCAGTATCCTCAAGCGCAAGTTCCAGATACTGCAGTTGGCGGGTGCGATTGCATTGCTGGCAACGGTGATCGTGTTTATGAAAACACCGATCTACATTTCTACCGTGACACTATTGATTGAGCAAAACAAAGCCAAGGTGGTGTCAATCGAGGATGTGTACGGCGGCGTGGGGCAAACCAAGGAGCATTTTCAAACTCAATCTGAAATCATCAAATCCCGTGCTGTTGCGGGCATGGTTGTTGACAAGCTGAAGTTGACGACGCATCCCGACTTTGATCCGCGTGCGAATAAATCATTTTTGGTTTCGACTTTGGCGGCAATCGGCATTGCTGGCGAGGCAGTCACTGAGGCTGAAGTTAAAAAAGCTGTGACAGAAGAGCTCATGGAAAACATGACGGTTGAGCCGGTTCGGCTGAGCCAGTTGGTGAAAGTCAGTTATGCCTCCCCAGATAAAGAGTTGGCGGCAAAAATCGCCAACACCATTGCGGATGCATACATCGACAGCGATATGGATGCCCGCTACCAGATGACGCAAAAGGCGAGTGCTTGGCTGAATCAGCGCTTGGTAGGACTGAAATCGGAGTTGGAAAAGTCCGAGCGGAGTTTGCAAGAGTATCGCGAGCGTGAGCATATTGTTGATGCCAAGGACATGGCTTATGGTGGCGCAAGTAGTATGCTGGAAGGCTTGATGGCTAGCTTGGTCACGGCACGTATGAATCGTGCCACGGCTGAAAGTGCCTACAACCAAGTTAAATCAGCCAAAGGGAATATGGAGCAACAGCCTGTTGTATTGCGTAACCCGCTGGTTGCGAAGATGAAAGAGGTGGTGGGCGACAGCGAGCGTAAAGTATCCGAATTCACGAATCGTTACGGCCCCGATCACGTCAAGATGATTCAAGCGCAAGCGGAGTTGAAGCAGGCAAAGGAAAACTTGCGGCGCCAAATACAGGATGTTGTTATCGGCATGGAGCGCGAGTATGAGGCGGCACGCGCAAATGAAAATGCACTGGCTGGTGCGGTAGCTGAAGCCAAGGGCACGATTCAGGGTTCCAATCGCAAAGACTTTGAGTTGACTGCATTAGAGCGCGATGTCACGACTAACCGTCAAATCTATGACATGTTCATGGGGCGCTTCAAGGAAACAAGTGCCGCAGGTGATATGCAAAATGGTGTGGTGGCGCGCGTGGTTGATCCCGCTACGATTGCAGATCGTCCGGCCAAACCCAAGAAAATGCAGATTATTTTTATCGCTTTTGTGTTGGGATTATTCTTGGGTGCTCTGGTCGCTGTGTTGCTCGAACGCTTGGATAATACGGTGAAGTCAGCTGAAGATGCGGAAGTTAAGTTGGGTATGCCGGTACTGACTACCGTGCCATTGTTGGATATAGAGCACGGTCAAAATCCAGCACACCACTACATTGATGAGCCGAAATCGGTGTTTTCCGAGGCGGTGCGTACTGCTCGAACTGGCATTCTGTTGTCCGCGATTGATTGTCCAAACAAGATTCTTATTGTCACCTCTTCCGTACCGGGTGAGGGTAAATCGACCTTTGCGATCAATTTGGCGATTTCTCATGCGCAGACTAAGAAGGTATTGCTGATCGATGCTGATATGCGTCGCCCTACCGTGGCTAAGACCCTCGGTTTGGATGCCGGTAAACCAGGGTTGTCGATGCTGGTGTCGGGTAGTGCGACCTTGGATAGTTGCCTGCAAAGTATCGAGGGAAGCTCGTTGAGTATCGTGACGGCAGGTGCGATTCCGCCGAATCCGCTAGAGTTGCTGTTGTCGCAAAAATTCAAAGAAACTTTGGATGCGCTTAGCGAGCAGTTTGATGTGGTTATCATCGACTCTCCACCAGTGCAGTTGGTCAGCGATGCGGTTGTGTTGTCGACCATGGCAACGGGTGTCGTGTTTGTGGTTAAGGCCGAGTCAACTCCTTACCAGATTGCACGTCGTTGCATTCGTACTTTGGTTGCGGCAGATGCCAGCTTGTTCGGCGTTACGCTAAATCAACTCGATTACAAAAAAGCCGACCGTTACTACGGTGCGTATACCGGCTATGCCAGCAATGGCTACGACGGCTATTACACCAAGTCGACCTAAGTACCGCATGGGTGACGCACCATGATCGACCTGCATTGTCACTATCTGCCGGGCATCGATGATGGTGCGGCTACGCTGGCGGAAGCCTTATTCCTTGCCCGTGCCGCAGTTGCCGACGGCATCACGATAGCGGCGATGACACCCCACGTTCATGTGGGGCGTTATGAGAATTCCCTAACATCAATTTTGTCAGCGGTTGTTGCGTTTAAGCGCGCATTGGCACATGAGCATATTCCTTTGCAAATTGTGCCTGGGGGGGAAGTGAGGCTTTCTCCTGAGATTATGGAATGGTTAGCACAGGATGAGTTGCCCTACCTTGGTGTGGTCGATGGCTACCGCATTATGTTGCTGGAGTTGCCGCATGATCGTGTGCCGCTAGGCTCTGACCGCTTAGTGCGCTGGCTACTAGAAAATAAAGTACGTCCCATGATTGCACACCCCGAACGAAACAAAGAGGTGATGTCGAACATCGACAAGCTCTATCCTTTTGTGGATATGGGATGTTACTTTCAGGTGACCTCGGCTTCATTGATCGGTGAATTCGGACGGGCTGCGCAAGATATTGCGCTCAAGATGATTGAGAACGACTGGGTATCTGTGTTGGCGACTGATGCGCATAATCTGGAGCATCGGGCTCCGAGAATGACGCAAGCTAAAGCGTTTCTTGAACAGCGTGGTATGGTGGGCTTGGCTGAGCGGTTGACGCAAACCACGCCAGCCCGAATTCTTGGTATTCATTGAACGGAACTGAATATGACGCGTTCAACGGCGGCACGCATTGTCGTTACTTTGGTGATCCTGCTTTTTTCGGTGTATTTGGGGAAAATAGGCGCAGCTGAATTTCTGCGCCTAGAGCCCTGTGAGTATCTGGATCGTGTTCAGGCTTTGAATCAACTCCCTGCGCCGATCGAGCTTGCTCGCGCGACAAAGCGTTTGCGGCTTGCGCAACGGTTTGATGCGGATAATCCGATTATTCAAGAGTATCTGGCTTTAGCCATATTTTATCGAGCCGATTTGAGTGGCTTTGATCGGAATTTGCAGCACGATTTTTTTGAACAGGCGATGGTCGAGTATCAAGCGGCTTTGAAAATTAGGCCTAATTCCGGCTATTTGTGGGCGGCAGTGCTGCTGACTCAGCATGCATTGATCGCGACTAGCAAACCGGAGGGGGGGGGGCAAGAACAAGTGGTTGCGACTGATCCGGCAGCATTGAAGAACTTGAGTTTGGCCTTGTCGCGCGCCTCGCAATTAGCACCGCTTGAGCATGGTGTATTGCAACGAGTTGTTCGTGTTGGGCGACTGTATTACACCGAAATCAGCGATGCAGATCGCCTGCTGGTTGATGCCGCAGTTGCCAGAGCGCTGAAGCTGCGGTTGAAAATCGATTGAGGAATTGAATTTAATTAAAATTGTAGTTGATCGAGGAATGGTTACCTGCTAGAGTCGCGCCAGCATGAAAGAATTGTAGCGTACGTACACACATACACATTAATTTTACGAAAGGATTTTAAAGATGAAATTCACCACATTAAAAGTTGCAGCTCTGACTGTTGCGCTACTCGGTATGTCCCAGTTTGCCGTTGCGGATAACGACGATAAAGGCGATAAGTCCCGTACGTTGACCGTTTCCCAAGCCGCTGACAAAATTAAAGGCGAAGAGGGTAAGACTAAGCGTACTGCTCAGCAAATGATCGCCAAGGCAGTTGAGTTGTTCAAAGAAGGCAAGATCAGCGAAGCGACTGCGATGTCTGCGCTGGCTGATGTTTTGGGGAATAACAGCCCTGAAATTGGTAATGCTTATTCCGCACTAATCAATGCGGGTGCTAATAAAGACGTGGTTTTGACTGCGGCGGTCACGGCTGGCGTTGACACGGGTAAGCTGGGTGAAGCAACTGGTGCTGGTGGTGGTGCTGGTGGTGGTACTGGTGGTGGTACTGGTGGTGGTACTGGTGGTTTTGCTGGTGGTACTGGTGGTGGTTTTTCCGGTTTCTCCAGCAGTACAGGTGGAGGTGGGTCGACAACGACAACTCCTGTTGTATGTGCCACGGCTCCTGTTACTCCTTGTTAATGTAACCTGAGCTCAGGTTTAGTAGGCAAGCCCTGACTGAGATCCAGCGGGGCTTGTTTATTTGTACTCGTATTTTCAGGATATTCAACTTGTTGAATCATTTACGTCTGTTCACACTGAGCCTGTACTGCGCCCGTATAGGGTTCGCAGCCACGCTGCTTGTGCTGCCGACGTTGCTGTTTGCGCTACATACGGACTTTTCCCCTGGCTTGTTGCGTTATCTTGAAGATAAGTGGGATGACGATGCGGCTGATCGCGCTTTGAGTTGGCAGCAGTTGATACGCAAACAAGAAAAATTTGCGGCTACGCTCGCTAATCCCCTACGTGCCGAGCGTAACTGGGTTACTGCCGACAACACTTTCTGGAATTACCTTCCCTATTTCCGCGATTTAAGACATTGGGGGGCGGATGACTATTGGGCAACGCCACTTGAGTCATTGGGGAGTGATGGGGCTGATTGCGAAGACTATGCGATCGGCAAGTATTTTACGTTGAAGGCATTGGGCGTGCCCGCGCAGAAGTTGCGTATCACTTACGTGCGTGCGCTCAAGTGGAATGAGGCCCATATGGTGTTGGCTTATTACCCAGAGCCGGATGCCGATCCTTATATCTTGGATAATCTGGTGCCTGATGTTCTGCCAGCTTCGCAACGCACTGATCTGGAGCCGGTATATAGCTTTAACGACGATGACTTATGGACGGTTACGCAACAAAATAGTGTGGGTAAGTCTAGTCAGATTCGTAAATGGCGTGACTTGCTAGAAAAAATGGAAAATGAGCGCAAGCTCTAGGGAGAGAACGAGATGACTTTATTCAAGCAGCTATCTATCGGCATTTCACTGGGTTTTTTATTTTTACTAGCGGGAATCGAGCTGATCTACATTGGCAATGCAAAGACTTATTTGCAGAATCAATTAACCTCGCACTCTCAGGATGCAGCAACTTCGCTCGGCATGATCTTGCCGCTGCAGATGGAAAGTGGTGACGAGGTACGTATTGAGACCACGATCAACGCAGTGTTTGATCGCGGTTTTTATCAGTCCATTCTGGTTATCAACGGCAAGGGCGAGACGGTTGTGCTGAAGCAATTATCGCCTACTCCACCGGATGTTCCTGAGTGGTTTACACGCATGGTGGTATTGCAAGCGCCGGTTGCTGAGTCGATGATCACCAAGGGCTGGCGTCAGATGGGGCGGGTGATTGTTTCTAGTCATCCCAATTTTGCTTATCAGCAGCTGTATAAAACAACAGTCGGAACCTCATTGTGGCTGCTTGGGTTGTATGTTGTATGCGTGAATTTTGTACGTGGCTTTTTACGCACAATTTTGCGTCCTTTGGAAGAAATAGAGTCTGTCGCAAAGTCGATTAGCGAACGTGATTTCAAAACGGTTGTGAGTCGGCCTAAAACTCGTGAGCTGAAAAGTGTGGTCGCCGCTATTAATAGCTTGTCGGGAAAAATTCGGGCGATTATAGAAGGCGAAGTTGCGGCGGCGAATCGCTTTCGCCAAGAAGCCAATATTGATGATTTAACTCAACTCGATAATCGGCGCAGTTTTGAGTCGAAAATCAAAGCTAATTTGGATGCGCGCGTCGATGTGCCATCCGGTGTGCTCTATCTAATTCAGATAGGTAACTTCAAAGAATTTAATGCGGATCAAGGCTACAAGTCCGGCGATGAGCTACTCAAGAAAATCGGTGCGGTGTTGTCGGGCATTGCCCACGCTGACGAAACGATTCGTTCGCGTATCAATGGCGCCACCTTTGTGCTGGCAGTGTTTAATCTAAGTCGCGCAGAGGCGGCGCAACTTGGCGAACTGGTAAGTGAAAAAGTCGGATTGGCAATCGCTGAGTCCGCTGCTGGCGCTGAGATTAGCTACGGTTGCGGCGGTGCTTTCTACGAAAAGGAAGTGCAGTCGTTGGGTAACTTGATGGCAGTTGCGGATATGGCGATGTTGCAATCCATGACCAGCGGGCGTGCTAAGCCAGTGTTGTTGGATTGCAAAGCCGAAACAGATGATGAGCTTGGTTCGCAACACTGGAAAAAAATGATTTTGGAAGCACTGGCAGGCAATCGTATTGCATTGCTGTCGCAGCCCGCGATGTCGTTTGATGGGCATACGCAATTACAGTACGAGGTGGTGGGGCGCTTGATTGATGAAGATGGGGAGTTAGTTGCCGCTGCCAAGTTTGTTCCCATGGCGATTCGTCACCACTTGACGGCGATGGTTGATCAAAAGCTGCTTGAGAAAGTTTTTCAGGTTTTGGAAAGTGAGCAGCAATCGACGCAGCAGGTTGCGATTAATCTATTCATTCGTACCGTTGACGATAAAGCGTTCACAGATTGGCTGTTTGCTAGCCTTGCCGGTAGGCCAAACGTGGCCAAACGCATTGTGTTTGAGTTTGCCGAGTTTGGTGTGGTGCAGAACCTTGCTGCCTTGGCAGACTTCGTGGGCAAGGCGCGTCAATTGGGCGCTGATTTCGCTGTTGATAATTTTGGTCTGCATCACTCTGCGTTTGAATACTTACAAACTCTGCGTCCCGCGTATATCAAACTCAGTGCCAGTTTTATTATTGACCTTATCAATAGTCGCGAAAATCAGTTCTTTATCTCGTCTATTGTCAAAATTACCAAACCTTTGGAAATTAAGAGCATTGCCATGGGGGTTGAAAACGAGGTCTTGCTAGCTAAGCTGAAAGAACTTGGGGTGGATGGCTATCAAGGCTATGCGACAGGTGAGTTGACGCGAATTGCGTGATAGTAGGCTCAATAGCAAAAGCGTCCATGCAGTTCGTCAAGATTCAATTCATGCAGAATACTTTCTAGGCGCGCGCGCGCATTTTTGCGCGGAATTCCGTTCTTGCGGGCGATGATCAGTTCGTTTTTCATCGAGTGTTCCCAGCCAATCAATTCGGTGACCGTGACTTGGTAGCCGTGTGATTCGAGCAGCAGGCAACGCAATACGTTGGTGAGATGGCTGCCGAATTCGCGCGCATGAATCGGATGGCGCCATATTTCCGATAGCGGTGTGAGGCCGAAAGACTGATTTTTATTTTTGTTAAGTGTGGCTGCAACTTCGGCTTGGCAGCAGGGCACCAGCACTATGCTGTGCGCTTGTTTGTGTAGCGCGAAACGGATCGCATCATCAGTCGCGGTGTTGCAAGCATGCAGCGCGGTCACAATATCGATCACGGGTGGCAAAGCTGCGGCCTGAATCGAGTCTTCCACACTCAGGTTTAAGAAGCTCATGCGTGTAAAGCCGAGCTTGTTCGCTAATTCCGATGACTTTTCTACCAGTTCCTGGCGCGTTTCGATGCCATAGATATGCCCGCAATTACGCGACTTGAGGAATAGGTCGTAGAGGATGAAGCCCAAATAGGATTTCCCCGCGCCGTGGTCAACTAAGGTTAAGTCATCCTGTTTCTCAAGCACCTCCAATAGCAGGGGTTCAATGAAACGGAACAAGTGATAGACCTGTTTTAGTTTGCGGCGACTATCCTGGTTGAGTTTGCCGTCACGGGTGAGGATGTGAAGTTCTTTCAGTAACTCAATGGACTGATCTGGGCGAATCTCTGGAATGTTGGGCATGTGTATTTACAGGGTTAACCAAAACGGATTTTCATTACCAGCACCGCTCCCGCCAATAGCAAGGTGATGCCGTTGGCGGCGATGATGGGTAAAGATCCTATCATCAGGCCGTATACCAGCCATAAACCGACACCCGTCGTGAATAAAATATACATGCCGAGCGAGATGTCAGCAGTATGGCGGCTGTGCCACACCCGCCATACTTGGGGAATGAACGAGAGTGTGGTGAAGGTGGCGGCAATGCTCCCCACCCAATCAATAGTGGTCATGCAAACCCTCGCTGCCATGTTCGTCCAATGGCCACAGTTGATGGGCATCTAGCAGCAGGCGATAGCGAGACTCATTGGCATCGAGCCGACTCAGGTTTTCTGCCAGCGAAGATTCCAATGCCAGACGTTGTGCGGTGAGGCTGTCCGACAAGCTGTTTTCTCCCAGCGCATAGGCTTTTGCAACCAGTTCGGCATTGCTGCGTATGGCTTGTGCGGCAGCGTGAGCCTGTTCCCAAGTGGCATAGCTCTGTACGGCTTGCGTGTGGGCGGCGTAGATGTCCCCTTCCAAGCGGCGTTTGACGTAAATTTCCTGATCGGCAGCGATATTGGCCTGTTGTGCGGCACTTTCCGCAGTGACGCTGCGCTGACCAAACGAGATGGGTACGCTGATGTAAATGCCGGTGGACTTTTCGTTTCCTCCCATTTCATTGGCATAGCGCACGCCTACTGTCGGGTCGGGTAGCTGATCAGCGCGGCTGCGTTGTGCTAAAAGTTGCTGCACCTGGCTTTGCTTTTGAACGACCCCCAGTTCGTGGTTGTGTGCCAATACTTGCGCTTGCCAGTGGGCGAGATCATGTTCGGTCTCTTGTGGCGTGGCAGCGGGGAGTGCCTCTGGCAAATGAATCGAGGGAAACTGGCGTGCAAGTTCGTTGGCGGCAAGTTGAGCACGCAGCTCGGCTTGATGTTGCGAAACGCCGGCTTGCGCGGCAGCAGCAAGGGCTTGATTCAATTCCAGACGTGGCGCATCGCCCGCTTTGAAACGTTTGTCGGCCATTTTCGCCTGTTGGGTGAGGAGCTCAACTTGTTTTTGCCAGAGTTGTGCTTGCGCGAATTCGCGTTGCCAGCCAAACCATAGGCGTAGCAACAATCGACCGGCTTCATGGCGAGCATCGCCCAATGCATATTCGGCTCGTTCGACACTGGCGCTACCGATGTCTTGGTCAATGCCGACTTTATTGAATAAGCGTAGCGGGCGTTCCAATGACACATCCCACTCTTTCAGGCGTTGTCCGGTATTGGCGATGCTTCGCTGCGACGAACCTGCACGTAAGTTGAATTCGTAACTGCCGCTATTCCAATTACGCTGATTGACCTGTTCCATACGCAAGCCGCTGGCAGCGTTGAGCACCAGTAGGTGGCTGTTTAACGCGCTCTCAACTTGGATGCTTGGCGGCAGGTCTGCGTGTTCGCTTGCTTCAACTGCACTGTTGTATAACGTTGCAGTGATCAGTGCGGCGAGTAGGTAAGGGGATGCTACGGTGCGCTTCATGCCAGCCTCCCAAACTCAATTACCGGTGTGATCCAATAAGCAATCTCGGGATTAGCTTCTTCCTTTTTAAGATGTGCGATAAGTTGATTGGCATCTTCCAAGTTCATCACGCATACCAGTTGGCGGCGATGTGATCTGCCACGCACCTGTTCGAGCATGGTTGGTAATTTTTCTTTTTGGCTGCCCCCCTCAATGCGTGTGAGCGAAAAGCCGCGCACCCATTCAGGGTGTTCGAGCAGGCGATCAACCAAGCGCTCTTCGAGTGATTTGTGGCAAACCAGAGTGAGGCAACAATTTAGTTCTTTCATGCTTTACTCCTCAATTTCTCGATGCCAAAGCGGCGGTATAGGATGGGCAGCATGATTAGCGTCAATGCGGTTGAGCTGATTAAGCCGCCGGTTACCACGATGGCGAGGGGTTTTTGTATTTCTGAGCCAGGGCCGGTGGCAAACAGTACTGGCAGCAAACCGAATGCGGTAATACTGGCTGTCATCAGCACTGGGCGCAGGCGGCGCTTAGCCCCTTCGAAGACGACTTGGGTAATGTCCATACCTTCTGCGTGTAACTGGTTGAAGTAAGACACCATCACTACGCCATTTAGTACTGCGATACCAAGTAGTGCGATGAAGCCGACCGAGGCGGGAACGGACATGTATTGCCCGCTAATCCATAATGCAACCACGCCGCCTATTAGTGCGAACGGGATGTTGGTCAATACGAGTGCGGCCTGACGTACAGAGCCGAAAGTGGCAAACAGCAGCATAAATATCATACCCAAGGCGACAGGGACGACAATCGCCAGTCGTGCTGCGGCTCGCTGTTGGTTCTCGAATTGGCCACCCCAAGTCAGGCTATAGCCTTCGGGTAGTTTGATCTTTTCCGCGACAGCAGTTTTGGCTTCTTCTACAAAACCAACCAAATCTCGGTCACGAACGTTGCTTTGTACGACGACCATGCGTTGTCCATTTTCACGATCCACTTTTACAGGGCCATCGGCACGCTCAAGTTTCGCCACGGCTGAAAGCGGAATGCTTTGTCCGCTCGGTAATGGCAAGGTAAGTGCGGCAAACAGTGCGGGTGATTGCTGAATGTCGCTTTCACCGCGCATGATGAGCGGTGTGCGGCGGGCATCTTCAATGACGGTTCCGATCTGCTGACCTTCTATCTGGCTGCGTAATGCGGTGCCGATGTCATCCACACTCAGTCCCAAACGGCCCGCTGAAAGGCGATCAATCACAACGCGGTAATACTGCACACCGCTATTTTTGACCGTGAAAACATCTTCGCTGCCGGGGATACCTTCTAGTAGCGTAACCATTTGTTCGGCAGTTTCGTTAAGCTTATTCAGGTCGGTGCCGAATATCTTAATGGCTATATCGCCGCGTGCGCCGGTGAGCATTTCGGAGACGCGCATAGCAATAGGCTGGGTAAAACTGTATTCCACCCCAGGGAAATCATTCATCACGGTGCGGATGCGGTCGATGATGGCTGACTTGTCTTTTTCTTTCCATTCATCCTGCGGTTTGAGGACGAGGAAGTTATCAGTTTCATTCAATCCCATCGGATCCAGCCCTAGCTCGTCCGCACCTGCGCGCGACACCATGCCCTTGACTTCGGGCACTTGAGCTAGGATGGCGGCCTGAATGCGTTGATCAATTTCAGCGGTTTGTGTGATGTTAATCGAAGGCAATTTGGACACTTGCATGATGATGTCGCCTTCGTCCATTTCGGGCATGAATGCTTTGCCGATGAGAGCGTAGACTCCGCCAGCACAGACCAACATGGCCAATGCGATACTAATCACCTTGCGTTCGTTATCCAGCGCACGTTGCAAAAGCGGGGTATAGATAGCCATTGCCTTGCGTACCAGCCACGGTTCGCCATGATCTGCCTCTTTAAGCAAATAAGAGGCCATCATGGGCACGACGGTGAGCGAAAGTAAAAGCGAACCGGCAAGTGCAAAAACGATGGTTAACGCAACGGGGATGAATAACTTGCCTTCCAAACCTTGTAGCGTCATCAAAGGAAGGAAAACGATAATGATGATTGCAACCCCTGCGGCAACGGGCGTAATAACCTCTTTCACTGCGCGATAGATGATGTGCAAATGAGGGATGTGTTCACGTTTGTGAGTTAAATGATTGATGATATTTTCAATCACGACCACGGCGGCATCAACTAGCATACCAATGGCAATTGCCAAGCCGCCAAGTGACATCAGATTGGCCGACATGCCGAATTTCTGCATCAGAATAAACGTGAACAACACTGCCAGTGGCAGCGTCAGTGCAACGACAAGCGCGGCACGTAAATTCCCCAAAAAAAGCACGAGTAAAACAACCACCAGAACAATCGCTTCGGTGAGTGCTTTGGAGACGGTGCCAACGGCGCGCTCCACCAAGCTACCGCGATCATAGAAGACCTCGGTTGTGACTCCCTTGGGAAGAGTGGGGGCAAGTTCGGCCAGTTTGGCGCGTACACCATTCACAACTTTTTGCGCGTTGGCACCACGTAAGCCCAGAACCAAGCCTTCTACAGCCTCACCTTTGCCGTCCTTGGTGACGGCACCGTAGCGAGTCAGGCTACCAACGCGCACGAGTGCAACATCACTAACTCGAACTGGGTTTCCCATGGGGCTAGCCACGACAATATTGCGCACATCTTGCAAGTTTTGGATGCTGCCTTCGGCGCGAACGAGCAATGCCTCATCTCCGTCATTAATGCGTCCAGCACCATCATTGCGATTGTTGGCTTGTATGGCTTGTTGCAGAGCAGCAAAGGAAATGCCGTGTGCGGCTAGTGCGTTGTGGTCGGGGACGATTTCAAAGCTGCGTGCAAATCCGCCGAGTGAATTGACATCGGCAACACCGGGCAAAGTGCGCAACGCGGGACGAATTGTCCAATCCAGAATCGTGCGACGTTGTTCAAGGGAAATTCCCTCGCCTTCAACCGTGAACATAAACATTTCACCCAACGGGGTTGTGATGGGTGCTAAGCCGCCCGACGCATCGGATGGTAAGTCTCGCATGGCGTTGCTCAAGCGTTCGGCAACTTGCTGCCTAGCCCAATAAATATCGGTGCCATCGACAAAGTCGATAGTAATGTCAGCAATGGCATATTTAGAGATGGAGCGCAGCACGCGCTGATTGGGGATGCCCAACATTTCGAGTTCGATCGGCGAGACAATGCGCGCCTCAACTTCCTCGGGAGTCATCCCCGGTGCTTTCATGATGATCTTCACTTGCGTGGTGGAGACATCTGGGAATGCATCGATAGGCAGTTCGCGGAAGGCAGAGATGCCTGCACCAATCAGTAATAAAGTAAGTGCCGCGGCGAGTAGGCGCTGAGTTAGCGCAAATTCAACGAGTTTGGATAGCATTACTCGCCCCCGCCAATTCCCATAGATGCGGATTTGAGTGCCGAAACCCCTTGTACCGCGATACGCTCATCACCTTTCAGTTGGCCTGTAATGACACTGTTTTGCGCTCCCTCACTCACGACTGTAACGCTTTGCGTGCGAAAACCTTTCTCATTTGCGACATATACCACAGCACGACCAGCCAATCTGGCGATAGCACTATTGGGAATATTCCATTGCGACATTCCATTGCTACCGGTTTCAATTGTGGCTTCAACAAATTGGCCGGCGCGTAGGTTATCGCTGCCATGCAGAATGAGCGCACGCACTAAAACGGTTTGATTACTGCCGCTGAGGCTTCGCCCAACGGCGGTTACTTTTCCGCTGGCTGAGTATGCTGAAATTTGAATAGCGGCTCCGCTTTTAATGTCTCGCGCAAGCGCTACGGGAGCTTGTACTTCGAGCGCCAGTGGGTCGAGTTTTGCTATTTTGAAGAGAGCGGTTGCAGCATCCAGTCGCTGACCGGCTTCCGCCGACTTTTCAAGAATGACACCATCTATTGGTGCAGTAACTGTCAGCAGGCTATTAATATTTTTGCCCGATTGAATTTGAGCTATTGCCCCATCCGACATGCCTGCGATACGCAACATTTGCTTGCGTTCGGATAAGGCAGCCTTTGTCTCGGTTGCCATTCCTTGCGTGGCTCGATAGCGACTTTCGGAAATGATGCCATCATTCCAAAGCGATTCGTCACGTACCAGATTTTGTTGTGCCAGCTGATTTTGTACGCTGGCTTGCAATAGCCCACGTTGAGCTTCTGAAACGGCTGCACTTTGCAGGCGAGCTAAGACTTGCCCTTTTTTGACACTATCGCCCACGCCAACTAAGGTTTGCTCAATCATGGCTGGCAACGGAGTGCTAACAACAAATAATTGTCCGCTGGGTATGACGACTTGAGCGGGGAGTCCGGCAACTTCGCCGGATTGTTTGTTGGGTAAAGGGGATGTAGTGATTCCCAAGGATTGCCGTTGTTTGTCCGTGAGGGTAATAAGATCACCAGCGAGTACCGCTTGACCAAATAGAGTGAGTGTTAGTGCCGCAATGCTGATGCTGTATTTCATGATAATTTTCCGTGGTAGCTACAACGTAAGGTTACTCTGCCAAAGCTGGCGGGTATTTTTTAGTTAGGACTAAATTATCTTATGGATATGGGCGGAGCTTGAGTAGGTGGGCGGAAGTGGGTACGCCTGTTCTTTAGGGGGTGAAGGGCTCTGAAAGCGTTATGTGCCAATGACGTCGGATGAGGTGAGGGAGCTAATGTGTTGTAGCTCGACTGCGGCAGTATTGAGTCCTGTTGGCGACTGGGACCATTTTGCTCCTCAATGAAAGCACTATTATTTTGGGATAAAGCTGTATTTTCAGAGTGTGGGGGGGCTGCGTGAACATAGCGGTACTCTGAGTCACTATCACCATGGATATGTGCATGAGTTAACGGCGACAGGCACTGAAGCAAAATGAAAATGATGAAATATATGTTCCGTAAGGTCATCGGCTATTTATATTGGAAGGAGTTTCGTTTGATTTGCAGATTCTACCGCTGTCATAGACGGAATGGTTGAACAAGCTGCCTTGGGGTTAGCGCCAACTCTTAGAGCTTATAGGGGAGTGACATTGGAGCCTCGGGTTGGTTCAATACATCGGCGCATAATCTAAAAAATGCAGAAATGGATTGACGTGGTGATCTTCGCTTGCTATAGTCTTCCTCCTTCGCTGACGCGGGGTGGAGCAGCTCGGTAGCTCGTCGGGCTCATAACCCGAAGGTCATAGGTTCAAATCCTGTCCCCGCAACCCAAAGTTTTTACAGTGAGGAAATATTTTGAAGGGGCGCTTGACGAAATAATTTTCATCGTTAGAATGCGCGCCTCTTTGCTGCTAAGCAGTTGAGTTTGCCGACAGTAGGTGGCAGTAAAAGCGTGGAATTGAAGGCTTTAGAGACGAAAGAGAAGTTGTTTCAAAAGTATTTCAAAAATAGGTTGACGAAAGTTTTTCAGTCCCTATAATGCGCACCTCTTCGCTGCTGATGCAGCTGCTCTTTAACAAAACAGACAAACAACCGACGAGTGTAGGTGCTTGGTTTTTTGGGAAGTTTCTGGTGTCTTAGGGCATTAGGAATGACTTTAAAAAATATAGTAGTACCTTACACAAAGTC
>JAQUAI010000023.1 GCA_028687335.1 Gallionella sp.
CGCTGGTCGACAACCGCAGTGCTGTGCTCGCGCCCGGTGGGCTGATCGTGCTTAGTGCCCAAGCTGTCGATCAGATACAGGGGGGGGTTATCCAAAACAGCGGCACTGTTTCGGCCAGCAGTTTGGTGTCCAAGGGTGGGCGTATTTTGCTCGAAGGGGATGACATCACTTTGAAATCGGGCAGCAAGCTCGATGCTTCTGGTGCCTCGGGCGGTGGCACAGTTTTAGTGGGCGGTGATTGGCAAGGTAGTGGCTCCATGCATCAAGCCACCACGGTGACGATGGAAGCGGGGGCTAGTATTGATGCCAGTGCCACGCAGGTCGGCAACGGCGGTAAGGTGGTGCTGTGGAGTGATGTGCATAACGCGGCTTCGTTTACCAGCGTCCAAGGCGCGATCAGGGCAAAAGGTGGCGTGGTCGGCGGCAATGGCGGACAGGTCGAAACATCAGGCCACCAAGTCAACATCGATGGTGCAAAAGTCAATGCTGGTGCCCCTGCTGGGGCGGGTGGTGAGTGGCTGATCGATCCCTACAGTTACACCATCGGTGTTTCCCAAGTTGCAGCCATTGTTGGAGATGCCAATAGCGGCCTGAATAGCGGCACGAGTGTGACGGTGGATACCGCGCTCAATAACAGCAGTTACGGCTCATCAGGAAACGCTGCGGATGCAGGCGACATCACGGTGACGACTGCCATCAACAAAACATTGGGGGGCGACGCAACACTCACACTGAAAGCGGCGCGGCACATCTCGCTGCAAAGCGGCGCAACGATCAGCGCAAGCAGTGGATTATTGAATTTGCAACTCTGGTCAGACTCGGACAACTCAGGCGATGGCATCGTGCAGGTGACCAGCACCAGCCTCAATACCAACGGCGGCTGGCTGAAGTTCGGTAACAACCAGACAGCCAGTATCAACGGCAGTACGGTACTGGTGGGTGGTGATGTGTATTTCAACGGTGCCTCGGCTCAGACGATTTCCACAGGCGGTGGCGCACTGGATATTTATGGCGAAACCATTGTCAGCAATACCGGCGGATTAACGCTTGATAGCGGTGGCGGCAACGTCGGACTGCACGGGGTACTCAACTCGGGCAATCTCTACACCTATGTGGATGGCCCAGATGGCACGCAATCGTGGACTTGGGCCAGAACCGATGCAAAGAATGGGACGGCGGGTGGGGCAGCCGTAGGCAACAGCTATCTGGTGACCATCACCTCGCGTCTGGAGAATGCCCTTGCTGGCTTGGCTGCCGGTTATAAAGGCGGATGGATCGGAGCCTACCGCGCCAACCCCACGTCTACTTTTGCGTGGACCTGGGCCGACGGGCCTGAAGCTGGCGCGCAGTTCTACACACAAAACAGCAGTGGAGGTGGCGGTACAACGACAGCCAGCTACTACTCAAACTTTGGCTCAGGTGAACCCAATGGCACTTTAGCGGGCAACGAGTCGGCAGGCCAATTCTTCGGCACGGCAGGGTTGTGGAATGACCTGACACCCAATACCACCTTCAGTGCTACGCCGAGCACCAATCAATACGCCGTACTCGGCTACGTTCGCGAAACCAATCTGGCATCCTCCGCTGTCACCATCAATGCCGGAACGGGACAAGTGACGATTGATGGTGGCGTGGGTGGCAGCAAGGCACTGGCTTCACTTGCCGTAAATGCTGCATCAACCACCATCAACGGTTCTGCACTGGTCACCACGGGAGCGCAGACCTACGACAACGCGCTGACAGTCAACAGCACTGGCAATCTGCACGTCGCAGCGAGCGCGCTCACTATCACCAACGCAAACAAAGCGCTATCGCTCACTGCAACTGGCAACATCACCGTTGATAGTCCAAGCAGTGTTGCGGGGCCGATCAGTATTTATGGCGGAAATGTCTCGCTTAACAATAGCCTCACCGCAACAGCTTCCGGCGCAGCGATTTTGATCAGCGCGAACGGCAATATCACGACCGCCAATACGGCAAAAACGATCACGACAAATAACGGCAACCTCTCGCTCATCGCTGATGCCGATGCAAACGGTACTGGGCAGCTCGATTTGGACTACACGACCATGAGCGCCGGTAGCGGCAACGTATTGGTGCGCGGTGAGACAATGAGCTGGGCTGTGGGTGTTGGCCAAAGCCCAACCATCACTTCCACAACTGGCACATTCACATTTGAATCAAGCGACGCAAGTTTTGGTCAAGGTGTCGATACGGCTTGGTTCTACTTTCCAACAACGTTATCCGGTTTCACTGTCGGTAAAAGTACGAATACTCAAGACGTTTCTGTCAGCACCAATGCGTTGAGCGTCAATGGGCCAATCAGCCTCTACGGCGGCAATATCAGCGTCAACGCGAATCTGACGAGCACAGCATCGGGCGCGGACGTTTTGCTCAAGGGTTCGGGTTCCATAACGCTGGCTAGTAATAAATCTATTTCTACAACAGGTGGGGATGTCACATTCTGGGCGGATAGCGACAGCACCAACGGTGGTTATATCTGGCTGAACTCGGGCAGTAGTATCTCGACAACCTCTGCGGCAAATATCATCCTCTCTGGCGGTAACGTAGCCCAAAGTGCTTTGGGAACGACGGGGTTTGCGATGGGAATGACCACTACCATGGGTAATGGTGTCACGCTAGATGCGGCGACATTGAACTCGTATGGCGGAGATATTGCTATCCGAGGGAAAAGTACAACAGGTGCTTATACAAGCTATTCGTCAAGTGATGCAGTAGGTAGCACCAATGCAAACGGTATTCGTACACATGGCAGCGTGACAGTAGATAGTGGCAGTGGTTTGCTGAGTCTATGGGGCTATGCTCAAGCAACATCGGGGTCTAGTAACGGGATCGAATTTAGTGCTACAGGGACTTCGGAATTTAAGTCATCTTCCACCTCGGCAAATGCTATTGCCATTGACGGTACAGCCGCAACCATCTCTCCAGTCAATGCTTGGGGGGTCTATTTGTGGAGTGGCACAAGCGTCTTGGCGACGAATGACGGTGGCATCAGTATTACGGGTAGCGGCGCAAAACAAACAGGTGTAACAGTAGGTAGTGGTGCATCTGTATTAGCCAACTCCGGCCCGATCACGCTAACAGGGACAGGGTATGGCGCAGGGTATCAAGCGGTTAATATCGCTGGTAATGTCGGGCAAAAAGCAGGCTCGACCATCACGAGTTCATCTTCTGATATCACGGTTTCCGGCGATGTTTTATCCCTGACAGGGGCGATTGCCTCGACGGGGCAGCTTACGCTTCAATCTTATGGCACTTCGTTTGCATCGGCTTTCACCGTGCCTTCTGCTGCTGTTTTAAGCGGCGCATTTAGTGCGCTAACCATTGGTAAAACAACCAATACCGCAAACATCACAGTCTCATCTGCACAGAGCATCGCCGGGCCGATCAGCATTTACGGCGGCAACATCAACGTCAATGCCAACCTAACCAGCACTTCCGCAGGCGCAAAAATTTTGCTCAAGGGCTCGGGCAATGTCATTGCCAATGCCAATCTGGTCACGGATGGCGGCGACATCACGCTGTGGGCGGATAGCGACGCATCGGGTGCGGGTGGTATTCAAGTCACGGACAACAGGACGCTCGACAGCCGTACGGCTAGCGACCGCACTGCGGGCAACACCAGCACTGCCAGCGGCGGTGGCAGCATCACGCTGGCGGGCGGTCTAGACGATGGCGGTGCGGCTTCGGGTAGCAACAGCTTGAATAGCGGATTGCTTGCCAGTGACGGCAGGCCCGATGGTTATGCTGTCAACCTAGGCAGCACCAATGCTCAAACTGGTGTCTTGTTCGGCAATGACACGGGAGTGGGACACAACGCTGCGATCAATCTGTATTCAGGCGGTGGCGACATTGCCATCCATGGCAAGGCGACCACACTCGTGGGCGGGGGGCCGGTAGGTGTCGGGGCCTACCAAGGGCTCACCGTCAATGCCGGTACTTCTGGTGACCTGACGCTCGTCGGGGTTTCGGCAGTGAGTGGAGTCTTGACCCTCGGTATGGATTTGGCCGCTTGGCGCAGCAACGGCTACGTGGCATCCAGTACGTTCACCACGGCGAACGGAAATGTCCTGATCGTGGGACGCGCTTCCGGTGGAACATCCAACTTTGCAATGGCAATTGATGGCACCAGCACCAACCGCGATATCTTTGCGGCGACGGGCACGGGCTCGGTCACCTTAGACGGCCAAGCGACTGGCACTTCTCCAACCGACATCCGGCTGACAGGGGTGGATGTGCTGGCGGCTAGCGGCAATATCAGCCTGATCGGACGGAGCGCAGGTGGCATCAACATTTCAAACTGGAATGGCAGCAACGGGGTCTATCTCGGCGCCAAAGCGGGCAGTGTTGTCACGAGTTCAACGAGTAATGTGCTGATTGAAGCCGATGCGATTGCGACGGCCGATACCTTAGCGATCAATACTTCGGGTGCCGTCACCGTAGCACCTTACGGCAGCAGTTTCACCAGCGCTTTGACTTGGCCGCAAGGTGGTTTGACTCTGGCTGGCGGCATCAGTGGTTTGACTCTTGGCAAGACCACCAACACCGCCGACATCACGGTTGGCAGCGCACAGAGCATCGCCGGCCCGATCAACATCTACGGCGGCAATATCGCTATCAACGCAGCACTGACCGCCACCAACAGCACGATCTCACTCACCAGCAGTGGCAATATCACCGACGGTGTCAGCGGTTACCTCGTGGCGGACAATTTGCTCCTCTTGGGGGGCAACGTCACGCTCGACCATGCTAGCAACAACGTGAACACTCTAGCCGCGAGCGGTGTCAGTGGTCTGACCTATACCGACAGCAACGCGCTGACGATTGGCTCGGTGGGTAGCACTAACGGCATTACAGCCACGGGCGCAGTTGCCCTGACTGCGGGAACGCTGACGACCACGCAAGCTATCAACGCGGGCAGCAGCAACATCACACTGAGCACAGACAGTCTCGCTTTGGGGGCCAATGTCATTTCGACGGGCGCGCTGCAAATCCAGCCTAAGACTACTGGCGCCACGTTGGGCATCGGTACGGGTAGCGGCACGGTGCTGATTGGTGCGGATCAGTTGGCTTGGTTACAGGATGGATTCTCCAGCATCACACTCGGTGGCAGCACTACTGGGGCAGTTCAGATCGGTGGGCTATCGACTTGGAATGATCCGCTGGTTGCTCAGGCGGGTACGGGAACCGACCTGCAAGTGGTTGGCAATATGAGCTGGAGTCACGCCAACAGCCTGACGCTGAAGGCGGGCAACAACATTTTTGTGAACGCCAATCTGGCTGCGTCCAATGCCGCCGCTGCGCTGAATATTTTCTACGGCGGCACCAACGGGGCGACGACACCGACGGCGGGCACGAACTACTTCGTCAACCTAGCTAACCGTAACACTATCCAACTCACCGGCAGTGCGCCAACACTGACGCTCGGCAATATCAGCTACACGGTGGTGAATGACGTGACGGCATTACAAGGCATGAGCGCCAGCGGTAATTACGCGCTGGGCCACGGTTTGTCGCTGGCGGGCACAAGCTATTCGACGGCCTTTTACACCCCAACTTTCACTGGCAAATTCGATGGTCTGGGCAACACGCTTGATGGATTGACCATCAGCAACACGGCTGGTGGAAATCTCGGCCTGTTCGCCCAAGTGAATGGCGCCACGGTGCGTCAGGTGGGCGTAACGAACATGAGCATCACTACCAACTCGACCAGTCTGGGCACGAGTGCCAATACAAGCGAGTATCGGGTTGGCGGTGTCATCGGCAATGTCGGCGGCGCGGGCGCGCCAACATCATCGGTGACTACGCTCGACGGTATTTGGAGCACGGGGACTATTTCAACGACGGCGGGCAGCGGTCAGAAATTCTTCTTCGCTGGCGGTCTAGTGGGCAGCCAGAACGGCGGAACCATGAATCTGTCACGCTCCTACAGTCTGGCTAACGTCAGTTCACAAGGCTCGTATTCGAGCAACCTCGCCATTGGCGGTCTGATTGGCGATATCGGCACCAATACTGGTTTGCTTACTCACACCGCGACGACCAGTAGCACAGTCGCTTTCACGATCAGCAAGGATTATTCAACGGGTTCCATCGTCGAAGGAAGTCATGGCGCTTACTACGGCACCGGCGGTTTGGTGGGCGTGGTTTTCTCGTCGGGCAACTCCATTCTGGACAGCTATTCGTGGAGTAATGTGGTCGGCAATGGCAGCTCCTTCGGGGGTATCGCTGGGTTTGCACTTGCCGGGACGTTTGATCGGCTGTACACCACGCAGAGCACAGTCGGTGCCATGACCGGTGGCACAGGCACTAGCGTTTATAACGCCTCAACATTGAACACCTCGGGCGGCACGGTGTTGCCTTCAGGCTTCTCATCGAACGACTGGGGTATCAGTTCCCGGCCAACATTGAAATCAATTCCGACCCCACCGACTCAGATCTATGTGAAAGAATCGACCAGCTCGGGAACTTACGGCAACGCATCGACGGCATACCAATTGGTTGATGCTTCCGGCAACCCGATCACACTGGGGATGGGTAGTTACGCCGGGTTGAGCGGCACCACAGGGACGGCCCACTACAGCATGGATGTCGGCAACACGACAACGCCGGGTACTTACAGCCTGTCCTATCTCAGTGGCTTGAGTTTCACGGGCGCGAACGCCTTGGATTTCATTCTCAACCCCTACTCAACAGCCACGAGCTATACCTTGGCCAAAGCGCCCCTGACGGTCACTGCAAATACTGCAAACAAGGTCTATGACGGCGCGACCTATGGCGGCGGTTATAGCGTTGGTTATAGTGCTTTCGCCAATGGCGAAACCAGCAGCGTACTGGGTGGCACATTGTCTTTTTCTGGCACCAGCCAAGCGGCGACAAACTCGGGGACTTACACCATCGTGCCCAGTGGCCTGACCAGCAACAACTACAGCTTCACTTACGTTAACGGTTCTCTGAACATCGACAAACGTCCTCTAACGCTATCTGGCAGTCGTGTATACGATGGCACAACGGGCATTTCGGTCGGCGCACTGATTGCCAGCAATCTAGTTGGAAGCGACTGCGCCAGTGGACTGGCAACCTGCGGCATGACTGGCAGTGCAAGTGTGGCTAGCCAAAACGTGAATGCGGGCAGTCAAACGCTCACGCTAAGTGGGCTCACCCTCGGCAGTACCCTCGCCAACAACTACACGCTAACAGGTGCCAGCGGCACGGCCAGCATCACCGCCAAGACGGTGACGCTGTCAGCCAGCAAGACCTACGACGGCACCACTAGCCTAACGGGCGCGGTGACACTGGGCACGGGTATCGCAGGCGAAACGCTGACGTACACCGGCGCAACGGCGAACGATGCACACGTAGCGACTGTAAACAAATACATCAACACACTCACCCTAGCTGATGCCACCGACCTATCTGGCGGCCTCGCCAGCAACTACCAACTACCCACACTTAACGCAGCGAATGCCGCAGTGACGATCAGCACCAAAGCGCTGACATCAACTGCGAACATCGGCGGCACGTTAGTCAAAACGTATGACGGCACAACATCCGCAACAGCAGCGAGCGTGAGTGGCTCGGTATCGGGTGCAGTCAGTGGCGATACCCTTTCGCTCGACACCAGTGGTGTGACGTTGGCGTATAACTCGTCGCACGTGGCGGGTGCCAGCAGCATTTCAGCGAGCGGCAGCACTGGCTACAGCATCAGCAGCACGGTCGGCAGCCTGAGCAGCGACTACAGCTTTAGTGCTCCGACCATCGCCGATGCTACGGCCAGCATCACACCGACAACACTAACGCTGAGCCTGACCAACACCGGTGTGACCAAGACTTACGACGGCAACACCGATGCTCCTAGCGGCTTCACTCCGACCTACAGCGTCAGCGGCCTAATCAGTGGTGACACGGATGCCAGCCTGAGCCACACTGGCTTCGCCTACGACAGTAAGAACGTGCTTGATGCCAGCAAGGTGACGGTCACCGGTCTGTCCATCACCAGCCTCACCGGCGGTAACAACTCCGCCACTAGCGACTACATCCTCGATGCCACCAGCAAAGATGTCGCGGCAACCATCACCGCCAAGTCCGTGACGCTGTCAGCCAGCAAAACCTACGACGGCACCACTAGCCTGACGGGTGCGGTGACGCTGGGCACGGGTATCGCAGGCGAAACGCTGACGTACACCGGCGCAACGGCGAACGATGCGCACGTAGCGACGGCAGGTAAATATATCTCTGCACTTACCCTAGCGGATGCCACCGACCTATCCGGCGGCCTCGCCAGCAACTACCAGCTTCCGACATTGGATGCAGCGAATGCCGCCGTGACGATCAGTACCAAAGCGCTAACAGCAACTGCGAGCATCGGCGGCACGTTAGTCAAAGCGTATGACGGCACAACAGCCGCAACAGCCGCGAACGTGAGTGGCTCGGTATCGGGTGCGGTCAGTGGTGACACCCTTTCGCTCGACACCAGCGGTGTGACGTTGACGTATAACTCGTCACACGTGGCGGGGGCCAGCAGCATTTCAGCGAGCGGCAGCACTGGTTACAGCATCAGCAGCACGGTCGGCAGCCTGAGCAGCGACTACAGCTTTAGCGCTCCGATGATTGCTGACGCAAGCGCCAGCATCACACCGACAACACTAACGCTGAGCCTGACCAACACCGGTGTGACTAAGGTTTACGACGGTACGGTTAATGCGCCAGCAGGCTTTACACCGAGTTGGAGCGTTGTCTCGGGGTTGGTTACAGGCGACACCGCAGCGAATGTGACGAGTACAGGAGCCTCCTATAACAGCAAAGATGTCATCACCGCCAACACAATCACGGTCTCGGGGGTTAGCGTAACGGGTATTGCGGGCAGCTTAAATTCTGCCAACTCCGACTATGCTGTGGCATCTACTAATGTGGATGTGGCAGCAACGATCACACCGCGTACCGTGAGTTTGTTGGCGGAAAAAACCTACGATGGCACAACAGACCTAACCGACGCGGTAAGCATTACCACCGGGGTTGGAAGTGAAACGCTGACTTACACCGGAGCCACTGCCAACGACGCGCAAGTTGCGACAAGTAATAAGTTCGTCAATGCAATTAATTTGGCAGACGGTCTCAACGGTGGTTTGGCGAGCAACTATCAGTTGCCCACGCTCGATGCCGCCAATGCCCCGGTAACGATTATCGCCAGCGCAAACAGCATGCCGCCGGTTTTACCGCCGCCCACTCCACCCGTGATCGTGCCAACACCGGAGCATGCGCCACCCGTCTTGGGTGACATCACGCCAAGCCCGATATTGACTAACAACAATGCCGCTCTTATTGGTAGCAGCAATGAAATCAACGGCGGCGCAGGTAGCGACGGAATCAACGCAAGCGGCACAGACAACGGAAATATCTCGGTACAACTGGTAAAAACGCCTTCGGAGCAGGCCAATGGATTAGTAACTGTGGCGATCCCCAAAGCGATGCAGATGACTGGCCTTAGCTTTGCCTTACCGGAACAACTTGTCAAAAAAATGACGGGTGAAACATCACTCTCGGTAACTCAGGAAAACGGTATGCCACTCCCAGAATGGCTGCACTTTATTCGGGAACGGATGAGTTTCGAGGCTATGGCGATTCCGCCCAGAGGGTTACCGTTGAAGGTCATCATTGCGGCTGGCGGGTATAGCGTTGTCGTTTCAATCTCGGATGCTACCGAGTAGCCAAGTCGGCATTCCAGCGGCGAGTTGGCTGTTGATCCGGCTAAGGAGATACTGATTTATTCACTAAGTCCGTCATTGCGAGCGCAGCGTGGCAATCCAGCTTATTGAGCTTAAACCCAAATAATTCATTAGGCTCCCCCCCCCCGCCAGCTCCCCCTTGTCAGGGGGAGAGCAGGCTCGGCTCCTCCCCTGACAAGGGGAGGTTGGGAGGGGTTAGATTCTAATGGCCTATCAGGGTTAAACAGCATTCTGGTTTGCCACGTCGCTGCGCTCCTCGCAAAGACGAATGAATCAGTGCTTCCCTAAGTGAAGTTTGAAATACGAGAACCAACCCTCGATACACCGCGAAAACGCGGCATTCGGGACGAACGGAAAAATTATCGAACCATGGCTTACGGACTTAATCAGCCCATCCCTCGGTTAGATAGTGACTCTTCCCTGTAAAATACCCCCATGGACACCACCGCAAAATCCGCAAATCGCCCGCCGCTGGAAGGCATCACGCTCGAAATGATGGTGACCCAGCTCGCCGAAAACATCGGCTGGGATGCGATGGCCGCAGCCGTGCCCGTGCGCTGTTTCACCCACGATCCCAGTATTAAATCCAGCTTGAAGTTTTTACGCAGAACACCGTGGGCAAGGGAGCGGGTCGAGCAGTTGTATTTGCAGCAGACAAAATCGCGCCGTTAAGTTTTGAAAAACCAACCAATGCACTCACTTAAGCACCCCAGATTTGTTGCACCAAGCTAGGCATTGCTGTAAAAAGCAACAGCTAATCTCGTTAGCGTTTTTGGTTTGCTCTCTAAATGAGATTGGCGGGTAATCAGTATTAATTTCAACCAATATCGAGATGAGCTATGGGCGCGCCTGCCAAGCAGAATAAAACCGTGCGGAAGTTATCTGAGAAAAAATCTCAAGCGGTAACAGGGGAAACACCAGAAAATTCAACCGTCGCATTACGACCGTATCTCGTTGGCATTGGCGCATCGGCTGGCGGTCTCGAAGCCCTCTCAGCACTGATTGCGGCCCTCCCTACCAATCTCGGTATTTCCTACGTCGTACTCCAGCACCTTTCTCCCACCCACCGCAGCATGATGGCGCAACTGCTCGGGCGCGAAACCGCGATGGCCGTGCAGGAAGTGGAAAACGGCATACAGCCGGAACCCGACACCATCTATGTTGCCCCTGCCAGCAGCAACGTCAAACTGAAAGATGGCTGTTTTGAACTCATCGAAGGCCCGCGCGAAGCAACGCCGCGCCCCTCGGTCAGCATGTTTCTTACTTCGCTGGCGGAAGAGAAAATTGAAGATGCCATTGGTGTGATTCTATCCGGCACTGGCAGCGATGGCGCGGCCGGACTGCGCGACATCAAAGCAGCAGGCGGCTACACCTTCGCGCAAGATCCGCAGACCGCAAAATATGCGGGAATGCCGCAATCGGCCATTGATACCGGCTGTGTTGACTGGGTACTGTCGCCGGAAGAAATCGCTAAAGAAATCGCCATCATCGCGCGTTCACACGGCTCCGTTACCGTTGCCAACAAACCGCCCGTTGGGGCAACCACACTGAAAAAACTGCTGATCAAGGTCAAGCAACAGACGCGCATTGACTTCTCCGGCTACAAAGAAGGAACGCTATGGCGGCGCATCGAGCGACGCATGGCGGCCTGCCATGTGAACGACCTCGATGATTATCTGAAACTGGTAGATACCAATCCCGAAGAATTGGAGCATTTGGGCAAAGACATCCTGATCTCGGTGACTGCTTTCTTCCGCGACCGTCTTGCATTCGAAGCTTTGCGTACTCTGCTGCACATGATTGTGCAGACCAAGCGACCCGGCGATGAGATTCGCATCTGGGTACCCGCCTGTGCCACCGGCGAAGAAGCCTACACGCTGGCGATCTTACTGGCGGAAATACTGGGCCCAAACATCAACCAGTTCCGTATCCAAATATTTGCCACCGACATCGACATCAACGCACTGGCGGTCGCACGCAAGGGTTCCTATCCCGAGAGCGCGCTGGTCGATTTAGAGCCGGGGCTGGCGATACGTTACTTCCAAAAAGTGGGCAACCGCCTCGAAGTGTCGCGCACGCTGCGCGATATGGTGGTGGTGGCACGGCAAGACTTGGTGCAAGACCCTCCTTTCCTGCGTCTGGATTTGGTGAGTTGTCGCAACGTACTCATCTATCTGCAAAATGAATTGCAGGCCAAGGTGCTGTCTACCTTCCATTACAGCTTGAATCCGAACGGTCTGCTGTTCCTCGGCAAGTCGGAAGGTATCTTCCAGCAGGAGACATTGTTCGAGGTGTTGGACAAGGGTGCGCGCATCTATCGGCGCTGCGCTGGCGAATCCAGACTCAGCGTGTCCGCCTTCCGTTTACCAGACATCGCGGAACGCACTGTACCCAAGGCCATCGCCGATTCCGAAGCTCGCCTGATGGAGGAAGCGGTACGTCGCTACATCCCCGCTACCGTACTGATCAACGGCGCATTTGACATTCTGCACATGCATGGCGATGTCACTCCCTATCTATCCATCGTTCCCGGCAAGCCCAATTTCAACCTGCAAAATCTACTGCACCGCGAGTTGCGTGCCGACTTGCAATTGTTGCAGCATCAAGCCGAACATAAACAGGCATCAGCCGTTGGTCGCCCGCATGGCATCAAAGTAGGCGGCCAGCTACGTGATGTGCGTTTGGTCGTGCATCCGCTAGAGCGCGGTGTCGTCAACCCGTTCTTTTTAGTCGCGTTCGAAGTAATGCCTCTGGTTGTGGTGGTGGAAGGATCAGATGCCACCGTTCTATCCAGCGCAGAGGGCCGCAACGTACGCGAGCTGGAAGAAGAGCTGATCTCCACACGCGAACGCCTGCAAACGGTGATCGAAGAGCTGGAAACCTCCAACGAGGAGATGCAGGCGCTCAATGAAGAAGTGGTCGCCGCTAACGAAGAGCTGCAATCGTCCAACGAAGAATTGGAAGCCGCCAACGAAGAACTGCAATCCACCAACGAAGAGCTGACCACCGTGAATGAGGAGCTGCAAGTGCGCTCTGGCGAACTGGGTGATTTGTTCAACGATCTGGAAAACATCCAGAACAGCGTGGGCTTCCCCATCATGGTGTGCAACGCACATCTTGAACTCTCGCGCTTCAACAGCCCGGCAGCAGCGTTGTTCTCGCTCTCCGCTGTCTCAATCAAGCAGCCGTTGACCAGCATGCGCCTGCCGGTGGGGATGAAGGAATTTTCGACCATCGTACACGAGGCCATCGTCAACAATCGCGTCAGCGAGACACATATCTTCTCCAACGAGCGCCATTACCTGCTGCATGCGTCGCCCTACGAAACCAAGGTGCGCGGCACACGCGGCGCGATCATCGTCTTGTTGGATCATACCGAGCGTCTGGTGGCAGAGCGCGATGTGCGCAAAAACCGCGAGATTTTGCTGGCAATCATGAACAACTCGACTTCCATCATCGCACTCAAGGATTTGGCTGGTCGCTACGAGTTCGTCAATACCGAGTTCGAGAAATTCTTCGGGCTGAAATCGGAGGATTTGCTAGGCAAGACCGATGCTCAGGTTCTTCCGCGCAAAATCTCCGACGACTTCCGCGCCAAGGAGCTGGACGTGGTGCGCTTGCGCACCTCGCTGGAGTTTGAGGATCATCTCGTGTTCTCCAACGGGCAGGAACGTTTCCTGCACTCGATCCGCTTCCCGTTGCAAACCGAGGATGGCGTGGTGTACAGCATCTGTACCCAGTCCACCGATGTCACCGAACACAAGCGCGCCGAGGATCAGTTGCGCCTAGCGGCGCGTGTGTTCGACCGCTCCGGCGAAGGCATCATCGTCACTGATGCGCACCAGAAAATACTCACCGTCAACAACGCATTTACCCAAGTGACCGGTTACGCGCCTGAGGAGGCCCTCGGCCAGTCGCCCAAGATGCTGTCTTCTGGCAAACAAGATAGTTTGTTTTACAAGAGCATGTGGACTCACATCGAGACCCACGGCTGGTGGCAGGGCGAAGTGTGGAATAAACGTAAAAACGGCGAGATATACCCAGAGTGGCTCACTATCAATGCCGTAAATGACCCAGAAGGCAACGTCATCAATTACGTCGGCATCTTCAGCGACATCTCCGTGGTCAAGGAGTCGCAACGCAAGGTTGAGTTCTTGGCCACGCACGACGAGCTGACCGGCCTGCCCAACCGCGCGCTGTTCTTGGATCGCTTGCGTCAGGCCATCGCACATGCCGAACGCGGCGTGGACACTTTTGCCGTGCTGTTCATTGACCTGGATAACTTCAAGGTCATCAACGATTCGATGGGGCATGCCGCCGGTGACGATCTGCTCAAAGAAATTGCCGCACGACTGCGCGACTGCGTGCGCGGCAGCGATACCGTAGCACGTTTCGGCGGCGATGAATTCGCTCTACTCATCGAAGAGGCAACCGTAGCCGAAGCAGAGATGACTGCTCATCGCATCGCCGATGCGATGCTGCGCCCGCACCCAATCGGACGGCAGAATGTGTATCCCGGTGCCAGTATCGGCATTTGCCTGTATCCCAATGACGGCCTCGACCCTGAGACATTATTGAAGAATGCCGACAGCGCCATGTATCAGGCCAAGGATGGCGGCAAACGCTCGCATCACTTCTTCACCGATGAATTAAAGCGCGTCGCCGATGAGCGCCTCAAGTTGGAAACCGAGTTACGCGGTGCCATCGAACGGAATGAATTATTCCTGATGTATCAACCCCAATTTGATATCAGCAGCGGGCGATTAGTTGGCGTTGAGGCGCTGGTACGCTGGCAGCACCCCACCGAAGGTTTGATCCTCCCTTCCAAGTTTATTACGCTGGCCGAGAAGAGCGGCATTATTGACCGCTTAGGAGAGTGGATCGCCGCAACAGCCTGCAAGCAAATGGCGGAGTGGGTGGCAACAGGCGTACCGATTCCACGCGTCTCCATCAACGTCTCTCCCTATCAATTCCGTCGCAGCAACGTTCCGGCATTAATGCTGCGCTTGCTAAGCCAATACAACCTGAACCCGCATCACGTGATGTTGGAGCTGACGGAAAGTGCGCTAGCGGAAGATATTGAACAGGCGCAGCAAATGTTGCAGGAATTGAAATCGCTGGGAATCCGTCTGAGCATTGACGACTTTGGCACGGGTTATTCTTCGCTGTCTTACCTGACCAAGTTGCCGATATACGAACTGAAAATTGCACAACAATTCGTGACCGATATTGCCCATAGCGAAGATGCCGTGGCGATAGCCAAGACCATATTGGTCATGGCGCAAACACTGGGATTCAGCGTGGTGGCCGAAGGGATAGAGACCGAAAAGCAACTTGAAGTATTGCGCAAGAATGGTTGCGACATCGGGCAAGGCTATCTGTTCTCGCACCCGCTGCCCCCAGATGAACTCGTTGCCACGCTGAAGCAACAATAAGTTTTGGCAATAGCTGTAACACTAAAACCTCGGGGAAACGCTGATTTAATTCGTTCGCCCTGAGTCTGTTGAAGGACTCACCACAACCGAAGAAATACATCAGGATTTCCTTTGGCCGATAGCCCTTCATGACGACGTAAAGGCACGTAGCGATGTCCTCCGATAACACACAAATTAATGGCGAGCACGCCTATCGTTTTAGTGATCTGGTTGATGTGCCCGCGTTCGCACGTTTATTGGAACACTTCTACCAAGTGTCCGGCATTCCGAACGGAGTGGTGGATGAAAACGGTGAATTGTTGTGCATGTCTTCCGGTGCGAACGCCTGCGAGATGTTTCACCGCGCTACGCCCCAAACTGCCGAGCGCTGCCGCCAAAGTAATTTGGAACTGGTGCGCGACTTGCGTGAGGGCGGTGTCGCCGGTGGGGTCTGTAAGAATGGATTGATGGATTACGCGACACCAGTGGTGATCGAAGGGCGCCAACTGGTGACGCTATTTTTGGGGCCGGTGTTGCACGCGGCTCCCGATATGGAACGCTTTCGTGCCCAAGCGGCACAGCTAGGTTTCGATGAAGCGTCTTATTTGAAGTCTATCGAGGCCATTGCAGTAGTCGATAAAAAACGCTTGAACGATCTCATGGGAGTCATGGTGGAGTTGGCACAGATGCTGGCCGCCAGCGGACTGACCCGGTTACGGCAAGCCACGCTAGAGCGTGATATCAGCACCCATGCTGAACGCAGCATCCAACTCAAAGACATTCTGGATTTTTCCCCGGTCGCCATGGGGTGGTCAGAAGATGAACACCGAATCGAGTATGTGAATCGCCAATTCACCCTCCTGTTCGGTTATACCTTGGATGATCTGCCTAGCCTTGATGTTTGGTATCAGCGTGCCTATCCTGATGAAAATTATCGCGACACCGTTGTTGGGCCTTGGCGAAAGGCAGTCGCGCAAGCAAAGAAAAGTAACACGCCGCCGCCCGCACTAGAGGCTGTCATCACCTGCAAAGACGGCTCCGTGCGCTCCATCATCGTGCGTGTGGCTTGGGTCGGCCATCACCGCATGGTCAGTTTTACCGACATCACTGAACACAAGCGCTTGGTAGATACGCTAAGGGCGAGTGAAGCCAAGTCCAGCAATCACGACCGACTGTTGCAGGCCGTCCTAGAAAGCTCACCTGAAGTCATTGTCTTCGCACTCGACCACAAGTATCGCTATCTCGCATTCAACGACAAGCACCGCGCAACGATGTTGGCGATTTGGGGGAAGGAGATTGCTGTCGGCATGAATATGCTTGACGTTATCGGCACCCACCCAGATCGTGAAAAAGCCAGACAGGGATTTGATCGCGCACTAACCGGCGAAGCCTTCATCACCGAAGACGCCTACGGCGACGAAGCGATATTGCGAATGTACTGGCAGAATTTCTTTGCGCCGATTCAGGGCGAGGATGGTTCGACAATCGGCTTGACCTGTTTCGTTCTGAATATTACTGATCGCAGGCGCATGGAACAGGCGCTTGCCGAACGCGAGCAAGAATTTCGCAGTCTCGCCGAAAGTTCGCCGGATGTGGTTATCCGTGTTGATCGCGACCATCGCATCCGCTATCTCAATGCCAACATGGTTAAATTTCTGGAGCTTGGCAGCGCGCAAGAAGTGATCGGCAGGCGATCCAAGGAAAAATGGCCGGATGGTCGATTCGATGAGATCGACGCGTTGCGCGAGCATGTGGTGACAACCGGAGAAATGAAATCCATTGAGTTGATCGTGCCTGTCCAAGGTGGAAACAAGGCACATCACCATGTCATTAGTGTTCCCGAGCGCGATATTGATGGGCACATCATCGGCACTATTACCTTCGGTCGCGACATCACGGCCATCCGCGAGACCGAGCGTAGGTTGAACAGCCTCGTCGAGAATCTGCCAGGGGTTGTCTACACCATCCGCTTGTCGCCGTATGGAGGGCTAAGCTTCCCTTACGTCAGCGCAGGTGTCGAAGAAATCTACGGCATCTCCCCAGATGTAGCCATGAGCGACTTTGAAGTCATGCACGGCATGATTCACCCCGACGACAAAGCAAACATGGAGAAAGTCTATGCCGAATCGGTGCGGACGCTGACACCATTCCGGGCTGAAGTGCGCATCTGTCCGCCTAGGCAGACGGTGCGCTGGCTCGATATGCGATCTGATCCAGAAGCACAACCCGACGGTAGCATCCTCTCCTATGGCCTCATCTTTGACATCACCGAACGCAAGCGTATGGAACAGGCACTCGCCGAGCGGGAGCGCGAGTTGCGTACTCTCGTGGAAAACCTCCCCGACAACATCACCCGCTATACGACCGACGCACGCCATACCTACGTCAGTCCTTCGATCGAGCGCGTTTTAGGAAAACCCACGGAGAATTTGCTGGGCCGCACGCCATCCGAGTGTGCTGCTGATGAAAACACACACGAGGTCGAGCGACGAATTCGTGCCGTGGCCGCAACGGGTGTCAGCGATGAAATGGAATACACGTTGCCAATAGCGAACAACGAAACGCGTTACCACTTGCTACGTTTTGTCGCAGAGCGTGATGAATCGAATCATGTCACCGGCGTACTAGGCATCGGCACCGATATCACCGAGCGTAGGCGGACGGAACGACGCCTCCAAGCACATGATGAGATGCTTGAAATGGTGGCGCGGGGTAATGAGTTGACCGAGATTTTGGAAGCCATTGTGCGATATATGGAATCCGAAGATCAGACCGCGCACTGCAGCATCTTATTGACTGACTTGGAAGGTACGCACCTGCTGAGCAGCGTCGCCCCCAGTTTGCCCGCATTTTATAACGAGGCAATCAATGGTATTGATATTCGCGAGGGTGTCGGCTCGTGCGGTACGGCTGCTGCGCTTGGCAAACGCGTGGTAGTCGAAGACATTCAGACTCACGAATATTGGATTTCATATCGCCAACTGGCAAAAGAAGCGGGCCTGCAAGCTTGCTGGTCAGAGCCTATTCTTTCGTCGAAAGGCAAAGTCCTGGGCACGTTCGCCATCTATCATGCCCTCCCCCAAGGACCGCAATCTCAGGATATTGATCGCATCATCTTCGCCGCCCACCTATCCGCCATCGCCATCGAAAATCACCAAGTGCGCGATGAGCTTGAACGACAAGCACATTTCGACTATCTGACAGGTCTGGATAACCGTCGCCACTTTTTGGGGCAGGCGGAAATCGAACTAGCACGCACGCTGCGCTATGACCGAGCCCTGTCCATCCTGATGATAGACATCGATCATTTCAAGCAAGTCAATGACACCTATGGCCACAAAGTGGGCGACATCGTGTTGCAAAATTTTGCGTCCGTCTGTCGCGCCACACTGCGCAACATCGACATTATCGGGCGCATTGGTGGTGAGGAGTTTGCGGTGCTACTACCAGAAGCTGGGCGAGAACAAGCGATGGAGGCAGCCGAGCGTTTGCGCGCTGCACTCGCCTCCGCCCAAGTAAAACTGGATAACGGCTTACCGCTACATTTCACTGCTTCATTCGGCGTAGTCACACTCGAAGAAAACGACACCAACATCGACATTTTGCTAAACCAAGCCGATCAGGCGCTCTACCGTGCCAAGAGCCAAGGCCGTAATCGGGTATGTATGTATCAGGGCGGTGATGCGGGGACAGCAAAAGCAAATACGTCAGGGACTCCTTAAAATCGCTCGTACCCTGCCATGTAACGCCATTGCCCTTGCGTGAGTTTCGACATCGACACGCGCCCGATGCGCAAACGCTTCATCAGTTTCACCTCCACGCCCACACAGCGACACATGTGCACGATCTGCCCCGGTTGCACGCCCTTCAAAGCAAAGCGCAAGCGCGTCTCGTTTTGCCAACTCACCTTCGCAGGTGCCAACGCTTTGCCATTAAACGACAGCCCGTGATTTAAAGATTGAAGACCCTCGGCAGACAACTCACCTGACACCTCCACCACATACTCCTGCTCAATCGAGTTTGCATCGTCAGCTAATTTGCGCGAGACCCGAAAGTCCTGCGTCAGCACCGCCAAGCCACTCGCCCCCGCTTGCAAGGGCAAACAATGCGTCAGGTGTAGCAGATGTTGTTTGAGTGGACGAATGCCAGAATGATCTTCAGGCGAACGTATATCCGCGCAGATCATCTGCCGAATGGAGTCCCCATTCAGCACGACATCAGAAGGTTGATGGAACAATATCGACACAGGCAGAAGCGGGGTCAACGTAGCATCAGGGTGCAACTCCACTGTCTGCACATCCACCATAAATTGCGGCTCTTCCACCACCACCCCATCCACGCTCACCCAACCCCCTGCGATATACAACTCAGCCTCACGGCGAGAGCAATGCGTCAGCTCGACGAGGCGTTTGGCGAGGCGGATGGATTCAGACATGGGGATGAGCCGAGGGATTGAAGAGGCGGCATTGTATTTGTAATTAGGTTGTTCTAGTGCAGAGCCTCAACCCGTTCGTCCTGATAACCAGCGACTTGCCCGCTTGCGGGCTTAGTCGAATGGCTAGTAGTTTCATCAGTAGGCGCAGCCGTATCGAAGGATGGGCGTAGTCCGCCAATTTTCAAAATCAAAACCGTCGGGGGTAGCCCGACAGCTAGTCACTTTTTCTTGCTTCGCCAAAGAAAAAGTAACCAAAAAGAAGGCGACCCCGGTACGCCGCTGCTTCGCAGTTCCCTGCGTTGCTCGACTGGTCAGGCGGCTGCGGAACTCGCGCTACGCGCTCAGACAGTCCTCGCCGAAATCCCCTGACCAGCCTGCGCTACTCGGCGGCGCACAGGGGAAGGAAAGTCAAAAGCTAAAACCACAGCGAGGGCACTTCGTGCCCACGCTGTTTTACCCAAGCAGCGAGCCAACATACTCAATGGAATTAATCACTGTTTGCTTAATGTAGTCGTAAATAAAATTAGCCAGTATATTGAGAGTCAATGCTGTTACTGATGTAATCAAAATCGCAGTACGAGGATGCGCTTTTACATAATCCATCATTCGATAGTACCGCTGCTTCTTGATCTTCTTTAATTCCTTCTCGGCAGTCGCAATAAACTCTCTTGGAACTTGGCCTCCCATAATCCGCGCTTTACATTGCGGACATATAATTGGACGAATGGTTGAAAAAATTATGTCTGCTTTGTTTGGTGCAAGATCATATAGGCAGTTGCGTGTGTCATCATGAACAAGCGTGAAAGCATTCGCTGATATTGTTCTATTGCTCTCCAAATAAATACCGCAAACCTCATAAATGATTCTGACTATGAAATTTTCCAAAGTCAGGTTTGAGTAATGGAGTATTTCTGCAGTCTCATACAAAGATAGGACACCAACGTTATTCCCGAGCGGACGAAAATAAAAGTTATCTTCCAACCGAGCGTTAATAATTCCTATCGTAAAATCGTATTCACTATCTGGCACCAACAATTCGCTTAGTTGCGTATCTGGATAAGACCAATGCTCGCCGTTAGAATTTGGTAAGGCTTGAATTTGATCGACATGGTGAGCTTCAAATATTTTTGATTTCCACTTTTCAACGATTGAAAAATTTACTGGATATGAGTTAAGTGACATTTCGTGGAGGTTTTTGGATATTTTTTCTGGCCAAATACTCTGCGACTAGCACCTGTTTTTGCTGTTGAGTAAATCCTCGATGTCGATGTACTAATTCCTTGAGTCTGCTGT
>JAQUAI010000012.1 GCA_028687335.1 Gallionella sp.
CTGATCAACGTGCATCAGTAACTCACGCGGTTTCCTCCTTGGAGCGGTTGCCAGACGTCAGCCCAGAACGGGCTGCTGCATTCTGTCGGGCTGCGCGCTCGGGCTGACATCTGACAACCCTTAACCGGTGCAGTCGCTTGTCGACAACCTGCCTAAAAATGATGTGCACAAGGCGCTGATGGAGCTGACTGAGTGGATTGAGTCGGCTGCCGATAATATTGAATTCAAGTTGGATCATCAATTCGCCGTGCTGCGCTTACTAGACGAGGCCGCGCAAATTCATGTGCGCAAGCTTTCGCGTGACTATTTCACTCTGCAAGAATTAAATCGTTTTCAGGAAAATCGCCTGTGGCTGGTATTGGGTAATTACTATCGGCACACCGCAGCGGCTTATCTCGCTGTTTTTAACCGCTATTGCCAGGGTGATAAGGGCGAGGCGGTAGTCAAGCCACAGCTAACGCTGCTGATCGGGCGAGCGCTCAAGGCGTTGTCCGGCCAGCTTAAGTTTGTCTGCACCCATTTTGGTCCTGTGCCAACTGAAATTTGGAGCAACATCGGGCGGTTGTATCTTCATGCAGAGCAGCAAGGCTGTCTCGATCAGGCGGTGTCGCTATATACCGGCGCTGGTATGAATGTAACGATCAAGCAACTAACGGTAAGATTGTTGGGGTGGTACGGTTGTGCGGCGAGTACATTGAATCCTTTGGCCTTACATTTCACCGAGCGACTGATGATGCAGTTTTCATCAGAGGGCAATATTGGTGTGAGGCTGGACGAGGAAACCTTGTTTAGTTTTGACTTGAATCGCGCGGCTCCCCCGCAGCGGGTCAAGGTGGATTCGACGCTTCATCCGGCCATACGTTTTGTTTCATTCAATGCGGTAATACCCAAGCTTGAGTCGTTACTGAAGACTTTGGATAAAGGCATTGTGCCCGAAGATTTGAATTTGGGCGGAACCTATGATGCCGCCTTAGTGGCTGCTGCTGCTCGGCATCTCATGGACTTCCTCTCGGCACCGCCATTACGGCGTGGCCCGCGTCGCAATGTCAAAATTAGCACGAGTGTTGCCAATGGTTTTGCCAAAGTGTTAGAACATACCGAGTTGGCGTTAAATTTCAGCGAAGAGCAATCGTTGAGTTGGCAGATTGAAGATATCAGCAGCGACGGGTTTCGTACCGTTTTGCCGGGGCAGAAGACTGAAGATATTCATATTGGTAGTCTGCTGGGCATGATGCCGGAAGGTGTACCACACTGGGGCGTGGCTATTGTGCGCAGATTGATGCGCGACACGGAAGGTCAATTACATATCGGATGCGAACGATTAAGTAATCGCTTTGCGGGGGTTGCGTTGAGCCAAAGCGGTGGCGGAGGTGGTGTTTTTGAGGATGGGCAGCCGGGTATTTGGCTATATCCGAAAGCGGAAGGGGTGGGCGAGGTGCTGTTGCTGATGAAGGTTGATACCTACTCGCAAAATCGTAGTTTGCAAACGATGTTGGATGGGCAGCGGTATTTGTTGATTCCCTCCAAGCTCAAAGAGCGGGGTAAGGACTATGACCTCGGTGTGTTTCGCGTCATCCGGCAAGAAGTGGAGGAGGAGTAGCGGTTTTCCCTCATCTCCGTTCATCCGAATCACTAGTATGCGTGAGCGGATGATATGCGGTGTCTATAGCGTGATCACGTGTCCTTCCTAGAAGTACCTCACTCGCCATCATAATTTTTTGGGTGTGATCGGCGCACGCTTCAGTGTATTAGATAACCAGTCCTGAATATCAGTCAGCTCTTCCGTGCATAAGGAATGAGCCATGTCGTATTCCCGCCAAGTCGTTGGCATCCCCGCAGTTTCCAGTCGTTTCTTGGACGCTATTCCTAGTGCATAGGGCACGATGTCATCATGCCGACCATGAGCCATAAAAATGGGCGTGGCGTGAGCCGCTGTCGTAATTTCACTCGCAACTGTTTCTGCTAGTGGCAGATAGGTCGACAGTGCCAACACTCCAGCCAAGGGTTCCGGCTGTCTGAGCGCGGTATGCAACGCAATTGCTCCGCCTTGAGAAAATCCGGCCAGATAGATGCGGGAAGTCGGAATGCCGCGCGACTTTTCCTGTTCGATCAGTTGGTTAATTAGGCGGGATGAGGCGTGTATTCCCGCTGCATCCTGTTGCTGATCTATATTGTTCGAGGCGATGTCATACCAAGCGCGCATGATGTAGCCGCCGTTGATGGTGACCGCTTGCTCTGGGGCGTGGGGAAATAAATAACGCATGGCAACTGGGAGCTGCAATTCTTCAGCGACTGGCACAAAGTCATATCCATCTGCCCCTAAGCCATGCAGCCAAATCATGCTGTGTTGTGGGTTTGCACCCGAGTCGAGGCTAATATGGGGAGGAATAGCGGTCATTTTATCTCTCTATTCTTTCGTTTTGAGTGTTGGGAAGAAGATTAGGATGTGGTCTCAAGTAGTCTGGATTATTGCCGATAGACATACGACTGGGCCATAAAAAATGAAATCGGGAGGAGCAGAATGAAACGAGCAGTCACACCTACTTCGGTCGAGCGCGTGATGCGTGAAGAGGATTTCATCGTCTCGATGACAGATGTGAAGGGGCGAATTACCTATGGGAACCGAATTTTCATTGAATTTTCCGGTTATTCGGAAGACGAGTTGCTGGGCACGCAACACAATATCATTCGCCATCCCGATATGCCGCGTGCCGTATTCAAATTGCTGTGGGACAAAATTCAAAACAAGGAAGAATGTTTTGCTTATGTGAAGAATATGTCCAAGGACGGTGGGTTTTATTGGGTTTTTGCCAATGTCACGCCGACGTTTGATCCGACGGGAAATATTACCGGCTATTTGTCGGTGCGCCGCAAGCCTAAACTTAGTGGCGTGCAAACCGCTGGTGCGGTGTACGCCCTGATGCTGGAGGCGGAAAAACAGGCAGGCCCTGCTAACGCGATTGATGCGGGAACCAAGGTGCTGGTCGATATTTTGAAAGACAAGGGGTTGAGCTATGACGAACTGGTCCTTGCAATTTAAGTTTGCCGCCCTGTTATGGGCGTTTTCGTTTGGCACGCTGGTGACCATATTGACTAGCTTTTATTTACACGGCTTTGATGCGGCGATGATTTTGTTTTTAATCGTCGCCGTGGCAGTGTCAGCTTGGGGGCAGTGGTTGGCAAAACAATGGTTAGCGCCATTGCCAAGATTGGAATTCGTCATTCGCGAAGTTGCGTCAGGACGCTTTAACCAGCGCGTTACTGGCATTGCTAGTTCGAAAGATGAACTCAGTCTGTTGTGCTGGGATTTGAACGATATGCTCGATCAACTGGCGACCTTTTTTCGCGAACAGGAAACCACCTTCCGTGCCAATCTGTCGGGAAACTATAGTCGGCGTGTTATGAACGGTGGCGTTCACGGTGGATTTAAAAAGGGCTTGGCTAATCAGGATATTCTGCTGGAAGGGATGAAAGAGCAGCAATTGGGTGCGATGCGCACTAAGTTGTTATCGCGTGCACACGGCTTGAATACGGAAAATTTGCTGAAAAACTTGATGTCCAGTCAGCATGACCTAAAAGTCATCAATGACAATATGGAGGCTTTGGCCAAAGTCAGTCGACGCACTCGGCAGGATGCAGAAGATAGTCGTACATCAGTGAGTGATGTGGTGGGGCGATTATCCGGCATTGTTGATCGGGTTAATCATGCCAATGAAGCGATTACGCAATTAAATGCACGCAGTACCGAGATCAATAAGGCGGTGGGTTTGATTACGTCAATTGCCGACCAGACCAATTTGCTTGCGCTTAATGCCGCTATTGAGGCGGCCCGTGCTGGTGAGGCTGGGCGTGGATTTGCAGTGGTGGCCGATGAAGTACGCAAGTTGGCTGAGAACACCAAGAATGCATCGGAATCTATCGGGCGCATCATGCTAATGCTGCAAGGCGAGGCGGCCAAAATGTTAACTGACTCCGAAGAGATGCATGAAATTGCTAACTCCTCACAAGGGGCAATTAGCAAGCTGGAAGAGAAATTTACGCAATTCTATGACTCTGCTGTGACGACTTTGGCCTCGGCCCGTTACGCACAAGACCTAAGCTTTGCTTCGCTGGTAAAAGTTGATCACGTTATCTACAAACAGCGTGCCTACGTGCTGGTCAACGATCAGTCGAATGAAGAGTTTAGAAAAATGATTAGCGTTGACCATCACAATTGTCGTTTGGGAAAATGGTATGAAGGCCCAGCCAAAGAGGTGTTTGGTGACTCTCCTGCCTATCGGAAATTGCTGGATCCACACAGCAAAGTACATGGTTGCGTGCATGAAATGGTGCGCTTGCTTGAGAAGGATTGGGCGCGGAATGCGGATATACAGAATGAAATTATGGCGGCTCTTTCTGGCGCCGAGCAGGCAAGTATTGGTGTGATGCAAGTTATCGATCAGGTCGTTGCCGATAAACATCCAGAAGTGGCTGGGCAGGTTTAACGCAGAGCGTTTGTCAGGCTGCTTCGCATTGATGTGCAGATTGCCTAGCGTCGTCCAGTAGTAAAGTAAGAAATGCAGGGAAGCGATTTACATTAGGACTGCGGCTCCCGAAAAACATGAAGGCACGCAAATCATTCATTGATTTTGCGTGCCTTTAGCATTTGTGAGGTCTCGCAGTCATTACCTTGGGGGGCAAGCCTGACGCGGTGGGGCGCAGCCCGCTGGTGCGGGAAGGTGCAGCAAGCCTCCGGCTGGTGCGTACTATTTCACTCGGGGTCGGGGATGACTTCGCGCAGTACTTGAAAAATTTCGCGGTAATTCTTAGGAGGCTTCCCCGCTTCCTGTTCTTTTTGCGCGTTACGTATCAAGGTACGCAGGCGTTGTGCATCCGTGTGCGGATACTCGGCCAGCAGTTCGGTCAGTGTTTCCGGCTTTTCCAGTAAACGGTCACGCCAGCGTTCTAGTAAATGCAAATGTACGGTGTGTTTTTGCGATACACCCTTCCAGCCGTTTAGTTTGGCTACGATAGGCTCGGGGTCGATGCTGCGCATGAGCTTGCCAATGTATTGCAGTTGGCGGCGTTGTGCGCCAAACTTATTGATGCGATGCATTTCTTTGATGGCATCGCGCAGGTTTTCTGGGATGTCGAGCTGGGCCAGCTGATCTTTGCTCAATGTGACCAATTCGGCTCCGATATCCCGTAACTCATGCATCTGTTGCTTGATTTTGGTCTTGCTGGGGGGGAGCTCTTCTTCGAGGGTGTGGTCTTCGGCGTGGTGGTTCATAGTAAGCAGTTGGTTCTGACGATGCTGCTATGATACCGCCTTTCATCAATCTCACGTTGCACCCATGACTGATACTGCGCCATCCGCTACCCGTTTTTCCTATTCTGATGCCGCCTTGCGCGATATCGCGCAACATATGTTGGACTACGCCAAGCAGCGTGGGGCAACGGCTGTTTCCGCTGAAGTGTCCGAAGGTTTCGGGCAATCTGTTTCGGTCAGGCGCGGTGAAGTGGAAACCATTGAATACAACCGTGATAAAGGTTTGGGGGTTACGGTCTATATCGGGCAGCGGCGTGGCAATGCCAGTACCTCAGATTTCTCGCGTCAAGCTGTATGCGACACGGTTGATGCGGCGTTGGCGATTGCGCGTTACACCGCCGCAGATGATTGTGCAGGGCTGCCTGAGCAGGAGGTGCTGGCGAGCGCAGCTGCCGATCTGGATTTGTATCATCCGTGGAACTTGCCCGTGGAGGATGCCATTGGATTGGCGCAGGAGTGTGAGCAGGCCGCGCTGGATAAAGACAAGCGCATCCGAAATTCGGAAGGTGCCACAGTGGGAGTGCATGAAGCACAGTTTATTCATGCCAATAGCCTAGGATTTATGTCGGGGTATCCAACTTCCCGGCACAGTTTGAGTTGTGCGGTCATTGCCGGAAAAGGCGATGCGATGGAGCGTGACTACTGGTATAGCGTGGCGCGTGATGCGCACGATATTTTGCGAGCTGATGAAGTGGGCCGAATCGCGGCGGAGCGTACTTTGCGTCGTCTCAAGGCGCGTAAGATGGACACCATGCAAGTGCCAGTGTTGTTCGAGGCGCCGGTTGCAGCGAGCTTGATCGGGCATTTTGTCGGAGCCGTCAGCGGTGGTAGCTTGTATCGAAAGTCGTCTTTTTTACTCGGGCAATTGGATAAGCCGGTTTTTGCTTCGCATCTTAGCTTGGAAGATGTACCGGATATTCCCAAGGGCTTGGCCTCCAGTCCGTTCGATGATGAGGGGGTGCGGGTACAAAAACGTCGCATTGTCGAAGCGGGTGTATTGCGCGGTTATTTTCTCGGTAGCTATTCAGCACGAAAACTGGGCTTGCGCACGACGGGGAATGCAGGAGGTAGTCACAATCTTATTTTGCAATCTTCGCAAGAACTGAGCTTCGACGATATGATCAAAACAATGCAACGTGGTTTACTTGTCACCGAGTTGTTGGGGCAGGGTGTTAACCATGTTACGGGAGACTATTCACGCGGTGCCGCTGGTTTCTGGGTGGAGCATGGCGAGATACAGTATCCGGTTCAGGAAATTACTATCGCGGGAAACTTGAAAGAGATGTATCGCAATATTGTTGCTGTGGGAAATGATGTGTTGGTACAAGGTTCGCGTCAATGCGGATCCATATTAGTCGACGGTATGACCGTCGCAGGACGTTAAGGAGGGAGAGATGAGGTTGAAGCTGATTTGGGCATTGTTGGGCGGGGTAATGGCGACTTCGGTTGCATTGGCAGCAGAGGAAAAAGATTTTACTTATCAGGTTAAGCAGGGCGACATTCTGGTTGTGATCGCAACTGAGTTGCTTGATGCGCCATCACGCTGGGGGGATGTGGCGAAATACAACAAGCTACCCAATCCTAATCTGATTAACCCCGGTAAGGTGCTGCATATCCCTTACAAGTGGTTGCGGAACATTCCGGCAGAGGCGCGCATTGAGGCGGTTAACGGTGCGGTGACTTTGAACGGTAGTCCGGTTAAGGCAGGTGATGCAGTCGCATCGGGCGCGCGTTTGCAAACCGGAAAAGGGGCTGCCGTTCGGGTGAATTTACCGGACGGTTCCACACTCGATCTGTTGGAAAACAGCAACGTCGAGGCGACGCAATTAACTACCAAAAAACAGGGTAGTTTTTTTAGTGCCTTGTTTCATCTAGTCTCGGGCCGTCTTGATGCAAGCAAGAAAAAATACCCTGATGGACATGCGCCACTACTTATCAAAGCGGCTCATGCCACATTGGGTGTGCGTGGTACCCGTTTTCGTATGGGGCAGGAAGGTGATGTGACTTTGGCAGAGATTGAGCACGGCTTGGTAGGATTTGAGGCCGGTTCGCGCACGCTAGCATTGGCGGGTGGACAAGGCTCAATAGCTGATGGAGTTAAGGGGGCATCGGTTGTGCAGTTACTACCGCCCCCGTCTTTTGTTGATTTGCCGGAACGTTTTGAGCAGTTGCTCGTGCGCGTTAATCTGGCTGAGATGAAAGGGGCGCAGCGTTTCCAAGGCGAAGTGGCGAGTGATGAGGGGTTTGTGCATATTGTTGCGCAAGCCGGTTCGGAGGGAACGCAACTGCGCATTCCTGATTTAGCGGACGGCAGTTACTGGTTGCGAGTGCGCGGTGTTGATGCGCGCGGATTGCAAGGGCAGGAGGCGAGTACCCGCTTTGTGTTAAAGGCGCATCCCGTACCGCCGATGCTGATGGGGCCAGCGCACAACAGCAAAGTGCGCGGGGAACTGCCCAAGTTTGCGTGGACGGATGTGAGTGAGGCGGGCCACTACCGTGTGCAATTGGCGCGTGATCGTCAGTTCAAAGACATCGCCGTGGATCAAGCTAATGTTTCGATTGCTGCTTTTTCGCCCGAACAAGCCATGGCTGTGGGTGAATACTTTTGGCGCGTAGCAAGTGTGAAAGGCGATAATGACCAAGGGCCGTGGGGCGAAGTCCGCGTGCTGAAAGTGTTGCCGCCGACGGCTCCGCCCCAACCGCCCGCTTTTACTAAAGGTCGTATGGCATCTAGCTGGGAAGCTGAGGCAGGGCAAACCTTCGAATATCAGTTGGCGAATAACAAAGATTTTGCCAAGCCTGTGCTGAGTCTGGTTCTGAAAGAGCCGAAAATCGACGTTGCCATGCCGGAGCCGGGTAAGTATTTCGTCCGTTTGCGTGCGATTGATGCCGACGGTTATGTCGGGCCATGGACACCCACGCAGAGCTTTATTACGCCTGGCTACGATGTAAATGGCTGTGCAAACTGTGTATGGGGTACGCCATAGTGCGATGCTTGTAAGTGGGTTTCAAGGAATGACGCCGCCGCTTGCGGCGTTATTTTTTGGGGCGTCGCGTGGTAGAATCCGCGCCTTTCCCGCTTTCTAACTTTTAGGACTATTCGCCATGTTTTCCAGAACAAACACCATTGCCAATACCGATCCCGAACTGTGGGCCGCGATTCAAAATGAAACGCGCCGTCAGGAAGACCATATCGAGCTGATCGCCTCGGAGAATTACACCAGCCCGGCGGTAATGGAAGCTCAAGGTAGCCAGTTGACTAACAAATATGCCGAAGGATATCCAGGCAAGCGTTATTACGGCGGTTGCGAATATGTCGATGTGGCCGAGCAACTGGCGATTGATCGCGTCAAGGCGTTGTTTGGTGCGGAATATGCCAACGTGCAGCCTAACTCTGGTTCGCAGGCAAATCAGGCGGTGTATATGTCGGTGCTTAAGCCCGGCGATACCATTCTCGGCTTGTCTTTGGCGCACGGCGGTCACCTCACGCACGGTGCGACGGTGAATGCCAGCGGTAAGTTGTATAACGCGATTCAATATGGCTTGAACGACAAAGAAGAAATCGACTACGACCAAGTGCAGGCATTGGCCACGGCGCACAAGCCGAAGATGATCGTGGCGGGTGCCTCCGCCTACTCGCTAGTGATCGATTGGAAGCGTTTCCGCGCGATCGCCGATAGCGTTGGTGCATATCTGTTTGTGGATATGGCGCACTACGCCGGTTTGATCGCTGCGGGTGTATACCCCAGCCCAGTTGGCATCGCTGACTTCGTGACTAGCACGACGCACAAGACCTTGCGCGGTCCGCGCGGTGGCATCATCTTGGCGAAGGCTGAGTTTGAGAAAGTGCTGAATTCGGCCATCTTCCCTGGTATTCAAGGCGGTCCGTTAATGCATGTGATTGCAGCTAAGGCGGTTGCGTTTAAGGAAGCCGCGAGCAAAGAGTTTAAGGACTACCAGAAGCAGGTGGTGGATAACGCGCGCGTGATGTCTAAGGTGTTGCAAGAGCGCGGCCTGCGTATTGTTTCGGGTCGTACCGACAGTCATGTGTTCTTGGTTGATTTACAAGCTAAACACATCACTGGCAAAGATGCAGAAGCGGCTTTGGGGGCGGCACACATCACAGTTAACAAAAATGCGATTCCAAACGATCCGCAAAAACCGTTCGTTACTTCCGGTATCCGTATTGGCAGCCCAGCGATGACAACACGCGGTTTCAAGGAGCTGGAAGCGGAACAGCTCGCTCACCTGATCGCAGACGTGTTGGATGCGCCGAACGATGAAGTTGTGATCGCCCGTGTTATTGGCGAAGTGAAAAAGCTGACTGCCAAATTTCCGGTTTACGGCGCTTAACGGCATGAGAAGGGGGGAGAGGGATGAGGGCGGGGCGATGAGGGTTTGCCGCCAGCCTGTACTTTCCCTTCTCTCTTCTCCCCTCGCCCTTCCCTTATGAAATGCCCGTTCTGCAAAAACGATAACACCCAAGTGGTGGATACCCGCGAGAGCGAGGAGGGTGACAGCATTCGCCGTCGCCGTCGCTGCTTGGCATGTGACAAGCGTTTTACAACCCATGAGACCATTGAGCTGCGTATGCCGCAGGTGGTCAAACAGAACGGCATGCGTAGCGATTTCGATGACGACAAGCTGCGTACCAGTTTTACCCGTGCTTTGCACAAACGTCCCGTTTCTACTGAGCTGGTAGATGCCGCCATCGATCATGTGATGCAAAAAGTCTTTGCTTTCGGTGAGCGCGAAATCGGCTCGCGTGAAATCGGCGAGATGGTGATGAAGGAGCTGCTCAAACTGGATAAGGTGGCCTACATTCGCTTTGCTTCGGTGTACAAAAGTTTTCAGGATGTCAGCGATTTTTCCGATGCGGTGGATGCCGTGCGTAAACCGCCTGTGCGGCGCCGGAAAGTCGATTAGCTTATGTTGAACGCAGCCGACAGTAAATGGATGGCGCGTGCGTTGCGTTTGGCTGAGCGTGGTTTGTACAGTACCAGTCCCAATCCCCGTGTTGGTTGCGTGTTAGTCAAAGCGGGCGAAATTGTCGGCGAAGGGTGGCACGAGCGTGCTGGTGAGCCGCATGCCGAAGTTCACGCCTTGCGTGTAGCGGGAGCAGCAGCGCAGGACGCTACTGCGTACGTAACGCTGGAGCCGTGCAGTCATTTCGGACGTACGCCGCCATGTGCCGATGCTTTGATTGCGGCGGGGGTGACGCGTGTCGTAGTGGCCATGCAAGATCCCAATCCGCAAGTTGCCGGTGGCGGCGTGAGCAAACTGATTGCCGCTGGTGTGGAAGTAGATAGCGGGCTGATGCAGGCTGAGGCGCAGGCATTGAATGCGGGGTTTTTGGCGCGTATGTCGCGTGGAATGCCGTGGGTACGCAGCAAAGTTGGCATGAGCTTGGATGGGCGCACGGCTCTGTCGAACGGCGTGAGTAAATGGATTACCGGTGATGCTGCGCGGCATGATGTGCAACATTGGCGCGCACGTTCATGTGCTGTATTGACCGGTATTGCGACAGTGTTGGCCGATGATCCTCAGCTCAATGTGCGCGAACTGAATACCTCGCGGCAGCCGTTGCGCGTAGTGCTCGATAGCGGTTTGCGTATGCCGCATGACGCGCGGATATTGCACGATGGCGTATTGATTTACACCGTAGCTCAGGACGCGGATAAGCGCGCCGCGCTGGAAGCTTTGGGCGCGACCGTGGTTGTTTTGCCGGATGCGGATAAACAGCGCGTTGACTTACCGGCAGTGATGCACGATTTGGCTGCGCGCGGCATCAATGAGATATTGGTCGAGGCGGGGCCTACGCTAAACGGTGCGTTATTGAAAGCGGGCTTGGTTGATGAATTGGTGTTGTATGTCGCGCCGCAGTTTTTAGGCGATGCGGCACGGGGTATGGCAAGCCTGGGGATGTTGACCGCGCTTGACCAAAGGGTGGAATTGCAATGGCAGGATGTGCGCCATGTTGGCAACGATTTGCGGATAACAGTAAAGGTGAAGCATGTTTAGTGGAATCATTGCAGATGTAGGATTGATTAAATCGGCACGCGATCGTGACGGTGGTTTGCGCCTTACCGTTGCCACCGAAGTGCTCGGTATGGACGATGTGCAATTGGGCGACAGTATCGCGGTCAACGGTGTGTGTCTTACCGTAGTCGAATTGAACGGCAACGACTTTACGGTTGATGTTTCGCGCGAAACTTTGAACTGCACTGTCGGGCTGGAGCATCAAGGCGGCCACGTCAATCTGGAAAAAGCGATGCGTTTGTCGGATCGACTGGGCGGGCATCTGGTTAGCGGTCATGTTGATGGCGTGGGCGAAGTGGTGGCCTTCAACGACATTGGCGAAAGCTGGCGTCTGATCGTGCGTGCGCCTCATGTGTTGGCTAAATATATCGCCGTCAAAGGTTCCATTACGATCAACGGCGTAAGCCTGACAGTGAATCGCGTGGCTGGATCGGAGTTTGAGATGAATCTCATTCCTCACACGCTGGATATGACGATGTTGAACGAGTTGAAAGTCGGCGCGCGGGTGAATCTGGAGATTGATCTCATCGCGCGTTATGTGGAACGTATGCTGCAAGCAGAGAAAGAATAATCAAATGACTGATGTAGCGCCAATTACGGAAATTATCGAAGAAATACGCGCTGGGCGCATGGTGGTGCTGGTGGACGAGGAAGACCGTGAGAACGAGGGCGACCTTGTTTTTGCAGCGGAATTTGCCACGCCGGAGATGATTAATTTCATGGCCAAGCACGCGCGCGGGCTGATCTGTCTGACGTTAACGCAATCACACTGCAAACAACTTGATTTGCCTTTGATGGTGCGCGAAAACGGTTTGCCGTTGGCGACCAATTTCACATTGAGCATTGAGGCGGCAACGGGGGTAACCACTGGCATTTCGGCGGCGGACCGCGCGCGCACCGTGCTGGCCGCAGCTAACAAAGATGCCAAGCCGTCTGACATCGTGCAACCAGGACATATTTTTCCGTTGATGGCGCGCGACGGTGGTGTGCTGGTGCGTGCCGGACATACCGAGGCAGGCTGTGATTTGGCCCAGTTGGCAGGTGTTACACCTGCCGCCGTGATTTGCGAAATATTGAAGGAAGACGGCGAGATGGCGCGTCTACCCGATTTGATTCCGTTCGCAAAACAGCACGGACTGAAAATCGGCACGATTGCTGATCTGATCGAATATCGCATTCACAACGAGGCATTGGTCGAACGTGTGGGCAAGCGTTCGATACAAACGGCGTACGGCGAGTTTGAGCTATTTAGCTATTTTGATAAGAGCACGCAGCGTACCCATCTCGCGCTGGTGAAAGGTGAAATTCAGCCCGAATTCGAAACGCTGGTGCGTGTGCATGAGCCGCTGTCGGTGATGGACTTTATGGAGCAAAGCACCTTCCAACAAGGCACCAGCGTACATGAGGCGCTGAAAAAAATCAGCGCGGCTTCCAGCGGTGTGTTGGTGTTAATGCATCAGGGGGAAACTGCGCAAGCGTTGTTGGCACGCGCGCTGGAGACGCAAGCCGAGCATCAGTCGGTCAAATGGGATCCGAAGAGTTACGGTATTGGCGCGCAGATTTTGCGCGATGTTGGCGTCGGTAAAATGTGCCTGATCGGCACGGCGCGTAAGATGCCAAGCATGGCGGGATTCGGGTTGGAAATTGTGGGTTATTGTTCTTCGAAGGATGGAAAATGAAAGAAATCGAAAAAAATCTGAACGGCAAAGGGCTGAAGATCGGCATCGTGCAAAGTCGCTTTAATCCTGAGGTGTGCGAGGGATTGCTGGGTGCATGTCGGTCGCAACTGGTGCAGTGCGGCGTGGCCGAGGATGACATTACGCTGGCGACGGTGCCGGGCGCGCTGGAGATTCCGCTAGTTTTGCTGCATATGGCAGAGAGCGAAAAGTTCGATGCGCTGATCGCATTGGGTGCGGTGATTCGCGGCGACACCTACCACTTCGAAGTGGTGTCGAACGAATCGGCTCGCTGTGTCAATGAAGTGCAGTTGGCCTGCGGTGTGCCGGTAGCCAATGCTATTCTCACCACGGATACCGATGAGCAGGCTATCGTGCGGATGAATGTCAAAGGCAGCGAGGCAGCGGAAGTCGCCATCGAGATGGCGAATCTGTTGCGAGGTTTGGCATGAGCGAGAGCGACGTAAAAAAGGCTCCCGTCAGCCCGCGCCATCGTGCGCGTGAGTTGGCGTTGCAGGGGGTTTACCAGTGGCAGGTCACGGGCAAGGATGCGGCGGAAATTGAGAAGCAATTGCTGGGTGAGAAAAATCTTGGCCGCTTTGACAAGCCGTTGTTCTCCAAACTGCTGCGCGGTGCTTTGAGCATGCACGAAGATATGGCCGCGCTACTTTCCCCACATCTGGATCGTCCTCTTTCTGAACTGAGCCCAGTCGAGTTTTCGGTCTTGCTGCTCGGTGCGTTTGAGCTGTCGCAGCACATTGATGTGCCTTACAAAGTGGTCATCAACGAAGCGGTTGAACTGGCCAAAACATTTGGCGGTACGGACGGGCATAAATACGTCAATGGCGTGCTCGATAAGCTTGCGCCGCAAGTGCGTACAGTGGAATTTTCCAAACGCGGATAAACCCGCATGTCTGAATTTGATCTGATTCGTCGCCACTTCAACCGTCCCACTCCGAATGCGTTGCTGGGCATTGGCGACGATGCGGCACTGTTGCAGGTCAGTGCGGGTAATGTGCTAGCTATTTCTACCGATATGCTGGTCAGCGGTACGCACTTCTTTCCCGATGCCGATCCTTTTTTGCTCGGCCACAAAACTCTCGCAGTCAATTTGTCCGATCTCGCCGCAATGGGAGCTGTGCCGCGTTGGGCTACCTTGGCGATTGCGTTACCGCAGGCGGATGATGTTTGGCTGGAACGATTTAGCGCGGGTTTTTTCGCATTGGCGCAACAGCACGGAGTCGATTTGATCGGCGGCGATACGACGCGAGGTCCGTTGAATTTGTGTGTCAGCATCATTGGCGAAGTGCCGCCCCAATTAGCCTTGCGTCGTGATGGCGCGCGTGAGGGAGACGATATTTGGGTGTCTGGAAAACTGGGTGATGCCGCATTGGGGCTGGCGCATTTGCAAGAAAAAATTGTCCTGCCACAAGCTGCGCTCGCTGCCTGTCTTGCTGCGTTGCACGCGCCCGTGCCACGCGTTGCGCTTGGTTTGGCATTGCGCGGAATAGCCCGTAGTGCGATTGATATTTCGGATGGGCTACTGGCTGATCTGGGGCATATTCTGGTGCGCTCTCAGGTCGCAGCGCGGATTGTGTTCGATGATTTGCCGCTATCGAAAACTTTGCGTGACAGCGGACAAAGTAAGCTTGCGTTGTCTGGCGGTGACGACTATGAATTGTGCTTTACTGCGGCAGTCGAAAATCGTGTCAACATCGAACACATTGCAGCGGAATTGCAGTTACCGCTGACACGTATTGGCACAATTGTGGCGGGAACGGGTTGTGTCGTGCACGATGTGAACGGACATACGATCAATATCGAAGGGAACGGCTATGACCATTTCAACTGAGCTGCTGGTGAAACCGAGCTGGCGTTTTCTATTCAGCCATCCCGCGCATCTGCTCTCGTTCGGCTTTGGTGCGGGCTTGGCGCGTAAAGCGCCCGGCACCTTCGGTACGCTGGTGGCTTTCCCAATGTACTGGTTTCTCGCGCCGCGCTTGTCGGAGATGATGTTTATTCTGGTGTTGATCTGGTCGTTCGCCATCGGTGTCTGGGTGTGCGACAAAACCGGCAAGGCGCTGGGCGTGCCCGATTATGGCGGCATTGTGTGGGACGAAGTGGTCGCTTTCCTACTGGTATTGTTTTTCACGCCGCCGGGATGGGAATGGGCATTACTGGCATTTGCTTTATTTCGGTTCTTCGATATCGTCAAGCCGCAACCGATACGTTATTTTGACAGTAATTGGCACGGCGGCTTGGGGGTGATGTTTGATGATTTATTGGCCGCAGGCTACACATTGCTGAGTCTGGCGATCATCAAAAGCGTGTTGGGCTGACACCATGATGCGCTACCTGCTCTGCTTGTTGATGCTGATTAGCGGCGCAACGCAGGCGGGTGAATACACGGCTAAGGTGATAGCCATTCTTGATGGCGATACGCTGCTGGTTACGCGGGGTGATAAGCCGATCAAACTGCGTCTTGCCGGTATTGATGCGCCGGAAAAAGCACAACCTTATGGCCTTGCTGCACAGCAGTCGCTAGCTGAGCTGGCGATGGGGCAAACCGTTCAAGTTATTACCCGCGCAAAAGATGATTACGGACGCATCATTGCCGATGTATTCGTGGCGGGGTTGCTTGTTAATCAGGAGCAAGTTCGGCGCGGCATGGCGTGGGAATATTCACGCTACCACAATGATCGTGCGATGCTTGCGTTGCAATTCGCAGCGCAGCAACAAAAACTTGGCTTATGGGCGGAGGAGGAAATTGTCGAGCCATCATTGTGGCGCAAACAGCATCTTGTTTCTCGTGCAACCTCAACTTCCGTCACGACTTCTACGTGCGATGGCAAACGCTATTGTTCGCAGATGCATTCTTGCGAGGAGGCGCGGGCGGCATTGGCCCGCTGCGGCCCTGAAAGCTTGGATGGTGATCGCGATGGCGTGCCGTGCGAAAAGCTGTGCGTTAAGAACTAGCGGTCTATGCATTTCGGGTTATGGTGATGTGGCGGGTTTACTGGTAGATTGCCAGCAGACGCAGAAATACGAATTGCACAATTAGTATTTTCTTGGCAACGCGAGGAGGACTCCTTGGATCAACGGCTACTCAGAATTCTGGACGGGGATGAAAAGCAATACCCAAAATTGCTGGAGCGAGATTACCCGCGCGTGTTTGGCAAAATCATGTCGCTGTGGGACACGCCCGAGAGCGATGCTTATTTTCTCGACTTGATGGTTGATCAGCGCGGTGACCGGGTCGGGTTTCCGCCAGCAGTTGCCGCCGAGTTATTGCACTTGAGTACGGTTCATGCCCGTCAGCACAAACCGGTACCGGGCGAACGCGATATGTGGGGGCCATCGGAAGCTTTTTTCGATCACGTCGAAGATATTGCGAAAACACGCGCAGACATCCGTTTCCCAGAGCTAGACAGCATTACGCGACAAAGAATAGAAGCGCTGGGGTTGAAATGCAGTGCAGATGGTTTTTTGCATGCTGTTGAGATTGGTCATCGCGAAGCAGCGATGCTGTTCGTTGATGCGGGTGTGAATCTTGAGACTCGCAACGAGCAAGGTTGGACTGCCATCATGGTTGCCGCTTTTCATGGACAGGCGGCATTGGTCGATCTGTTTGCCTTGCATGGTGCGGATGTTCATGCGCGTGACATGGGCAGCAATACCGCATTGCATTGGGCGGCTTTTTCTGGGCGCGAACTGGCCGTGCAGGCACTCGTTCAGCATCATGCCGAACTTAACCCGCATAACGACAGCGGCGTGACACCGTTGATGCTTGCTGTCGTGCATCGGCATCTCTCGGTGGTGCTATTGCTCATCGCGCGTGGAGCTGATCTGAACGCCGTTAATCGTGAGGGTATGAGTGCGTTGCACCAAGCGGCCAGCATGGGCTATGTTGAAATTGTTCGACCGCTCTTGGCGCAGGGGGCAAATAAATCGTTGCGCACTACGACGGGTGAAACGGCCTTCGATTTAGCCAATCGCAACGGACACGTCATTGTCGCAGCTAAGCTGGCTGCTTGATCGATATGGTCAGCCAAATCTGTCCTTGTGGTGGTGATTCTTATGCGGCGTGTTGCCAGCCATTGCATGGTGGTGCGGCCGCAGCAGATGCGGCGCAGTTGATGCGTTCCCGCTATAGCGCCTATGTCCTCAAGCTTGAATTCTATGTGCTATCCACTTGGCATGAGCGTACTCGTCCAACTTCATTGTCGCTTGCTAATGACGACACACGCTGGATGGGATTAGCAGTGAAGCAGCATCGGCAGACGGGCGTGGATGCTGCCATTGTTGAATTTGTTGCGCGCTACAAGATTGCCGGTCGTGTATACCGATTGCATGAAATCAGCCACTTTGTGCGCGAGGATGGGCGCTGGTATTACGTGGACGGTGAATTCCCTAGTTAGATATGGCGCAACAATCGTTGTGGCGACAAAGCGGCCAATATATCGGCAGGTAGCGGCGGCAGTTGCCCGCACATCGATGCGGTGATGACCTCAGCGGAAATTCCCGCACTCAGCAAGCCGCGCGTACCGTGTGCCAGACTGCAATACAGTCCGCGCTCCACTTCGCCAACCAGCGGCATCGAGCCAGGTGCCGAGCAGCGAACTCCGGCTCGACCCTTGAGTTGTGCGACATCTATCGGCCCCAGTGCTTGATGTAGTGATGGAACGTGTCTGGCCAGTTGCGATAAATTTTCGGCATGGTCGGCTGCGCGTAATTCTGTGTTCTCATCATCAAAGTGAGTGGTAGCTCCGGCGATATGTACATCGGATGCGGCGGGCGCGCAATAACCTTCGGCACACACCACGCTGCGTAATGATTGGCTAGTATTGCTTGCGGGAAACGCACTGATTTGGCCGCGTACTGCTTGTAGGGGGAATTGCGCAAATTGTGCGAGTGCACGTGCCTGATGGCCGCAACATATCACTACCTGTTCTGCCTCAAATGCAAAATCGTCGCCGCTGGCACGCCATCCCGATGTGGTACGACTCAGCGTGGTGATCGTATGATTTGGGGATAGTGTGATATTGGGTTGTGCCGCTAAGCGTGCGCACACTTGCGGCGGCACAACCCATCCACCAGAGGGAAACCAGAGCCCTCCTTGCGTCATCGGCAGCCCTGCCAACTCTGAGGCGCGCGCGGCATTGACGAATTGCAGCAGATGGGGCGGCATCGATAATGCGGCGAGTTTGCCGATACGCTTTGCTTCCGAGTCTGGACTGGCAAGTTGTAGCAAGCCACATTCGGCGCGCGATACACCATCTGTGGGTATTACCTCGTCCAGCAGCGTTAAAGCATGACCGTAGGCAGCTAAAACGAAGCGGTGCAGTGTGGTCATGCTGGCACCGAAACGAGCATGAAGAATGCCGCGTGGGTTGCCGGAAGCACCACTAGCCAAGGTGGACGAACGCTCTACCAAAGTGACATGCACGCCTCGTCGAGACAAAAGATAAGCGCTGGCGCATCCGGCAAGACCACCGCCGATAACGAGTGCGGTAGTAGGAGTTTTTTGTTTGCTGCGCGTAGGCTGTTTTGGTGAGGGTTCTATCCCCGAAGTGATGTCGTGTGAAAGCCAGGTATCAATGTGTTTGTCGATCTGAGAAATCGCATTTGCAGTATCGGCAATGACGAGTGTTAGTCGCACGCGGCCTCCGGCAAAGTGCCAGCGATTCCATCCCGGAACGCGGCGTTGCCAGCGTTGCATGAGCTGTTGTGCATAGCATTGCAGTGGCGGGTGGCAGGCAAATGCGGCGATTAGTTCGGCATCGCTTGGCGGATTGGGCGCGATACTGAAAAAATCTAAACTCGTATCGGGTGGCGCGATGCGCTCAAACATCTGCCATGTTGAAACAAAGCCGAGCCCATTATCGAAATAGGTTTCGCCAACACTGAAACTCGTGTTTTTTTGTAATGTGCTGAAGTGTTGCCGCAGCATTAACGCTCGTTTCCGCGCGGTAAGAGTATGTTCAGTAAGCTTGGCCCCCAGTGATGCAAACACAAGCCGAACAAGATGCATGCCGTGCCCAGCCATACTTGCGACAGCACAACCTCATCGTTTAGTGCATGCCCGAGTAGCAGTGCCGAGACGGGAGTGATGAGTGTGATAAGCGCAACACGGCCAGTATCCATATGCTTGATGAGGTAGTAATACAACGCAAATCCCAGTACCGAGCCAAAGGTGCCGAGATAAATGGTGGCAGTGAGCGCCTGCTTTGGCCACTGCGCTGGCACATGACCATCAGCGATAAACCATGATGCAAAAAACAAGGGTAGACCTACAAGCAGAGTACCCAATGTCATCGCCAGCGGCGGACTGTCGTCACCGATGCGTTTGATCCATACCAGTCCGAGCGATTGCATTACCACCGCGCAAAATAGCGTAGCCAAACCGAGTCCGGCTCCTAAATCTAGGCTGCCGCGAAATACCAGTAGCAAGCCCGATACGCCAAATGCCATACCGAGCAATTTGCTTGGCGTGAGTGAATCTTCCTTTAGCCACAAAGCGGCACCAAGGCTGGTGATGAGCGGTGATAAGCCAAACAAAACCGCGATCATGCCGGAGCTGATGTATTGCGCCGACCAGTAAGTTAATGCCATAGCACCAAACATACTCAAACCACCAGCTAAGTAAGCCAGTCGCGCGCGGCGGTGCAATGGAAAACGAATGCGTAATACGACAAGCAATACTAGGCATAGCAGTGCGCCAATCAGCATGCGTGAAAATACGGCAAAGCTGGGACTGATGCCCATCACACTCCACTTGATTGCAAGCGGAGTGGTCGACCAGATTAACACCACGGAAAGAAAAGCCGCCGGTAGCGACATGCGTGAACTCCTGCTCTTATATAGCAAACAAAAAAGCCACAGCGCGAAGTCTGTGGCTTTCCATAACATCTTGTGTGTTATGCGAAACTGTTGCGGATTATCCGTGAACAGTGATTGGCGCGTCAATCAAACGCAACCAGTGGGCTTGGGCATACCGCCGTATTTGGTAATCGGTTTCATCGGGCCTGTCATCCAAAGATCGAACAGCGCTTTCTGGTCCTCACCGATGTGCTGGGCAAATTTTCTGATGGGCAGTACCGAGCCGTATTCCTCAAAGTACTCGCGCGCTTTGGTGATGTGTGCCCACTTCTCTTCATTTAGCTCATACCCGTCGGCATCCGCCATTGCTTGACCAATCTCTGGGGTCCATTCACTCATGTCGGTAAGATAACCATCGCCATCGCGGTCTGGAAGTGTCATGTTTATTCCTTTTCTAAAATAGTCGTTAAATGCGCCCAGCTTGAATATTTCATCAGATTCCGCAGCGGTTTAACCAAGCCCTGATGAGGATTGGGATATTCGCTCGTTACATAGGAGTCTGGTTCGTGTTGCAGCCCGCCTCGCCATCATTTCGCAATCGGGTGAAATACTTTGACCAGCGTGTCACGGACGCTATTTAAACTTTCCTGAGTTTTTTAGTCAAGTAACTCTAATGGGGGGTATCCCTGCGGCATAAATCGCACAAATGAAAAAGGGCGTGTCACCACGCCCTTGTAACGATCATCGAAGCCCTCTGATTTTTAGGCTTCCTCCTCGCCGAGGAAACGGTAAATCAATGCGCCGAGTATTGCGCCGATAATGGGTGCAAGCCAAAACAGCCACAGCTGACTGACTGCCCAATCGCCCACGAAAAGAGCCACGCCAGTGCTACGCGCGGGGTTAACTGAGGTATTGGTAACCGGAATGCTAATCAGGTGGATCAGAGTTAAGCCGAGACCAATTGCGAGCGGTGCAAAGCCTTGCGGTGCGCGTTTGTCAGTTGCCCCCATGATGATGAGTAAAAACATCATCGTCATGACAACTTCGCATAGTAGAGCGGCAAGTAGCGAGTATTGGCCGGGGGAATGTTCACCGTAGCCGTTGGATGCAAAGCCAGCACTTACGTCAAAACTAGCCTTGCCGCTGGCGATTAGATACAGCACGCTACCAGCAAGAACGGCTCCGGCGACTTGGGCCAAAATGTAAGGCAGCAATTCTTGCGCGGGAAAGCGATTGCCAGCCCACAAGCCGATAGACACAGCCGGATTCAGGTGGCAGCCCGAAATGTGCCCGATGCTGTAAGCCATGGTTAGCACTGTTAGGCCAAAGGCCAGTGATACGCCAAGCAAACCAATTCCCAGCTCAGGGAATGCGGCTGCGAGTACCGCGCTGCCGCAGCCGCCCAGCACCAGCCAGAATGTACCGAAAAACTCAGCACCGTATTTTCTCATTGCGATCTCCTTAAATTGAATGGTTTAGCCGAACAGCTTACCCTTGAGCAATGACAAGCCTTGCTCAACCAGTTGATTGTTTGCGGGGAGCTGGCCGTTGGGTGTGATTGTGTCTATCACCTGTGGCAGCATCGTTGCCAAACCCGAAGAGAGCAACTCGGGCGATAAGCCGAATTGTTGCGCGAGTTGTTGCACTTGAGCACTGCCGAGTACTTGTTGAATTTGGTTGGCAGAAACCGCCTGATTTTGCCCAGTGCTTATCCATGAAGCCATGGCATCGCCTAAGCCTTGCTCCTGAAAGGTTTTGACCAAGCCAGATAAGCCGCCTGTTTCGGGATTATTGACCAGATGGGTGATGACTTCCATCAAGCCCCCTTGGCCATTTTGAGTTTGATTGTTGGCTAGTGCCGCGCCAACTTGCCCGACGAGAGAATCCAGAAGTCCCATGGCGCATCCCTTGAGTTGATTGAAAGAGCGGGGATTTTAATCGGGCTATGTCGAATGAAGAGATGGAGAAATGTGAACGATTACAACCGCTGCAAGATTAGGGAAGCTTGCCTGCTGCGACCATGCGGTTGATGAGGAGGTTATTGGAAACCCATACAACAATGTCGTCGAATTCGCCGTTAGTGACAGAATTTGGGGTGGGCGTATGACTGACAAAAGTACGATTGCTGTCTGAACTGTTCGGATTGGGATTGGCGGCTTCATCAAGCCCTGTGCCACCAGCTGGTGTATTTTTGCCTGTAGAGTAAATGACGATAGGAACGCCGCCGTTGGTATCAGGCGTTAGATATTGTCCCGATGCGCAAACATCAGCCCCAATACTTGTTGCCGTAGAACAAACAAATAGATTGGGTCTTAATGCTGAAATCCCAACGGTTGCCATGCCGTTATTGCTTGTATAAACGTGACTAACGGAGGGGTTACTTTTACTCCACGAGCTGACAGCATATCGAATCGGGTTTGACCAAGCATCCAGCAGGAGTCTTTGTTCATTTGTAGAATCAATTCCCAGCGTGGATGCAGGTACAAAACCATCATTAAAGTTCGTGCAGTTTCCGCCGCCGATCGGGCTTTCCTGACCATGGCTTGAGCTGGTTGCTGGGCAAGGTAATCTGCCGTTGGTAGCCGCAAAACCAATGAGTGCCTGCTGTATTTCCTCAAGTTTTTTCCGTGTTTCTGTGGTTTTTTGCTGTTCAATTTGACTGTTTAATGTAGGTAAAAAGCCAGCAAGAAGCAATCCGACAATCGCAAGAACCATGGCCATCTCGATTAATGAGAAGCCTAGAAATTTTTGAGGGCGATGCGAATTTATTGTGAGCATTGGGGGGAGCCGTTTAAACATAAAACCAAATCGTTGTTGGTAGAAAACTCGCCATCAGAACTGCGGTATGTTTTGTAAGTTTTTGTGTTGTCGTTTTGAGGTAGGCGATTGTCTGCTTCTAAGTAGTCGGACAGATTATTGGTGACGCGAGTTGTATTCGAGAGAGACTTGCCTGAGCCTATGACGACAGCACGATAAGTTCCAGACCCTGTCATGGCGGAGTTGCTTCGTTGGGCCGACAAACAGCTGTTTCCACATTTGCTTGAGCTTCCCGGTTTGTAACCACTTGCGACTTGGTAAAAGATGTAATTTCTCCAGTGGAGCCAAGCGTTAGAGGAGAACAATGAGCAATTGGGCCATATGATATTCATGTCACCATCGATTAAATTTTCGCTACTTAGCTCGGACAGAACTTGATTTAGCTTCGAGCTTGCTTCGTTGATTTTTGTTTGTGTTTCGCTGGTGATTGCATCAGGTGGTGTTTCAGCTAATTCTTGGGCTTTATTCCCAGCTTCTTTTCCTTTTTCGCCTGCGCTGTTTGTTTTGTTTGCGATGTCAGAGGTGATCGGGTTAGATGGTGAGTTAGCTAAGGCACTGAGATTCTCACCGGCAACTTTAGTATCTCGTCCTGCAGAAGAAAGGAGGCCTTTATTGGTTTCGGATGAGCTTTCCTTGAAATTCTCAAGAGCTAGCTGGAGTTGATTCAGCCGCACTTGCAATGAATAAATTGCGAACGTAAGCTCAATAAGATTATTGCTGTTATCGGTGTAAATGGCAGGGAAAGATGGGATGCGTCCAAACAAGCTACTTACTCGGCCTGTATAATAACTTGTGTCATTAAGGGGAACAGCCCAAGGATATTTATTGCCAGCATGCTGGGCATAATTATCCAAGCATTGAGTTGCTTCCTTTGCAATCCTAGCTTGTACGCCAGCCCATATGTCCTGACGAGTGATGGTGAGAAATTGATCATTGGTAGTTAACGTGACGCTTCCATTTGTGTCTCGATGCTCGTGCGGCAAAATGAATTTTGCCGAGGAAATGGCCGCGTTGTTAATCATGTGCTCGGTATCGTTATCCAAGTACGCTGCGGTGTCGTAATTTCCGCCGCAAGTTGGTGCATTGTTACCTTCTCTACTGCTGTTGTTGGCCGTTCTTGCGCCAGGGGAAATGACAAGCGCAACGACTTCGTCGGGAGCTACTTCTACTCCATTGCCGCTGTACATTTTTAGTTGACCTTTGTTGTCCCAATTCATAGAAGCGGTCGTGTTGTTTTTATAGCTCCCTGAAACGGCATACCACAAGCATTCGCCATTTCCGTCTCGCAACGTAGGCAGGTGAAGTGTGCGCCAAGGAAGACGGCCTATGTCGCTACCGGTGCCAGAGCATGTCGAGGATGAGCCTTCATCACTCCCGCCCGCATTGCCATCTCTGTCAGGGCAGGGCAGGTAGCCAAAAGTTTTTCCTAGATGAGAGTCGGCATAAGTGAGGGCATAACCAATTAATGCTTCTTTAGCCTGAGCTAAGGCGAGTTCATTTGCTTTTTGATAGTCATTTTTTAGTGCGGCGGAATTTAGTGAGCCGACCAATGTGGCTGCCACGCCAAGAACTAAAACGATCAGCATTACCATCAACGCCGCACCGTGTTGGTGGTGATGTCCGATAGCGCGAGAATAATTAATCATGGTTTTTTTTATCGGCAGAAAGATTGCCTCTTTCGCCGACTTTGATTTTGACGGGTTGTATTTGTCCCGGCAGGATAATTTGTGCGCTACTCGGGTCAGGTTCTTCTTTGCTGGCAGCTTGCGCTTGTCCGTTGACCCATATGGTGCGGCTACCGCCGTGTTTTTGAACGATGCCATTGACGGCGATTTCACCAGTATTGCTGAGACCAGTACCGCGATCTTGTTTGTTATATTCGACAGTGAGTCGGGCGCGCTCTTGCGGGGTAAAAAATAGGCGGCCAAGCTCATCAGCCACGGTTAACTGGCTGAGTATCAGGCTGCAAATTAATAGTGCCGATTTGATTAGGGCGTGAATAGGGTGGCGGCACTTCATGGCGTCGCATTCCTTTTTTTAAGTGTGATCCAGCCACCGCTGCATTCGGCACTCAGTCGCGCACTGGCATCGGGAGTGAATGGTTGTTCTATGTCGACACTTTTACGCTGTAGGGTACAGCTTTCGAGGTGATACCAGCCGTTGATGTCATGGCGTAGTGCAGCAAAAAAATCGACTAATTGTCCTTCGTGCAGTAGTTCAAATTGCAATTTCATGGCGCTGTAGCGTATGTCGAAGTTGCCGGTGTCCAATGCTGGATTCGGGGTGTATGGCTGTTGCGGTTCGATGCGGTAACGGAAATCATTGGTTGGGTTTTGTTGGCGGATTTTTTCCAGTGCTTCAATCCAATTCAGCCGTTTGTCTTCACCAATAATTTCTTGCGCTAACAACGCCCCGTATTCGATGCTGTAGGTGCTCATTGATTCTGCGTCCTGGCGTGCGGAGTCGAGTTGTCTACGTGCATCGCTAACCGCATTTTGGGCATTGCGTAGCTCAGCTTTGGTTTGGCTTTTGATTTCTTCCGTGTAGTAAACAATGCCACCAGAGAGCAGCAATGCTGCACTCAAGCCCCACAGGCTTTTTCGCAATGTGCGTATTTCATTTTTGCCGAACGTCATGTTTTCGGTCTCCATGCTAGGCGCATGCTGAATGCGAGTGGTTTTCCGTCGCTTTTGCGGCGGTCGCCAATGATGCCAGTGGCACTGATATCCAGTGGCTTTTCGGTGATGGTGACGATATATCCGCGTGCAAGGAGATCGCGTTCGAGTTGTTCCAGCTCATCTAGGGCTGCGCGATATCGGGAGCTAAATCCGTTTAGTTGACCTTTGATGGTGAGGATTAGCGCGGGGAAGTCTCCGCGTGTATTTTCAGCGACAGGTTCGTTTGCGTCATATTGCCAAGTGAGCGTGAGGATGCCGATGGGCGGGTGATCGTTCAGCACTTCAGACACGGGTTGCAGCAGGTGCTCGGGTATGTCGCTACGATCATCCAAAGTGCGCATGATGGAAACAGCCATTTTCATGTCGGTAGCCGGGGCATGGCTTGATGGCATAGTGGCCAACACTTGTTGTGTTTGGCCTTGCAGGGTTTTTGCTTGCATTCGGAGTGTGCTTGCTTGCCTCTTGTCCAGTTCGCCCATGGCAATATCGCTTGCGCCGCTAATCAGGCCAGCTACGAGGATGCCGATGCTGGTCCAGTTCATACCTCGGCGCAGTTTCCACAGATCGTAAAAGTGGGTGTGACTACTGTTGGCATAACTTGACTTGGGCGGAGTTGCTAGTAGTTGATGCATGAATAGCTGGCTGGCATCGGAGTCGGTGACTTCGCCGTTAAACTTGAGTTGTTTGGCTATATCTTCCAAATCGGCAAAGTCGTAGCGCATATCGGCACTGCGCGGCAGTTTTTGTTGTAACTCGACGAGATCGTTGACCGCGCCCATGATGCGTACATCCAGCGTTTGACCTGCGGGCAGTAGGCTTAAATTTTTGAGATATTGGTAGGTTCGTCCCAATTCATCCAGCACTGCGTCTTGGAATGTGGTTTCTCCGCGTAGCGGGGTGAGGCGCGAGATGTTGAGTCGATGGTCGCGGAAGTAGGATTGGCGCAGTCCGGCATTGCGTTCCCACGAGATCAAGAGAAGGTGCTTAGAGATATGGTTTTTAACCAGCGGGGTGCTGACTTGAGGAACTGAGTAGATGCCGACCAGCGGTGTTTTGTAGGTCAGCATGATGTCCACCCATGACGTAATGGCGGACGGGTTGGTCAACGCCGAGAACAGCATTTCATCATCGCGTCTGCCGTTACTTTGGCGTTGCAGAAAAGTGGCTTGTTGAAATGGAGTGTCGCGATAGAACTGTTCAAATTTTCGTTTAAGCAGAGCGTTGCGGGTTCCACCGATCAAGTGGGGAATGGTCTCCTGTCGAAAATCTTCTTCGATGACATCGACCAGTAGGTAAGTCGCACACTTTTTACCTTTGAGGAAGGCAGCAAAGTTGGCTTTGCCATCTGAAGAGTCGGGGAAGTCGCCTTCCGCAATAGCTTTGCCATTCTCTAGCCAACGCGCTTGGAGGTGGTTACTGCTCAAGAAAAGTAGTAGGGCATGCTTCATCAGAATTTCACCTTGCTGATGAGGTCGTAAATAGGCGACAGCACAGACAGCATGACCCAGCCCAGCAGGGCTCCGAGAACGATGGTCATAATCGGTTCAATCATCACTTGCACTTTTTTGATTGATTCTTTGACATCGCGGTCATAGAAGTAGCTGACATTGAGTAGTGCTTTGTCCAGTGATCCTGTCGCTTCGCCGACTTTGAGCATACGAATGACCAGAGGCGGAAACATGCCGGTATTCTGAAAGCTTTGTGTCAGGTTGCTTCCGGATTCAATTTCATGCGTGACATCTTCCAGACTTTTGGCGATTGCACGATTGTTTACTACATCGCGTGAGTTGGCGATGCATTCCAAAATGTTGACCCCAGCCCCGTACATCATGGCAAAGGTGTTGGCGAAGCGCGCCAGAATAATTTTGCGCAAAATCGGTCCGATTACCCACATGTCGAGTTTGAACTTGTCAAACCTGTATTCCATTTCAGGGCTCGATGAAACCAAAAAACGTCCCAGAAAAATCAGCGCAATCGGCACGGAGATGAGGATGTACCAGTAGTTGACAAAAATCGACGAGATCGCCAACAAGATGCGCGTTTGCAGCGGCAACTCTTGTCCCATCCCTTTGATGAAACTGACCATTTGGGGTATCAGGTAAATCATCAGGAAAAATGTGATGGCGACCACGATGGTGCCGACGAAGGCTGGGTACAGCATGATGGTTTTGGTATGCGAAGCCATCTCATCTTTCCATTTGAGTGATTCGGTGATGTGGGCAAATACTTCTGGCAGATGACCGCTCTCTTCGCCCGCGCAGGTCAGACTGATAAAGATATTGTCGAATGCATCAGGGTGCTCAGCCATTGCCTGTGAAAGTTTTTTGCCGCCTTCAATGGCTTCAACCAAGTTGGCGATGACTTCGCGAAAATGCTGGTCAGCCATGGTGTCGCGTAAATCCGCCAAACTTTCCAGTAGCGGAACACCTGCGCCAGTAAGTTGTTCAAGGTTAAAAAAGAAAGTGATTAAGTCGGGCCGCTTTACCCTGCGGTGCGAGCTCCAGCCTCTGCCGCTATCGGTTTTGGCATCGATTAGATCGAGCCCGCTACGTTTTAGACGTTGTTCCAAATCTACTTCGTTGGCAGCATCCTGCAAGCCTTTTCGGGCTTTACCTTGTTCGTCGATAGCACGGTAAGCGTACAAAGCCATTTCAGCCGTTCCTGTCGGTCAGATCGACCACGCGGCTGACTTCGGCAATTGAGGTGATGCCTTGCAAGACACGGCGAACCGCATCCATTGCCAGCGGGCGGAAACCTTTGCTTAAGGCGAGTTCGCGTATCTCGCGGGTGCTTGCGCGACGCGAGATCAGGTCGTCAATGTCGTAATCCAGCTTGAGCAATTCCATCAGCGCAAGTCGGCCTTTGTAACCCTGATGGCCGCAGGATTCACAACCGGCGGCACGATATAGAGTGATCGGGTGTTCGGTTTCCAAGCCCAGCAGGTGGCGCTCGGAGAGATCAGGCTGATAAGGGTATTTGCATTCGTTGCAAAGTAGGCGCACCAAACGTTGCGCTACGATGCCGATGATGTTGCCGGCCATGATGTCGGGCAGGATGCCGATATCGAGCAGGCGTGGAATGGCACCGATAGCGGAGTTGGTGTGGAGCGTCGAATACACCTGATGGCCTGTCATGGCGGCGCGAAATGCCATCTCTGCGGTCGGGTGATCGCGAATTTCGCCGACCAGAATAATGTCGGGATCTTGTCGCATCATGGAGCGAATGCCGTTGGCAAAATCGAGCTTGGCAGCTTCATTTATCGAAGTCTGGCGGATCATCGACAATGGGTATTCGACGGGATCTTCCAAGGTCATGATGTTGACCGACTCGGTGTTGACGTGATTTAGCACCGAGTAGAGCGTTGTGGTCTTACCGCTGCCGGTAGGGCCGGTAACCAGCACAATCCCCTCTGGTTTGGCGATAATGCTTTTAAGCAACATCAGCGTGCTTTCTTCCAGACCGATTTGTTCCAGCGGCACAATGCCTTTCTGGCGGTCGAGAATACGCAGCACCATATTCTCGCCGTGCGTGGTTGGGTGTGAAGCGACACGAAAGTCGATGGGGCGGCCGGACAGTCGTAGCGAGACGCGACCATCTTGCGGAGCCCGAGTCTCGGCGATATTCATGTTGCTCATCACTTTGAGACGTACCACCATCGCGGGCCAGAAGCTTTTGTGCAAGCTGCGAACTTGGCGTAATACGCCGTCGATGCGGTAGCGAATACGCAGAAAACTGCTTTCCGGTTCGAAGTGAATATCGGATGTGCCGCGTTGTACGGCTTCGGTCAGTAGCGCATCAATCAAACGCACAACTGGTTGGCTGAATTCGTTTACTCCGCTTTGCAGCGTTTGATATTCCATCTCGCCAGGCTCGATTTCGTGCAGGATGCCGTCGATGGAAAGTTCAAAGCCATAGTACTGGTCGATTGCGCGCGTGATGTCGGATTCGTTTGCCAATTTCATATACAGACGGAACTCGTCTTTGAGCAGGGCGCGTACTTGATCCAGTGCGATGATGTTGTCGGGGTCGGCTACAGCCAGCGTCAGCATCTGCTTTTGCATATCAATCGAGATAGGGAGCAACTGATGTCGCCGCGCGACATCTTTCGGAATTAGCTTGAGCGCGAGAGGGTCGACGATGGTACTGGAAAGATCTACGGCTTCCTGCCCCAAGTTTTCCGAGAGGACATCGCGTATGGTGGCCTCGGAGAGGAAGCCGAGGCGGACCAACAAACGTCCCAACGGTTGGTGTGTTTTGTTCTGTTCCTGTTGGGCGATGCGCAACTGATCGTCGCTGATGACACCTTTGTCAACCAGCAGTCGCCCGAGCGGTTGTTGCATCTGACGGTTCATCATGGCATCGGTTCCAGCTCGGCGATACGCTGGGCGATCTGCCTGTGGTTGAAGCCTGTGCCGTGCGATGGATCAAGTTGTATTGCGCGTCGGTAATATTGTGCGGCTAACTTTGTCTGCCCTAGGTGATCGAGGCTGACAGCGAGGTTAAAAGAAAATTCGGCGTTATTTGGATCCAAACTGGCGGCGGTGAAGTAGGACTGTTGGGCTTCGCTCCAGTGAGATTGAGATGCGTATACATTACCCAGCGCAAAATTTAGTGCCGGTGAGTTACCTTGCTCGCGTAACAGGCTCTTTAGTCGACTCTCCGAGTTACCTTCGGTGCTGATGGCTGCCATACCAGAATTTGCAATTGCATTACGCGGATCGAGTTGCAGTACGCGCATGTAATATTGTGCGGCACTATTGTTGTCGCCGTGTTGCTGGGCAATTGCGGCAAGTCCGAGCAAGACATCTGGGTTGCGGCTGTCTTTCTGATAAAGCACGCGATAGAGCTGTTCCGCCTGAGTTAGCTTGCCAGCACGGTAAGCGTCGTAAGCCTCTTGCAAAGCTGGGTCAACCCGATTTTCGGGATCTTGCATTAAGTGTACGGTGTTGGCACTACGCGCGGGAGCGCGCGGTTTAGAGGGAGTCGCCATCAATTTTTCGGTAGCGACGGGTTGCTGTGAATTTTGGGCGACAGGAATTTCAACAATGGCAGGTGCTGTGCTAGCGACTTCAATGTTCTCGGCAAGCAATGGAGCCGAGGCGCTTTCCAGCGGGACATTCTCGGTCAGGTTTTCCGGTGGTGCGGGCGGCGGTGTCATTACTTGCAGTCCGCCGCGCGGCATAGTCGCCTCCATATAGCTGAGATAAGCCAATCCTCCGCCAATCAAGACTGCCGTGAAGGTGAGGCCGAACAGTAGGTTGCGCGTGTTTTTTTTGTTTCCTGTAGGAGTGGATTTAGCCGCGAATAGGTTTTTGCTGACGTTGCGTGAATCATCTGTACCGGACATCGCGTTACCCTGTTTTGAGAGGGCTGATTTCTGCGATTTTTTGCGGGCATCCAGCAGCAGGCTCATTACGATTCCTTAGTGTGCGTCAGCGGGTTGCTTGAAGAAATACGGATTAGGTAAGTCGTCGCGAAATTCACTAAAATCACCATCGATGCTCGCATTTTTAATGACCACTGGACGCAGAAAAATTACCAGTTCGGTTTTTGTTGTGGTGTTGTTACGCTGTTTGAATAACTCACCTGCCAGCGGAATTTTCGATAGTCCAGGCACTTCATCGGTGAGGTTATTCATCTCGTCTTGCATGAGGCCGCCCATCACGGCAATTTGGTTGTCATCTATCTTGAGGATAGATTCCATTTCCCGTGTTTGAGTTTGGGGAATTTTGCTGACGACACCTGCTCTGGCTAGATCGGGGTTGGGGTCGTTGACGAAGCTGACCACGCGCGAGATGGAGGGTTTTAGATTGAGGAGTACCACGTTGCTGTCGCTGATTTGCGGTGTGACGCTCATGGTGAAACCGACCGGAATGGTTTTTGGTTCGGTGCTGTAGGTTGTCATGGAGCCAGTTTGATTAGTGACGGTGTTGGTTCCTACTGTGAAATAAACTAAGTTGTCGACTACCTTGATAAGTGCAGTTTGGTTGTTAAGCACGCTGAGTTTTGGACTGGAAAGCACTTTAACGTTGCCGAATGACTCCAGTAGTGTCACTTGGTTGGCGATGCTGGCTGGATTAGGGTTGGTGATGACTCCAAAAATGCTACCAGCCACCCCAGTGGGCAACCCTGCGCTGCTTTGCGCCAGCTTGAACTGTTTACCCTCAGCCTTGACCAAGGCTGACCAGTTAATACCTTGCTGGTAGTTGTCGCTCAGTTTGACCTCAACAATGGTGGCCTCAATCATGACTTGGCGGCGCGCACTGTTCATAATTTGGTCGACAAATTCGCGGATCTTTTCGTGTTGTCGGGCGGTTGCACGCACGGTCAGAAGGCCATTTTCAGGGTTCGCAATAACCGAGGCGGCTTCGCGGAATGTGCTGTTACGCCCGGTCGCTTGCGGGATACCAGCAAGTGTTGTCGCATTAGCGTTGTGTTCTGATGATGGGGCGCTATTAGCGGCAGTCGCTTGCAGTGCATCGTTGCCGTTAGGCATGATTTTGTCGGTTTCGCGCAGAATGTCTTTGACGTTCTGTACCAAGGTTTCCCAGAAGCGGTTTTTGGAGGTGTTCTTTATGCTGATGAGTGAGTTATTGGTAGTGCTCGATGCAACTGCGGTGGCTCCGGTTGATGCAACTTGGGCGCTGGTGACAATGCTACTTTCTGCATCGCGCGACATATTCACATAGTCGATTTTGTAGTTGTGTAAAAACGGCGAATCGGGCATGACGGTCAGCGTGCCATTTTCCAACTCATAGCGCATATCGACTTGTTTCGCGATGCGTGTCAGGATTTGCGGAAGAGTCTGGTTTAGCGCGTTTAACGTGACTATGCCCTGTATGCCGGGGTGGATATCCAGATTGACTTTTGCATCGCGCGCTAGAGCGAATAATATTTCTTGGGCCGGGACATTGGTAACAACCACGCTGTATGTTTCTGCTTTGCGCGCGGGGGTGGGCGGGGGTAAAGCAATATTGCGTTTGATTGTTTCGGGAATAGTACTGGCGACTGACACGGATGCAGTATCCGATTGCATGATATGTTTATTCGAAGGAGTTATCGGCTTGTTGGCGCAGCCAGCAAGCAATGCAACGATAGCCAAGGAGGTGAACTGTAACGTGCGCATAAGTGTAGTTCCTCCCAGTCAGTATTGATTTTTTCTGATCAATTATCAGTTTTGGTTTGGCGGCTCAATCGAGTCAATGCGAGTTGGGGCGATTTGTATTAACGAGATTGCAAACGATTCCTGATACCTTGCCGGTAATGTGGTAATGCCTTGGCGTGCCGCTTCGATGGATGGGTAGGCACCGTATGCGACACGCAGGCTGTGCCTTTTATCGGCTTCGGACGGTATTAAGTAAATCTCAGATAGTTTGCCGAGTTTTTCCGCGCGCTTTAAAAACCCCTCGATTTTTTCTGCTCGCGTTTCTTCGCTGGAAAAAAGTTGAATGCTGGAGATGATTTTTTTCTGGGCAAGAAGTTGTTTACTTGCCGCTAGCCGCTGTTCGAATAGGCTGAGGGGGAGTTCTTGTGTCGCCGACGACAGGGCGGGTGGAGCAGGTATCGATCTCGTTAGCGGAATGGTTGTAATGAAGGAAGCGTTCTCTGTTCGTTCGATAGCGGCGATGGGTGTCGATGCGAACAAATCTTCCACCTGCGGTGCGGTTTGCGCTTGAGGTATAGCAACGGGGGTAGGCTGGGCGGCAGCACTTGCCGATGAGTCAAGCCAAGTTTGTGTCGTGCGTCCAAGCATCCACCAAGCGCATGTGGTCACGAGCGTAAGTAGTAATACCGCAGCAACGATTCTCAGTTTTTTGTCTTTTTTAGGCGGTTTTGTTTTTAGGTCACTGTCGGCGATGGCGGCTTGTACATGTCGCGCATCGATATTGTGAGTGCCTTCAATAAAGGCCGATAGCAAAGCCTTGTCGGCCAGCACATTGGCACGTCGCATCAGGCCGCCGGAGGTATTGGCAATGAGATTGAGTGCTTTGTCGGAAAAAATATTTGGCCCGTGGTACCCCGCTGTGCGTAGACGAAACATCAGGTAGCTTTCCACTACCTCACCAGACAATGGCTGTATATTAAAGTGGTGCAGTATGCGATCCTTTAGTTGGCGCATATTGGGCTGTTCCAGTTTGTCGTTCAACTCGGGTTGGCCGAAAAGTATGATCTGGATCAGCTTAAAGCTGCCGACTTGCAGGTTATAGAGCAGACGCAGCTCCTCGAGTGTGTCTATCGGCATTGCATGAGCCTCGTCCACCAGTACGACCACACGTTTGCCTTGGCGTGCTGTATCCAGAAGTTTTTTCTGAATGTTTTGCATGATAATGCCGACGCGTTCTTTCTCCATGCGCAATCCTAGTCCGTCGGCAATGGCATACAACATTTCTTCGCGCGACACGCTGGGGTTGGATAGATAGATGGTTTCGATGTGCGTGGGTAAACGCTCCAATAGCATGCGACACAACATGGTCTTACCGCTGCCGACTTCACCGCTGACCTTGATGATGCCTTCTGCTTCGGAAACGGAATAGACCAACGCATCCAGTATTTCGCCCCGGTCGGCACCGGAGAAAAAAAACTCAGTGATCGGGGTAATGCGGAATGGAGCTTCTTTGAGTCCGAAAAATTCAAGGTACATGCTTCACCCCGGTTTTTTATAGCGCGCACGGGCTTCGATGCGGCTGCGTAGTGTTGTGCGATTTAAGCCCAGCAATTTGGCAGCTTCGCTGATATTGTTGTCGGTCATGGTGAGCGCCGTATTCGTATAAATGGACTCCTGTTCGCTTAAAAACTGGTTGAGATCAAACGTGCCTTGAGCAAGTAAAGCTTGGGGAGGGGGCGAGGATGGCGTGAGATCCAGTTCTGTAGCGTGAGGATCGAATTCATCGCGTAGCTGCTCTGCCGTCACGGTTTTTCCTGCGTACTTAATGGCGAGGCGGATAACAATGTTGCGCAACTCTCTTGTGTTCCCAGGGAATGCGTATTGTTCCCAAGCTAAAAATGCCTCGGCATGTAGCTCGAAAGAGGGTTTATTCAATTGTTTCGCGTAATGGCTGCGAAAGTGATTCAATAAAACCAACTTATCTTGCCCCATCTCGCGTAACGGTGGAGCAGTAATGGAAAAAACACTTAACCGATGGTACAGGTCACTACGGAATGAGCCATCTTTAACGGCTGCGCGCAAGTTTCGATTGGTTGCCGCGATGATACGGGCACGACTTTTTCGAGTTTGTGTTTCGCCAACACGCTGATATTCGCCGTTTTCTAGGACGCGCAATAGTTTTGCCTGTAATTCCAGAGGCAGTTCGCCAACTTCGTCGAGAAAGAGAGTGCCGTCGTTGGCCTCCTCAAAAAAACCGGCCTGCGCTGCGGATGCGCCGGTGAATGCGCCTTTGCAATAACCGAACAGTGTTGGCTCAATCAGAGTGGGTGAAATTGCCGCACAATTTAGTGCCTTGTATGTGGATCCGGAGTTACCTCTCAAACTTTGTAAGGCATTGGCGACTAGCTCTTTGCCGCAACCTGACTCGCCCTCGATCAATACCGGAAAAGAGATGGCGGCAGACATTGCGATCTGGTTACGTAATGTTTGTATTGCAGCACTTTGACCAATGATCCCGAATGGTTGATCGTCTTGATTTTCGTTGTCACGCTCGTTGTTTTGCATCCGAAGTGCATTGTATAGGTGGGCTTTAATTTTTTCGGGCGCGCACGGTTTGGCAATAAGGTTGGCGATACCAAGTGAATGTGCGTGGGATTCTTCATCTTGCCTAGACAAGGTAAAGATGCGCATGTTGGGTGAGTGCGTCAGTAGCTCGGTGATGAGGTGAAAGCCTTCATCAGAGTGGTGTGGTAAGGGCGGCTGCCCTAGGTCAATTAGTGCCAAATAGGGCGGATGTGGCTGGATGGCGGCAAGGCGCGAGTCAGCCTGAATGATATCAAAGTCGTTTCCGAAGGAAATAGACATGCCTTCACGGATCAATGGGGCATCGTCGACGATCATTAAACTGGGCAATGAGGCGTTCAATACACAGCTCCGGTTATGCTAACAGGTGCCGGAGAGTAGCTTTATTGCCCTGCGGGCTCAAGTTCGGGGTGCATGTGTTTTGCAATCTACCATTGCGGGTAGTCAGGTTGAGGTAATCCTCTAGAGTGGATTAGAATGCGCCACCTTTTAATTCTCAGTCTGACTCAATTGACCGCTCCGGCCTTGGTCGAAATACGCGACCTTAACTTTTCTTACGATGCTAGACCCATCTTGCAGGGAATCAACATGACCTTTCCCAAGGGTAAGTTGATTGCCATTATGGGGCTGTCCGGCTGCGGCAAAACGACTTTGCTGCGGCATATTGGTGGCGCACTAAAGCCCAATAAGGGTTACGTAAAGGTGGATGGGCAGGTGATTCATGAGTTGGATCAGGCGGGGCTTTACGCGATGCGCCGTAAAATGGGGATGCTGTTCCAGTTCGGTGCGCTATTTACCGATATGTCTGTATATGACAACGTCGCCTTTCAGATGCGTGAGCATACTGATTTGCCGGAGGAGTTGATTCACGACTTGGTACTAATGAAGCTGCATGCGGTTGGTTTGCGCGGTACGCATCATCTGATGCCTTCCGAGTTGTCGGGCGGGATGGCGCGTCGAGTGGCATTGGCGCGTACAGTTGCACTCGATCCGATGTTAATTATGTACGATGAGCCGTTTGCGGGGTTGGATCCCATTTCGCTTACTGTGGTGGGTGATTTGATTCGTCGTTTGAATGATGCGCTTGGTGCGACCTCGGTGGTGGTTACGCATGACGTGCAGGAATCGCTCAAAATCGTCGATTACGTTTATTTCATGGCGGGTGGGGTAATCGTGGCGGAAGGAACGGCGGACGAGATTCGCGCTTCCAAGGAGGATTTTGTACGTCAATTCGTGCACGGGGAAATCGACGGGCCTGTGCCGTTTCATTATCCCGGGGGCAATTATCGCCAAGAGTTGAATTTGGAGGGATGAATATGCCGGCAGCGAAAGTGATTAAAACAATAGGTCACCGCGTAATTAATACTGTCTGGCGCATTGGTTTGGCCACGCGTTTCTTTGCGCTGATTTTGATGTACTCCGGGGCGAGTTTCAGCCGTTTTCGCTTGACGATGAAGGAGTTGTTTTCGACAGGTGTGATGTCGCTCATTATCATTGTTGTGGCAGGGTTGTTTGTGGGCATGGTGCTGGGGTTGCAAGGGTACGAGACGCTCAAGCGTTATGGCTCTGAGTCTGCGTTGGGTGTAATGGTTGCGCTGGGTTTGGTGCGTGAATTGGGGCCTGTGGTGGCAGCCTTGTTGTTTGCCAGTCGTGCGGGTTCGGCGATGACGGCTGAAATTGGGTTGATGAAGGCGACAGAGCAAATTACGGCGATGGAGATGATGGCGGTTAATCCGATTGCCCGCATTGTTGCACCTAGGTTTTGGGCTGGAGTGATCTCTATGCCGTTGTTGGCCGCGATGTTCAGTGCGGTAGGGATATTTGGCGGGTACTTTGTGGGGGTCGTGCAGATCGGTGTTGATGAAGGTTCGTTCTGGTCGCAAATGCAAGCTGCTGTGGATTTTCGGGAAGATATCCTGAATGGTGTATTGAAGAGCTTTGTGTTCGGCGTGGTGGTGACGGTTATTGCCTTGTTTGAGGGGTATGACGCTCCACCAACCGCAGAGGGTGTGTCGGGTGCAACGACGCGGACTGTGGTGACTTCGTCGTTGGCGATTTTGATGCTGGACTTTGTGATGACCGCAATCATGTTTAGAGGAAATTGAGTTATGGAACGCACGACAATGGATTTGTGGGTGGGGATTTTTGTGGTTGGTGGAATTGCAGCTTTGGTGATGCTAGCCATGAAGGTGGGGAACCTGGGGAGTTATAACGTGTCTGAGACCTACCAAGTGCAGGCTTATTTCACCAACATTGGCGGATTGAAGCCTAAAGCGTCGATTAAGAGTGCTGGGGTGCTGGTGGGGCGAGTGGTCGATATTTCATTGGATACTGAAAACTATCAGGCCAAAGTATCGATGAGCTTGGATAAACGCTATCAATTTTCCACTGATACGTCAGCCAAAATTCTCACTTCGGGTTTGCTGGGTGAGCAGTACATTGGTCTGGAAGCGGGAGCGGAAGAGGTGATGTTAAAGCAGGGCGACCAAATAAAGATGACGCAATCTGCCATGGTGATGGAAGATTTAATTGGGAAATTTATTTACAACAAGGCTGCGGAATCGGCGCAGTAAGAGGTTATGGGTATGTTGAAACAAATAGGATTGCTTGTTGCAGGTTTGTTTGGATTAATTAATCTGGCTTGTGCTGAGATGGTGGCACCTGATGCATTGATTCGTAATACGGTTCAGGAGGTGCTGGCTATCGTCAAGCAAGATAAGGATATTCAGGCGGGTAATCAGAAAAAAATATTGGCTTTGGTTGATGCCAAAGTGCTGCCTCATTTTGACTTTGAGCGAATGACTCGTTTGGCGGTCGGCAAGCCTTGGCGCAGTGCGACAGCGGAACAAAAGCAGGCTTTGATATCCGAGTTTCGCGCTATGTTGGTGCGCACTTACACTAGGGCATTCACGGTGTATCGCGATCAGTCGGTTGAGGTTAAGCCATTTAATATGGCCGTAGATGCGAGTGAGGCCACGGTTAAAACGATTATCAAGAAGCAGGGCGTGCAGCCCGTGTCGGTGGATTATCAACTATCCAAAACGACAGAAGGCTGGAAAGCTTTTGATATTTCTATCGAAGGTGTCAGCATGGTTGGCAGTTATCGTGGCAGCTTTGCTAGTGAGGTTCAGCAGGGCGGCATTGATGGGCTGATTAAAACACTAGCTGATAAAAACTCAGGAAGTGCCAGTCTTGCTGATCAGTCGAGCGTAAAAAAATGATGGCAGAGCATGGTCGTCTGGCTGTGACAGGTCATCTGACAGTTGATGTGGCGGGTGCGATTTTTGCGGCTGGGCGCGCGAGTTTGCAGCAGGGGGATTTACTGGTTGACTTTTCCCGTGTTGAGTCGGTTGATTCATCATCGGTTAGCTTGTTGCTGGCATGGGAAAGGGTGGCCAGACAAATGCAGCGAAATTTGAAAGTGACCTCGCTGCCAGATGATTTGCTAAGCCTTTCACGTTTATATGGTGTTGAGGAAATGCTACCTCAATCGGCTTAGTATCCTCGTTTGTAGTGCATGATAAACCGCCCAAGCGTCCCCGCTGAGGCGGTTTTTTAGTATCATGCCCGTCCTTTTGCGTGCGGCATATTGGCGCATCCCTAAATTTGATGTACATCGGCGCAAGGGCCGAAGGTAAAGATTATGCAGAAATTAGCGATTCAGGGCGGACGCCCATTGCGCGGTGAAGTTCGTATTTCCGGCGCCAAAAATGCCGCGTTGCCGATCATGTGTGCCAGTTTATTGACGGCTGATACGTTGCATTTGACCAATCTGCCTGACTTGCACGATGTGGGTACCATGCGCAAGCTGTTGCAACAGATGGGGGTGACGGTAGAAACTGCAGCAGGGGAAATTACTTTTAAGGGCGATAAAATCGACAAATGGGAAGCTCCCTACGATATGGTGAAAACCATGCGGGCTGCAATTCTCGTGTTGGGTCCACTTGTTGCGCGTTTTGGGGATGCTAAGGTTTCCTTGCCTGGTGGATGTGCTATCGGTTCGCGTCCGGTGGACTTGCACATCAAGGGCTTGCAGGCGATGGGGGCTGAAATCGCCATCGAACATGGCTATATCCACGCCAAGGCAAAACGCTTGAAAGGTGCCCGCATTTTTTTCGATATTGTCAGTGTGACAGGGACAGAAAATTTGATGATGGCTGCCGTGTTGGCAGATGGGGTGACCGTGCTCGAAAATGCGGCGCGGGAGCCAGAAGTAATTGATTTGGCTAATTGTTTGCGTTCGATGGGTGCAAAAATCAGTGGTGATGGTACGGATAACATCACGATTATCGGCGTGGAGTCTTTGCGTGGTGCCACACACCACATCATGCCGGATCGTATCGAGAGTGGAACTTTTTTGGTGGCGGCGGCGGCAACCGGAGGGAGTATCACGCTACGTGAAACGCGTGCGGATATTTTGGAAACGGTGCTGGAAAAACTGACCGAGGCGGGAGCTAAGATCGTGGTCGATGGCGATACGATTCATCTGGAAATGAATGGACGGCCCAAGTCGGTCAATGTCCGAACCGCGCCACACCCAGCATTTCCAACGGATATGCAAGCTCAGTTTATGGCGCTGAACTGTATCGCCGATGGTAGTGCGATGGTGGTTGAAACTATCTTTGAAAACCGCTTCATGCATGTGCAGGAGTTACGTCGCCTTGGCGCGCAGATTGATGTGGAGGGTAATACCTCGGTTGTGCGAGGTGTTGCGAAGCTGGAAGGTGCGACCGTGATGGCAACAGATTTGCGTGCATCGGCGTGTTTGGTTATTGCGGGATTAGTGGCGGAGGGGGAAACGGTGATTGATCGCATTTACCACCTAGATCGCGGCTACGAGCATATTGAAAGTAAATTGGGGCAGTTGGGTGCGAGCATCCGGCGTGTCAAATAGCGGTAAACCAACGAAAGAAAAGCATGATCACCATCGCATTATCCAAGGGGCGGATTTTTGAGGAGACTTTGCCGCTGCTTAAAGCGGCGGGTATTGTTGCCCTCGAGGATCCTGAGTCCTCCCGAAAATTGATCTTGGCGACGAATCGCCCTGATGTACGTCTGATTATTGTACGAGCCTCCGATGTCCCTACCTATGTGCAATATGGTGCGGCTGATATTGGTGTGGCTGGCAAGGATGTGCTGAATGAGCATGGCGGCATTGGTTTGTATCAGCCGCTGGATCTGAATATTGCCCGTTGTCGCATGATGGTGGCAGTACGCAATGGTTTCGATTATGAATCAGCAGTGCGGCAAGGAGCGCGCTTGCGCGTTGCAACTAAATATGTGGAAACTGCTCGCGAGCATTTTGCAGCTAAGGGCGTTCACGTTGATTTGATTAAGTTGTACGGCTCGATGGAGCTTGCGCCGCTGATCGGATTGTCTGATGTTATTGTGGACTTGGTGAGCAGTGGTGGGACGCTGAAAGCCAATGATCTTAAGGCGGTGGAGCATATTGCCGATATCTCGTCGCGATTGGTGGTTAACCAAGCGGCGCTTAAATTGAAGCATCGCGTGATTCAGCCGATGCTGGATGCTTTTGCTGGAGCGATTAGTAAATGAAGATAAAACGTCTATCCACTCAGTCGAGTGATTTCTCGGTCGAACTGACACGCTTGCTAGCTTTTGAGGAAACCGCTGATGATGTACTGGAGGAAACGGTTGCCAGAATTTTGGCTGACGTGCGTCGTCGCGGTGATGAGGCTGTGCTGGAATATACGCAGCGCTTTGATCGGCTGCCGTTGGCGAGTGCTGCGGATATGGAATTGCCCAAGTCGCAGTTGAAAGAGGCTTTTGATACCTTGCCTAGTGCTCAGCGCGAAGCGTTGGAAGCTGCGGCTGGTCGGGTTACGGCTTATCACGAACGGCAACGCATGGACTCTTGGAGTTATGTCGATGAGGATGGCACTCTACTTGGGCAGCAAGTTACGCCACTAGATCGCGTTGGTCTGTATGTGCCTGGAGGTAAAGCCGCTTATCCCTCATCGGTGTTGATGAATGCCCTGCCAGCGAAAGTTGCAGGTGTGGCTGAGCTCATTATGGTGGTGCCGACACCCGATGGAGTTAAAAACCAATTGGTGCTGGCGGCGGCTTATTTGTCGGGTGTCGATCGCGTGTTCACCATTGGGGGGGCGCAGGCGGTTGCGGCCTTGGCGCATGGAACGGCAACAATTCCGAAGGTGGACAAGATTGTCGGCCCCGGCAATGCCTATGTGGCATCGGCGAAGCGCCGCGTATTTGGTATTTGCGGTATCGATATGATTGCAGGCCCCTCCGAAATACTGGTCGTGTGTGATGGAAAAACCAACCCAGATTGGGTTGCAATGGACTTGTTTTCTCAAGCGGAACATGATGAATTGGCTCAGGCAATTCTCTTATCACCGGATGCTGAGTTCCTTGATGCGGTAGCTGCTAGTGCCGATAAATTACTTGAGCAAATGCCGCGCAAGGAAATTATTCGTACCGCACTGGAGAGTCGTGGAGCGTTAATCCATGTGGTAGATATGGATGAGGCATGTGTAATAAGTAATCGCATTGCGCCTGAGCACCTTGAATTATCGGTTGAACATCCGCAGGCATGGCTACCCAAGCTGAAACATGCGGGAGCTATCTTTATGGGACGTTATACCTCTGAATCTTTGGGCGATTACTGTGCGGGGCCTAATCATGTGCTGCCGACTTCTGGGACGGCAAGATTCTCATCTCCGTTGGGCGTTTATGACTTCCAAAAGCGTAGTAGTCTGATTCAAGTGTCTGAAACAGGCGCAAAAAAGCTGGGGGCAATTGCTGCGGAGTTAGCTTTTGGAGAAGGATTGCAGGCGCACGCACAATCGGCTTTGTTCCGTAAGGATTGATTTCATAGTAATTTTTTTAGTTTTGATGGATTGGCAAGATATTTGCTGAAATATCCCATAATGCCTTTGACAAGGCGGCGAGTTATCTGGATAATCTCGCGTTCATTTTGGAGGGGTGGCCGAGTGGTTAAAGGCAGCAGACTGTAAATCTGCCCTCTTAGAGTACGAAGGTTCGAATCCTTCCCCCTCCACCATAGTTTTTTTGACTGGGTCGTTGCAATCGGCTTTGGTTGCTTGCGGGATGTATGCGGGTGTAGCTCAATGGTAGAGCAGAAGTTTTCCAAACTTACGACGACGGTTCGATCCCGTTCACCCGCTCCAGTTTGAGTAGGCCCATGTGGCTCAGTGGTAGAGCACTCCCTTGGTAAGGGAGAGGTCGCGAGTCCGATTCTCGCCATGGGCACCAAGATTTTTTGTGATTAACGTTTGACATTGATAAGGAAAAACCGTCATGGCAAAGAGCAAATTTGAACGTACGAAACCGCACGTAAACGTAGGCACGATTGGTCACGTTGACCACGGCAAGACCACCCTGACAGCTGCGATCACCATGGTGCTGTCCAAGAAATTTGGTGGTGAAGCCAAGGCTTACGACCAAATTGACGCGGCACCGGAAGAAAAGGCGCGCGGCATCACCATCAACACTGCTCACGTTGAGTACGAGACAGCGACACGTCACTACGCACACGTTGACTGCCCAGGCCACGCCGACTATGTTAAAAACATGATCACCGGCGCAGCGCAAATGGACGGCGCAATCTTGGTTGTATCTGCTGCTGACGGCCCCATGCCGCAAACTCGCGAACACATCCTGTTGGCTCGCCAAGTTGGCGTTCCCTACATCGTCGTATTCCTGAACAAATGCGACATGGTTGACGACGCAGAGCTGCTCGAACTCGTTGAAATGGAAGTTCGTGAACTGCTCTCTAAGTACGACTTCCCTGGCGATGACGTGCCTATCGTCAAAGGCTCCGCAATGCTGGCAGTCAAAGGCGACCAATCCGAAATCGGCGAACCTGCCATCTTCCGCTTGGCTGATGCACTTGACAGCTACATCCCAACGCCAGAGCGCGCCATCGATGGTGCCTTCCTGATGCCAGTAGAAGATGTATTCTCCATCTCCGGTCGCGGCACCGTTGTAACTGGTCGTATCGAGCGTGGAATTGTCAAAGTGGGTGAAGAGTTGGAAATCGTTGGTATCAAACCAACCCTCAAGACAACCTGCACCGGCGTTGAAATGTTCCGCAAACTGCTCGACCAAGGTCAAGCAGGTGACAACGTTGGCGTACTGCTGCGTGGCACCAAGCGTGAAGAAGTTGAGCGCGGCCAAGTACTGTGCAAGCCAGGCTCCATCAAGCCACACACCAAATTCACAGCTGAAATCTACGTCTTGGGCAAAGATGAAGGTGGTCGTCACACTCCATTCTTCCAAGGCTACCGTCCTCAGTTCTACTTCCGTACAACGGACGTAACTGGTGCAGTTGAATTGCCAGCGGGTACAGAAATGGTTATGCCAGGCGACAACGTCAGCATCACTGTTAACCTGATCAACCCGATTGCGATGGAAGAAGGTCTGCGCTTCGCGATTCGTGAAGGCGGTCGTACCGTCGGTGCGGGTGTGGTTGCAAAGATTATCGAGTAAAAAACGTGAAGCAAGAAGAGTTGGTTCTTCTTGCTTTTATGAATTAGGCCAGTAGCTCAATTGGTAGAGTATCGGTCTCCAAAACCGAGGGTTGGGGGTTCGAGACCCTCCTGGCCTGCCAAGTAATAGCCGCAAATCAATATAATCGAAACGAGTTTTCATGGCTGATAGTATCAAGTTGCTCGTCGCGTTTCTGCTTGTGTCGGCAGGCGTGGCGGGTTTCTATTTCCTGCACGACAGCGCAACTGTTCTGAGGTTGATCTCGGTATTGTTGGGGGTGTTTCTTGCTGCGGCTGTGGTTTATACCAGTGTGCCGGGTAAACGTCTGTTTGTGTTTGGTCAGGACTCTATTGCTGAGGCTAAGCGTGTTGTTTGGCCGACTCGTAAAGAGACCATGCAAACTACGGGTGTAGTTATTCTGTTTGCGATTGTGATGGCTTTGTTCTTGTGGGCTGTTGACGCAAGCTTGATGATGCTTGTGAATGCTTTGATGGGGCGGGGTGAATGATGTCTAAACATTGGTATGTGGTGCATACGTACTCCCAGTTTGAGAAGAGTGTTCAGCGTGCTTTGGTTGAGCGTGTCCAGCGCGAAGGTATGCAGGATAAGTTTGGTCAAATTCTAGTTCCGGTTGAAGAGGTTGTTGAGCTGAAGTCGGGGCAAAAGAGTATCTCTGAGCGCAAATTCTTTCCGGGTTATGTGTTGGTGGAAATGGAGATGACCGACGAGAGTTGGCATTTAGTCAAGAGTACACCGAAAGTCACTGGATTTTTGGGTGGTTCGGCGATGAAGCCGACACCGATCTCGCAAAAAGAGGTCGATACGATTATGCAGCAGATGCAGGCTGGTGTTGAGAAGCCGCGTCCAAAAGTGTTGTTTGAAGTGGGTGAATCGGTTCGTGTCAAAGAAGGTCCGTTCACTGATTTCAATGGCTCCGTGGAAGAGGTTAATTACGATAAGAATAAACTGCGCGTTGCGGTGACTATTTTTGGTCGCTCGACACCAGTTGAGTTGGATTTCGGGCAGGTAGAAAAGGCCTGATTAAAGCGAGAAGTGATGATGGGGAACGCTGGCTGCTCTAGGGTGGAAGCGGTTTCCCGTTTGTCGCTTGTCAATGTTGGGGAGAGGCGAAAGTTTCGTTCGTACCCGTTAGATAGGAGTGCATCATGGCAAAGAAAGTAGTTGGCTACATCAAGCTGCAAGTGCCTGCTGGTAAGGCAAATCCAAGTCCACCAATCGGCCCTGCTTTGGGTCAGCGTGGCTTGAATATTATGGAATTCTGTAAGGCATTTAACGCCCAAACACAGGGTGTTGAGCCTGGTCTCCCGATTCCGGTGGTGATCACCGCATTTGCGGACAAGAGCTTCACTTTCGTGATGAAGACTCCGCCCGCGACGATTTTGATCAAGAAAGCCGCCGGTATTCAAAAGGGTAGTAAAACCCCTCATACCGATAAGGTTGGTAAGCTGACCCGCAAGCAAGCGGAAGAGATCGCAACAACCAAGATGCCCGACCTGACTGCAGCAGATATGGATGCCGCAGTGCGCACCATCGCTGGCAGTGCGCGCAGCATGGGTATTACTGTGGAGGGTGTATAACATGTCCAAGCGTTATAAAGCAGCCGCAGCAAAAGTGGATCGCAACAAGCTCTATCCTTTGGGTGAGGCGTTGAATCTAGTCAAAGAAAATGCAACAGCCAAATTTGATGAGTCCATCGATGTGGCGTTCAACCTTGGTGTTGATGCACGTAAGTCGGATCAATTGGTACGTGGCTCGGTCGTATTGCCAAAAGGTACGGGTAAAGTTGTTCGCGTTGCCGTATTTGCTCAGGGCGCAAAAGCTGAAGAAGCGAAGGCAGCTGGTGCTGATATCGTTGGTTTTGACGATTTGGCGGAAAGCATTAAGGCGGGTAATTTGGATTTTGACGTGCTGATTGCTAGTCCAGATGCAATGCGTCTGGTTGGTCAATTGGGTCAGATTCTTGGTCCGCGTGGTTTGATGCCTAACCCAAAAGTTGGAACGGTCTCGGCTGATGTTGCTGGTGCAGTTAAGAATGCTAAGGCTGGTCAGGTTCAGTACCGCACAGATAAGAACGGTATTGTGCAGTGTACTATCGGTCGCGCTTCATTCGCGCCAGAAGCATTGCGCGAAAACTTGCTGGCATTGGTTGATGCGCTGAATAAGGCAAAGCCCGCTGCTTCTAAGGGTGTTTACCTACGTAAAGTTTCGGTTTCCAGCACGATGGGTGCAGGTGTTCGTGTTGAACAAGCCAGTTTGACTGCGTAAGCGTCTCAAAATAAGGGGGTGTGATGACTCATGCCTCCCGCTGGGGAAGTGGGGTATTTCGATACTTGGCTTTCTCAAAGTTCTTTGTACTGCTGGCGTTAGGCAGCGTCAAAGACCGTAGGTGTCGAAGGTGGTAAGCCCTAGACTTAAATGCCGGTATTGTTGGCGACCCACGCAGATGGTGTGCCCGCGAGCAGGAAAGTAATTCTCCTACTCAAGGTCGCGTTTTATTAACTTCGGGATTTTCCCGATTCTGAAGGAGAAAGACGTTGAGTCTCAATCTGCAAGAAAAGCAAGCGGTTGTTGCTGAAGTTAGCGCACAAGTGGCGCAAGCTCAAACTATCGTTGTGGCGGAATACCGTGGCATTGCGGTGAGCGATATCACTAAATTGCGTGCCAATGCGCGTCAGTCTGGTGTGTATTTCCATGTGTTGAAAAACACGTTGGCGCGCCGTGCTGTGCAAGGTACTGCTTTCGAAAGTTTGGCTGAAAAAATGGTTGGCCCGCTGGTGTATAGCATCAGTGCGGACGCTGTTGCTGCGGCCAAGGTAGTGCATGAGTTTGCCAAAACCAACGACAAGCTAGTTGTTAAAGCGGGTTCTTACAACGGTAAGTTACTGGATGCAGCGGCGGTTTCCGCGCTGGCTTCCGTGCCGTCTAAAGAAGTTCTGCTGGCACAGCTGTGCGGCCTGTTGCAATCGCCAGTTTCTGGTTTGGCCCGTGTACTGGTTGCTGTCGCCGAGAAAAAAGAGCCGGCAGCTGCTTAATCTGATCAATTATTAAGATAGGAAAAATAAAATGGCATTTGATAAAGACGCATTTTTGACCGCATTGGATGGTATGTCCGTGTTGGAGTTGAACGAGCTGGTCAAGGCAATTGAAGAGAAGTTCGGTGTATCTGCTGCTGCGATGGCTGCTCCTGCTGCTGGTGGCGCTGCTGCTGGTGGCGCTGCTGCTGCTGAGCAAACTGAGTTCACCGTAATCCTGAAGGCTGCTGGCGACCAAAAGGTTAACGTGATTAAGGTAGTTCGTACCATCACTGGTCTGGGCTTGAAAGAAGCTAAAGATCTGGTTGACGGCGCACCGAAGCCGGTTAAAGAAGGTGTTAGCAAGGCTGACGCTGATGCAATCGCCAAGCAGCTTATCGAAGCTGGCGCAACTGCTGAAGTTAAGTAAGTCTGTTTGTTGCAAGAAGGCTGACGGTTCGCCGTCAGCCTTTTGCCGCTTTAAGAAGTCGGCGGTCAGCAAGTCCTGTCCTGCTTTTTGACCCCTGTCTTTTTCCTCGATCGTGGAGATTATATGAGCTATTCGTTTACCGAAAAAAAGCGCATTCGTAAGAGTTTTGCGAAACGTGTCGGCGCATTGCCGGTGCCGTTTTTGTTATCTACTCAGCTCGAATCTTTTGCTGCTTTTCTGCAAGCTTACACCCAGCCGGAACAGCGCAAAAATGAAGGTCTGCAAGCCGCTTTCAACGGTATATTTCCGATTGAAAGTCACTCCAAGAATGCACGACTGGATTTCGTTAGTTATGCCTTGGGCTTGCCTCCATTTGATGTTAAAGAGTGTCAGCAGCGTGGCTTGACCTTCGCGTCGCCATTACGTGCACGCGTACGTTTAACCATCATGGATAAAGAAGCCTCGAAGCCAACGGTTAAAGAGGTAAAAGAGCAGGAAGTCTACATGGGTGAAATCCCATTGATGACCACAACGGGTTCTTTTGTTATTAACGGCACTGAGCGCGTTATCGTTTCTCAGTTGCACCGTTCGCCTGGCGTATTCTTTGAACACGATCGCGGCAAAACTCATAGCTCGGGCAAGTTACTGTTTTCTGCGCGAGTGATTCCTTACCGCGGTTCGTGGTTGGACTTCGAGTTTGACGCGAAGGATTATGTTTACTTCCGTATCGACCGTCGCCGCAAATTGCCAGTAACAATTCTGTTGCGCTCTTTGGGTTATGGCAACGAAGATATTCTCAAAATGTTCTTTGAGTTTGATACGTTCCATTTCAGCAAAAAGGGCATTCAGTTCGAGGTTGTCCCAGAACGCTTGCGTGGCGATGTCGCACGCTTTGACATTATGGGCAAGGGTGACAAAGTCATCGTTGCCAAAGACAAACGCATTACGGTGCGCCATATCCGCGAGATGCAAGAGGCGGGTATCGATAAACTGGCTGTGGGCGAAGATTTCCTGATTGGTCGCGTTATTGCTAATAACATCGTGGATAAAGACAGTGGCGAAATTATTGCCAATGCCAATGATGAAATTACCGAAGCCTTGCTGCGCAAGCTGGAAGTATCCGGTGTGAGCAAAGTGCAAACTCTGTATACCAACGATCTGGATCACGGCGCATTTATTTCGCAGACACTGCGTATCGATGAGACTGTTGATCAATGGACAGCGCGCGTTGCGATCTACCGCATGATGCGCCCCGGCGAACCACCAACCGAAGATGCGGTGGAAGGTTTGTTCAATGGCTTGTTCTTTAGTGAGGAGCGCTACGACCTGTCTTCAGTGGGGCGTATGAAGTTCAATCGCCGCGTTGGGCGTGAGGAGCTGACTGGCGCACTGACACTGTCTAATGATGACATCGTTGCTGTGGTAAAGATTCTGGTTGAACTGCGCAATGGTCGCGGTGAGATCGACGATATCGACCACTTGGGCAATCGTCGCGTGCGTGCAGTGGGTGAATTGGCTGAGAATCAGTTCCGTGCAGGTTTGGCACGTGTGGAACGTGCCGTCAAGGAGCGTTTGGGGCAGGCTGAAACTGATAACCTGATGCCGCATGATCTTATCAATGCGAAGCCAATTTCGGCAGCGGTGAAGGAATTCTTTGGCTCCAGCCAGTTATCGCAGTTTATGGATCAAACCAATCCTTTGTCGGAAGTGACGCACAAGCGTCGTATCTCCGCACTGGGCCCAGGCGGTTTGACGCGCGAACGCGCAGGCTTCGAGGTGCGCGACGTGCATCCGACGCACTACGGTCGCGTTTGCCCTATCGAGACACCGGAAGGTCCGAACATTGGTTTGATTAACTCATTGGCGCTGTACGCGCGTACCAATTCGTATGGTTTCATCGAGACACCATATCGCAAGGTCGCCAAGGGTAAAGTGCAAGATCAGATCGACTATCTGTCCGCCATTGAAGAAGGCAAATTCACCATCGCTCAGGCGAATGCGGAATTGGACAAAAAAGGGCATTTCACCAACGACATCGTCTCTGCGCGTCAGCACAACGAATTCGTGTTGGCTGAGCCGGATAAGTTGGAATACATGGACGTGTCACCATCACAAGTGGTTTCCGTTGCAGCTTCGCTGATTCCATTCTTGGAACACGATGACGCGAACCGCGCGTTGATGGGTGCAAACATGCAGCGTCAGGCTGTTCCTTGCTTGCGTGCTGAGAAGCCGTTGGTGGGTACGGGCTTGGAGCGTACCGTGGCAGTTGACTCCGGTACTGCGGTTCAGGCGTGGCGCGGTGGCCGTATCGATTATGTCGATGCCGGTCGTATCGTGGTGCGTGTGAACGATGATGAAACAACGCCAGGTGAAGCAGGTGTGGATATCTACAACCTGATCAAGTACACCCGTTCCAATCAGAACACCAATATTAACCAGCGTCCTTTGGTTAAAGTCGGCGACATCATCGCGCGTGGTGATGTGGTTGCTGACGGCGCATCGACCGACATGGGTGAATTGGCATTAGGTCAAAACATGCTGGTCGCCTTTATGCCGTGGAATGGTTACAACTTCGAAGACTCGATCTTGATTTCGGAGCGCGTGGTTATGGAAGATCGCTTCACTTCGATTCATATCGAAGAGTTGACAGTCGCGGCACGCGATACCAAGCTGGGTGCGGAAGAAATTACCCGTGATATTCCAAACTTGGCCGAAGCGCAGTTAGCGCGTTTGGACGAGTCCGGTATTGTGCATATTGGCGCTGAAGTTGGCCCAGGCGACGTGTTGGTCGGTAAAGTAACTCCAAAGGGTGAAACACAGCTAACACCTGAAGAAAAGCTGCTGCGCGCAATTTTTGGTGAGAAAGCCTCTGACGTTAAGGACACTTCCCTGCGTGTTGATGCTGGCACTTCGGGTACGGTGATTGATGTGCAAGTGTTTACTCGCGAAGGCTTGCAGCGCGACAAGCGTGCACAGCAGATCATTGATGATGAGTTGGCTCGCTACAAGAAAGACTTGGCTGACCAGATGCGGATTGTTGAGGGGGACTTGTTTGCACGTTTGGAAAAATTGTTGCACAACAAGGTCGCCAATGGCGGCCCGAACAAACTGGTTAAAGGCACCAAGCTGAACAAGGAATACTTGCATAGCATTGAGCATCATAAGTGGTTCGACATTCGTGTGGCTGATGATGAAGTGGCTGCGCAAATGGAGCAGGTCAAAGAAGGCTTGGCTCAGAAACGTGTTGAGTTTGATGCTGCGTTTGAGTTGAAAAAGAAAAAACTGACACAGGGCGATGAGTTGCAAGCTGGCGTGCAAAAGATGGTCAAGGTGTACGTGGCCGTTAAACGTCGCTTGCAGCCTGGTGACAAGATGGCTGGTCGTCACGGCAACAAGGGTGTGGTTTCTCGCATCGTGCCGGTGGAAGATATGCCGTACATGGCAGACGGTACGCCTGCGGATATCGTGTTGAACCCGTTGGGTGTTCCATCGCGTATGAATATCGGTCAGATTCTGGAAACGCACTTGGGTTGGGCTGCTAAGGGCTTGGGCAAGAAGATCGACGAGATGCTGCAAGCCAATGAAAAAGTGACTGAGCTGCGTAAATTCCTGAATAAGATTTACAACCATCACAATGGTCAAACTGTTGATTTCGAGACATTTAACGATGAAGAAATCGTTGAGCTGTGTCGCAACCTGAGAAAGGGGGTGCCGTTTGCGACGCCAGTATTCGACGGAGCGAGCGAAGAAGAAATCAAATACATGCTGGAGTTGGCTGAACTGCCGCTGTCCGGACAGACCACATTGTACGATGGACGTACCGGCGAGGCGTTTGATCGCAAGGTAACCGTTGGTTACAAGCATGTACTGAAATTGCACCATTTGGTTGATGACAAGATGCACGCGCGTTCAACTGGACCTTATAGCCTTGTTACACAGCAACCGTTGGGTGGTAAAGCTCAATTCGGTGGTCAGCGTTTCGGTGAGATGGAAGTCTGGGCGCTGGAAGCGTACGGCGCTGCTTACACCTTGCAAGAAATGCTTACCGTCAAGTCGGACGATGTGGCAGGACGAACCAAGGTATACGAAAGCATCGTTAAGGGCGAACACAAGATCGATGCGGGTATGCCGGAATCGTTCAACGTGGTCATCAAGGAAATCCGTTCCTTGGGGATCGACATGGATCTGGAACGTCACTAATCGCTACTGGCACAAGACGAATAGGAGCTGCGCATGAAAACATTGCTAGATTTGTTCAAGCAAGTTACACAAAAAGAAGAGTTCGACATCATCAAGATCGGACTCGCATCACCGGAAAAAATCCGCTCATGGTCGTATGGCGAAGTTAAAAAGCCGGAGACCATCAACTATCGTACTTTCAAACCGGAACGTGATGGTTTGTTTTGCGCCAAGATTTTCGGACCTGTTAAGGACTACGAATGCTTGTGCGGCAAGTACAAGCGGCTTAAGCATCGCGGGGTGATCTGCGAGAAGTGCGGCGTTGAAGTTACGCTGTCCAAGGTGCGTCGCGAACGCATGGGTCACATTGAGTTGGCATCGCCAGTTGCTCATATTTGGTTTTTGAAATCACTGCCATCTCGCCTCGGTATGGTGCTGGACATGACACTGCGTGATATTGAGCGTGTGTTGTATTTTGAAGCCTATGTGGTGACAGAGCCGGGTATGACCCCGCTGAATCGCGCCCAACTTTTGTCGGAAGAAGACTATCTGGCGAAGACGGAAGAATATGGCGACGAATTTACCGCGCTGATGGGTGCCGAAGGTATTCGCGCTTTGCTGGCAAACTTGGATGTGACTAGCGAGATCGAAACGATTCGTTCCGAACTGGCAACAACGGGTTCCGAAACCAAGATCAAGAAGTATTCCAAGCGGCTGAAAGTGCTGGAAGCCTTCAATGCGTCCGGTATCAAGCCACAATGGATGGTGATGGAAGTGCTGCCGGTGTTGCCACCGGAGCTGCGTCCTTTGGTACCGTTGGATGGTGGCCGTTTCGCTACGTCCGACCTGAACGACCTGTATCGCCGCGTCATCAATCGTAACAACCGTCTGCGTCGTTTGCTGGAGCTGAAGGCACCGGAAATCATCGTGCGCAATGAAAAGCGTATGTTGCAGGAAGCAGTGGACTCGCTGCTAGACAACGGTCGTCGCGGTAAAGCGATGACGGGTGCCAACAAGCGTCAGTTGAAATCGCTGGCTGACATGATTAAGGGCAAGAGCGGTCGTTTCCGTCAAAACTTGCTGGGTAAGCGCGTCGACTATTCTGGCCGCTCCGTCATCGTGGTGGGCCCACAACTCAGGTTGCATCAGTGCGGCTTGCCGAAGAAGATGGCGCTGGAGTTGTTCAAACCCTTTATCTTCAGTCGTCTGGAGGCAATGGGACTGGCAACCACGATCAAGGCTTCTAAGCGTATGGTTGAGGCGGAAGAACCGGTGGTGTGGGATATTCTTGAAGAAGTCATTCGCGAGCATCCGATTCTGCTGAACCGTGCCCCGACTTTGCACCGTCTGGGTATTCAAGCATTTGAGCCTATCCTGATCGAAGGTAAGGCGATTCAGTTGCACCCGTTGGTCTGTTCCGCATTTAACGCCGACTTCGACGGTGACCAAATGGCCGTTCACGTTCCGCTGTCGCTGGAAGCGCAGATGGAAGCGCGTACTCTGATGCTGGCTTCGAACAACGTGTTGTCGCCTGCTAACGGTGAGCCAATCATTGTTCCGTCGCAGGACATCGTGTTGGGCCTGTACTACATGACACGCGAGAAGGTTGCTGCATTAGGCGAAGGTTCGCTATTTGCGAATATCGCCGAAGTGTCGCGCGCCTATGAGTCGCGTGAAGTTGAGTTGCAAGCCAAGGTGACGGTACGTCTGAAAGAAGTTCATACCGACGAAGCTGGGCAAGCGGTGGAAAAGCTGGTGCGTCACGAGACTACGGTTGGTCGTGCTTTGCTCTCCGAGGTACTACCGGCAGGATTGCCGTTCGCCTTAATTAATAAAGCGTTAAAGAAGAAAGAAATCTCGCGTTTGATCAACGCCAGCTTCCGTCAGTGCGGTCTGCGTGATACGGTCATCATGGCCGATAAACTGATGTACACCGGCTTTACGTATGCGACTCGTGCTGGTATTTCGATTTGCGTGGATGACATGCTCATGCCTCCGCAGAAAAATGAGCTGATCGGTGCGGCAGAAAAAGAAGTGCACGAGATTCACACCCAGTACACATCGGGTTTGGTAACCGATGGCGAGCGTTACAACAAGGTGGTGGATATCTGGGGTCGTACTGGTGATGTTGTGGCCAAGGCCATGATGGAACAGCTTGGTAGTGAGCCAGTGATTGAACGACTGACCGGCAAGCCACGTATGGATAATGGCAAAGTGGTGATGCAGGAGTCGTTCAATTCTATTTACATGATGGCCGACTCCGGCGCGCGTGGTTCTGCTGCGCAGATTCGTCAATTGGCTGGTATGCGCGGATTGATGGCGAAACCTGACGGCTCCATCATTGAAACACCGATTACGGCGAACTTCCGTGAAGGTCTGAACATGTTGCAGTACTTCATCTCAACTCACGGTGCTCGTAAAGGCTTGGCGGATACGGCGTTGAAGACAGCGAACTCTGGTTACCTGACACGTCGTTTGGTTGATGTAACGCAAGACTTGGTGGTGATTGAGGATGATTGCGGTACCGACAAGGGTACCGCGATGAAGGCGATTGTCGAGGGTGGTGAGGTCATTGAGGCATTGCGCGAACGTATTCTGGGTCGCGTGGTGAGCGCTGATGTGGTCAGTCCTGAAACGGCTGAAACTGTTTATGAAGCTGGCGTATTGTTGGATGAAAGCGCTGTTGAACGTATTGAAGCCTTGGGTATCGATGAGGTTCGCGTGCGTACGCCGTTGAATTGTGAAACCCGCTTTGGTTTGTGTGCCAAGTGTTATGGTCGCGATTTGGGTCGTGGTGGTTTGGTCAACGTGGGCGAGGCGGTTGGCGTGATTGCGGCGCAGTCTATCGGTGAGCCGGGTACCCAGCTGACGATGCGTACCTTCCACATCGGCGGTGCGGCATCGCGTACTGTTGTAGCAAGCCAAGTAGAGAGCAAGTCTAACGGTGTGTTGAAGTACAGCCCGAATATGCGTGTTGTGACAACCGTGCGCGGAGAGGTCATCGTGGTAGCGCGTAGTGCTGAGGTATTGATTACTGATGATCACGGCCGTGAACGCGAACGCCACAAAGTGCCTTACGGTGCCAATCTGTCGATCAAGCAAGGCGAGTCGGTACGCGCAGGCGTGGTATTGGCGACATGGGATCCGCATACACGTCCAATCATTACCGAGTACGCTGGTGTGATCCGCTTCCAAAACGTCGAGGAAGGCTCCACAGTTGCCAAGCAGATCGATGAAGTGACAGGTCTGTCTACGCTGGTAGTTATCGATCCGAAGCGTAGTACAGCGCAAACCAAGGGCGTTCGCCCGATGGTGAGATTGCTGGATGAGGCTGGTAAAGAAGTTAAATTGGCAGGTACCGAGACTCCAGTTAGCGTCACTTTCCAAACCGGTTGCATTATTACTGTTGAAGACGGTCAGCTGGTTGGTGTGGGTGATGTGCTGGCACGTATCCCACAGGAAAGCTCTAAGACACGCGATATCACCGGCGGTCTGCCGCGTGTTGCTGAGTTGTTTGAAGCGCGCGTACCTAAAGATGCCGGTATGTTGGCTGAAGTGACAGGTACTGTTTCGTTCGGTAAAGATACCAAGGGTAAGCAGCGTTTGGTGATTACCGATGTGGAAGGTATCGCAAACGAATTCCTGATTTCCAAGGAAAAGCACGTACTCGCTCACGATGGTCAGGTTGTGAACCGTGGCGAAATGATCGTTGATGGCCCAGCAGACCCGCACGATATTCTGCGTTTGCAAGGTGTGGACGAGCTTGCTCGCTACATTACCGACGAAGTGCAGGACGTTTATCGTTTGCAGGGCGTTAAGATCAGCGACAAGCACATCGAAGTTATCGTGCGTCAGATGTTGCGTCGTGTGCAGATCACGGATCCGGGTGATAGCAACTTCATCACAGGCGAGCAAGTTGAGCGCGCTGATGTGTTGCAGGAAAACGAACGTGTGGTTGCCGAAGGTAAGAATCCGGCAGGTTACGAATATATGTTGCTGGGTATTACCAAAGCATCCCTATCGACCGACTCGTTCATCTCCGCAGCTTCCTTCCAGGAAACTACGCGCGTGTTGACCGAAGCGGCAATCATGGGTAAGAAAGACGAACTGCGCGGACTGAAGGAAAACGTCATCGTTGGTCGTTTGATACCGGCAGGTACAGGCTTGGCGTATCACACGGCACGCCGTAAACAAAAGCTCGGTTTGGATATTGCAGAGAGTCGAGTGTTGCAAGATGCGGATGTGTCGAGTGAATCACTTGACACCCCTGAGGTTTCTCAATAGAATTCGCAGCCTTTTTGCCGTCGCAGCGGATGTTTTCTGTTCGCTTGCGGCGGCAGTTGTTTTAACTATTTGATGCGCAACAGAATAAATACTTCATTTTGAGGATGTAGAAATAATGCCAACCATAAACCAGTTGATTCGCAAGCCCCGTGTCGCAATCGTAGAAAAGAGCAAGGTGCCGGCTTTGGAGGGATCTCCGCAAAAGCGTGGCGTGTGTACTCGTGTTTACACGACAACCCCAAAGAAACCGAACTCTGCGTTGCGTAAAGTAGCGAAGGTGCGCTTGACCAACGGTTTCGAGGTAATTAGTTATATTGGCGGTGAGGGCCATAACCTGCAGGAGCACTCGGTTGTGCTGTTGCGCGGCGGTCGTGTAAAGGACTTGCCGGGTGTTCGTTACCACATGGTTCGCGGTAGTTTGGACACTGCGGGCGTTAAAGATCGTAAGCAGTCTCGCTCCAAGTACGGCGCGAAGCGTGCCAAGAAAGCGTAATTTTTAGCAATTAATTTCGAGGTTGATATGCCAAGACGTAGAGAAGTCCCCAAGCGTGAAGTTTTGCCTGATCCAAAATTCGGTAATCAGGATCTTTCCAAGTTCGTGAATGTGTTGATGACGGCGGGCAAGAAGTCGGTCGCTGAGCGTATTCTTTACGGTGCGTTGGAGCAGGTTGGTAAAAAGACCAATAAGGATGCGATCGAGGTTTTTAATCTCGCATTGAATAATGCTAAGCCTCAAGTTGAGGTGAAAAGTCGTCGTGTTGGCGGTGCTAACTATCAAGTGCCTGTTGAGGTGCGTCCTTCCCGTCGTATGGCTTTGGCAATGCGCTGGTTGCGCGAGGCTGCGCGCAAGCGTGGTGAAAAGTCTATGGGAATGCGTCTTGCTGGTGAGTTGATTGATGCGTCCGAAGGTCGTGGTGGTGCGGTTAAAAAGCGTGAAGAAGTGCATCGTATGGCTGAGGCTAATAAAGCTTTCTCGCATTTCCGTTTCTAAATTAGATCAAGTTAGGTATAGGTATCCATCGTGGCACGTAAAACACCCATTAGCCGTTATCGCAATATTGGCATCAGCGCGCACATTGATGCGGGCAAGACTACGACGACTGAGCGTATCCTGTTCTACACTGGCGTAAGCCATAAGATTGGTGAGGTGCATGATGGCGCTGCCACCATGGACTGGATGGAGCAAGAGCAGGAGCGTGGCATCACGATTACCTCTGCTGCGACGACTTGCTTCTGGAAGGGTATGGAAAATCAATACCCAGAGCATCGCTTCAATATTATCGATACTCCAGGGCACGTTGACTTCACTATTGAGGTGGAGCGTTCCATGCGTGTGCTGGATGGTGCGTGCATGGTTTACTGTGCGGTGGGTGGTGTGCAGCCACAGTCTGAGACCGTATGGCGTCAGGCTAATAAGTACAAAGTTCCGCGTCTGGCTTTCGTCAATAAGATGGACCGTTCCGGTGCGAACTTCTTCAAGGTTGTCGAGCAGATGCAAGTGCGCTTGAAGGCGACTCCTGTGCCCATCGTTATTCCTATCGGTGCGGAAGATAGCTTTGTTGGTGTGGTGGATCTGATCAAGATGAAGGCGATCTTCTGGGATGAAGCTTCTCAAGGTATGAAGTTTGACTATCGTGAAATTCCGGCAGATTTGGTTGCTGCTGCCAATGAATGGCGCGAAAAAATGGTTGAGTCCGCAGCGGAAGCATCTGAAGAGCTGATGAATCAGTATCTTGAGAATGGTGAGTTGACAGAAGATCAGATCATTGCAGGTTTGCGTGCTCGTACGCTGGCATGTGAAATTCAGCCAATGCTGTGCGGTTCGGCCTTTAAGAATAAGGGTGTGCAGCGTATGTTGGATGCGGTGATTATGTTGTTACCGTCGCCTACAGATATCCCTGATGTGACTGGCGAAAGTGAAGCGGGTGAGCCTCTCACGCGTAAAGCGGATGATAGTGAAGCTTTCTCTGCGTTGGCATTTAAGCTGATGACTGACCCGTTTGTCGGGCAGTTGACCTTTGTGCGTGTTTATTCTGGTGTGCTGAAAAAAGGCGACACGGTATACAACTCGGTGCGTGGTAAGAAAGAGCGTATTGGTCGTATCGTGCAAATGCATGCAAATGAGCGTTTGGAAGTGGATGAAATTCTGGCGGGCGATATTGCTGCTTGTATTGGTCTGAAAGAGGTGACCACTGGCGAATCGCTGTGTGATGTTAATAAGCCTATTATTCTTGAGCGCATGGTGTTCCCGGAGCCAGTGATTCACGTTGCTGTCGAGCCGAAGACCAAGGCTGACCAAGAAAAGATGGGTATCGCGCTAGGTCGCTTGGCGGCAGAGGATCCTTCTTTCCGTATTCGTACCGATGAAGAGTCGGGTCAGACGATTATGTCTGGTATGGGTGAGTTGCATCTTGAAATTCTGGTTGATCGCATGAAGCGTGAATTCGGCGTTGAGGCAAACGTTGGTGCGCCTCAAGTTGCCTATCGTGAGGCGATTCGCAAGCCAGTTGAAATTGAAGGTAAGTACGCCAAGCAAACTGGCGGTCGCGGTCAATACGGTCACGTGTGGATCAAGATGGAGCCGAATGAAGCTGGTAAAGGCTTCGAGTTTGTTGATGCGATCAAGGGTGGTACTGTTCCTCGTGAGTACATCCCTGCGGTTGAAAAAGGTTTGCGCGAAACATTGCCGAGTGGCGTGTTGGCGGGCTTCCCGGTAGTGGATGTCAAGGTAACTTTGTTCGATGGCTCTTACCATGATGTGGACTCCAACGAAAACGCCTTTAAGATGGCTGCTTCGATGGCGTTTAAGGATGGGATGCGTAAGGCTAGTCCAGTGTTGCTGGAGCCGATGATGGCGGTTGAGGTTGAGACGCCAGAGGATTATGCCGGTACGGTGATGGGCGATCTTTCTTCACGTCGTGGCATGGTGCAGGGTATGGATGACATGGCGGGTGGTGGTAAGTCCATCAAGGCTGAAGTGCCATTGTCTGAAATGTTTGGTTACTCGACATCCCTGCGTTCTGCAACACAAGGTCGTGCGACTTACACGATGGAATTTAAACACTATGCTGAAGCGCCGAAGAATGTCGCTGAAGCGATCATGAATAAAAAATAATTTTTGATTTGAAAGGCGATTAATCATGGCAAAGAGCAAATTTGAACGTACGAAACCGCACGTAAACGTAGGCACGATTGGTCACGTTGACCACGGCAAGACCACCCTGACAGCTGCGATCACCATGGTGCTGTCCAAGAAATTTGGTGGTGAAGCCAAGGCTTACGACCAAATTGACGCGGCACCGGAAGAAAAGGCGCGCGGCATCACCATCAACACTGCTCACGTTGAGTACGAGACAGCGACACGTCACTACGCACACGTTGACTGCCCAGGCCACGCCGACTATGTTAAAAACATGATCACCGGCGCAGCGCAAATGGACGGCGCAATCTTGGTTGTATCTGCTGCTGACGGCCCCATGCCGCAAACTCGCGAACACATCCTGTTGGCTCGCCAAGTTGGCGTTCCCTACATCGTCGTATTCCTGAACAAATGCGACATGGTTGACGACGCAGAGCTGCTCGAACTCGTTGAAATGGAAGTTCGTGAACTGCTCTCTAAGTACGACTTCCCTGGCGATGACGTGCCTATCGTCAAAGGCTCCGCAATGCTGGCAGTCAAAGGCGACCAATCCGAAATCGGCGAACCTGCCATCTTCCGCTTGGCTGATGCACTTGACAGCTACATCCCAACGCCAGAGCGCGCCATCGATGGTGCCTTCCTGATGCCAGTAGAAGATGTATTCTCCATCTCCGGTCGCGGCACCGTTGTAACTGGTCGTATCGAGCGTGGAATTGTCAAAGTGGGTGAAGAGTTGGAAATCGTTGGTATCAAACCAACCCTCAAGACAACCTGCACCGGCGTTGAAATGTTCCGCAAACTGCTCGACCAAGGTCAAGCAGGTGACAACGTTGGCGTACTGCTGCGTGGCACCAAGCGTGAAGAAGTTGAGCGCGGCCAAGTACTGTGCAAGCCAGGCTCCATCAAGCCACACACCAAATTCACAGCTGAAATCTACGTCTTGGGCAAAGATGAAGGTGGTCGTCACACTCCATTCTTCCAAGGCTACCGTCCTCAGTTCTACTTCCGTACAACGGACGTAACTGGTGCAGTTGAATTGCCAGCGGGTACAGAAATGGTTATGCCAGGCGACAACGTCAGCATCACTGTTAACCTGATCAACCCGATTGCGATGGAAGAAGGTCTGCGCTTCGCGATTCGTGAAGGCGGTCGTACCGTCGGTGCGGGTGTGGTTGCAAAGATTATCGAGTAAAGATACAATGCGCGCCCTCGCGTGGCTGCGGCCACGCGTTTTCGTTCTTTAAACCAGCGGCATTGCCGCGTAAATGCAAGAGAAGATTATGCAAAGTCAAAAAATTCGCATTCGCCTAAAGGCGTTTGACTATCGCCTGATTGATCAATCGGCTGCGCAGATTGTTGATACAGCTAAGCGTACTGGCGCTGTGGTAAATGGCCCTGTGCCTTTGCCTACCAAGATTGAGCGATTCGATGTGTTGCGTTCCCCGCACGTCAATAAAACTTCGCGCGATCAATTTGAGATTCGTACTCATCTGCGTTTGATGGATATCGTGGATCCTACTGATAAGACAGTGGATGCATTGATGAAGTTGGATTTGCCGGCTGGTGTGGATGTAGAAATTAAGTTGCAGTAATTGTTGTATTCGGTAGTAAATCAAGATCGGTTGGCCAATTGAAGTCAGCCCCTTAACAAAAGGAAATTAAAATGAGCTTAGGACTTGTCGGTCGCAAGATTGGCATGACCCGCGTATTTACCGATGACGGTTCGTCGTTGCCGGTAACTGTGCTGGAAGTGTCCAATAATCGTGTTACTCAGGTTAAATCCGTTGAAACTGATGGCTATACCGCTGTGCAAGTTGCGCACGGTGTTCGTCGTCCCGGTCGTGTCACAAAGGCAGCGGCAGGGCACTACGCTAAAGCGGGTGTGGAAGCGGGGAGTGCACTTAAGGAATTTACAGTATCCCCTGAGCAGTTGGCTGGTTTGCAAGCTGGCTCAACTATTAGTGTTGAGATTTTTCAGGCGGGTCAGTTGGTTGATGTTACAGGTACCTCCAAAGGTAAGGGGTATGCTGGCACCATCAAGCGTTATAACTTCAAGTCGGGGCGTGCAACGCACGGTAACTCGAAGTCTCATAACGTTCCCGGTTCGATTGGTATGGCGCAGGATCCTGGCCGTGTTTTCCCGGGTAAGCGCATGACTGGTCATCTTGGTGATGTGCAAAAAACCGTTCAAAATCTCGAAATCGTTCGCGTAGATGTTGCTCGCCAGCTGTTGCTGGTTAAGGGTGCTGTTCCTGGCGCGCAGGGCGGTAGCGTGATCGTTCGTCCCGCAGTGAAGGCAGGTGCGTAATGGAACTTAAAGTCATTAACGACAAAGGTCAGGCAACCTCTAACCTGAATGCGTCCGATGAGTTGTTTGGTCGTGAATATAACGAGGATCTGGTGCATCAGCTGGTGACGGCTTATATGGCTAATGCTCGTTCTGGTAACAGCAAGCAAAAAGGTCGCAGCGAAATCGCTAAATCCACTCGTAAGCCATTTGCTCAAAAAGGTACAGGTCGTGCTCGTGCGGGTATGGCATCCAGTCCTTTGTGGCGTGGTGGTGGTAAGATTTTCCCGAATACGGGCGAAGAAAACTACACGCAAAAAGTCAATCGCAAGATGTATCGCGCTGGTTTGGCCTCGATTTTGTCCAAACTTGTTAGTGAAAATCGCTTGATGGTGGTTGATAGCTTAACGGTTGATGCGCCTAAGACAAAACTGTTGGCGCAAAAAATCAAAAGTTTGGGTTTGGATGGGCGCTTGCTGATTATCACCGACTCTTTGGATGAGAATCTCTATCTGTCTTCGCGCAATCTGCCGAATGTATTGGTGTTGGAAGCAAATCAAGCTGATCCAGTTAGTTTGGTACGTTTTCCGAATGTGATTGTTACGCGTAATGCTGTGGCTAAAATTGAGGAGATGTTCGCATGAGTACCCAACAATTTAGTCAAGAGCGCTTGATGAAGGTGTTGCTCGGGCCGCAAATCTCTGAAAAAGCAACTCAAGTTGCAGAGCTTAATGAGCAGGTGATTTTCCGTGTTGTGCCTGATGCAACTAAGCCTGAGATTAAGGCTGCGGTTGAGATGATGTTTAAGGTTAGCGTTGATAGCGTGCAAGTTATCAATGTCAAAGGCAAAGTTAAGCGTACCGGTCGTTTTGTTGGTCGCCGCAATAACTGGAAAAAAGCCTATGTCTGTCTGGCTGCCGGTCAAGAAATCAATTTTGCTGCAAGTGAGCAAGGATAATCATCATGGCACTGATTAAGCTAAAACCAACTACTCCTGGCCAGCGCGCGGTATTGCGTGTGGTCAATCCTGATCTGCATAAGGGCAAGCCGATTGCCTCGCTTATCGAAAAGAAAAGCAAAACAGCAGGTCGTAATAATAATGGTCATATCACGACTCGTCACATGGGTGGCGGTCACAAGCAGCACTATCGCTTGGTTGACTTTAAGCGCAATAAAGATGGCATTCCTGCGACTGTTGAGCGTCTTGAGTACGATCCGAATCGCAGTGCAAATCTGGCCTTGTTGTGCTACGTCGATGGTGAGCGTCGTTACATCATCGCGCCAAAAGGCGTGTCTGCTGGAGCTACGCTGGTAAGCGGCTCTGAGGCTCCGATCAAGCCGGGTAATGCGTTGCCATTGCGCAATATTCCAGTCGGCTCGACCATTCATTGCATCGAAATGTTGCCAGGCAAGGGGGCGCAGCTCGCTCGTTCTGCGGGGACTTCTGTGCAGTTATTGGCGCGCGAAGGTAGTTATGCGCAGTTGCGTTTGCGTTCCGGCGAAATTCGCAAGGTGCACATTGATTGCAAGGCGACGCTTGGTGAAGTGGGTAACTCTGAGCACAGCCTGCGCTCAATTGGTAAGGCTGGTGCGATGCGTTGGCGTGGTGTTCGTCCTACCGTTCGTGGTGTGGTAATGAACCCAGTTGATCACCCGCACGGTGGTGGTGAAGGTAAAACTGCAGCTGGTCGTCATCCGGTCAGTCCGTGGGGTGTGCCAGCTAAGGGCTTCCGCACACGTCGTAACAAGCGCACCAGCGGCATGATTGTTCGCCGCCGCTTCCAGGTTTAAGGGGTAAGTAAATATGGCACGTTCAATTAAAAAAGGTCCATTTGTTGATGCCCACTTGCTCAAGAAAATTGAGACGGTACGAGCAACTAATGACAAGCGTCCTGTGAAGACATGGTCTCGCCGTTCTACGGTGTTGCCTGAGTTTGTAGGGCTGACAATCGCTGTACACAACGGTAAGCAGCATATTCCGGTGTACGTATCTGAGAACATGGTGGGCCACAAGCTGGGTGAGTTTTCCCTGACGCGCACCTTTAAAGGTCATGCTGCTGATAAAAAAGCAGCTAAGAAATAAGGGGGCATGATGACTACAACTACAGCAGTTGCAAAAAATATTCATCTCTCCGCGCAAAAGGGGCGTCTGGTTGCCGATCAGATTCGTGGTTTGCCGGTTGCTCAAGCGTTGAACATCTTGGCTTTTAGTCCGAAAAAAGGTGCCGGTATTATTAAAAAGGCGCTGGATTCCGCAATTGCCAATGCAGAGCATAACGATGGTGCCGATATTGATGAGTTGAAGGTTGTGACTATCTATGTTGACAAAGCGTCTTCGCTCAAGCGTTTCAGTGCGCGCGCCAAGGGTCGTGGCAATCGCATCGAAAAGCAAACATGCCACATTACGGTCAGCGTCGGGAGCTAAGGGTAGATTATGGGACAGAAAATTCATCCAACCGGTTTCCGGTTGAGCGTTCGTAAAAACTGGGATTCCAAATGGTATGCAAGCAGTGAAAACTTCTCTGCATTGTTGCTCAAAGATATTGAGATTCGTGCATTCCTGAAGAAAAAGCTGGCGACAGCAGGTGTATCCAAGGTTGTTATCGAGCGTCCAGCAAAGAGTGCAAAGGTAACCATCTACACAGCCCGTCCTGGTATGGTGATCGGTAAAAAGGGCGAAGATATTGAGCTGTTGCGTGCTGAGCTGCGTAAGCGCATGGGGTTGCAATCTGTGGATCTGGCTATCGAAGAAGTTCGTAAGCCGGAAGTGGATGCGCAGTTGATTGCCGATAGTATCACCGCACAATTGGAAAAACGTATCATGTTCCGTCGTGCGATGAAGCGCGCGATGCAGAACGCGATGCGCTTGGGCGCTCAAGGTATCAAGATCATGAGTTCGGGTCGTCTGAATGGGATTGAGATTGCGCGTACTGAGTGGTATCGCGAAGGTCGCGTGCCATTGCACACATTGCGTGCTGATATCGACTACGGTACTTCAGAGGCTAAGACAACCTACGGCATTATCGGTGTCAAGGTGTGGGTTTTCAAGGGCGATGTCGGAACTCAGGATGCAGCGGTTGCCTCAGTCGCAGAGCCGGAAAAGAAAGTAAGAAAATCGGGAGCAAAGCATGCTACAGCCAGCTAGAAGAAAATATCGCAAGGAGCAGAAAGGTCGTAATACCGGTCTGGCAACTCGCGGCAACAAAGTTAGTTTCGGTGAGTTCGGCCTGAAGGCTGTTGCTCGTGGTCGTTTGACCGCTCGACAAATTGAGGCGGCTCGTCGTGCGATGACTCGTCACATCAAGCGTGGTGGTCGTATCTGGATTCGCATTTTCCCAGATAAGCCAATCTCTAAGAAGCCAGCCGAAGTTCGTATGGGTAATGGTAAGGGTAATCCTGAGTACTACGTCGCAGAGATTCAGCCTGGCAAGATGTTGTATGAGATGGATGGTGTAGATGAGACGTTGGCGCGCGAAGCGTTCCGTTTGGCATCTGCAAAGTTGCCACTTGCAACCACATTCGTTGTTAGACAGGTAGGTGAATAACATGAAGGCTAGTGAACTGAAAACCAAGTCCGATGCGGATCTGCAGCAAGAGCTGTTATCGTTGACGAAGGCGCAATTCGGTCTGCGCATGCAAGTAGCGACGCAGCAGCTGAACAATACCAGTGAGTTGCGCAAGGTTCGTCGCGACATTGCGCGAGTCAAGACTGTGATGAAAGAAAAAGGTGTTCAGAAATGAGCGAGACAAATGTAGTTGTTGGCAGCAAACTCAAACGTACCCTGACCGGCACCGTTGTGAGTGACAAAATGGACAAAACGGTGACAGTTTTGGTCGAACGTAAAGTCAAGCATCCTTTGTTGGGCAAAATTGTGCGCGTATCTAAAAAATACCATGCGCATGATGAAGCAAACGAGTTCCATGCTGGCGATATGGTACAGATTGAAGAGTGCCGTCCTCTTGCTAAAACCAAGAGCTGGCGCGTTTCCAAGCTGATCGAGAAGGCTGCTGCATAAACTGCTTGCAACATTTCAAAATTTGCATATAATGCGCGGCTTCGTTTCATCGCCGTTCGCGGCGACCTGACCCTTACGGGTTCCAAAACTGGCCGCGAATGCGGAAAAAGTTGGAGATAAATAAATGATACAAATGCAGTCTGTTTTAGATGTGGCCGACAATACCGGTGCACGTTCGGTTATGTGCATCAAGGTGCTGGGTGGTTCCAAGCGCCGCTATGCGTCGGTTGGTGATGTCATCAAGGTTAGCATTCGTGATGCAGCTCCGCGTGGCCGTGTAAAGAAAGGCGAAGTTTATAACGCGGTTGTTGTGCGTACCGCTAAGGGCGTTCGTCGTAGCGATGGTTCTCTGGTTAAGTTCGATGGTAATGCGGCAGTTCTTTTGAATGCCAAACTTGAGCCTATCGGCACCCGTATTTTTGGGCCCGTTACGCGTGAGTTGCGTACCGAGAAATTCATGAAAATCGTCTCTCTTGCGCCGGAAGTTTTGTAAGCAAAGAGCTGGGATTAAGGATAATCATGCGCAAAATTAAGAAAAATGACGATGTAATCGTCATCGCCGGTAAAGATAAAGGTAGTCGCGGAAGTGTGCTGCAAGTGATGGGTGACTATCTCTTGGTCGCGGGTATCAATAAGGTTAAGAAACATCAAAAGCCTAATCCGGTGAAGGGTTTGACGGGCGGGATTGTGGAGAAGGAATTGCCTCTACATATTTCCAATGTTGCGGTCTTCAATGCGGCATCGAAGAAAGCTGATCGGGTTGGCATCAAGACGCTTGAGGATGGGCGCAAGGTGCGTGTATTCAAGTCTAGTGGCGAACAGGTTGACGCTTAAGGGGTATTGGAATGGCTCGTTTGTATGAGTTTTACAAAGATAAGGTGAGTAAAGACCTTATGGTGCAGTTTGGTTACAAGTCTGTGATGGAAGTGCCGCGCATCGAGAAAATCACACTGAATATGGGTGTGGGTGAGGCGGTTGCTGATAAAAAAGTCATGGAGTTTGCGGTAGGTGATATGCAGAAAATTGCAGGTCAGAAGCCGATTGTTACCTTGTCGAAGAAATCTATTGCGGGCTTTAAGATTCGCGAGGGTTATCCGGTTGGTTGCAAAGTGACTTTGCGCAAAGAACGTATGTATGAGTTTCTGGATCGTCTGATTGCTGTTGCGATTCCTCGTATTCGTGACTTCCGTGGTATCTCGGGTAAGTCTTTTGATGGTCGCGGTAACTACAATATGGGTGTCAAGGAGCAGATTATTTTCCCTGAGATCGAGTATGAAAAGGTTGATGCGGTGCGTGGTATGAATATCACAATCACGACAACAGCTAAGACAGATGAAGAGGCCAAAGCGTTGTTGCTGGCCTTCAAGCTTCCATTGAAGAAGTGAGGGATTAGGAATGGCAAAGATAGCACTGATCAATCGTGAGCAAAAACGCCGTGACATGGTTGCGAAATTTGCACCTAAGCGTGCGGCATTGTTGGCGATCATTAACAACGTTAAGTTGAGTGATGAAGAGCGTTCTGCGGCTCGCGCTAAGTTTCAGGCGTTGCCTCGTGATTCCAGTCCGGTGCGACTGCGTAATCGCTGTGCGCTGACAGGTCGTCCACGTGGCACTTTCCGTAAGTTTGGATTGGGTCGTATTAAGGTTCGTGAGTATGCGATGCGCGGTGAAATCCCGGGTATCGTCAAGGCAAGCTGGTAGGAGTGTAAATAATGAGTATGAGTGATCCGATCTCTGACATGCTGACTCGCATTCGCAATGCGCAGCTTGCAGAAAAAAACTCGGTCGTGATGCCTTCTTCCAAGCTGAAGGTGGCGATTGCCGAAGTATTAAAAGATGAAGGCTATGTTGATGGTTATAGTGTTGTTGCTGGTGACGGTGGCAAGGCTACGCTTGAAATTGGTCTGAAGTATTTCAGTGGTCGCCCTGTGATTGAGAAGATTCAGCGCATTAGTCGCCCTGGATTGCGTATCTACAAGGGTGCAAGCGATATTCCTAAGGTGATGAACGGTCTTGGTATCGCTATCGTTTCGACTCCTAAAGGTTTGATGACGGATCGCAAGGCTCGCGCCAGTGGTATTGGCGGCGAAGTATTGTGCGTCGTCGCATAATAAGGAGCGAATATGTCTAGAGTTGCTAAAAATCCGGTCGTCGTGCCTAGCGGTGTTGAGGTTACGTTGGTTGCAGGTGGAGTTACTGTCAAGGGCCCGATGGGTTCTTTAACTCAGCCTCTTTCTGCTGATGTTGCAGTTGAGCGTGAAGGGGATGCCCTGTTGTGCAAAGCATTGTTGGAGACAAAACAGTCTCATGCAATGTCTGGGACGCTTCGTGCTCTGTTGGCGAATATGGTTGTGGGGGTGACTAAAGGTTTCGAGCGCAAGCTGACGCTGGTTGGCGTTGGTTATCGTGCTCAGGCTGCTGGTGATACCTTAAATCTATCGCTCGGCTTCTCGCATCCTGTTTCGTACAAGATGCCAGAGGGTATTAAGGTTGAGACACCGACGCAAACTGAAATCGTTTTGAAGGGCGCTGATAAACAGCGCGTTGGTCAGGTAGCTGCAGAAATTCGCGCATTCCGTGAACCGGAGCCATATAAGGGCAAAGGCGTACGTTATAGCGATGAAGTGGTGACCCTGAAAGAAACCAAGAAGAAATAACTGAGGCGGATATGTTTAACAAGAAAGAGTCCCGTCAGCGCAGAGCCCGCAAAACCCGTGCTCGTATCGCTGAGAAAAAGGTAGTACGTTTGGCCATCAATCGTACCAATCTGCATATTTACGCACAGGTTATTTCTGCCTGCGGCAGTAAGATTTTGGCTAGTGCGTCCTCGCTGGAGGCGGATGTTCGCAAGGATATCGCTAATGGTGGAAACACTGCGGCGGCGGCTATCGTTGGCAAGCGAATCGCTGAGAAAGCCAAGAGTGCAGGCATTACCGAAGTGGCATTTGACCGCTCGGGTAATCGTTATCATGGTCGTGTTAAGGCGCTGGCAGATGCTGCGCGTGAACACGGTCTGCAGTTCTAATTGGAGTTAAGAGATGGCAAAGCCGCAAGCAAGGAATCAGAAGGCAGAAGAGCGCGATGATGGTCTGATCGAAAAGATGATCTCCGTGAATCGCGTCACCAAAGTTGTTAAGGGTGGTCGAATCATGGGTTTTGCTGCCTTGACCGTGGTTGGTGATGGTGATGGTCGCGTCGCGATGGGCAAAGGCAAGTCCAAAGAAGTCCCGGTTGCAGTACAAAAAGCGATGGATGAAGCGCGTCGCAACTTGGTCAAAGTTAGTTTGAAGAATGGCACATTGCATCATACGGTTATTGGTAAACACGGCGCAGCGAAAGTGCTGATGCAACCAGCTTCCGAAGGTACCGGCATTATTGCGGGTGGCGCGATGCGTGCAGTGTTCGAAGCAGTGGGTGTGCGTGATGTGTTGGCCAAGTGTATTGGTTCCAGCAACCCGTACAACGTGGTTCGCGCCACATTGAACGGCCTGAAGGCATTGAATTCGCCTTCTGAAATTGCCGCTAAACGTGGTAAGAACATCGAAGAGATTCTGGGGTAAGTCATGACACAAACCAAAACAATTAAAGTGACACAGGTCAAAAGCCTGATCGGCACAAAGAAATCTCATCGCGACACGATTCGCGGTTTGGGCCTGCGTCGTATCAATCACACCGTCCAATTGGAAGATACACCCTGTGTGCGCGGCATGATCAACAAGGTTTTTTACTTGGTTAAGTGTGAGGCATAAAAATGGAACTGAATAATATTCAACCTGCTAGCGGTGCAAAACACGCCAAGCGTCGCGTAGGTCGCGGCATCGGTTCCGGCTTAGGAAAGACTGCGGGTCGCGGTCATAAAGGTCAAAAGTCTCGCGCTGGCGGCTTCCATAAGGTTGGTTTTGAGGGCGGTCAGATGCCTTTGCAGCGTCGTCTGCCTAAGCGTGGTTTCGTTTCTTTGACTCGTGATGACACAGCGCAAGTGCGGTTGTCCGATCTGCAAAAGTTGCCGGTTGACACTGTCGATCTGTTGGCTTTGAAGCAAAGTGGCGTGATTCATGCGAATGCTTTGTCTGCAAAAGTGATTTTGTGTGGCGAACTGACTCGTGCAGTTAAGCTGCAAGGGTTGTTGGTCACCAAAGGTGCGCGTGCTGCCGTTGAGGCAGCTGGCGGCAGCATTGCTGAGTAAGGCTGATTCGTGAGTTCGGTAAGTGCGGTAAGCAAGAATAAGTATGGTGATTTGAGTCGCCGCTTGTGGTTCCTGCTTGGGGCGTTGGTGGTGTTTCGTATTGGGGCGCATATTCCCGTACCAGGCATTGATCCAACCGTGCTGGCAGACCTATTTAAGTCCCAGAAAAACGGGATTTTGGGTATGTTCAATATGTTTTCCGGAGGTGCGTTAGAGCGTTTTACGATCTTCGCCCTCGGGATCATGCCGTACATTTCAGCATCGATCATTATGCAGTTGGCAGCAATTGCTGTGCCGCATCTTGAGCAGTTGAAAAAAGAAGGCGAGGCTGGACGACGCAAGATTACTCAGTACACGCGTTATGGCACCTTGGGACTTGCGATTTTTCAAGCCTTCGGTATCGCAGTCGCATTGCAGTCTCAACCGGGTTTAGTTATTAATCCTGGTGTGATGTTTCAGTTGACGACAGTCATTACGCTGGTCACTGGAACTATGTTTTTGATGTGGCTGGGTGAACAGATTACCGAGCGTGGTTTAGGAAATGGTATTTCGCTGATTATTTTCGCCGGTATCGCAGCTGGATTGCCGAGTGCAATCGGCAGCACGCTGGAGCTGGTTAGAACGGGTGCCTTTTCGATTCCGCTAGTTTTACTGTTGTTTGTGTTGGCGATTGCAGTGACGGCCCTTGTTGTTTTTGTTGAGCGCGGGCAGCGGAAGATATTGGTTAACTACGCAAAGCGTCAGGTTGGTAACAAGGTGTACGGTGGGCAGACTTCGCATTTACCGTTGAAGCTGAATATGGCAGGTGTTATCCCTCCTATTTTTGCATCGAGCATTATTTTGTTTCCTGCAACACTTGCGGGTTGGTTTGGTACCGGTTCGGGCATGACTTGGTTGAAAGATGTAAGTGACAAGCTTTCTCCCGGACAGCCGATTTATGTAATGTTTTATGCGGCAGCGATTGTGTTCTTCTGCTTTTTCTACACGGCGCTGGTATTTAGTCCTAAAGAAACCGCTGAGAATTTGAAGAAAAGTGGCGCGTTCCTGCCGGGGATTCGTCCCGGGGATCAAACAGCCCGCTACGTTGAGAAAATTATGTTGCGCCTGACTATGGTTGGTGCCGTGTATATCTCCCTAGTGTGCTTGTTGCCGGAGTTCCTCGTAGTTCAGTGGAATGTGCCGTTCTACTTCGGTGGTACATCGTTGCTGATTTTGGTTGTGGTCACCATGGATTTTATGGCGCAAGTGCAGTCTTACTTGATGACCCACCAGTATGAGAATTTGCTGAAAAAGGCCAACTTCAAGAGTGGTGTAACACGCTGATGGCTAAAGAAGATGTAATTCAGATGCAGGGCGAGATTGAAGAGTCGCTGCCTAATGCGACTTTCAGAATCAAGTTGGAAAACGGGCACTCGGTGCTAGGTCATATTTCTGGCAAGATGCGTATGCACTACATACGAATTCTGCCGGGAGATAAGGTTACAGTTGAGTTGACACCTTATGATCTGAGCAGGGCGCGCATCGTGTTCCGTGCAAAGTAATCGAATGAGAACGAAGTAAGGAGAAGCAAAATGAGAGTCCAAGCATCCGTAAAGAAGATTTGCCGCAATTGTAAGATCATCCGTCGCAACCGCACTGTGCGTGTAATTTGCACCGAGCCGCGACACAAGCAACGTCAGGGCTGATTGAGAGAAATTCTCTTTCAGTAGTATAATTCGCGTTTTTCAAAATATAGGGTAGCTGCATGGCACGTATTGCAGGGGTCAACATCCCCAACCATCAACACGCTGTGATTGCTTTGACTGCAATCTATGGCATCGGACGTACTCGCTCGCAGAGCATTTGTGTTGCGGCGAAGATTAACAGCGCAACCAAAATGAAGGACTTGACCGACGCGGAAGTCGAAAGACTGCGTGAAGAAGTCGCCAAGTTCACCGTTGAAGGTGATCTGCGTCGTGAAGTAACGATGAGCATCAAGCGATTGATGGATCTGGGTTGCTATCGTGGCGTTCGTCATCGTCGTGGTCTGCCATGCCGTGGTCAGCGTACTCGCACCAATGCACGTACCCGTAAGGGCCCGCGCAAGGCGATCGCCGGCGCGAAGAAGTAATTTGCTATAACGCTTTAAAGGAATAGATTATGGCTAAGCCAAGCACGAAAGTGCGCAAGAAAGTCAAAAAGAACGTTGCCGAAGGCATCGCTCACGTTCATGCGTCGTTCAACAATACCATCGTGACGATCACGGATCGCCAAGGCAACACATTGGCATGGTCCACGTCCGGTGCTCAGGGCTTCAAGGGCTCTCGTAAGAGTACCCCGTTTGCTGCTCAAGTTGCGGCAGAAGTCGTGGGTAAGTCTGCCGTTGAATGTGGCGTGAAAAATCTTGAAGTGCGTATCAAAGGACCCGGCCCCGGTCGCGAGTCAGCTGTGCGTGCATTAAATGCTGCGGGTTTCAAGATCACCAGCATTTCCGATATTACTCCGGTGCCGCACAACGGTTGCCGTCCGCCTAAAAAGCGTCGTATTTAATATTTTTGGGAGTCGATCTTGGCTAGAAATCTTGATGCAAAGTGCCGTCAGTGCCGCCGTGAAGGCGAGAAGCTGTTTCTGAAAGCTGAAAAATGCTTCACCGACAAGTGTGCTGTTGAGCGCCGTGCGTATCCTCCTGGTCAGCATGGCCAGAAGAAAAACACACGTCTGTCTGAATACGGTGGTCAGTTGCGTGAAAAGCAAAAAGTTCGTCGTATCTACGGCGTTCTGGAAAAGCAATTCCGCCTGACTTACAAACAAGCTGAAAATCAGCGCGGCATTACCGGTGAAAACCTGCTGCAAGTGCTGGAGTCCCGCTTGGACAACGTTTCTTACCGTATGGGCTTTGGCGCGTCGCGTGCCGAGGCTCGTCAAGTAGTCCGTCACAACGGCATTACTGTTAACGGCAAGCGCGTGAATATTCCTTCTTATCAATTGCGTCCAGGTGATGTGGTTGAAGTGGCGGAAAAGTCCAAAGCGCAACTGCGTGTTAAGGCTGCGATTGCTGCCGCCGAACAACGCGGCTTCCCGGAATGGCTCGATATGGACACCAAGGCTCTGAAGGGTACGTTCAAGGCATTGCCACAACGTTCCGAATTGCCTGCAACCATCAACGAGCATCTCGTGGTTGAGTTGTATTCCAAGTAATCCACGCGGAGTAGCTTATGTCCAAAAATGAATTTTTGAAGCCTCGTATTATCGATGTGCAAAGGATCTCCCCCACGCAAGCTAAGGTGGTGATGGAGCCGTTTGAGCGCGGCTACGGACACACCTTGGGTAATGCTTTGCGTCGTATCTTGCTGTCTTCGATGCAGGGTGCTGCGCCAACCGAAGTGAAGATTGCGGGCGTGCTGCATGAATACGCAACCATTGATGGCGTGCAAGAAGACGTTGTTGATGTGGTGCTGAACTTGAAGGGCGTTGTAATGCGTCTGCACAATCAACAAGAAGTTGTGCTGAGCCTGAAAAAAGAAGGTGCTGGTGTAGTTACAGCCGCCGATATTTCGGGCAATGCCGATGTTGAAATTCTGAATCCCGATCACGTGATTGCGCATCTGACAGCAGGCGGCAAGCTGGATATGCAAATCAAGGTTGAGCAAGGTCGCGGCTACGTTTCTGCAATTTCGCGTCAAGTACCAAACGAAACCCGTGCAGTTGGACACATCGCACTGGATGCATCTTTCAGCCCAGTTAGTCGTGTTAGCTATGCTGTAGAAAGTGCGCGTGTTGAGCAGCGTACCGACTTGGATAAGCTGGTCATGCAGATCGAAACCAATGGTGCGATTGATCCAGAGCAAGCTATTCGCAACTCGGCTCGTATTTTGGTTGACCAGTTCTCGGTATTTGCCGCGCTGGAAAGTACCGAGCCTGTGGTTGAGAAGGTTGTTGCTCCTAAGGTTGATCCGATCCTGTTGCGTCCGGTGGACGATCTGGAACTGACACCACGTTCTTCTAACTGCCTCAAGGCACAAAGTATCCAGTACATCGGCGATCTGGTTCAGTACACCGAAAACGATTTGTTGCGCACCCCTAACTTGGGTCGCAAGTCTTTGAATGAAATTAAACAGATTCTTGCCGAGCATGACTTGTCGCTGGGTATGAAGCTGGAAAACTGGCCTGTTGCTACCGCTTAAGCGGCACGCCATTAACAAGAGAGGCAAAAAATGCGTCACCGTCTAGGATTAAGAAAACTCAACCGTACCAGCAGTCACCGTCTGGCAATGTTTCGCAACATGACCGTGTCTTTGTTGCGTCACGAAGTCATCAAGACCACTCTGCCTAAGGCTAAGGAACTGCGCCGTGTTGCAGAGCCTATCCTGACTTTGGGTAAAAACCCAAGTTTGGCGAATCGTCGCTTGGCATTTGCTCGCCTGCGTGACCGCGAAATGGTGGTCAAGTTGTTTGACGAACTGGGCCCGCGTTATGCAGCCCGCAACGGTGGTTACCTGCGCGTTCTGAAGTTCGGTTTCCGTCAGGGCGACAATGCTCCGATGGCACTGGTTGAACTGATGGATCGTCCAGCTGAAGCTGTTGCAGTTGACGCAGAGTAAGCGTTAGCGCTGGATGCTTGAATGAAAAGCCGGACTTGTCCGGCTTTTCGTCTTTTTGGACGGAGGAAATAATGGCCAACTGGTTTACCGACAATTCCCAATCAATAGGGCGCACACCTTTGGTTCAGCTCAACCGAGTCACTGACGGTGCGGCGGCAATCGTATTGGCCAAAATCGAGGGTCGTAATCCCGCTTATTCGGTTAAGTGCCGTATCGGTGCGGCGATGATTGACGATGCGCAAAAGCGTGGAGTTTTGACAGCGGGAAAGCGTATCGTAGAACCAACCAGCGGAAATACCGGTATTGCGCTGGCTTTTGTCTGTGCCGCGCGCGGTATCCCGCTGACACTGACTATGCCGGAAACGATGAGTATAGAAAGACGTAAGTTACTCCTTGCGTTTGGTGCTGAGCTGGTGCTGACCGAAGGTGCAAAAGGGATGAGCGGAGCAATTGCCAAAGCCGAGGAAATGGCGGCTGAGGATGCCAATGTCGTGTTGTTGCAGCAATTCAAAAACCCCGCTAACCCAGCCATCCATGAGGCCACTACAGGCCCAGAAATTTGGAATGATACCGATGGGCGTGTTGATGTATTTGTGGCGGGCGTAGGAACAGGTGGCACAATTACCGGCGTGACTCGCTACTTGAAGAAAACCCAAGGAAAAAATATCCGTTCAGTCGCGGTAGAGCCGGAAGCTAGTCCTGTGCTCACGCAATATCGTAGCGGGGTAGATATTCAACCGGCACCGCATAAAATTCAAGGTATCGGCGCAGGCTTTGTGCCCGATACGCTAGATTTATCCTTGATCGACGAGATCGAACAAGTTAGTAACGATGAGGCTGTGCTTTACGCACGCAGACTGGCGCTGGAGGAAGGTATCCTTGCAGGTATCTCTTGCGGTGCGGCAGTGGCCGCCGCAGTGCGTCAAGCTAAACGTCCCGAGAACGCCGGCAAAATTATTGTTGTGATCTTGCCGGATTCGGGCGAGCGCTATTTGAGCTCTGTTTTATTCGAAGGCGTGTTTGACGAAAGAGGCTTAGCTGCCCGATGACTTAACGGTCAAGCAGCGGTTTCAAATAGGGCGCGGTAACGCTTTCAGGATTGTTGATGATGTCCCTCGGGGAGCCTTGCGCGACGATGCGGCCACCGCCTTCCCCGCCCTCAGGTCCCAGATCAATAACCCAATCGGCAGTTTTGATGACGTCAAGATTATGTTCGATAACCACCACCGTGTTGCCCTGATCGCGCAGCTTGTGAATTACCTTAAGTAAGAGCGCAATATCGTGGAAGTGCAGCCCTGTGGTTGGCTCATCTAGAATGTAAAGCGTCCGCCCCGTATCCCGTTTAGATAATTCCAGCGACAACTTCACGCGTTGTGCCTCACCGCCGGATAAGGTGGTGGCACTTTGTCCTAACGTGATGTAACCCAGTCCAACATCCAACAGCGTTTGAAGCTTGCGCGCAATGATTGGTACTGGCGCAAAAAATTCACGCGCCTGCTCAACAGTCATTTCCAGAATCTGGTGAATATTCTTACCTTTGTACTGCACTTCCAGCGTTTCGCGATTGTAGCGATGACCGTGGCAGACATCGCAGGGGACATAAACATCTGGCAAAAAGTGCATCTCCACCTTGATAACACCGTCGCCTTGGCATGATTCGCAGCGCCCCCCCTTGACGTTGAATGAGAAACGCCCCGGGCCGTAGCCGCGTTCACGCGAGCCAGGCACACCGGCAAACAATTCTCGTATCGGGGTAAACAAGCCGGTGTAAGTTGCTGGGTTCGAACGAGGCGTGCGGCCAATAGGCGACTGATCGACATTAATAACCTTGTCGAAAAATTCCAGACCCTGAATTTCGGCATACGGTGCAGGTTCGGCACTACTACCGTAGAGATGCTGAGAAACGGCGTGATACAAAGTGTCGTTAATAAGTGTGGACTTACCCGAGCCGGAAACGCCGCTCACGCACACCAGCAAGCCGACCGGTAAATCGAGCGTTACGTTCTTCAAATTATTGCCACTGGCACCGATGATCTTGAGTTTTCGCTTGGGATCGGGCTTGTTAAATTTTTCAGGCAGGGGAATGCTGCGACGTCCCGACAAATAATCGCCAGTTAACGATTGCGGGTCTGCGCACACTTCATTCGGCGTGCCTTGCGAAACGATCATGCCGCCGTGCTCGCCTGCGCCGGGGCCCATATCGACCACATAATCTGCCGTGCGAATGGCATCCTCGTCATGCTCCACCACGATCACGCTATTACCCATATCGCGCAAACGCCGCAACGTATCCAGCAAACGGTCATTGTCACGCTGATGCAAGCCGATGGATGGCTCGTCCAGCACATACATCACGCCTGTTAAACCGGAGCCGATCTGCGATGCCAGCCGTATGCGTTGCGCTTCACCGCCCGAGAGCGTTTCTGCCGAGCGCTCCAGCGACAAGTAATCGAGCCCGACGTTATTGAGGAAAGTTAGCCGACTGGCAATTTCCTGCACGATTTTTTCCGCGATAGCCTGCTTGTTGCCAGGCAAACTCACCCCACGGAAAAAAGTTAGTGCCTGCTTCAACGGTAGTGCACTGAGTTCATAAATGGTGCGCTCCGCGATTCGCACATTGCGAGCTTCCAAACGCAGACGGGTGCCTTTGCAATCCGGGCACAGGCAGTTGTTGAGAAACTTCGCCAGCTCCTCGCGTACAGTCGGCGAATCGGTTTCCTTATAGCGTCGCTCCAGATTATTGACGATGCCCTCAAAGGCATGCTCGCGCGCGGTAAATTTGCCGCGCTCATTCAAGTATTGGAAAGGAATCTCCTCTTTACCGCTACCGTACAGCACAATCTGCTGAATATCCTGCGGCAAGCTTTCAAACGACTGCTCAAGGTCAAAGCCATAATATTTGGCGAGACTGTCCAGCATCTGATAATAAAATTGGTTGCGTCTATCCCAGCCCTTGATGGCACCACTGCTCAGTGATAGTGAAGGCAACGCGACAATGCGTTTCGGATCGAAGAAATTGATATTGCCCAGCCCGTCGCACTTCGGACACGCGCCCATCGGACTATTAAACGAAAATAAACGCGGCTCCAACTCTTGCAGCGAGTAGTTACATACTGGACAAGCAAACTTGGCTGAGAACAAATGCTCCTTGCCTGTATCCATCTCCACTGCCAGCGCGCGGCCATCAGCGTGGCGTAATGCCGTCTCGAACGATTCTGCCAGCCGTTGCTTGCTATCGGCAGAAACCTTCAATCTATCCACCACAATCTCAATGGTGTGTTTCTTGTTCTTCGCCAGTGTCGGCAGGTTGTCCATCTCCACTACTTTGCCGTTCACACGCAAGCGCACAAACCCTTGAGCACGCAAATCATCAAACAAATCCAACTGCTCGCCCTTGCGCTCAACCACCACGGGGGAAAGAATCATCACTCGCGATTCCTGCGGCAAAGCCAGCACATGATCCACCATCTGCCCCACCGATTGCGCGCGCAGCACAATGTCATGCTCGGGACAATAAGGATCACCCGCGCGGGCAAACAGCAGACGCAGATAATCGTGAATCTCCGTCACCGTGCCCACCGTTGAACGTGGATTATGCGACGTTGCTTTTTGCTCAATCGCAATGGCGGGAGATAGGCCCTCGATCAAGTCCACATCCGGCTTTTCCATCAACTGCAAAAACTGGCGCGCATAAGCCGAGAGCGACTCCACATAGCGTCGCTGCCCCTCGGCATAAAGCGTATCGAACGCGAGAGAAGATTTACCAGAGCCGGACAAACCAGTAATAACCACCAGCTTGTTTCGGGGTAAATCGATGTCGATATTCTTCAGGTTATGTGTGCGAGCGCCGCGTATTTTGATGTATTCCATGTGGAGCAAAGAGTCCGAAAAACGACTCACCAATATACGCGAAAACGGAGGCTTTCCCAACTTGCGATTTACTCCCTACTGAAGGGCAATTACTGTCGGGCTTTTAGCCGACCTGTTAAGATACGCCCCTTCCAGAATTTACCACCCGCAGCTTAATGTCCGCCTTAGACTCTTCCATGACACCCTTCGAACGCCGCGCCAGCATTGGCTTGGCGAGCATCTATGGCCTGCGCATGCTGGGCTTGTTCATCATCCTGCCGATCTTTGCTTTGTATGCCGAAGATTTGCCGGGCGGGGAAAGCCACTTCCTTATTGGTGTCGCGCTGGGGGCATATGGTCTGACGCAGGCAATTTTGCAGATTCCAGCCGGATGGTTGTCGGATCGTTACGGGCGCAAACCGATCATCATCATCGGGCTGCTGTTGTTCGCGGCGGGCAGTTTTATTGCCGCCACAGCGGACGACATCTACTGGATTATCGCTGGGCGTGTGATTCAGGGCGCGGGAGCGATCAATGCAGCGGTGATGGCGTTGACCGCCGACCTCACGCGCGAAGAGCATCGCACCAAGGCGATGGCGATGATCGGCATGACCATCGGCGTGACATTTTCAGTCTCAATGGTGCTATCACCTATTCTCTATAAACACATCGGCATGTCAGGCATCTTCACGCTGACGGGTGTGCTGGCTTTTGTTTCTATCGCGCTGGTGTTGTGGTTTATTCCCAATCCGCGCATCACACGCTTTCACTCCGATACCGAGGCTAACACCAGCAAGCTGGCCGAAGTGTTGCGCAACAAAGACCTGCTGCGCATGGATTTCGGCGTATTCACTTTGCACGCCATCCTGATGTCGGTATTCATGCAAGTGCCGTTCATCTTGCGTGCCGACGGGTTGGATGCGCAGCACCAGTGGCAGGTGTATCTGCCGGTGATGTTAATCGCCTTCATCCTCATGGTGCCGCCCATCATCATCGCCGAGAAAAAAGCCAAGCTGAAGCAAGTCTTCATGTTCTGCATCGGGTTAGCTGCTGTCGCGCAACTGGGCATCCTGTTTATGCAGAATAGCGTATGGGGTGTTGCAATCTCGCTGCTAGTATTTTTCACCGCGTTCAACGTGCTGGAGGCAACGCAGCCATCCATCGTCAGCAAGATTGCACCACTGGCCGCCAAGGGCACCGCGATGGGCGTGTTTAGTAGCGTGCAATTTTTTGGAGCATTCTTCGGCTCGGCCATGGGTGGCTTACTGATGCAATTTTTTGGTGGCGATGCGGTATTGATTTTTGCCGTAGGTATGTTGCTGCTGTGGCTCGCGGTAGCATCGTCTATGCAGGCACCGCAGGCGCTAATGACTAAAATGTATCATCTGCCGGAAATGGATGACGTGGCCGCGAGCGCGCTACAGCAGTCTCTGGCACAATTGCGCGGTGTGCGCGAAGTGCTGGTCGTGGGAGGCGAACAAATCGCCTGCCTCAAGGTAGAAATGGGCGGGTTCGATGAGACCGCTGTTGAGAATCTAGTGAAAGGGGCATGACATGTCGGTAAATAAAGTGATTTTGGTGGGACGTTTGGGTAAAGACCCTGAGATGCGTTATATGCCTAATGGCGAGGCCGTGGCCAATGTGACGCTGGCAACTTCCGAGACGTGGAAAGACAAGTCTGGTGAAAAACAGGAACGTACCGAGTGGCATAACCTCGTGTTCTACCGTCGTCAGGCCGAAGTCGCTGGCGAATACCTCAAAAAAGGCTCGCAGATTTTTGTCGAAGGCCGTATCCAAACACGTAAATGGCAGGACAAAGAAACCGGCAAAGATCGCTACACCACCGAAATCATCGTCAACGAGATGCAGATGCTGGGCGGTAAGGCTAGTGGTGGTGCGGGAAGCTTTGAAGTCGTGGAAAATCAATCAGCCCCGTCACGCTCCGCACCAGCCAGTGCGCCTTCGGCTCGTCCGGCTCCGGCAGCTAAAAGCAACTTTGATAACTTTGACGACGACATTCCCTTCTGAGAGTTTCGAGGTCTTTGAAGTGTAAAGACGATCTAAGTTAAAGCTATACGAAAGCCCCTTTTATTAGGGGCTTTTGCTATTAGAGTACCAAGAAATAATGCGCGCCAGCGGCTACTCATCACTCACTTCTAGCGGGACGAAAATGCCCGTTCTGCTCAGCCCATAAGACAAATTTCGAAGCATTCTGATTTGGTCGCATTGGACGAACCGCTGGCATTCAATTTGCATCTGCTAGAGCTCTGCTGTCCAACCGCAAAGATAATGAGCGAAAAACTGAGTCAACTGATGCCGCTGCAACTTCATCCCGATCTGGGCATATTGCGCATAGCTGCGCTGGCGGCGAGTCAGGGTAGGGAGTTGGATGAAGAGACTCAGGGCTTGATGTTGCTGCAAGTGAGTGCCGGGGTGCTGCGCGATTTGTCGCCCGCTGCGGCATGGCATGAGTTGCTTACCGGACTGATGGCCGAGACGCCGTCCCGCATGTTCAGCGCTCTGCACAATTGCGGCGCGCTGGCTGCGGTGTTGCCCGAGGTGGCCGCTTTGTTCGGTGTGCAACAAATCGCCAATGATCCACAGCAAGTTGACATCGGGTGCCATCTGCTGCGTGTGCTGGACGAAACGGCGCGTTGCCATGCTCCGCTGTCGGTGCGCTTTGCGGCACTGGTGATGAACGTTGGCAAATCCGACTCACCGCCCGAACACTTGCCGGTGCACTATCGCCATATCGAACGCGGACGTCCGCGCATCGAACAAATCTGCGCGCGTTTCGGCGTAACACAAGATTGCCGCGATCTGGCGCTGCTGGCACTGGCCGAATGCGAACGCGTGCATCGCGTGACAGAAGTGCGCGCCGGTCCAGTGGCGGCCATGTTGCAACGATTGGGCGCTTTCGCCGATACGGCTCGCTTCGAGCAATTGCTGTTGCTGTGCGCCTGCGACTACCGCGCCTATCCCGGATTGGAAGGGAAGGAATATCCCAAGGCCGAGTTGCTGCATGTCGCACTGCAAGCCTGCGCCGATATTGATGAAGCTGAATTCAGCGGCGACAGCTTGCAAGAGGCGCATGCGCTGGCAATCGCCGCAGCGTTTCGCTCGGAACGCTGGTCGGAGAGTCAGCCATGAAGCCCCGCGCAGCCGCAGACTATCCTGCCGCGCAATGGGCGCTTGAGGTCGGTTTCAATGCGGAGCAGGTGGACTGCACCACCACGGTGGTGCTAAAGATTCTGGACAATAAATGCAAGATGCTGCCGGGCGAGATGGCCGCCATATTGGCGATCTATGATGTTGTCTTCAACATTCCCACGCCCTTGTTCGGCAGTGAGGTGCATGAGGCGATCCACCTGATGCGCACTCAGCCTACGGACGAGATTCGGGAGCGCATCCATCTGCTGCGCATTCAAGCCGAGGCCGCTATTCCCAAGCCAATCATGAAAAGTTACAAGGCATTCTTGCGCGACGGGTTGTTTGGTTGAAGTTAAGGCTATTTGCATTCTGCGGTTGCAAACAAGGTACAAATGGCACCGCCGAATTGAGCCGTCTAGTGCAAAACTTAGTTGCCCAGCAAGCAAGGCCAGCGAACCGTTGTGTGCAATAGAGGGGGGGCGAAGGGCGACAAAGTAGCGGGAGAGGTATTCCAGTCAGGGTATCCATCGACAGCAGCTCGGCTATAGCGGTCAACCTGAGAATAATCCAATGAGACACCTTTACGCAGAATACCGGGGGGTGTCCGGAATTTTGTGTAAACGGGGTTTCTCTACTGCTGCGGCATCCTATCTTCGAATTGGATAGTAAACCGATTTAGTGCTGCCTTCCAATCTCGTATCGGCATCGTCCATTTCTTGCTGA
>JAQUAI010000013.1 GCA_028687335.1 Gallionella sp.
CTGATCAACGTGCATCAGTAACTCACGCGGTTTCCTCCTTGGAGCGGTTGCCAGACGTCAGCCCAGAACGGGCTGCTGCATTCTGTCGGGCTGCGCGCTCGGGCTGACATCTGACAACCCTTAACCGCAGCAGCTATAGCATCGTGCTAACAGCATGCCGTAAAACAGACCTGCTAGCTCAATTCAGCCCGGCTTGGAATGATAGGCCGGTATGGCCGAATTTGAGTCCTCCCCCCTCTCAAGTCATAGCTCATCCCTTTCCCACAAGCTGTCACTATCCCGCGCCTAGATAAGCTTCAATCAGCTGGCGGCTCACTTTGAACAATCGGGCATCGGATGAGACATTGACAAATTGGATGGCAACGCTTTTATTCGGATTCGACGCTGTCTTGGATGAGGGCTTGGTGAAGCGTTACTCAGCAGTTGGGGGATCACCCCACCCTCGCCTCCTCCCCCGATGGGAGAGGGATGCAAATCATGCTTGCATCGGCGGAGGTTGTGTTGATTAGGTCTGCGCCCAAGGCAGGCCGTCGTAACGCCAGCCGTTGTGTGAATTGCGATGATGGCTATCGTCAAGGTCACCCTCGAAGCCGTGTTCGATGTTGTAGATGTCTTTCAGGCCAGCATTTTCCAATGCCAAACCAGCATCAGCAGAGCGGCGACCGGAGCGGCAGATCAGCAACACGGGGCGGTTGACGCTGGCAGCTTTGCGCACATGGGCAACGAACATCGGGTTGATTTCCCATTCTGGGCCGTCCACCCAAGGGATGTGAATAGAGCCGCGCGGATGACCGACAAACATGTATTCCATCTCGCTGCGTACGTCGACGAAGACCGCTTCAGGATTGGCTTGCAAGAATTCGTAGGCTTCTTTCGGGGTCAGATGTTGCATTGTCACTCTCCTTGTTGTCGGTTCAAGATGGCGGGATTATAGCCCCAATGGCATACAGTCGAACGACCCTACTCAGGATTGATGAGAGGAAACGGACAGGGTTTCAGCCATCATGCATCGCGCCCTTTATATTGCTGCAAGGTGCGAATCTCGAACGTCATCTTTTCCAGATCACCGAGTATCCAACTGGGAGTCGCCTTCACTCCTGGCGCGTCGATGCCCGCCACCGAGCCGGGGTTAACCAGCCAGCATTCGCCGCCTTTGACATGAGCTTGTTTGCCAACATGGGCGGTATGGCTGTGTCCGTGGCAGACCAAATCGTAGTCACCGGTACAAGCAAATGCCTGTCCATGATGCGGCATATGGGTCACGAATATTTTGCGCCCGCCCAAGTCGAGCGCAACATCTTCGCCGTAATAGGTAAATAAACGGTTGGTCTTCTCCATCATGCGATAGAGTGCGGCGACATCGCCGATGTTGTTACCGTGAACAGCGTGTATGGGAATGTTATATTTGAGCGAAGCGCGCAAGGTGTTTACGCCAATCAGATCACCGCAATGAATGACCGCCTGTGCGCCCTCAGCTTGCGCCTCAAGGATGGCCGTTTCCAGAGGGCTGGAACGGTCGTGACTGTCAGAAACGATACATATCTTCATAACCTTGATGCCGTCGCGGGGATTCAGCGCATTAGGCAAAATTGGTGCATGATGTGTCAATAACCATGGTGGGCAGGGATGCACATAGCTCTGATGGGTGGTTAGCGGCTGATTAGCTCTCAGCTTATTGATATTTTTAGGTTTTCGACATAGTCTGCGCGACGTTTCAGGGACGAGTGGCCAAAATTGATACGCAAAATAAAGATTGCCACGTCTAGCTCGGATCAGAGCAGTTTTTCGTGGGTACGAGATCCAGAATTTACTCCGCCGGGAAAAGACGGTGGTATCGCCGCGTGCGTGACGCATGAGCTAACTCCGGCACGCGCGGGCGAATTAAAAGCATTGCTTATCAACTTTCTGGAAAGCATTATCGGTACGGTACGCGCCACCGCTGGTGTCGTGCGCCTGCTCTCACCCGACGGCCATACGCTGCAAATTATCGGATCAGCCGGACTATCTGCCGAACTTCAGGAGGAAGCGGAAAGCTTTCTCGAACTCGATTGCGAAGCCAACGACACGGCGACATTCGGCCACGTTGTTCGCGCTTCCGATATTAGTAGTTGCACATCGCGGCAAAATTGCCGCTATACCAGCTGCCGCTTTCAGTCGCTCGTCGCTGCGCCGCTGGAATCCAACTGCTTCCCCGGTACCCCCTTCGGTATCTTGACCATCTTTTTTGACGTGCCACGCGCAACTGCCAACCGCACAACCGATACCGTCGCCGCTTTTGCCGAAATCATGGGTGCTGCCATCGAGCACACCCGCATCAACCGTGAATCGCGGCGCATGGAACGCATCGCAGCACGGCAGGACATTGCCAACGACATCCATGATTCGCTGGCTCAAACGCTGACGTATGCACGCATGCGCGTCAGCCTGCTTGCCGAAGCCATCCGCACCGGCAATGAGCTCATGGCCTCAAAATATGCGCGCGAACTGGATGAAACACTGGAAATCAGCCAAAAAAATACGCGCGATCTGATTAGCGATTTTCGATGCGAATTTAATCCGGGCGGTTTATTCCCCGCGCTGCAAACCCTCGTCACCCAATTCCGCGAGCGCAACAATATCCACTTAGAGTATTACAATCGCCTTGTCGATCAAGAGCTCCCGCTCGAACACGAGATACAGACCTATCACATCGTGCAAGAGGCGCTCACCAATATCGCGCGCCATTCGGGAGCGAGCCATGCGCGATTATTTGTTGATGCGAATTTCGGCTATTACATTTTTACGATAGAAGACAACGGTAGCGGTGCTTGCACCTTTACCCCAGTGGAAGGCCATTACGGCGTGATGATTATGCGCGAAAGGGCGCAACGTATCGGCGGTGAAATCAAGGTTGCGAGCTCGGCAGGGCTGGGAACTCAAGTTCAATTGTTCTTCCCTGCCCCAACTTTGGATTGGAGATCTGTAAATGAGTGATAAATTAAAAATTGTACTAATTGATGATCAGTGTCTATGTCGACGCGGATTAAGCGAGCTGCTGGCCAACTGTTACGACTTCACGGTGCTCGGCGCTACCGACAATATCGGCGAGTTGCGCCCGATGCTGGAAATGAAGCCCGACTTGATGATCGTCGATATGCGCATGAAGCCGCTCGACGGACTCTCACTCATCACCAAGCTACGCGGTGAAGGCTATACCACCCCTGCTGTGATGTTAACCATGAGCGACTCGGAGTCAGACTTGACCAACGCCATCCGTGCCGGTGTGCGCGGCTATCTGCTCAAGGATATGGCACCGGACGATGTTGTCGATGCGATCCGCCGAGTTGCCGCAGGCGAACTGGTGGTAGCCCCGACCATGACCATGAAAATGATCGACATGCTGCGTGGTGAACAAGCTGGGCAAGAGCCGAAAAATTCGCTCAAGCTGCTAACCGAGCGTGAGCGCGAAATTCTGCAACTCCTCTCGCGCGGCGAAAGTAACAAAGCCATCGCGCAAACCCTGTCAATCAGCTACGACACGGTAAAGCAACACGTGCGCCACATCCTGAACAAACTCAACCTTTCCTCGCGCGTTAAAGCAGCTGTGCTATTCACCAAAGAACAGGGTGAACAGAGCAACGACGAAAGCCCTTCACGTTAGTCGATATAACCCATCGGGGTTACATTGACATGTACCCGATATGGCTATAGACACCAGCGTAAGCGATTGCGCTTAATAGCGAGCCTCGAAAAGGCTCGCGCAACAGCACGGCTTGATCGTGACACAACAATTAGCGTGTTCTAATACATCTAGAGAGAAGGGGAAAAATATGGCACATGTCGTAATCATGGGGGCGGGTGTTGGCGGTATGCCAGCAGCCTACGAGATGCGTGACAAGCTGGACAAAAAGCATACAGTTACGGTCGTTTCCAACAGCGAGAACTTTCACTTCGTACCATCCAATCCTTGGGTAGGCGTGAAGTGGCGCGAGCGTAAACAAATCGAATTCCCAGTGCGTACTTATCTGGAGCGCAAGGGCATCGAATTCGTCTCCACAGGTGTCAAGCGCGTACACCCCGACCAGAATCAACTGGAACTGAATGACGGAAAAATGATGGCGTATGACTACCTCGTCATTGCCACTGGCCCCAAGCTCGCCTTCGAAGAAATCGAAGGTCTGGGCCCACACGGCGGTCACACCTACTCCGTTTGCCACGTTGATCACGCCATGAAATCCCACGATGAGTGGGAAGACTTTTGCAAGAACCCCGGTCCTATCGTAGTTGGCGCAGTACAAGGTGCATCCTGCTTTGGCCCAGCTTACGAATACGCTTTCATCATGGATACCGACCTGCGCAAACGCAAGGTCCGCAATAAAGTACCGATGACGTTTGTCACATCAGAACCCTACATCGGCCACCTTGGCTTGGGCGGCGTGGGCGACTCCAAAGGTATTCTGGAATCTGGCATGCGCGACAAAGGTATCAAGTGGATCTGCAATGCCAAAGTCACCAAGATCGAAGCTGGCAAAATGTATGTCACCGAACATGACGACATGGGCGTGGAGAAAAAACAACACGAACTGCCATTCAACTACAGCATGATGTTGCCCGCCTTCAAGGGTGTGGATGCGGTGTTCGGTATCGAAGGTTTGGTTCAGGCTCGCGGCTTCGTCACCGTGGACAAACACCAGCGTAACCAGAAATACAAAAACATCTTCGCCGTCGGCGTTTGCGTTGCCATTCCACCGGTAGAAGCCACTCCAATTCCGGTTGGCACACCAAAGACGGGATACATGATCGAGTCCATGGTCACCGCCACTGTGTACAACATTCATGCCGATCTGACCAACCAACCAGCAGACCGCGAAGCCACTTGGAATGCGGTATGTTTGGCTGACTTCGGCGAAAGCGGCGTAGCCTTTGTCGCCATGCCGCAGATTCCGCCACGCAACGTGAACTGGTTCTCCGAAGGAAAATGGGTTCACTTGGCCAAAGTTGCATTCGAGAAATATTTCATCCGCAAGATGAAAAAAGGAACTTCAGAACCGTTCTATGAAGGCAGCATCATGAAAATGTTGGGCATTGAAAAACTGAAGAACTAAGCCGGTTTTTCACCGGATTGCGGGAAAGCCTCACTACCGCAAAAAAGCCGCTGCTTAATCGCAGCGGCTTTTTTATTTTTATGAGACAAGATCGACTCGAACACCCGGCGAGTCACAATTTTCACCGCGCAAATTTTTCGGACTGGTGTGTGTATTTCGCAGGCGAAGTCTGATTCGATTAGCCGCCCGTGGAAGACATTACTCGAATAATTTTGCCAGGCTGTTCGCGGAACTCGTGACGTTCCGGCTTGATATCGATGGCGCTGCGAATCGCCTCATCTAACTCATGGTCACTAACACCCGCCCGCAACAAGGGGCGTAATGCAAAGCTATGTTCCTGACCAAGACATAAATACAGCGTGCCATCTACCGAGAGTCGGACGCGATTGCAGGTTTCGCAAAAATGTTGCGACAACGGTGTGATGAAGCCGATGCTAAATCCGCCTTCCGGCGCAACCAGATACCGTGCTGGGCCACCGCCTGCGACAACGCCATCAACTAATCCGAAGCGCGATTGCAAACGCTGGCGAATCGGACGCAAATCAACAAAACCAGCATTTCGCCCTGTCTCGCCCATGGGCATGGTCTCGATCAATCGCAGGATGAAGCCGTGACTCATGCAGAACGCGACCATGTTGTCGATCTCGTCCTCATTAACCCCGTCCATCACCACCATATTGATCTTGATCGGCGAAAAGCCGCAGGACTTGGCGACCAACAAACCTTCGAGCACCGAGGCCAATGCATCGCGGCGGGTTATGTTGAGTATCCGCTCTGAACAAAGCGAATCGAGGCTGACATTGAGGCGACTTACCCCCGCCGCTTTCAGGCTGGCAGCATGCTTAGCCAATTGCGTGGCGTTGGTGCTGAGCGAAAGGTCTTTGACTCCATCCAAGTGCTGCAAACGGCCAGCCAGCACGCTCAAATTGCGCCGCAATAAAGGCTCGCCGCCGGTAATGCGAAACTTCGATGTCCCCATCCGCGCAAAGGCTGCCACAACTCGCTCGATCTCATCAAACGAAAGCCAGTCGCCAGGTTCCTCGTAATCGCCGAACCCCTCGGGCATGCAGTAAGTGCAGCGCATGTCACAACGGTCGGTGACCGACAGCCGGAGATAATCAATGGAGCGACCAAAACGGTCCTGTAGAACACTATGCATAGCGCGACATCCTGCCCGATACTCTGTATCCAGACAATAACCCGAACGAGCAAGCGCATGGATCACGCTCAAGCGGAACCGCCCCACGCAATTGATAAAATCAAGCAAACTCGGGCTAACGCCATTAGAATCGGCCAAATTAAAAATATCCCCTCATACATGCCAACGCTGCCTTTACGCGACATACTCACCTGCGATGTATTCACTGTCAGCCCCGACACCGCGCTGCCTGAAGTACTGAGAAGCATGGAATCGCGCCACATTAGTTGCGTGATCGCCGTCGATGAAAACACGCTTCCGCTGGGTATCTTTACCGAACAAGATGCCATCCGCCTCATGGCGGATCGCAAAGTCGTTAGTAACTTATGCATGGCCGACGTAATGAGTGCACCGCCACTCACCGCGCCGCTCGATATGGACTTTCGGGCAGCGTTTGATCAACTCTCGCAAAAAAACTTCCGCCACATGATCGTCGTGGACGATTCCGGCAAACTAGCTGGGATCGTTAGTGAAGCCGATTTTCTGCATCACATGGGAATGGAATTTCTGGTCGAGATCAAAACGGTCAGCTCGGTGATGTCGCGCAAATTAAGCACGCTTAATGAAGAAGCCACGCTGGCTGATGCCGTGGACTGTATGGCGCAGCAAAAAATCAGCTGCATCGTCATTACGCGGGAACAAAAGCCGCTCGGTATCGTGACCGAGCGCGACGCAGTCCGCTTCGCTCGCACCATTAATGATCCAACCCAAGTCAGCATCGTCGATGTCATGAACTCGCCCGTGCAAACCATCGATTCGACCTTTCCGTTGCTGGATGCGATCAAACAAATGGAAACGCAGGGCATTCGACGCTTGGTCGTTACCGAGGAATGTTTACTCGCCGGCATTATCACTCGACATGACATCGTCAAAACCACGCAGGGCCGCTACATCGAGTTTTTGCACGACGTGCTGGAACGCCAGCGCAACGAATTGATCGATGCCAAAGAACAAATTGCGATAACCCGTCAGAAAATGCTCTACCACAGCCTGATGGAGCAAATAAACGACACGGTTATCGTTTCCATCGCCGACAGCGGCATCATCGTCGATTGCAACGATCAAGCTTGCCGAGATTTTGGCTATACGCGCGAAGAATTACTGACTCTAACAATTTTCGACCTAGCCACAGGTATTGCTCCCGGCCCGCTATGGGATGCCGAACTATCGCGCATCCGAAGCGTGGGAAAACGTTTTGTTGAAACACAGCACCGACGACGTGACGGTAGCCTATTCACGGTGGAAATCAGCGCACAGCTCATTCAGCGCGACGGTGGTGAATACATCGTTGCGGTAACGCGTGACCTGACCGAAAGAAAAGCACATGAGAAAAAAATCCTTGCTTCGGAAAAAACCTACCGCAACATTCTGAATCAGACGAATGAAACCATCTGCATTCTCGATGAACACCACCGCTTTCTTGACATCAATATCGCAGCAGAAAATACCTACGGCTATTCGCGCAGCGAATTGCTCGGCAAAACACCCGAGTTTCTTTACGACCCACAACAGACCGATCCAAAACTAATCGCGTCACTGTTCGCAGCAGCTTCGGCGGGTATCCCTCAGTTTTTCGAATTCTCTTTTCTCCATAAAGACGGAACCCGCTCATTAAGGGAAGTCTCGCTCACGCGCGGAGAATACTTCGAAAAAAATGCATTTATCGTCGTAACCCGCGACATCACCGAACGCAAACGGGTCGAAGAAAAACTGCGCGAGATGGCCACCGTCATGGAGTGCACGCATGAAGGCGTGGTCATCACCGACAAACTCGCCTGCATTCTTGCCACCAACCAGTCGTTCTGCCAAATCACGGGTTACAGCGCGGACGAAGTCATCGGTGCAAACATCTCTCTCTTGAGCTCAGGCAGACAATCCCCATTGTTTTATCAAGAGATGTGGGACGCGCTACTGAAATATGATTTCTGGCAGGGCGAAATATGGAACCGGCGCAAGAACGGCGAACTGTATCCGCAACTCCTCACTATTAGTGCCGTCAAGGACGAGAACGGACAAGCCGCGCGTTACATCGGCGTGTTCGCCGACATCACCCAGCTCAAAGAAAGTCAGGCCGAGCTGGAGTTTATGGCTCACCACGACCCCCTCACCAAGCTACCCAACCGCGCACTGGTGGAAGCTCGCATGACGCAAGAGATTGAACAAGCGCATCGCCACAAACATCGCTTGAGCGTGCTATTCATCGACTTGGATCGCTTTAAGCAAGTCAACGACAGCTTCGGCCATTTGGTCGGCGATGAGTTGCTGCAATCCGTCGGCGAAAGATTGCGCACGCGTTTGCGCGAAGGCGATACTTTGGGACGCTTGGGCGGCGATGAATTCATACTGCTTTCCACTCCGCTGCACGACAGTCAGGATGCTGCCGTGATCGCGCGCGATATTCTTGTCGTGCTATCCGAGCCGTTCAAACTCTCCACCGGACACGAAGTATTCATCGGCGGCAGCATTGGCATCAGCTTGTTTCCCGATAATGGCACCAGCGTATCCGAGCTCACCAAAAATGCCGATGCCGCGATGTACAAGGCCAAAGAGAATGGTCGCAACCAATTCTCGTTTTATACGGCCACGCTCAATGCCGATGCCCGCAACAAGCTGGAACTGGAAAACGATTTGCGGCGCGCCATGCTGCACAACGAACTCAGCCTGCACTTTCAACCCAAAGTGGATATGCGCAGCGGCAAAATATGCGGCGCGGAAGCACTCGCGCGCTGGCATCGTGACGATGGCCACTGGGTACCGCCCGCGCAATTCATCCCGTTAGCGGAAAAATCCGGCCTCATTCTCGTTATCGGCAACTGGGTGATCGAACAAACCTGCTTACAACTGCGTAATTGGCTGGATGCGGGAATGAGCGACATCTGCATTGCGATCAACGTCTCGGCACGACAGTTCCGCAGCGGCCATATCGACAGATTGATTAAAAATGCACTGACGAAATTCGATGTACCTGCCGCCTGCTTGGAAGTCGAACTAACCGAAACCATGCTGATGCACGAGCCTGAACAAGCCATCGAAACCATGCGCAAGCTCAAACAAATTGGCGTACGCATTTCACTCGATGATTTCGGTACCGGCTATTCCAATTTTGGCTACCTGCGCCGCTTCCCGATAGACTGCCTAAAAGTCGATCAGTCATTCGTGCATGGTGTTGCAAACGACGCTGGCGACGCGGAAATTACCGCCACCATCATCAGCATCGCCCACCGACTAAAACTGCGTGTTGTTGCCGAAGGCGTGGAAAATACCGAACAAATCGCCTTCCTACGCGCAAATGAATGTGACGAATTACAGGGCTTTTACTTCAGTAAACCGCTACCAGCATGGGAGTTTTTTGCACTACTGATGAGCGAAAAAACACTGGAAGACTAACTTTCAGACAGCGGCGGAGTTCACTGCGGGATACCCCGTTTTCGGCATACCAAGCTCCCGCATGATTCGCCAACCCGGACTCAAATCCCTCGGTTCTTTTTGATCAGATCGTAGGCGAGCTGAATTTCTTTCGCCTGCTCGGTTGCCATCGCAATCATGTCCTCCGGCATCCCCTGCCCGATCAACTTGTCCGGATGATACTGGCTAATCAGCTTGCGATAGGCGCGCTTAACCTCAGCATCGGTACTCTCCTTGCTTACCCCTAAGGCCTTATAGGCATCGTCCAGTGCCGCCGCCGGATCGGCTTGTGCAGAACCAAAATGAGACTGATTCAACACCATATCCAGCAAGCGTTTGAACGCCTCCCTACCATAACCGAGCCGCCCGGCAATATCGCTCAACAAAGCATCTTCAGCCGGATGAAATTCGCCGTCCGCATGCGCCATCACAATCAGATACACCAGCAAAACTTCTTTCAGATTGCGGGTATGGCCGCAAATCGCCATGAATTTTTTATAAGTACGATCCAGCTCAAAAGCAGGATCACTCCCCTGCTTAAACCACGCAATTGCTTGCTTGCGATGATCCGCCGTCATGCCTAGCTTTTGCATGAACTGCTCAACATGATCGATCTCGTCTTGCGACACACGACCATCCGCCTTGGCCAGCTTGCCCATCGAAATAAATACCGTTTCCAGAAACACCGTCTGGCGCACCGCATTCCGCAAAGGGTTTAGTGCCCCTTGGCCCAGTGCGCGCACGCGATCAATTACCGCGCCCACAAAAAAACCGAGCAAGCCGCCCCAGAAACCCAAAAAGTAATAACCCGCCGCAATACCGATAAGTTTGAACAAAATCACTCCAGAAAAAATAACGCGACCCTTGGTCGCCGATAGAGGCAGGCATTATAGCGGTGCCTTGCCCTCAAAAAATGCTGCCCACGCGCTAGAACAGCATTACACTCACGCCCCGCCTCTTGGCCCCCTCATTCAAAGGTTACCCGATGTATCCAGTTCACGATGTTGACGCAATTCTTCTGCTGGCCATATCCCTTGCCGCCAAACGCCGCCCAGCCGAACTGGCCGAAATCATCGCCGCCGCCGAACTGAACCAAAACGTGATTCCAACCGAAGCCAAACTGGCTGAGTCATTCGGTCGTCTTGCCGAATGTGGACTGCTATGCGAAAAATCCGGTGCTTACACACTGACAGCGGATGCGGAACAAATCATGGCAATGCAATCGAAAAAAGCCCTGCCCCCCGAACGCATCCACGACATCAAAGAAAGTCTGTCGGACTACACAACTAAAGAAAATCACGCGCCAGTTGTTGTCACCGAAGAACAACTGAGTGCCGCCATACAGGCGCACCACGCAATCAAAAACGTCAAAGTAAGAAACCTACTGGCACCCAAACCAAAGCCAGCGGTAGACAGCAAACGTCCGCCACAACGTAAATCTTTCAAACCCTTCGCCGCACGCAAACGTAAGTCCTAAGAAAACGCTGATTAATCCAGATACTCATTCCCCAGCATCCGCTGCGCTGACTGCCTAGCTTGCTTCATATGGGATAGCCGAGCCAACTCCCCCCTGACAGCGGAAGGGTCGCTGCGTTGCAGCGGGGCACCCATCGGCGTACTCCTTGCGGGTGTAAGGGGAGACTGGGAGGGGTTTTGGTGTACGCGTTTCCGGGTTAAAACATAATCTTGCCGTTTTCTTCAGCAGTGCTCCACCACACAATCATCCGGCGCGGTAGTTCACAAATTTTTACCAAAATGCATAGGCATTTCGGTCTATGTATCTTGCCGCCAAGATATGCCAGAATCCCCCCAACTCGCCAAACCCAAAGCACATCAACCGCCTCACCAAGAATGTGCGGAAAACGGCGAACCGCAATACAAGGGGCATCAGCAGCACTCACACAAAACCAAACCAAGCTCACCACATCGTGAGACTGCATATGGTTTTTTTGCAAACAACTAGGCTACCCAGTAGCTCAGAAATTGCCGTATCGAAAAACAAGGGGTCGATATGCCATTGCTGTGGAAAACACCAACACCCAACTGCGCTTTCATAGCGCGCGGAATTACCACGCTTCGGCAACAATCAATACGCACGATATTTCATCTTAGATATTTTGAAAAAACCACGACACCGCTATATAGCGACATTGGTAATGACTATCTAGATGGTGGGGCGTTCGTGAAAATGCGTGCGGCGAATGATGGGGGGCTTGATATGAGGAGGGCGGGATGAATGTTGAAGAAAAAATGAGGCTCCGTTTTGTCCCGTACAAGGAGATGGTGACAATAGTTTGTGTGGTCGTATTTTTGTCCGTCATAGACTTTTTGTTTATCCAACCTGGACGATATTGGCGGGGCGGGGCGTGTGCGATATGCGTTTATTTATTTCGATTTGGTCAGTGGATACCGCTTGTGATTGGCGTGCTTACTCCGCTGCTGCCAAAATCTTGGCGGCTAGCTCCTCTTTTTGAATACTGGTACTTGTTAGTCGTATTTGAATACGTTTTTATCGTCATCTATTCGGGAGTTTATGCAGAAAAATTCTTGCGTGGACTTGCTTGGACCGGTCCGCAAAGTGAAGCTGGTTTTGTTAGTGCCTTCTGGGTGTTTTGGCTCACCTGCGGAATTGCAATTGGTTTTTTAATTAAATACTGGAGATCAAGATACCAACAAGCGACGACAAGGCAATAAGCGGAACGAAAAGAGCGGATGAAGCAAGCGATTTAACTGACAGGAGATGTGAAAAAAAATGAAGCCTTGGATTCGTTATCTTCCGTACAAGCAAATGGCGACAATAATTTGCGTAGTCACTGTTTTGTCCGTCATAGACTTTTTGTTTATCCAGCCGGAGAAATATTGGCGTAACGATGAGTGTGACGTATGCAGTTTTCTGATCCGAACAGGTGAATGGGTCCCCTTTTTAGTCGGGGCACTAACTTCACAGCTACCGAAATCTTGGCGTTCCGTACCACTGTTTGAGTACGGTTACGTGATGGTCGTATTTGAATATATTTTTATCGTTGTTTTTTCCATTTGGTATGCAGATGAGTTTTTGCGTGGAATTGCTTGGAGTGGCTCGCAAAGTGAAGCTGGTTTCGTTGCCGCCCTATGGGGGTTCTGGCTTACATGCGGATTACTAATTGGAGTTGTTATTAAATCTTGGAGATCAATATGGACGGCATACTTGAAATAACTATTGCAAAGCTCCTCCCCTGAGAAGGGGTTGGGAGGGGTTTGAGCCTCCGTTCGTGGTGAGCCCCCATTCGACAAGCTTAGGGCGAACTGATAAAGAGTATTCCCTTAAGCCTCGCTCCGGCTTAAGCGCGGGTCGAAGGCATCGCGCACTGCATCGGCAAACAGGTTAGCCGCCAACACCAGCACCAGCATGAAAGCAAATGCGGCAGCCAGCGCCCACCACACCATCGGTTCGCGCCCCATCTCCAAACGTGCCGCGTTAATCATGGTGCCAAAGCTGATCGTTGAAGGATCCACCCCGACGCCCACATAAGACAGCACCGCCTCGGCCAATACCAGCGCGGAAAAATCCATCACCAGCGCAATCAGAATAATGTGCATGACATTCGGCATGATGTGCCGAGTGATAATGCGCATGCTGGATACACCGAATGACTGTGCAGCTTGGATGTATTCCATTTCACGCAGCTTCAAAGTTTCGCCGCGCAACAAACGGCACAATCCCGTCCAACTGGTCATTCCCAGAATCAGACACAACGCGACCAAGCGCAGGTCGGCACGCTCCGCCGAAGTCTCAAACCAGTCGGCATGCTGATCAATGGTGATCTGCATCATCAGCACCGCTGCCGCAATCAGCAGCACACTGGGAATAGAACTCAACACGGTATAAATGTACTGAATCACATCATCGACCCATCCCCTGAAATAACCCGCTGCCACACCGAGAAACAAGGCCAGCGGCAGCGTCACCAAGGTCGTCACCGTGCCAATAATGAGGCCGGTGCGAATGCTCTTCAGCGACAGGTACAACACGTCCTGCCCGACCTTGTCGGTGCCCAGCACGTGATAAGCCGTGGCGAGGTTGGTGATAGCACCGATGAAGGTGGCAAGAGTCAGGAAGGTGATGATTAGCGCACCATATTTTGCGGTTAAGTTTTGCACCAAAGGCAAGCTCTGCCGACCTCCCCCATGCAGATGAGGTGTCGCCGCTTCCTCCCTAACAGGGGGAGATTGAGGGGCAGCACCTTTAAGCTTTCGAGTACGCAAAACCATCACAAAGCCGACGAACAAAACACCAAGCAGCAACCCAGCCAGTGCCCCTAGCCCACCCCGACGCACGACATCTTCACTCTGCTGCGATGGGTCTTTCAGATGCGCCCCGCCATACTGCAATCTCGGAAAATCGCGCACCACATTACCCTGTGCATCCGTCGTACTTTCTTTGGCGTACAGCGTTAGTGCGAACGGGGCAGAGTAGGTTTTTTCGGTATGCGTGCGCAGCGGTTCAACCAGTTTGTCGAACACGCTCAAAACTTCGGGGGCATAAACGGTTTCGCCGTTATTTTGCTGCGGTAGCGCAACACGGTAATGCAAGGTATCAAGCAACCCCACCACGAGAAAGCAAGACAACACCAGCAACGAAACCATGGCTGTGCTGCTGCGCGCCACGCGCCGCCAAGGCAACAGCAAATGCTCATGCCGTCGCACATGCCACATCGTCGCCATACCTGCCGCCAACAGCAGAAACACCAGCGCGTCGCTCCAAAGGATCATCGGCATAAAACTCATTGCAGCCTCACCCGTGGATCAACAACCGTGTAGGAAATGTCGGTAAGAATCAGCCCCGCGATATACAGCACCGAGCCCAAGAACACCATCGCGCGCACCACGCTGAAATCCTGCGCGTTGATGGCATCAATGGTGTAGCTACCCAAACCGGGAATGCCGAAAAACGATTCTGTGAGCAGACTGCCCATGAACAGCAGCGGAATGACTACCACCACGCCCGTGAGGATGGGAATCATGGCGTTTTTCAGCACATGCGTGAACAGTACGCGCAACTCTGACAACCCCTTGGCGCGCGCCGTACGCACGTAGTCCTTACCAATCTCTTCGAGGAAAATAGTGCGATACCAACGACTGCTGGAACCCACCCCACCCACCACGCCGATGAGAATAGGCAGCACCACAAACTTGAAACCGTTCATGCCCCCGTCATAGCCGGAGATGGGTACCAGATGCCACAACTTGCTCACCAAAAACTGGCCGCCAATGATGTAGAACAAACCGGAGATCGACATCAGCAACACACACAAGGCAACACCGGCAATGTCGAGCGCGGTAGCGCGAAACAGCGTCATCAGCAGCGCAAAGCTGACATAAACAAACAGTCCAATAATGAAAGTTGGCAACGCGATGGCTAGGCTAGGCCCCATGCGCGTGGCGATTTCGCGGCTGATGCTGCGACCGTCGTCCGAATACCCAAAATCGAATACGAACATGCTGGCTGATTTTTGCCAGAAAATGGTATCGCTGATTTTTTCCGTGCCGCTGGCTGCGCCGTTTACGAACAAAGGCTTGTCATAGCCGCGCTGCGCCTTCCACTTTTCAATCGCCTCCGGCGTAACACGCTTGATGCCCAACTGCATCCGCGCCATATCGTCCGGCGTATTAACCACGAAAAACAACGCGAAGGTAAGCAGGTTCACCCCGATGAGAATGGGGATCGCGTTGAGAATGCGGCGGATGAGATAGGCGATCATGCGTGCGCGCGAAGTGGCTTTTCAGCCACCTATTACCCCACCCACTTCCTTGCGTTTTGGAACATGCGTAACCATGCGCCATTTTCCTGCCACTCGCCCGGATACCACGAGTTTTGCACGGCACGGAACACGCGCTCAGGGTGCGGCATCATGATGCTGAAGCGACCATCCGGCGTGGTGAGCCCAGTGACGCCTTGCGGCGAACCGTTAGGGTTGAGCGGATAGGTTTCAGTAGCATTGCCGTAGTTGTCCACGTAGCGCAACGAGACCAGCGGTTGAGCGGCTTTAAGTTTCGCGGCATTGCCAAAGTCGGCATAACCTTCGCCGTGCGCCACAACGATTGGCATGCGACTACCGGCCATACCTTCGAACAGAATAGAAGGCGATTGCTGCACTTCCACCATCACAAAGCGGGCTTCAAATTGTTCCGACTGGTTGCGCGAGAAGTGTGCCCAGTGTTCCGCACCGGGAATGATCTCGTGCAGATTGCTCATCATCTGGCAGCCGTTACACACGCCGAGCGCAAAAGTGTCGTTACGCTGGAAGAAGGCTTCGAACTGGTCGCGTGCGCGCGAATTGAGCAGAATAGATTTTGCCCAGCCCTCGCCCGCACCGAGCACGTCGCCGTAGGAAAAACCGCCGCAAGCGGCAACGCCCTTGAACTCATCCAGTGTCACACGACCGCTGATGATGTCGCTCATGTGTACGTCCACAGCGGCGAATCCGGCGCGGTCAAACGCAGCGGCCATTTCCACTTGGCCGTTCACGCCCTGCTCGCGCAGGATGGCCATTTTCGGACGGCTGCGCGGCGTGAGCGTCGATGACTTGGTATCGAGTACTCCACGGAAAGAAGCCGGAACTTCGTTCAAATCAAATGTCAGTTTTGCGTGCAGGCCGGGATCTGCCACATCCAGCAGACCGTCAAACTCAGCTTGCGCACAAGCAGGGTTATCGCGCAGCTTTTGCAATTGATAGGTCGTTTCCGACCAGATGCGTTGCAGATGCGCGGCATTTTCGCTGTACAGATTTTCATCGCCGCGAGTAATCGCAATCATGCCGCTCTCATTCAGCGTGGCGATTTTCTGCACGCTCTTGAGACCGGCCTCGGTCGCCAGTTGCAACACGTGTTGTAGATCGCGGTTGCGCACTTGTACGACTGCACCCAACTCCTCGTTGAACAAAGCGCGCAGCGTGTCGCCATGCAGTTCGTCCAGCTTGATGTCGAGGCCGATGTGCGATGCAAACGACATTTCGCACAAGGTAACGAAAGCGCCGCCATCGGAACGGTCGTGATAAGACAGCAACACGCCTGCGGCATTAAGTTGCTGCACCAGCTCAAAGAAAGATTTGAGCATGGCCGCGTCATCCACGTCCGGTGCGACATCGCCCACTTGTTTGTAAACCTGCGCCAAAGCTGAGCCACCCATGCGATTCTTGCCCTGCCCCAAATCAATCAGCAGCAGTGTTGTATCAAGATCAGCAGCGAGTTGCGGCGTAAGCGTATCGCGCGCATTACTGCTCGGCGCGAATGCGGTCACGATCAGCGACAAAGGTGCAGTCACAGCTTTGTCTTTTTTGCCATCTTTCCAAGTCGTTTTCATCGACATCGAATCTTTTCCGACCGGAATGCCGATGCCGAGTTGCGGGCACAGCTCCATGCCGACTGCGCGCACGGTGTCAAACAGTGCGGCATCTTCGCCGTGGTGTCCGGCTGCAGCCATCCAGTTGGCGGAAAGTTTGATGTCGCCGATCTTTTCAATACGTGCGGCGGCAATATTCGTGATCGCCTCGCCCACCGCCATGCGGCCGGATGCAGGTGCATTGATGAGTGCCAATGGCGTACGTTCACCGAGTGCGAAAGCTTCCGCGCGGTTGGTGTTAAAGCCCATCAGCGAAACCGCCACATCAGCCACCGGCACTTGCCACGGGCCAACCATCTGGTCGCGCGCAGTCATGCCGCCCACGGTACGATCACCAATGGTAATCAGGAAGTTTTTGTTCGCCACCGACGGCAGGCGCAATACGCGCGTGATGGACTCGGACAACGCCAGCGTACTGGTATCGAACGAAGACAAACGCGGTGTTTCGCGCACCACATTGCGGGTCATCTTGGGCGGCTTGCCGAGCAACACCGACAGCGGCATATCCACTGGTGCATTTTTGAATTCACTGTCTTGCACGATGATTTGATCTTCATCAACAGCCGTACCGACTACCGCAAACGGGCAGCGCTCGCGCTCGCACATAGCGCGGAATTCTTCCAGACGTTCCGGCGCAATGGCCAGTACATAACGCTCTTGCGATTCGTTGCACCATATCTGCTTGGGCGACATACCTGTCTCATCCAGCGGAATCTTGCGCAGCTCAAAGTTCGCCCCTTTGCCGCCGCCGTGTACCAGCTCCGGCAAGGCATTCGACATACCGCCCGCGCCAACGTCGTGAATCGACAAGATCGGATTTTTATCACCCAACTGCCAGCAACGGTCGATGACTTCCTGCGCGCGTCGCTGCATTTCGGGGTTGCCGCGCTGTACCGAATCAAAGTCCAGATTCTCGGCATTTGCACCAGTATCCATCGAAGATGCCGCACCGCCGCCCAAGCCGATCAACATGCCGGGGCCGCCAAGGTGGATGACCAGCGCGCCCGTCGGCAGATCGTGTTTATGGGTATGACCAGCGGAGATATTACCCACACCGCCTGCCAGCATAATGGGCTTGTGATAGCCGCGCATCTCACCACTGACTTGCTCTTCAAAAGTACGGAAATAGCCGGTCAAATTCGGACGGCCAAATTCGTTGTTAAACGCAGCGCCTCCCAGTGGGCCGTCGATCATGATCTGCAACGGAGTCACGATGCGCGAAGGCTTGCCGTAGTTGGCCTCCCACGGTTGCGTGAAGCCAGGGATGTTGAGATTGGAAACTGAGAATCCGGTCAAACCCGCTTTCGGTTTGGAACCGCTACCGGTTGCGCCTTCGTCACGAATCTCGCCGCCGGAGCCAGTTGCCGCGCCCGCAAATGGAGCGATAGCAGTCGGGTGATTATGCGTTTCCACTTTCATCAGTGTGTGGGTCAACTCTTCGCTGAAAGCATAGCCGCCATCCTCGCGCGGGTAAAAACGCTCGATACGCGCACCTTCGATGATGGATGAGTTGTCGGAATACGCCACCACAGTACCTTGCGGGCTAACCTTGTGCGTGTTGCGAATCATGCCAAACAGAGAAATGTCCTGCGTCTCGCCGTCGATCACCCAATCGGCGTTAAAAATCTTGTGGCGACAATGCTCAGAGTTGGCTTGCGCGAACATCATCAGCTCGACATCGGTCGGATTGCGCTTCAGCTTTTTGAAGTTATCAACCAAATACTCAATCTCGTCAGTCGACAAAGCCAAGCCCATTTCACGGTTGGCAGCTTCCAACGCTTTGCGCCCGCCTTTCAGCACGTCCACGCTAGCCAGCGGCTGCGGCTTGCCGTGTTGGAATATTTTCTTGGGCGCACTGTCCATATCGGCCAGCACAGTTTCCGTCATACGGTCATGCAGCAAATGCAATGCGGCAGCTTGCTCAGCCTTGCTCGGTAACTTGCCGTTTTTTGTGGTCACGTAATACACCACGCCGCACTCAATGCGCTCCACACCGGAAAGACCACAATGCCGCGCGATGTCAGTCGCCTTGGTTGACCAAGGTGAAATCGTACCCAAGCGCGGCACCACCAGCAGACGCAAACACTGCGCGGCCGATTTTGGCTCGCCCGCAGCGCGATCAATGCCCAACACCTTATTCAACAGGCTGGCTTGCACCTTACTCAAAACATCGCTCTTGAGCGCGCTGAAGTAACAGTGACGGGTATCGACAACAACCAGATTTGCTCCCGCATCAAGCAAGGCGGCGCGGAGTTTTTCAAGACGGAAAGAAGAAAGTGCGGACTTGCCAAAAGAGGTGTGGTACATGAATGTAATGGTGCGATGAAATAGCGGTGCGCGATTATACTATGAGGCAATTGCAATCCGAGGACTCAACCATCATGCCCGTAAAAATCAGCACTATCACCCAAAAACAAGCCATCGCCCGATTTCCCAAACGCCCGCGTGACAGCCACAAAGGCCAATTCGGCACAGTCGGCATCGTAGGCGGTAATCACGGCATGATCGGCGCAGCACTACTTGCCGGACGCGCCGCATTCAAACTCGGTGCAGGTGTCGTACACATTGGCCTGCTGGCCGACAAAATGCCCGCCGTCGATATGCGCATGCCTGAGCTCATGCTGCATCCCGCCCGCATCGTGCTCGACCTACCCCGCCTAGACATCCTCGTCATCGGCAACGGGCTAGGCCGCGACCTCGGCGCGCAAAAGCTACTGCACGACGCAATCAAACGTGATGTCGCACTGGTACTGGATGCCGATGCACTCAACATCCTCGCCGAACGCCCCGATCTGCGCAGCATGTTGTACGAGCGCAAAGCCGCCACCGTACTTACTCCGCACCCCGGCGAAGCCGCCCGCCTGCTGCATATCGACATCGAAGCAGTACAAGCTGCCCGCGCCGAATCTGCACTCGAAATCGCCCGTCGCTATCACGGCAGCGTCGCCCTCAAAGGTGCAAACACCCTGATCGCCAACCGTGACGGCCAAGTCTGGCAAAACAAAACCGGCAACCCCGGCATGAGCAATGCCGGTATGGGCGATACTCTCGCCGGCATCATCGCCGCCCTCCTCGCCCAAGGCATGGCCGCTGACGATGCCCTGCAACTCGCCGTTCACCTGCACGGTGCAGCAGGCGATGCCCTCGCCGAACAAACCGCCACCATCGGCATGAGCGCCACCGAACTCACCGAATGGGCGCGCTGGCTGCTAAACCAATGGGTTCGCTAAAAACCCATTTGACACGGCGCAAATAGATGTTCCGTCATACCTATCGAAGAAAGACTTGTGGCCGAGTTGTATAGAGGACAGCGATCCGTAACAAAGTCCATTCATACAGTTGCAAGATTGGCAGCTGCTGCCGACGTACTAAAAATCTGGTTGGCGATAGGCTACGTAAATAGAAATGAATAAATCTTCAGACATTCGAGTGGGAATCATCGGTGGTGGTTATGCCGGCATGGCGGCCGCTGTTGAACTCGCTTCGCGCGGCATCAAGGTAACCGTCTTTGAAAGTGCTAAACAACTTGGCGGCCGTGCACGCGGCGTGCTGCACAACGACACCCAGCTCGACAACGGACAACATCTCTTACTCGGTTGCTACCGCGAGACATTGCGCCTCATCGAATTGGTTGGCGGCGATATAGGAAAAGACTTCCTGTGCTTGCCTTTGCAACTCGATCTGCACAAACAGTTCTCGCTCAAAGCCCCCCGCTTGCCCGCCCCGCTACATCTACTCGTCGCCTTGCTCAATGCACAAGGACTGACGTGGGCCGAACGCATGAAGGCCGCGGGATTTATGCTCAAGTTGCAAGGAATGAAGTTCCAGCTTGAACAGGACAAGACAGTCAAAGCACTGCTCGTCGAGTTCGGCCAAGATGCAGACCTCTCCCTCAAGCTGTGGGAACCGCTGTGTATCGCCGCTCTGAACACGCCCATCCATAAAGCTTCTGCGCAGGTCTTGCTCAATGTGCTGCGTGATGCGCTCAACCGCAAACGCGCGGATAGCGACATGTTGTTACCGCGCATCGACTTCACTGCATTGTTACCGCAACGTGCGGCGAACTATGTAGAGCGGCATGGTGGAAAAGTGCATCTCTCATGTGGGGTGGAGTCCATCAATACCAAACAAGATGGATTCGAGCTGGTCACCGCTGAAAGCACACACTCCTTCAGCCACATCATCTGTGCGGCACCACCCAGCGTTGCTGCCAAGCTGTTACGTCCTACTCCAGAGATGATCAAGACTGTCTCGCAGATAGACGCATTGGAACAGCAACCCATCTACACGGTGTATCTGCAATACCCCGCAAATGTGCGTCTGCCCCACCCCATGATCGGCTTGCATAAACGCTTCAGCCAGTGGTTGTTCGACAAAGGGCAGATAGCCGCACAACACGGCTTATTGGCTGCCGTCATCAGCGCGGAAGGGATACACCAAGAATTGAGCCAAGAGGAGCTAGCTGAGAAAGTCATCGCCGAACTGCGTGACGAGTTCGGCATCGTTGCAAGACCGGATTGGTTCAAAGTCATCGCGGAGAAACGTGCGACCTTCTGTTGTTCACCGAACCTAGATCGCCCCACCCAACGCACCGCCATTCCCAATCTACTGCTGGCGGGTGACTACACAGACGGGGATTATCCTGCGACGCTGGAAGGTGCGGTGTTGAGCGGCATTATCGCCGCGCGTTGTTGCGCTTAGTCTTTGCCGAACAAATCCCGACTATAAACTTTGGCTTCAACATCGCGAATGTCGTCGGTGATGCGGTTGGCCACGATCACATCCGACATTTTTTTGAACTGTTCAAGGTCGTTGACGACTTTGGAGCGGAAGAATTCAGCCTCTTTCAACACTGGCTCATACACGATCACCTCCACCCCTTTGGCTTTGATGCGCTTCATGATGCCCTGAATGGAAGAGGTGCGGAAATTATCCGAACCGGCTTTCATAATGAGTCGGTAGATGCCCACCACATTTGGCTTGCGACGCAGAATGCTATCGGCGACAAAATCTTTGCGGGTAAAGTTGGAGTCGACAATGGCACGAATCAGGTTCTGCGGCACGTTTTGATAGTTGGCCAACAGTTGCTTGGTATCTTTCGGCAGACAGTAGCCGCCGTATCCAAATGACGGATTGTTGTAATGATCGCCAATGCGCGGATCAAGTGATACGCCTTTGATAATTTCGCGCGTATCCAAGCCGTGCGTTTCGGCATACGTGTCCAACTCGTTGAAATACGACACGCGCATGGCAAGGTAGGTATTGGCAAAAAGTTTAATCGCCTCGGCCTCGGTTGCTCCGGTCAGCAGAACATCAATATTCTTTTTGATCGCGCCCTGTTGCAGCAAATTAGCAAAGGTCTGCGCGCGTTCGGAACGCTCGCCGACCACAATACGTGAGGGGTGCAGATTATCGTAAAGCGCACGTCCTTCGCGCAAAAATTCCGGCGAAAAAATCAGGTTCGGGCAATTAAATTGCTGTTTTAGCTTTTCGGTATAGCCCACTGGGATGGTGGACTTGATGACCATCACCGCCGTCGGATTAATCGCGAGCACGTCTTTAATTACCGCCTCAATGGACTTGGTATTGAAGTAATTCGTCTCAGGGTCGTAATCAGTCGGCGTGGCAATGATGACGTAATCAGCACCGGTATAAGCAAGCTGTTTGTCGGTGGTTGCAATCAGATTCAGCGGCTTGGTTTGCAGATACTCCTCGATCTCCGTATCGACGATAGGCGACTGCTTGCGATTCAGCATTTCAACCTTTTCGGCGATGATGTCCAACGCAACGACTTCGTTGTGCTGTGCGAGCAAGATAGCGTTGGAGAGTCCGACGTAGCCGGTTCCGGCGATAGCAATTTTCATAGAATTAATTGACCGTTACAGGGTGAAAAAGGCTGCATTCCAAATGCAGATAAACCGAAATTGACGCGACGGCATCGTACCCGATAGCAGCACGTCGATTCAACCCGGATAATCTGCGTTCGAAGATAACCTGCGAATCAGGTACGCTTTTGCGCATGGGCAGGACGAAACACTTTGCACTGCGCGGCATCGGTTTCCAGATAAGCCCCCTCAATCAAATCCACGCAATAGGGCACGGCTGGAAATACTGCATTCAGGCAATCATCAATCGCCGAAGGTTTGCCGGGCAGATTGATGATGAGCGACTTGCCGCGTATGCCTGCCGTTTGGCGCGAGAGAATCGCAGTCGGCACAAATTTCAACGAAGCGGCACGCATTAACTCACCAAAGCCCGGCATCATTTTTTCGCACACGGCCTCGGTCGCTTCGGGTGTTACATCCCGCAAAGCTGGGCCAGTACCGCCGGTGGTCACGATCAGGCTACATGCCTCTTGGTCTGCCAACTCAATCAGCGTCTGCTCGATTAACGGTTGCTCATCGGCAATCACACGCGCCACGGCCTCCCATTCGCTGGTTAACACGCGTGCAAACCACGCCTGCATTGCGGGGCCGCCTTTGTCTTCGTATTCGCCGCGACTGGCGCGGTCGGAAACGGTCACGAAACCGATACGTGCTTTCATCATCAATAACCCCCACCTGCTTCAGCTTGAAACTCGGTACCGCTCAACAACTGCACCGTCACTTGTTCCCCCGCTGCGATACCCTTGCTGCTGGACGGTATCACCAACAAACCTTCCGCCATTGCCATCGAGCGCAGAATGCCGCTACCCTGATCTCCGGTCGGCATCGCCACTAATACATCGCCCTCTTTGCTGAGCAGCACACGCACGAATTCTGTGCGACTGTGTTTATGCTTCACATCGCGCGCCAACTTTGCCGTCACAGTGCTACGGAACAGTTTGCTGTGTCCCGTAATGCAACGTAACGCGGGGCTAACAAATTCTTCAAAGCAAACCATGCTAGAGACCGGATTACCCGGTAAGCCAAATACCCATGTTAACGGCGCAACACCAAATGCCATCGGATGCCCCGGCTTCATCGTCACGCGCCAAAATTTCATCTGCACACCGAGCGCCTCCAGCGTAGGCCGCACGTAATCATGCACACCAACCGAGGTGCCGCCGGAGACCAGTAACACGTCGTATTGCAGGCCGCGTTGCAACATCTGCTTCAAATGCTCCGGCTCGTCGCGCGCAATGCCCAGTAGATCAGGTGTGATACCAAGTGCCTGCACTTGCGCCATCAACGCGTAGCTGTTGGCATCGGGAATTTTGTTTGCATCAAAGGGATCATCCAAGCCTTCCAATTCATCACCCGTGGAAAGAATCGCCACGCGCGGCAGGCGATAAACCTGCACCTCAGCCGCCTTCACCATCGCCAACATTCCCACCACGCCCGGCGTAATTTCGGTGCCCGCGTTCAACACCACCTCTCCGTTGCGCATACTCTCGCCACGATCACGAATATCGTTGCGCGGCCTCACGGCGACTTGAATACGCACCTGCGCATCATCCACTACGGCGGTATCTTCCACGCGCACCACCGCATCCGCTCCCTGCGGCACTGGCGCGCCAGTCATAATGCGCGCGCACTGCCCGACACCAAGCATCTTGCGCGGCATATCACCAGCCTTAATATCCTCGATCACCTCCAGCACGGCGGACGCATTCGCCACATCCGCACTGCGAATAGCAAACCCATCCATCGCCGATACATCGTAAGGCGGCTGGTCGCGGTTGGCGCGAATATCCTCCGCCAGTACACGCCCCAACACCTGCGACAAAGGCACCGCTTCCGCGCCCAACTTCTTCATCGCTTCGATCACACATTGCTGCGCTGCTGCCACTGTCAAACCGTCCATTGCATCCTCATCTTTTTTGTCGCCCACGATCTGGTCACAAACCAACACCCGCATTGCACCCAGACAAATTATTTTTGTGCCGCCAAATAATCCTGCGGCGTATCCAAATCAAAAAAACTGCGCATTTGCGGATCACACTCGCGCAACTCTGCCTTGTTCACGTAACACACATCCAGCCTCTGCAACATGCCGCGCAAACTCCTGTCGCCCGATGCCAAACTCGCGCGCATCTCATCCAACGCCGCACGCGCATAAAAAGCGGCCAGCGGTTGCGGATAACCATCCACCATCGGCACAACGGCCTGAATCACTCCCGACTTCACTTTCTCAGGGAAAACCAATCCGCTCTCATCCTGAAAAGGGATGGCTGGCGTGGGTTGACTGCGAAACTCAGCCAACCGCTCCACCACCTTCACCGTCACAAATGGCATATCGCACGCCACCGCAAACACCCACGGCGTATCCGCCTGTGCCAGCCCCGCGATCAACCCTGCCAACGGCCCGCTCGCTGCCACCTCATCGCGCACCTGCGGCACATCCACCTCGTCGCGCAATTGCCGCACACTGACAACCACTTTGGGAAACACCTGCTGCATCGTAGCCGTGACATGCGCCAGCAGCGTCTTACCGTCTAGCACCAGCGCCGCCTTGTCTTGCCCCATACGGCGCGAATCACCGCCCGCGAGAATGAGCGCAGTGCAATCGTCGATCATTATCGTTCGAGGATAAAGCGAGTGATGCCTGAATAATCATCTAGCGCAAAGTGCGGCAATTGCGGATAGACCTCATCCATATCGGTGACAATGGCGATCAGCCCGTCTTCGATAGTGCATCGCGCTGGCTTATCGCATTCGCGGCGCAATACCTCGATCTTCACGCCCGGTGCATGCGAGAAACCTTCCGCCAGCACCACATCCGCCTCACCCAAAAAACGCTCCGCCAACTGCTGCGGCTCACGCCTCTCCACATCACTTGCGATTAATTGCACACCGCCTTGCGTTACCAGCATGCTCAATGCCGCTCCTGCCTGCGTATAGCGCCAGCTATCTTTACCCGGCGTATCGAGTTGTACTGAATGGTGTGCATGCTTGATGGTCGCCACGCGCAAGCCGCGCTGTGTCAATTCGCGCACCAGTTTTTCGATCAGAGTGGTTTTTCCGGAACCGGAGTGACCGACGATGGAGATTAGTTTCATCGCAACGAGAGGGGGCAAATTACACCGCCAACTGAACAAATTGAATAATAGATTCAACCTCTGCAATAGTCGTATCAAACCACTCCGTACCAGGTGCTTTTCGCTTGAAGCCTCGCGCCTCAAGAGTTGAATGGATAGCATCTTCTACAGCCGCAACTCTTTTAACCTCCCAAGTCCCAAGTATCGTCGGATACTCAAAACAACATGTTTGCTTACATTGCTGCACGACTCTTGCTTCAGCATCGCCAGTAGTAGTCAGCCCTACCTTGATGGGAAATTTTGCATTCATCTTAATGAGGGAAGAAAAACTATAGGCATAAATAATGCCAGAATCATTTGATGAAATATCAGTCGCAACTGCATCAGCTTCAGCGAGCTCCTCATCCAAGGAATAATTCTTGAAGAGACCTCCTCCAACATTTTCAAACACTCGCAAATTCTCAGCTAAAAATGGCACGTAAAACCCAAAAACTGTGCTTATCTTTTCAGTCACATCAGATTTTGCTTTTTTGACGCGGGTATCAAGTTGCTCTTGTGTATATGTCTCACTCAAAAGGCGCTTAGTAATATCACGCAGCAGAAATGGCTCATCTCCAAAATTACGAGCAATCTCAGCAATCTTAGGGAGTAGCTCATAACGTGCTGCGTTGTAAACGTAGGAACGCGTTGGTTCAAATAGAGTGGTCATACTTATCCCTTATTTACAAAAAGATCGAGACTTGGCATCAACATCGAAATGTGTTTTTACAACCTTAAACCAAATGCACCTCTACACGCTTACCCAACGCGTCTGCGTATTTGCGCAGTGTGTTCAAGCTTGGGGAGTGTTTGCCGGAAGCCAATGCGCTTTCCAGCCGTGCAATCGCTGGTGCCTTTGTGCCCATTCGCTCGGCTACTTGTGCTTGCGAGAGTCCAGCAGCTCGGCGTGCGGCAAGGATTTCATCGAGAATGGCGAATTCCGCTCGGTTGAGTTGATCGGTTTCCGCGCGCACGGCGGGATTCTTCAGCATCTTGGCAACCATCTGTTCGTGCGCCATGACTTTAGTTTTCATTTTTTTACCTCCTTCATTCGATCTTCGGCGATTCTGCGCTCGCTGTTCAGTGTCTTTTGAGACTTCTTCACGAAGCAGTGCAGCATGACGATCTGCGTTCAATATGTGGCCAGTTTCGACATCTCTTTCCATGAAAGGCCGAGATGTGCGCTATCCCAAAATTTGCATGAGCATCTGACGCAGTGATTCCAAGTCACGTGGCGAAAAACTGCCCATGCGGCGGATGACAAGCGTTTGTTCGAGTGTGGTCAAAACCGGTTTGGCGAAGGACGGTTTAAGCAGCCCGGCACCTTGCCAGTCAACAACTGGGAAGGTGGAAAAATCCGGCGCAGTATGCGCTTGGCTGGTAATTGCCATGATGAGCAAGTCTGGGCGGTTGGTGTTGTAAGCGGAGCTGGAGATAACCACAGCAGGTCGTTTTTTACTCTCCACTTGATTGGTGAACGGAAACGGTACAAGAACAACCTCGCCAAACAGGTAGATGGATTCGGAAGCCATTGGGATAGGTGTGGAAATTACAGCTTGTCGTACACTGCGTCGGCGTCGTTGTTCCAAACGGCGGCGAAGCTGGCTTCAACAGTTTGAGTTGAAGCTTGAACTAGTGCCCGGTCATTCTCTCTGCTGCGTAAAAAATCCACAAAGTCGGTCACTTCGGCCAGACGCGTCGGCGGAAGTTGCAGAATTTTCTCGATCAACAAATGTTCGGCGGTATTCATGGCTACCTCTCAGAGGAAACTAGTTCACTGGATTATACGTAAAGCGGACGATGGGAACCAATTGAACGAATCAGAAGACTTTGTGGTGTAAACCTATGGATGCGGCGTTACCCATGCATCCCCCTGCGGCGTGATCTCTTTCTTCCAAATCGGTACGCGCTGTTTTAGCTCATCAATCATCCAGCGGCAGGCATCGAAAGCGGCGGCGCGATGTTCGGCGGCGGCGGCGATGAAGACGATGTTGTCGCCGGCGCGAACCGTGGTAACGCGATGGACGATGCGGGCATCAATGAGTTTGAAATTCGCGATGGCTTCCGTGCGCAGCTTGTTCATTTCGGCGAGTGCCATGCTGCCGTAGGCTTCAAAGCTGATTTCGCTGACGTCGCGCCCTTCGGAAAAGTCACGCGCACAGCCGAGGAAGGTGGCAATACCGCCGATGCGCAGCGAGCTGGCTTTTAGCGCGGTGATTTCTTGGTCTTGCGAGAAGTCTTCTTGTTGGATGCGGACGGGATTAGTCATGCTTTCTCTCCCGTCATTCCCGCGAAAGCGGGAATCCAGCAGAAAAATGATTCCGCGTAGCGGACAACCCCTAACTGCGTATTGAATAACAGCACTGGATTCCCGCTTGCCCGCAGGGCAGCCTGTCCTAAGTTTATCGAAGGGCAGGAATGACGGGTTTGTTTGAATTCAATGCTCATCTCACCCCCCCGAAAACTTCGCCATAAAAGCGATCTCGTCACCGTCGTTGAGCGGCATTTGCATGTCGTAGACTTGCGTCTGATTGACGGCGGTGAAGCTCACAATGTCAAAGGCGTGGGGATGTTGTGTGTTTAGGGTGGTGATGATGTCCTGCAATTTCATTCCAGGTGCAAAGGCAAGTTGCGTTTCGCGCATTTGCACTCGTTCGGCAACAGGGCCGAAGAACAGGATTTTGATCACGCGGCACTCCTATGCCAGTCTCCGCTTTTACCGCCGCGCTTTTCTTCGAGTTGCACGCGTTCGATGCGCATGCCTCTATCTATCGCTTTGCACATGTCGTACACGGTGAGTAGCGCAGTGCTGGCGGCGGTCAATGCTTCCATTTCAACGCCGGTCTGGCCGACGCATTTCGCGGTAACAAAAACGCGCAAGCCGACACAACCTTGGGCATCCGCGTCGGTAATTTCTTCGAATGCGACTTCGACACCGGAAAGCGGCAGGCTGTGACACATGGGAATCAGTTCAGCCGTACGCTTGGCTGCCATGACTGCGGCGACATCTGCCACGGCCAGCACATCACCTTTGGCAACCCTGCCCTCGCGAATGCGCGCCAAGGTTGCCGATTGCATGCGGATTGTGCCGCTGGCAACGGCAAGCCGTTGTGTGTCTTGCTTGTCCGACACGTCAACCATGCGGGCTCGCCCGGCGGCGGAAAAGTGGCTGAGTTCGCTCATCGTTGACTCAGGTGTTTTGCACCACGATTTTAGGGAAGGCCGCGCTGTGGTCTTGCGCCATGTCGGCAACTTTAACGGCGATGCGGCGCGCGATCTGTTTGTACACTTTGGCGATGCTGCCATCGGGTTCGGCAACTACGGTCGGCTTACCGGAGTCGGCTTGTTCGCGAATGCTGATGTCGAGCGGCAAGCCGCCGAGGAATTCGGTGTTGTATTCGGCGCACATTTTTTCGCCGCCACCCGCGCCAAAGATGTGTTCTTCATGGCCGCACTTGGAGCAGATATGGGTGCTCATGTTTTCGACGATGCCAACGATTTGAATGCCGACTTTTTCGAACATCTTAAGCCCTTTGCGTGCGTCCATCAGGGCGATGTCTTGCGGTGTGGTGACGATCACAGCGCCAGTGACAGGCACTTTTTGCGCCAAGGAAAGTTGAATATCGCCAGTACCGGGTGGTAGATCGACGACCAGATAGTCGAGGTTATCCCATTTAGTTTGGTGCAACAACTGGTCGAGGGCTTGCGTCACCATTGGGCCGCGCCAGATCATCGGAGTATCGTCGCCGTCGATCAAAAAGCCGATGGACATAGCTTGCAGGCCGTGGCTGCTCATCGGTTGCATGGTTTTGCCGTCAGCCGAATCGGGGTTGCCGGAAATTCCCAGCATGGTCGGTTGCGAAGGGCCGTAGATGTCGGCATCCAGAATGCCAACGCGCGCACCTTCGGCAGCCAGTGCCAGTGCCAAATTGACGGCTGTGGTGCTCTTACCCACCCCGCCTTTGCCCGATGCCACGGCGATGATATTTTTCACGCCCTCAACCAGTTTTACGCCGCGTTGCACCGCATGCGGCACAACCTTGCTGGTGACATTGATGCTGATCTTGCTTGCCTCTGGTAGCGCGTTCTTCAAATGCGCTTCGGCCAGCACGCGAATTTCGTCCCACACACTCTTGGCTGGGTAGCCGAGCAAAATATCGAGCGATACATCGTTACCGCTAACTTTGATATTTTTGACAGACTTGCCGCTAACAAAATCTTTTTTAGTGTTCGGGTCGATCAAATTTTTCAACGCGCTTTGCACGTCAATTTCAGTAAAACTCATGATTCACTCCTAATTGAAAAACACGCGGAAAACACCGCGATATTCACTGACAAAATCAGTCGGCATTGTAATGGATGGACGGACATAGATGAACCTAAAAACCATTTAGCGGCGCAAATCATACTTCAGGGGGCTGCTATAAATTCAAAGTTTTAAGCAAGACAAGGCGTGAACAAAAAATAGCGACGCAGCATATGTTTGATATGTAAGAAGCTGTTTTTTGTGAGCAACGCAGTATTGCGACAAAATTTGGATTTATGGAAGCCACCTTCAGCGGTGCCGTCCCTTGTAGCATAGTGCCGCCGCATGAATCACTTCGGAATAAGGCAGCTCGGTCAGTTCGCCCCAGCGTGCCAAGACCGCGTCCAATAAGGCATCAACATTCGCCACTTCGCTGCTTTCATCCAGCACATATTGCAGGCCGCGCAAGCCGCCGCATTGAATACGCATCTCGTGAGCGTGCGGCATGGGTTCGTCAGTACGCACCCGCCCCAGCGCAAAAGAAAAGGCACGACGCAAGTGTTCATGCAATGCGTCGCAACGCAGACGACTGGCTGGACGTATGCAACACACAACTTCGCGTTCGGCGATTTGCATACGTGCCACACAAGCGCACGAGACGCAGCCGGATAAAACCGCTTTGGCATACGCGCAGGGATATTCAACCGATTCGGCAAGGCGCTGCCGGAATGCGACTTCATCCACCATGCAAAGCGGCCTTAGTCGTCACCCAGTTGTGGTTGCGGTTCGCGCACCTGATTGAGCAGGTCTTCAGCATCAAACTCAGTTTCGGCGTGAATCATTCTGACCGTGGCTGAGGTTGCATCAGGCAATTCGCCGCGCAACTGCTTAACTCGCGCAGCGGCATCGCGATAACTATCGTGTTGCTCCAGCTTTTGCAGTTGGCGAATTGGATTTTCGGTAATACGGTAAATATAGTAGGCCATGAATTCCTCGCGGGTTAACTAGGCCGTTTCAAAAAAGTGACGACGTTTACGCCGGGGGCGTTTTTGCTGTTGCAACTCCCCTCGCCCACACCCAGCATTTGCTCGGCCTCGTGCAGTAGGTTAACGACATCCACATAGTGTTTTTGCTTGACCATCATCAATGCGGTATAGCCGCCTTCATTACGCGCCATCACATCGGCACCAGCCTGCAATAGTGTCTCAACCACGGCAGTTTCACCGTATCCGGCAGCTAGCATCAAAGGCCGCACACCGTAGCCAATGGTTGCTTCGATGTTTACACCCGCATCGATCAAAGCCTGAACCACATCGGCAAAGCCGTGCTTTTGCTCCGCGTTGTAAACCGCCTTGCTCACAGCCGACCAACCACCCTCGTTGCACGCATTCACGTCAGCACCGAGCGCGATCAGTCGTTGCACCAGCGCAAGATTGCCGCTATACGCCGCCGCCATCAAGGGAGTTAGCCCGTCGGCATCGCGGCATTCGATACTGGCACCACTGTCCAAAACGCGCTGAACGGCAGCCGTATCTCCGGCTTTTATCGCTTCAAATAAATCGGCGGACATACTCAATTCCTTTGCGTGGTATTACTTAACTGTTTTTTGCAGCGCCAGACGCACCGCTTCTGGGGTCTTCATGATGTTCATAAAGCTGTTCTGTCCCATCATGCTCAAGTCGGGAAAGTTGATTGCGATGCGGAAGCGTGCATACAGGGCATAAACCTTGCCTTCGGATACCAGCACTTCATAGGGCAGATGCGCGGTAGATTTCAAATCGCGGAAATCGATCTCTTTCATCACGAACTGGTCGTCCATGTATTTGTTGTCGCCACTGCCTTTCATCGCCACGCCGAATACGCTCTCTTTTTTACCGGGAATATCGACACGGTAAACTTTAGTCACGCCATTTTTGTTGTTGGCCAGCTTGGTATCCACTGCTTGTACGGCTTCTTCATAACTGCCGTATTCAGCCAACACGCTGGGCTCGTCGAAATATTCCATGCCGATCATGTAGTGATACTTGCGTGCTTGTTTTGCAGTCATGCCTTGCGCACCAAATTCCTCGACGCGCCCGAGTGCTTTTTCCAAACCAGCAGAAACACCGCTTAAATCGTCTTTCATACGGTATACATTCGCCATGTAAACCGGATTGGTGTAACTCACTTGAATATCGTTACCGGATTTAGTCACCGACACGCGCTGCACCGCACCGTAACCGCCATGTTCGGAGGCTGCTGCATTTTTTTTCAGTGCGTCATTTGTGACAATTAACACCTGCGCATCGGCATAAGGACTGTATTCGCCAACCAAATTAAAGCCAGCCCCGGCCAATGCCGCTTTGGTTTTGTCGACTGTCTCGGCCACACTACCCGCGCCTTTTGAGGCCAGCACGAAAGGTTTGAGTTTGGCATCGGCGGCTTGCACCGAGGCTGTTGCGAACAACAATACAGCTGACAGCAATACACTTTTCAAACTCATCTTGCTTCTCCTTGCGTGGGGTTGAACTACGGGTAAGTTCTCAAGATTTTTGGGGATGAAACCAGGCCAATTTTTCTCTCAACGTGACCACGCCACCGATGATGATGAGTGTGGGTGCTTGAGGTTTTTCACGCTCGGCGATACCGGGCAAGGTTGCCAACGTACCGGTGAACACGCGCTGGTTGGGTGTCGTACCCTGCTGCACGATGGCGATGGGGGTGGTGCTAGGCAAGCCATGCTCGACCAGCTTGCCGCATAAGGTGTCCAGACCGTGTAAACCCATATACACAACGACGGTTTGTTTGGGACGTGCGAGCTGCTCCCAATCCAAATTCATGGTGCCGTCCTTCAGATGTCCAGTGACGAACACACAAGATTGCGCATAGTCACGATGCGTCAGTGGAATGCCCGCATAAGAAGCGACACCCGATGCAGCCGTGATACCCGGCACCACTTGGAAGGGAATACCTTCCGCCGCCAACGTTTCGATCTCTTCACCACCACGTCCAAAGATGAACGGATCACCGCCTTTGAGGCGCAACACGCGCTTGCCTTCTTTAGCAAGACGTACCAGCAAGAGATTGATCTCCTCCTGTGGCAAAGCATGGTCGGCACGTCGTTTGCCAACATAGATACGCTCTGCATCGCGGCGCGTCATATCGACGATAGGCTGCGATACCAAAGCGTCGTACACCACCACATCGGCTTTTTGCATCAAACGCAAAGCACGGAAGGTGAGTAGATCAGGATCGCCGGGCCCCGCCCCCACCAGATACACCTCGCCGCGCACGATGTTGTCTTCATTCGCCAACATCTGTTGCAGCATGGCTTCGGCACTGCTCTCGTCACCGGTCAGCACTTTCTCTGCGACCACGCCGTCTAGCGCGTTCTCCCAGAAGATACGGCGCTTGGCTGGGTTGGTGACTTTGGTTTTGACCAATTCGCGGAAGCGTTCTGCAAAAGCTGCGAGACGACTGTAGTTTTGCGGAATGACTGTCTCTAGTTTGCCGCGCATCATGCGTGTCAATACGGGCGAAGCACCACCACTGGAGAACGCCACCATCAAGGGTGATCGATCCATTATGGCCGGCATGATGAAACTGCACAGCTCAGGATCATCCACTACGTTCACTGGGATGTTTCGAGCTTGCGCCAACTCGGAGACTTGCTTGTTCACTTCACGATCATTGGTCGCAGCGATGATGAGGCTCACACCTTCCAGATATGTCGCGTCAAAGCGCTCGAAGATGCTCTCGACGTTGGCATTTTCTTTCAGTTCATCATCGATCTGTGGTGCAACCACGCGCACCTTGGCGCCAGCTTGCAACAGTACGCCCGCTTTGCGTGTACCAACAGAACCGCCCCCCACTACGAGGCAGAGTTTGTTTTTTACATTGGCAAATATCGGTAGAAAATCCATTTTTAACTCAACTCGGTTGCATTAATCGTAGGTCGGACTTCAATCCGACAAAATCTTTTGTCCACGAAATACACGAAAAAGCACGAAAATAGTTGCGACAGTTTATTCGTGTCTTTCGTGCTTTTCGTGGACAGCTTGGTTTTGAATTTATCCTTGTACAGCTTTCAAGATCAGCGGTACCAAGGCTTCTGGCAACTTGATCTTGCCAGCCAGTGCGAATTGGTGAGCGCTGTCGGACATTTTGTCCCATGTCTTTTTGATGATGATGATCCACTTTGCTTCGTCGTAATCTGGCTTTTGCGAAGCGAAATGCAGCATGTAATGTTCGATGAAAGTCAGATCGACCACGTCTTCCATTAGCTGTGTCTCTGGATTGGTCTTCAATTCCTTCTTGCCGACGATGGTCTTCACGCGTTCGATCATCTCGTCGTCGTAACCCACTTCCTTCATCAGTTTTCCGGCTGTCTCGGCGTGATACTTATACAAGTTAGTGCGCCACAACATGTAGCCTTTTTTGTCCATTGGGTAGTCGCTACGTGGACTCATCCAGCGCTGGATGTGTTGTGCGCGGCAGGCCAGCTTCACCGCCTCCGATGCGTCTGGTGCGAAACGCTCCTGCATCTCGGTCATACGTTGTGCGTATAACAGCTCTTTAGGAAATTCCTTACCTTCGGACATCTCCTTGTTTGGGTCTTGTGCATTGGCTTGGTCGAATGCCGCGATCGCGGCTTGATATAGGCTTGTGTTCATAGTGCGTTCTCTTTGATTGGGTTTAATGATTGGAGTTTGCAGCGGCGCACAAAAGCGACGAAACGGGTAGCCCAATAACAACTGCCGATGGTGCGCAAATGGGTATATGAGGCAAGCAGATTATGAATAATCAGACCGTCGCGTTCGCCATCGATGCCGTAGCCGCGCTCGACATGGTAAGCGAAGCGCATGTCGGCTGGAAGGTTCTCTAAGCTCGAATAATGGAATTCGTGAGCTTTGATTTGACGTGCAGGAACATCGGGACGCGGCCAAGGATGTTCGGCATCCTCGCGCAAATGCACATAGCCGCGACCGATGGGCTTAGCATGCATCTTCACATCGCCGGGAATCGCGCCCACCATTTCAAAGCTGCGTTCTTGATAATTGATGCTGCGCGACAAATACATCAGTCCGCCGCATTCGGCATAGGTTGGCATGCCGTTTGCAATAGCTTGTTTGATCTCGTTACGCAAACTTGCATTCGCCTCCAGCTCGACCGCGCACGCTTCGGGAAAGCCGCCGCCGATGTACATGGCATCTATCTCTGGCAAGTGCGCATCGTTGAGGGTATCAACCGGCACCAGCTCTGCCCCAGCCGTTTGCAAGGCATCGAGATCATCCGCGTAATAAAAACCGAAAGCGCGGTCGCGTGCGATTCCGATTTTGACTTTATCACCGCAAAACAAAGGACTGACCTCGGCCTTATGCGGCACGGCTAAAGGTTCTTTTTGCGACAGCAACAGTAGCTTGTCGAGATCCACTTGTTCAGCGACAGCTGAAGCGATCTGTTTGATTTTTGCGTTAGCGGCAATGGATTCGTTGCTAGGCATCAACCCCAAGTGTCGTTCAACAATACTCAGCCGTTCGTCATGCTGGATCGCGCCAATCACCGGCACATCAGTGTAATGCTCGATGACTTGCCGCAGTTTGGATTCGTGACGCTTGCCACCGAGGTTGTTGAGGATCACGCCTGCGATGCGAATATCTTTGTCGAATGCCTGATAACCCAAGATTAGCGGCGCAATACCGCGTGTCATGCCACGTGCGTCTATGACCAACACGACGGGGAGGTCGAGCAATTTGGCAAGTGCGGCATTGCTGTTGCTGCCATCCAGCGCAAGGCCGTCATACAAGCCCTTGTTGCCCTCAACCAGATTAACCTCGGAAGCATGGCGCGCAAAGGTCGCCACGACATCGTCGTTTTCCATCAGATAGAGATCAAGATTGCGGCAGGCATGTCCAGCAGCTTGCGACAGCCACATGGGATCAATGTAATCAGGGCCTTTTTTGAAAGGTTGCACGGCATGGCCGCGCGCCGCGAGTGCGGCGCACAACCCTATGCTGACAGTGGTTTTACCCGACGACTTGTGTGCCGCCGAGATCAAAAAGCGGCTCGTCATTTCAGCGCGATTTGGGAATCTCGTGCGGCACGAAATCGAGCACGCGGATGCCGACTGCGGTAACCATGAAGGCGATCCCTACCCCAGCCAAACCCAGCAAAATTTCAGGCAAGGAGGGTTGGTATTGACCAATAGCACCATCGGCAAAGCTGCTGCTAACTTCATAACCGGGGAAGATAGACAATGGGAACGCCTGTCCGCCGATGATGAAGACGTACAGCAATGCGAATGCACCCAAAATAATGAGTGAGGAAGCGAGCAACACACAACGCGTCTTGCCCAATGCCGGATGAAAGATGAGCAGCAAAGGCAGCACATTACCCAAGACCACATAACCCGCCCAGAACAGCCACGGATAGATGCCGCCGTCCAACAAGATGAAACGCTCAAACTCGGTCTGACGCGCGAAATAGATGTTAGTCAAATGGTAGGTAGCAACAAAATACAAAGCCGCAATAACAAATACGCCCATTAGATTACGCATGCGCTTTTGCACGTACTCATCCAGTATTTTCTGATTCCACACATAGATAGAAGATTGGACAATGTGGAACACCGCCATCCCCCATGCAAAAGACATAACGATAAACATCGGCGGCAAAATTGCCGTGCCGTAAGCTTGTCGCGCCACGAGGAAAGAGAAGATCACACCAGTGCCGGTGGTCAGCACAAAACGCCAAATGAACACCATAAAACCGGCTGGCTTCGACCAGCTGTACATGCGCTGCTCCATCATCGTCCATAAGTACACCGCCACTGCGGCGAACATGCCGGAGTAGAGCACGACGTTCCATGCGAACACCGAGGTGGGATTGAAGTTGGTCGCCGCCACGATGACACGGTCAGGTCTACCCAAATCCAGCATCAGCACGGTCAAACCGCCGAAGAGCATGGCGATGGACAACAAGCCCGCCAAGGGAGCTCTAGCTTTGTAGGCCGGTTTATTAAACACAGAACCAATCGAGGATACGTTGAGCACGCCCGATGCGGTAACGATTAAAAAGATGGCAAATACATGCGGCATGCCCCAGACGATCTGGTTATTCATACCGGTGATGATATGCCCATGCTCTTCCATCAAATGAACGGAGAACAACCCTGCCAGCACAACCAAACCGCCGATGGCGAGTAAGGCGTAGTAGAGCGGGCTCCTCAACTTGGATAAAGAATAACTGGCCATGTTTTATAACCCTTGATATCGAACGCCGGGATTGAGCCGCAGATCGGCACGTACTTGCGTGGTCGCCACAGTACGAACTTTCTGGGCGATCTCGCTTTCGGGATTGTTTAGATCGCCGAACAAAATTGCCTTGTTGGCGCAAGCCTCAGCACACGCGGGTTGACCACCTTGGTCGATGCGATGTACGCACAGGGTGCAACTTTCAACCGTGCCTTTACCGCGCGGTACATCGGGATTTTGATCGCTTAAAGGCTCGTGTACGAAAGAACGCGCTTTGTACGGACACGCCATCATGCAGTAACGACAGCCGATACAGCGATGCTTGTCCACCAGCACAATACCGTCGGCACGTTTAAACGATGCCGTGGTCGGGCATACGTCCACGCAAGGCGGGTTCTCGCAGTGTTGGCACATCATCGGCAACGACAGCTCGCGCCCGCTACTGATGTCTTTGATTTCAATTTTGCGTATCCATTGCGAGTCTGTGGATTTCGTCTCGCCGGACAAGCCGTTTTCGGTGTTGCAGGCAGTCACACAATCATTACAGCCGGGCTTGCACTGGGCAGTGTCAATCAACATACCCCAGCGCACTTTGCCGCTCAATGCCTGCGGATTACCGTGCGCCATGTCAAACAACAACACTCCCGGAGCAATGGCAACAGCCGCAGCACCTACCGAAGTCTTGAGAAAGTTTCGACGTTGAAGATCGATGTCGCTCATTTTGCGTTCCTTTGCAACCATGCACTCTTGCGCTTGCCGGAGTGACACTCGAAGCAATCGAGCTTCACTGCTTCATATTTGTGGCAAGCAACGCAAAAGCTGTCCGCGCGCGCGATCACGCTGTCATCTTTTGTACTGGCATGGCACTCAATGCAATTTTTCAGGCTGTGCTTCTCTTCCCGCACACCTTTGCGCACTGCTTCGTCACGCTGGTGTTTGAGCACGTGCATATGGTTTTTGCGCATCCATTGCGCATCTTCCACGCACTGCCCGCCTTTGCCGATGTCCAATTTGGGAGCAGCATCAGCCCATGCCGAGGGCAAACAAAGGCAAAGCAGCAGGGAAAAAAGCAGCTTCATCACTCACCCAAGCCCATTTGAATATAACCAGTTGGACAAACATCAGCACAGATGTGACAACCGATGCACTTGTTGTAGTCGGTGGCAACATAACGACCGGTGGTTGCTTCGGTCTTTTTGACACGGTACACCGCTGTCTGCGGGCAATAAACCACACAGTTATCGCACTCGAAGCACATACCGCAACTCATACAACGCTTGGCTTCGGCAACAGCTTCCTTCTCACCCAACACACCAAGGCGATCTTGGAAATTGCCCAGCGCAGTTTCTTTATCCAGCGTTGTCACAGCGCGTTGGTTACGTGCCACTTGCGAGAAGTGACCGAGGAACAGCTTGTCATGCGGAATGATGTAGCGGTCTGAACGATTGTCGAAATTGTGTACCGCGATATTGGAATCGCAGGTGCCTCGCATCGGCTCGTGAGATTCCTTGATCACGATGCCCTTTTCGGCCATCTTGCGCATCAAGTCAAACTGGTGCGCATCAATCTTCGGACGCTTCTCCAAATCGATCCCGAGCAGGAAGTTGTGGATGCCGTCTGCCGCAATCGAACCGTGACCAATCGCGGTGGTCAACAGATGCGGGCGAATTACGTCGCCGCCTGCAAACACGCCTTGCTGGCCGCTCACCACATAATTCTTATCAGTGGAAACAGCACCTTTGCCGTTGTTGAACGCTTCCAAACCGGTGAAATCAACCGCTTGACCAATCGCTGAAACGATCAGATCGGCCTCGATGTCCTGCTCGCTGCCTTCGACATTTTTGATTTCCAAACGGCCGCCGACAAACTTGGCTTCACACTGCATCACGCGCAGCGCGGTAGCGCGACCATTAGCATCACGCACGATACCAATCGGCACCAGACTGCCTTTGATGTGGATGCCTTCAGCCAAAGCTTGCTCAATCTCGTGTTTGTTAGCCTGCATTTTGTCGATATTGAAAACCGAGGTCAGGGTAACTTCCGCACCCTCTTTGGCGGAAATTTCCGCCACGTCATGCGCCAGTTGACCTGTAATAGCCAGTTCAGTATCCGTCGGATTAGCATGACTGATGTGTCCCAAACGACGCGCCACTGTGGCTACGTCGATAGAGGTGTCACCACCGCCAACGACTACCACACGTTTGCCAACGTGCTGCAAACGACCATCGTTAAAGGCTTTCAAGAATGCAGTCGCTGTCACCACATTAGGTGCATCGGAATCGGCGATAGGCAAAGCTCGACCCGCTTGAGCCCCCATACCCAAGAACACCGCATCGAACTCAGCGCGAATCTGCTCCATGGTGATGTCTTTGCCCACATGGCATTTCATGCGCGTCTTCACACCGAGACTGATGATGCGCTGAATTTCTGCATCCAGCACATCGCGTGGTGTACGGAAACCAGGAATGCCGTAGCGCATCATGCCGCCAAGGAATTCGTGGTCGTCGAAAACGGTAACTTCATGCCCCTTCAGGGTGAGCTGGTAGGCAACGGACAGACCTGCTGGGCCACCGCCCAGAACTGCCACTTTTTTACCGCTGGCAGCCACGTTCGGCTTGTTAAATTGAAGGTTATTGGCAATCGCGTACTCGCCCAAGAAGTGCTCGACCGAGTTGATACCAACGTGGTCTTCGACTTCGTTACGGTTACAACCAGACTCGCACGGTGCAGGGCACACGCGCCCCATCACTGCGGGGAATGGATTGGCTTCTGTCAGACGACGCCATGCATATTCCTGCCAAGGCATAACTGGTTTGCCATCGGCACCATTCGGCACTTTTTCGGTACCTCGCACGATAGCCAAGTAGCCGCGAATATCTTCACCCGCCGGGCAACTACCTTGGCAAGGTGGTGTCGCCTGTATGTAAGTCGGGCATTTGTAGGAGTGACTAGCCTTGAAGATCTTTTCATTCCAACGACGGATCTTGCTGTCACCATCTTTGTAACGACGGAAGGTGATCTTTTGCGGGGTTTCAATTGTTGCTGACATCGCTCGTCTCCAATGAATTATTTCTTATCGCCCAAAATGATCGCGTTACTGACCAATTGATGCACTCCGCCCACCGTTCTGCGATCAAAACCGTAGATGGGCATAACTTTGGTGAACTGTGCCTTACAAATGGCGCAAATCGTCGCCATAAAATTGACACCGTGTTCATCCGCCACTTGCTGCAAAACTTCCATACGCGGCAACGCACCCTTGACGCGCAAATCAATCAAATCATCCGTCAGTAAACCGCCACCGCCGCCGCAGCAGAAAGTCTGCTCGCGTGTGGTGCGCGGATCCATCTCGACAAAATTATTGGCCACTGCTTTGATGATGTTGCGCGGAATCTCAAATTGTCCGCCCGCAAAATCCCCCATACGCGAACCACGAGCAACGTTGCATGAGTCGTGAAAAGTAATGACATATTTGTCATTCTGGGATTTATCAAAGCTCAGGCGTTCATCTTGAATCATGTCCCACGTAAATTCACAGATATGCGCGGGCTGCTTGTAACGATGATCCAGCTGTTTTTGCAGCATCTGCGCAAAGCGGTCATTCGCATCCGCACCGTCGCCCACGCCAGTCAGCGTGTTCCAGAAACTGTATGCCACGCGCCATGCGTGACCGCACTCGCCCACCACGATACGTTTAACCCCCAACTCCAACGCTGCTTGGCGGATGCGCATGGCAATCGCGCGCAACTGGTCGTAGTTACCGATAAACATGCCGAAATTACCCGCCTCGGATGACATGGACGACAAGGTCCAACTAGTGCCGGTGGCATGAAATACTTTGGCGTAACCAATCAGGCTATCGATGTGCGGCTCAGCAAAGAAATCGGCGGACGGTGTGATAAGCAGCACTTCCGCGCCTTTGACATCAATAGGAAACTTGACATCGATGCCAGTCGCATCTTTAACATCCTCTTCAAGTCCTTCCAGCGTGTCGATCAACGCGGGTGGCGGCAAGCCGAGGTTATTGCCGATTTTGTGTACCTTGCCAATGATCTCGTTGGAGTACTTCTGTCCATAGCCAACGGAATCAAGAATCTCGCGTGCTGCCATCGTCACTTCAGCGGTATCGATACCGTAGGGGCAGAATACCGAGCAACGACGGCACTCGGAGCATTGATTGAAATAGTTGTACCACTCGTCTAGCACTTCGCGCGTCAAATCACGCGCGCCGACCAGCTTGGGAAATAACTTGCCCGGCAAAGTGAAGTACCGACGATACACGCTACGCATCAAGTCCTGACGCGCGACCGGCATATTTTTCGGATCTTGCGTGCCAATGAAATAGTGGCACTTATCGGAGCATGCGCCGCAGTGTACGCAAGCATCCATATACACTTTGAGCGAACGGTATTTCGACAACAACTCACCCATCTTAGCGATGGCTTTATCATGCCAGTCTTCCACCAGTTGCCCAGGGAAACCGATTGCTTCGTTGATTTTGTCGCTGGCGACAAACGGACCTTTACCTTCCATCGCTCCCGGCTTAAGCGCGGGAATAATGGGGATAATGCGGTAGGCTGGTGCGGTAACGTCTGCCATATTATTTCTCCGATTCCAACTTGGCAGCCCATGCACTCAAATGGCGCTTCTCGCGCGGATTGTCCGTTTGGTTGCGGGTGGGTGAGAAAAAGACCCCTGGCGCGTGGAGCAATTTGCTAATGGGGAACACGGCCAGGAGTGCGGAAACTGACAACAGGTGCAACATGAGCAAGCCATCCGACGGCAAACTGCCAATCGAAAACTGCATCAATCCAGTGAAATAACTTTTTACCGCGATCACATCGGTGTGAGCAACAAATTGCATCAACAAACCCGATACAGCGATAACAATCAGTAGCACGAGCCAGAGGTGATCTGACGGCGTAGAAATATAACGGATGCGCTCGACAAACAGGCGGCGCGCCCACAGTCCGCACAGCCCCAGCAGCATGGTAATGCCCGCATAGATGCCGAACGGCTGAATGAATGCAACCCAACCCCAGACGGGATCAGTGAAATAGCGCAGGTGGCGCAGCGTAACTAGCGCCAAGCTGGCATGAAATAACCAGCCCATGGACCATGTCCACAGATTGGCTTTGAACAAACTCTCAAAAAACACCACTTCGCGCGTCATACGCAACACCACCCCCGCTTGGGTCGTCGGTGCCGGTGTGGTCGGTATCTTCAACGGCGCAGGTGTGCGCGCGTAAATGCGAATGCGGTGGAGCAGCCCCACGACGAACGCGAGAGTCGCAAAGTAGAACAGGATCGCGAAGAGTATGCTCATCTTTACAGGAGTCTGGATTAATAAACTGGAATTTAGGAATTGAATTAGGAAGTTGGAACTAGGATTGGGATTAAGGAGGGCCTGAGCTTCTCAGCGCAAACCCAAAATCCTAATTCCTAGCTCCTAAATCCTGCCGCTTACACGCAACCTGTTGGCTTGGGCAGACCGGCGATCTTACAAGCTTGCTTGCCAGGACCATACGGGAACAAGCCGTACAGATACTCGCTGGTACCTTTTTCTGCGCCGAGCTTTTTGCCGATCGCTTTGGTCAATACACGCACAGCCGGAGCAATTTGATATTCCTCGAAATACTCGCGCAAGAAGTTGATAACTTCCCAATGCTGTTCGGTCATATCGACGCTCTCAGTAGTGGCGATGTATTTAGCCACTTCGGTATTCCAATCAGTCAGATTGATCAGATAACCCTCTTCGTCAGTTTCATACGATTTGCCGTCGACTTCGATATTTGCCATGCTAGTTCTCCTTTGATTAATGCAGTGTTACAGCCACGATTGGCAAGTGTTGTTGCTAATGGTTAGATCGACGAAGCCACCGTAATCGACAGCCGTCACGCCTTCGACAAGACGATCCCCCATGCCGCGTGCATCCAAATCAGGTTGCAGCACATAGACTTTCAAATGTCCCATCGCATCGCGCAGTTTTGCCTCGAATGCATTACCTTTAGTCGCCGCATACACGGCATCTTCGATGAGCAGAATCTCCCCCGAAGCGGCAATGCTCAGGCAATTTTCCAACGCGCTATTGTTTGAAGGCGATTTGTTGATGATATGTAACATGTACGATCCCCTTAGAAGCTCAAGACGACGTCTTGCTGATCCATCAACGCACCCATTTCGGCACGGCTCAAGACGGTAACGCCAACCAGCAGATCATCCTCGGTCAAGCCGCGTGATGTCAGCGACTCTTGCTCGACATACAGCTTTTCGACGTCATAGTCTTCCAGCGCACGATAGGTCGGCGAAAAGTTTTTGATCTCGATCCCTTTGGTTTGCTGCCCCTTCTTCAACTGATACACGCCGTCATCCATGAATACCAGCGAGACATCCTGATCGAACGCGGCTGTAATCAGCACCACCTCCAACGACTCCAAGGCATAAATCGTTCCGTACGGTGCCTTGCGGTTGACGAACATGAATTTCTTAACATCACTCATTTCGTTCCCCCTTAATCGCCAAAGGTAATCAAGCGATCACACTTGATACCTGATTCAACCAATTGCCCAAGACCGGAAATACGGAAACCCTGCGCCAGATTTTCTTCCTTGATGCCGCGACGCAAAGCCGCAGCAACGCAGACCACCAGATCGATCTTATTCTCCTCCGCCAGTTTGGCCCAGCGGTTCACGATGTGCCGATCATCCTGCGGCGGCTCGGTGAGCTTGGACGCATTATTGACGCCATCGTGATAGAAGAATACGCGCCATACCTCGTGACCTTTGGCGATTGCAGCCTTGGCAAACAGATAAGCCGAGTCACTGGCTTGATGCTGGTATGGCCCTTCGTTAATTACGATACCGAACTTCATTGGCTTTCCCTCTCGATTAGAAGCGGATGTGTGCCGAAGCATTCAGATTAGCGCGTGAACCGCTCCAATCATCGATCAGGTACTTGGTAAATGGCAGACCTGTCTTCTCGAAGAAACGCGGCCAACCGATACGGTCGATCCAGTCCGCCAGACGCTCCCAAGGACGTGCATCCGCCTTGTATACCATCAGAATATTCTTCACTACTTCAGCCACCTCGGGCCAACGCGGTGCGTTGTTGGGCAGACCAGAAGCCACCATTTTCATGAATGTAGGCTTACCGCGTGCATTCGAGTTTTTACCGCCAACCCAGATTGCCAGCTTGGAATTTTCTGGGTCGTTGATTTGCATTGGTGGGCAGGGAGGGTAGCACGCACCGCAGCACATACATTTGGATTCATCGATTTCCAGCGAAGGCTTGCCATTCACCATGGCAGGACGAATCGCGGCAACCGGGCAACGCGCAACAACAGTCGGACGTTCACACACATTGGCAACCAGATCATGATTAATGACCGGCGGCTTGGTGTGCTGCACGATGATCGCCAAGTCAGCCTGACCGCCACAGTTAATTTCGCAGCAAGAGGTCGAGAGATGCACGCGATTCGGCATTTCTTCGCGCTTGAACTCGTCATACAGCTCATCCATCAGTGCTTTAACGACACCGGAAGCATCCGTACCAGGAATATCGCAGTGCAACCATCCTTGCGTGTGGGCAATCATGGAAATGGAGTTTCCGGTACCACCGACTGGGAAGCCGTTCTTTTCCAGCTCAGCGATCAGTGGCGCAACTTTTTTCTCATCCGTTACCATGAATTCGATGTTGGAACGAATGGTAAAGCGCACACGGCTTTCAGCATATTGATCAGCGATATCACACAGCTTGCGGATGGTGTAAATATCCATCTGACGTTGCGTACCAGCACGCACCGACCATACTTCGTCACCACCGTACGAGACGTGATGCAACACACCTGGACGGGGACGATCGTGATATTTCCAGTTGCCGTAGTTCTTGGCCAATACAGGATGCAAGTACTGCTTGTTATCCGGCACGCCGGTTTCTTTAGGCTTGCGCTTTTGGGCGGGTGCGGCAGTTTGAACAGCTTGATTCATTCTTTATCTCCTCAGGCAGCTTGCTTTTTGGCGTTGATCTTGGCGACTTCGTCATCCCAACCATCGGTACGGACATACGGATTCATACGCGGCGAGTTAACCATGGCCGGATCAACATCAATTTCCATCGCATCCAGGAAATTAGCCAAACCGATACGTTCAATCATTTCACCTGTACGCTCGTGCTCCAGCGCGTTTTCGGCGAAGAAATCGATAGTACGTTGCGCAAAATCAACCAGCTTCTCGACACCTTCATCAGTATCAAGCTTGATGAACGGCAGAATCACGGTACCCATCAGACCACCGATCTTCAGATGACTCTTACCACCCACCAGAACCGTTGCACCTTTGTCGTTACCAGGAGACAAAGCGCCCGTCATAACGTTGATGCAATGCATACAACGCACGCAATCCTTGTTATCTACTTCCAGTGCCTGAGTATCATTCAGCGCAACAGCCGAGATATGTGCATCCTTACGCACAGCACCGATGTCTTTGATTTGAATTGCCTTGGTTGGGCAGCGTGCCACAACGTCGTTCACCAGCTCATTCATGCCGTGCTTAGCAAACCACTTCTTACCCAAAGCGTCATCTGTGCGCATATTGTCGCGCCAAGTACCAATCACCGACATATCGGAACGCTGAATCGAGTTCATGCAGTCGTTCGGGCAGCCGGAAAACTTGAACTTGAATTTGTAAGGCAAGGAAGGACGGTGAATGTCATCCAAGAAAGTGTTCAGTACTGCACGATGCGCTTTGGCTTCGTCATAGCAGGACTGCTCGCAACGCGCCGCACCAACACAAGACATTGATGTACGCACTGCTGGGCCAGCACCGCCCAAGTCAAAGCCCATTTCGTTGAATTCATCAAAAGCATGCTGAACATTTTCTGTGGTCGCACCCTGGAACATAATGTCCCCAGACTGGCCGTGGAAAGCAATCAGACCCGAACCATACTTATCCCAGATATCGCAAAATTTGCGCAATGTGTCAGTGTCGTAGTGCATGCCAGGAGGCGGCATGATGCGCAAAGTGTGAAACTCAGCCGCATCCTTATAAATAGGCTCGCCGTTTTCATCCTTCAATTCGGTAAAGCGAGGGATAACACCACCACCATAACCGTACACACCAACGGTACCGCCCTTCCAGTAGCCTTTTTTGGTCTTGTAGGAGGTTTCCAGTTGCCCCAGCAGATCGACCATATAGTCTTTCTCTTTTGCCAGCTCCTTCAGACCGGTAACAAAACTCGGCCATGGCCCCTTCTCAAGCTCATCAAGGTTCGGGGTATCATGCATCTTCTTTGCCATAATTTTTCCTTTCAGTCGGATGAGAGAATGTCGCACCGACAACTAGTTTCTAATGACCCGCTAAAGACTGGGACTGGTGTTGCAATGGGATTGATCCGTCTGGGCTCTGCCTACCACCGTACCTTGGCGCGCCCAATTTCTTGATGGGAGGCATACTACGGGGGGGCGCACCAGCAAACCATCACCCGTAGCGGGTATTTTCAATAACCCTTATGGGTAAGCACCCCCCTTCCCCTAGCAGTATTCCAATATTTGGTGCATTAACGATAGACTCGCGTCATTCTTGAATACTAGGCTGGGTTAATCGTCGCTATGGCACAAATCAACGCATTGGCCAAAATCAAAATACCGCTCGGCTCGCAAGAAATCGAGCTGCAACAGATTGATCATGCCGAAGGAGGGATGAGTCTGTTACGCATCCGCATCCGCGAAGGCAAGCGCTTCACCATTTTCGACATCGACCCCGATTCCGCTCAACAATGGGCGCAGATCATGCAGGATTGGGCTGCAACCCAAACTGTCGCCACACAGGACTGAGCGGTCATGCCACATATGATTGATGCGGTGTTCGATATTCAAGCCGATAGCCTGCCCGCAGCTTATCGCGCCAGCCTATGGCAAGAGCTAACCCGCCACCTGCCGCAGCTGAGTCAACACACCTCGGTTGGTGTACTGCCACTGCGGACATCCGGTATCGAGCAAGAAATCCAGCTTCCCAAACGTTCCAAACTAGTGTTGCGCATCCCGCCCACTCTGGGCAATGAAGTCACTCCACTCGTCGACAAGTGCTTGAACATTGACGGCTACGCACTTCAAGTGGGGGCAATGAAGCTGCGCGAAATACAGCCCTCCGTAACAATACATGCCCATCTGGTCGCCAGCGCCGATGAGGAAATCGATTTTGTGCGCGAACTTGAAGCCCAGTTAGCGCAGATGAAAATTAGCTGCAAATGGATTTGCGGTCGGCACGGCACCCTGACCGATGGCGGCCATGTCATTCACGGTTACAGTCTAGTCATCCACGATCTCAAACCGGAAGACTCGCTGCAACTGCAATATCAAGGATTGGGTAGCGACCGCCACCTCGGTTGCGGTGTTTTTGTCCCCTATAAAGTCATTACCGGACTGGAATGACGCAATAGGGATTTTTCTTAGTTAATTTTAAGGAGGAAAAGATGGGATATGTAGTAGCTGGCAACGAATTGGAAGTCGACGCGGAAGGCTTTTTGCTCGAACCCGAATACAGCGAAGAAGTCGTGAATGTCATCGCCGCTGCCGAAGGAATCGAACTGACTCCTAAGCACTGGGAAGTTATCAATTACATGCGCGAAGAATATAAGGAAAACGGTCATACGCCGAACTTCCGCAATATGCTGAAGGGGGTCAACGAATTCTGGCCAGAAGCAGACAGCAAAGCACTGTATGATCTTTTCCCGACCGGACCGGCCAAACAAGCTGCCAAAATTGGCGGACTGCCGCAGCCTTACGGCAAGGGCGGTTACTAAGGAGATGACAATGGAAATGGTGAACGTGGTGCTCGATATGAAGGGCTTGCCCTGCCCCAAGCCGCTTCTGGGCGCAAAACGCATTGTGGATGAACTCTCCACCGGACAGGTACTATTGCTGATCTCCGATTGCCCCGGCACGCAAGATGACCTATTTTCTTGGGCCAAGCTGACCGGCAATGAAATATTAAAGACCGAACGCATGGAAGATGGCGGAGTTGGCTATCACATCCAAAAGGGCGAAAGCACCAAACACCCGCAAGCGCATGTTGCTCTCGATATCCGTGGCGCAGTCTGCCCTGGCCCTATCGTAGAAGCGAAAAAACTGCTGAACGGCATGCAGGCCGGTGAAGTGTTGAAAATGACCAGCGATTGCCCCGGCGTACACACCGACATTGGCGGCTGGGCCACGGCAACAGGCATGACTCTGCTGGAAAGCGTCGCAGTTGGCGGCGGCACTTACGAATTCTACATTCGCAAGTGAGAATCAAAAGTAACTGGTTCAAACCCGGCAAACAACACACCCCGCAGGAACTCGGCGGGGCGTTGTCTTTTGTCACTTGGCGCATCGCCGACAACGCATTAAAAAACACGCGAAAAGCTAATTTTGAAGTCAGCGTCGGACCGCAATATTTCGCTTTCTTCAACGAATTTCTGTTTTTTTTAATCCATGTCGCCGATCGCATTGCCTATCAACGCCTGTCAGCCGATGAGCGCGCCATTTTCACTGGCACACTGGCAAACCGAGTAGCAGAAACACAAGCCGAAAACCAAAGCCGACTGTTGGGTGGCACGACCGCCGAACACAAACAATTGTTCATCGACCAAGTCAATCAGCGCGGAGACGGCTATGCTGATTTTGATTACGGCGAGGACGGCCCCTCGTTCAACTTCACCCGTTATCTTGGATATTGCATGAAACAAGTTATGTCGGAAAAAGACAGCGACTGGATCATCGACCAGATGATGAGCATCGAAGCCCCCGAGGCCGTCGAGATGGTCGAAAAAACCATACGCAACCTACTCGAAACCGAACCAAGACAAGCCCGTAAACGCAGCGGTTCCAGCGGAGACTGAGTTATGCCGAATGCGTTTGACCTAAACGACAACGACTCTTACCAACGCTGGCGCGATCAGAAACTGACCCGCGCCATCACCAACCCGAACGATCTACTAGTTGAGCTTAACGACCCAAAGCATCTCAGCCGAGCCGAGCGCGATGCCCTACTGTCGCGTATTCAGCGCAGCAATATGGTCATCTACATCTCTTCCCTTCCGCTCGACGAAAGCTTGGTGCGTTGCTTGGGTGAGCAAGTTGGGCTGAATCGTCTGGATGCCAATTGGCTGGCAGACCGCCTAGGCATTTCGCGCATCACGGTTAGCAACCCAGACAACCAACGCCAAGCCTACATCCCCTATACCGACCGCGCCATCAAATGGCATACCGACGGCTACTACAACCCACCGGAAAAGCAGATACGCGGCATGGTGCTGCACTGTGCGCAAAGTGCTGGGATTGGCGGCGAAAATCGCGTTCTCGATCATGAAATCGCCTATCTAATGTTGCGCGATGCCGATATTGAATTCATCCGTGCCCTTTCCGCCCCCGATGTCATGACCATACCCGCGCGGGTAGATGAGTTCGACGGTGTGCGCGCAGCACAAACTGGGCCGGTTTTCTCAGTGGATGCAGCAGGTAATCTGCATATGCGCTACACCGCCCGCACGCGCAGCATCGAATGGAAACAAGATGCCACTACGCTCGCCGCCGTGGCCAAGCTGGAACAAATACTGGATTCAGATACGCCGCATATCCAGCAACTAAAAATGGAAAGCAACACGGGATTGCTCTGCAACAACGTACTGCATGATCGCTCCGCCTTTACCGACGACACTAGCAATCCCCGTCTACTCTACCGCGCACGTTACCTTGACCGCGTGACTGCGACCGCCTGACATACCCGCACACTCGGACGTGGCATCACCTAAGAAAGGCGCTTTATGACCCGAACCCTCATTACCCTGCTCGCGCTGCTTCCCGCCCTCACCTTGGCCGCCCCTTTTACCGTCGAAAAGATCGCTCCCGATGTATACGTTCATCACGGTGAGCACAAAGACCTCGCACCGCATTACGGCGGAGACATATGCAACCTCAGCTTCATCGTGGGGGAAAAAGGAGTGGCCGTCATCGACACAGGAGGTTCACCCGTCGTAGGCAAGCAACTGCGAAAGGCAATACGCAAAGTCACCCGCAAGCCCATCCTCTATGTCATTAACACCCACGTACATCCCGACCATGCATTGGGTAATGCGGCATTCAAACAAGATCGCCCAACATTTGTCGGTCACAGCAAATTGAGCAACGATATGGCGCAGCGTAAAGAAGTTTATCTGCGCAATCAGATCGAATGGGTGGGTGCGGATGCGGCAGGTACCGAATTGATCCCGCCCGACCTCATCGTGAGCACCACACGCGAACTTGACTTGGGAGATCGCACGCTACATCTGACCGCCCATCCTGTCGCGCACAGCCCTTCCGATCTCAGCGTATTCGACAGTCGCAGCAACACCCTGTGGACCGGCGATTTGTTATTTGTCGAACGTACCCCATCAGTCGATGGAGATGTATCTTCATGGCTAACGGTACTCGAACAATTGCGCAGCATTAAAGCGACTCGCACAGTCCCCGGACACGGCTCGGTCGCCGCTGACGGCCATGCGGCTTTGGATAATGAAAAACGCTATTTAACGGCACTACTGAATGACGTACGTGAGGCAATCAAACTCGGGCACAGCATGGAAGAAACCATCACCACCGCAGCGCGGTCCGAACAGGATAAATGGCTATTATTCGACATCACTAACCGGCGCAACGTCGCACGGATATTTCCGATGCTGGAGTGGGAATAAACCCGTCAATGGCTAACTATCCCCTGCCGCAGGCAAACAGGGGATGGTTTTTGGGCTCTCATTAAATCCAGATTAAGTTCAGATAATCCGCAACACATCATCAAACGGCTTTGGCAGCAGCGGCAATTTCCGTAATCTTAATTATCGCGTTGGACAACTCTCGCACCCTAGCATCCAGCGTGGCGGACTCGCTCGCTTTGCGCTCCATTTCCGCTAATTTTGCTTGTTCCTGCTTGAGCTCATCCTTGAGTTGCTCAATCAGCTTCAATTGCGCCAGCGATTGATTTTTTGCCTCCTCAAACTCGGTATTTTTTTTGGCTAGTTCCTTGGCTTCTAAGGTAACCAATTCATTAACCTTATTTTCAAGATCAGCATTTTTTTTGCCCATCTCGGCGGTTTTTGCCTGCTCTTGCTTGAGACCCTCCCGCAGCTGCACAATCGTTTTCAGATGTTCGAGCGAGCGACTCCGCTCTTCCTCAATTTGCGCATCCTTCATCGCCAGTTCAAGGGCCGCGCCCTCAACCGGTTTGGCTTGTGTCGCGGGATTTTTTGGATCATAAGCATGAAGCTTAACGGTCTTTTCCATGATGTAGGTTCTCGTTAATTCGGGTTGAAAAATATACGGATGAAAGCATAACGCATAGATCGACAGCGCGGCACGGCAAACACAATCAAAAGTTTTTCTCAGCCGCAGACTTTAGAACTTCCCTTTCGACAATCACGCTTTCCCGGCCGTCGCCCAACCAAACCTGCCCGTCTTGTATGGTGCACTGAAGCTGCATGGTTCGTTGCGCCAGCGCCGCTATTGCACGCGTACTACTTTGCGGCAAATTAATAATGGAAAGGTTTTTTTGCCGTTCAAACTGACTACGATTTTGCGCAAACCACATTTCGGCAACACGTCCGCCATAGCAATACACAATCACCCGATTGGCTCGCCCGCACGCTTTTCGAATCAGCTTCTCATCTGGCGTACCCACATCAATCCACAGTTCAATCGCGCCTGTCAGATCCTTTTGCCAAATATCCGCCTCATCATCGTCCGTCATTCCCTGCCCGAACTCCAGATACTCATGCGCATGTAACGCAAAGGCCAACACGCGCACCATCATGCGTTCGTCCGTCTCGGATGGATGTCGTGCCAGCGTCAGCGCGTGATCCTGATAATAGTGCCGCTCCATATCTGCAATCTGTAGATTGGCTTTGAAAATCGTTGCTTTAATGGCCATAAATAAATTCGCTTTAATGCTAAAGGATTGGATTTTGAGATGGCCGCGATTATCGCCCAACTTACCTCCAAGCGTCCGCTCGACTTATTAACGACCAGAAAATTACAGCACTAAAGTTCTTCTCCGTCTTGCCGATAACAGGGATGTAGTACAAGGAAAATTAGGTTTCATCGACCACATAGAAAGGCAAATCATGGCTATTAGTTCAGTATCCACCAGTGCTCAACAGTACGCACCTCCCGTACAAGCGCAAAAGCAGGCAGAGCGCGGGCAAGAAGCCGCGAACAAAAAAGATGATGTCGCGGCTAAAGCGGCTGCCGAGGCAGCAGTAGCCAAAAAGGCTGAAGCAAAAAAAGCAGTGGAACAAAAAAACGAGGTGCAAAAACCGGAATCGCAACCTGCTCCGCGCGCAACAGTTAACACCAGCGGTCAGACGGTTGGCAGCATCATTAACACCACAGCCTGAAGTTATTGCTGTATCAATAAAGTGTATTGGGAATGGTGATGAATATTTCTTCTGTTGTAACAGCGTATAGCGGTGGGGCGAGCAGTACTGCACGTCCTACCGCACCCACGCGCCCCTCGGCTCAACCCGCTGCTGATGCGCCGCGTGTCACGACTAACGAGCCGTCTGCGGAGCGTGTATCTCAGGCCGTAAAGCAAGTAAACGAAGCATTTGCCGACAAAGGTCAAAACCTCGTAGCTTCAATTGAGAAAGACAAGGCAACCGGTATCAACGTGGTCAAAATCTCGGATAAGGAAACCAATGAATTGGTCAGCCAATACCCTTCCAAGACGATGGTCGCTATTGCCGAATCGCTAAGCCAGTACCAAAGCAAAAAAGGGCAAATGCTTAACGTTAGCGCCTGACCCTTCCCCATGTGGCAGGGCTAGCCCGAAGAGCGGACTAGCTTATTTCTTCCAGTAGCGTCACGACCGATTTCGGCTTGAGTGCCAATGTCTTACCCATTCGCGCACGCTTGCTGAAGTGTCCCTGTAGATCATTTTCGGATAAGCGTATCACTTGCTCTCGCCCCGCACTGTTTTGTGCGGTAACGGAAAGTTTGGGTTTGTCGATGACCTTCACCGCAGCCAACTCGTCACCATCGTTCAAGCCCATCACCACAACCCCTTTTCCGCCCCCCGCTAGACGCTTCATCTCGGCCAGCACAAAAGCCAACAAACGCCCAGAGCGGCTCGCTGATACCACCAAAGACTGTTCCGATGGCGTAAACAACACCGGAGTCAGAATACGTTCATCGCTCTCGATGGTGATGAATTGCTTACCCGCCTTGTTGCGCCCGACCATGTCGCTCAGGTTGCACACAAAGCCGTAACTCGCCGAACTCGCCAGCAGGATGTTTTGCTCGGCAGCACCGCAAACCACATGAACGATTTTCGCGCCGGGAGCGACATCAATCAGCGTCGCCAACGGCACACCATCGCCGCGCCCAGAAGGCAGTTGCGATACTGGAATGCTGCATACACGACCATTGCTACAGATCACGATACATTGATCGGTAGTACGACATTCGAACGCAGCCAACATGCCGTCGCCATCCTTGAACGGCACACCGGAAAGATCGAGAGCATGTCCTTGCCGAGCGCGTGCCCAATATTTTTTGGAGACGATCACCGTCACCGGCTCGTCCACTACCTGCGCAGTGAGCACAACACGCTCAGCCTGTTCGATAAGTGTGCGACGCTCGTCCCCGAACGCTTTGATATCGTCGTCAATTTCTTTTGCAACACGGCGACGCATGGCGGAATCGGAGGCCAGCAGCTTATTCAACTCGGCGCCCTCATCTTGCAAAGCAGACAGTTCGCGCTCGATCTTGATGCCTTCCATCTTAGCCAGTTGGCGCAACCTGATTTCCAGAATGTCATCAGCCTGACGTTCGGATAATTCGAACCGTGCTATCAAGGCAGCTTTCGGCTCATCCGATTCGCGAATCAGCGCAATTACCTCATCCAAATTGAGATAAACCGTCATACGCCCTTGCAGGATGTGAATGCGGTCATTGATCTGCCCGAGACGATATTCGCAGCGGCGGCGTACCGTGGCAATGCGGAACTGAGCCCATTCGCGAATAATCTCCGCAATGGATTTCTGTTTTGGGCGACCGTCGATACCGATCATCACCATATTGATCTGCAAAGAACTTTCCAAACTGGTGTGCGCCAACAGAATGGTCATCAGTTCATCCACCGACTGACGGCCTGATTTCGGCTCAAACACCAAACGCACGGCTTGGTCTTTATCCGACTCATCGACGACCCTGTCCAGCACGGAAAGGAGCAATTGCTTGTTTTGCACCTGCTCCTGCGTCAACGCTTTTTTGTTGGCCCTAACCTTGGGATTGGTCAGCTCCTCGATTTCTTCCATGACTTTTCTGGCCGACGTGCCGTGCGGCAATTCGTAAACCGCTACGCGCCACTGTCCCCGCGCCAGCTCTTCGACTTTCCAGCGTGCACGCATCTTGAGCGAGCCGCGTCCGGTGCGATAACACTCGCGTATATCCTGCGGCGAAGAAATAATTTGCCCGCCAGTCGGCAAATCCGGACCACTGACCGATGCCAGCAATTCATCATCCGAGCACGCCGCATTGCGCACGCACACGGCAGCAGCTATGCCTACCTCGCGCAAATTGTGCGAGGGAATCTCGGTTGCCATGCCGACCGCGATACCGGAAGCGCCGTTTAGCAACACCATCGGCAAACGCGCGGGCAGCATCGCTGGCTCTTGAAAATGTCCGTCGTAATTGGGAATCATGTCCACAGTGCCCATATCCAACTCGGATAATAGGACTGCTGCAATCGGTGTCAAACGTGCTTCGGTGTAGCGCATTGCCGCCGAGTTATCGCCGTCGCGGGAGCCAAAATTCCCCTGCCCATCGACCAGCGGATAACGCAGAGAAAAACTCTGCGCTAAGCGCACCATCGCGTCATAGGCCGAGCTATCGCCGTGCGGATGAAACTTACCCAGCACCTCGCCCACCACGCGCGCCGATTTTACAAAGGTGCTGTTATGTGCCAGCCCCATTTCGCGCATGGCATACAAAATGCGTCGCTGCACCGGTTTTTGTCCGTCGCAGACATCCGGCAAGGCCCTGCCCTTTACCACCGATACCGCATATTCCAGATAGGCGCGCTCGGCATACAGCGCAAGCGGCACCGAATCACCTTCCGGCAAATCGGGCAGTGGTGCGAAATGACGCGCGCCCTTGCCATTACCGCCACCGGATGCGACTGGCGTTTCATCCGGCGCAGATTCGTCCAAAGCGGAGGCAGATTCAATCCGCTTCTCGTCGTCGTCCGCCTCAAACAGTGCTTGTTGTTGATCAGACATCGCCACTCACCTCATTCCCGTGAAATTCAAGCCACTCGCGCCGCGAGCCGGATTCTTTTTTCGCCATCAGCATGGTCATGGTTTGCTCGGCGAAAGCAAACGATGCGGTATCCAGTTCGACCCGCAGCGCACGCCGGGTATCGGGACACATGGTGGTCTCCCACAATTGACTAGGATTCATTTCCCCCAACCCTTTGAAGCGGGAAATCGACCAAGCTCCTTCGCGCACCTTGTCTTTTCTCAGGCGGTCTTCAATCGAGGCCAGCTCATCCACATTCAAAGCATAGAGTTTGCGCAGTGGCTTTTTGCCCTGCGCAGGCACGTCGATACGGAACAGCGGTGGCTGCGCGAGATAGATATGCCCAGCTTCGATCAACTTGGGGAAATGCTGGAAAAATAGGGTCAGCAGTAGCGTAGTGATATGCGAACCGTCCACGTCCGCGTCGGCCATGATGTAGATGCTGTGGTAACGCAAGCCGGACAAATCGGCATTATCCGTCATGCCGTGCGGATCAACTCCGATGGCAACAGCAATATCATGCACTTCGGCATTGGCGTACAGCTTGTCGCGCTCGACCTCGAAGGTATTAAGCACCTTGCCGCGTAACGGCAAAATCGCCTGGAACTCTTTGTCGCGCCCCTGCTTAGCCGAGCCTCCCGCCGAATCCCCCTCAACCAAAAACAGCTCGTTGCGAATGGGGTTAAATTCTGCCGCATCGGTCAGTTTGCCCGGCAACACGGCAACAGAGGAACCTTTTTTCTTCTCAATTTTTTGCGACGAGCGCATCCGCGTCTGCGCCTGCTTGATGGACAGCTCGGCAATTTTTTTGCCGTATTCGACATGCTCGTTTAGCCACAGCAGCAACGGGTCGCTAACCATGCCAGAGACTAGTTTTAACGCATTGCGAGAAACAAGTTTTTCTTTGGTCTGCCCCTGAAAAGAGGGGTCAAGCAACTTGGCGGAGAGCACAAAACTAACACGCGAAGAAACATCATCAGAAGTCAGTTTGACCCCTTTCGGCAACATGCTGTGCAAATCGATGAAACTCTTAACCGCATTGAATATCCCGTCACGCAAGCCCGCATCATGCGTACCGCCCGACCAGGTCGGAATCAAATTAACGTACGACTCGCGGGTGATAGCGCCTTCCTCGGCCCAAGCAAAAGCCCATGCTGCGCCCTCGCCCTCGACAAAACTCTCGTCACCGCCACGAGCGATGTAACGCTCCCCAGTAAAAATCGGGGCTGCCAACTCCTGTTCGGCCAGTGCTTCGGCAAGATAGCCGCGCAACCCGTCGGGATACGTCCACGACTTACTTTCTTTGCTTTGCTCAAGATTCAGCGTGACGGTCACACCAGGCAGCAAGACCGCCTTTGCACGCAAGGCTCGCTCAAGTTGCGCAAGATTGACCTGCGGACTGTCGAAATACTTCACATCCGGCCAAGCGCGCACGGTGGTTCCGGTTTTGCGCTTGGGGCAATCTGCGACTCGACTCAGCGGTTGCGTTGCCACACCGTTCACAAAACGCAAGCGATGCTCGCCGCCGTCGCGGAACACGGTGACCTCAACCGCCGTGGACAGCGCATTGGTGACTGCCACCCCTACACCGTGCAAACCGCCGGCAAATTTGTAGGCACCGCCCGATTCTTTATCGAATTTACCGCCAGAATGCAGCACGGTAAAAGCCACTTCGACCACGGATACACCTTCTTCAGGATGTAGCCCCACCGGAATACCGCGCCCCTCGTCTTGCACCGAAACCGAGCCATCCGCATGTGCGGTCACCGTAATGTTTTTAGAAAATCCCGCTAGGGCTTCATCACAAGCGTTATCTACCACTTCAGTGATGATGTGGTTCGGGTTGTCCAGCGTCGTATACATACCGGGGCGCTGGCGCACAGGCTCCAAGCCACGCAGCACCTTGAATGACGACTCGTCGTAATTTGAACTCAATTTAATCCCTCTAATTTAGCGATGTCGCTTACAGACGCTTGGGGGTTCAGCACTTCTCCACCACCTCGCCACCCAGCGCGAGCGTCAAGTCCGACAACATCTTAGCTAGCTCACCAACCATCAGCGTAAAGTCCAGCTCAAACAACTCGTCCTCGGTTTCCGCTAGGGTATTGCTCTCTTCCTTGATGATGTCCAGAAAATCGAGGCGCTTAATTTGCAGTTGCTCAGTCAGTACAAACGATATGCGATCATTCCATGTCAGTCCCAAGCGTATAGCACGTTTGCCGGAAGCAATATGCGCAAGAATTTCCTGCCCTTCCAGCGCATGGTTGGCATAGCGCACCATTGCCTTCTCTTCGCTTGCCGCTTGCAACACCAGTTCGCGATCAATAGTGAAACCCGCCGGAGCTGACTCAGCCGCCAGCCAAGCCGTCATGGCGGCCACCGGCGATTGCTCCGTGTGTAACAATTTAACGGGGAAGTCGTCTACCGTTTTACCCAATTGTTCCAACAACTCATCCGCCTTGGCCGCAGAGGCTGCCTCGATAATCATGCGCCCTTGAGCCAAGTCTAGCCAGGCAAAAGTCATACGCTGAACTGCAAAAGCACGGGGTAGCAATTCCTCGGTCACCAGCTCTTTGATGTCTTTTTTCTGCTTGCGCCCCACCTTGTAGCCCTGCTGCTCCTCCAACTCGGCAATGCGTTCTTTGGTAAAACGATTAATCACCGTCGCAGGCAGCAGCTTTTGTTCCACCCCCAGCGCAAACAACATTTGCCGATTAGCTGCATGAACTAAGCGATCATCGCCTCGGCATGACACCCACCCTCGGCTTTGCCGCTCCAAACCACTGCAAGGCTGCAATGGCTTGAGCGCCAGCTTCTCTTCCAAGGCTTGGGCGGTAATCGTCCAGTCGGCAGGAAGGCGGTAGATGAAGATATTTTTAAACCACATGAAAGCACTCTCGAAAAGTTGCCGATTATACTGAGTGCCGCCTGCAAATTCAGAACCGAATAGCACTGCGCCCAAGGAAAGATATTCCCTTGGGCGCAGTTTTTTGAATTACAACAAACTTCAGGTAGCTTATATCTTGCCCAACATATCCTGATATGACAGCGCAATGCCGTCTTTTAGCAACATGGTGCGCTTCCATCCCAAGTTGTTGATGCGCGAAACATCCATGACTTTGCGCATCGTGCCGTCGGGTTTGCTGGTATCAAAAGTAAGAGCACCCTTGAAACCAACCACTTCGGCGACCAGCTCGGCCAATTCTTTGATGGTCAGATCTTCGCCACAGCCGATATTGACCAGCGGCGGCTTTTCATCGTTAAACAGGCTGCTAAGTGTATCTTCGCCTTGTTCCAGCAAAAAGATACAAGCATCGGCCATATCCTCGCTGTAGAGAAATTCACGCTTGGGCGTGCCCGTCCCCCACACCACCACTTCGTCGGCTCCGCTCTGCTTGGCTTCGTGCATCTTGCGGATAAGCGCGGGCAAGACATGGGAGTTATTCAGGTCGTAGTTGTCGTTTGGGCCGTACAAATTGGTCGGCATAGCAGCCATGTACTTAGTGCCGTACTGGCGGTTGTACGCATGACACATTTCGATACCGGCGATTTTGGCCAAAGCGTACGGGCGATTAGTCGGCTCCAGCGGGCCTGTCAACAGACAGTCTTCTGTCATCGGTTGCGGCGCATTTTTTGGATAGATACAAGACGAACCTAAAAACAACAGGCGCTCTACTTTGTGCAGATAGGCGCTGTGAATAACGTTGTTCTGGATAAGTAGGTTGTCGTGGATAAATTCCGCCGGATAGGTGTTGTTGGCATAAATCCCCCCCACCTTGGCTGCTGCAAGAATGACGTAGTCCGGCTTTTCTGCTGCAAAAAAAGCTTGCACAGAGATTTGGTCGCGCAACTCCAATTCGGCATGCGTGCGCGTGACGATATTGGTGTAACCCTTGGCTTGCAAACGACGTACGAGGGCGGAGCCAACCAGCCCCCGATGTCCTGCAATGTAGATTTTTGAGTTTTGATTCATATCAGCCTTGCATTACTCGTGATAGTCCATGGCTTTGTAGCCGTGTTTTTTCACCAACTCGTCACGTTGCGCACTCTTCAGGTCTTCGCGCACCATTTCGGCCACGAGTTCGTCGAAGGTTACTTTCGGAGTCCAGCCTAGCTTTTGTTTAGCTTTAGTCGGATCGCCCAGCAGGGTTTCGACTTCGGTCGGACGGAAGTAACGCGGATCGACTTGGACGATGCATTTATTGCTGGCAACGTCGTAGCCTTTTTCATCCACGCCCTTACCTTCCCAGCGGATTTGGATACCCAACTCTTTAGCTGCCGCGTCGACGAATTGGCGCACGCTGTATTGCACACCAGTCGCAATCACAAAGTCTTCCGGCGTATCTTGTTGCAGCATCAGCCATTGCATTTCAACGTAGTCTTTGGCATGGCCCCAGTCACGCAATGAATCCATATTGCCTAGGTACAAGCACTCTTGCAAATTCAACTTGATACGTGCCAATGCACGAGTGATTTTGCGGGTAACAAAGGTCTCGCCGCGAATCGGAGATTCGTGATTAAACAGGATACCGTTGCAAGCGTAGATGCCGTAGGCTTCGCGATAGTTAACGGTGATCCAATAAGCGTACATCTTGGCTACCGCATAGGGGCTACGCGGGTAGAAAGGCGTAGTTTCCTTTTGCGGAATTTCTTGCACCATACCGTACAGCTCTGAGGTCGATGCCTGATAAAACTTAGTTTTCTTTTCCAGACCCAAAATGCGGATGGCTTCGAGAATACGCAAGGTACCAATACCATCGGCATTGGCGGTGTACTCTGGCGTATCGAAGGAAACCGCCACGTGGGACATCGCAGCCAAATTGTAAATTTCGTCGGGTTGTGTTTGCTGGATGATGCGGATCAAGTTGGTGGAGTCGGTCAGATCGCCGTAGTGCAATTTGAACTTAGCGTTATCCACGTGAGGGTCTTGATACAAATGATCGATACGGTCGGTATTGAACAACGAGGAACGGCGCTTCATGCCGTGCACCATGTAGCCTTTTTTCAACAACAACTCGGCCAGATAAGCTCCATCTTGGCCGGTAATTCCGGTGATAAGGGCGACTTTAGTTGTACTCAAGATTTTCTCCTTTGATTAATTATTTAAAAATTTACATCAGGCCTGTATCAGTGCCGCGATTTCAGCGGTGCGTGTTTGCATCAACTTTGTATCCCCGCGCGCTTCCACATTTAAACGCAACAAGGGTTCGGTATTCGAGCCACGTAAATTAAAACGCCAGTCTGCGAATTCCACACTCACACCATCCGTGCGATCCACCACGGGGTTCATCGGCAGATAGTGTTGCAAAATTCGTTCGATCATTTGCTTCACATCACTCACGCGATAGTTAATCTCGCCGCTGCACGGATAAGCCGCAATACGCTCGCCTACCAGTTGCGACAAGCGTTTGCCGCTGCGGCTCAATAGTTCGGTCACCAACAGCCATGGGATCATGCCGCTGTCGCAGTAGGCGAAATCACGGAAGTAGTGGTGCGCGCTCATCTCGCCACCGTAGATGGCATTCTCCAAGCGCATACGCTCTTTGATGAAGGCATGGCCGGTCTTGGATTGGATGGGGTTACCACCCGATTGTTTTACAACGTCGATGGTGTTCCAAGTGAGGCGCGGGTCGTGGATGATCTTCTCACCGGGATGTTTGACCAAGAAGGCTGCCGCCAATAGACCCACGATGTAATAGCCCTCGATGAACTCTCCATGTTCATCGAACAGGAAGCAACGGTCGAAGTCGCCATCCCATGCGATGCCCATGTCTGCCTGGTGTGCCTTCACCGCATCGGTGGTGGCTGCACGGTTCTCGGGTAACAATGGATTGGGGATGCCGTTGGGGAAGCTACCGTCTGCTTCGTGATGTACCTTGATAAAGGTGATGGGAATGTTCAGTTGCTTGAAACGTGTTTCGATCTCGTCGATGACATGACCTGCCGCTCCATTTCCTGAATTCACAACCAACTTCAGTGGCTTGATGGCTGTGGGTTCGATGTAGGTCAACAGGTGATCCACAAATGGCTTAAGGATGGATTGTTGGGTAAGGCTTCCGCGCTGGCTTATCGGTGCAAACTGGTTCGCTTCAGCTAGTGCTTGGATGGCCTTTAGACCTGTGTCACCGCTGATAGGAACCGCGCCACGCGCCACCAACTTCATGCCGTTGTAGTCCATAGGGTTGTGGCTGGCGGTGACTTCGATACCACCGTCCACATCCAGATGGAATGCAGCAAAGTAGATCTCTTCTGTGCCCACCATACCGATGTCGACCACGTTTGCGCCGCCATCCATCAAGCCATTAGCTAACGCTTGTTTGAGGGTGGCGCTGGTGAGACGCACATCGCCGCCCACGACGACGCGCTTGGCGCCTAGGTGTTGTGCATAAGCACGGCCAATGCGATAAGCGATATCGTCATTGAGTTCCTCCCCCAACTTGCCTCGAATGTCATAAGCCTTAAAACAAGTCAGCGTCATTGGGGAGCCCTGCCATAGACATCGTCAAATCGAACAATATCGTCCTCACCCAGATACTCGCCACTCTGCACTTCGATCATCACCAACGGCAACATGCCTGGGTTGGCGAGACGGTGCTTATGGCCAGCGGGAATGTAAGTGGACTCGTTGGTCTGCACGAAAAGTTCCTGCTGCCCGTTGACCACGCGCGCCATGCCGCTGACAACAATCCAGTGTTCGCTACGATGATGGTGCATCTGCAAACTGAGACTAGCGTTCGGGTTGACAACAATGCGTTTGATCTTGAAATGCGGCCCTTCCTCAAGCACGGTATAAGTGCCCCAAGGACGATGCACAGTGCGATGCAAACGGTGCGCCTCGTGCCCTGCCGCCTTGAGTCGGGCGTAGAGGTGTTTAACATCCTGCGCCTGATCGCGCGAGGCAACAAGCAATGCATCCGGCGTATCAATGATGATGAGATTCTCAACGCCCACCGCACCGACCAAACGATGCGGGCTTTGAATATAGCAGTTGTTAACCCCATGCAAAATCGCCTCACCTTCGATGCGATTACCCTCCGCGTCAGCGGCAGTCAAATCGCCCAGCGCGGGCCACGAACCAATGTCGCTCCAACCGATGTCGCAGGGAACGACAGCGACGTTGGCAGACTTTTCCATCAAGGCATAATCGACTGAATCATCGGGGACTTGTTTGAATAGCACCGGATCAAGCTCGGTCTGACTCACTCCATCGCCCGTTGCCTTCTGCGAGCCGGTGATACAGTCGCCAATGGCGGCAAGTATCTGCGGGCAATGTTGCTGCATCTCGCGCAAGACCGTACCAGCGGTAAAACAGAACATGCCAGAATTCCACAAATAATTACCGCTAGCGACATACTCAATTGCTTTGTCCAATGGTGGTTTTTCTACGAAGCGCTTGACCCGATTGCCATCGGCTTCGATATAGCCATAACCGGTTTCAGGCTGATCGGGGCGAATACCAAAAGTTACCAGCTTGCCCTGCTCCGCCAATCCCATGGCAGTATCAACCGCCTGCGCAAATGCATTCTGATCTGCAATCAAGTGATCGGCGGCCAGCACCAATAAGCACGCATCCTCGCCGTGGGCGGCGGCAATTTGCAGTGCGGCAGCGGCAATCGCGGGGGCCGTGTTACGCCCAAAGGGTTCTAGCAGATAGCGATTAGGCAAGGCATGATCGGCTGGAATCGCCGCAACTTCACGGTACTCGTCTTTGATTTTGAAAAAAAGTTCGCGATTGGTAACTGTCATCACCTCCGCCACCTGCGGTAATACCGCCCCACGCAGCCAAGCTTTTTGCAGCAGGCTTTGCCCATCTTGCAGACGAATAAAGGGTTTGGGATGCAGCTCGCGGGATACCGGCCAGAGCCTAGAACCAGCTCCGCCGCAGAGTATGACGGGAATAAGTTTCATAAGATTTAATACGTTTAGGCGACTATTTAACTCAAAGGCGTATTCTACATGGCAAGGGGGAGATAACCCATAGACCAAAATGCATAGACCATCGCGCTGGTTGCGAAAAAAACGGATTTATGACTACTCGACACTTGCCGCTCAATCCGGCAAAGCACCGCCGCTCAACCTAGAGTTCAAAGCGACTCGACTTGGCATACACAAAAAACTCAGGATTATGCAAATCTGGTTTGTTGTAACGCAGCTCATCTCCCTCGGCATCTACCACCACCCCACCCGCGCAGTTCACTACGGCGTGGGCGGCAGCAGTGTCCCATTCCATCGTAGGCCCGAGGCGCGGGTAGTAGTGAGCCGCGCCTTCGGCAACTAGGCAAAGTTTGAGTGAGCTGCCCATGCTGATGCATTCGTGAGCGCCCAGTTTTTGCAAGAGTGCGGCGGTACGTTCGTCAGCATGGGAACGACTGGCGACAACTTTGATGGTTGCGCCATCGGCGGGGCTGACGGCGTTGATAGCCTGCGCTGGGCTGTTGCCGCGTTGTACGAATGCGCCCATGCCTTGTGCGGCAAAGTAGCAGATGTCGAGTACTGGTGCATAGACCACGCCCAGAACGGGTTGACCATTTTCAATCAGGGCGATGTTGACGGTGAATTCGCCGTTGCGTTTGACGAATTCTTTGGTGCCATCAAGCGGGTCAACCAGCCAGTAACGCGGCCAGTCTTTGCGGTCTTGGTATGCAATCTGGGCGGCTTCTTCGGTGAGGATGGGCCAGCCTAGTCCTAATGCGGTTAATCCGGCCTGAATCACGCGATCCGCAGCTAAGTCAGCTTGCGTGAGCGGTGAGTTGTCCGCCTTGCTCATTACTTCATTGGCGGGATCAGCATAGATTTCCATGATGGCCGCCCCAGCAGCGCGAGCAAGGGTGATGATGTGTGGGAGTTGTGTATTCATTGCCGAAAACCTGTTCTAAAAAAGTCCGTTGCGATATTAAACACGGACTTAAAGCCGAAAATTATCAGGTCGACATTGTAACGGGCACGGCTAAGGAGACATAGATTTATTCGATTTCTCTACCCGCAAGAGAGCCTCGAAGGTAAGGGAAATACCAAAAAAACGCTCTATTTTGTCTCGATCAATCCCTTAATCCATTCCTGTTGGCACACGCGTTTGCGCTTTTGCTCCATCAATTTACGGATGTGTTGTTTAGCTTCATCAAATTCCAGCACATTGGCTAAAGTGATGTTGTCGCAGCGCAGCACATGGAAACCAAGTTCCGATTCCAGCACCCCACTCACCTCGCCCGCATTCAATTCAAACAGTGCCTGATCTAGCTCGGGAAACAACTTTCCGCGCGGCAGATCGCCCAGCTTGCCGCCTTCCAAGGCGGTGGGGCATTCCGAATGTTTGAGCGCTTGCTCCTCGAAACGCTGAGGCTCTTTCGCCAATCTTGCCGCGATTTCGGTGATGCGCTTGTGCGCCACTTCGCGCGTGTTCTCAGGCATGCTTTCGTTAATGGTAACCAAGATGTGTCGCGCCAAACGCGTCTCTGGGCGGCGAAATTGGTCGGGATGAAACTGATAATACAACTCGACATCCATATCGCTGATGCGAGCTTCATTGGCGGCCACTTTTTCCAGAATGGCCTCCACCTTCAGCTCCCGTTCCAGCGCGGAAGAAAAGCCCGCCTCATCCAGCCCGTTTCGCGCCAAATCGTTGGAAAAATCATCCTCATCGGGATAGCGGCCACGTATTTCTGCCATTGCCGCCTGCAATGTCGCCTGCGGTACCATCGCATCGCGCGCCTCATGCGAGCGCAACACACGCGCCTCAAGCTCGTGCTGCTTTTGCGCCATTTTTTGTACACGCGCCAACTCGTCCGCAGGCAAAGCATCCGGCTCTTTGCCGTAGATTTTCTGTGCCGCCTTAAGCGCGAGATAGGCCACACCGCTTTCTGTCACGTCCGTCATTTGACTACTCCTCATCGTCATAAACCCGTGTCGCTTCAAGTACCGATTCCGGCACTTGCAGCACGCGATCATGAAATATCACCTGATACTGCACACCGCCCGCCTCATCCCGCAGCACTTTCAAAACTTCACCTTCCGAGCCCGGCTTCGCACGCACTTCACCACCAACTGCCAGCGTAATCTTGCTACGCACTTTCTCGCGGCTCTCAAACTTGCTCGGCACCCACGGCTCGTTGATATCAATCAACTCTTCTTCGCGGAAACCGACGATTTTGTCCTGCTCAAGAAAATTGACGGTATAGATCAACTGGTCCTGCAAAAAAGTACCCACATTCATCACAAACCCGGTACTACCGCGCCGGATCAGCAACTCGCCAACGGGCATACCAGGATAAGTGCCGTCATTACGCACGTTACGGACAATGCGAACTTCATCGCCGAATTCGAATTTAGGTAGCATTACGCCCCCGCTTTATTCACCGTGATTGAGGTGAGCGGCACAAACTGAGTTTGCGGCTCGTGCATGTGAAATACCTTGAACACTTTTTCAGTGAGCGCATCAGACTGCACAAAGTCCTGATACGCCTGTGTCAACAGAGTGGTATAGAGCTCACGGCGAGCGGACTCTTCCTCCGACAGCGTCGCCTTGCCGAGGTAGTTATGGAAACGCTGCAAGATATGCAGACGATTCACATGTACCACGGTAGGATCGAAATCAATGCCGAAGTAGTTCAAAAAATCTTCGGCGGAGACCAACTCCTCCATTGCTTCATCTAAAGTCAGTTCGTCCATCATGCTCTCCTTTGCAAATCATCTTCGTTCATCGATTGATGTATCACTTCCAGCAAGGCTTTGCCGCCCATGCGGTCGTGGCTATCCAACTCCACCAGCTTTTCCAGCATTGCCTGCCCAGTCGCATGGTGCCCCAAACGCAGATTGATATATCCCGCCGCCTTGAGCACCATCAAATAGAAACGCACCAGCCCCATCGAGCGCATCACACCCGCGCCAACATTGGCTTCGCGCAGATACACCCAAGTTTCAGGAAACGCCAACCTCCGACCAACCACGGCCAGAGCGCTCTCGGCCACCAACAGCGCATCTTCCAGACGGTGCTGATAAAAGTAATAACGGTACAAAGCAACCAGCACCATCAAATGTTGGGGAGCCATCAAATTGGCGCGCAACAAAAAACCCTCCGCTTCCTCACTGCCATAAGTGTCCGCAGCACTCACCAGCAAGCGTGCCACGTCTTGCGCCAGCGGCTCGTCAAAATACAATTCAGCTTGGTCAAAATCGAGCAAATCCATCATTCTTTCCTTAGTTTTCGCGCCACTTCAGTGCCACATAGATCGTCTGCCTCGCAGGTGTGGCATTGACCATCCACCGGCTCGCCCTGTTTGCGCAGCTGTCCTTCCAATACCTCGATGCGCTCCATCAGGCAGGCGATGGCGCGACCGACTGGGTCGGGAATCAGATGATGATCGAGGTTGATACCGTAGATGTTGTCCGTGCCTGCCTCTTCGGTACGCAGCACGATCTTGCCGGGAATGCCGATGACGGTGCGGTGTGCAGGCACATCTTTCACCACTACCGAATTAGCTCCCACACGCACGTTCTCGCCGAGGGTAATCGCCCCCAATATCTTCGCGCCCGCACCGACCACCACGCCGTCGCCCAGCGTGGGATGACGCTTGCCTTTGTTCCAGGTAGTGCCGCCGAGAGTGACACCGTGATACAGCGTCACGTCGTCGCCGATCTCAGCAGTCTCGCCGATCACCACACCCGCACCGTGGTCGATAAAGAAGCGGCGACCGATGGTGGCACCAGGATGAATGTCGATATTAGTAAGCAGGCGAGCGAACCACGAGATAAGTCGCGCCAGATAACGCAGACCGAATTTCCACAACCGATGCGCGATACGCTGCATGAGGATGGCGTGTACGCCAGGATAGGTGGTCAGCACTTCAAAGCCCGAGCGAGCGGCGGGGTCGCGCTGAAACACACAGCTCACATCCTCGCGCAACAGGCGCAGCAGCGAAGGCTGTTGCGATTTAGGTATCACGTTATTGGCAGTCATCACGTCTTCCACGATGATCTCCTAGTGCGCAGCACCGGGCTGAGTGCGCCCGATGTAGCGTTGATAAAGGAACAATAATTCCTGATCGGCGGGCGAGCGTTTGGCGCGCTCGGAGAAGGTGCGGATGTCCGGCAGCAAGGCACGCGCCTCGGCTTGGCTCAGATTGAGACCCATCGTCGCGTAAGCAGCGATGATGCCGTGTGCGCCGGAATGCTTGCCGACCACCATCTTGTGCTGGCGCCCCACTTCTTCGGGGTTGAAGCCTTGATAAGTGTCTGGGTCTTTGAGCAAGCCATCCACATGAATGCCCGCTTCGTGTGTGAACACGCCCTCGCCCACTACGCTCTTCTGCCAAGGCACGGGGCGACCTGATGCAGCGGCGACCAGTTTTGATAAATCAGTAAAGTGCGTGAGGTCGATACCGGTATTCAGGCTGTAGAGCTTTTTCAGGCCGAGCGCGACTTCTTCCAGCGGTGCATTGCCAGCACGTTCGCCCAAACCGTTCACTGTGGTGTTGATGTGCGTCGCCCCCGCTACCGCCGCAGCCAGACTATTTGCTGTCGCGAGGCCGAGGTCGTCGTGCGCGTGCATTTCGATCTCCAAATCACAAACGCCGCGCAAAGCCGAAATTGCCTTGTGTACACCAAACGGCTCCATTACCCCCAATGTGTCGGCATAGCGTATGCGGCAAGCACCAGCGGCTTGCGCCGCTTCGGCTACTCGCAACATGAATTCAGGATCAGCACGCGAGGCATCCTCGCAACCAACGATGACCTCTAGCCCGTGGTCATATGCATAAGGCACCAGTTCAAAAATCGTATCCAGCACCCAAGCACGGTCGCGATTCAGTTTTTTACTCAAGTGAATATCAGAAACAGGAATAGACACGTCGATCATCTGCACATCGAGTTGCTCGCAGGTTTTGATATCCGCCTCACACATCCGGCTCCACACAATCAGCTTGGCATTCAAATCAAGCGCCGCAACGGCATTGATACTTTCGCGCTCATCGTGCCCCATCGCGGGGATACCCACTTCCAACTCCGGCACCCCAAGCGCATCAAGCTTGCGCGCGATGGCTAGCTTTTCATCCAACGTAAACGCCACCCCGGCAGTCTGTTCGCCGTCGCGCAGGGTGGTGTCGTCGATGATGATAGTGCGGGACATGATGATTGTCTTAGGCGTAAGTCGGCGCGAAGGCCTTCTCCGGCTCTGCCGCAGGGCCATCGCCATCCCAGTACGGTGACAACTTACGCAGTTGCGCGATGATCTCCGGTACGACTGCGATGACGCGATCCACTTCCGCCTCAGTGCTGTAACGCGACAAGGAGAAACGCACCGTGCCATGCGCGGCGGTGTAAGGAATACCCATCGCACGCATCACATGCGAAGGCTCCAACGAGCCGGAAGTACAAGCCGATCCGCTCGAAGCGGCGATGCCGAATTTATTTAGCAGCAACAAAATTGCCTCGCCCTCAATAAACTCGAATGCGATGTTGCTGGTATTAGGCAAACGATTTTCCGGGTTGCCAGTAACGAAGGAGCGCGGCACTTTGGCGAGAATACCGGCCTCCAACTTGTCACGCAGACGTGCCACTTCGGTGTTCTCGTGATGCATCGCTTCCATCGCCATCTCGGCGGCCTTGCCCAGCCCGACGATGGATGTGGTGTTCTCAGTACCCGCACGACGACCGCGTTCTTGATGTCCACCACGCAGCAGCGGACGGAAACGTGTGCCACGCTTCAGATACAAGACGCCGATGCCTTTGGGCGCGTGTAATTTGTGACCGGACACGGACAACATATCAATCTTGGTGTCTTTCAGATTCAACGGCACTTTGCCTACGGCTTGCACCGCGTCGGTATGGAACATCGCACCAGCAGCATTCGCCAACTCTGCCATCTCTATCACCGGGAAAAAGGTGCCAGTCTCATTGTTCGCCCACATCACCGACACCACGGCCACTTGGTCGGTGAGTAGCTTTTTGTATTCGTCCATGTCAAGGCGGCCTTTGCCGTCCACCTTGAGCAGATGCACTTTGTAGCCTTCTTTTTCCAAATGCGTACACAGCGTGAGAATGGCCGGATGCTCGACCGTGGTAGTGATGATCTCTTTGCGATCTGGTTGCGCCTTCAATGCGGAAATGAGCGCAGTAGAATCTGACTCAGTTCCGCAGGAAGTAAAAATAATCTCGGAATCGTGTTCCGCGCCCAGCAGTTCCTGCACCTGCATGCGCGCCTTCTTAATGGCAAGACCAACCTTGTTGCCGAAGCTATGCATAGAAGACGGATTGCCAAACTGCTCAGTGAAATACGGCAGCATGGCTTCCACCACAGCGGGATCTACCCGTGTCGTTGCGTTGTTGTCGAAATAGATGCCGCTCATGTTCTGTTCCCTTTCTGCGTAGGGTGGGCAGGTTTCATGTGCCCACGCATTACGGAATGTTTTGCTTCAACCGCGTGGGCATAAACAACGTGCCCACCCTACAAAATTAAACGTGGCAACTCGCCCTGCTCAATGCACCCGCTTTGGTTGGTACGATCTTGATGAACTCTTTCAGCTCTTCCATCAATTTCTGCTGGATGCCTTGCAGCGTCAGCGCTTCCATCTGACAACCTGCGCACGCACCGGTCATGCTGACGTAGATAGTCTTGCCGTCCACATCGAGAAGTTCGATGTCGCCACCGTCACGTTTCAGTTGTGGGCGCACTGACTCAAGCACTGCCTCGATCTTCTTGATGCGTTGCAGATTGGTCATGCCGCCTTTGGGTGCTTCTTCCTTGGGTTGTGCGCCTGGGTTGAAACTTTCACCGCGCTCAGCCATCACCTGCGCCAATATTTCTTCGATACCCTCGTGGCAGGAAGAGCAACCGCCACCCGCCTTGGTGTAATTGGTCACGTCCTGCACTGAACAAAGATTGTTAGCACGGATGGTGTCCTCGATCATTACCGCGTCGATGGCAAAACACTTACACACCAGCGCGCCTTCTTCATGATCGTCGCTCCACACTTCGCCGCGATAGTTGGCCACAGCGGCTTGCAAGGCTTCACGTCCCATCACCGAGCAGTGCATCTTTTCCGGTGGCAGACCATCGAGGTAGTCGGCGATATCTTGATTGCTCACCTTGAGCGCTTCATCCAGCGTCTTGCCCTTGATCATTTCGGTCAGCGCCGAAGAAGAAGCGATAGCCGAGCCGCAGCCAAAGGTTTGAAAATGCGCATCAAGAATGACATCAGTTTCCGGTTCAACTTTAAGCATCAAGCGCAGCGCATCACCGCACGAGATCGATCCCACATCGCCCACGCCGTTTGCACCATCAAGCGGCCCAGCATTGCGCGGTTGAAAGAAGTGTTCTTTAACTTTGTCTGAGTAGTCCCACATGGCGCGCTCCTTAAGCTGAGAATGAAGAACCACATGCACAGCTAGAACTGGCATTCGGATTCTCGAATTTGAAACCGCTACCGCTCAGGCTATCGACGAAATCAACCGTCACGCCATCGAGTAAAGGTGCAGACAAAGGATCAACCAACAACGTGACCGAGCCATACTCCAGCACAGTGTCATCGTCCTGCTTCGCTTCTTCCAGCGTCATGCCATACTGGAAGCCAGAGCAGCCGCCGCCAGAAATGGCGATGCGCAGTCCTGCCACAGGAGTGGCCGCGCCTTTAATGAATCGATCTACAGCAGAAATTGCGTTGGGTGTCAGGGTAATCATGGTTCGCTCCTATCAGGGTTAGTGCCTGAATAAACGCAAACTGTGTGCCACCCCCAAACACAAATCACAACCCACTGTTTAATTGGATATTTGCAAAAAACAAACGCTCAACCCTCCTGTCCGAAACAAGACGGCAAGGGTGACTTGTAGGGTTTACTACAGAGCGCGTGATCGCATCGCGGAAGCCGATTTTGTAAAGCAATAGCCGCCGCTATCGCTTCGACACAGCAAGCCCATCCTCCCCGCCGTGCTGGCCGACTTCTTGCTTTTAACCTTAAAGACGCGCTACTTAATTCGTCTTTAATGGAACATTTGAGATCAATAAACCGGATTGCCGCGCTGCGCCCACATAAGCAGCCACTTGCCAGCTTGCTGGCTTAGTGGATTGCCCCTCGGCATGCCAACCCTAATGCGACACAGCGTGGGGGTAGGCAAGCCAACAATTCGATCATGTATTTTCCGTAACCCTTATTGGAGTAACTATGAAGTTTTACATGACGCCCGGCTCTTGTTCGACCGGCATCCATATTCTGCTTGAAGAATTGGAACTGGTATTCGAGGTTTATCTGGTCAATTTGATGGCCGGCGACCACCTCAAGCCGGAAAACCTTGCGGTGAATCCCAAGGCAACGATTCCCACGCTAGTACGCGACGACGGCTCATCCGTCACCGAATTTCAGGCCATCGCGTGGTGGCTAGCGCGCAGCTATCCCAAAGCAGGCTTATTGCCCGCCGGAATAGAAAACGAGGTACGCATCATCGAAACGCTGGATTACGTGGTCGGCACGATGCACGGGCAAGGCTACACACGCATTTTTACCACCGCCAACTATTCCCCCAACGCGGCAGAACACGAGGCGATACAGGCACGTGGGCGTGAGATTGTCAGCAAAGGCTTTGTGCTAATCAACGAGTTACTGGAAGGCAAAGAGTATGTGGTTGGCACTTTTAGCATTGCCGATGCGGCATTGTTCTATGTGGAATTTTGGGCCGACAAAATCAAGCTGACACTACCGCCAAACTGCCTAGCGCATTACCAGCGCATGCTGCAACGGCCTGCGGTGCGGCGAGTATTGGCGGAAGAAGGATACCGAGTATGAGTGAAAAAATAAGCGGGATAAAAACAAAACTCGACTGGTCAGCCTACGAAAGTTACGGAAGTTTTGGCGGGTTTGATAGCTTTGACAGCTTTGGCACAAGCGATGCCGCACCAGCAGAAAGCGGCGGCGGTTACGCCAAGGCCGCCGCCGTGTGTATGGGCAAACGCCATTGTCACAACAAAGACAAAGGCGTGATGTGCCCCAGCTTCCGCGTCACCAACGACGAAAAGCATTCCACCCATCATCGCGCTGTCACGCTTAAAGCCGCGCTCGATGGCAATTATGGCGCGCATCCCTTCATGAGCGAAGAGCTCACCGCCGCGATGTCGCTGTGCGTGAGTTGCAAAGGCTGCAAAAGCGAATGTCCGCACGGCGTAGATATGGCACTGCTGCGTGTCGAAGCATTGGCACAGCGTTGGATCGCACTAGGGCGCGTGCCATTGCGCGAGCGACTATTCGCCTATACGCCTCGCTTCGCCGCACACCTGAAGCGGCTCAACTGGATAAACACGTTGCGCGAACGGATACCGTTAATCGCACAGGGCATGGAACACTGGCTCGGCATTGCAGCCCGGCGCTCATTGCCGCAGGCAGCAGCGCGCGACTTTCTTACATCACAACCACAAGCCGTAACCGCAAACGAAAATGGCCGCGAAGTCGTGCTGCTGGTGGACACCTTCTCCAACCATCTCGACCCGCAAATTGCCCAAGCAGCTTGGGACGTACTACAAGCCGCCGGTTATAAAGTACACCTCGCCAAACCCGCGACAGACGAACGTCCGCTGTGCTGTGGTCGCACCTTTCTTTCCAGTGGCCTAATCGACGAAGCACGCGCCGAAGCCACGCGCCTGCTCGATGCAATAACCCCTTTTGCTGCACGCGGCATTCCCGTTATCGGACTAGAGCCCTCCTGCTTACTCATGTTGCGCGACGAATATCACGCACTCGGCTTGGGTGAGCGCGTAACAGCACTCGCCAAATCTGCCCTGCTGCTAGAAGAATTTCTCGCCCGCGAACACGATGCCAAACGCCTAACCCTGCCGCTCAAACCGCTTAATGAAAAAGTGCTGGTGCATGGGCACTGCCACCAAAAAGCATTCGGGGCGATGACGGCAATGCAGAAAGTATTGAGACTGATACCCGAATTAGAAATTGAATTCATCGAGGCCAGCTGCTGCGGCATGGCGGGTAGCTTCGGCTTGGAAGCCGAGCACGCCGACATCTCAATGCAAATGGCCGAGCTGGCCCTGTTGCCAAAAATACGCGCTGCCACACCCGACACCCAACTCATCGCCAACGGCACCAGCTGCCGCCACCAAATCCGCGATGGTGCAGCACGCGAAGCAAAACATCTGGCGCAAATTCTGCAACGGGCGATGCGGAACGATCCAACTCGATGATGAAGTACTCATTTATTCGTCATTCCGAAAAAGCTCGCTTGAGCTACAGCAAGAATAACCAAAGCATGGTTGCGCGCATGACAGTGATGAGCACGACAAGCAACGCGAACCGAACAACAGACCAGTGTTTTGCCACCGACACCGGAATTAAATTGCCGTTCAAGTTGGTGAATGAATTACAGCCTAGCGAATTCGATACGCAAGACAGACTCACCGACTTCGACAAACTCGCCTATGGTGAGATGCCGAAAACATCGCTGGGTGAATCCAAGGAAGGGCTGATTAAGTCCGTAAGCCATGGTTCGATAAATTTCCCGTTCGTCCCGATAACCAGCCACTTGCCAGCTTGCTGGCTTAGTGGATTGGCTAGTAGTTCCATCAGTGCCGCGCTTGCGCGCTGTATCGAGGGAGCGAACGGAAAACACTGTGCGTGTGCTGTTGGGGCTTCAGCCCCGTACAGCCACGGCCTACCCCTTGCGGGTGCACCACGAACGGACTTAATCAGCCCTTCCCTAGACTCGGCAAAGATAGGCGCTGTTCTCACCAATCAGGATGACCGCCTGTGGTTGGAATTCTGGCTAGCCCAACGTACCGATTTCCACCAATCACTCGTCAATCCTTTGCTGTGTCGATTCTGGCCTAGCTTGGAATCGACTCGAAGTAGTCGCGTGTTCGTACCGCTGTGTGGCAAGAGTCTGGACATGCTGTGGCTGTCTCAACAAGGACATGAAGTGATCGGTGTCGAGTTGAGCCCCGTGGCAGTGGAAGGATTCTTCCACGAGAACGGTTTGCATCCTGTGCAAACACAGCTTGGACGATTCACCTTATGGAACGACGGCAACCTGAGCATCTTGTGCGGAGACTACTTCGCCCTGACCGCCGAAGATATCGGCCACTTCGATACCGTTTATGACCGCGCTTCACTCACTGCTTTGCCCGAGAACATTCGCGGTCGATACGTCGAACAGTTAAGCCGACTCGTGCCGAAGACCGCCAAGATATTGCTGCTGACCATCGAAGATGCCGCTGAAGATGCGACCGTGGCGCAAGCCAACGGCATCGATGCAGAGATAACCACACTCTTCACCTCAAAGTTCGATATCGACCTCGCCTATGTCGAAAGCGTATTCGAACTTGATCCCGAATCGCCACAGCTACCGGCCAAACGTGCCGAGTACAAGGTCTATAGGCTTTGCGTTAAGTAGCGATTCAATGATTGGAGAGACGGTCTCGAATTAACCCATAAGTTCCATATCAGATTTTCTCCAACGTGCGTTAAACAATAATTCGAGCCTGATCCGGGAAGCAAACGAAGACTCTCGACGTATGGCGCGCATCATCTAATACGGCAGATCGTTCGCCGTGGTGCCCTAGCAGATGGGTGTGGTGTGATGGGTGCTGAAGCGCTTGCCGCGCTGGCGATATAAACGACTATTTCCCCATGCCCCGCGCAAGCCGAGAATGCACGGGAAATAACGCCACGGTATTCCATATGGCAAGACATTAAGGTAATGTCACGGTCAAAACATAAACAAACAAATCAAAAGGGGAGTGCCATGAATAAATGGCTGTTATGTTTTCTGCTGCTGGTTATAGGCGATGCCTCGGCTGCCACTCCAGCTCAACCCATGCGTCTGGCACTATCTGCTGTGTTCCTCGGGGAAAGGCAGGATGTCGTGGTGCGCTGGAAACAATACCTCGAATCGCATCTTCAGCGTCCGATCACTTTCGTACAACGCCGCAGCTACCGCGAGCTGACCGACATGCTGCACAGCGGCGAACTGGATGCAGCTTGGATCTGCTCTGCACCCTATGTGCGGCACAAGTCGATACAGCGCCTGCTAGCCGTCGGCATATGGCAAGGTGAGCCATTATACCAATCCTACCTGATCGTCCCGAAACAGGACCTCGCCACCCGCTCCATCATCGACCTGCGCGGCAAGATGTTCGCTTACTCCGATCCCGAATCCAATTCCGGTCGTTACGTCGCTTTGGGCGAGCTCATCAAATCCGGAGAAGATCCGGACCACTTCTTTTCGAAGACGCTTTTTACCTATTCTCATCGCAAAAGTGTAGAGGCGGTAGCTGACGGGCTGGTCGATGGTGCTCGCGTCGATGGCTATATCTACGACATGTTGAATACGCTCTACCCGGAGATGATCGGACGCACCCGCGTGGTCATGCGCTCCGAGAAATTTGGTTTCCCCCCTATCGTGGCACGTGCTGGGCTTCCCAAAGATGAATTCAGAAAACTCCAAGGAGTGCTGCTCAACATGCAGAACGATGCAGAAGGAAGATCCCTGCTGGCTTCGCTGGGGCTGGATAAGTTCATCGCCGGTGAAGATCGCTTGTTCGATGGCGTTGCAACGCTCGTGAGAGATGTTGAGAAAGCGGAGATGCTGCGTGCTAAGAAACATTAGCATCCGATACAAGTTCATGCTCCTTGCCGCCCTGCTTGTAGGGCTGACAGGGATTCTGGCGGCAGTCTACGCATCTTGGCTTGCTTTCGAGAATGCAAAAGAGGATCTGCGTGCAAAAGGCAAAGCTGATGCACATCTTTTTCAGCACGTATTGCTTGAGCCTTTGCGCCTTGATGATACTTTCCAGGCGTATGAACTTCTGTCCGCACCGTTCAAAGCGCAGCTTGAAAAGTCGACAGAGAATGGGAAGCCAGCAAGGAGCTATCTGGTAGAGATGGTGCTGCTGGATGATGAAGGGCGGGTGCTGACTTCTTCCGATCCGCGAATCATCCCCATAGGCTCGATGTATTCAACAGACGAGACCGAATTTTTCTCCGCCGCTCCTCAACTGACGGCCATCGTGGAGGATACCCCGTCGACACTGCTCACCATTGACGAGGGTAAAAAATTCTTTGTGATCTCCCCTGTCGGCGAGAACGGTGTGAAATATGCGAATCTGGTTCAAGAATATTCACTGGAAGCGCTGCTAGCAGATGCGATACAAAGGGTCGAGAAGATCGCACTGGTGATCGCGCTCATCACGATACTAATGATGGCGTTGGCGTGGGTGATCGCAAAACGTTTCACGGGGCCTTTGTTACAACTGTCTCAAGACATGCGCAGATTGGCGAATCGCCACGGATTCACGCTTGGAAGCAATGAGGACAGAGATGAGTCATTCCAGCTTAGAGTGGTTTTCAATGATCTGGAAAATGCTCTCGAACTGTCTGAGCGAGAGAACAGCATCACGAAAGAAAAGATGCTCCATCAGGCAGAACATGATGCGCTTACTGGATTACCCAATCGGGCCTTGGTAAAGGACCGACTGGAGCAGGCTGTAGCACGTGCCGTGCGCAATCACGAACAACTCGCCGTGCTGTTTCTCGATCTGGATCACTTCAAACGCGTCAACGATCTGCTCGGCCATCATGCCGGGGACCATCTGTTGCAGATGGTCAGCCATAGATTGCTTGGAACCGTACGCGTCAACGACACAGTCAGCCGTTTGGGGGGCGACGAATTCCTGCTCATGCTCTCTCCGATCCATAATGAATCGGAAGTGCGGATGGTGGCGGAGAAACTCATACAGGCGATCTCCGCGCCTTATATGCTCGATGACGGAACCGAGATAAACACCTCAGTCAGTATCGGCATCAGTCTGTTCCCGAGCGGCGGCGGAACGCCGGCCGAATTGACCAAGAGCGCAGACGAGGCGATGTACCGCGCCAAAGAGCTGGGGCGCAACAACTATCAGATATTCACGCAGGATATGCATGGCGAGGCATTTGAAAGGGCCTCGCTTGAAAGTCAGTTGCGCCAAGCCATCCGGCAGCGACAGTTCTTACTGCACTACCAGCCGCAACTGGAATTATCCAGTGATCGTATCAACGGACTGGAAGCGCTCATACGTTGGCAACACCCAACCAAGGGGCTGGTATATCCGGGTGACTTCATTCAGGTCGCAGAAGAAACTGGCCTGATCCTCGAGATAGGCGAATGGGTGATCGAAGAGGCATGCCGACAGATGCGCGAATGGCTGGATGCCGGTAAAGATATCCCGACGATCGCCGTGAACGTGTCCTTTAAGCAGTTCCATCTGCGTGATCTTCAGAACACGATTGAAACCGCACTGCAGCGTTACGAATTGCCCGGTAACCGTCTGGAGATAGAGTTGACGGAGAGTGTGATGTTGCGCGACCCGACTCGGGTTCTGGAGATACTCCAGAACTTGCGCGCACAAGGTGTGCGTATCTCGATCGATGATTTTGGAACCGGCTATTCCAGTCTGCTCTACCTCAAACAATTGGACATCGATGCGCTGAAGATAGACCGATCTTTTGTGATGGACATCGCAGACCCGCAAGGTCTGGCCATGGTCAAGGTGATACGTGATGTCGCACTTACTCTTGGACTGCGCGCCATCGCCGAGGGCGTGGAAACCACAGCACAACTGCAGGCGTTGTGCGCGATAGGATGCGACGAGATACAGGGATACTATTTCAGCAGGCCATTATCTGCGACCGACATCTTGCGGTTCCTGCAAGAACACACCGAGAAACAGAAAACTTCGCAAGCAGTCTAGCCTTCCAGCTTCTTCTTCAGGATGTCGTTGAGTTGCGCCGGATTGGCCTTGTCTTTGCTGGCCTTCATGGCGAGGCCGACGAAGAAGCCGAACAGCTTGTCTTTGCAGCTGCAGTATTCCGCTACCTTGTCGACATTGCCAGCAAAAGATATCGGCCACTTCGATACTGTTTATGACCTCGCTTCGCTCACCGCATTGCCCGAGAACATTCGTGGCCGATACGTCGAACAACTGAGCCGACTCGTGCCGAAGAGCGCCAAGATATTGTTGCTGACCATCGAAGATGCCGCTGAAGATGCGACCATGGCGCAGGCCAATGGCATCGATGCAGAGATCGCCTCACTCTTCACATCAAAGTTCGATATCGACCTCGCCTATGTCGAAAACGTATTCGAACTTGATCCTGAATCGCCACAGCTACCGGCCAAACGTGCCGAGTACAAGGTCTATCGGCTTTGCGCTAGATAGCGGTTCAAGGATTGGAGGGAATGGGCAGATGCGGAATCTGCTTAGAACGACGGGCTCGAATTAACCAATAACGAACATCGAAGCCTGCGCTATTCGGTGCTAACTGAGCACTGCTAAGTAACATCCGCACAAGTGGGGGGTGTCCGGAATTTTGTGTAAACGGGGTTTCTCTACTGCTGCGGCATCCTATCTTAGAATTGGATAGTAAACCGATTTAGTGCTGACTTCCAATCTCGGATCGGCATCGTCCACTTCTTGCTGATGTTATTCAGCGCCAAGTAAAACAATTTCAGTAGCGACTCATCCGTTGGGAACGAGCCC
>JAQUAI010000024.1 GCA_028687335.1 Gallionella sp.
TCGGGGACATCCCCCGCGATCAAGGATCGAAGATTTACGTCAGGTGCAGCAATGCGAAGTGGGGAAACTACAGATGGGATGGTGGAATCGGTACTCCACCGCGATAGCGGTTTAGTTCAACAGTTATAGACAGACCCACCGGTCTGTACTATTTAAAATAGCACATTATCGATAACCAATTGATTTATTAGAATTCCTTCAATTTTGTCTGTCCGCATATCCATAATAGTACGGGCAGGGGCGAATGTTTCCTACTGGCACATAGTGGAAGTAGCTCACCTCTATCCAGAGTTTCCGCTTTGACCAATCATCAGTCAATTGCCCGCCAGACGAATACCGAACTGCTACAGTTTAATGCCGACAACGGTAGCAGGTCAGTTTGCCCCCGAGGCTGTGACCCCGGCCCATTCGAGAGCCTGCTGCGTATCATCGATTATGCGCATCTCGATAGCCTTGCCGTTGCGGAACGTGTACACGGCAGCATGTTGCCCTTCGCGCCACTCTGTCTCGTTTTTCAACCTTACACGCACGTGGATGATCACGACGATCTTGTCGCCAGCGGCAATGAATTGTTCCGTCTCGCAGCTTCCTTCAGCCCAAGTGCTGCGCGCCTGCGCAAGGTGTGTTTTGACGGCTTCGAGTCCGTGAAAAGTTCCGGCATAATCGGTAGGCTCAATCCACGCGATCTGAGGGTCGAATATCTTGACCGTTGCCTCAATATCGTTCCGGTTGAGCGCGGCGTAGGTCTCCTTCAGCGCGCCTGTCTCAGCTACAAGTGACGGTGGTAGTTTGTTCATATTGCTCTCCGGTTATCTATTGATGTTTCCATAAAATGAAGCACTACATCTTTTTGGCGTATTCGACCAATTGATCGAGCGCCTTCCCCCAGCCTTCCTGGAATCCCATCCTGTCATGGGTGTCGCGATCCGCTTCGTTGCCGTGGATGACGGTTGCGGTGTAGTGCGTGCCTGTGCCGTGCGTGGCGAGCTGGATGGTGGCGGTGAAATGGAAATCGACCGAGCCTCCGGCTTGTGGCGGAGCGGGGCGGAATCCGGGCAGTAGCGCATTGGTCCAGGTTAGCTTTTCGTTTTGGATCACTTCCAGATAACAGCCATCTCCGGGAAATTCCTTTCCCTCCGGGGATTGCATCACGGTGCGGAAGCGTCCGCCCGGGCACAGATCAATTTCGCAGCGGATGGTTTTCCACGGCAGGGGACAGAACCACGGCATCAAATGTTCGGGTGTCGTCCATGCTTTCCAGATGAGCTCCTTCGGAACTTCCACGATGCGCTCGAAGGTGAGGTCGAATTTGGGATCAAAATGGTTCATGGTGTTCTCCTTGCTTATGGGATCAGGCTCTTAAAATCTTTTCCAACGGTTTGCCCTTGGCTAGTTCGCTGGTCGTGAAGATTCGATGATTGGTGGCCTTGGACATTGCCTTCATCTCTAAGTCGATTCGCAGAGCGCCTTGAGTTTCGCCAATGCCTTGGGCAAGGTCGAGTTCATGTATTCCGCCCATGCGGCGGGAATGCCACTGTTTGCATGATGCGGTTCTTTCATCGCCTAGCACGAATGATAAACATCCAGCCACCGATCCACGCACAGGGCAGTGCCGTCAATGCCACGGCGACGGCATACCAGTGTGCACCCATGTCCCACATGGCGATGCCGCCCGCCACGCTCAACACAAGACCGATGCCTCCCATGACAAGCGCGTGCCGCATCGGGTTGCGCGGTGCGAGTCGGGCAACGATATATCCGCCCGCGATGCCATAGACGATGCGGTAGCCCAGGGCCAGCGACAACAAGGCGGTATCGAGCATAGCCTCGCCCCACGGGGGATAGATATCGAGAACATGCATGAGTTGGTCGGTGCCCAGCGACAGGATAAAGACGGCGATAAAACCTGCCAGTACGGCACCCGCGCTGCGCGGCAGGTTGCGGTGGGCGGCGTTGGATACGTTCATATTTATCCTCATTGTTGTTGCGGCAAGTTTGAGCAGGGTTGAATTACCGGATTCGTTTGATGATGTAACCATTTTCAATTCTCTCGAATCCGACTTTGGGGTAATAGGCCATTGCTTCGGGTGCCGACAGCAGGATGAGCGCCACCTCTTCTCCGATGGCAGCACGTACCCGTGCGATCAGCTCGCTCCCTATCCCTTGCGTCTGGAAAGCCTTGTCCACTGCGAGGTCGGAGAGGTAACAGCAATAGCTGAAATCAGACAGGGCGCGACACACCCCAACGAGTTTGCCTTCATGCCATGCGGAAAAATTCAAGTTTGCATTGGCAAACATGCGTGTTATCCGCTCCAGATCATCGGTGGGGCGGCGTATGCCGGATGCATCAAAAACCGCAGCAATATCGGCGGGTGCAAGGGGGAAGTTCTGGCGGTATTCAATCTCTGACATATAAACCTGACTCGGGCACGACCCGTTATGTTCCATCGGCAGGGTGCGCCGTGCCGAAGAGGACTGGATTACGAACCGACCAGCTCGTTCCATATTGGCCTAACCTCAATCGTGGCCGCTTTTGCCATTGGGTGCGTCGAGGCGACTTGGGTTGCTTCATCCATACTCACGCACTCTACCAATTCATACGCGCACATCTTCTCTGTGGAGTTTTCGAACGGCCCCGCAGTGATTCTGATTTTGCCATTGCGCACACGCACAGTCTTGGCGTCATCGGCAGGTCGCAGCGGATTGCCGTATACGCGGATACCCTGCTGTTCGGCATCCTTGATCCATGCCGTGATATCTGCAAATAGCGTCTCGCTTGGCGCAAAAGCATCGTCGTGGCTGATGATGAATAAAAATTTCATCGCATCTCCTTTCAGGTTGGTTGTTTTTCAGCGACGGCTTTGAGCTTTGCCAGTCCAACCTCGAAATCGTTGCCGATCATCTTGTCCATGTTGATGAACATGCTCAGTACCTTCAGGAAATAGGTATGCTGGTCTTCCAGCGCCCAGATGACTTTGGTGGAATCTCCGGCGGCTTCGATCGAGAACACCACATGGTTGCGCCCCTCGAAGGGTTTGATCATGTGCAGCTCCATGTCGATCTCTCTGGGCGGGGTGGTGTCGGTGATGGTGATCTCGCCTTGCCCGACCTCCTTGTTGCCTTCCCACGCATAGTGCGCACCTTTGCCGCTGGTATTGGCACTGTAGGTTCTCTTCATGGCGGGGTCTTTGTTGTACGGTGACCACGCTTCCCACTGGCGAAAGTCGTTAATGAGTCCGAATATCTTTTCCGGCGGTGCCTTGATGTCGATGGCGCGCTCGACATGGAACAAGTCCGGTTTGGTCGCGGCGTAGATGAGGATGACGGCGAGCAGTACGATGACTGCAATTGCGAAGATCTTTAACATGGTTTTCTCCTTGTAAAATTGGTCACATGAACTTCATTCATGAGCTACGCACGTCAATTCTGAGACGATATGTTGCTCAATGTGGACGAGCCCCTATCCATGGCCATCCGGGTCGACAAAGTTATGCGTATAAATGAATTCGAAGTTCTCTGGCTTAACGTAAGTCGAGCCGCCAGTCATGAGCACTTTGGCTACGAGATCATCCATCTGTTCACGGCTATTGCAACTGAGCGTAAGCAATATTATCGAACCCGAGTCGTTGACAACAATGCGCGCAGCCGTGCCGTCAATTGTCTGCTGCTCTGAGTAGAAGAGCGCCTTGAAAAGGCCATTGACTTTGGAAGTTCACTGACCGGCAGGTTGATGATTACTTGTGTATTCACAGATATTCCTTTGTCTTGATTGCTATGACGATGTGTGGCCCGCGCTAACGTTTGAATTCACCGGGCCTGCGCGGCATTTTGCGCAGGCCCGGTGGAATGATGGGTAGGCCACCAACTCGCGCCCATTTGCGTGTGGGTCAGGCACCAACACGGCGCATGGGAACGAGAGGTAGATGATGCTTACCGAATTGCCTCCTCAGTGATTCGAGAGTGCGCATCGGTCACGTGTACTCCGTAAGTTTCTATGTCGCTCAGGCATTCGTTCGCATTCACACCAGGTGTATGCACATCCTTGTGCAGCTCGATGGTTTTGAATGCAGACCATGGTGCATACTTCTGCGGCAGATTCTCACCGGCGGGGTGGGTGGTGAAGCCAAAAATGCGACCGAAACTTTTGAAAATATGTACTTGCATATATATATTGCTCCAGTAATTTTGATTTGATAGTTGTGATTCGAAGCATTTGCACAAGCCCCCTTTCTATAGTCCATAAAATAATGTTATTAAAACGTTAGGCTGATAACTCGATATAAGGAGACCCCTTACCTGTTTCCACATAGCTCTGGAGACTTCCTAAAAATTGATTCCAACCCTGACTGCAAATCTCGTAACACTCAACCTGTGGTGTGAGTCCGATATGCTCCAGCTGCACTCGTGTGACTGTACTAGATTGGGGGGTGAGTAGAAATAGTATGGTCGTGCCAATCCATTCGTTCACGCGCGTCAAGCCGGGAGCTACCAGATGAGCATCGATGACATTCCATCGAACTTCGGTTGCGGGGCGCAGGCCTTCAATTCGCATTACTTTGAACGTCTGACCAAAACGAATAGTTATTGTCTCTCCAACTGTCGTGCCGACTTCACTGGATTTTGTCCACCAGTTTTGGATGCCATGCTGAGTAGTTAAGGCCTCATAGACTTTCATAGCTGGGGCCGCGAGTATAAGGTCGTGTTTAAAACTGTTCATAGATTCTCCGTTGTCTGTTCAAGAATTGGCCTAACGTTTCACTTTTTGCAGTCCGAGTTGACGCGATTATTAGGCGTTCGTTCCATACCATCTTGTATCGCATTTTTTAGAATATCCAAGTCAATGTCCTTGAGTGCCTTGAACTTGATGCAGTACCCCGTGATGCTGGCCTTTCCGATTACGGGCGCATACATTTCTTGCATATATTTCTTATCGTTAATTCCCATGATGTAAACCGATAGACCTGAAGAGTTGGCGCTAATACCTGCTTGATAAAACTCGTTGCTTTTTCCGTCGGCATATTTTTTGCTCAGCGTGCCATAACCAATGCTTGGGTTGGATACAACTTTGCCGCTTTCGTCTTTGCCGTCGAGAAACCAAAGTTTACAACTTGGATTCATCTCCAGAATTGCCCTATGTAGCCTCCGCATGTCTGTTTGCTTGGGCTCCGATATCGATTCGAGATAGCAATTAATCTGATCATCTAGTGCCATTGCTCGCCTCTTAGGTGATTGGTCATACGCCTAACGTAAAATCAGATACTCGTTCAAACGATCGAAGGTGCTGTTCCAGCCTTCGTCGTGACCGTCGCGTTCGGTGATGGACAGGAATGGGACCTGATGCATCACCATCCGGGTCTTGCCTTGTTCTTCCGCGAAGGTGACGGTCACCACCGTCTCCGTTCCGCGCTCCCCCGGTTCTTCCCAGGCAAAGGTGAAGACCAGCCGCTCCGGTGCAACCACCTCGCGGAACACGCCGCCATGCCACAGCGGTTCGCCGGTCTCGACTGCTTGCAGGCAGTTGCGCCAGCGACCGCCGGGGCGCACATCCCATTCGATCTGCGTGGCCGGATGGTGCTTCGGCCCCCACCAGTTGAGCGCATGCTCGGCATTCGTCCATGCTTTCCACACCAGTTCTCGTGGAGCATCGAACACGCGCGTGATGCTCAGACTGCTATCGGTCGTTTGGGCGTCCATAGGGATTACTTCGCCGGTGCGTAATAACAGACCTTGGGCGAGGTGACTTTGCCCGCCTTCTTCAATGCGGCGATGATCTTGCCGACTTCTTTCTGGTCTATCCCCGTCGCTTCGGCCACTTCTGCGCCCTTGACCGGTTTGCCCGCTTTTTTCATCGCTTCGAGTACGGCTTTTTCCTTGTTCTCCATGTCGCTCCCCTTATGCCTTGGTTAATGAATCTTCCAGTCGCTGCATCGCTTCTTCCCAGCTCACCACAAATCTAGCTTCCGCTGCAGCCTGCTTGCGCTCCGCCGAAGCGAAACGGGTATGCAGGGTCAGGTGTGTCTTGCCGTCCTGCGCGGCAAAGCTCACCGTCACTTCGGCACGCGGCGGGATGCCCGCCCCGCACGGATGCCCTTCAGTCGCTTCGCCGTCATACACGATGCGTTCGTGTTCGACGATCTCGCGAAAGGTGCCGATGCAGGGATAAACGTTGCCGTCCGGTGCACGCATCTGCAACTGGAAGCGTCCGCCTACGCGCAGATCGCTGGCGCAGGTTTCGTTGTTGAATCCCGCTGGCCCCCACCATTGCATGATGTGTTTGGGGTCTGTCCATGCCTGCCATACCAGTGCACGCGGCGCGTTGAAGATGCGGGTGATGACGACTTCGCTGGCGGACATATCATTTCCTTTTGCGGACATTCTTTTTCTCCTGTGCCTGTAGTTGTTGCAGGTAGATGTCGAGGCGATCAAAGCTTTGTTCCCAGTGCTGCCGATACTGTTCAATGAACATTGCCGCCTCCTGCATTGGAGTAGCTTCTAGCTTGCATGGTCGCCACTGTGCCTGACGTCCGCGCGTGATCAGTCCCGCTCTTTCCAGCACCTTGAGGTGCTTGGTCACGGCGGGTGCGCTGATATGGAATGGTTCGGCTAGTTCGCCGACGGATATTTCGCCCAATGCAAGGCGAGCCAGAATAGCTCGCCGGGTAGGATCGGCGAGTGCGGCAAAGGTGAGGCTCAATGAATCTGCGGGCATGATGTTCGGCACTATTTAACCATTTGGTTAAATAGTGCCGATTCAAAGGTGCGATGTCAAGCCGGATAGAAATAGGCGTTTGACAGCGCCGCAGAGGCAATCGGTCTGAGGTCTTCCGCTACGCAGCTATTGGCATAACCTCTTGATCGATTTTGTCGCCCAGTTCGTTCTCGGCGATTTCTAGGTCGTACTGTGTTTGCAGGTTCATCCAAGTTTGTGCGGACATGCCGAACAAACGACCAAGGCGCATGGCGGTGTCAGCGGTAACGGCGCGCTTCCCGGTGCAGATTTCATCAATGCGGCGCTGGGGGACGCTGGTAAATTTTGCGACCTTGTAGCGGGTTAGCCCCATGGGCTCGATGAAGTCATGCAGCAGAATGTCGCCAGGATGCACGGGTGCAAGCCTCTCGCCGGTAACGACGTTACCCCACTTCATGTTGTTCAATTCTTCGCGTTGAATACTCATTTTATTCTCCTAGTGGTAATCGATGATTTCCACTTCTTCGGCGTGTCCGTCTTGCCATCTGAAACAGATGCGCCATTGGTCATTGATGCGGATGCTCCATTGTCCTGCGCGACTGCCAGTTAGCTGTTCGAGTCGGTTGCCGGGCGGGATTCGTAATTCTTCGACTTTGCTCGTGGCATCAATGAGCTTGAGCTTTCGCCTGGCTATTCCCTGAATCTCTTGCGGAAGTTTGCGAACGAACTGTCCGTCAAACACCGCAGCCGTAGCCTTGTCAGCAAATGATTTGATCATGTTGTAGTTTCCTTTCACAGCGCCATCACGGCGTTAGTTTGGTGGCTTTTTCAGGATTATCTTAGCGCGTTAATGCTAACTGATCGCGGTAGTATCGTCAATCGTTACTACTTGACCGTATTATCCTTTTCACTGGTTGGCTTAATACCTGTCATTGGTGCGCCAACGTACGGACTCAATGATCGTTCTGGCGGAGTATGCGTTCGATGCATACTCCGTTTTCTTTGATGATTTTTGCTTGCTGTTCGATGCTAATGGCGGCTCAGGTGCTGGCAGCGGTACCGCTTAAACCCTCTCGTGGCGAGAATCAGGTTGTTAAGTTTCGTGATTGCCCAAGCTGTCCGTTGATGGTTGCTGTTCCTGCCGGGCAGTTTGATATGGGCTCTCCTGATTCTGAGGAGGGGCGGGCTGATGATGAAGGGCCGGTACATAGCGTGGCAATTCACGCTTTTGCGGTGAGCAAAACAGAAATCACGCGTGGCCAATTCGCAGCCTTCGTTACAAAATCAAAATACCGTTCCGGTGTTGAATGTCTGACGCTTGAAGAGGGGAAGGTTGCCGCGCGCGCGGGTAGTTGGCGCGAGCTGATTTACGGGCAAAGTGACAATTATCCGATTGGTTGCATCAGTTGGAACGATGCCAAAGCATACACAGCATGGTTGTCGCGCATTACCGGCAAGAAGTATCGTTTGCCGAGCGAGGCTGAGTGGGAGTATGCCGCGCGTAGCAATACGCGCACAGCGCGTTACTGGGGCGACAATCCCGATGACGCTTGTGCTTATGCGAATGGTGCAGACCAAACTGCGCAGGCGGAGATACAGGGCGCATCGTCGTGGACGACACATGCGTGCGCAGATAGCTTTGCCTATACCGCCCCCGTTGCCAGCTTGAAAAGAAATGCATTCGGACTGAATGATATGTTGGGGAATGTATGGGAATGGACCGAAGATAGTTATCACCCCAGCTATGTCGATGCGCCAAGCGATGGCGGTGCATGGTCGGGAGATGGGGTAAAGCGCGTGCTACGCGGTGGGTCTTGGAATAACTCCCCCCGCAATATGCGTGCTGCCGTGCGTAATGGCTACCTGCCCGTTTCGCGGTATAGCTTCTTTGGCTTTCGCGTAGTTCGCGTTGGCAAATAGTATGAAAAGGGCGCCTATCCGGTTCGAGTTTCACCGCAACCAAGCTGCGCTATTTGCTTACGTGCTCTTGTTTTCGCTCAATGCGCTTGGGGCGGAACCCGTGGTATCAGCCATTCCGCAAACCGAAAAGTCAGATAGTTTTGACGCGATGGAGTCGCCACGAAATTATCTGTCCGGCAAGATCACTCAGCTTGCCAGCGACATCGACCGCTTTTTCGGGGGTGATCGGCATTATCAAGAGAGTAATCCCAGCGTGATCCAAGTGAGTATGACGCGTGCGGATGGCTACGGCGGCGGACGTAATTTCGATCTCGCTGCCAAGCTGAATCTGCGATTGCCGGTGACCGAAGGGCGGTTGCGGTTGTTGCTGGAAACCGATCCCGAAAAAAATGTCATTGCGGGCACTGCGCCGCCACAGGGAGAGGCCGTGCAGCCGAATAAAATTGTCGCGCCAAAGAGTGTTGCCGTGGCCTTGCGCCTTGCGATGAAAAAGGAAGAGCAGTGGCACTTTAGTACCGATGCCGGACTGAAATTTCCGCTGCCTATCCAACCTTTTGTGCGTACACGCGGGAGCTTTTCTTCGCAGCTGGGGCAGTGGCATGTGAATGCAGCCGAATCGGTGTATTGGTTTAACAAGCTGGGAGCGGGCGAAACAACCCAGCTGGATATCGAGCGGGTATTCAGTGACGCGCTCTTATTGAGAGCTTCCACGAATGCGACTTGGCTGCATGCCAAACATAATTTTGATTTGCGTCAGGATGTATCGCTCTACCACACCACCAGTGATCGCAGCGCTTTGCTTTATCAGGCCAGTGTCATTGGTGTTAGTCAGCCAAAGTTTCAGGTGACGGACTATGTTTTGCTGTTCGACTATCGTTACCGTATGCATCAAAAATGGCTATTTTTTGAAGTCAGTCCGCAAATGCATTTCCCGGTCGAGCGGAATCATCGAGCCAGCCTCGCGCTTACCATGCGTTTGGAAATGCTATTTGATGATTCGAGGTAATACGGCATGAACTCTAACTACTCTTGGCAGTGGCATCGGGTAGAACCCCAACCCCTCCCAGCCTCCCCTTGACAGGGGAGGAGCGGGTTTTTTTTCACACTGAGGTGGGATGCAGACAATCCTTGTAGCAGATGCTTGCAGAAGAAAAAATTGGAGGCGGGGTAGAGCTGATAAATTTTTCGAATCTGGCCAGATCAAACGTTTGGTAATAAGCGGTCATATTCGTTTTTCACGACGGCATAACATTCACACACACGTTTTTCCATTTTCTCCCGGTTGGTGACGGTGATGTGTCCGCGTTTATAGGTGATCAAACCATCGCGTTGCAGATTTCCTGCCGCTTCGGTTACGCCTTCACGGCGAACGCCCAGCATATTGGCGATCAACTCTTGTGTCATCACCAGCTCATTGCCGGGCAGGCGATCCAAGCTCAGTAACAGCCAGCGGCACAGTTGCTGATCTAAGGAATGATGGCGGTTGCAGACGGCGGTCTGCGACATCTGCGAGATCAGTGCCTGAGTAAAACGCAGTGCCAGACGTTGCAGTTGTCCGCCCAGCGCAAACTCACGTTTCAAAATGCGAGCTTTAAGACGATAACCGTGCCCCTCACTTTGCACCACCGCGCGGCTAGTGGCACTTTCGCCGCCCATGAATACTGAAATTCCGACGACCCCTTCGTTACCGGTGACGGCAATCTCGCCGGAGGAGCCGTCTTCCATGACATACAGCAGCGAAACAATGCTGGTAGTGGGGAAGTACAGATAATTCAATTGCCCGCCTGATTCGCACAACGTCCAGCCCAAGGGCATGACGACAAGTTCGAGGTCGGGTAGCAGACGCTCATAATCCGCCTCCGACAAGGCCGCCAAGATGTGGTTTTGTTTTGGGGATGGCGCATTACGCGGGAGTGTTTTGGCTAATGGCAACGACATGGACACCTATGCCGACGACCTATCGGAACTGATCGAAAGTCTCGACCTAAAGGATGTTGCCCTCATCGGCTTCTCGGCGGGTGGCGGTGAAGTCGCACGTTACGTCGGACGTCACGGCACGAAACGTTTATCCAAGGTCGCATTGATCGCCGCTGTTCCGCCGCTGATGCTGAAAACAGCAGCCAATCCTGGCGGCTTACCAATCGAGAAATTCGACGAGATACGCAAAGCCTCTCTCGCTGATCGTTCGCAACTCTACAAGGACATTGCCAGCGGGCCTTTCTTTGGCGCGAATAGACCGGGTACGAAAGTCTCACAGGGAATGATCGATACTTTCTGGCATCAGGGCGTCATGGCCGGCCACAAAAACACCTACGATTGCATCAAGGCTTTTTCGGAAACTGACTTTACGGAAGACCTCAAGAAGTTCGATATTCCAACGCTGATCATTCATGGAGATGATGACCAGATCGTGCCGATTGGTGCTGCTGGGATAAACGCTGCGAAGTTGGTAAAACACGCGGTCTTAAAGATCTATGAAGGTGCGCCGCATGGCCTTGCCGATACACACAAAGAACGACTCAACACCGATTTACTGTCGTTCTTGAGCTCTGATTAGTGTCCACACGGTTCTTGATCACTCTCGGCAAAGCTGGGGATTATTAAATAGAACCGAGAGCCGCCAGAGGCGGTCGCTCCTCCCCATTCAAGGGGGAGGCCGGGTGGGGGATGGGTTACATCACGTGGTTGCGTCGGCATCGTCGCTTAAACCCATTCCCAACCCACCCCACCCCACCCCACCCCTTGAAAGGGATGGCGCAACACAAAGGCGACCAAACCTTGCCGAGTCTCCCAGCGAATAAATCAGCACATCTAATTCACCATAAAAAATGGCCGCATATCGCGGCCATTGTTTTCACTGCGCTTGATTAGGCATGCTTGGCTGCATCCTTGATATTTTCTTTTGCGTCGCCGTAAGCTTTTTCAGCTTTGCCTGCGACTTGGTTGCCAAGGCCTTTGGCTTCTTGCTCTTTACTACCCACCAACTTGCCTGCTTGTTCTTGCACTTTTCCTGCGATGTCTTTCACAACACCTTTGACTTGATCTTTGTTCATTTTGTACTCCTTCGCTTGACTAGCAGGAAAGACCCTGCGGGAGTAGCAAGGTAGGATTTATGCATGATGAAGTCTGTGCGCTAAGCAACCAAGGGGGCAGGGCGGGGAGACATTCTTGATACGCGAGACGGGCTTCAATCCAGTGGCTGTCATGCCGACGAAAGCTGGTATTCGGCCGAAGCTGTCGTTTAAGTGCTCAAGGCTGTCTGGCGGCTCCCAAGGCCAATAGTGAACATTTAGCTACGCATTTGGCAGACGTTTCAGAAGTGTATTCGTAATTCAAAGTTGTCATTCACCTCTCGTCAAGGCAACGCACAATCGATCACGCAAATCCAGATGCGAAGCAACTCTTCCGGCGAGAGCGTCTGCCGCAAACGCACTTCCAGTTCCTGTGCACTGCGGGGTTTGTTGCCGCCATCGGGCGAGGGGCGCATCCCTTGCCCGCCGAGCCAGAAGACCAGATAAATTCCATGTCCATCCGCGCCGGGGTCGCGGACGTATTTTGGAATCAATTGTTCGTGAATCGCCCGCCAAAGATCATCGTGGCTGTCTTTCTTAATCTCGATGGGAACGTTAAAGCCGCCGCCGAATGACACTCTAATGTCGGCGCGTTTATGGTCCGCATAATTACCTTCTGGTTGGGCATCGATATTCACTTTGCCTAGCCGTTCTTGCAAATCGGACAGCAAGGCATCGCGGCAATCGTTTTCCGGTTTGGGCTTTTCCAGTTTTTTGTTGCTCTCGTCGTAACTCCAATACTGCTTATAGTCATCGGTGCCGCCATCGCGGATTTTTCTGGCAATGTCGCGCAAGTGGTGAAAAGTCAGTGCGGTCAGATCGGCGGCGTTGGCGGGCTGCAGGTTGGCTATGGTTTGATCGACTTCGGCGACATGCAAACGACGGAATGTCGCCTTGCGCCGAGTGATGCGCTGGCTATGCAAGGCACCGCGCAGATGATTGTGCCAGTGCATGAGTTTCGGCTGGCCCAGTAACCGCTCCAGTTCATGGGTTGCGACTTCATCCGTGTTGTTGCCCAATGCATTGATGATCGAACTCACCATGTCGGCGGTGTTCATCGCCGGAGTGACGCTGTGCACTCCCTTGGGCCGCTCGGGCGAACAATCCGGTGCCAGCAATTCGATCAGTTTAGCGAGCGTGGTGATGGGCAGCGGCATCCACTCTGGCCAGCGCCGCTCCCCGTGGCGGCTGTATAAGAAACCTGCGAGGTATCCTCTGCGAACCGCGCTTTTGCCAACATATTTAAACAGTCTGGCCTCGTAAGCATCCGGGGCAAGCAGCAGGCCGCAACCCAACCAATACACCTGCTGCGCAGCATCCATGCTGCCCAGTTCGAGTTTGCGGGCAACTATTGAAGCCAACATCCCATGATCGAGATAACGCAACGCCCCCCTGATAAGCGGGTCGAGTGCGTTTGACAATCTGAGCTTGCTGGCCCGCAACGGGAATTTTTCCAGCAGTTCCGGCAAAGCAAGGCAGGCAACCTTGGCATAGGTATCGTTGTGCGCCAAGGCATACAGACCGGAAACATGCTCCTTTCCCGCGCGCAGCATGGGTACTGCATAAGCAAGCAACACTGTCGCTACCAATTCTGGGCGCTGCTGTACCAGTGCGGAAAACCATGGCGGCTCGTCGCCCACGTCGTAGCTGAGCCGGAAGGCCAGCAGCCGCGACAATACTTCATCCGGGAGTTGCAATGCGCCGACGGGATCGCTGTTGAATAGCTCATCCATGCCGACCAGACAGGCCGAACGGATATAGTGCATGCGCCCCTTGATTTCCAGTTCGACGATGTCGTCAACGCTCGGAAGGTCTGCGCGATCCAGCGCATGGCGGAGCCCTGCATAGGCCGCCTTGATCAGTTCGTTGTCGCCATCCAGAAAATTAGCCAGGCGTTCACGGGGAGTGTCGCCGCGAGCTTCATATAACAATCCATCGTGCGCCAGTGCGAGGTCATGCAACATTTTCGAATGCACGCTGCCATCGCGTATGGCAGCGATATGCTTGTGATAAAAACTTACCAATTCACGTTTGTGTTTCTGGCTATCGTCCTCACTTTTGCGATCATTGATCGCATGCTCCTGCTCCCAGTCTCCGATCCTTTTGGATATGTATGGCTCAAGCCAAGGTCCAAATTTTGGATATACAGCGACCCATGATTCGAGAAACTCCAAGGCAGTCAGATTCAGCTCACTTTGACCGCCCTGTTGTATCAGCATGTGCACAGACCGGGTGAAATAAAACTCTGCCAGTTCGGCATGGGGTTCTGACGCAGCCTTCTCCAGATACCACATTCCGATGTCCGCAGGCGGTGTAGAACCATAAAGCCGCATCAAACAACGGCTCATGCAATACGGGACGTTCTTGTTATCGGCGCAAAGCGTAGCGCCACGTTCGATGACCGCTTTGTAACGTTCTGGACGACCGGAAAACCATGCCGAAATGCACTCGGCATATTCCCTATCAAGTCGCTGATGGTTGTATGCGTCTAGCCCCACACTTAGCCAATCGTACAGGCGCTCATCGGAGAGGGCTTCGCCGTGTTCTTCCAATCCCCGCGCCAGCAATCGCCCTGCCATCCGGTTCGATTGGTAGTCTTTCAGCATCTTCCGCACGTCGGGTCGAACTAGCACCAGCTTGTCCAGCAGCAGCGGCAAATCGTCTCTGACTGCATCTGAAAGCTGGTAACTCCAGAACATGGAATAGCAGCCGATCAGGTTTTTATCTTTCGCCGGATGGAGATAATCGAAAATCCGCTCGGGTTTGATGCTGCGCGGATAGAGATGGCCCAGCAGGTCGCCCAGCAATTCGTCGTCGTCATCTTTGACGATGCCGACGCAAATATCCTCGGCGAGTTTCAGCAGTCTGGAATCATCCTCCGCCAGAATATGTATCAATGCCTGTAGCGCATTCGCGCGCGCCCTCGGCCAGTAGTTGCTATCCCGGACGATGACCTCCAGCGGGGAGGCCAATGCCAAAATACGGTCGCCATGACGCAGGGCATCGAGCACGCAATCGAGCAGCGACTGGTCAGCCTCATCGCGCGAGGAGGACGCGAGCACATCCCGGAACGTTTGTTCCATATCCTTCGTGCCCAATGCGCCGAATGGAGACGCCGACCAATCCTCCGAGCGGAACCAGGGATAACGCTGCGCTTCGTTTTTCAAGGCCGTAAGGACGAGTTGCTTGTCTGCAACCGAGAAGTTGCGCACATCGCCATACAGCACTACGCCCAATGGATCGCGTTCGATCAGTGCGCGCCGTCCGCTGTGGCTATGGACGGACAACCATGCGGCAAGCCCTCGCAGGTCGGACACCATGCCGCCGTCTTCGCCAGCCATCAAAGCGATCACGCGATCGAACGGCAGGCCGTGATGCTCGATGCGCGTGGCGAGATAACGTGCGCCCAGAAATTCCGCGACGCTGCGATGGACAGGTATGCGCAACTCTCCGCCATCGCCCTGGAACAAATTGGTCTTGAGCGCGGCCAGCAGCGGAAGCTTGTGTTCCCTCAATTCGGTCCAGCAACGATGCTGTTCGTCCGCCGACGCTTCGTCCAGCGAAAAGCCCGCCATGCCGGACAACAACTGGATGGCGCACAAGTATCCGGCGGCATCGAGCAGCGCTTCGGCTGGCAGCGCTTTTTCGCGTTTTGCCTGCCGGTGCTCTGGGTTTTTCTCGCCGACAAGCTGGTTGCACGCCATTGCGTAAATTTCCATGCGGCTTTGGGGCCACTCGTTTCCGCCTACGGCCTCCACCAGCAGGTTCAGCGTTTGTGGGTTGCGCAGGAGTTCGTCCAATCGATGTTCGCGCGCCTTGCGCATAAACTCGTCCGCATCGGCAACGCCGGTTTTGTGCCGGAGAATTTCCGCAATGTCGCCATCATTCAATGGATCGAGATGCAGGGCGATGATGTCCTTCGATACAAGCTCCAGCGCTGCTCGTCCGCTTTCTCCCAGCCAATCGGCTTCGCGACAGGAAAGACGAAATGGTGGTTTCCCTATTTCGATCAGGCGCTCGCGTATCCGATCCAGCGGATGCCGCCGGTCTCCGTCTGCGGCGGGCATTTCGTCCAGTCCGTCGATGAACAGGGGCTTACCCTGCATGCTTGCATCAAGTTCGAAAATAGCGAAGTCGCGCGCCCGGACATACACTCCGCCGGACTCATCAGCTTCCCTTCTGAACGATTCCGTTTTGCCCGCCCCCGGATCTCCCAGCAATACATATGCGGGTTTATCGCGATACAACTCCAGCGGATGACTGCCTTGCTCATCCGCTTTGTTCGACTTCCGCGTGCAGGTGCGCCGAACGAGGAAAGGTTGGGCCGACTCGCTCAAAGCCAGTGCTCCGCCGGATAGGAGAGAAATTCGGCAATCGGGATGCCGCCGTCGCCGACAAACAGCTTGCGGCATTTGCCGAAGCTCTCCGCGAATACGTCAAGTCCGCTGGCATGGCCGGAAGACGGCCCGCTTTTCACTTCGATGGCGGTAAGTTTATTGCCGCGCTCGATCACGAAATCCACCTCATGCGGGCTTTCGCGCCAGTAGTAAAGGCGGCAATCCGGATGGCCGCTGTTATGCAGATGCGCGCCTACGGCGCTCTCCACCAACCGTCCCCAGTAGCTGCGGTCGGCCTTGGCTTCCGCCTTGGTATAGCCTGATCCTGCGGACATCAAAGCGGTATTGAGTACGTTGAGCTTGGGAACGGATGCGCGCCGTCGATGTTGTTGGCCCGCGTATTTCTGCAAGCCTTGGATCAGTCCGGCATTCCCGAGCAGGTCGAGATAATGGGCCAGCGTCACCGTGTTGCCGGCATCCTGAAGCTGTCCCAGCATTTTGGTGTAGGACAACAGTTGTCCCGAATATTGGCATCCTAGATGGAAAAGTTGCCGGAGTAGTGCCGGCTTATCTACCCGGGTCATCAGCAGGATGTCTTTTTCTATGCTCGGCTCTATCAGACTCCCGTTCACATAATTGCGCCAGCGCGGTTCATCTCGGATATACGCGGCACTGCCGGGGTAGCCGCCGAAATAGATGTAGTCGTCCAGATCGAAATCGAAAGCTTCATGCATTTCCGTATACGACCAGTGCGTGACCCGTATCAATTCAAAGCGTCCGGTCAGGCTTTCGCTCATTCCCTTTTGCATCAATAGGGGCGAGGAGCCCAACAAGATGACATGAAGTTGCAAACCCTCAGCCCGGTCTGCATCCCACAGTCCTTTTACCGCTTCCGACCAGCGGGGGATTTTCTGGATTTCATCGAGGACAAGAATATGCCCTTCAGCCGAATTTCTGGCCGCTGCGCGGGCTTGTTGCCATGTCTCTATCAACCAAGCTGCATCGCGTGGACGACCGGCCTGCTCATAGGTATCGCTTCCGGTATATGCAAAGTCGGATGCCACATCAGGCTGATCGACAGGAATGAAAGAATAGCGATCTCGCCCATATTGGGCCAACGCATCGCGGACCAGTGTTGTCTTGCCGACCTGACGAGGCCCTGCAACAAAAATCAGCGAGCGCGGCGACTCGGCAAGCCGGTTTTGAAGGGTATTAACTTCTTGGCGTTGGTAGTGATTGGCGGACATTATTACCACTCTTAGTAAAATTACTCAGAATGGTAATCTGGTAGTCATAAAACATCAAGAAGGATAATTCAGATGAGAATCATGCTATTGCCAGTCAGCGATAGCGGTCGCTGACAGCCAAAGTTCCAAGTGGCCGCTTTGGTTAAGGGTTGTCAGATGTCAGCCCGAGCGCGCAGCCCGACAGAATGCAGCAGCCCGTTCTGGGCTGACGTCTGGCAACCGCTCCAAGGAGGAAACCGCGTGAGTTACTGATGCACGTTGATCAGC
>JAQUAI010000025.1 GCA_028687335.1 Gallionella sp.
ATCCGCGTTAGCGAAATTCTAATGAAGCAGTCGTAAATGGCGCTCAAAAACCATTGGAACAGTATTTACGACTTTTCTAAAGAGCAAAAGGAAAATTGCTGCTTTGGAAGTCGCGTCAAATGGCATTTCTAATTTACGACTTTAATTGGCCGGAATAGCGCCACAACGGTTGGTCGGGCGACTGATAGAATGCATCCGCACAGACTACTGACACCAGCACGAGCATGATCGCCACTGACCCAGCCGTAAACAACAAGCCCGCACGGGAATATCTCGCCAAACGCTGTCCGCGTTGCCAATCAAACCATGTTGCCCTCAGCCACCCAAGAGACGCGCGGGAAAGGCTGTTGACCAAACTGGGTTATCCCCCTGCCCGTTGTGGCGTGTGTTTCTGGCGTGGCTCGGTCAAAAGTGGTCCGATCAATCTTCCGCTGCTGCTCGGTTTGGGGCTGCTGTCGTTATTAGTGTTGTGTTTGGTGGCATTTTTTCTGCTTTGGCTATTCGTGCTACGCGGTCATGCAAAATCGGCGCCGCCCGTCGCAGTGGCAGTTGCTGTTCAGCCTTTTACAGCGGCTGTTCCGGCCAGTGCCCCCGTTGCTGTAGCTCATATATCGCCACCGCCCGCATCCGCTGTTGTCGTGCCGCCGGTTGCCAAGCCAGTTGTGGACACCAAACCGATAGCTAGTGCTATCAGCGCATGGGCAGATGCTTGGGCGCGGCGGGATGTTAGTGCCTACTTGGGGTGCTATGCGCCAACCTTTAAACCTTCCCAAGGGCTTTCACAGGCGGCTTGGCGCGAACAAAGAACGGCGCGTATAAGCCAAGCCAAATCGATCAAGATTGGTCTATCCGACATGCATATCGAGCTAATCGACTCTACCCACGCAAGCGCTCGCTTCCGTCAAGAGTACGCCGCCCAAACGGTGCAGGATAACGGTACAAAAACATTGTTACTCGTCAAACAAGGCGAACGATGGCTCATCGAACAAGAGAAATCGAGGCATAACTAAAAACTGCGCGCTTCTTACGTCTCTCTCTTTCGCGGCGACCCTTGGGCTAAAATAGCCGCCAATCAAAGTGGAGTGATTTCGTATGGCGTATGTCGTTGCCGAAGCTTGTATTCGCTGTAAATACACCGACTGTGTGGATGTCTGTCCCGTCGACTGTTTTCGCGAGGGGCCGAATTTTCTGGTGATTGATCCCGATGAATGTATCGATTGCACCTTGTGCGTGGCAGAGTGCCCCGCAGCGGCGATCTATGCTGAGGACGACGTGCCGGAGACGCAGAAACACTTCATTACCCTGAATGCCGAACTGGCAAAACTGTGGAAGCCTATTGTGGTAAAGATCGACGCGCCTGCCGATGCGGATGAGTGGCGCGAAGTCAAAGACAAGCTGAAGTATCTTGAGCGCTGAGCCGTATTTCGACAAAGTCGCGCGGCGCATCCTTGCCGCGCATCCCGCGCCCGACCTGCGCGGCATCACCATCCTGCTGCCCAATTTCCACGTCGCACAACCACTGGCGCAGGCGTTGATACGTGTGGCGGATGCGCAGACCATCTTGTTGCCGCAGATGGTCACGCTCAATCAATGGGCGCAGACCATCGCGCTTGATGCCCCCATCGTCACCGATAGCCAACGCAGTGCATTGCTTTACGGTGAGTTGAAGCAGCGCCAATGGTTCGACAACGCCGACCTGTGGAGCATGACGCAGGAGTTGCTCAAACTCTTCGACGAGTTGACCCATGCGATGGATGCCTTGCCCGATGATGAAGCTGCATTCATCGCAGCCGTGGAGCGCGCCTACCAAGCGCGGCAGAACATCACCTTGCAACTGGAAGCGCGCTTGGTGTTCGAACTATGGCGCGCCATGCAAGCAGGGCAGGAGTTGGATGCGGCGCGCGCCTATCAGCAACGCTTGGCGAAACTGGCGGTACAAGCGCAGTCGCCACTGTATGTATTGATGGCATCAGAATGGGAGACGGTAGAGAAACGATTCCTTGAAGAATATGAGCAGCGCGCGATGGTGAAGGTGTTCGATCTGCGCGAGATGGATGCGAAACCTTCAGCCCCCCGTTTCTTCGCCGCCACCTCCCTCGAACAAGAAGCCCGTGCCGCTGCCATGCAAGTACGCCTGTGGTTGCAAGCGGGAAAACGCGACATCGCCATCGTGGCGCAAGACCGTGTCGTCGCGCGGCGCATGCGTGCCTTGCTGGAACGCGCTGAAGTGTTGGTGGCAGACGAGACGGGGTGGACCTTCGCCACACTCTCCGTCAGCACGGTGTTAGACCGTTGGCTCACCGCCTTGCAGAGCGATTTCTACCATCACGATCTACTCGACTTACTTAAGTCGCCGTTCATCTTCGCAGACATGACTGCGGGCGAACGCAAGTCTGCCGTGTATGAATTAGAGCAACTGCTGCGTAAACACGGTGTGGTGTCGGGCTTGCAGAAGTTCATCGATCTCGTGCCACATGATGTGGCATTGCATGTGCCACTGGCGCGTTTGCGGCAGGCGGCAGCACTGTTGGAGCAGAAAAAACAACGCACACTCACCGAATGGCTCACCGCACTGCGCGAGAGCTTGGACGTGTTGAGCATAACCAAAGGATTGCAACAGGACGATGCGGGTCAGCAACTGTTGGGTGCATTGGTGCAGTGGCAGCAGGAGCTGGCGAATGACAAGGGGCGCTACGCCTTCCACGAATGGCGGCGCTGGTTGGCGCAACAACTGGATGTGCAGACCTATCGCGATAGCAGTATCGATAGTCCTGTGCGCTTCACCCATCTGGCGGCGACGCGCTGGCGCAACTTCGATGCGGTGTTGTTGCTGGGTTGTGATGCGGATCATCTGCCGAGTGCGGGTGATAGCGGGCGCTGGTTCAACGATGCGGTGCGCTCGGTGCTGAACTTGCCCACCCGTGCCACCCATGCCGCACGACAACGTGCCGACCTGATGGCGTTGTTGGCCCTGAACGACACCGTGCTGGTCACTTGGCAGAAAGACAAGAGCGGCGAAGCGCGTCTGTTGAGTCCTTTCTTGCAGATGCTGCGCGATGATTACGAGCAAGCGCATGGCGACGACCTCGCCGAGACTGAGTTGCATGCCTACCTCGCGGCCGAAGATGCTCGTCACGTCTCGCTGTCGCCGTCAGCACAACCTGCACCGAGTGTGGCGACAGATGCCGTGCCTGTCAGCGTCTCCATCAGCGGCTACAACTCGTTGGTCGCCTGCCCGTATCAATTCTATGCACGCCATATCTTGAGATTGAATGAACTCGACGAGGTGCAAGAAAGCATCGAGAAGAGTGATTACGGCGAGCGCGTGCATGAAGTGTTGCAACGCTTCCATGAACGTTATCCGCAAGTGAGCGGGCAAGACATGGTGAAGATGGAAGCCGTCTTGCGCGACATCAGCGAGCAAGTGTTCGCTGATCTGCTGGCACACGATTTCGCCGCGCGTGCATGGTTGGCGCGCTGGAATAAATCATTACCAGCTTATCTGGCATGGCAGCAAGAAGGCGAGACCGAGGGCTGGCGCTATGCCGAAGCCGAGACGAAATTCGATTGGCCGTTGGAAGGGGTGAACCTGCGTGGTCGTATCGACCGCTTGGATGTGCGGATGCCAACAGATTCCGTTCGTGGTGAGTGTTTCCCGTTCGATCCTTCGATACACCGTGCTGCGCACGGCACTCAGGACGAACGGGAAATGTATCGAACCATGAATGGAATCGAAAAACGCGTGCTCGACTACAAGACGCAGAGCGACATCGTGCTGCGTAACAAACTCAAAGAGCCGGGCGAAGACGTGCAACTCGCCTGCTACGCCTATGCACACGAAGCGGCGGATGTCGCTTTCGTGAGCATCGATAGCGGCAAGGTGAAGTCGGTCGCGCCGAAAGAAGATGCATCGCAGTTGGCGCAACTCAACGTCGAGCGCTTGGAACATGTGATGAGCGCATTACGTGAAGGAGCAGGGTTGCCTGCGAATGGCGTCGATGCGGTGTGCGGCTATTGTGAGATTCGCGGAGTATGTCGCAAAGGAGAGTGGCAATGATTCAGAATAAACAAACCCTCCCCTCCCCAGCCCTCTCTTCTCAGGGATGGGGCGAACGCACCTCCCCTGACAAGGGGAGGCTGGGAGGGGTTCGGTTTTTCCTTTACGGTCAAATCCAATGACTAACCACATCGCCCTCGATCCCCGTCGTAGTGTCGTCGTCGAAGCCTGTGCGGGCAGCGGCAAGACTTGGCTGTTGGTGTCGCGCATCGTGCGTCTGTTGTTGGATGGCGCACAGCCTTCGCAGATCCTCGCTATCACCTTCACGCGCAAAGCCGCACAAGAGATGCAAGCACGTTTGCAGGAATGGCTGCGCGACTTAGCGATGAAGGACGAGCAGTGGGTGCGCACCTTCTGCGCCGAGCGTGGTGTCGCAACGTTGAGCGACGAGCAGGTCGCGCTTGCACGTAGCCTTTACAGCACCGTGTTGTTGGCGCAACCCGCCATCACCATCAGCACCTTCCACGGCTGGTTCATGCAAGTGATGCAGCGCGCGCCGTTGAATGCGGATGTGATGCATGGATCGTCGTTGCTGGAGCGGGCTGGGGCGGAACAAGATGAAGCGTGGGAAGAGTTATTGGAACAGATGCGCAAGCAGCCAGACGGCGTGGATGCGCAGCACATGCAATGGCTGTTCGATGAGTGCGGCCTGTTCACTACGCGCAAGTTGCTGTTCAACTTCCTAGGCAAACGCGCTGAGTGGTGGGCCTATACCCAAGGGCAGAAGGATGTCCTTGCGTTCGCACTCGATACGCTGCGTAACGATCTGGCGGTGGATATGACCTTCGATGCGGTCGCCGATTGGGGTATGTGCGGCAACAACGAAGAGACGTACTTCGCCTTCGTGCGTCAGCTCGCCAGCAACGGCACCGAAGTGCAGCAGGGCAAAGCGAGTGAGTTGGAACGTGCATGGACGGATGCTGAAGCAGAATCCCGTTTCGATGCCGTGCAACCCTTGTTGTTCACACAAGCCGGCGAGCCGCGCAGTTTCAAACCGACCAAGAAACAAGATGCCGAAGCTTTCCTCATCACGCGCGATGCACTGTTCGACACGCTGCAAGAGGTGATCGACACACAAGCCGAGCAGCAAGCTTATCGCCTGAACGAAGCCGTGTTGCATTGTGGCGTGGCATTGCTTGGTCGCTACCAAGCGCTCAAAGCGCAAAAACAGCAGATGGATTTCTCTGATCTGGAATGGCAGCTATGCCGCCTGTTGCAACAGAGCGAACACGCCGAGACCATGCAATACAAACTCGATAGTCGCTATCGCCATGTATTGCTGGATGAGTTCCAAGATACCAACCCGCTGCAATGGCAGATATTGCGCGCGTGGTTCGATGCGGCAGTGGCGGTGCAATCGCAACCTACTGTGTTCGTGGTGGGTGACCCCAAGCAATCCATCTATCGTTTCCGCCGTGCCGATGCGCGCTTGTTCGGCGTGGTACGCGAATATCTGCAAGAACATTTCAATGCCGAGACCTTGGGCAACAGCCTCACGCGTCGTAACTCGCAACCCATCGTCGATGCGGTAAATGCCGTGTTCCGTGAACAGCCCGATGGCTTCGAGTTCGTCGAACACAAGACGCATCAAACAGAATTGCCGGGGTGTGTTCTGGTGTTTCCGTTGGCGGTCGCCGATTCAAACCCCTCCCAGCCTCCCCTTGTCAGGGGAGGAGCGGACTTTGCTCTCCCCCTGACAAGGGGGAGCTGGAGGGGGTTAGGTTCTGTGGAACAAGCTGAACTTGATGGAACGAAAGCGCTATCGGACGAAGCACTGATCCTACGCAACCCACTTACCACACCACGCGAAGAAGCAGAGGAGGGTGCACGTCACATCGAAGCAGTCCAATTCGCCGACCAGTTAAAGGCCATCGTTAGCGATTGGTCAGTGAACGATGAAGGCAATATGCGCCGCGCCACCTATGGCGACATCATGGTGCTGGTGCGCAGCCGCACCCACCTCGCGGTGTACGAAGAAGCATTGCGCGCAAAACACATCCCCTTCATCAGCTCGCGTCGCGGTGGCTTGCTCGACACCTTGGAAGCGGAAGATGTGCAGGCGCTGCTCATGTTCCTCATCACCCCTTTCGCCGATCTCGCGCTGGCGCAAGTGTTACGCACGCCTATCTTTGCGTGCAGTGACGCTGACTTGATGAATCTCGCCCAAACTGAAATCAAATCAACCGTTCGCCCTGAGCTTGTCGAAGGGCCCTCATCCGTACATGGTTCGACAAGCTCACCACGAACGGATGAGGGGCTGCGTCTCTCATGGTGGCAACGCCTGCAACAGCTGTCTGAACCTTCATCCACCTTAAAGCGTGCGATCGAACTCCTGCAACGCTGGCTCGCCCTAGCCGACAAACTGCCCGTGCATGACCTGCTCGACCGCATCTATTTCGAAGGCGATGTCATCGCACGTTACAGCGCCGTGCTGCCTAATGAGATGCGTGCCAAGGTCACCGCCAACCTGCACGCCTTCATGGAGATCGCGCTGAGCGTGGATGCGGGGCGTTACCCCAGCTTGCCGCGCTTCCTGCAAGAGTTACGCGAATTGCGCGACAGTAACGATGACGCACCAGACGAAGGCAAGCTCGGCACAGCAGGTGATGCCGTGCGTATCTACACCGTACATGAATCGAAAGGGCTGGAAGCGCCCATCGTCTGGCTGTTGGATGCGAACGCAGAGAAGAAGAACAGAGACGGCAACGACGTGATATTGGATTGGCCGACGCACGAGCCGCAACCTTTGCATTTCTCTTTCTACACAGACCAAGCCTCACGCGGCAAGAAACGCGCCCCCCTGTTCGAGCTAGATGCAGCACAACAAGCACGCGAAGAGATGAACCTACTCTACGTCGCCATGACCCGCGCGCAGCAAGCGCTCATCGTCAGCGGCAACCAAGGCGCGAAAGAGACCAAACAACTTACGTGGTATGGACGTATCGCATCGGTGTCGGGTGAGCAGGTGAATCCATTGAACAAGGTCGCTACTTCATCACAACAATTTGAGAGTGCTAAGCAAAAGAAAGTGGTCGTGCCAGTCACCCTGCCCACAGGTAAACGTGCCGACCGTAATACCGTCCAGCAACAGCGAGGTATCTGGCTACATTCGCTGTTGCAAAACTTGACTGAAGCGGCGATGGATCAGGTTGAGTCGCAACAACGATTCGCCATCCCTTCTGCTGAAATGGAATCGCTCTGGCAACAAGCCCAACACATTCTCACCGCGCCCCACCTCGCACGCTTTTTCGACGCACAGCAATACCGCAACGCCTACAACGAGATGCCTTACATCAACGCAAAGGGCGAACTGAAACGCATCGACCGTCTAGTGGAATTCGACGACGAAGTGTGGGTGCTGGATTACAAGCTAGGCGGCAGCGAAGATGCGGCGCGTTATCAAACACAGATGAGGGAGTATCAAATTGCGATGCAGTCGGTGTACACAGACAAGAAGGTTTTGTGTGCTTTGGTGTTTGCGGATGGCGTGTTGAGTGAGGTGTAGGGTGTAACCTACCAGATGGCTAAACATTCGGTGTGTTACACCTTAATGCTGATGTGCTCACGGACTAGTTCTAGTTTGGAGAGGTCTTTAGTTCACCTTTCCAAATCCCATCCGTTGATAATAAAATCCATGACTTATTGAGTGGTGAGCCCGCGAACCAATTTGATTGTGGCGGCAATGAAAAAAATATTGCTGTGGAATTAATTAGGTCAACCTTAAGTAAGCCCCCTCCTGCGAATACCCAAAGATAGTTGTTGTAACTCAGCAACGATGAGATAAATTCATTTTGTAATGGCAATCCAAAATTAATGCGTTTTAACTTCCTTGTACCTTGATTGAGGATAAAAAGGCCATGCGTTGTTCCAATAATTAATTGCCCATGGTGTTTAACTAATGAAGTATAGGAAATTATGTCTTCTCCGTTGGAAATGGAGTAGTACAGCGTCCCCCCTGTGATGGGTTTGTTTACGAGCGAAGCCCCCTCTAATCCGCCAGAATCAATTGCGTACCATAGTCCATCTTTGTCTGCGATTAATGGAACGCGACTCAGGCTTTGGGCCTCGTCTTCTTCAATTAAATCGACCGTGGAAGTTGAGAGATTAACCTTTCCTAGTGCGCCATAGCTGCCAAAGTACATGGTGCTGTTATGCCATGAGCAACTTTGAATTTCATAGGTAAAGATATTTTCAGGGGTGGTTTGTGGGTCAGTAGGCGGTCTCGATGTGATCGTAGGTGAGTTCGTATATTTGATAGATGCAGGCAAAATCGTGAGGAATCCTTTAGCACTTGGCCCTCTAACAAAATCTCCTCGTGATTTAGCTAACTCTTCGATCTTTTGTTTTTCCGGGTAGTCACTTACGGCCACAAAGAGACTGGTGGTTGTCGCACAAACAGTGCTAAACCAGTTTGCTTCTTCAGGCAAAAAATTCAAGTTAATCCTCTTCATTACATGAGCGTTGACACTCATGCGCCACAGATTCCTCCCATCATTGATGATGAGTTGTGTTTTGGCGGATGTAATTGATCGCCCCAATACATCACTAATCTTCGATAGTTTGATGGATTGGGAGGTTATTTTTAATTGAGTTACTGGAATTTCAGAAAGCTCTTCGGCTGATGATGCCAAGGAGTTGATCATCAAAGTGAATGCAAAGAATAGAGCTTTGCCAATCATTTGGCGGCCAGCCAGTGTTCCAGAAAATCCCATTGTTCCAATTCGCGTTCGGCTAGGTAGGGCGGTAGGTCGAATAGTGATTTTCCCTCGAAGGCGGCGTTTACATACACCTGCGTTTCGCGCAGATAGGCGACTACTGGCAAGTCGAGCGATGTGAGGAAGTGTTCCAGTGCTTGTGCGGCACGGGTGCGGGCATCCATACGCATGCCGATGATGCCGATCTGGTTGCGTTGTTTGCGCACGGATTTTTCAGCTGCCAAGGCTTGCAGGAAATCGCGGCTGGCATGCAGATCAAACATTGATGGAGCAACGGGGATGAGGATTTTATTTGCCAGCTTGAGTGCGTGGCTGAGATTTTTGCCGTGCAGTCCGGCGGGAGAATCGATCACTAGCCAATCCAACTCTTTACCCGGTGCTTTGTCGCCCAGCGGGGTGATGGGCGGCAGATCGTCGGAACGGGTTTGCAGCCAAAGCGAAGCAGATTGCTGGCGGTCGAGGTCGAGGATGGCGGTGCGTTGGCCGTGGTTGGCCAAGTAACCGGCGACGTTGACCGAGAGTGTGGTTTTGCCGCTACCGCCTTTGGGATTGGCAATTAATACGGTTTGCATTTCATTCTCCTCTGGGCCGTTATCGCAACGGAATAACGCGACGGGCACGGGAAGTGATTATGCATGAAACCAGATAGCCCACGAAAGATACAAAACCGCACCAGCAAATTTAAGGAGCCAAATCACCTCGAACAGAGAGCTAGATGGGGCTTCCTTAACTGCTGGGCTGTTTGTGTTGTTCGGGCGGTTAGCGTTTGAGAATTGACCCCAGCACGCCGCGAATAATTTGGCGCCCGACTTCTGAGCCGATGGTGCGCACCACGCTTTTGGCCAATGCTTCGCCGACACTTTGGCGATTGCTGGCGCGCTTGGTGGGTTCGCTGCCGCCGCCGAAAATGCTGCCCAGCATGCCGCCCAAGCCGCCGCTAGATTCAGCTTCAGCTTGGCGTGGTGCGGGCTCTGTATTTTCTTGCTGTTTTGGTGCGCTGCGGCCTTTCAAAATTTCGTAAGCAGATTCACGATCCACCTCTTTTTCGTAGTAGCCAGCTAGCAGCGAGTGTTGGATCACTTGCTTGCGTTCGTTTGTGTCGATGGGGCCGATTTGTGCTTCCGGCGGCACGATCAGCGCGCGTTCGACGATGCCGGGGCGGCCTTTTTCATCAAGGCATGACACCAGCGCTTCGCCCACCCCTAGCTCGGTGATGACAGCTTCTTCATCCAGCTCGGGATTGTCGCGCATCGTCTCGGCAGCGGCTTTGACAGCCTTTTGATCGCGTGCAGAAAAGGCACGCAAGGCGTGCTGCACACGGTTGCCTAGTTGCGACAGCACTTTGTCGGGCACGTCGGCGGGGTTTTGGGTGATGAAATACACACCCACGCCTTTGGAGCGAATTAGACGCACGACTTGTTCGATTTTGTCGAGCAGCGCAGTGGGCGCATCGTTGAAAAGTAAATGCGCTTCGTCGAAGAAGAACACCAGCTTGGGCTTATCCAGATCGCCTGCTTCGGGCAGATTTTCGTAGAGCTCGGAAAGCAGCCACAGCAACATAGTCGAATAAACCTTGGGCGAAGTCATCAGCTTGTCGGCGGCGAGGATGTTAATCATGCCGCGTCCTTTGCTATCGGTTTGCATCAGGTCGGCAATGTTGAGCATGGGTTCGCCGAATAGATTTTCGCCGCCCTGTGTTTCGATCTCCAGCAGGCCGCGTTGAATCGCGCCGATGCTGGCGGTAGAAATGTTGCCGTATTCGGTGGTGTACTCGCCAGCGTTGTCGCCCACACTTTGAATCATGGCGCGCAGATCTTTCAGGTCGAGCAGCAGCAGACCGTTGTCATCGGCGATCTTGAACACCAGCGTCATCACGCCCTGCTGCACATCGTTCAGATTCAGCATGCGCCCCAGCAGCAACGGCCCCATATCCGAGATGGTCGCGCGCAAAGGGTGACCTTGCTCGCCGAACACATCCCAGAAAGTAGTGGGGTAGGCTTGGTGCGTGAAACCTTCCAACTTGAGCTGTTCGACGCGCGCGGCGACCTTGGCGTTGTTGCCACCCGCTTTGGAAAGTCCCGAAAGATCGCCTTTGATGTCGGACATAAACACCGGCACGCCAACGCGGCTGAACGACTCAGCCAGACTTTGCAGCGTGACGGTTTTACCTGTGCCGGTCGCGCCGGTGATGAGGCCGTGGCGGTTCGCCATTTGAGGCAATAAATGCAATTCTTGGTCGTTATTTTTTGCGATCAGCAACGGCTCGGTCATGGGGTGTCTCCGTGAAGGGGGTGGTTTCGTGTTGGGTGAAGTACGGCGAAAATGATAACATCGCAGCTGTTTTTTAAATGCAAATTCCGCGACGCGGAGCAAATCGGAGAGCGACATGGCGGGACATAGCAAGTGGGCGAATATTCAACATCGCAAAGGCAAACAGGATGTCAAGCGCGGAAAAATCTTCACTCGACTGATTAAAGAGATCACGGTATCGGCGCGCATGGGCGGCGGCGATCCCGGTGCGAATCCGCGTCTGCGTCTGGCGATTGAAAAAGCCCGCGAAAACAACATGCCAAAAGACACCGTCGAGAATGCGATCAAACGCGGTTGCGGTCAGCTCGAAGGCGTTAACTACGAAGAGTTGCGTTATGAAGGTTACGGCATCAACGGCGCGGCGGTGATGGTCGATTGCATGACCGACAACAAAACCCGCACCGTGGCCGATGTGCGCCATGCCTTCACCAAATACGGCGGCAACCTCGGTACCGATGGCTCGGTCGCCTTCCTGTTCAAACACTGCGGCCAAATGATCTTCGCCCCCGGCACGAATGAAGATGCACTGATGGAAGTAGCACTGGATGCAGGCGCGGAAGACATCGTCAGCAACGACGATGGCAGCATCGAAGTGATCACCGCACCGCATGATTTTGAACAAGTCAAACAACGCCTCGAAGAAGCAGGCTTCAAACCCGAAATGGGCGAGGTCACCATGAAACCGGAAAACGAAGTGAGCTTCACCGGCGACGATGCCGTCAAGATGCAAAAACTGCTGGATGCGCTGGAAGACTGCGACGACGTGCAAGAGGTTTATACAACAGCCGTGATTGAGGAATGAGGAGCGCGGTTTGAGCAAAACAAACCCCTCCCGACCTCCCCTTGTCAGGGGAGGGGGGCTTGGCTCCTCCCCTGATGTGGGGAAGTTGGAAGCGGTATGCCGCAACTCCATGCATGTCATGGCGCTCGGCTCTCCCCCTGACAAGGCAGAGTTGGAGGGGGGGCGGTTTTGAGCCATCAACAATCCACAACCCGCATCCTCGGCATTGACCCAGGATTAAGAATCACTGGCTTCGGCGTGATAGATAAAGAAGGGCAAAAACTGCATTACGTTGCCAGCGGTTGTATCAAAACGCCGGATGGCGAGCTTCCCCAAAGACTAAAAGTGATTTTGAACGGCTTAGCCGAAGTGATCGCCCAGCATCAACCGCAGATGGCTGTGGTCGAAAAAGTGTTCGTCAACGTCAACCCGCAATCCACATTGCTATTGGGGCAAGCACGCGGCGCAGCGATTTGCGCGGCGGTGACGGCAGACTTGCCCGTGGCGGAATACACCGCTTTGCAAGTAAAACAAGCAGTAGTGGGCAACGGCCACGCCGATAAAGAGCAAGTGCAGGCAATGGTGCAGCGCTTGCTGAGTTTGTCCGGCACCCCCAGCCCCGATGCAGCTGATGCATTAGCGTGCGCGATCTGCCACGCATACGGCGGCATGGGTTTGGGGGCGTTGGCAACAAAAGGATTTCGTATGCGAGGAGGAAGACTGGTATGACCCAACCGCTGGAGCCAACGCTTGAACTATTCGCCAATCCGGTTGTGCGCTATTTTGCCGCCACCCGTCCGGCCTTTCTTTCTGCCAGCCTGATGGCCTGCTTCATCGGCTTGGCCACGATCTACCACGACGCGGTTGCGCTCGATGCCACACTAGCAACGGTGACACTACTGTTTGCACTGCTGGCCCATGCCGGAACCAACGTGCTGAACGACTATTACGACGAACTAAACGGCACCGACTCGCAAAATGTCGAGCGCGTTTTTCCGTTCACCGGCGGCAGTCGTTTTATTCAAAACGGCGTGCTCACACTGACGCAAACACGCAACTTCGGATTTGCCTTGATGGCGGGCGTGGCCGTTGCCGGATTTTGGCTGATGGCGCACTCAGCACCACAACTGGTATATGTCGGACTGGCGGGCTTGTTTATTGGCTGGGCGTATTCCGCACCACCGTTCAAACTCAACAGTCGCGGTTGGGGCGAGCTATGCGTGGCCGCCGGATTTCTTGCCATCACCGTTGGTACCGACTTCGTGCAACGCAAAGGTTTTGATCCCGCCCCATTCATCGCCGGACTCTCATATGCCTTACTGGTGACCAACCTGCTCTACATCAACCAGTTTCCCGACCGCAGCGCCGATACCGCAGCGGGCAAGCTGCATTGGGTTGCGCGCTTAGATGTGAGCAGCGCACGCTGGGGCTACGTGTTAATCGCCCTGTCCGCCTATGGGTGGCTACTACTGTGCGTCGTGCTGGGCTGGTTGCCGGCGCTGGTTTTGTTGGCGCTATTGGCCGCCCCACTGAGCCTAAAAGCCGCACGCCGCCTACTGCAACACGCCGCCCAACCGCAGCAACTGGGCGAAGCGATCAAACTCACCATCGCCGCGATGATGGCGCATGGAACACTGCTATCGCTGGGATTAATACTGGGCTAAATTGAATCGAGGTTGAGCCCAACGTGAAGGTAACTGGCGCTGCGCGGCTTTATCGCGCAGCGTCCGGTGGATTGATGGGGTGGGGAGCACCTTGTGATCTGTATGCTTGGACATTCGCGTCAATGATCTTTGCAATACTGCCGATCTGAACTTGGACGACAGGGAATCGATCCCTAGGAACCAGTGTTCCAAGCTTCTGCAATTGTCCATTTGCTGCCGCCTTGTGCGATGGGTCTTTCGCATTTGATAGCGCCAGACTTGCCCATGCGAGTGCGGATTCGAAGTCTTGGCTTAGCCCGCGACCTGTAGCGTACATAGAACTTAGATTAAGCATTGCTTGAATATGCCTGTGCTCAGCGGCACGTTTCATCCAGATAGCAGCTTGTTCGTCATCTAGCGGAAACCCGGGCTTTCCTACGAGGTACAGAGTGCCTAGGTTATACATTGCTGTTGAAAGATGCTTCTCCGCAGCTCGTTGCCAATAGTCGTGTGCGACTTTGAGATCCGGTGCGACTCCCCACCCAAAGCCGTAGATGTTGCCCATTGTCCCAAGAGCATCAACATCGCCAGCCATTGCCAACGGATCAAGGATTGATTGCGCTATGGCGTAGTCTCGCCTATCAAGCGCGGCGTTTGCCTCTTGCATGGCTCCGGCAAAGGACACGCCTTGAACTGTGAGTAGAAAAATGAAAAAGATAGTACGCAGACGGGACATAGTAATTGGTGCTCCCCAACGCCAAAGTTTACAGTCCCACTTGACTGCCGGGTTAGCCATAGATATTGCGTCGCTTCACCGACCGCACATACATGTATATGCCTTGTGGAATTAGGGCAAATGTCATGCCGGATAGCGGAACCATATAAGCCCCAACAACCGAAACAGCCATGAAAGTTTTTGCAATTGATAACGGAACGTAACCTTGCGATTCTTCAATTTGATCTATTGCCTGGCCATATAGGAACATTATCGGCCCTGCATAAAAAAACCAGAACGCCGCAAACTCTACATAGTTTAATGCCCCACCGAGAAACGAAAAATCCGCCGCACCGCTACTGACATTAAAGAACCAGCTACGCGAGAAATCGGAAAATTGATCGCCAAAAACTCCAGGCAAAATAGCCAAAATCACATGAGCAACCCCCGTTGCCATAAGCAGCCTGCCATGTATTCGAAGGTTATTCATTTGCATGTGCGGTTCTCAGTTTGCGGCTAACGTTGGAAATAACCGGCGGCCAGAGGCCGTCCGGTTGATTGACTTGTTAGAACTCATAGGCATATCTTGGTCACTTGGCGAAAAATAGGAAATCACTTTCTTATCTCGATAACAAGATCAACTAACCATGCAGCCACCCTGGCGACGAATGGAAATGCCATTGATATGTAGTGCCCCAGCGCGGCGCTTTCATAGTCTTTGCTCTCACCTGGAAAAAATGAAGGAATAGGAGGTAGGTGTGCAACCTTGAGTGCTTCGTTGTTCATTTCAGATAAACCAACTACCTGACCGAACATAAGAAGGCCGATCGGTACGGTGTAAAAAAGCATCCATTTCAGTTCAAACGACTCAGACTCTAGTGCTTGGAGAACTCCTACGAGAACAGTGATGAGCACGACAAGAACGCCTGACCAAAACAGTAGCTGGTTTGTGAACCACAGACCTATCAGTCTGACGAGACCGTATAGGGTTGCGCAAAGCATTAGTGCGATATACGTAGGGATATGCATTTTGGATTCCGTGAGTTCTAACGAGGCTGTAGAAAAACTACGTGAGGGGTCAAGTGAATACATTTCAGGGGATCACTCGCCCCATCCCAACATGATGATCGTCGAATACAGCGCGTTATACTAGGTCGATTGTTGTTCATCGCGAGCCCTATTTTTTGAAATTGAGTTTTTCTACAGCGTCCCCTGCGCCGCCGGGTTGGGCCTCGCGCTGTATCGTTATTGCAATAGGATGACATGTGGATACTCACTTTGGACTGCGCGCGAAGTGCTGTTCCATGATTTCCAATATCGCTGACGAGGTCAAGGTATCTATCGGGAACTGATTGATCAGGACCGACTCATCTGTTCCCTTTGTTCCAATTGCTGCACCGACTATCCCAGGCCTTTCGTCAACGGTGATTAGTGCCAGCCTGCGTTGCGAAAGCTCGCAGTCAATGACTACCGCATTAGCTGTGACGCCCACTGACGTGACCGATTGGTCATGACATTTGTTGAAAACATCGTTCGCTTGAATTGCCACACTGGCAACTTTGTCTATGTTGTTTGTAGTCATAGTTTCTTACCTTCGAGATATTGTGGAGAGCTAGTTGAATGAGAGGCCCAACGTGGAGTTAAGCCGCGCCCCTAGGCGTCGGCCTTGAACGAAGGGTTATGCATGATGTTAATAGTGACTATGGTCGAGCCGGGGATTTCTCCTCGACCCGCCACAGAAAGGTGAATGGCTACACCATGAGCAACAGAACCACCAAAACTCTGCCGAGCTTGATGAGTTGCTTCACGGTGATTTTCACCGACAGCGTGAACTCGAACATGGGATTTCTCCATGAAAGAGCGAGCACTGAGCGCCCAGCGCCCGCCGTTAGACGGACGTTGGTTGGCGGATACGAAGTCTCTAACTTGGGTTGCCAAATTAATGACTTCTTTCCCGCCGAACCGAGAGGAAGCGATCCTCTCAGGGATGCTCATGCTGCACACTGGCCAGTGAATGCCTTTTGCCCTAGGCAAAGGTAACTCAGCATGAGCTTCCAATTCTTTATGCATAACGTAGAGCTAACCGGCGCTGCGCGGCTTTATCGCGCAGCGTCCAGCGACCGAAGGAAGCGAGGTTGAGCGCCGGGTTAGCCCTCAGGCTACCAATTGTCATGGCGGTCTCGACGTTCCTGGCGGTAGTTGGTTACTTCAAGGCGAACGCCATCGGGGTCAGTGAAGAACGTGGCCCAGTAATCGGGTGCATACTCAGGATAGAGTTTTGCTTCCGATGCTTCGACACCAGCCGCACGAAGCTGATTGGCAACGGCGACGACATCGGCGATTGACTCGACGCGAAGGCAAAAATGATGAAGCCCCGGCGCATATGAGTCGTGCCCGTTGGAATTGCGTGATGGACGGAGAACATAACCGAAATGACGGTTGAAGTATTGGATGTGCGGATCGCCACCCAAGACGAATTTGTTCTTTCGGAAACCAAGCGCCTCAAGCAAGACGCGATCGTAGAAAGGCTCAGAGTGCTGAAGGTCAGACACCGTGATGTAGATATGGTCGATTCCGGTGATTTCAGTCATGGCGAAGAAATGTAAATGGGAGGGCTAACGAATAGCGTTTATCTGCCGCCCTCCCCAAACGTGTTAACTCCGCGACTTGCAGCGGCGGCAGATAAACCTTGTTGGACTAAACCTTCGGAGAGCGGAACCTATGGGGATTGTAAGGTTTTGG
>JAQUAI010000014.1 GCA_028687335.1 Gallionella sp.
GTATTTCGTTCTTTACCTTTACTCAGATCGCTTTTCTGGTCGATACCTATCGCGGTGAGGTGAAGGAATATAACTTCATTCACTATGTCCTCTTCGTGACTTATTTCCCCCATTTGATCGCCGGGCCGGTCTTGCATCACAAGGAAATGATGCCGCAGTTCGCCAAGGCATCGACTTTTCATTTTCATAGTGCGACGTTTGCATTGGGGGTAACCATCTTCGTACTGGGATTGGCCAAAAAAGTATTGCTTGCCGATTCTTTTGCGGAGTTTCCCGCGCCGATATTCTCGGCCGTTGAGGCGGGCGGACAACCAATGCTATTTGAGGCGTGGATCGGCGCGCTGAGTTATACGCTGCAACTATATTTTGATTTTTCCGGCTACTCCGATATGGCTATCGGACTGTCGCTGATGTTTAACGTGCGCTTGCCGCTCAATTTTAATTCGCCGTACAAAGCGACGAATATCATCGACTTCTGGCGGCGCTGGCATATGACGCTGTCGCGTTTTCTGCGCGACTACCTCTACATTCCTCTAGGTGGTAATCGCAAGGGTAAGTCGCGCCGATATTTCAACTTGTTTGCCACCATGCTGCTCGGCGGCTTGTGGCACGGTGCCGGCTGGACATTCGTTGTATGGGGTGCATTACACGGCCTCTATTTGATGGTGAATCATGCTTGGCGCAGTCTCAAGCAAACATTAGGCATAGGGTCAGGCGGCATGGCGGCGAAAGCCTTTTCCATCGCGCTGACTTTTATGGCCGTCGTGGTGGCATGGGTGTTCTTCCGTGCCGAGAGCTTTACTTCGGCGCTGTCGATGTTGTCCGGCATGGCTGGGCAGCACGGCTTATCGCTGTCCGAATCCGCGTGGCGTCATCTGAGTGAAAGCCATCCACAGTGGTTGGAAGGGGTTGCGATGAACGGACTGACACCGCTCTCAAAAGTAAATTCGGATCGTGCTTTGATACTTATCATCATCGGCTTGGTGATCGTGTGGGCAATGCCCAACGTGCAACAAATGATGAAGCGTTTCCAGCCAGCACTGGACGGTGATGAGCTGGTTGAAACGCGATTTCGCTGGCGTTTTAATGCTGCATTTGCTTGGCTGGCGGGATTGGTTTTTGTGTTGTCGTTGTCTTTCCTGTCGCGGGTGCGCGACTTTCTCTACTTCCAGTTCTGATCATGCGCGGATATTTCATACACTTTCTGCTTGCAGTGCTGGTTTTGGCGGGGGCATTGGCCGGATTTAATTGGCGGGTCGATCCGTATGGCATCTACCGTGATCGTGAAGCCTTGCGGCAACAGTCGCAGCCGATATTGGTGATGAATGAGCGTGTGTTCAAAACGGTGGGATTGGCACACACGCCAGCCGACATCGTACTGCTCGGGACTTCGCGGACTGATATTGGCATCGGCAGGGACAATCCTGCTTTTACGGGTAAATGGGTGCTGAATTTGGCGACGTTCGGACAGCCGATTCGAGAGACTCGCCGCCTGATGGAGCTTGCCGTATCAGAGGGCAAGGCGAAGACGATTATCGTCGGGCTCGATTTTTTTGCTTTCAATACGTTGTTCGCGCCGCCTTCCGATTACGTCGAGGATAACTACAACTCAACACGACCTTACAGTTTGATGTTGTCGGTGAGTACCTTGTCTGACTCATTGGCGGTGATGCGGCGAAAAGTGCCGGGTGAAGGCGACTGCTGCTTCGGAGACGGATTTCGCACACCTGCGACGCTAGGTCGTCTGGCCGGTAGCTATCAACGACAGTTCGCGGCCAATGAGCGCATGTATCTGCTGGAAAAATACCTCCCCTATCCGGCCTGTGATTTTTCGTTTGAAGGAATTGATGGTCGTTCTGCGTTGGATGATTTTCGCGCGATGCTGACGTTGGCGCACCGGCATCATATCGATTTGCGTTTTTTCATTTCACCCTCGCACGCGCGCCAGTGGGAAACGCTGGCAGTTGCTGGGTTATGGGATAAGTGGGAAGTATGGAAGCGTCGTTTGGTGCAACACAATCAGGACGTGGCGCTGGAGTCAGGTGCAATGCCGCTGCCTTTGTGGGATTTCAGTGGTTACGATGCTGTTTCTACCGAGCCGGTGCCAACGGCAGACGAGCGTGATCGCATCATGCATTGGTACAGCGACTCATCGCATTACACGCCAGATCTCGGCGTTCGCATCATGCAACGCATTTTCGGACAGCCAGTGGCGGGTGTGCCAGCAGACTGGGGGGTATTGCTCAATTCGCATCAGATCGACGCTTGGCTGGCACGGCTGCGCGCAGCAAGAGCCGACTATGGTCTGGCGCACCGGCAGGATATCGATGAGATTGCGGGAATCGCAAAAGAGGTTGAGCGCGTTAAACACTGCCCAAGCAGTCAGTCAGAAAACTTATAATCGCGCCTTCATGCCGTATGTGGCATTGGTTCAATTTGATATAGAGGAAGCTATGCTGGACATTCAAACATTACGTACTGATTTGGCGGGCGTGGCGGCGCGTTTGGCAACACGCAAGTTCGTGCTAGACACTGCTAGGTTCGAGCAGATCGAAGCCGAGCGCAAGACGATCCAGACGCGCACGCAGGAGTTGCAGGCGAAGCGCAATGCAACTTCCAAACTGATCGGTCAGGCCAAAGCCAAGGGCGAAGATACAACGGCCATCATGGCGGAAGTGGGTGCGCTGGGCGAGGAACTGAAACAGCTGGAAGCCAAGTTGCCGCAAATTTTGAAAGCCTTGGATGACTTTCTTGCCATGCTGCCTAACACCCCGCACGAGAGCGTACCAGTGGGAGTGTCCGAAGCGGACAATGTTGAAGTGCGCAAGGTGGGCGATGTGCCGCAGTTCGGTTTCGAAGTAAAAGACCACGTCACGCTTGGCGAGGGCTTGGGGGGCTTGGATTTTGAGACAGCGGCAAAAATTTCGGGTGCGCGTTTTTCTTTGTTGAAAGGCCCGTTGGCGCGCATGCATCGCGCGCTTGCGCAATTCATGCTTGATACGCATGCCGATCAGCACGGTTACACCGAGGCTTATGTGCCGTATCTGGTGAATGCAGAATCGATGCGCGGTACCGGACAATTGCCGAAATTTGAAGAGGACTTGTTTCGCGTGCCTCGTCAAATGGGGGAAGCTGGCGAGCAGAATTTCTACCTAATTCCCACCGCCGAAGTTCCTGTCACCAATATGGTGCGCGACGAAATTGTACCGTTGGAAAAATTGCCGATGAAGTTTGTCGCCCACACACCCTGCTTCCGTTCCGAAGCCGGTTCGGCAGGTCGCGACACGCGCGGCATGATTCGTCAGCATCAGTTTGAAAAAGTCGAGCTGGTGCAGATGGTGCACCCCGAAAAATCCTACGAGGCATTGGAGAGTTTGCTCGGGCACGCTGAAGTTATTCTGAAAAAACTTGGGTTGCCTTACCGTGTGGTCAAGTTGTGCACTGGCGACATCGGTTTTTCTTCCGCCACCACTTACGATATCGAAGTGTGGTTGCCTGCGCAGAATACTTACCGCGAGATTTCTTCCTGCTCCAATTTCGAAGCCTTCCAGGCGCGACGTATGCAAGCGCGTTTCCGCAATGCGCAGGGCAAGCCCGAGTTGCTGCATACCCTGAATGGTTCCGGCTTAGCGGTTGGTCGCACGCTGGTTGCGGTTTTGGAGAACTACCAAAACGCCGACGGTAGTGTGACGATTCCCGAAGTGCTGCGTCCCTACATGGGCGGTATGGAGAAAGTCACCAAGTGAAAGTCGTCCACCTGCTCGGTATCGCAGGTGTCGCCGATCATGAGCGGCCAGATGCGCGTTTGTGGGCCAGCCGTTTGGAGTGGCCGATGGTGGCGGTGGCACTGTGGATTGTGTTGCAGTGGTATCTGGAAGAAACGCGCTCCATCTCGCCCTTTCTGGCGGACATTGCCGATTGGTTGGTGTGGTTAGCCTTCTTGTTGGAGACAGTTGTTCTCACGAGCAAGGTTGCCGATAAACGCGCTTTTCTCTTTGGTAATTGGCTGAATTTGGTCATCATCATCGGCGGTTTACCGTTCTTCTGGCAGTTCGCACCATTGGCGGGATTATTGCGTAGTTTCCGTTTGGTATTGGTGCTGATGCTGCTGGTGCGCATGTCCAAATCGGCGCGTAAATTGCTCTCGCAACATCGCTTGGGTACGACGCTCATCGTCGCTTTTTTCACCATGGTGCTGTCCGGCATCATCATCTCGCGCATTGATCCATCAGTGGGCGATATGTGGGACGGTATGTGGTGGGCGTGGGTGACGATGGCGACGGTGGGTTACGGTGATGTGGTGCCGCACTCCGGTGCCGGGCGATTATTTGCCTCGCTGGTGGTGCTGTTTGGTGTCGTACTGATCTCGTTGCTGACGGCGAATCTGGCGGCATTCTTCATCGGCAATGATGTGGAAAAGATCGAGGCGGAAGAGCGGGAGTCAGATCGTATGCTGAGAGATATTTCCGCGCGTTTGGAGCGCGTCGAGCGTTTGCTGGTCGAGCGTAATCAACGCGATTAGCGACGCAATAATTTCTTGATCGGTTCGAGTAGGCGATATGAGGTGGGCTGTTCATCTGCCACTGCCGACTGCGGCTCCAATTTTTTCAGTATGTCGTAAAAGCTGCGGATGTTTTCCACCAGAATCACCGCCTCTCCGCCACGCGCATAGCCGTATTTCAGCGTTTCGTAGTATTCGGGGCGGTTGAGCAAAGGCATCCAGCGTTTTACATCATTCCAGCTATCGGGATCGCCGCCGTTGCGTTTGGTTAGCACGCGCGCATCTTCCAGATGGCCGTAGCCTTGATTGTAGGCAGCCAGCGCCATCCAAGTTTTGTCCGGCTCGGCAATGCGTTGTGGCAATTGATCTTTGATCAGTTGCAAATATTTCGCGCCAGCACGGATGCTCTCGCCCGCATCGAGTCGGTTGCGCACATTCATGCGATCGGCGGTTGCTTCGGTCAGCATCATCATGCCGCGCACATTGGTGAACGAAGTTGCCAGCGGATCCCATTGCGACTCCTGATACGCGATGGCTGCGATTAGTCGCCAATCCATACCGGTGAACAAGGCAGCCTCATCAAACAAATGGCGATACTTGGGAAATACGGTATGAAAGCGCTCGATGAAAGCAGCCGAATCGTTTACGCCCAGACGGTCGCTGTGCCCGTAAAAGCGGTCAAGTAAATCGTTTAGCGTGCCATTTTTTTCGATGCGGGCAAAAAATTCCTCGCTGCGTTGCAGCAGTTTCGGATCAACATCATTGGGAAAGCCCCAAGCTAAATTTGACGGTGAGGCCAGCTCGGTTGCTGCATACAGATTCGAGTGATAGTTACGCGCCTCGGCCAACTGCAACTCGTTCGCCGCCGCGCAATCGTAAAGTCCGTTGGAGACCTCCTCCAGCATCTTGGCAGAGGTGATGCCATGCAACGTTTTCCAATGCAGCGTGGGCAATTCTTTTTGCGCTTCGCGCAATGCGGCATCTTGCGCTGAACCGGAAATCACAGCGAGCGATACGCCCACCAAATCTTTTTTATTTTTGACACGGTTGCCATCACGGTTGCATACCGCATACTCGCGCACGGTTTGGTAACTCGGACCGTAATGCAAACCGCCCGGCTTGATGACACTTCGTGAAGAGGATGCCGAAAAATGCCCGCGATGTTTTTTTAGCAGACTGCCGATCTTATCCCGCTGAGCGGGAATCAGTACCAGCTCACTATGCAACTCTTCCGCAAATAATTTGAGTAATTCTCGATTGAACTCGGCTTCTGCACTGGAATCGGTTGCTGGGACGATCACAACCAGCTTTCCTTCGTTCCAAGCGGGCAATTTTGCAGTGCAGGCCGTCAGCAGGGTAGCGATGGCGATGCTGGCAAGCAAAGAGATTTTTGCGTTAGGCATGCCAACATTCTGCACGAAATCGCCGCTTGCTGGTAGAATTCGCCGCCTTCGGAGAGGTGGCAGAGTGGTCGAATGTACCTGACTCGAAATCAGGCGTACGGTAACCCCGTACCGAGGGTTCGAATCCCTCCCTCTCCGCCAAATGCAAAACCGCCCCTAGTGGGCGGTTTTACATTTGGTGTAGTGGAAGTGTGGACAAGACCTCTTGGGTTCGACCAGCGAGCATCGCTCGCGCAGGACGCCGTCAGGCGGTCCCGAACGCAGTGAGGGATGAGGCTTTAGCGGAGGCAACGCGAAAGCCGAACAATCCCTCCCTCTCCGCCAATTCGCTACTGGAATAGTTAATGTTCATGTGGCTCGCAAAGACTCGCTCACGCGGGCCTTTGTTGTTTCTTTATCTTCGTCAATGACACTCCGTTAATAACTTGCATGGTTAATCATTTGTGCGGATTAAGAAACAAGGACTACTTATTTTCTGAGCACGCGCCTTTTCACTGGGAAGGGGCTGGCACTTTTGATTTCCCTGCCTTTTCGAGGATGCATTGAAGGGCGTGGCTCAGCCAACTGTACATTACATGCTCTTGCTCTAGGCGTAGGTTAGGTCTGATGCGGTTGTCGCGCAGATCATCGTACAAAGCGCGTTCAGCCTTGGTCAGTCTGGGTAGGTCGGCCACCGAAGGCTTTGCCTCGACGCCCCAGACGACGGAGTGCGCATCAAGGGTTTCGCGATCCATCAGGAACGATTCGACGTGGCCGAACTGACAACGCAATTGATCCAGTATGGCAAATCCGTGGGTGTCGATGTCGCCCCAATAGTAAATGGCACAATCGTTCAGCCACCGGCTGCGTGCTAATGCATCCCAGCCAAAACCTTTGCCAAAAATCACAATGGCCTGCTTGACGTTTGGAAAGGCCAGAAAGTTGATTTCGTTTTCGGTGATGAACACGCGCCGGATAGGTAGGCTCAAGCAACTGAAGCTATCAGCATCCAGCGAGATGTCGGGATAAGACAAACCATCTATCAGTTGAATTCCTTGGTCAAGAGAATGGAATCGTATGTGTATCGGCTTGTCTAAAAAACCGTAACGAGCTTCAAACTGGCCGATACCTGTTTTCGTGGCATCAATAGCATCATCGGGCAAAGCAAGATCAAACAACTCCGTTAACACGCCACGATGGGATTCGATGAATTTGGTGTGTACTCCGGGCAAGTCCACCTGACGCAAGTAGATGCTCGGGTGCGGATGTTTCATAAGCCACTCTACCACCGCCAATAGTCTAGGCCATTCGTCCACCAGTTCCAGGGCTTGCAAGGGGCGCTTTTCCAGCCAAATAAGCAAGGCGGGATTAGCCTGCTGGGTTGCGGAAACCAGTGTTATGAAGCGCTCCCTTTCGCGGCGCTTGCCGAGCCAGTTCAACGCATCTTCGAGGGAGTCGACCCAAGCGCCAGCGGGTAAACGTTGCGCTCCCTGAACCCGGTGGCGAACCTCCTGCCACTCCAAACGCACATGGCTGGTGGCGGACAGTTCGGCTGCCCAAGAGCGCACCGACTCGAAGCGGTCCGTGATGTCGGCCGAGCCCGGTGTCTTGAGGGACAGGCGTAAGGGAAAGCGAATATTGCCGCTCACTATGTCCCTCAATAACTCTCCACGCTCCCAGAGTCGGACCAACTGCGCTTTCAAGTCTTTCGGTGTCGTCCACATCACGGTGTTGTCCCCTGCGCCGCCTGAGGTGCCGTGGTTGCCTTTTGTTCCCGGTATTCCTTGATGGACAAATTACGCAGTTTGGATTCACGTCCGCCATCGTTGTGTACAAAACCCACGCTGGACACAAAAGGCTCAATGATGTGGATCTTCTGCAGCGGTGTCACGATCAGTAGCTGCAGGTTGAGTTGTCGGAATAGCTTCAGCCCGTACTGCGCAGACTCATCCGAGCCACGGCCAAAAGCCTCGTCGATTACTACGAAGCGGAAGGATCGCGAGCGCACCGTTCTCCATTCCAGTCCGAACTGGTAAGCCAGACTGGCGGCCAGGATGGTGTAGGCCAGCTTTTCCTTCTGCCCGCCGGACTTTCCGCCGGAGTCGGAGTAATGCTCATGCTCGCTGTTATCCTCGCGCCAACGTTCGCTGGCGGCGAACAGGAACCAGTTGCGCATATCCGTAACTTTCCCCGTCCAGCGGCGATCCTGCTCGGACAAACCCTCGCGCCCACGGAAACGGTCGATGATGGTCTTGACCTGCAGGAACTTGACTTCGGAATACTGAGCGTCATCTGAGCCCGTGACCGCCCCCTCAGTGCAAGCACGCAACTCCTGCTGAAAGTCGCGAATCTCGGCATCTGGACTGGGCTGCGACTCCAGCACAATGTAGCGTCCGGGGTTGTAATCGATTTCGCCCAACGATTTGTTGATGTGGGCGATGCGTTCCTTGATGGTTTCGCGTTCTCGGGCCAACTGGGCGTTGAAGTTGGCGATTTCGTTGATGGTGTTGACGTTGAGTAGTTCCTTGAATCGGGTGACGAAGCGCGGCAGGTCGTCCCGGTTCAATTGCGTCAGCAGGTTCTCGTACTCGAAGGCCGCTTCGAGACTGGCATCTATTTCTGCCGTTTCGAGCTTGAACGCTTCTTTGAAGGAGGTCATCGCCTTGATGGTTTTCTCGGCTAAGCGTTTGAGTTTCTGATCTTCCGCATCGATCCGTGCCTGCAACCAAGTGCGTACATCCTGCTCGCGGTTGTCGCAGGACTCCACGGTCAATTGATGCTCGCCCAAGGCTTCGGCGCGCATTGTCTCCAACATAGATGACAGCACCTTATCAACGACAACATCCTGAAGCAGTGACTCGGTTTGCTGGCGCAACTCCTGCGCATCCGATCGACGCTGTTCAAGCTTAGCCCGTATCTCGCGCGCCCCTTGCAAATCAGTCTCAGTGTCCTTCAGCTCTTTTTGTAGTTCACGTAGCCGCCCATTTAATTGCTTGAGTACATCGGAGGCCGACTCCAACCGGCTGCGTTCGTCGATCAGCGCAGCAATTTCCGTGGCTATGCTGGCCCAATCCAACTCCTCGAAAGTGGTGAATTCTTCCAGCCGGGTCAACGCATCAAGCCGACTGGCCAGACACTTGCGCTCCTTCTCAATGGTGCCGATCTGGCTGCCAATCTCGCCCAGATGGGTTTCGAGTTGGCTGCGCTTGGCTTCCAGCGCAGCAATTTTGGCGTTGTTGCTCCAGCCCAGAACATAGCGACTGCGGTCATCGATGCGATGCCTGTCATCCTTCTCGTGACGACCACTCGGATCCTTGATCTGGCCCGCGCGCGTTATGGCGCGGGTCTCGCGACGGAATTGCTCTTGCGTGGCGCAGCAGGCTACGTCGAAACGGTGTGCAAGTTCGCGCTCCAGCCAGTCATAGTGTGGAGAGTCCGGCTTAATGGACAGCTTGCGAACCAAGGAATCGCGGTGCAGGTCGGGCAGTTCGCCTGTCTTGCGCGGACGTACATGGAAGTACACCAAGCGACCACGCAAATGGCTGCCGTCCACCCATTCCGCAACGACCTTGTAATGTGCATCGGGGACCAGTAGCGCCAAGCCGAAGCCACGCAATAAACGTTCGGCGGCACCTTCCCAGTCGCGCTCGTCGTCGCGCACCTGAATCAACTCACCCGCGAAAGGCATATCGTCCACGCTTAGCCCCAATGCGGCGCACATCGCTGCACGGATCTGAATCTGCTGATCGTCAATGTTGCTGCGGCGGCGTTTGAGGCTGTCGATTTCGGTGCTGAGTTGATCATGCTCCAGCTTGCCCTGGCGCAGCGACACACCGTGTTCAGTTAGTGTATTTTGCAGATATTCGTCGCGCCCCAGCACATCCTCGCGCCAAGTTTTGAATTGTCCGCGCTGGGTGGTGAAGGTCGCAACATCCGTCGCTCCCGGTTCGCCCAGTACTGCTGCCAACTCGCCGTAGCGTTCAGCCTTGGCCTTGCGCTTATCCCGCAACTGTTCCTTGGTGCGAATATCGGCGGCGAGCCTTTCCAGACGATCACCGCCGTTGTCGTTGATGGCCTGCCTGAGTTCGTCGATTTGGCGACCTTGCTCCTCGTGGACGCCGTCAAGCCGCTGCACAAGCCCATCCGCTCGTCCCAATTCTTGATCCAAGAGTCCCAGCCGCTTGTCCAACAAGCCCAACTTTAAGCCGGCAAAGTGGGCCCGCAGACTCTCACGGCAGCGTCGCAAGCCATCGACCTGAGCAACAAGGACATCATGCCTGTTGCAATCGGCCACCAAGGGCGTGAGCAACTCGACTTGTTGCTGCACTTTGAGTACTGCTTGATGCGCACGGTTGAGATCGTCGAAGTGGCCAATCAACGCCTGGATGCGCGGCACCACATCGAAGGGCTCCAGCATATGGCTGCGCACGAAATCAGTGAGATTGCCGACTGACTTCATTGACACCGTCTGGTGGAACAACTCCAGCGCCTGATCGTTCTCGATACCAAAGCGGCGGCGAAACCAGGCCGCATAGGGCGGAAAGCTGTCGTGAAGTTCAGCACCCAGCGCACGCAGTTTCTTACGCAGTTGGGCAATGTCTGAGCCGAAATTGGCAAAATCAGATGCAATCGACAGCGCGCGTTCCGCGCCCAGAAAGAAGCGCGCTGGCTGCCCTTGGGCATCCTTCATCCAAAACACCTGTGCCAGACTCACAGTCTGGTCGTAGCCAGCGTTATGAAATACACCCAGAATGACCGAATAGCTGTTGTGATCGCGCAGAGATACCGGTTTGGCCGCGCCCGTAATCTCGTTGCGTTCAGACTTGTAATTACCGAGCACATAGGAGCGTAGTGTCCGCTCCTTGCTGTCCGCACCGGCTGCCTTGTTGTAGGCGATGCGGTGCGCGGGTACCAGCAAGGTGGTGATGGCATCCACCAAGGTGGATTTGCCTGAGCCGATGTCGCCCGTCAACAAACCGTTCAGGCCATCGAGTTGCAGTGTCCACACCCGTTTGTCAAAGGTACCCCAGTTGAATACTTCCAGTCGCTGCAAGCGAAATCCAGACAGCGTGTCGTCGGCTACAAAGTCCAAGCCAAGTGATTGCGGATCATTCATGGACTTAGCTCTCCTTGGCGGGTGTGACACCGGACAACTGCGACTGATAGATCGCTAGCCGCGCATCGAGCTCGGCCAGCCATTGCGCATCCACAAAGGCTTTCAGGATGCGCCGCACTTCGTAGCTGCTAGGGCCCGCCGCCGCGCCGGTAGCAGGCTTGAGCTTGTGCAGGAATCCTAGCTCGACCACCTTGTTGATCGTGGTCTCGATCTGGTCGATCAGTTTGGCCTCGTTGGGGCCATTGGGCAGGAAGAGTCGCACCAGTTCCACGATGTCATCCCGACTGAGCACCAGCCGCGTATCGCCGCCGCCAGCATCGAATTCGGCCAACTTTCTGCGCAACAGCGCTAGCAGCAGACTGACCGGGTAAGACAAGGGGCGGCGCGCTACCAGTCTAGGCAAGCGCGGAGCCGCGTCGCCTTCCTCCGGTTCGGGGCGGCTCTTCAGGAAAGCATAGCCTTCTGCCTCATCCAGCACCAGTTCGAGGTTGAGTACAGCCACGTAATCGCGCACCCGGGTCTGCAGATTCAGCAGTGCAGCCCACAAGCGCTCGTCGCCATCACGGTAGAGCACACTCTTGAGCAAACTGATCAGCAACACCGATAAATCTGCGGCTGGGGCCGATGTCGGTGTCGGTGGTGTGTTCGAGTATTCTTCTTCCATCCCTTGCCTCAGTTCTTATTTTTGTTCAACGCATGAAGATTACCCGAGGAAGCCGCGCGCTTCGGGTTAGATCCGAACCATCGGCTGCGACGGCTTGCCAGCGAATGAGCTCGAGCGTTTCCTCATCCACCACCGTGCTGAAAGTCTCGCTTCCCAACTGCAGGTAAGCCACCAACTCGGCCAGTCCCTGTTGCAGCGGCTGGCTGGTTACCAGCTCACTTAAGGTAATTTGCGCCCTGTCTTGCAAGGCATGACGGATGTGTCGGGCGAGCCGCACCTTGTCTAACACTACCTGATCGAACAAGGCTGAGGGGTCAATCTCCTCATCACCTACCTGCAAGGCCAGATTGGCGATGACCGGCTTCATGGCTGGAGAGAACATCGGGCGCTCCATCGCCAGTTCGATATCGGCGGCGGACTCGGACATTTCCATCACGCTACTGGAGGGAGGGGAATCGCGTAATGCTACAGCCTTGCTCTCGATACCATGAAGGATGTCCATAATGCGGCGATTTTCCAACCATGCCTGATCATCGAGGAAGCGCCGCATTTGCTGCGATAGTTGCGCTACTGTACGCTGTGTATGTTCACCTGCCTCCATCCAGTCATAGTGCATGCGGCGCGTGCGTGCATCAGGGGGCAAATTAGCCACAGCCGGAAGCAGAAGCACCCGATCCAACAGTTCCGTCAGTTCCTCTTGCCGACGGCTGGAGAGCAGGAAATCCCAGAATGCCCGGAAGCTCTTGCCTTGGTCGGAATCGGCAATCGCATCGCGCTCGCCCATGATATCTTCAAGCAATGCGCCCTTGCTGCCTTCCCACAAGGCAATGCGCACGCGCACGCGCCGATCCAACTGACGAAAATTGTGCTCCACTTCGCGAAAGTCGGTTAGCAATTCGCGCGCGCCTTGCATGAATTGCTGAAAGCGGTCTTTCACCGCCGTATCATCCAGCAGCGGCACATCGCCCGACAGCACCCGCGCGATCTCGGCATCGATTTCGTCACGTTTCTTGTGCAGTTCTGCAATGCGTTTGGCCGGGTCTGCCTCACTACCTTCGCTCATCTGTTTGAGCAGGTCAAACAGTGTGAGCAAGCGGGATTCGGTGCCGACGAACTGCCGCTCGGACAGTTGTGCTAGCCAGGCGATGGCCTTTTCGGTGGAGGGCGTCAGATCAAACTGTGCCTCATCCGTACCTGGCCTATAGAATTTACGCAGCCAGCCCTTGTCTGGCGCGGCCCAATCGTTCAGGTAATCGATCCCAGACTTGGGAAATGCATTTTCACCTTCCCGTCGCTGGCGCAAGGCATACAACTCATCCTCCAGTGCCTCGGCTAAGTCCGCCGCCGCCATTCCCCGCACATTGGGAGTAATGAATACGCGGTGCAGAAAGCTTACTACCAGCGGCGCGTGATCCGAACATAGCAAACGCCATGCGGGGTGATGGGTGCGTAGGGCATAGAGAGCGGTAAAGTCGAAGGTCATCTGGTTCAGTTCCGTAGTCCGAATATCGTTGTTGAATTCCTTGTTTTAGAGTGCGTTTCGTTTATTGCGCTTATGCTGGACATGATCTAGTATTGTCGTGTGCATGCGGTTTTGCTGTTGCATAGGCTGGCGAGGAGATACTTCCGCATTATATGGAAACTTAGGAGAAAGATGATGAGCAACAAAGCGCAGGGAGGATTGCCTTTATTGCCAAGTGATGTTGATATTGAGCTGGCCAAAGAAAGTAGCCGTGCACTTTCTATGATCTTGGCAACAAAGGAAGATGTTCAAAAAGTAACGATTCAAAGTGATGGAGAAAAGACTAAGGTCGAGCTGCCAATGTCGGCATTTCGATTGTTCATCGATATTCTGGCGAATTTGTCGCAGGGCAATGCGGTACAGGTTGTTCCGGTTCACGCTGAGCTTACCACCCAGGAAGCCGCAGACCTCTTAATGGTTTCGCGGCCTCATCTCATCAAGTTACTCGATGAACATAAGATTCCGTTCCGCAAGGTTGGCACACACCGGAGAATTAGGTATAGCGATTTATTAAACTTCAAAAATAATGAAGAGAAATTGAGAGAGGCGGCACTTGATGAATTAGCTGCGCAGGCGCAGGAACTGGGAATGGGTTATTGATGAGTAGCTTCACGGTCGTGTATGACGCTAATGTGTTATATCCCGCACCCCTGCGGGACTTATTGGTGCGTCTTGCTATGACCGGGTTGTTCCGGGCGCGTTGGACAGCGCGCATTCATGATGAATGGATGCGCAATGTTTTGAAAAATAAGCCTGAAATTGCGCCTGAGAAATTGGAGAGAACTAGGGAGTTAATGGATAAACATTGCCATGATTGCTTGGTTGAAAACTATGAAGGGTTGATTGAGTCACTCACGTTACCCGATGCCAATGATCGCCATGTTTTAGCAGCCGCCATTAGATGTGGCGCGGATGCGATTATTACGGCTAACCTAAAAGACTTTCCTGCTGCGGCGTTGAGTAAACATGGAATCGAGGCGATTCATCCTGACGACTTCATTGTCAATAATCTTGATCTCAATGTGGCCAAAGTGCTTGAGGCTGTTAATAAACACCGTAAATCGTTGAGGAGCCCACCTGTTGATGTGGATTCATTTTTGGATACCATGTTAGGGCAGGGACTCCCGCAAACTGTTGAGATACTCCGAAACTACAAAATCGCCATTTAGTATTTTTTGGCGGCAAGAGTCTGGCGGGATTGGTCGTCCTTTTGAAAGCTAGCCATCATGAAAAATTCAAGGCAAGAATTGCTCCACCGACTCATGCGTCAGCACCATCGCCATAAACAATGGCAACTGACGGATGGATTATATTTGCCCCATAGCTATGAGCCGCCTCGCCAATTGTCTTGGTGGGATGACATCGGATTTATTTTGAATGGGCGGCGGGTGATGGTGTGGTGGATTCATCCCCGCATGGCCTATGCCGACGTCATTGATGAACGGGCTTGGGAGGCAACGGTAACTACTCCGTCAGATATCCCAGAACTATTGGGCCACGGGCCAAGCCAGAAAATATGGAAAAAAGTCGGTAAGTCCCGCAAGAAGGTGGTCGGCTACCAAGCTCTGCCACAGTCTGAAGCCAGTCTGGAGCGCTACGACCAGCTTCAGGCTACTGAAAAACACCTAAAAACCGAGGGAATCGATTTCGAAGTGCGCCCTTCCATGTCTGTCAGGGCATATTCGTGGGGGCTGGGCATGGAGCTTTGCGTGCCGGTAGAGGTGCGCGACCAAAATGATGCTGGATCGTTGGTCGATATTGCCCGTCGTCTTATTAAAGGTGTCGCCACTCTGGATGGCCAATTCCTTGGTTATAGCTATGGCCGTCAGCAATGGTTGGATGAATCTGGGCTTCGGAACGGCTAGTGTTTGTTTTTTCACTGATAGATTCCCAAAGTGACTAAAAGCAGCATTGCCATAAGATTCCCGTTCGGGAATATTTCATTAAGGCTGCATAATTTTTACTCAGATATTCCCGAACGGGAAATTATGTTTGCATAATTCACAGTCTTGATCAATAATTTCCCGAACGGGAAATTCGGTTTCTTGACAAGCAAAATTATGATTAGCATTCACACCACTCAGCAACTAGGCACCTCATTACTCGCCGCCCGCAAACAGATGGGTTTGACCCAAGCTCAATTGGCGCTGGCAGCTGGAGTAGGGGTGCGTTTTATTGTGGATTTGGAGGCAGGGAAACCCACGCTACGTCTTGAGCATGTGCTGCGCGTCATCGCAACGCTGGGGGGCGAAATTAACCTAAGCGGCCTCCCGATACAGGATGACAGCCATGGCGCATGAGCTTGATGTCTGGCTATTTGAAGACCGTATCGGGACTTTGTTCCTGATCGAGGGCAGACTCAATTTTATATACACCGCCGAATGGTTGGCACGACCCAATTCAGTTGCGTTGTCATGTTCGCTACCCTTACAGGCAGAACCGTTCGACGACAATAAAGCGCGCCCATTCTTTGCAGGGCTGTTGCCAGAAGGTCAAATGCGCCGCCTGATTGCGCAGCAGTTTCAAATTTCCCGCCAGAACGACTTTGCCTTACTCGATCACATCGGTGGCGAATGTGCCGGTGCCGTGACCTTTACGGAGCCCGGCCACCCACCGCACCACCTCGCGATGAGCAGCGAAGTCGATTGGCTGAATGATGATGAGCTCATTGCAATTTTGGATGAATTGCCGCGTCGCCCTATGTTGGCTGGCAAGGATGGATTGCGTCTATCCCTAGCGGGTGCACAGGATAAGTTGCCAGTTGTTTTTGACGGCAACCGAATCGGATTGCCGCGCAATAACGCGCCCAGCTCACACATCCTGAAGCCAGCCATTCACGCTGTCGAGGATAGCGTATCCAACGAGCACTTCTGTCTATTGCTAGCCGAGGAGATGCAGTTCAAGGCCGCACGCTCGCTTGTTTATTCCGTCGGTGATCATCGTTTCTTATTGGTTGAACGCTATGACAGAATACACGACGCATTGGGCAGTCTGATCCGGTTACATCAGGAAGATTTCTGCCAGGCACTCGGTGTTGTGCCGGAAATGAAATACCAGAATGAAGGTGGTCCCGATTTGGCCCAGTGCTTTGCGTTGCTTCGTCGTGTCACCAGACCCAGCGCACCGCACGTTTTGCGCTTACTCGACAATGTAATATTCAACGCACTAATCGGTAATCACGATGCCCATGCCAAAAACTTCTCCTTGCTGTTTACGAGCAAAAGTCCTGTGCTTGCTCCGCTCTACGATGTCTTATCAACAGCGGTATATCCGAGCCTCACTCCAAAAATGGCCATGAAGCTCGGCAGCAAATACAAATTTAGTGAAGTGGAAATGCGTCACTGGGAGCAATTTGCGTCATCCGCCGGATTATCTGTGGCGCAAACCCGCAAGCGTATTCTGGAACTGGCACACCAGGTTCTCGTGGCCGCCCAGAAACTTCAGAACTCACCTGACCATGGCTTTTCCAAAAATCAGATAATCGAGAAAATCGTCAGTCTCATTGAGCAACGATCTGTATTAACGATACGGCGTTTATCCACTCCGTAGTCGAAAAATAAACGTCCAAATGGAAACCGCGCATGAGACTAAGTCGAGTGGTGAGGTTATTTTCTTGTTTTAATAATGTAGCCAGTGACGAATTTCTATTGCTGGTGAAGGTGATTGACGTATGACAAATTCAGCGCCCTCCCCGGCACTTCCTGCTGCTTCTGAAAGTGCGCAATCTTTCGACGTGTTGCCGTTATCGCCTGCTTTATTGGCGATTTTGCGGCAACTTGAATACCACACGATGACGCCGATACAAGCGGCTAGCTTGCCGCTCACGCTGGCGGGGCATGATTTGATTGCACAAGCTAAAACGGGTAGCGGAAAAACTGCCGCGTTTGCTTTGCCATTGCTGACCAAATTGAATCCGCGACGTTTTGCTGTGCAAGCGATGGTGTTGTGCCCCACGCGCGAATTGGCCGAGCAGGTGACACAGGAAATCCGCCGTTTGGCGCGTTTTGCCGACAATATCAAAGTGTTGTCGTTATGTGGCGGCAGCATCATGCGTCCGCAACGCGAAAGCTTGGAGCACGGCGCGCATATCGTGGTGGGAACGCCGGGGCGCATCATGGATCACTTGGATCGTGGCAGCTTGAATCTGGACGCGCTAAATACGCTGGTGCTGGACGAGGCGGACCGCATGCTGGACATGGGCTTTTACGACCAGATCGCCTACGTTGCGAAGCAGTGCCCGTTGCAGCGCCAGACCATGCTGTTCTCCGCCACCTATCCCGATGGCATCGGACGCTTGGCGCAACGCTTCATGCGTAAGCCGCAAGAAGTGAAGCTGCTAGAACAGCACGAGCACGGCAAAATACGCCAGCGTTTTTACGAAGTGAAACACGAAGAACGTTTGCAGGCTGTCGCCTTGTTGCTCAAGCATTACCGTCCGGTCAGCACACTGGCTTTCTGCAACACCAAACAACAGTGCCGCGATCTGCTCGATGTGTTGTACGCGCAAGGCATTAAGGCACTCACACTGAATGGCGATTTGGAACAGCGCGAGCGCGATCAAGTGCTGATTCAGTTTGCCAATCGCAGTTGTTCGGTACTGGTCGCCACCGATGTGGCCGCACGCGGTTTGGATATTGCGCAACTTGAGGCCGTCATCAACGTTGATGTCACGCCTGATCCCGAAATACATATCCATCGCATAGGTCGTACCGGGCGAGCTGATGAAGACGGCTGGGCTCTGAGTTTGTGCAGCCCTTCCGACATGCGTCGCGTGGAAACCATCGCCAAAATGATGGGGGCTGAGCCAGAGTGGCACACGCTAGATTCATTGCAAAGCGACAGCGATAAGCCATTGGTTCCCCCCATGGTCACGCTGCAAATTCTCGGCGGCCGCAAAGAAAAAATCCGCCCTGGTGACGTGCTGGGCGCGCTCACTGGCGAGGCCGGATTTACCCGCGAGCAAGTCGGCAAAATCACCGTTACCGATATGTCCACCTATGTAGCTGTCGTTCGCGGCATCGCGCGCGAAGCGGTTAAGCGACTATCGTCCGGCAAGGTAAAGGGCAAAGTGGTGAAGGTGCGCGCGCTGGAGGATTGATGGTGACGTTAGTTGTTCATCTGTTCGCGTTCCATGCAAAGTAGACGGTCGTGGTTGTGCAGGGCATACGCCCAACTGTGCCTGCCCGGATTGTCGAACCATAGTCTTAATTAAGTTACGTAAAAGGTCTTACAGCATGCTCTGGGCAAATCTGTTTGCTTAGAGTTGTCGTGGCCAACTTTCTGAAACGCTAAGTCAAACTGAAGCAACTCGCTCCTCGTTTTCTGCGTTTCGTCGCTTTACCCTAGCCCTTCCCAAGCGCTGCCTCTAGAGTGCATCCTGTCACAACACAGGAGGCATAATGAGGATACCCCCTTTAATTTTTGCACTGGTATTACCTTTTGCCGCTCAAGCGGGTGAGCTGAAATTACTTATCAATAATTCCGGATTGACTGGCAAGACCTTGTTCGTAGCTGTGCATGCGGTTGCGGCTGATTTTCCAATGAATGACGAGAAGGCGATCAAGCGTGCTGCCATCGCCACGGGTGACAAGACGGAGCTATCCATTCCGAATGTAACATCGGGTGAATATGCGGTGGCGGTGTTCGCCGATGTGAATGGCAATGGCAAATTGGATAGCAACTTCATCGGTATGCCGAAAGAACCTGTCGCAGTTTCGCGTGATGCAAAAGGTCGTTTTGGCCCACCCAAGTTCGCCGATGCCGCTTTCCTAGTGGGTGATGGTGTCACCACTCAAACCATCACCATCAAGTGAGACCAAAATGAACGAGACATCTCCCATCCTTAAATTACGCAACATCAAACGCCGCTTCATGTTGGGTGAGACGCACATCGATGCGCTCAACAGCATCGACTTAGACATCCACGCAGGCGAGTTCCTTGCCGTGTGGGGGCCATCCGGTAGCGGAAAATCTACGCTGATGAACATCATCGGCCTCATCGACTCGCCTACCGCCGGCACGGTGAATTTCGACGGCCAAGACACCCATGCGCTGGCAGACGATGCGCTCACCGAGTTTCGCAGTCAGAAGCTGGGTTTCGTTTTTCAGAACTTCAATCTGGTGCCCGTCCTCTCCGCACTTGAAAACGTGATGCTGCCTTTGCAGATACAAGGCGTCGCGGAAACTGAAGCGCGCAAGCGTGCGGATGCGGCTCTGGTCGATGTGGGGCTGGAACGTTTCGTGAATTCGTTGCCGGACAAACTCTCCGGTGGCCAACGTCAGCGTGTCGCTATCGCACGCGCCTTGGTGGTGAATCCCAAGCTGGTCATCGCCGATGAGCCAACTGCGAATCTGGATTCAGAGAACAGCCGCATGGTGGTGGACTTGATGCGCGAGATGAACCGTGCTCGCAAGGTGACCTTCGTGTTCACCACGCATGATCCACGTCTGCTCGACCACGTGGATAGAAAGATACTTTTGCGTGATGGCAATATCATGAGTGATGAGGTGATGGCATGAAGAACTTATTCAAATTGGCACTGCGTGGCCTGATGCGCAATCGCCGCCGTTCGATGGTGACCTTGCTTGCCATCGCTTTGGGTTTTGCAGCCATCTCGCTATTCGCGGGATATACGCACAACGTGTATGACGGTCTTGGCCGTCAATCGATTCACGGCGAGATGTTGGGTCACCTGACGATCTACAAGAAAGGCATGCGCACCGAAGGCAAGCTCGATCCCGAGAAGTACCTGCTCACTGCGGCGGAAGTGTCAGCCATCAGCAAATTGGCGCAAGCGGAAAAGCACGTCGAGATGGTCGCGCCTCGATTGGGGCTGAGTGGATTAGCCAGCAATGGCCGCGCCAGCACCATCTTCATCGCAGAGGGAATCGCGCCGGAAGCGGTGGAGAAGCTACGCTCCGGTGCGCTGACCGAGGAGGAGCGCAACAGCGGCATGTTCGACAACATGCGCATGCGTTTGGATAGCGAACGTCCCGAAGTGGTGGGCTTGAGCGAAGGGCTGGCCGAACTGCTCCATCTGAAAGAAAGCGAACAAGCGCAAGTGTTGGTCAACACGCTCAGCGGTCAAGCCAATGCGGCAGATGTCACATTAGGCAAATCTTTCAACACGGGCAATGCGGGTAGCAACGACAAATTCGCCTTCGTTTCATTGTCATTGGCGCAATCGCTGTTGGATGCAGAAGGACGTGCCGACAGATTGACGGTGTTGCTTGATGATGTGGAGCAGACCGAGCCGATGCGTGAGGTGCTGTCGAAAAAGCTGGCGGCGGCGGGTTATGAGGTGGAGATCAAAACATGGCAAGAGCTGTCTGATTTCTACACGCAGGTGCATGGCATGTTCGACATGATCTTCGGCTTCATCTTCAGCATCGTCATCACGGTGGTCATCATGAGTGTGGCGAATTCGATGGGTATGACCGTCATCGAGCGTACCCGTGAGATCGGCACCTTACGCGCCATAGGGCTGAAGCGCAGTGGTGTGATCCGCTTGTTCACGTTGGAGTCGATGCTGCTCACCTTGATCGGTTGTGTCACGGGCTTGCTCATCGCACTAGGCGTGCGTTGGGGGATCAATGTGGCGAACATTTCCTACACACCGCCCAACAGTGCTAGTGCCGTTCCCTTGCTGGTGGACATGGATACGGGGCGCATCTTCTTCACCTTCATCATGATGGGCGTGGTGGGCACACTGGCGGCGTATATGCCTGCGCGTCGTGCGGCGAAGAAGGACATCATCGATGCACTCGGTCATATTTAAAGGAGCGATCATGAGAAAGTTAAACTGCATCTTTGCAGTAGGTTTGATGAGTCTGGCGAGCGTTGTCTATGCCGCACCCGATGCGCACAGCATCCTCAGCAATTCCGATCAGGCGCGTGGTGGCGGGTTGCCCGGCATCGTGTGGGAGATCAAGCTCAATTCGCGCGATGGTGACAAGCTCGATGAGCCGCAGCGTCTCGTGGTGAAGGCGGTGGATGAATCCAGTGTGGCGGAAGTGTTGGAGCCAGTGCGCTCCAAAGGATCCAGAATATTGCAGGTGGAGCGCAACATGTGGCTCACCAAGCCCGGATTGTCCAAACCCATCCCCATCTCGCCACGTCAGCGCATGAGTGGACAGGCATCGAACGGCGACATCGCCGCGACCAACTACGCAGGCGATTACGAAGCACAGATGAGTGGCAACGAGAGTGTCGATGGCGAGCCGTGCTACGTGCTCGATCTGAAGGCGAAACATAAACGCGCCACTTACGACAAGATCCGCTACTGGGTATCAGTCAAACGTTTGGTCGGTGTCAAAGCGGAGTTCCAATCGGTCAGCGGGAAACTGCTCAAGACCGCTCGCTTTGAATACAACAGCACCATTGAACATGATGGGAATCGCATTCCTTTCATCAGCAAGATGACGATACGAGATGCGCTCATTGATGCAGAAACGGTGATGGAATTCGGCTCAGTGAAAGTGAAGAGAGTCGCCGCATCGGAATTCGATCTGGGGCAGATGCGATGAGATATGTTGCGCTTGGGTTGTTGCTTGTCGTAACGGCCACATCGGCAGAAGAGTCGAGCTGGAACCCATCATGGGACGGCACGCTCTATGGTTATGCCAATGCAACGACACTACGCACAGACAGCGTGTTGAATCCTAATAACCAGATCGCTAACTTGCCAAAACGTAGTGATACGGCAGAGTTGCGCTTGAACTTCAAAGCCGAGAACGAAGTGCTTCGATTTACTGCTCGCCCTATCTTGCTGGCGCAACAGCAACGTGGCGCTGCGAATACGTCGCAAAAAAATGACGGCTATTTGAGTCAGTGGCAAGTGCGGCTGAGTGCCAGCGAGGAATTGAACGTGGCCGCAGGGCGCGAGGTGTTGAACTGGGGGGCAGCGCAGTTCCGTTCGCCGTCTAGTCCGTTTTATTTCGATAACGGGCGCAGCGATCCTATGCGTGAGTTGATCGGGATGGATACGGTTAAAGTGACCTGGACGCCCGACATGCAGAGTAGCTTCACTTTGGCGCGCGTCGTCGGTGCGGGGCGCGTAGCACCTGCGGCTGATGAATGGCGCAACACGTGGCTACTCAAAGCCGATCAACGCGGTGATGGTTATGCAGTCGGTGTGGTCGCTGCGAAAGCAGCGCTGAACGCTGCTTTCTATGGTGCGCACGGTCAGTATTCTGTGGGGGATGAGACCTTGCTGTACGCGGAGATGGGTTCGTCCGAGCAGCTGTCAGCATTGCAATCGCCTGCTGATGTCGCACAACCTTTCAGTGTGCTTGCCGCATCACCACGTCGTAACACGGTGTTGATGGGGGCGACCTATACCTTTCCCGATGGTCAATCGCTGAGCGCAGAGTACCTGCATGATGCTCACGGCTATACCACGGCACAAGAGGCGGCATATTTCTCGCGTGCGGCATCTTCGCCATTGTTGGCAGGGCAAGCGCTTGCGATGGCACCACGCTTGTTGGGGCGCGACTATGTACATCTGGTGTGGCAGAGCAATCTGATGGAAAGTGAGGGCTATTGCCGCTTCATGTACACGCGCAGCCTGACCGATGCGGGGTATGAGCTGGGCGCATACGGTGAAGCGACTTTGCATGAGCGCGTCAGCGCATTCTTCACCGCAACGGTGACGAGTGGCACACCTCACCAAGAGGCGTCATCGATATTCACCCGTAGCGTCACGCTGGGGGTGAAGGTTGCTCTACATTGATGGCGCGAACATAATCGAATCATGCTCAATATCATTTTTACTACCTTCGCTAACATCTTGTTCAACACCGCTATAGCGGGATTGTTGACGGCAGTGGGATTTGGCGGAGGCTTCTGGGACAACATGGTGTTTTCGCAGTGCATTGGACTTTCTATTTATGCGGCGAATGCATCGGTGATATGCCATATCACTGACAAGCGATGGCGTTGGGGAACGCTAGCCTTCACGTTTCCCGGCAGCATCGTCTTTGGTGTCACCTTAGGTGCTTGGATTACTGGGGCAGGAGATTGGAGCAATCCACAAGCATGGGTGGCGGTGATCATTGGGCTGTTTTTCGGTGGCATCGGCAGTATTGCCTACCTCCTCAATCAACGTATCGAACAACTTGGCGCGGAGGTGAAGCAGCGCAAGTTGAACGAGATGGAGAGCGAAAAGCGCCAGATGGAAGCTCAGCTCAAAATGTTGCAAGCGCAGATCGAGCCGCATTTCCTGTTCAACACCTTGGCCAACGTCAGTAGCCTCATCGACAGCGACCCCGCACTATCGAAGAAGTTGCTTGAGCGACTGAACGATTGGTTGCGTATCGCACTGGTGCGCGCGCGTAGTGACAACGCGACTTTGGGTGATGAGTTGGAGATGCTGGAGAATTATTTACAGATATTGAAGATACGTTTCGGGGATCGCTTGCGTTGGACGACAGATGTCGATGGTGAAGCGCGTAGCCAAGTATTCCCCCCGATGTTGTTGCAACCGCTGGTGGAGAATGCGGTGCGTCACGGTATCGAACCTAAGATCGGCGGTGGCGAGATAAGCATCCGCGCGATGCTGACAGAGGAGTCGCTGCGTATTGAAGTGAGCGACACAGGTGTCGGCATGGTCAGCCAAGACGGTTCAGGTACGGGGCTGGCGAATATACGTGCGAGGTTGGGGACGCTGTTTGGTGAGCGAGGGAGACTGTTGCTTGAGGGGAATCGTAGCGGAGGTGTCACTGCTATCTTGGAGATGCCACGATGAGAGCCCTCATCGCCGATGACGAACAGCATCTTGCCGAGGACTTGCGCCGTCGCCTCGCTCAGTTATGGCCGGAGCTGAAGATCATCGCGGTTGTGCATGATGGTATCGCTGCTGAGCGCGCATTGACCGAGCTTAAACCCGACATCGCCTTTCTCGATATTCGTATGCCAGGGCATAGTGGTTTAGATGCCGCGCGCGCCGCAACGACTTCGACGCGGCTAGTGTTCGTCACCGCCTTCGACGACCATGCCGTGCAAGCATTCGAGCAAGCCGCAGTGGATTATCTACTCAAGCCCGTCTCAGATGAACGCTTGGAGCGTTGTGTAGAGCGCTTGCAACAAGGCAGCATGTTTGCGCCCGACGCGATGATGTCGCGTTTGCAGAAACTCCTCGCCACGCCTGCCAAGCCAGAGCCGCTGCGCTGGCTGCGCATCCAAGTGGGGCAGACGGTGCGTATGGTGGCGGTGGAAGAGGTGTGCTACTTCCAGTCCGCCGACAAATACACCACCGTCCTTACGCGCGATGCCGAGCTGTTGTTGCGCACTCCACTCAAAGACCTCATCGAGCAACTTGATTCAGAACAATTCTGGCAAGTGCATCGCGGCACGGTGGTGAATGCCAAGCAGATCGTTTCCGCACATCACGACCTATTGGGCAAGGTGTCGCTCTCGTTGAAAGACAGGGTGGAGAAGGTGGCCGTGAGTCGGAGCTATGCACATCTGTTTAAGCAGATGTGAGTGGGCATATCAAAGTTCATGGCAGCCAGCAGGATTTTTCGACGCTCGTGGGATGATAACGAGTGTCATGCGAATTATTAACGTGCCAGTGTTATGTTGATATGGCGCGGCTATTTTGTGCAATCGCTCCAAAGCGGCGCGTTTCCCGCGTCCAGATAAGTTAGATAGACACGCACGTCGAATTCAAGCTGGCCATAGTCAGGTTCCATGTGGCAGCAGAGTTGGTAGAACGCTTTGTCGTGTTCGCGTTCTTTCAGGTGGGCCAGTTCATGCACCACGATCATGCGTAGAAATTCGGGTGGCATATCTTTGAACAGTGCAGCGATGCGAATCTCGCGTTTTGCTTTTAGGTTGCCACCTTGCTGGCGCGAGATGCGGGTGTGAGTACCGAGCGCGTTTTGCAGGTCATGCAGTTTATTGTCGAACATCACTTTGCTGAGCAGTCCGGCGTTGCGCAGATAGCGGTTTTTTATTTCTAGTACGTAGTCGTATAGCGCCTTGTCGGTACGTGCCGCGTGTGCGAGCGGATACTTTTTCAGCAGCCACTCGGCAAGGCGATCTTGCTCGATCAAGTGTTGCACGCGGTCGATGAGATTGGCGGGGTATCCCGTCAGATATTTAGGTGCGGGTTTGTGGTGAGGTGTTTGCGTCACAGCAGCAGTATCAGTCAGGCTTTTTCTTCAGTAGTGATTGCAGATTGGCGAAGGGATGGTGCGTCGCAACGGCATGGCCCTCGGCTGTTCTATTGCGTGCAGCTTCGTCCAAAACGCGGGCATGTTCGTTATCGTGGCAATACAGGCAGAGTAATTCCCAATTGCTGCCGTCGGGCGGGTTGTTGTCGTGATTATGATCTTTGTGATGCACCGTCAACTCGCGCAGTCTTACCCCAGAAAACTCGCGTCCGCAGCGTCCACAAATCCACGGAAATAATTTGAGTGCGCGTTCGCGATAGCCGCCCTCGCGCGCTTCACGTTGTTGGCGTGCCTCGGCGACGACGCGGTCGAGTCGTGCGTGATCGGGAGTGGTGTGCTTAGGCATGGAGAAACTGATCTGCCCGACGTGCTGGGCTAGTCTTTACGCTGATAAGTAACGAAGTGGTATTCCAGCGGCTGCGGCTCGGTCTGGGTACGCACCTCGCGCGAGACTTCTTGCCACTCGTTGCGATCAAACTCGGGAAACCATGCATCGCCAATCACCTCTTGCTGTATCTCGGTGATATACATCGTATCGACGAACGCCAGCGACTGCTGATAAATGTCCGCGCCGCCGACGATAAAAGCCTGATCATCACGGGCGGCTAACGCTACCGCTTCCGGTAACGAATGCGCCACGGAGCAGCCCAGTATCTTCAGTGTCTTGTCGCGCGAAACTACCACCGTTGTGCGTCCCGGCAAGGGCTTACCGATAGAGTAAAACGTCTTGCGTCCCATGATCATATGATGCCCCATGGTCAGCTTCTTAAAATGCTGCAAATCTTCTGGGCAACGCCAAGGCAGCGTATTGTTGAAGCCGATGGTGCGATTTTTTGCCATCGCGACGATGAGGGATAGCTTGTTCATATTGCTACGGGTGCTTTGATGGCCGGATGTGGATCGTAGCCTTCCAGCGTGAAGTCTTCGAACTTAAATGCGAAGATGTCTTTCACCTCGGCATTGATCTTCATCGTTGGCAGCGCACGCGGTTCGCGCGAGAGTTGCAGCGCGGTTTGCTCCATGTGATTGGAATACAGATGCGCGTCGCCGAAGGTGTGCACGAAGTCGCCAGCCTTTAATCCGCACACCTGCGCCATCATCATCGTCAGCAGCGCATACGAGGCGATGTTGAACGGCACGCCGAGGAAAATATCGGCGCTGCGCTGGTACAGCTGGCAGGAAAGTTTTCCATCCGCCACATAGAATTGAAAGAAAGCATGGCAGGGTGCGAGCGCCATCTTGTCCAACTCGCCCACGTTCCACGCCGAGACGATAATGCGGCGCGAATCGGGATTGTTTTTGAGCTGATCAACAGCGATCTTAATTTGGTCGATCACACGACCGTCGATAGTTTCCCACGAGCGCCACTGCTTGCCGTACACCGGCCCGAGGTTGCCGTTCTCGTCTGCCCATTCATCCCAAATGCTGACACCGTTTTCTTTCAGATACTTCGTGTTGGTGCTGCCCTGCAAAAACCACAGCAACTCATGCACGATAGATTTCAGATGGCACTTCTTGGTGGTGACCAGCGGAAATCCTTGCGATAGATCGAAACGCATCTGGTAGCCGAACACGCTGGTCGTGCCCGTGCCGGTGCGGTCGGATTTTGTCGTTCCGTGATCGAGGACGTGCTGCATTAAAGCTAGGTATTGGCGCATGAAGTAACTCGTCGTATTGCGGCGTCGGGCGACGCTTTTCAGGGGCGTAATGCTAGCACAGGGTAGGGGTTGGCCGGCTGCGAGGGCATCAGCCCTTGAGACTTGCGCCTAAACCGGATAGCCTCCGTCTCCATTCGTGGCCGGAATGCTGTATTTCGGTGTCTGGATTTTTAAGCATATTCGGATGGAGTTGTCATATGAATCACTATTGGAAGCATATGAGATATTTGGCGGGTGGAATTTTTTTACTATTCACATGCAATACATTTGCTTCGCCATGTGATGGTGTGGACTTTTCGCTTTCTGAAGAACGAAAGACTCGACTTGCTCCGATCATTGCCCAACAGCATGGTGCCGAGGCGGTTGAAATTCTCAAATCTTATAGTTACCGTAGTTGGCATATCTTCTTCGTCAACAGATATGTAGCCGATGATATGTATTTCTTCTTCAGGAGTGACCCGTCTCAAAGTAAGTATCTCAGCACTTGGAGCGGAGATACATCTCATACAAACGAACAAGAACTCAAACAGTATGTGATCAAAAAAGCTAAAGGTATTCCCTCAGAACTAGCGGGTTGTTTTGCATGGCGTGTAACACATGGAATGGACTAGGAACGTCCCACTCCGGGTTAAGGCGGGACGTTTTCTCTCCTCAAAATAGTTGCCCATATCCGATGGTAAGGAGTTGCAATCTCAGTGCGCCGTAGGAATGTCCGTATAATCCGCGCGACGATTTACGGAGAACCATGAGGACGCTGGCCCAACTGACTTTTTCGAACCCTCTTTCCGTACTCACCGGTGGTCAACAGGGTTCTGGTCTGGATTCAAGAAAATCTTTCCCGATCTAATATCCCTCCAAAACTAAAATAGCGCCTTGCCTTATTTTAGTTTTTACGTAAAATCTAAAACAGCGTATGGCGCTATTTTAAATTTCATGGGAGGCTTCCCGATGAAGGACTTCCAATCTGGACGTCTGGTCCAGCAGGCACACTACAAAAGTTTTCAGCCGTCGCCCATCAACCGGAAGTGGTCTATAGACAACATGGAGTTGATCCAGTTGCTCGGCCAGGCAGACCGAGAGCTGGGCAGGCTGGACATGTATTCCGAATACATCCCGAACATCGACCTGTTCATCCGCATGCATGTGCTGAAGGAGGCGAGTCAGTCGAGCAGGATCGAGGGAACGCAGACCACTATGGAAGAAGCGTTGCTGGAAGAAGAAGATGTGGTGCCGGAGAAGCGCGACGACTGGGAAGAGGTGCAGAACTATGTAGCGGCAATGAATCAGGCTGTGGAAAAGTTGCAGAAGCTGCCCTTTTCGGCACGGCTGATCCGCGATACCCACAAGACGCTGATGCAGGGCGTGCGTGGCAAGCAAAAACAGCCGGGCGAGTTTCGCCACAGCCAAAACTGGGTCGGTGGAGCGAGCATCAACGATGCGGTGTTTGTGCCGCCATCGCACGAAACGGTCGGCGAACTGGTTTCCGACATCGAAAAATTCGTGCATAACGAGCAGGAATATTTCCCGGAGCTACTGAAAGCGGCGCTGGTGCATTACCAGTTCGAGACCATCCACCCGTTCCTCGACGGCAATGGCCGGGTGGGGCGTTTGCTGATTACGCTGTATCTGGTGAGCCGTGGAATCCTGAAGCAGCCAGTGCTGTACCTGTCCGATTTTTTCGAGCGCAACAGGCAGCTTTATTACGATAACCTGATGCGGGTGCGCGAGAAGAACGATCTGGCACAATGGTTCCGGTTTTTCCTGGTGGGCGTGATAGAAACCGCAAAGAGCAGTACTGCCACCTTCGACAATATCCTTAAATTGCAGAGGCAAGTCGAAACGCAATTGCAGACGCTGGGCAGCCGTACGGCCAATGCGCAGAAGGTGATGTATTACCTGTACCAGCGCCCGGTCATCGATGCGGCAAAAGCGGGCGAAGTGGCAGGCGTATCCGCCGCTTCGGCATACAAGTTGATCGCTGATCTGGAACAGTTCGGGATACTGAAAGAAGTTACCGGGGCCAAGCGCGGCAAGATGTATGTGTTCGAGGCTTACATGAAGCTGTTCAAATAACGATGGGATAACATCCAGTTGAATAATCTGCTCGTGAGACCCAAAGATTGGGGCTATTGAGGCCCGTGAATGAAAAAGAAAAAGGAAAATATGTTGGCACAACTGATCTATTCAAAATCCCTGTCTGATGCAGCGCACTTGCTGGTACTGCTACCGAAAACCAAGACCCTGCCAATAGATTTACCGCACGGTGCATTGCTTGCTGCTGTGCTCAAGCGCCGCGACATGAAGGTGGAAGAATTGGCGAAATCTGCTGTGTCGGCCAACTCGCCAGATGGTGCGATGGTGGTGTGGGCGATGCTGGATACAAGTAAAGCAGTTTTCGCGCAGCAAACTCAGGTACGCAAGGCTTTGCAGTTGTTACTGGATGAGTATCCCAAACAGATCGCTATCGCGGTTTCGGGCGAGGGGGCGCAACGTGCTGCCGAACTGGCGGTGTATGCGGCCTGGGTGAATGGCGCGGTGTTGCCCGTGAATAAGAAGAAGGACGAACGCAAGCCGTTGCAGAAGATCTCGCTGGTCGGCGGCGTGGACAAGAAATCGTTTGACGCGCTCAAGGCCCAAGCCGCCGGCAATCTGCTGTGCCGCGAGCTGACCATTCTGCCGCCGAACGAATTGACTCCGGGGGCGTACCGTCAGCGCGTGAAACAGTTGGCGCAACAGAATAAATGGAAGCACGAAGAGTTTGATATGAAAGCGTTGCGCAAGATGGGTGCGGGTGCGTTTGTTGCGGTGGCTCAGGGTAGCGATGTCGACGATGCCGCTATCGTGCATCTCAGCTACAAGCACCCTAAAGCCAAGCAGACTATCGCGCTGGTAGGTAAGGGGATTTGTTTCGACACTGGCGGGCATAACCTCAAGCCCGCGCGTTATATGCACAACATGCACGAAGACATGAATGGATCGGCGGTTGCGCTTGGCATCATGCTCGCGGCGAGCGAGCAGAAGCTAGCGGTGAATATCGACTGCTGGCTGGCGTTGGCGCAGAACCACATTAGCCCCAAGGCGTACAAGCAAAATGACATTGTCAAAGCGCTCAACGGCACCAGCATCGAGATTATTCACACCGATGCGGAAGGTCGCATGGTGCTGGCCGATACGTTGACGCTGGCTTCGCGTGCTAAGCCTGATCTGATGATCGATTTCGCCACGCTCACTGGCAGCATGGCGGCTGCGTTGGGCGCGCGCTACTCCGGTGTGTTTGCTACCAGCGACGAGCTCGCGCAGCGCGCGGTAAGCGCGGGCAGGAAAACTGGCGAGCGGCTGTGCGCATTTCCGCAGGATGAAGATTACGAAGCCGAGTTGGATTCCAAAGTGGCCGATATTAAACAGTGCACATTGACGGGCGATGCCGATCACATTCTTGCCACGCGCTTTTTGAAGCGTTTTGTCGAACACGACACGCCTTGGCTGCATGTTGATCTCTCCTCCAGTCGTTGCGATGGCGGGCTGGGAATTATTAGCAACGAGGTAAATGGTTTTGGTGTGGCTTGGGGATTGGAGATGTTGCGCGCATGAAGGCAACAAGCTATCTGAAGCTGTCGATTGCGGCGGCAGTCGCCACCATTCTGCTCAAAATGACAGCGTGGTGGCTTACCGACTCGGTGGGCTATCTTTCGGATGGTTTGGAATCTTTCGTCAATCTCGCGGGCGCAACGTTTGCGCTGTATATGGTCACGTTGGCGGCAATGCCCGCCGACGCTGCCCATCCTTTCGGGCACGGCAAGGCAGAATACTTTTCGGCGGGATTCGAGGGCGTGCTCATTTTTGCGGCGGCCATCGCGATCATCGCTACCTCGGTCGAGCGTTTTATGCTCCCTGTGCCGTTGGGTAATTTCGGCTGGGGAACTGCACTTTCAGTGTTGAGCACACTGATTAATTTCTTGGTCGCGCGGCTGTTGCTGAAAGCGTCAATGCAACTTCATTCGATTGCGCTGGAAGCCGATGCACGTCATCTGATGGCCGATGTGTGGACTACCGTCGGCGTGATCGGAGGCGTGGGTTTGGCTATGCTGACCGAGGCTTGGTGGCTGGACCCTGTCGTGGCGATTGCCGTGGCATTGAACATCATGCGCGAAGGCGGCGGACTGGTGCGTCGTGCGGTGGACGGGCTGATGGATCGATCATTGCCACAAAGCGAACACGCCGCGTTGCATGCTGTGCTTGCCCGCTATGAGCCGGAAGGCTGCACCTTCGGCGAACTGCTTACCCGCAGCGCGGGCCCGCAACGCTTCGCCCATATTGATGTGCGCGTAGCTGGCTCGATGAGTGTGAGCATCGCCCACGACTTGGTTGATCGCATTGAGCATGCGGTATTGCGTGAAACGGGGATTGTGCTGACGACTCACATTGAGCCGCAAGAACACGCGTGATTCGGGAAGGGTTTTACTGAGCAAACATCAGCGCTTGCTGCATGCCGATTGCAATTACCCCATAGCGTGCGAATTTACCGATTGCCATGAACAGCGCCGCCTGCCACCAAACGAGGCGTAACCATCCTGCGGCGAGACATAAGGCATCGCCGATCAGCGGAACCCACGCCAGCAACAGCATGGGCGTACCGTAGCGGCGCATCCGCTCGACGTGTTTGAGTTGTTGAGTTTGCGGAAGCAGCCAGCCCATGCCGAAGCTAACCATGCCGCCCAATGTATTGCCGAGCGTGGCGATACCGAGGGCAATCCAGAGTGATTCGGGGTGAGCTTTGAGTACGAGGAAGAGTACCGCTTCGGAGCCGCCGGGAAGCAGTGTTGCACCGAGGAAGCTACTGGCAAATAGAGAAACGATGCTGGCAGATTCGGTCATCGGAATGCGCCAGCCGCGCTGATCAGAACTTGATTGCGGAGAAAATTTTCTTAGCCAGCGAGCCAGTGGCTTGCAGCGGATTGGCACGGATAGCTTTTTCCTGTTCCGCCATCATCAGAAATAAACCGTCCATCGCTTTGCGTGTGATGTAGTCGTCCAGCTTGGCATCTTTTTCATCGACCAGACCGAGCTGCGCGCCTTTTCCGGCGAACTGGTCGTACTTCTCGGCCAGCTTTACCTTCTGCATCGACTTATTCACGATGGGTTTGAATTTGCCAGCCAGTGCCGCTTCGGTATTTTTGCGGAAGTATTGCGTGGCGGAATCATTGCCGCCGGTAAGAATGCCTTTCGCATCTTCCACCGTCATTTTCTTCACCGCGCCAACCAGCAGCGTCTTGGCTTCTGGCACGGCGGCTTCGGCGGCGCGATTCATCGAAGTTTGCAACTCGTCGGCATAGCTACCCATACCAAATTTACGCAGCAGACCATCGGCTTTTTGCAGACTTTCCGGCAAAGGAATCTTTACTTTGTCGTTACCGAGAAATCCGTCTTTTTTGGCGAGGCTAGCAACCGCAGTTTCAGCACCTTGTGTTAGTGCTTGCTTCAAGCTACCAACCTGATCTTTGTTGCTAAAGCTGGCCAATGCTGATGCATTGGTCGCGGCGGGTGTAGATGCGGCAACTGGCGTGGCTGCGGCAGGCTGTGCTGCGGCTGGTGCAGCAGGCTGCGCCAGCGTACCGAGCTTGTCTTTCAGACTGCCCAGATCAAGCGCGTGTGCCGAGCTGCCGAGCAGCATGAGAGAAATCAACGTCAGGTGTGGCAGCTTCATTTTCATCTCCTTATTTTCTACGGGGTGGTAACAGATCAGTGATCGTGCCTTCCGCCATCTCGGCGGCAAAATTGAAAGTTTCCGACAGTGTCGGGTGAGGATGGATGGTGAGGCCGATGTCTTCCATGTCTGCGCCCATCTCCAAAGCCAGCACCGCTTCGGCGATCAGTTCGCCTGCGTTCACGCCCACGATACCTGCGCCCAAGATGCGACGCGATTTTGGATCGAGCAACACTTTGGTCATGCCTTCTTCGCGTGCGATAGAGAGTGCGCGACCCGATGCCGCCCAAGGGAATGCGCCCTTCTCGTATTCGATACCTTTGGCTTTCGCCTCAGTCTCGGTCAGGCCCATCCATGCCACTTCGGGGTCGGTGTACGCCACGGATGGGATGGTGAGTGGTTCGAAGAAGGCTTTATGTCCGGCGATGTTCTCTGCCGCCACTTTGCCTTCGTGTACCGCCTTGTGCGCCAACATCGGGTTGCCCACGATGTCGCCGATGGCGAAGATGTGATTTACATTTGTGCGCATCTGTTTATCGACAGGGATGAAGCCGCGCTCATTCACGATGAGTCCCGCCGCTTCTGCATTGATGAGGCGACCATTGGGGCTGCGACCGACCGCCATCAACACGCGGTCATACACTTGAGGTTCAGCTGGTGCTTGTTCACCTTCGAAGGTGACCTTCAAGCCTGCCTTGGTCGCTTCGATCTTCGTCACCTTGGTCTTCAACATGATGGCTTCATAACGTTTGCCGATACGAGTGTGCAGCGGCTTCACCATGTCCTTGTCTGCGCCGGGCATCAGTTGATCCATCAACTCGACCACAGAAATTTTGCTGCCTAACGCGTCATACACCGTTGCCATCTCCAAGCCGATGATGCCGCCACCGATGACCAACATACGTTTCGGAACATCCTTCAGAGCCAATGCGCCGGTGGAATCGATGATGCGCTCGTCGTCGTAAGGGAAGCCGGGGATACGTGCCACGCTAGAACCTGCGGCAACGATACAGTTGTCGAAGGTGACGACCTTCTTGCCTTCAGCCGTCTCAACTTCAAGACTGTTGGGCGAGGTGAACTTCGCCACGCCACGTACCACTTGTACCTTGCGTTGCTTCGCCAAGCCCGCGAGACCGCCGGTGAGCTTGCTGATGACGCTTTCTTTCCAAGTGCGGATGGCATCGATGTCGATCTTAGGTTTCGCAAAAGTCACGCCGTGATGCGACACCTCTTCTGCCTCGCTGATGACCTTGGAGACATGCAACAAGGCTTTGGAGGGGATGCAACCCACGTTCAGACACACACCGCCGAGCGACGCGTGTTTTTCAATTAGCACGACTTGCTTGCCGAGGTCGGCAGCGCGGAAAGCGGCGGTGTATCCGCCGGGGCCTGCGCCCAATACAACTACTTCAGCGTGGATGTCACCTTTGGCGACAGCGGCGGCTGGAGTAGGCGCGACTTGTGGTGCAGCTACAGGTGCGGGGGCTGCTTGTGGAGCAGGTGTGCTGGCAACGGGGGCAGCGACTTCGCCACTGGTTTCCAACATCAAAATCACCGAGCCTTCACCCACCTTATCGCCCAACTTTACTTTCAATTCCTTCACCACGCCTGCGGCGGGGGAGGGCACTTCCATCGTGGCTTTATCTGTCTCCAGCGAGATGAGCGCTTGCTCCTGCTCAACGGAGTCGCCTACTTTGACGCTGATCTCAATGACAGCGACGCCTTTGAATCCGCCGATGTCCGGTACTTTGATTTCGATAGTTTGGCTCATGTTTTTCTCTTTCTTTTTAGACTCTGATTTGCCCGTTGCCGAGCACGATGAATTTTTGCGACGTCAATCCTTCCAGCCCGACAGGGCCGCGCGCGTGGATCTTGTCGGTGGAGATACCGATCTCCGCACCGAGACCGTACTCAAAGCCATCCGCGAAACGGGTGGAGGCGTTCACCATCACACTGGCGGAATCCACTTCACGCAGGAAGCGCATCGCCTTGGTGTAGTTCTCGGTGACGATGCTGTCCGTGTGTTGCGAGCTATAGGTGTTGATGTGGTTGATGGCCTCATCCAAATTTGCCACGACACGTACGCTCAAGATAGGCGCGAGATATTCGGTGTGCCAATCTTCTTCCGTCGCTGCTTTCATCTCTGCCACCAATCTTTGCGCAGCGTCATCGCCGCGCAGCTCCACGCCTTTCTTGGTATAGATAGCGCACAGCTCAGGTAACACTTGGGAAGCCACATTGGCATTCACCAGTAGCGTCTCCATCGCGTTGCACACGCCGTAACGGTGTGTCTTCGCATTGTCGGCGATGCGGATAGCTTTCTTCAGATCGGCTTCGTCGTCGATGTACACGTGGCAGATGCCGTCCAGATGTTTGATGACGGGTACTTTGGCTTCTTCCGAGATGCGCGCGATGAGGCTCTTGCCACCGCGTGGCACGATCACATCCACATACTCTTTCATGGTGATGAGTTCGCCCACCGCCGCGCGGTCGGTGGTGTTCACCACTTGTATGGCTGTCTCAGGCAGTCCCGCTTCACGCAAGCCTTGATGCACGCAAGCCGCGATGGCTTGGTTGGAATGCATGGCTTCGGAGCCGCCGCGCAGAATGGCAGCATTGCCTGATTTCAGGCACAGCCCAGCCGCATCCGCCGTCACGTTCGGGCGCGATTCATAGATGATGCCGATGACACCGAGTGGCACACGCATCTTGCCGACTTGGATGCCGGAAGGGCGATAACTCATATCGCTGATGCCGCCGATGGGGTCGGCTAGTGAGGCGATTTGTTGCAAGCCCTCGGCCATGCCGCGTACGGTTTTTTCGGTCAGTGTCAGGCGGTCGATTGCGGCGGCATCCAAACCATTTACCTTGGCAGCGGCCACATCCTTTGCGTTTTCGGCAAGGAGCTTGTCAGTGTTTAGCAACAGTGCGGCGGCTATATTTTCCAGCGCATGATTTTTAGCGTTGGTACCGGCCTGCGCCATGATGCGCGATGCGGCGCGAGCCTGCTGCCCCACGCCTTTCATGTATTCCTTGATGTTGTCCATAGATATACGGTTTTCCTAGTGGGTCGGGCTTCAACCCGACGCGAGCTGTCGGGCATCAGCCCAACCTACGAAGTCGGCGCGCATTTTAGCATCCCGCTTGCGCTAGAATGCTCGCCTCATTTGTAAAGAACGAAGCATGTCCGACATCCTGAAAAAAATCCTCGCGGTAAAAGCGCATGAAGTCGCTGCCGCCTTGTCCGCCAAATCCTTGCCGGTGATGCGAGCCGAAGCTGCGCAAGCCGCACCCGCACGCGATTTTGTTGCCGCTATCCGCAATAAAATCGGGGCGGGGAAAGCCGCTGTGATCGCCGAAATCAAAAAAGCTAGCCCCAGCAAGGGCGTAATCCGGGAGGATTTCAAGCCGGCCGAGATTGCGCAAAGCTATGCGCAACACGGCGCGGCCTGCCTATCGGTGTTGACCGATGAGCAGTTTTTTCAGGGCAGTGCCGATTATCTCAAGCAAGCTCGTGCTGCCTGCGAACTGCCAGTGCTGCGTAAAGACTTCATGGTGGATGAGTACCAAATCTATCAGGCGCGCGCGATGGGGGCGGATGCCATTCTGCTGATCGCCTCCGCATTAACGCTTGGCCAGATGAAAGCTTTCGAGGCATTGGCGCACCAACTTGGCATGGCGGTGTTGGTCGAGGTGCATGACGCGGCGGAATTAGAGATTGCTCTACACCTTAAAACTCCGCTGATCGGCATCAATAATCGCAATCTGCGCACCTTTGAAGTCACGTTGCAAACCACGCTGGACTTGCTGGCGCGCATTCCGCAGGATCGTATTGTCGTTACCGAGAGCGGTATTTTCAGCGCCGAAGATGTGCGCTTGATGCGCGATCATGCGGTGAACACATTTCTGGTCGGCGAAGCGTTTATGCGCGCACCGGAGCCGGGTGTAGAGTTAGCTAAAGTATTTGCCTGATCTCAATTTTTAAGGAGGGTGTCATGCTGAATCTGGATCGTCTTATCGTCGAATTCGACAAAGGTTTGCGCACACTTTTCAGCGAGGCGCACAGCGTACGTCCACACCCCGATGCCGATCTGCCGGACACCTGTTTGAGCGACGCAGAAAAAAAACACGCGGTCGGGCTGATGCGCATCAACCACAGCGGCGAAGTTTGCGCACAGGCACTTTATCAAGGGCAGGCGCTGACGGCGCGGGATCCGGCAGTGCAGGCAAAATTACTGCATGCCGCGCAGGAAGAAACCGAACATCTGGCGTGGACATCTCGCCGCGTACACGAACTGGGCGGCCACCTCAGCGTGCTCAATCCGCTTTGGTACACTGGCTCGCTCACGCTGGGCGCATTCGCCGGATTGTTGGGCGATAAATGGAATCTGGGTTTCCTGTCCGAAACAGAACACCAAGTCGGCGGCCACCTGCAAAGTCACCTGCAAAAACTTCCCGAGCAAGATGCCAAAAGCCGCGCCGTGGTTCAGCAAATGTATACGGATGAAATCGGCCATTCCGAAATGGCCAAAGAAATGGGTGGAGCCGAGCTACCTACACCAGTCAAAGCCGTGATGCAGGCAACCTCAAAAGTCCTGACACAGGCTGCGTATCGCATTTAACCCAAATAATCCATTAGGCTCAAAACCCCCTCAAACTCCCCCTTGTCAGGGGGAGAGCAGGCTCGGCTCCTCCCCTGATAAGGGGAGGTTGGGAGGGGGTAGGTTCTAATGGACTATCTGGGTTTAACGGCAGAGGTCGAGACAAGCTCGGCCTACCTGCTTACTCCTGCACCACCTCAAAATCATGCGTCATCGCAGCAGTTGCGCCGAGCATGATGGAAGCCGAGCAATATTTCTCTGCGGATAACTTGACAGCTTTTTCAACCACCTCAGGTTTGATGTCTTTGCCGGTCACAACGAAATGCATGTGAATCTTGGTAAAGACCTTGGGGTCGGTATCGGCGCGTTCGGCGGAAATATCCACATAGCAATCCGAAACAGCCTGCCGACTTTTCTTCAGAATCATGATGACATCAATGCTGGAGCAGCCGCCCGCGCCGAGCAACATCATTTCCATCGGGCGTGCGCCCAGATTACGCCCCCCCACTTCCGGCGAGCCATCCATCACAACGCCGTGCCCGCTTTCGGTTTCCCCTAGGAAGGTGATGCCTTCTACCCATTTCACGCGTGCTTTCATGTTGGTTTCCTTAATTATTCGATGATGACAAGAGTGCGGACTTTACCCGATACCAGCCTATCCCGATCAACTCGTGCGCAAAAATCTTGCTATCGAGCAGCGATTCCGCGCGCGGCAAAAAGGTCAGCACATCCATTCGGTAGCGGGTGGTAAAAGCGGTTGGCGCTTCCACCACCTCAAAGCCTGCGCGCCGAAAAGTCTCGGCGGAACGCGCCATATGCCAAGCCGTGGTTACCAAATAAATTTTGCGTACGCCATCAGCTTGCAGCGTGGCGAAAGAGTAACGCGCATTCTCAAAAGTATTGTCCGAGCCATCCTCGATCCAGCGCACCGGCACATGAAACTCCTGCTCCAGCACAGACTTCATTTGCTGCGCTTCGGACAAGGTATTACCCAGCGGCCTGCCGCCAGTCACCAAAACCGGCTTGCCCGTGGCGCGCTGCAACTGCGCACCGTAGCGCAAACGCACCAAAGTTTGACTGGTGATCGTATCTTGCCCGCCGTATTCGGGTGCGCCGAAATACGTTCCGCCGCCGAGAATGACAATCGCATCCGCCTGCGGCAAGGGAGCCTTCAATGCGAGTGTCTGCGCATCCAATTGTTGCAGCGCGAGCTCCGCCACATAAGGCGTGGATAACAGCCACAGCAACAGTGTCGATACCGCCACGACATACGTCCCCGCTTTGCGTTTGCGAAAGACCAAAAATAGTCCGAATGCGAGCAGCAAAAACACGCTCAATGGCGGCAACAACAGCGTTGCGATGAAATTGGTGATAGTCCAGGACATAGTGCGATTATTGAACAGGGGGCTTAATCTTAGCCGCTTTCACGCCATGATCGGAATGTGAAAGCTCAGGAACCTTTGGTGGGTTGCTTATTGTTCGAGAGTGAGAGGGTAAATTTAATCCGTTGACCTATGTTGTGTCGGTGTATAGACTTTAGTTTATACAATTTGTTGGGGGTGAGTTATGTCCGAGGCCGTGTTAGATATTAAACAATGGGGCAACAACTTGGGTGTTCGTTTGCCGGCAGCGGTGGCTCGCGAAGCAAATTTGCATGTGCATCAGCGTGTGCGAATTACGGTTGAAAGCGGTCAGGTGGTGATTAAGCCTTTTGAAGATACCTGCCTGACGTTGGAGCAGCGCGTTGCTGCTTACGATGTAAAGCGGCACGGCGGAGAACAAATGACTACCACCGAGGCTGTTGGAGCTGAAAAGTGGTAGCTGCACAAAAGCCAGTAGCCAAAAAACGCTGGGTGCCGGATCGGCAGGATGTTATTTGGATTGATTGCAATCCGCAGGCAGGGCAAGAGATGCGTGACGTACATCCTTTTTTGGTGCTTTCGCCCAAAAGCTTTAATGAGAAAACTTCGTTGGTTATTGGTCTGCCCATGACGACTGCCGAGTACAACTCAGACAATCCTTTTGCGGTGGCGGTTGGCGTGGCAACGGGGAAGAAGGTCGGGCAGACCAGTTATGTGTTGTGTCATCAACCCAAATCGTTTGATTGGCGTTTGCGTAAAGCTAAAGCGCATTCGATGAAAACGATACCAGACGCCTTGTTTGCACAAGTCTGTGCGCGCCTTAATCAAATCATTCAACTTGCGTAAGGAAACGCTGGTTTATTCGGTTTCATCGTTCCCGCGCAGCGGGGTAAGCAGGCAAGCCGCGTAGCGGATGCTCGCAAAGCGGGAACCCAGTGCTTCCTTAAGGGTGACGATTCGCCCCGAAAACCCGTAAAATGCGCGCCTTCGCATACTTTGCCGACCATTTTCATGAGCACTTTTGATTCCGATGAATCCAAGCCAAAACTAAGTTTTCAACAAATCATCCTGACGCTGCAAAATTATTGGGATAAGCAGGGCTGTGCTTTGCTGCAACCTTATGACATGGAGGTGGGTGCGGGCACTTCGCACACCGCTACGTTTTTGCGCGCGCTGGGCCCTGAGCCTTGGAAAGCCGCTTACGTGCAGCCTTCGCGTCGTCCCAAGGATGGTCGCTACGGCGAAAACCCGAATCGCTTGCAGCACTACTACCAATTCCAAGTGGTGTTGAAGCCCGCACCGGCAAACATTCTTGAGCTGTATTTGGGTTCTCTGGAAGCACTGGGTTTTGATCTCAAGCAAAACGACATTCGCTTTGTCGAAGATGACTGGGAAAACCCGACGCTGGGCGCGTGGGGCTTGGGTTGGGAGGTGTGGTTGAACGGTATGGAAGTGACGCAGTTCACCTATTTTCAGCAGGTTGGCGGTATCGACTGCAAGCCGATTACCGGCGAAATCACTTACGGCTTAGAGCGTTTGGCGATGTATCTGCAAGGCGTGGAAAACGTGTTCGATCTGACTTGGACCGAAGGCGTGACTTACCGCGACGTGTACCACCAGAACGAGGTTGAGCAATCCACTTACAACTTTGAACACAGCGATGTGGATTTCCTGTTGGGCGCATTTGGCAGCTACGAAAAGCAAGCCAAAAACTTGATGGAACAACAACTGGCCTTACCCGCTTACGAGCAAGTATTGAAAGCGGCGCACAGCTTTAACCTGCTCGATGCACGCGGCGCGATTTCGGTGACCGAGCGCGCGGCGTACATTGGCCGCATTCGCAATCTGGCGCGCAGTGTGGCGCAAAGTTATTACGACAGCCGCGCCCGACTCGGTTTCCCGATGGCACCTAAAGCGTGGGCGGATGAAGTCATGGCACAAATTGAAAAGAAGCCAGCCCTGAGTAAAACCGAAGGAGTGGCAGCATGAGTTCCTATACCGTCATTCCCGCGAAAGCGGGAACCCAGCAAGAAGCAAGACTCTGCGAAGCAGACCAAACCAAAATGTTGTCCCGCTGCACGGGAAATTATTCAATTAACTGGATTCCCGCTTTCGCGGGAATGACGGGGCTTTAAGTATGAGCAGTAAAAATTTATTACTCGAGCTGTTCGTTGAAGAACTGCCGCCAAAATCACTAAAAAAGCTGGGCGAAAGCTTTGCCGAAAACATGGCTGCCAGCCTGAAAGCACAAGGATTGACTGCCGATGCGGTCGTTACTGCTTATGCGTCGCCGCGTCGCTTGGCGGTGCATATCACCTCTGTGGCGCAGCGCGCGGCAGACAAGCAAGTGACGCAGAAACTCATGCCAGTGACGGTGGGTTTGGATGCGAGCGGGCAAGCCACCCCTGCGCTGCTGAAAAAACTTTCCGCATTGGGCGCAGATGCCAGCGTCGTGCCGCAACTCAAACGCGCGCCGGATGGCAAGGCCGAAGCGTTGTTTTTCGACAGCGTGGTAGCGGGAGCAACCTTGACGGAAGGGCTGCAAAAAGCACTAGACGAAACGCTGGGCAAATTGCCGATTGCCAAAGTGATGACCTATCAACTGGCCGATGGTTGGAGTAGCGTGAATTTCGTGCGCCCCGCGCATGGCTTGGTTGCCCTGCACGGTAGCGACATCATCGCCATCAGCGTGCTGGGTTTGCATGCCGGTCGCACCACCAGCGGCCATCGCTTTGAAGCGAAAAACGCCACCGTCACGCTGACGGATGCCGATAGCTACGCGCGCCAACTGCGCGACGAAGGCGCAGTGATTGCTAGCTTCGCGGCACGCCGTGCCGAGATCGTGCGCCAGATCGGGGTGATCGCAACTCAACAAGGGCTGCGCGCGATTGATGACGAAGCCCTGCTGGACGAAGTGACTGCGCTGGTCGAACGTCCCAATGTGCTGCTCGGCAAATTTGAAACCGAGTTTTTGGAAGTGCCGCAGGAATGCCTGATTCTCACCATGAAGGCGAACCAGAAATACTTCCCGCTGCTGGATAGCAAGGGCAAGCTCACTAACCAATTCCTCATCGTGTCGAACATCAGCCCGGCAGATGCCAGCTTGGTGATCGGCGGCAACGAGCGCGTGGTGCGTCCGCGTTTGGCCGATGCGAAATTTTTCTTCGATCAGGATAGAAAAAAGTCGCTGGCTGCCCGCGTCGAAGGACTGAACAAAGTCGTGTATCACAACAAGCTCGGCACACAAGGCGAGCGCGTGGTACGCGTGCAAGCCATCGCTCGTGCCATCGCGCAACAGTTGGGCGGTGATGCCCTTGCCGCGCAGGCGGAACAAGCCGCAGGCTTGGCCAAAGTTGATCTACTCACCGACATGGTGGGTGAATTCCCTGAGTTGCAAGGCATCATGGGGCGCTACTACGCGCAACACGACGGGCTGGGCGACGACATCGCCTTCGCCATCGAAGACCACTACAAACCCCGCTTTGCCGGAGATGAATTGCCGCGTAATCAGGTTGGCATTTGCGTCGCACTGGCAGATAAATTGGAAACCTTGGTCGGCATGTTCGGCATCGGCCAGATTCCAACTGGCGACAAAGACCCGTTCGCTTTGCGCCGTCATGCGCTGGGCGTGATTCGGATGTTGATCGAGAAACAGTTGCCTTTGGGTTTGCCAGAATTACTGAGTAGTGCATTTGCCGGATTCCCCGCTGGGTTGCTGAACGGTGGCCAAGCCGAGTTGCAAACTTTTGTGCTTGAACGTCTGGGCGGCTTGTTGCGCGAACAGGGATACACCAGCAATGAAGTCGATGCGGTACTGAGCCTCAAGCCTGCCCAACTTTACTTGGTATCTCGCCAGCTCGAAGCCGTGCGCGCCTTTGCCGCTCTGCCCGAAGCCGCTGCCCTTGCTGCTGCCAACAAGCGCGTTGGCAACATCCTCAAAAAAGTCGAAGGCGAAGTCGGTACTAATGTTGATGCAGCCCTGTTGCATGAAGCTGCCGAGCAGGCACTGCACACCGCGTTGAGCCACATCGCACCGCAAGCCGAGGCCGCATTTGCGGCGGGTGATTACACCGCTTCGTTGCAAGTGCTGGCGGCGTTGCGTACGCCGGTGGATGCCTTTTTCGATAGCGTGATGGTCAATGCCGAAGATGCCGCGCTACGCGCCAATCGTCTCGCACTGCTGGCGCAATTGCACCGCGCCATGAATCGTGTGGCCGACCTATCTAAGCTGGCTGCCTGATATGAATCTCATCATTCTCGACCGCGACGGTGTTATCAATTACGACTCCGACCAGTTCATCAAAAGCCCAGAAGAGTGGAAGCCGATTCCCGGCAGCTTGGAAGCCATCGCGCGTTTGAATCAGGCGGGTTATCGAGTGGTGGTGGCGACTAATCAGTCTGGTGTTGGGCGCGGCTTGTTCGATATGGCCACGCTGAATACGATTCACGACAAAATGCACAAAGCCTGTGCGTTGGCAGGTGCGCGCATTGATGGCGTGTTCTTTTGTCCGCACACCTCCGAGAATAATTGCGAGTGCCGCAAGCCCAAGAGCGGCATGCTGGAAGAAATCGCAGAACGTTATAACCTCGCCGATCTGAGTGGTGTCCCAGCAGTGGGCGATTCCTTGCGCGACTTGCAGGCAGCGGTGAAATTGCAGGCCACGCCTTATCTGGTGTTAACCGGCAAGGGTGTAAAAACGCAAGCCAATGGTGACTTGCCGGAAGGCACGCAAGTATTCCCTGATCTAGCTGCCGTCGTTATTGATTTGCTGAGTGCCCGTTAAATGCTGCTGATTCGTTCTCTGGTTTTTCTGCTGTTGCAAGTGGTGCTGACACCGGTGTTCGCCATCTTGGCCTTGTTCACTTTTCCTTTCGCACCGCTCACCCGCTACCACCTCATCTCCAGCTACGCGCGCACTATGGTTTGGCTGGTGCGGATGATTTGCGGCATACGCTACGAAGTGCGTGGCGCGGAAAACATCCCGCAACATCCCTGCATCGTGTTGAGCAAACACCAGTCGGCATGGGAAACACTGGCCTTGCAATTCATCTTCCCCGCGCAAGCTTGGGTGTTAAAACGCGAGTTACTGTGGATTCCATTTTTCGGCTGGGGCTTGGCGATGACCAGCCCTATCGCCATCAACCGCAGTGATCGCAAAGGCGCGATGCGGCAATTACTGGAGCAGGGCAAACACCGTCTGGAGCAGGGATTCTGCGTGGTGATCTTCCCCGAAGGCACGCGCATTCCTTACGGCCAGCGCGGTAAATACAAAATGGGCGGCGCATTACTGGCGGCGAATACCGGCGTGCCGGTAGTGCCGGTGGCACACAATGCCGGTCGTTTGTGGGGACGCAAGGCATTCACCAAAAAACCGGGACTCGTCACCGTCAGCATCGGCAAACCCATCATCACGCAAGGCCGCAAAGCCGATGAAATCAACGCCGAAGTCGAAGCGTGGATTGAAAACGAAATTCAGCAACTCACGCACTAGTGATCTGACCAAGTGAAATTTGAAATAAACCTCATTCCTTCTCAACCTCGCCTTGCGCGAGCATCCGACTCCGCTCTCCCCCTGATAAGGGGGAGCTGGAGGGGGTTGGTTTGTCTGTGCTTTTGAGTTCAAACATAATCTGGCCGGATCAATATGCTCAACCGTCTGCGTAACCTCATCACCCCGCCCACCGCACCCGCAAGAGGCGCGGCTGGGGTGACGCGGTCGCCACGCAACGTGCCTCCCGCCATCGAACAACGCGCCGCGCTACTAGCCGGAAAACACATCACCTACACACTCAAACGCAGCAACAAGCGGCGCAGCATCGGCCTGCGCATTGATGATCGCGGCCTCACGGTGAGCATGCCTTTGCGCGCATCCGAAAGCTGGCTGCGTAGCGTGCTGGAAGACAAAGCGCACTGGGTGGTGGAAAAGCTAGACGGCTGGTGCGCGCGCAAACCGGAAGTGCCGCGCTGGGTCGAAGGCGAAACACTACGTTTCATGGGCGAGCCACTAACCTTGCGCGTGCGCCCAAGCCTATTTGCGGCAGACACCCAACAACGCGGCCGTGAACTATTCGTATTTGTCGCCGATGCAACAGATGTCGCTGCCATCGAACGCGACGTAATGCGCTGGTATCGCCAACAGGCCGCGCAACTCTTCCCTCAACGCGTAGCGCATTACGCCGCACTAATGAACGTCAACCCGCGTGAAGTCAAACTCTCCAGTGCAAAAACACAGTGGGGAAGCTGCACCGCGCGCGGCACCGTGCGGCTAAACGAACAACTGATGCGCCTGCCGCTGCGAGTAATTGACTACGTCGTCGTACACGAACTAGCACACCTACGCGAAATGAATCACTCAACAGCTTTCTGGCTCGTCGTAAAAAGTGCCTGCCCCGACTACCTGTCACGTCGCCGCGAACTGAAAGCGGTTGCGCTGTAACTCTGAGGGGCGGCCTCAGAGGCTGGCCCGTAAGATTAGTCGCTACGTTATTCGGCAACGTGAAAAAGTTTCGCTCCTTCAAGATAGGCACGACTACCGCAGTGATTGTCCTTACATTGACCATTTTCGTCATTAATTTTAAGAATTCGCCCAATAAACGAGAGTTTGAGGCGACAAGATCCTTCGCGATATTCGTATTCTGTTTGAGTTACTTGAAATGCTTCACCGGACATGTAACACATGTGGTAATTCGGGCCAAAAAGATGAACCCAAAATGTCAGTGAGCCCGTTTTCTTATTGCCGATATACGCTTCGTCGACAACCCAATGTTTTCTACCATCGGCTGTTCGTAGCCATGTGGTCTGGGCATAGTAGTCTGGATCTTCGTCGAAATCGGGTATATCAATCTCATCACTGAATGCTTGTGCCGAAAAAAGAAGAAGCATTAACAATGGAATAAGTATGCGCATCGCAGTCCCTCGTCGACTGATGGTAGGCCGTTCGGATTGCAAAGCCAGCGAATATGTTTCATTACGCAATAGTTTTGTTGTGCGAACTTTACTCATGAATTTTTTCCCAACTCGAGGTCGATTGTGGTTCATCGCGAGCCCTATTTTTTGCTTTCTCGCTTGACTGAGTTGGCGAGAAAATTATTAATGAAGTGCTCTCTTTCCATAAGTGCCTCTGACATATTCTTGCAGTACGTCATCAGGGCATTTCTGGGGAGCCTTTCCCATTGCTCGTTAGTTCTCTTGATTAGCCCAGTTTTCAATGTTTCACTAACATTGGCTTGGTTTTCTTTGGGTAGAATTTTTTCTAGCTCGGCTATGCAGTTGCGGTGTGATTCATCAAACTTATTTGAGTTTCTTTCCTTCCATAATGCAAACGCACTCAAGTTTGCCTCGGAGAATTCTGGGAACTCGGAATTGCACCTATTGACCCATTCTTCCGCTGTTCGTAGCGGGAGACATACGGACAAGGCAGCATCGATCAAACCTTCGGATGCGACGCTTTGACTCGAATGAAGTATCAGTGCAATAAACGTAAGTGGGATGAGTTTCATAGTGAAAATTTCCAACGTCTGAATTCACCGGCCTAGAGCGGCTTGCCGCGACAGGCCCGGTGGAATGATGGGTTGGGCATCACTGCCCTTTGTGCCACAAATACACATCAAATACTCTCTCTTGGAACCATCGATGCGCCGAGATGTCGCGGACATATGCTTGAGTAGCAATGGTCTGATCGCAAGAGTATTTGGAAACACTACTCAGCTTGGAGCACGCAGTGGCTATGGCATTGCTATGTGCGTCGAATTCGGCTCGCCAGGCCTCATAGAAGGCTGACAAATCGCCATCCTCAGTATTTAAGGCCTTACGTGCTTGAGAGTCGTAGATGATGATTGGGTCGCGGATCTTTAGCCAGAGCAATTTTGTAGTGATCGAGAGAACGCCTCGATCACCGTAGGCCTTAGAAATCATCTTCTGTACCTTGCTGATGGTCTTTACGGTATCACCAGAAAAGTCAGAAGCGCTGACCTTATCTATTACTTTCAAGAGAGGCTCATACCTCGCACGACCAATATCTTCGTCGTGCTTTTTGGGCAAATTGCGGGCGACCTTGTAATACGTCGCCGCATTCCTAATAGAGATCAACTTCTCCTCGCGGGTTCCGTTGTTCAGTGAGTCGTGATAAAGCCGGTCATGCCTCAACCACATGTCAAGGTAATGAAGGGAAAGGTATTCCCATGAATGCTTCATCGCTGCTTCCTCACCGTGGTTGATGCCCAACGAGGCTGTAGAAAAACTACATGAGGGGTCAAGTAAATGCATTTCAGGGGATCACTCGCCCCATCCCAACATGATGATCGTCGAATACAGCGCGTTATACGAGGTCGACTGTTGTTCATCCCGAGCCCTGTTTTTTGAAATTGAGTTTTTCTACAGCGTCAACGTTGGAATTGAGGGGCGCGAGCTAGTTGGCGAAACGTCCCTCTCGAATGCAGTGTTAGGCTCAAGGCCACATGAAATCCAGTGCAGTGGATTGTCTGATTAACCTGGTTGACCACCGTCGTCTAATATGGAAACAGAGGTGATTTTTGAAAAATCAATTGATAAAAAGAGCTTGGTTTCGCCTTGTTTGACTTCATATGCCTTCAGGGCTGACGCAGGCTGTTTGCCTGTTGATAAATACTTTACGAAGTCGTCTTGGAATTTCTTTAGCGAGGAACGAATCTCAATTTCGTAGCTTGAACTAGTGCCGTTCGAGAATTGGATAAATAAGTTGCAGGGGTTCATGGATGGTTCCTCGGTGTGGTGAAAACGTGATTCCTATCGTTTGAAACCTAACGACGCTGTAGAAAAAGTCTATTCATACCTGCATCGTGCCGTGAACTAAACCAAAGATCAAGGTCGAATTGCGGTGTGATTTTTGGGGAAGTAAATGGCACGTTACAAACACATCGACACCAGCCCACGATTTCTTGCGGTGGATTTACAGCGGCATTTTGAGCATGAGCTGAATCATCTGCTTGACCGCGAGGTCGACCTGACAGGCTTCAGGCAGAAAATGTTGATGCGCAGTAAAGAGGGTCGAAATCCTCGAAGACGCCCGCTGTCGCACCCCCTCATCAAAGCAACTTACTCACGCGCACCGCAGTAAAAATCACCGCTGGAATTTGAAGCTGAAACAGGACCGTTTCGGGAGGAAAAAACTTGGCTCGAAAATCGGCTGAAATGGGTTTTTCTACAGAGTCAACGTTTGAGCTCAGGGGCGCGAAGCCGGCTTGCCGGCGTAGCGTCCCTCTGGAGCGAGTGGTTAGCGATTGACGGCATCTTCGATGGAGGGAATTGGTTCGCCATAGTAGTCACGAATTAGGTCTTCTCTTGATGCTTGAATACCAACGAACTCGGCGTCTGGTCGTGCACCTGGCGGTAGGAAACAAATAATGGCGCCAGTATTCATTTTTTTTTCGTAAAGCTCTAGGGTGATGAGAAAGGCACGCAAGGCATAGCGAGGAAGGCCACGAATAGCCCAGCGCTTCGCATCAAGCCCGGCCTCACGAAAAAGTCGCTCGGCGTGAACTTTTGAAAATGTAAGGGGTATCAATCCCTTGCCTGATCTGGGATCTTTCGTCCCGTAGTGGGAACCCGTTACGTTTCCGTCCTGAGTTTCCATGATGATCCAAAATGGCTCACCAACATAATCTTCATCAGGGAGCGCCACAGCCTTCAGGCGTTCCGCCATCAGAATATTGAAAGATGGAAGATCATCAAAAAGCAGGGGCAGAATGTCGTGGTGTTTAGCAAAAGTGTCAGCGCCACTCTGATACCCGTTTCGAGAAACAACTACTCCGGTGATATTCCCGATGTCGCGCAGCTTTGACTCGAACTCTTGAATCTGTCCTTTTGAAACAGGGGTTGCCCAGTCCTTACATTCGATGGCTACACGATGTCTTATTCCAGCCCTAACGAACTCATAATAGACGTCGACCTCGTGCTGAACTCCAGACTTTCCTGTCATAAAAACGGGATTGCCAACAACCACTCCCTCGTCACGCATATTGAGTAAGAACGAGTAGACGCGCTGCACATCTTTTTCTAACGAGGAACCAGGCTTCATAGGTATATCGCTAACGAGGTTGTAGAAAAAGTCTATTCATACCTGCATCGTGCCGTGAACTAAACCAAAGATCAAGGTCGAATTGCGGTGTGATTTTTGGGGAAGTAAATGGCACGTTACAAACACATCGACACCAGCCCGCGATTTCTTGCGGTGGATTTACAGCGGCAATTATTGCCTGGCACTTTTGAGCATGCGCTGAACCATCTGCTTGATCGCGAGATCGACCTGAGTGGCTTCAGGCAGAAAATGTTGATGCGCAGTAAAGAGGGCAGAAACTCTCGAATACGCCCGCTGTTGCCCATCCTCCTCAGCGCAACTTACGCAGTAAAAATCACCGCTGGAATTTGAAGCTGAAACGAGGACGTTTCGGGAAGGGAAAACTTGGCCGGAGAGTCAGCTGAAATTGAGTTTTTCTACAGCATCAACGTGAACTCGCACGGCGCGCCGCTTTTGGCGCGTCCGTTCGAACGTTGGGTTGGGCTGCGACACGTCGTTTTATTGGCTGTGGAATGAATTCAATTTTGAGCGTGCAGCCCACTGCATCAGCATATCTCTTGAGTGATGCCATGGAAGGTGCATGCTTACCTGCGTCTTCCAGCCTTGAGACGGCGCTCTTGGTTGTGCCCATACGATCAGCCACCGCTTCTTGAGTAAGTCCTGCGCGCGTACGCGCCAACAGCATTTCGTTTGCGAGCGCATACTCGGTTTCAAGGGCATCATAGGCCTCGCGAAAGCCACGGCGTTTCGATGCCTTGTCAAGAAAGGCTTCTTGGTTGTGCGGCACAGGGTCGTATTTAAGATCAGTCATTTTGTATCTCCTTCATTTCACCCCCACCGAGTTTATGGTGTCTCGATCAGCGTTGCCGTAGCGGAGCAAGTAGTCCTGCCAAGCCGTTGTGATCCATTTCTTGCATCAGTGCCAGTAGTCGTCCGATTTCGCCGGGCGGGAAGCCGGTGCGGGCGAACCAGTTTAGGTAGTTACCGGGTAGGTCGGCGATCAAGCGTCCCTGATATTTTCCGTAGGGCATGGTGACGGTGACCAAGCGTTGCAAGTCTTCTGGGTTCATGTGTTGCTGTTGTGTTCCGGTTGCCACTGCGGTTCGGCGATGTTGGCTTGCCGGTTGATTTGTCGGCTGAGTACAAACAGTAGGTCGGATAAGCGGTTGAGATAGGCGAGTGCGTGTTGCGGTATGGCCTCTCGGTGCGAGAGGGTGAGTGTGTCGCGCTCGACTCTGCGCGCTACGGTGCGTGCCACATGGCATAGCGCGGCGGCGCGGGTGCCGCCGGGCAAGATGAATTCGCGCAATGGCGGAAGTTCGGCGTTATGGCGGGCAATGTGTTCATCCAGTCGCATCACTTTGTTGTGTCCGAATCGGTCTTGGGCGGGCAGGGCTAATGCGCTGCCGAGGTCGAACAAGTCGTTTTGTATTTGACGCAGCAGTGCTGCGATGTCGGCGGGGATGGTTTCGGCAAGTAGCACGCCGAGCTGGCTGTTGAGTTCGTCCACGCTGCCTAGCGCGGCGATGCGCGGATGGTCTTTCGGCAGGCGCGCGCCATCGGCTAGGCCGGTGCTGCCGTCGTCACCAGTGCGGGTGGTGATTTTGCTCAGGCGCATGTTACTGGCGCTCCATGCACGAGAAATAAATGGCGGGGTTGGGCGGCGTGCCGTCGCGCTGTGCCTGCCAGATCATTTCGCTCAGGCATTCCATCATTGCGTGTTGCGCGTCGTGTTCCGATTCGAATTTGTGTGTGAGCCGGGTAAAGTGCGCGCGGATGCCGACGGGTTGGTCGATTGAGATTTGCTCTTCGATGGTCAGGTGCATCATCAGGTGCAGAAACGGGTTGGTCGCGCCGTGTTCGGGTAGGTAGTCCTTATCGCGGTTCTGGTCGGCGTTCTCGAAGATGGTGTGGAATTCGGGATGTTTTTCGATAAGCTGGCCGACCAAATCTTCCAGCGGTGTGAGTAACTCTGCCGCGCGGCGTTTGCGCCAAGATTCGATCAGGAACATGCGCGCTTCATCGCGCGTGGGGTTGAATAACACTTAGATCACCTTTTCTTTGTATTCGCACAAGTCGTGGATGATGCACGCGCCGCAACGCGGCTTGCGCGCCTGACACACATAACGTCCGTGCAGAATAAGCCAATGGTGTGCATCGAGCTTGAATTCTGCGGGCACGAATTTCATCAGCTTTTTTTCTACTTCGATTACGTCTTTTCCGGGTGCCAAGCCGATACGGTTGCTGATGCGGAAAATGTGCGTGTCCACCGCGATGGTGGGCTGGCCGAAAGCCGTGTTCAAAATCACGTTAGCAGTTTTGCGCCCCACACCCGGCAAGGCTTCCAGTGCCTCGCGCGTTTGCGGTACTGCACCCGCGTGCTGTTCGATCAGCATGCGGCAGAGTTGGATCACGTGCTTGGCTTTGGTCTTGTATAGACCAATGCGTTGAATGTATTCGCGCAGCCCTTCTTCGCCCAAGGCGAGTAGTTGCTGCGGTGTGTTGGCAACCGGATAAAGCTGGCGCGTGGCGGCATTTACGCTGATGTCGGTCGCCTGTGCGGAAAGCACCACCGCCACCAGCAACTCAAATGGCGAGCGGTATTCCAGTTCGGTGGTCGGATGCGGATTTGCCGCCTGCAAACGCAGAAAAATCTCGCGGCGTTTGGCTGGGTTCATGCGGCCTGTTCGGCTGGGCTAACCGCAATCGTTGCGCGCGATTTTTGTTCGGCACGCAAATTGAGCCAGTTGCGTGCGGCGATTAGCAGGCCGAGGGTGATGAATGCGCCGGGGGGCAATACCGCCAGCAGGAAGCCGTGGTAGTCGGGGATGACGGTGATGATGAGCGATTTGGCAGCTTCGCCGAAGACGAGGTCGATGCCGGAAAGTAGGGTGCCGTGACCGAAAATTTCACGGATTGCGCCGAGTACCGTCAGCACGGCGGTCAAGCCCAAGCCCATGGCGATGCCGTCGAAGGCTGAGGCGAGGATGCCGTTTTTGGAGGCGAATGATTCGGCACGCGCGAGCACGATGCAGTTGGTGACGATGAGCGGCAGGAAGATGCCGAGCACGACATAGAGCGGATAGGCGTAAGCGTTAATCAGCAGTTGCACGATGGTGACGAGCACAGCGATGAGCAGCACGTATACCGCGATACGCACTTCATTCGGAATGAATTCCCGGATGGTGGCGATGGCACTGCCGGAGATGGCCATTACCAACGTGGTGGCGAGGCCGAGGCTGAGTGCGTTGACGGTGGAGTTGCTGATCGCAAGCAACGGGCACAGGCCGAGCAGTTGCACGATGCCGGGATTTTGTTTCCATAGCCCGTTGTGGAATATGTTGCCCAGCTCTTCGCGCGTGATCATTTCGTCTCCTTCGCCTGCGGTGTATTTGCCTTGGCGGCAAACAGGGTGTCGCGATGCAGTTCGACATATTGCAGTGCCTTATGCACGGCTTTCACGATTGCGCGCGGGGTGACGGTTGCGCCGGCAACGTGGTCGAATTGTCCGCCGTCTTTGCGTACTTTCCAGTCTGACTCTTTGCGTGCGGCGAGTGACAAGTCATTAAACGCGGTAATCCAGTTGCTCTTGGCGATTTCGATGTAGTCGCCTAGGCCCGGCGTTTCTTTGTGGGTGACTACGCGCACGCCACCGAGGCGGCCATCGCGGTGGACGGCGACGATCATGTCGATGCGGCCACTGTAGCCGTCGGGTGCGATGATCTGCAATACCACGATAGAGCTTTCGCCTTGCAGGCGACCGCGATAGATCATGGTGTCGGTTTGGGTGCCGAGCAGGGTATCTGCAGCCAGTGGCGCGGTGTCTTTGATGATGTCGTTGTCGTATGACGTGGCAGGTACGATTTGCGAAACGAGTTTCAGTTTTTCGTTTTCTTCACTCTTGGCGATGGTGTCGTGCGTCAGGTGGTAAGTCAGCGCCAGCATGGCGGTGCCTATCACGGCGAAGAACAGTAGATTCAGCGCGGTATGGAATGAGGCTTTCGCCATCGAGCGTCTCATCGGCGCGCTCCTTTTTTACCGAACACTTTGGGCTGGGTGTAAACCACGATCAGCGGTACGCAGATATTCATCAGCAGTGTGGCGAATGCGGTGCCGTCGGGGAATCCACCGAAAGCGCGAATCAGGTAGGTCAGCACGCCCGCACCAGCGGCGAAAATCAAACGGCCTTTGTTTGTAGTGGGGCTGCTTACCGGGTCGGTCAGGATGAAGAACGCGCCTATCATCGCCGCGCCCGAAAACCAGTGGAACAGGGGGGTGACGTAATGCGCCGGATCGGTCAGATGGAAGATGCCCGCAGTGATAAACAGGCTGCCGAGATAGGCGACCGGAATATGCCAACTGATGATGCGCGCGGCGATGAGATACAGCCCGCCTGCGAGGAAGCCCCATGCCACCATCTCGCTACCCTGACCGGCCAAGCGGCCATAGATCGGCATGTCGAGAATTTGCTTCATTGGCTCGTCCAGATGCAAATGCGTCTTTAGCGTGTCGAGCGGTGTCGCCATGGTGATGGCATCCAGCGTGACACCCGCTGGCAATATGCCGAAGAACATGTATTCGAGTTGGTCGGCAAAACTCAGCTCAATCTGGTGCAAGCCGTGCGGAGTAAGCCAATGGGTCATTTGCGCGGGGAATGAAACGATCAGCACGGCAAAACCGATCATGGCCGGGTTGAACATGTTGTTGCCCAGCCCGCCGTAGAGGTGTTTGGAAATGGCGATACAGAACGCCGTGCCAACCACGATTAACCACCACGGTGCGAGTGGCGGGATAGACAGTGCCAGCAGCCAACCGGTGAGCAGCGCGCTGTTGTCTTGCAAAAATGGGGCAATAGGGCGGTTGCGCAGCTTGAGCATCAGGGCTTCGGTGGCTAGCGCGGTGATGCTGGCGAGCGTGATAGACACCAAAATCGCCGGACCGAAATGCCACACGTAAAGCACGATGCCGGGGATGAGTGCCAGCAACACGCGCAGCATGATCTGGCTGACGGTGATGGGTTTGTTGATGAAGGGAGAGAAACGCATGGCTTAATTCTCTTTCGGCTGTTCGACGTGCGAACTGGCCAGTTCGCGGATGCGGGCGCGGCGAGCTTCGATCTCGGCGATGTCGGCTTGCTGCTCGGGCGTGAGTGTTTCGGTGTTCTTCGGTTTGACTGCCGCCGCCTGCTCTTTGGCGTGTTCAATCGCCGCCTGAATTTTCATTTGCACCGTGTTCTCGGGATCGGTCTGCGGCGCGGCGGGAGCCGGTGCGGCTTGCTTGGCGGCCATGGCGGCTTTTTCTTTGGCGGCAAGCTTCTCGGCTTTTTCCTGTTTTTCGCGCTCAATGCGTAGTTCGCGGAACTCGTGCCGGATACGCGCTTTATCAGCCGCCTGCTTTTCGGCATCGCGCGCGCGCACTTCGCTCTTGGCAAAGCGATAGTAATCCACCAGCGGGATGTGGCTTGGGCAGACGTAGCTGCACGCGCCGCATTCGATGCAGTCGAACAGGCTGAATGCCTGCGTTTTGGCGAAATCTTTGGCTTTGGCGTACCAGTACAAATCCTGCGGCTGTAACTCGACTGGGCAAACTTCGGCGCAACGTGTGCAGCGGATGCACGGTAACGTTGGCGGCAGCGGGGGGAACAGCGCGGGCGATGAAGCGATGATGCAATTTGTCGCCTTGGTGAGCGTCACGGTGTCGGAAGGAATTTGCACGCCCATCATCGGGCCGCCAATGATGTGGCGGTTGGTATCCGGTTTATTACCCGCTTGGGCGACCAGTTCGAGAATGGGGGTGCCAATCAGCACCTCGAAATTTTGCGGCTGAGCTACGTTGCCCGTGACGGTGACGATGCGCGAAATCAGCGGTTCGCCGTGATCCAGTGCGCGGTGAATGCTGTAGGTGGTGGCAACGTTAAAACATTGCACGCCGATGTCAGTGGGGAGTTTCCCAGAAGGTACTTCCAGACCAGTGAGCACGCGGATCAAATGTTTCGCGCTGCCGCCCGGATAGATTGTCGGCACGGCGACGACTTCGAACGGTAGGCCGCTCTCGGCTACCGCGCGGCGCATGGCGGCGATGGCTTCGGGCTTGTTGTCCTCGATGCCGATCAACACTTCTCCGGCAGACAAGGCAAAGCGCAGCATATCGGTGCCGCGCACGATTTCGTCCGCGCGTTCGCGCATCAGCATGTCGTCGCAGGTGATGTAGGGCTCGCACTCCGCCCCGTTAATAATCAGGATGCCGGTATTTTTGCCGGGGGGCGATTTAAGCGCGCGCAGTTTGATGTCGCTTGGAAAGGTTGCGCCGCCCAAACCAACGATGCCGCAACGGCGCAGATGCTGGCGCAGCTCTAGTTGCGACAGGTTGCGATAGTCGACGGCGTGGTGTTCGATCCATTCGTCTTTGCCGTCGGGAATCAGCGTGGCGCACAAGTCGGGCAGGCCGGATGGATGCACTACGGTCTGCGAGTCAATGGCGCTGATGGTGCCCGAGGTGGGGGCGTGAATCGAGCTGGATATTGAGCCGACAGCTGCGCCGATGAGCTGGCCTTTGAGCACGTATTCGCCCGCTTGCACCACAGGTTTGGCCGCTTCGCCCGCATGTTGGCGGAACGGAATGACCAGATGGCTCGGCAATGCAGCACGCGCAATCGGCGTTTGTGTCGATTGTGTTTTATTGGCAGCAGGGTGAACGCCGCCGTGAAATTGGTAGCGTTGTTTCATCGTGCCGGACTCAATGCGTACATTGGATATTTCCACTTCCAGTTGCTGACCTTTTCTTCGCTCACCAGCATGATGATGCAATCCACCGGGCAGGGAGCGAGACAGAGTTCGCATCCGGTGCATTCTGCCGCGATGATGGTGTGCATTTGCTTGGCCGCGCCGGTGATGGCATCGACCGGGCAGGCCTGAATGCACAGCGTGCAGCCGATGCAGGTGTTTTCATCAATGAAGGCGACGGCCTTGGGTTTGGGTTCGACTCCGGCACCGAAGGGCTTGAACTCCACGCCGAGCAAATCGGCCAGTTTGTGTATGCCCTCTTCGCCGCCGGGTGGGCACATGTTGATTTCCGCTGTGCCATTGGCGATGGCATCGGCGTAGGGACGGCAACCGGGAAATCCGCACTGGCCGCATTGCGTTTGCGGCAGGATGGCATCGATCTTGTCGGCGAGCGGGTTGCCTTCCACGCGAAATTTGATCGCAGAGTAACCCAGCACCGCGCCGAGCACGATGGCAATCGCAGACATGGCGAGCAGTGCTTCAAACATTATTTAATCAGCCCAGAAAAGCCCATGAAGGCTAGGCTCATTAGTCCGGCGGTAATCATGGCAATGGCCGAACCTTTGAATATTTCGGGCACGTCCGCCCCTTCCATGCGCTCACGCATACCGGCGAACAGCACCATGACTAGGGTGAATCCGAGCGCACCGCCCATGCCGAAGAAAATTGATTCCATGAAGTTGTGATCGGCTTGCACGTTCAGCAGCGGAATGCCGAGCACGGCGCAGTTGGTGGTGATGAGCGGCAAATAGATGCCCAATACCTGATGCAGCACGGGGCTGGTTTTCTGGATCACCATTTCGGTGAATTGCACGATACCCGCAATGACCACGATGAACGATAGTGTGGTGAGATAGCTCAACTCTGGGCCGAGCAGGTAGTGGTTGATGAGGTAGCTGGAGCCGGAGGCGATGGTCAGTACAAAGGTGGTGGCGGCCCCCATGCCGAGTGATGTCTCCAGTTTTTTGGAGACACCCATGAACGGGCACAGCCCGAGGATTTTGACCATGACGATGTTGTTCACGAACACCGTGCCGACCAGAATCAATAGATATTCACTCATGTGGTTGCTTGCGTGGGGATTGTTGGTGCGTAAAGTCGGCGCGGATTATGCGCCGGATTACCCCAGCCTTCAACCGCCGCAAAGGCATATCGATATAACGAAAACCCGATTTTTCCCGCTCAGGGGCAATCGCGCGGCATGCCGTAGTAATAGCCTTGTGCGTAATAAACGCCGATTTCAGCCAAGATTTTGGCGGTTTCCTCATCTTCGACGAATTCGGCGATGGATTTCATGCCGAACTCCTGCGCGACTTGATGAATGTGGCGCACCATGATGCGGTCGCGGTCATCCGCCATCATGTGTTGCACGAAACTGCCCTCAATTTTGAGGTAATCCACTGGCAAGTATTTGAGGTAGAGGAATGAAGAGAAGCCGCTGCCGAAGTCGTCCAATGCAAACTGCAAGCCGTGCGAGCGCAAGGTTTCGATGATATTTCGCACCGCATTGATGTTGGGCAGCGCCTCGCGTTCAGTGACTTCCAGCACGATCCGTTCGCAGGGAATGTCACGTGCGCCGAGCTGGGCCGGAATGGATAGCATCCACTCGGTATCGCGGAAGCTGAAGGCGGATAAGTTGAAAAACACTTTGGCATCGGGATTTTGTGCCGTGATGCGGCCCAAATGTTGCAAGCCTTTGTCGAACACGCGCTGGTCGAATTCTTTGACCATACCCAGCTCGGAAGCAGCTTCGATAAATTGTCCGGCAGACAGAATTTTTTCGCCGTCACGAATGCGCGCCAGTGCTTCGTAAGCGATCACTTTTCCGTCGGCAACGTTGACGATGGGTTGCAGATGGGCCTCGACACGGTCTTCGGTCAACGCTCGGCGCAGATACTCGCCCTGCTGGAAAATCACCATTGAGCTGTTGTCATCGCCTTCTTGGCTGGTCAACACTTGGTCTTTGCCGCCGCGTTTGGCTTTGTACAGCAGCACATCCATTGCGGTCAGCAGTGCTTTTACGTTGTCGCCATCTTCGGGATAGTTCACCACGCTGAAGCTGGCCGACAACGTGACATTACCGACGGGTAGCATGACGGGTTGGTTGCGCATGATGTCGTGCAATTTTTGCGCGACTTGTATGCCGTTGGCTGCGGGTGTTTCGGGCAGGATGATGGCGAATTCGTCACCTCCTAACCGTGCCATCAAGTCACCCTTGCGTAGTGCGCCCTCCAGCATGGCGGTGAGGGTTTTCAAGGCCAAATCGCCGACTGGGTGGCCGTAAGTGTCGTTGATGAACTTGAAGTCATCCAAGTCGATCATGATGAGCGAGAAGTGGTGATTGTGGCGTTGAGCACGGTCTGTTTCATATTCCAGAAACTCTTGGAATTTACGGCGGTTGTACAGTCCGGTGAGCGGGTCGCGTACCGACATTTCTTCCAGCTTCTGGCTGTATTCCTGCATGGCCGACAGCAGGTGGTTGAAATATTCCGTTAAGCGGCGCAACTCGGTAATCAAGTGCCCGCCCTCGACGCGACGATTGAAATCCTTGCTTTGCGTCATGGTCTGCATCACGGTGACCAGATCGAGCAGCGGTTGTGCCACCAGTCTGCGCAATTTGTAATACAGCACCAGAAACGACAGCGCGATGATCAGCATGGTGTAACCGATGACTGTGTTCAATACGGTTTCAAACGAAACTTTGAGTTTGGTGATGGGGTAAGTGATGTCAATCACGCCGTGTATTGTGCCGACGCTTGACTGGCTATGGCAGCCCAGACATTCCTGCTCGGCGCGTAGCGGATAAAGATAGCGGATGCTTTGCGTTGTTGGATAGCTCAGTTGGTCGTTGCCCTCGGTAAAAGCTGCTTGCAACGCTTGGTCCTGTGCGATTTTTTGTTTTTCATCCGGCATCTCGCCGAACTGAGCTGCGACTGCCGCACTGCGCCACACGCGAATCTGCATGCCGGGCAGCGCGCCATTGAGCCGTTCGATGCTGGCGTTGATTTCTTCTTTGTTCCAGCCTTTGCGCATGGATGAGTAAAGCGATTGAAACACCAGCTTTGAAGTTTGCTGTGCATCTTCCCGTGCCAGCGTATGTACGGCGTGCTCGCGCAGTACGCCGGAAAGTCCGAATATCAGGGTAAAGGAAAGTACCAGCGCCAGCGCCGAAAGTAGCAGAAGTAGTCTGCCCAATGAAATATGTTTGATCAGCCCGAAGAGTTTTGCCATGGCATTTTTTATGGAAATCTGCGGCGGATGATAACAAATCACATGATGTTCAAGCGGGCTTTTTAAGCCGTTTATGGATTACGGTTTGCGGCATACAATGCGTCATCCGGTAAGGAGTACCGACATGCCTATACAAGAAAATACGCTGGCTTCCTTGAAGCTGGCAGGACGTTTACCCACGCCTAAGGGGGTGGCGCTTGAGGTTATTAATCTGACTCAGCGCGAAAACGCATCGAATTATGACATCGTGCGTTTGATTAGCAGCGATCCGGCGTTATCGGTTCGAGTTATCAAGGCCGCCAATGTGCTGATGGCTAATCCGTCGCGTCCGGTGGTGACGATTTCCGATGCGGTGACGGTACTCGGCGCGCGGGCTTTGCGTCAGTTGGTGCTGGGCATTGCTCTGTTAGTTGATCACCAGCACGGGCCGTGCAAACAATTTAATTACGGACGCTTTTGGGCGCAGTCATTGTTGACTGGTATTGCCGTGCGTCATTTGGCCGCGCGTACCCGTCTTGCAGCAATGGAGGAGATATTTGTACTCGGTTTGCTGGGCGGAATAGGGAAGTTGGCACTGGCCACACTTTACCCCGATGCTTTTGGAAATTTAATTGATCGAGAAGATAAGAACGATCTGGATGCTTTGTATCGACAAGAAATTGAACAGTTTGGTTTTGAACAGGCCGAGTTGAGCGCAGCTATTTTGGCTGATATGCATTTCCCCGCACTGTTTCAAACACTGGTGCACGATTATCCGCAGCCTGAAAGTAGTCGCGTGGTCGAAGGCTCGCGCGAATGGAAGCTGCTTAATATTCTGCATTTGGGCGCATTGATTGCCGAAGTTAGTCTGGCGGAACCGGGCGACCGCTCTGTGCCGTTGCGGCGTTTGCGTACCGATGCCGCGCGTTTTGCCATTGAGCAACAGACGCTCATTGAGGTGGCGGACGCATGCGCGCGTGAGTGGCCGGAGTGGGTGGCCTTGCTCAATATGGGCGCACGCACATTGCCCGCTTTCTCCGAGTTATTTGCGCTGGATGATGATGTGCCGGAAGAAACTGTTGTGCCGCAATGGCCACATGCGAATCTGGATTACAAAATGCGCGTGTTGGTCGTGGAAGATGACCGTGTGATGCGGACTCTGCTGGTAAAAATGCTGGAGTCGGCAGGACATCAAGTAAGTATCGCAGCCAACGGCGAAGAAGCATTGCAACTGATAGAACGCGTGCGTCCGCAATTGGTGGTGACCGACTGGGTGATGCCGAAAATGAGCGGGCTGGAGTTGTGTCGCGAGTTGCGTACCCAGCTACAGCATCGAGAGATTTATGTCATCGTGGTAACGGTGCAGGAGTCGGCGGATAAATTGGTTGAGGCTTTCGAGGCGGGCGCGGATGACTATCTGCTCAAGCCGCTGACCCCCAAAATTTTCTTTGCCCGTTTGCGCGCTGCGCAACGGGTGATTCAGTTGCAGGAAGAGTTGGCGTTTGACCGAGAACAGTTATTGCGTTTTGCCAAAGACTTGACTGAAGCCAACGAACGTTTGCAGCGTCAGGCGCTGACCGATGCGCTAACCAGTTTGCCTAACCGCCGTTTTGCGATGGAACGACTGGAGCAGGAATGGGCACTGACCCAGCGCGGTGATCGTGCGTTGTCATGTCTGATGGTGGATATTGATCACTTCAAGTCGATTAACGACAAGCATGGACATCAGATCGGGGACGAGGCATTGAAGCTGGTGGCAATAACTTTGCGCCATGCGGCACGCACGCAAGATGTGGTGTGTCGTTACGGTGGCGAAGAGTTTGTAGTGATTTGTCCTGATACGTCCTTGGCCGATGCGTGTCAGTGCGCAGAACGGCTGCGTCTGAACGTTCTTGCGGAAGGATTGAAATTATCCGATGGTTCGCTACTGCGTATGACTGCCAGTATCGGCGTGGCACAAAAACAATCCGATACCCCCACGTTGGAGTCCTTGCTGATTCGGGCTGACGACAATCTATATGCCGCCAAAGCAGCTGGTCGCAATTGCACGGTAAGCTGAGCGGGGAGCTTCTCAGTTAGACCACAACGGTGGCTCTTGCATCAGAGCGACCTGTTCGCGCAGCTCCAGTATTCTGTCCTGCCAATAGCGCTGTGAGTTAAACCATGGAAAAGCTTGTTTGAATGCGGGATCGTCCCAGCGTTGCGCCAGCCATGCTGAGTAATGCATTAGGCGCAGTGTGCGCAGTGCTTCAATCAGGTGAAGTTCGCGCGGATCAAAATCAAAAAAATCTTCGTAACCTGCCAGCACATCGGCGAGTTGTCTGATGCGGTCTTCGCGCTCACCTGAAAGCAACATCCATAAATCTTGTATCGCTGGCCCCATGCGACTGTCATCGAAGTCGACAAAGTGCGGGCCATCATCCGTCCACAGCACATTACCGGCATGGCAATCGCCATGCAGTCGCAGCGCGGTTGTCGGGCCCGCGCGGTCAAAGCAATGCTGCACGCCGGACAGCGCTTGCTCGGCTACGCTGTGATAGGCCGCCGTCAGGTCGGACGGAATGAAGTCATGGGATAACAGGTAGTCGCGCGGTGCCGTGCCAAAGCTGGCAACGCTCAGCGTGGGGCGATGCTGAAAGGGTTTGATTGCGCCGATGGCGTGAATGCGGCCAAGGAATCGCCCCATCCATTCCAGTGTGTCGCGGTTTTCCAGTTCAGGCGCACGCCCGCCGTGTTTGGCGAAAACGGCAAAGCGAAAGCCGTCGAATTCATGCAGCGTGTTTTCCGCCAGCGTGAGTGCCGGTACAACTGGCAGTTCGTGTGCGACTAACTCCTGCACGAACGCGTGCTCTTCTAGGATGGCATCGTTAGACCAGCGTGCTGGGCGGTAGAACTTGGCCACTAGCGGCGGGCCGTCCTCCATGCCGATTTGATAGACGCGATTCTCGTAACTATTCAGCGCAAGCATGCGCCCATCACAGCGCAGCCCGATGCTTTCCAGTGCATTCAGGACAAGGTCGGGGGAGAGTGCCGCAAAGGAGTCGTTCACTAAAATTTAAACCGGATCGCCATTTTCATCGAGATAAAACTCGTTCAAAGCGCGTTCTACCTCGGCCATGTGGGTGAGTACTGGGCCGCCGCCCATCATGATGCCGATGGCGCAAATTTCCATGATTTCTTCCAATGTGACGCCTGCATTTTTGCAGGAGCGCACATGCAGGGCGATGCAGTAATGACATTGCTGTGTCAGCGCCATGCCGAGCGCGATGCGTTCTTTTTCTTTCTTATCCAACACGCCGGGTTGCATCGCTTCGGCCATGAATGCTTGAATTTTCCCCATCAGCTTGGGCTTGTATTCGGTGATGAGTTGCAAGCCGCGATGGGCGTGCTCTAGAACTTTGCGTTCGCTGTCGGAGCCTTTGGTTTTGTTCGTTGGCATGTTGATTCCTTTATGTGTGAGTGTTTTTGATTGCAGCTGCGCATTCTCCAACCAGTGCTTGGCCACGATAGATGAGGCCGCTGTAAAGTTGAACTAATGCCGCACCAGCCTGAATTTTTTCCAGTGCATCCTGTCCGCTGAGAATACCACCCACGCCGATGATGGGCAGTGCGTTGCCCAACTCTGCAGCGAGCAGGCGAATGACAGCGGTGGATTTGTCGCGCACCGGTGCGCCGCTTAGTCCGCCGGTTTCGTTACCGTGCGGCAGATGCGCCACGGCATCGCGCGCCAACGTGGTGTTGGTGGCGATCACGCCGTCGATGCGATGTTTGGTTAGTAGAGCGGCGATTTGTTTGATTTGTTCTGTGTCGAGGTCGGGCGCGATTTTCACGGCCAGCGGTACGTAGCGGCTTTGCGCAGCAGCGAGTTGTTCCTGTTCGGCTTTGAGTTGTGCGAGCAAAGCATCGAGTTCGTCGCCGCCCTGCAACTGGCGCAGGTTCTTGGTGTTGGGCGAAGAGATGTTGACGGTGATGTAGCTGGCGTGTGCATAGACCTTGCGCAGGCAAATCAAATAATCGTCTGCCGCATTTTCAATTGGCGTGGCGGCGTTTTTGCCGATGTTGATACCCAGCACGCCCTTGAATTTTGCCCGTTCGACATTGGCGATGAGCGTATCTACGCCGTGATTGTTAAAGCCCATGCGGTTGATGATGGCCTGAGCTTCCGGCAGGCGAAACAGGCGCGGCTGCGGGTTACCCGGTTGCGGACGGGGTGTCACCGTACCGATTTCGATGAAGCCGAAACCGAGTGCGGACAAGCCATTGATGCAATCGCCGTTCTTGTCCAGCCCAGCGGCGAGGCCGACTGGGTTGGGAAAAGTGATGCCCATCACCGTGCGCGGATCGCTGGCGGGGCGCGGTAATAGTGCGGTAAGCCCGAGACGCTGGGCGGTATTCAGAGTGTTGAGTGTGGCGTTGTGAGCGGTTTCGGGGTTAAGCGTAAATAACGCGGGGCGCAGTAGAGAATAGGGATTCATTTTTTGACGACAACAGGAATGGGGAAAGTTTTTTTGCGGAACACTTCGCCGCGTTTTTTGCCGCGCCATGCTTCGGCAATGACATCGCCGAGTTGCAGTACGAGTAGACCGTATGCGGCAAAACCCAGCTGAATGTAAGCAGGTTGGTACAGTTCTAATTGTAATTCACCGCCAGCCAAACCGAATGTCAGCATGGCGAAATTGCCGGTTATCAGCCCAGCTGTCGAGGCGCAGATGATGCGTCCCCAATCGCCCTGAGCTAATCCGTCAAATACGGTACTTTCGTTCCAAAATAGTTGTAAGCCGACTAATAGCAATAAGGGAGATAGCCAGAACAGCCAGAATAACTGCGATGGCCAAACCGCCCCACTCAGCAAGCCGAGTAAAGCCAAAGGAGCAAGCGTAAATGCGACCGTGTTGGCTGTGGGTACGGGGAATTTAGGTGCGTTTGCTAGGCGCTTGAGTATCGTACTGAACGAACCAAGCAGTGCGCGCAAACCGAGTATTGCTAGTGGCAAGGCGGCGAAGATCAGACTGTATAAAATGATGTGAGCCGCATCACGCTGACCATCGCCCAACCAAACCGGATTGAGGTGATTGAGATAAGTTAGCAGCCACCCGAGTGCGGTACCGCCCAGCGCGGCGGCTAGAAAATAACCGCGTTGCGAACGTAGCGGGTCTTGGCCGTTTCGCGCACCCAGCAATAAGTTGCTGAACAGAAAAATGGCAGTAATAACGAGCAGAGCGAAAACGGCAGGTAGCAAGTCGCTGTTTGATGACGCGCCGATACTCAGCTCGCTCCATTCGCCGCCGCTGAGCAGCAGGCCGAGATAAGGAAGCGCGAGCAGTAGGCCGACGAATAAGGCCAATCTGATTTTCATGGTTTATGGTTTTCCGCTATTGGAAGGCGTTGCCAGCTATTGGCAACCAGACCCTCTGCCGGAGTGAATCGAGTCTTGTAGGCCATTTTACGCGAGGCCGCTATCCAATAGCCGAGATACAAATAGGGGAGTTCTAGTTTGCGGCACAGCTCAATTTGCCACAGCACGTTGAAGGTGCCGTAGCTGCTGTTTTCCTGATCTGGGTCGTAGAAGGTGTACACCGCAGACAGTCCGTCGCTTAATACGTCGACGATGCTTACCATGCGCAACACTTCATTTTCGCGAAACTCAACCAACAGGCTATCAACATGGCTTTGCAGCAGGAAATTGCGGTATTGCTCCGGGTTGTCGTCTCCCATGCCGCCGTCGCGGTGACGGGCTGTTTGATAGCGGTGGTACAACTCGAAATATTCCGGTTTATCCTGCAAGGGAAGCAGATTGATGGTCAGGTTATGGTGTTGCCGCCAACTGCGCCGTTGCGAACGGGAGGGTTGGAACTCATTAGCTAAAATACGCATCGGTATGCATTGCTGACAGTCGTCGCATCGCGGGCGATAGGTGAAGGTGCCGCTGCGACGAAAACCGTGGCGTACTAGTTCGGAATAGACCGGCGTGGTTATTAGAAAGCCGGGTGTGGCAACTTGCGAGCGTGCCTGCAACTTATCCAGATAGCTGCACGGGTAGGGTGCCGTCAGATAGAGCTGGATGGCAGTGAGCGGGATGTCATTGAGCAAGCTCATGGATAGGAGGCGGATTCAAAATGCCAGTCGGTCACGGGCGCACAGTTTACCAATTCCCGCACACGGGAGACGAAGTCGGTGCGCGCAATTTCACGTGCGCCCAGTGAGGCTAGGTGCGGGGTGTGCATCTGGCAATCGATTAGGCCAAAGTCCCACTTTTGCAACTGGCGCGATAACTGTGCCAGTGCAAATTTGGATGCGTCGGTTCGGCGGCTGAACATTGATTCGCCAAAAAAGACGCGCCCCAAGGCCACGCCATACAAGCCGCCGACCAGTTCGTCGTTTTGCCATGTTTCCACTGAGTGTGCATAACCCAAACGGTGGAGTTCGCAATAGGCAGCGATCATATCGTCCACGATCCAAGTGCCGTTCGTTCCCGCTCTAGGGGCTGCACAGGCGCGTACGGTTTGCTCAAAAGCCGTGTCGGTACGTACGGTAAAGGTGTTTTTACGCAGTGTTTTGGTTAAAGAGTGTGAAATATGCAATTCGCTCGGAATCAGAATCATGCGCGGATCTGGGCTCCACCACAGGATGGGGTCACCCGGGCTGAACCAGGGGAAAATACCCTGCCGATATCCCGCCAGTAGGTGTTTTGGCGTGAGATCGCCGCCCATGGCAAGCAGGCCATTGGGTTCGCGCAGCGCGAGTTCGACAGGCGGAAAATAGTTAATATCGGGCGTATGGGGCTGCATAACGGGGCGGATTCGGAAGTTTTCCGTTTGGATTTGATGGAGTATATTGCCACGCGTTGCAATCTTGTGTGCCGAGGAGTTGCGGATGTTATCGAGTATTTTCGGAAAAAAAACGGATCATCCGCTGGCTGATATTAAGTCTTGGACTAAACCGCTTCGCGGTATTGGGCGCTCCGACCATCTTGCAGTGTTTGATTGAAGGTATTGAAACAGCGGTTCTGTTTCCCTAACTTGGTAAGCGAGGCAATCCGCCTCATTCACCAAGAGGAG